>NZ_CP068047.1:965000-2230210 GCF_016698645.1 Devosia oryziradicis
CCGGTTCCTGGAAATAGCTCCACCAACATTGACCGTACCCGAAACCGACACAGGTGGACTGGTAGAGTATACCAAGGCGCTTGAGAGAACTATACTGAAGGAACTCGGCAAATTGCATGCGTAACTTCGGGATAAGCATGACTTCTACTTGGGCAACCAGGTAGGAGTGGCACAAAAGAGGGGGTGGCGACTGTTTACTAAAAACACAGGGCTCTGCGAAGATGCAAATCGACGTATAGGGTCTGACGCCTGCCCGGTGCCGGAAGGTTAAATGGAGGGGTTAACGCCCTGAAATGAAGCCCCGGTAAACGGCGGCCGTAACTATAACGGTCCTAAGGTAGCGAAATTCCTTGTCGGGTAAGTTCCGACCTGCACGAATGGCGTAACGACTTCCCCACTGTCTCCAGTATAGACTCAGCGAAATTGAATTCCCCGTGAAGATGCGGGGTTCCTGCGGTCAGACGGAAAGACCCCATGCACCTTTACTATAGCTTTACGCTGGCATTTGTGTCGGCATGTGCAGGATAGGTGGTAGGCTTTGAAGCAGGGACGCCAGTTTCTGTGGAGCCGCAAGATGAGATACCACCCTTATCGTCATAGATGTCTAACCGCGGCATAACAGTGTCCGGGACAGCGTATGGTGGGTAGTTTGACTGGGGCGGTCGCCTCCCAAAGAGTAACGGAGGCGCGCGATGGTGGGCTCAGGACGGTCGGAAATCGTCCGCTGAGTGCAATGGCATAAGCCTGCCTGACTGCGAGACTGACAAGTCGAGCAGAGACGAAAGTCGGTCATAGTGATCCGGTGGTCCCGCGTGGAAGGGCCATCGCTCAACGAATAAAAGGTACGCTGGGGATAACAGGCTGATAATGCCCAAGAGTCCATATCGACGGCATTGTTTGGCACCTCGATGTCGGCTCATCACATCCTGGGGCTGGAGCAGGTCCCAAGGGTATGGCTGTTCGCCATTTAAAGTGGTACGTGAGCTGGGTTTAGAACGTCGTGAGACAGTTCGGTCCCTATCTGCCGTGGGTGTAGGAATATTGAGAAGAGCTGACCCTAGTACGAGAGGACCGGGTTGGACGAACCTCTGGTGGACCTGTTGTGGCGCCAGCCGCATTGCAGGGTAGCTAAGTTCGGACGGGATAACTGCTGAAAGCATCTAAGCAGGAAGCCTCCTTCAAAACTAGTATTCCCTTGAGAGCCGTGGAAGACCACCACGTCGATAGGCCGGGTGTGGAAGCGCAGCAATGTGTGAAGCTTACCGGTACTAATAGCTCGATTGGCTTGATCGTTCTCATTAATCTATGTCCGCATAGGTTGTGGTGATCGGTTCAGAAGACACCAGATAACGCTTCTTGCATGGGAAAGCGTTGTCCTAACAACCAGAATTCACTCATACGTTTTTCGCTGACCTTGTGGTTTTTGCGAGGAGCCCAAGACCCGATCCCATCCCGAACTCGACCGTCAAATTCCTCTGCGCCAATGGTACTAAGTCTCAAGGCTTGGGAGAGTAGGTCGCTGCAAGGTCTGCCAAAAACGTATGATCTCTTTAGATGTCGAATGAAATTCAAAACCCCTCACCGGAAACGGTGGGGGGTTTTGTCGTTTCAAGCGCTGTCTGATGCGACTGGTAGTCCGGAGGAGGGTTGTCCGCAGGCGCCGCGGCGCTTGAACCTCCTTGTCGCCTCAGCGTATCCACATTCGACAGGCAGGTATCGTCCTCCGTTCACCCTCTCCCTGACGTTCGCCAGGTCTTTGCCAATGCGTTTTCTATTCTTGCTGCTTCTGCTGGTGTTTCCGAACCTCGCCATCGCGCAAGCGTCTGGCGTTGCGGCAGAGCCGGCATCTGCCGAAAGCGCCAGCAGCGAGGCGAGCCTCGATGAGCTGATCCGCATCATCGAAAACGAGCAGACGCGCGCCGCCCTGATCGACCGACTGAAGCGCGCCAACCAGGAGACTGGCGTGCCCGCCGATGCGCCGCCCGACCTCAGCATTGTCAGGCAACTGGCCGAATATACGCGAGCGGCAGCCGAGGGAACCTCAGCGACCCTGAAAGCGCTGGGCCAGATGTTCGTCGATCTGCAGCAGGGGTTGAGTGGAACAATGGACGCCGATCTCGACGCCCTGCGAGACGCCGCGATCGGCGTCGTGCTGACGGCGGCCGGCCTCTTCGGCAGTTTTCTTGCCTTTCGCATCATCGTCTTGTGGGCGCAGGGGGTAATCGCCCGTCGTGCGGCAGGACGCGGCTGGATCCCGCGTCTCCTTGCGGCCATGGCCGCGGCGCTTGTGGACCTGGGGTCAGTGCTGCTGGCGTGGGCCGTCGGCAATGTCGTGGCGCTCCTGGTGGGGGCAACCGGGCGGATGGGCATCAATCAGTCTCTGCTGCTCAACGCCTTTCTCCTGGTCGAGCTCAGCAAGCTGGCCATGCGATCCATCCTCTCCCCGCGTTTCGAAGCGGTCAGACTGGTGCCGGTGGGGGACGGCAATGCGGCCTACTGGTATTTCTGGCTTGGCCGGATCATCTCGCTGATCGGCTACACGTTCCTGTTCGTGGCGCCCCTGCTGGCCGCAAACCTGTCGGTCGGCGCTGCCTCTGCCGCGCAAGTGCTGGTCATGGCGACGGCCGTCACCATTGGCATCGTCATCGTGCTGCAGAACAAGACCGACGTGCGGATCTGGTTGAGCGGCATTGCCGAGCGACGCGGCCATGACGGAACGGGCCAGCTGCTGGTAGTGCTGGGACAATATTGGCACGTAGTGGCCATCGTCTACCTGATCACCCTCCTGGTGGTCTGGTTTGCCAATCCCGAGCAGGCGCTGCCTTTCATGCTGGGGGCGACCGTTCAGTCGGTCATCGCCATCCTTGTCGGCATCGTCATCGTGGGCTTCATCTCTCGTTTCGTCAGCGCTGGGTTGCGGCTGCCCGAGGACGTCAAGGCGCGGCTGCCCTTGCTCGAGGCACGACTGCAAGCGTTCGTGCCGACCGTGATGCAGGTGGTGCGCTGGGTGGTGATTGCGGGCGTACTGGCTGCCATTGCCCAGGCCTGGGCTCTGTTCGATTTCGTCGGTTGGATCGGCAGCGCAAGGGGACAGCAGGTGGCGGGCTCGGTCATTTCGGCTGCCCTGATCATCATGGTCTGCATGGTGCTGCATGTCGTGGTCGCCAGCTGGGTCGAGTATCGGCTCAATACCAGCATCGGCAAGACGCCGACGGCGCGCGAGAAGACGTTGCTCAACCTGTTCAAGAACGCCTTTACCATCGCCCTGGTGGTGTTCGGGCTGATGCTGGCGCTGGCCCAGATCGGGGTGAATATCGCACCGCTCCTGGCCGGTGCAGGGGTGATCGGTCTTGCCATCGGTTTCGGCGCGCAGAAGCTGGTGCAGGACATCATCACCGGCATCTTCATCCAGTTCGAAAACATCATGAACGAGGGTGATGTCGTGGAAGCGGCCGGGCGCTCGGGCGTGGTAGAGAAGCTCACCATCCGGTCGGTCACAATCCGGGACATGAGCGGCACGGTGCACCTGATCCCCTTCTCGTCGGTCGACCAGGTCAGCAACATGGTCCGCGGCTTCTCGTTCTACGTGGCCGAGTTCGAAGTGGCGCGAGACAGCGACATCGAGACGGTCAAGCAGACCATGCGCGATGCCTTCGCGCAGGTCATGGCAATCTCCGAACACCGGGACGTCATTCTCGATGACCTGGACCTGCAGGGGCTGATCGCCATCACGCCGGCTTCCATGAGCCTGCGCGCGCGCATCAAGACGCTGGCCGGCAAGCAGTGGGGTGCGGGGCGGCTTTATAGCGAGCTGGTGATGCGGCTGTTCGACGAGCGCGGCATCCAGACGCCCACGCCCCGGGTGAGCTATGTGCCGGGCAAGGGCGGCAACCTGTTGCCGGCTGCGGGCGAGGAGCCGGCCTGACCGTTTCGTGATCGTGGCGGGTGTTTGCCTTAAGTCGATCTTAATTTGGTGGGTTAAAATAGTGATACGCGCCCGTTGCGGCACAGCCGGCGCGCCGTGACTTCTGTTGTTTGCGTATCACGAGGCCCGTCATGTTGCATTCGAACGGCAGGACTATTGCCCCACTCCGTCACCTCCTGGCGCTGGCGACTGCTGCCGCGCTGAGTTGTTCTATGGTCGCTCCGAGCCTGGCCAACAGCGCCGATTTCGTCCGGGGGCTTTGGCCGCAGGCCGAGGCACGCGGCGTCAGTCGCGCCGCATTCGAGGCGGCGTTTTCGGGCTACAACTACATCCCCAAGGTAATGGAGCTGACCCGCAAGCAGCCCGAATTCTCGCAGACGGTGCAGCAATATCTCGACAAGCGGGTGACGGCGGCGCAGGCCCAGAAGGGCCAGGCCATGCGCGCGGAATGGAACCAGACCCTGACCGGATCGCAGCAGCGCTGGGGCGTGCAGCCCGAATTCGTGCTGGCCATCTGGGGCATGGAAACCAATTTCGGCGGCTTCATGGGCGGCGAGAACACCATCCATGCGCTCGCCACCCTCACCGAGGGCGGCTATCGCCCAGACTTTTTCCGCGAGGAGCTGCTGACGGCCCTGCGGATCGTTTCGGATGGGCATGTCAGCGCCGGCAACATGACCGGGTCCTGGGCCGGCGCCATGGGTCATACCCAATTCATGCCATCGAGCTTCATGCGTTATGCGGTCGACTATAATGGCGATGGCCGCAAGGATATCTGGAACTCGGTGCAGGATGCGCTGGGCTCGACGGCGAACTATCTCAACAATTTCGGCTGGCGCCCCGGCGAAACCTGGGGCTACGAGATCAAGCTGCCTTCAGGCTTCAATTTCGCTGCGGCCCGCCAGCTCGAGCGCGCACCGCTCAGCCAGTGGCAGGCCATGGGCATCCAGCGCGTATCCGGCAAGCCGTTCCCGCGGCCGACCGACATGGCGCGGCTCTATATGCCGGCAGGAGCCAATGGTCCCGCCTTCCTGCTGCTGCCTAACTTTGATGTGATCAAGCGCTACAACAATTCGGACAGCTATGCGCTGGCGGTCGGGCACCTGGCCGACCGCATCATTGGTGGCGGCAGTTTTGCGACGCCATGGCCGGCTGGCGACTATGCGCTCAACAAGGCGCAACGGGCGGAATTGCAGACGCTGCTCGCGCGGGCCGGATATGACGTGGGCTCGCCCGACGGCGTTGTCGGGCCCAAGACCCGCGCGGCGGTGCTGGCTTACCAGAACCAAGCTGGCCTCCCGGCGGACGGATACATTTCCGGACGCCTGCTCGAGGCGCTCAAGCGTTAACCCGTCGTTAACGGTTTGGGAGCAGTTTTATCGGGCTTAAGTAGAGGGCAGGCCTGTCTCCAACCATTGTGAGGCGCCTGCCCTCGCCCATTCCGCCACCCGGCACCAGCCACAAAATCCCCTGCTTTGGCCGCTAACAAGCGGCCTTTCCCCTTTGAATTGTCCATGCCCATGCCCTCTTCCTTCACGCCCTCCCGCCGCGCCGTCATAGCGGGCCTGCTTGCCAGCGTGGTCCTGCCGGGAACGGCAGCCCACGCGGTATCCATCATGGATCCGTTCAATCTGCCGGCAGCGATGGATGGTGGCACGGCCAAGGTGGTCACCGACGCCGCCTATGGCGACGGGCCGCGGCACAAGCTCGACGTCTATGCCCCCACCGAGATCGGCGCGCTGGCGCCCGTGGTGTTCTTCATCTATGGCGGCGGCTGGAGCCGAGGCGAGAAGTACGAATATCAATTCGTCGGGCAGGCGCTTGCGTCGCGCGGCTTCATCGTCGTCATTGCGGACTATCGGCTCTATCCCGAAGTGTCCTACCCAGACTTCCTCTATGACAGTGCGGCTGCGCTGGGCTGGGTGCAGGACAATATCGCGACCTATGGCGGCGACCCCAACCGGCTGTTTCTGGCTGGCCACTCGGCCGGCGCCTATAATGCGGTGATGCTGGCGCTCGACCCGTCGTTCCTGCGCGAATTCGGCGTCACCATGCCCATCCATGGCGTTGCTGCCCTCTCGGGGCCGTTCGACTTCTACCCGTTCGAATATAACGAAGTGCGCGACGTGTTCGGCAAGGCACCCAATCCGGAAGGCACGCAGCCGATTTCCCTGGTGACGAGCGAAGCGCCGCCCATGTACCTGGCGACCGGCACGACCGACCCGATCGTACGCATGCAGAACACCGAGCGGTTTGCCCAGAAGCTCAAGGATAGCGGTGTCTGGGTGACGACGCGCTACTACGAAGGCTTTGGTCACATGGAGCCGGTGCTGGCGATCGGCGCCCTCTGGCGCTGGCGCATGCCCGTGCTCGACGACATGGTGGCCTTTTTCCAGATGTTCGGGGCGTTTCCGAGCGGAGTGCCATATGTCGCGGTAGCGCCGGAGCCGCCGGAGCAGTTGCCTGACGCAGTGGCGCCGATGGACCAGATCGTCCAACAGATGAACGCGATGTTCCAGCCGATCGAGAATTAGGCGGCTATCGCAGAATCGATCAGTAGACCTCATCCTGAGCTTGTCGAAGGACGAGGTCGTGGCACATCGCGGCACGCCTCGTGGTTCGACAAGCTCACCATGAGGGCTACTGGGAAACCGATGACCGACCACCTCCGATTCTCCGGCGCCGCCGGCGCGGCCCAGCGCGCGGCGCTCGAAGCCATCATCCTGGCGGAACCGACGCTGGTGCGCCTGCTGACCACGATCAGGGACCTCGAACTTCCCGACGCCTGGCTGGTATCCGGCGCGATCTATAATTGCGTGTGGAACAGCCTGACCGAGCGGCCGGCGCTGCACGGCGTCAACGATATCGATGTGATCTATTTCGACCCGGATTTGTCGTGGGAAGCGGAAGATCGCATCATCAAAACCCTCCACGAGGCCCTGGGCACGATGCCGGTTCCGGTGCAGGCGCGCAACCAGGCGCGCGTACATTTGTGGTTTGAGCAGAAGTTCGGCTTTCCATTCGCTCCACTCGCATCGGCGCGCGAAAGCCTGCTGCGCTACGCGTCCAAGACCCATGCGGTGGCGGCACGGCTTGAGCGCGACGATACAATGACGATCGACGCGCCCTTTGGCCTTGAAGACCTGTTCGCCTTCCGGGTTACGCCCAATCCGGTTGCCGACAACAGGCAGACGCATGAGATCAAGGGCGCACGCATCAAGTCGGTCTGGCCGGAAGTAACGATCGTGCCCTGGTGATGGCTAGATCGGGTCGATCCTGACCGAATCCGCCGACCGCCGCGCCGGGCCGTGAAAGACCGCCTCGACATTGTTGCCATCCGGATCAAGCACGAAGGCGCCGTAATAGCCGGGATGATAGTCGCGTTCCCCCGGCTTGCCGTTATCGGTACCGCCCGCGGCGACGGCTGCCTTGTGGAAAGCGTCGACCATGTCCCGGTCCCTGGCCTGGAAAGCCAGGTGGACATGAGTGGGGGTGGTGCGGGCATCGGCTGCATCGACGAACAGTTCGTCGACCTGGAACCAACCCTGCCCCTGCTGCTCGATGCGCACGTCCAGCGCCGCCAGCACCTTTTCATAGAAATAGCGCGTCGCACTGAAATTGCGCGCCCGCAGATGGATGTGGTCGATGAGGCGGCCAGTGTGCCAGGTCATGTTGTCGCGCAGCCCCGCTGCGTCTCCCTTGATTGGCCGGCGCGCGCCGTGTAGGAAGCGCGCGCTAGCCGAAAAGCAAAGCCGGTATGGTAAGTCCGGTGTCTACCGATCCCATCGGGATCTGTCCCGCGTCGTAGACGCGAAGGACCCACGGCAAGTTCGTCCTGGAATGTTTCCGGGATGGTCTTGCTTGTCGAGGTCCCGATGTCCCGCTCTTCCATTGGTGAAAATCGTGCGCGCGCACCGCCAGGGTGCCCTTGCGCTTGTCATCACACCAGAAAACTCAACCGAGACACAACATGAAACTCAATCACGCCAACCTGGCAGTGGTCGATGTCGGCGCCACCATTGCGTTCTTCGAGCGCTTTCTTGGCTTCACCGTCCTCACCAATCGCAACGATGCCTTCGCTGTCCTCGATGACGGCCACGGCTTCGTCTTCAACCTGGTGGTTCCGGCCAAGGGCGAGGTCATCGCCTATTCCCGCAACTTTCACCTGGGCTTTTTCGTCGCCGACGAGGCGGCGGTGCGCGACAAGCATGCTGAACTGATCGCTGCCGGCGTCGAAGCCGGGGGCATCCAGTTCTACAAGCGCGGCACGACCGGCAGCGTCGGCTTTTACTGCATGACGCCGGGTGGCTTTCTCATCGAGGTCGCCGCCAACCTCTAGCGCAAAAACCGAATCGCCCGGTCGATGACCGGGCGGTTCAAGGCAATTGGATATTGGCTTATTCGGCTTCGTCGGCCGAGGCCGAATTGAGCTGGCCGTATTTTTCTTCGCCGATCTTGGCGAGCAGATCGAGCTGGGTTTCAAGGAAGTCGATGTGACCTTCCTCGTCGGTCAGCAGGGCCTCGAACAGGTTCTTGGAAACGTAGTCGCCCAGCTCTTCGCACAGTTCGCGGCTGGCCTTATAGGCCGCGCGGGCGTCGTATTCGCCGGCAAGGTCGGCTTCGAGCACTTCCTTGATGGTCTGGCCGATTCGCAGCGGCGCGACGCGCTGCAGGTTCGGGTGGCCTTCCAGGAAGATGATGCGCTCGATCAGCCGGTCGGCATGATGCATTTCTTCAATGGATTCGGCGCGTTCCTTGGAGGCCAGCTTCTTGTAGCCCCAGTCGTCGAGAAGACGATAATGGACCCAATACTGGTTGACCGCACCCAGTTCGAGGAAGAGGGCCTCGTTAAGCCGCTCGATGACCTGTGCTTCGCCTTTCACGACGTACTCCACTCCGTTGCTGCTTGAGCTTTTCGAGCCCGGTCGGAAGCGAAACGACGTCGCCAGACTGTTGGGCTTGCTGCGCGTGGTAGTTTTCGGTGACGCGGACGATAATGTCCACCACATTCGGCACGCAGCCGCTGCATTTGGCGCGACGATTGAGCTCGGAATAAACCTTGGCCGGGACCACGAGCTGCCACGGATCAGCACGGAGCAGGTCGAGGACGATATCCTCGATCTCCTTTGAGGTGATCATGTTGCACTGGCAGACGAGCATGGTGGCACGAGAGGCAGGTGGAGTTTGCGGGCGCATAAAGCGACCCGATTAGCTGAATGTCAAGGTCAAGTAATGTCGCATCACTAACGTGATGCGCCATCCCCTGGCCGCGCTGCGGCTTTGCCGCGCTTGCGGTCAAGCGTGCCCCGCTGACCGCGCTTGTAGTTCCAATAGATCGCGTCCCGGTGGGCTTGACCCGGTGCCGGGAAGCGAAACATTTGTGTGGGTTCGCGCGTAACTAGGGCGAACGCGGAACTTTCATGGCGCTCTCCCTCCTCAGTGTTTTCAATACGCTCAGTCCAAAGGACCGCGGTTCGCGCCTGGTGGCGCGGGATGTCGCCTATGGTCCGGGGGAGCGGCACAGACTTGATGTCTATGCGCCGCGACATGCCGATGGGCCGGTGCCCGTGGTTTTTTTCGTCTATGGCGGGTCGTGGATGGATGGGGACCGGCACAATTACGGCTTCGCCGGCCGGGCGCTGGCGGCGCTCGGCTATGTAACGGTGATTGCCGACTATCGGCTGGTGCCCGAGGTGGAATATCCCGGCTTCCTCCACGATGGGGTCATGGCATTTGACTGGGTGACCCGCCATGTTGCGCAGTATGGTGGGGATGCCCGGCGCATGGCGCTGATGGGACATTCGGCGGGGGCTTACAATGCGGCCATGCTGGCGCTCGACCCAGCCTATCTGCGGCGAAACGGGTCGATCGACCGGGTGCGCTGCGTGGTGGGGCTTTCGGGGCCGTATGACTTCTTTCCCTTCGATGGACCAATCAGCCTGCGGACGTTTGGTGCGGTGCCCGAGCCGCGCATGACCCAGCCGATCAACCACGTGACCGCGGCAGCACCGCCAATGCTGCTTGGCCATGGCGAGCGGGACCAACTGGTCCATCCGCGCAACAGCGTGGCTCTGGCGGCGCGTCTGCGCCAGGCGGGGGTCGGCGTGGAGCACGTCCGTTATCCCAGGCTGGGGCACGCCGAGCCGCTGTTGGCGTTGAGCCGGCCCGCCCGCGGCCTGGCGCCGGTTCTGGCGGATGTGGAGGCGTTCCTCGGCCGACATCTGCGTCCCTAGCCTTGCTCGGCGGCTGCGCTTGGATAAAGTGCAGAGGCAGCTGGGGCTGTGAGGAGATAAGGTTGATGGCTGGATGGAAGCGGCTGCGGCGTGGATTGCTGGTCATTTCGCTGGCCATGCCGGCCATTGGGGCGGTGGCGGCGGAGGAGCGGCCATTCGACGCCTGTGCGGCGGCGGCAGCGAGTCAGTTCGAGACCGGCTTTGAGGATATCGGCCGCGATACCTGGGAAATCGACACCGACACAGCCATTGCCGCCTGCATGGCGGCGCTGGAGGCCGAACCCAACTCGGCGCAGGTCAAGGGATGGCTGGCGCGCGCCTATTTCGCGGCGGGGGACAGGGACAAGGCGGTGCCGCTGTTTGAGGAAGCCGCTGCCGCGGGCAATGTCGTGGCGCTGGCGATCTACGGGGACATGCTGACCACCGGCGACGGCGTCGAGGTGGACATGGAACGCGGTGCGCAACTGCTGACCAAGGGCGCCGAGGCCGGCTTCGCGCCGGCACAGAACAGCCTAGGCCTCAGCTACGATTTCGGTGAGGGTCTGGCACAGGACTATACCCAGGCAGCGCGCTGGTATCGCGCGGCGGCCGAGCAGGGGATGAGCAAGGCTCAGTCCAATCTTGGGCTGATGTATCAGGAGGGGTTGGGTGTGCCGCGGGACTATGTCGCGGCCGCAGCATGGTTCGAACGGGCGGTGGCGCAGGGTGACGCCTCCGGCCAGGTCAATCTGGGCAAGCTGCTGCAAGACGGTACCGGGCAGCCCGCCGACCCGGCCCGCGCCGCCGAACTCTATCGCCTGGCAGCCGATCAGGGCGACATGTATGGGCAGAACAATCTGGGCTTCCTGCTTGAAAACGGCATCGGCGTCGAGGCTGATGTCGAGGCCGCAGCTGAGCTCTACCAGCAGGCCGCCGACCAGGGCCTGGCGCTGGCCCAGCACAACCTGGCTTTGCTCTACGAAGATGGCCGCGGCGTCCGGCAGGACTACAAGCGCGCGATCGAGCTCTATCGACAGGCGGCCGAAGGCGGGGAGATGCGGGCGGCGGTCAATCTGGGGCTGCTGTATCTCGAGGGCCTTGGCACCGAGGTCGACTATGACGAGGCGATCAAATGGACCCAGCTGGCCGCCGACAGCGACCAGCCCATCGCGCTCAACAATCTCGGCCACATCTACGAGAACGGGCTGGGTGTGACCGCCAATCGCCAGACGGCAATCTCCTATTACCAGCGGGCAGCCGACCAGGGCTACCAGCTGGCAGCGGACAACCTGGCGCGGTTGACCGGTCCATCCACCCCGAGCACGGGCAAGACCAAGACCAAATAGGTTATTTCTGCCGTTCGGCGTGCCTGCGGGCGGCGAAAACCGCCGCCGTCGCCGCCGTGCGGTGCGCCGTCGAGAAGAATTCGCGGTGCGCCAGGATGGCGATGGTGGCGATGCAGGCAGCGATCGGCAGCCACTCCGACACGAACCAGGCAACGGTGGCGACCGAGAAATAGTAGGCGCGGATGCCGCTGTTGAAGTTGCGGGCGCCAAGGGCATTCATGGCGGTGATGGCATCGATCTCCTCCTCCGAAATGGGGACGGCGTGATCGATGGCGCCCAGCATGATGCAAAAATGATTGAACTGGCGCAGAGACAGCGTGAAGGCGAAAAAGGCCAGCACGAACATCACGAGCATCACGAACAGGTGCAGTTGCACTTCGAGCGTGGTGTAGGTGCGGCCCAGCGACAGGGAGCCGAGCGCATCCATCAAGGTCGACACCTGCCCGAAAAGCGCCAGAATGGCGAGGATTAGCAGCACGGCCGTGGAGGCGAGGAAGCTGACAGATCCCATGATATTGCCCGAGAGGATAGCGTCGAACGGGTTGTCGCGCACCGCAGCATTGGCCACCCAGCGGCGCCGCTGCATGTTCATGATGGTCGACAGCGACGGCCGCAGCCGCTCCACCAGGGGCACGACGATGTTGTAGGCGAAGTAGCAGATCAGCGGGCACAGGGTGGAGATCAGGGTCGTCGACAAGGCAGGCACTCCACACGCGCTCCCGGTATGCACGGCGATTCTCTTAGCGCAGCCGGTCGTGGCGACGGAAGCGGGATTCTGAACTGGAACCCTGCAACTGCGCGCCACCACCCGGTCATGACGCGCAGCGACCAGGTCTCAGAAGCGCCTGCTAGATCGTGCGGGGATAGCGGCGGTGGATGGCGTCGATCTCGGTCAGAACTTCCGGGGAGAGCGTGATGTCGGCTGCGCCGATGGCATTGGCGAGTTGTTCGGTGCTGGTGGCTCCGATGATGACTGAGGTCATGAACGGGCGCGTCAAGGTGAAGGCGATGGCCATCTGGGCCGGATCGAGGCCATGGCGTGCTGCGAGCGCCTGGTATTGCTTGACGGCCGCTTCGGACTGGTCGTTGAGCCGCCAGAAGCCCTTCTGGTAATCGAGCCGGCTGCCAGGGGGCACCTGGCCGTCATTGTACTTGCCAGTGAGCAGGCCGCCGGCCAGCGGCGAGTATGCCAGCAGGCCCACCTGCTCGTGGTGGCTGAGTTCAGCCAGGTCCAGGTCGAAATGGCGACGAAGGAGGTTGTATTCGTTCTGCACCGATACCAGCCGCGGCAAGCCCTTGGCCTCGGCAATGCGCAGCCATTGCCCGATGCCCCAGGTGGTTTCGTTGGACACGCCGGCGTGGCGGAGTTTGCCCTCGGCGATCAGTTCACCCAGCGTGACCAGCATGTCCTCGATATTGCCCAGGACGTCCGCGGTGTCCTGCTTGTGCGGCTCATAGGTCCAGGAGCCGTCGAAATTGTAGCTGCCCCGTCCTGCCCAGTGGATCTGGTATAGGTCGATATAGTCGGTGCCCAGGCGTCGGAGGCTGGCTTCGAAGGCCTCGCGCAAGGTCTTGCCCGAGGTCCGGGTGCCGTCGCGGAGAAAGTCCACGGGGCCGCCGGCGACCTTGGACGCCAGGATCCACTTGTCGCGCTTGCCCGATCGCTTGAACCAGCTGCCGATGATTTCCTCGGTGCGGCCCGAGGTCTGCGGGCTGCGCGGCACGGCATAGAGCTCGGCCGTATCCATGAAATTGAGGCCGGCATCGAGCGCCATGTCAATCTGGGCATGGCCCTCGGCTTCCGTGTTCTGGCTGCCCCAGGTCATGGTGCCCAGGCAAATCTCGGTAACCCGGAGGTCGGTGCGGCCAAGTGGCTTCAATTTCATCGGAAAATCTCG
This sequence comes from Devosia oryziradicis, assembly GCF_016698645.1. Lineage (NCBI taxonomy): Bacteria > Pseudomonadati > Pseudomonadota > Alphaproteobacteria > Hyphomicrobiales > Devosiaceae > Devosia > Devosia oryziradicis. The sequence continues at coordinate 978,382 of NZ_CP068047.1, forward strand.
AAAACTGGTATGGAAGAACGGCGCACACACTAGCCGATGTCAGGGAAATTGACAGGCTTGGCCCCAACAAATTCGCCTCGTCAAAAAAGCGTCATGCATTGCCCTTTTAGGGTTGAGCTATCCGTGCCGACCCCCTATATACCCCTCACGTCGCGGCCACGGTCGCATGGATGGTGATCGTACCGGCACCGTCTGACGCCCTTGACGCGGGATGGAGCAGCCCGGTAGCTCGTCAGGCTCATAACCTGAAGGTCGCAGGTTCAAATCCTGCTCCCGCAACCAAAAAAGCCCAGCGAACTCATCGAGTTTGCTGGGCTTTTCCTTTGTGGCGGAGGCGATGGGACGAAGGGGCGGGTGAGATGGCGGTTCCCAGTGCGGTGGCGGGGTTGTTGCGGCGTCCGGCAAGGCTGGGCGATGCCGTCTATGCCGCTATCTTCGAGCGCATCATGGCGCTGGAAATTACGCCGGGCGAGCGGATCTCGGTCGATGCGGTGGCACGCGAGCTTGGCGTGTCGCAGACGCCGATCCGCGAGGCACTGACACGGCTCGAGGACGAGGGCCTGGTGCAAAAGACACCGCTGGTCGGCTATAGCGCGACGGCGCGGCTGAGTGCGGACGAAATCACCCATCTCTATGAGATTCGTCTGCAGCTCGAGCCCTTCGCGGCGCGCAAATGCGCCGCGCTGATGCCCGAGGCGGTAATCGAGCAGCTCGAGGCGTTGATCCTTGAGATGGCTGGCCTGAAGAGTGGTGGCGTGGAAGCCTATGCCCAGTTCGCCCAGCTCGACATGGCGTTTCACGACCAGATCGCGGTCAGCGCCGGCAACCCACTCGTTGCGGAGGCGCTTGGACGGCTGCATGCCCATGTCCATCTGTTCCGCCTCCAGGCAAGGGCCGGCGTGCCGGACGATGCCAACCAGGAGCATGCAGCGCTGGTTACGGCGATCCAGGCGCGGGATGGTGATCGGGCCGAAGCCGCGATGCGCGAGCACATCGAGCGTTCGTGGCAGCGTTTCGCCTGACCTGACGCGTCAGCAGGCGACGACGTTGACGGCAAGACCGGCCAGGCTGGTTTCCTTATAGCGGTCGCTCATGTCCAGTCCGGTCTGGCGCATGGTTTCGATGCAGGCATCGAGCGGTACGGCATGGGTGCCGTCGCCTTTGAGCGCCAGCGAGGCAGCAGTGACGGCCTTGACGGCGCCAAAGGCATTGCGCTCGATGCAGGGGATTTGCACGAGACCGCCGACCGGGTCGCAGGTCATGCCCAGGTGATGTTCGAGGGCGATTTCGGCGGCGTTCTCCACCTGCGCCGGCGTGCCGCCCATGATGGCGCAAAGTCCTGCCGCGGCCATGGCCGAGGCGGAGCCGACTTCACCCTGGCAGCCGACTTCAGCTCCCGAGATGGAGGCATTGTGCTTGATGATGCCGCCGATGGCCGCGGCCGTCAGCAGGTAGTCGCGCACCGACTGCGCACCCGCAGCGGCGTTGAACTTGAGGAAGTATTTCATCACGGCGGGAATGACGCCGGCCGCGCCATTGGTGGGGGCGGTGACGACCCGGCCGCCGGCCGCGTTTTCCTCGTTGACCGCCATTGCATAAAGGCTCAGCCAGTCATTGGCCATGAGCGGGGTCAGTTCATTGCGCTGCCACTGCGCGTCGAGCTGGAGGAAGATGCCACGCGCGCGACGCTTGACGTTGAGGCCGCCGGGCATGATGCCTTCCTGAGCCATGCCGCGATCGATGCAGTTGCTCATGACGGTCCAGATTTCGTCGATGCCGCGGTCGAGCGCCGCGCGGCTGCGGGTCACTTCCTCATTGGCCCGCTTCATGCCTGATATGGAGAGGCCCGAAGCGGCTGCCATGGCGAGCATGTCCTTGGCGCCGGCAAAGGGGTAGGGCACATCGGCCTGGTCGGGCGAGGCGTCCTTGAGGGCATCGAGTTCGTCGGCGCTGACCACGAAGCCGCCACCGATGGAGTAGTAGGCCCGCCGCAGGAGCAATTGGCCATCGGCGTCATAGGCGGCAAACTGCAGGCCGTTGGGGTGACCGGGCAAGGCGTTGCGCTTGTCAAAAACCAGATCGACCGCGGGCCGGAAGCGGTATTGCATGTGGCCCGGAGGGTGCACATGGCCACTGGCTTCGACCGCGGCGATGATGGTGTCCATTGCATCGGGGTCGACCGTGCGCGGATCCTCGCCACAGAGACCCAGGATAACGGCGCGGCCGCTGCCGTGGCCGATTCCGGTAAAGGCCAGCGAGCCGTGCAGGCTCGCCGTCAACGCCGCCGGACGCGCATTGGCGGCGCGCGGCCAGTTGCTGGTCTTGAGCTCGTCAAGGAAGCGGCGGGCAGCGGTCATCGGCCCCATGGTGTGGGAGCTCGAAGGGCCGATACCAATCTTGAAGACGTCGAAGATGGACAGAAACATGGGCCCCATTGTGCATGAAAGCGGCCAGGCAGCAATCAACTGGCTGCGCGCATTGTTTCGCAAACGGCAACGGTGCGTGGCCCAGAGGCCGATTGCGCCGGTCGTTCGGGTGGCCGATATGTCGAGCAACACGAACCGGGAGACCGCCATGGCCGACTATCACTATCGCGAAGCACAGGGCACCGACGGACAGGCACCCCTGTTCCTGGTGTTTCACGGCACCGGCGGCGACGAGAACCAGTTCTTCGACCTGGCGGGCCAGCTGCTGCCGGGTGCGCGTGTCGTCGCGCCGCGTGGCGATTTGAGCGAGGGTGGCGCTCTTCGCTATTTCCGCCGCACCGGCGAGGGCGTTTATGACATGGACGATCTGCGTCTGCGGGTTGGCCAGATGATCGCCTTTGTCGAGGCACGCCGGGCAGAGGGAACAGCGCGACAGGTGTTGGGGCTGGGCTATTCCAACGGCGCCAATATCCTGGCAGCGGTGCAGTTCGCCGCGCCCCACCTGTTCGACGCCAGCGTGCTGATGCATCCCTTGATACCCTTTACCCCGAATGAAGCGGACTTTGCGGGCAAACGCGTGCTGATTACCGCGGGCCAGCGCGATCCGATCGCACCGGCGGCAGCGACGCAGCAGTTGAACGACTATTTCGAGGCAAACGGCGCAGCAGCGCGGCTCTTCTGGCATGCCGGCGGTCACGAAATCCGCCAGGAGGAACTGCGTGAGGCGCAGGCCTTCCTCGGCGCAGCGCGCTAAACGAGGGCTGATCTCCATTCCCGGACCCAGGCCAACGTCAGGCAGTTGACGCGGGGGCAGCCGCCTGCCAGCGTCTGCCCAGTTTCAGCCGAAGGTCCGTCCATGTCCGCCAATCGTATCCTGTTCGCTGCCGCCTTGTTGCTGGGTTCGGCAACATCCCTGCCTGTCGCTGCCGCAAGCTTTGATTGTGCCGCAGCCAATACGCCTTTCGAGCATGCGATCTGCGATGTGGGTGAGCTTTCCGCGGCCGATGAGCGCCTTGCCAAGTCGTTCGCCACTGCGACCGGCGGGTTGACCAAGGAGTCGGTGGTGCTGATGCGGGGCGACCAGCGCGCCTGGCTCGACTACGCGCAACGCGCCTGCACGGACGACGCGGAGCCGCTGACCCGGGGCAGTTATCCGGAAGCGGGCGGCTCGTGCCTGGTGGAAAAGTTCAATGCACGCAGCAGCGCCCTCGAACAAAGCCGCATGATCGATGGGCACCGGTTCTTCATCAAGACATTCTACGCCGCGCTGCCTGACCCCAACGAGGTCGATAACCCCGACTCGTACTGGAAGGTGGCGAGCTACGAGGCGGTGCTGCCGCAGCTCGATGCCGACGATGCATGGGCCAAAGGCTTCAATCGCTTTGTGCTGGACGAGGCGGCTCGCAACACCGAGACCATTTCAATGATCGGCGCCGGCAATATCGCTGATCTCGATGCGAGTTCGGACAACAGCCTCAATATCGAGGTCAAGGAACTCGGGGGTACCAGTCGCATCACGCTCGAAGTCGGCACCTACTGGTATGGCCATGGCGCGGCGCATGGCAATTGGAGCATCAGCTACCTTCATTACCTCACCAAGGAAGAGCGCGGTCTGCGCGCGGAGGATGTATTTGCCGGCGATGACTGGCAGGTCGTCTTGCGTGACGCAGCCTGGGCGCAGCTCCAGACGGAGCACAGCGAGTGGCTCCAGGTGGAGTCGCCGGACGACATAGCCGAACTGGTCGTCAATCCCAGCCGCTGGGATCTGTCCAACGACTATGGCCTGGTCATCCAGTTCCAGCCGTATGAGGTGTCAGCCTATGCCTATGGCGCCCCGACGGTGACCATTCCCTGGGAAAAACTCGATGCCATCAAGGCTGAGACGCAGGACCAGGTGCGCTGGGGCTATTGATCAGGCGCGGAGGTCCGCCCATTCAGGGTGGCGGCGGAACTGGGCCACGACATAGGAGCAGAGCGGGGTGATCTTGAAGCCCTGCTCTCGCGCATCCGATATAGCGCGGTTCACCAGCTTTGCGGCAATGCCGCGCCCCTCATATTCGCGCGGCACCCCGGTATGGTCGATGGTGATGGTGCCGTTGGCCGCCTTGTGGAAGGTCATTTCAGCTTCAAATCCGGGCGCCAGATGGATGACGTAGCGGCCGCTTGTGGGGCCGTCCTCGCGGACGACGGTCAGTTCGGTATCGGTCATGTGCGTTTCCTTGCTGATCCCCAATGTGGGGCGGCGGCCGAGGCGCTGCAAGGCTAGATCTTGATGGCGTCTTCCAACAGTTCGGGAAACATGGCGCGTTCGACCAGGAATGGATGGATGGCCATGGCGGCAAGCATGTCTTTGAGCGCCAGGTCGTCCTTGCCCTGCTCCTTGTACATCATCGCGCGACCGACCAGCGCGCCGAAGTGGCGCGGCTCCAATGCCAGCACTTTCTCGATGTCGGCCAGGGACTGCTCGAAATTGCGCAGCAGGTAGTGAATGGTGGCCCGCTGGTTCCAGCCTTCGGCGTAGCTGGGATAGTCGGCGACGATTTCATCGAGCAGGGCAATGACGGCCGGAAAATCCGCTTTGATGCGCAAGGCCAGGACATCCTGCATGCGCGCGGCAAGCATCGGATCGGACGGGGTGGTCCAGTAAATCCAGATCTGGTCGGTTATGCCCTGCGCGGTCGCCGGGTCCGGGGCTGTGCGCAACTCTTCGAAAAGAGCATCGAGTGCGGCGGTTTCCCGCTGGGTTTGCGCCTTGGCTGGCACTATTGAAGCAACGACAGCCAATGGCCCCAGAAGGGCGAGGACGACGCTGATGTGGTCAAGCCAACGGCGCATGATGACGCAAGAGTGATCCTCTTACAGTGCGTCGGCAAGACAGCAGTTCGTGATCAGTGCGCGGCGTCCTCGACGCTCCAGCGGGCCTTGATGGAGCGGCCGAAGCCGCCCAGCCAGGGCGCGAAGAACAACAGGATGCGGCGGTGGTAGTGGATGAGGATGAAAAGGGCGGCCAGGATCAGCGTGCCGACCACGATCACCAGCTCCAGCGACAGCCCGATGGACTTGAGCCAGGCGGTCAGCAACATGCCCGGCAGGATATGTGCGGCCGCCCAGGCAAAGGCGGAGGTGACGTTGATGACGGTGAAGTGCCCGTATCGCATGCCCATGATACCGGCGACGCCGGGTATCACCGCCTTCACGCCGGGGATGAACCGGCCGATGAACACCGCCTTGCCGCCATGCTTGGCGAAGAACACTTCGCCGCGGGCAATCAGTGGCTTGTGATTTTTGAAGGGCCAGACTTCCTTGATGGAGTCTTTGAGGAAGTGACCGATGGTGTAGGAGATGGCGTCGCCGATAATGGCGCCGATCACCGCGGCAAAATAGACTTCCCAGAAGGGCAGGCGGCCCTCGGCGATAATGCCGCCCGCCATGAGCAACACCGGCGTCGACGGCACGAAAAGCCCAAGGATGAACACCGCTTCGCCGATGGCTACCGCGAAGATGAACCAGAAGGTCAGCCAGAAATTGCCCGAAATGGCATCGAGAAAATTCTCGAGATAGGCTGAGACGGTATGGAAGATATCGAACATCAGGCGGTCTCGCGGGGACGGTAGAGCGGTGCGCAGTGCTCACCGACCGTTGACTTATGGCCGCTGAGGCGCTGAGGCTCAAGTACTATCACTTTAGAGCCAACTCATGACCCTTGTTCATCACATGATCGCCAGCGGCCCGCGGCCGGTCGCGCCCTTCTCCCACGCCGTCGAGGCCGACGGCTGGGTGTTCGTCACCGGGCAGATGCCGACCGACCCCGCGGCGCCCGACGCACCGCTTCCCGACGGCATCGCGGCGCAGACCAGGAGGGTGATCGATAACCTCAAGGTCGTGCTGGGAGGGATCGGCCTGGGGCTCGAGCACGTCACCATGGCCCGCATCTACCTGACCCAGTTCGAGCGCGATTATGCCGAGCTCAACGCGCTGTGGCCCAGCTTTTTTGCCGAGGGCAAGCTGCCCGCGCGGACCACCATCGGGGTTACCGCGCTGGCCGTGGGTGCGCTGGTCGAGATCGACTTGGTGGTGAAGCGACCGTAGCGCCTTCTTGCCTCTCCCCGCCGGAGAGGCAGAGAGGCTTAAGCCGAATAGGCCTTCACGTTCTGCTGCTGCTCGCCGAGGCCCTCGATGCCCAGGCGCATGACGTTGCCTGGCTTGAGCCAGACCGGTTCGGGCTTGATGCCCATGCCGACGCCGGGCGGGGTGCCGGTCGAGATGATATCGCCAGGCTGCAGGCTCATGAACTGGCTGACATAGGACACGACCTTGGCAACCCCGAAGATCATCGTGGTGGTCGAGCCGTTCTGGTAGCGCTTGCCGTCGACCTCGAGCCACATCTTGAGGTTTTGCGGATCGGCGACCTCGTCGCGCGTCACCAGCCAGGGCCCGGTGGGCCCGAAGGTATCGCAACCCTTGCCCTTGTCCCAGGTGCCGCCGCGCTCGGTCTGGAAATGGCGCTCGGAGACGTCGTTGATGACGCAATAGCCGGCGACGTGGTCCATGGCGTCGGCCTCGTCGACGTAACGGGCTTCCTTGCCGATAACGACGCCCAGTTCGACTTCCCAATCGGGCTTGATGGCGTTCTTGGGGATGATCACGTCGTCGTTGGGGCCCACGATGGCGCTGGTGGCCTTCATGAAGATGATGGGCTCGGCCGGGATCGGTGCGCCGGTCTCGGCGGCATGGTCGGCATAGTTGAGGCCGATGCAGATGAACTTGCCCACACTGCCGACACAGGCGCCGATGCGCTGGTTGGCATCGAGCTTGGGCAGCACGCCGATATCGGTGGCGCGGATCCTCGCCAGCCCCTCGGGCGTCAGCGCCTGGCCGGCAATGTCGCCAACAACGCCGCTCAGGTCACGGATGGTGCCGTCTTCGGCCAGGATGGCAGGCTTTTCCGCGCCCTTGGCGCCAATGCGGAGCAGTTTCATGCGAGTGGTCCCTTTGCGTTGCGCTTGGCCATAAAGCTGACATGTTAGCCAGTCGAGGCCGACCTTGGTTCAATCCGTTCGGTTGGCGTCAAAATCAGGCGCCGGGACGGATGACGCCCTTCTTGAGGATGATATTGCCATAAAGCCGGGCCTCACCGGTCTGGATGATGGCGGCGGCCGTCTTGGCCCGGTCGTAGAAGGCGAAGCGCTCGATCTTGGAATAGCGCTTGTCGGGCTCGTGACGCGCGATGATGGCTTCGAATTCGTCGTCGATCGGCTGGCGGGCTGCCGGGTCGCCGACGACCTGCATGCCGATGGCGGTCTCCTCGACATATTGGTCGAGCGGCAGCAGCGTCAGGACGGCGTCGAGCATGTCGGTGACGGAAAGGCCATCGGCACGGATCGTCATCGGCCCCAGGAACTCGGCGGGAAAATTGGCGTCGGCCAGGACGATCTCGTCGCCATGCCCCATGGCGCGCAGGGTCGAGAGCAGTTCGGGTCCGAGAATGGGCGGAATGTTCTTGAGCATTATGGGCCTCCCGGGCCGTCGCTATCCGAAGGGGAAAGAGTCGCTGTCACTGCCCAGCGTGTCGCCATCGGCAAAAACGGCTGGGTGCTCGCGGGCAAAGGCGAAGAGTTCGACCATAACCGCGTCGATATGGGCGCGGATGGCCCTGGTAGCCTGGTCCTGGCTGGCGGCGAGGATGCCGTCGAAGATCGCCTGATGCTCGGCAATGGTCAGCGCCAGCCGGCGCGGCGTGATGATCAGGCGGCGGGCGCGGTCAAGGTTGGCGCGGGCCGAATCGATGATGCCCTTGATCTTGGTGAAGCGCATCGAGCGGAAGATGATGTCGTGAAAATCGATGTCGATCTGGTGGAAGGCTTCGGCATCGTCGCGTTCAGCGGCCTCGCGCTGCGCCGCCATATTGGCATGGAGCGCCTCGATCAGTTCGGCGTCATGCGCGCCGATCAGCACGCGCAACGCCTCCGATTCGAGCGCCTTGCGAATGAGCATGTATTCGCGGACATCGGCGATGCGCACCAGCGATACGGTCGAACCACGCTGCGGGGCGATATCGACCAGCCCCTCGGCCTGCAGCCGCGCCAGGGCCTCGCTCACCGGAAAGCGCGAGACGCCCAGTTCGGCGCAGACCATGGATTTGTCGATCACGCTGCCAGGTGGCATGGCCAGCGTGACAATGGCGTGCCGCAGCGCATTGGTGACATCGGCGGTGACATTGCCGCGCGTGAGCGCGGTGGGTCGGGCCAGAAAAGAGTAGGGACTTGCTGCCGATCTCATGCTAACATGTTAGTTAGTGCCGTGGTGCTTTACAATGCCCGTCGCTGCCGGTTGCGGGCGCAATCTGGCGGCAAACGGGTCCGGCGTAAAGCGCAGTTGAGACCCGACCCCGCGAAAGTTCCCGATCCATGTCTGAAACGATGACCCGCCCGCAGCCCAGGACGCTGGTGCTCAATGCCGCCGACAATGTCGCCGTGGCGCTTGCCAATCTCGATGTCGGCAGCGATACGCCGCAGGGGGTCCGCATCGTGCGCCGCGTGCCCAAGGGGCATAAATTCGCCAGCCGTACGATCGCGGCGGGCGAGGCGGTGATCAAGTTTGGCCAGATCATCGGTTTTGCCAAGGAAGCCATCGTTCCGGGCGACTGGGTGCATGAGCACAATTGCGGCATGGGTGGTGCCGACGGCACGCTGACCCATGACTATGCCTTTAGCCAGGGCGTCGTCGCCCCCGACATGGTCCCGCTCCACCAGCGCGCCACCTTCGAGGGTTATCGCCGTGCCAATGGCAAGGTGGGCACGCGCAACTATATCGGCATCCTCACCTCGGTGAATTGCTCGGCCACGGTGGCCAAGTTCGTCGCCGATGCGATCAATCGTTCGGACATCTTGCTCGACTATCCCGAAATCGATGGTGTGGTGCCGTTCGTGCACGGCACGGGCTGCGGCATGGAATCGCGGGGCGAGGGCTTCGACATCCTCAAGCGCACGCAGTGGGGCTATACGTCCAATCCCAACCTGGGGGCCGCGCTGCTGGTGGGGCTGGGCTGCGAGGTGTTCCAGATCGGCCGCATGAAGGAAATGTATGGCATCGAGGAGGGGGAGACCTTCCAGACCATGACCATCCAGGAGCGTGGCGGCACCAAGAAGATGATCGAGTGGGGTGTCGAGAAGGTCAAGGAAATGCTGCCCATCGCTGCTGCGGCGCGGCGCGAGACGGTGGATGCCAGCCACCTGACGCTGGCGCTGCAATGCGGTGGTTCGGACGGCTATTCGGGCATTACCGCCAATCCGGCCCTGGGCTATGCGGCCGATATCCTGGTGCGCAATGGCGGTACGGCCATCCTCAGCGAAACGCCGGAAATCTACGGCGCCGAGCACCTGCTGACCCGACGCGCGATCAACCGGGAAGTGGGCGAAAAGCTCATCAGCCGCATCCATTGGTGGGAGGACTATACCCGCCGCAACCATGGCGAAATGAACAACAATCCTTCGCCGGGCAACAAGCTGGGCGGCCTTACCACCATCCTCGAAAAGTCGCTGGGCGCCGCGGCCAAGGGTGGTACGACCCCACTCACGGCCGTCTATGAATATGCCGAGCCGGTGACCGAGAAGGGCTTCGTGTTCATGGACACGCCCGGCTTCGACCCGGTATCGGCGACCGGGCAGGTTGCCGGTGGCGCCAACATCCTCGCCTTCACCACCGGCCGCGGCTCGGCCTATGGCTGCAAGCCGGTGCCTTCGATGAAGCTTGCCACCAACTCGGACATGTATGCACGCATGACCGACGACATGGATATCAACTGCGGCGATATCGTCGAGGGTGTCTCGATCGAGGACAAGGGCCAGGAGATCTTCGACATGCTGCTCAAGATCGCCTCAGGGCAGCCCACCAAGTCCGAAGAACTGGGTTATGGCGACAACGAATTCGTCCCGTGGCAGGTCGGGGCGACGATGTGAGCACGTAGCAGAAAACGGTCGACTACATCCTCGAGCAGTCAGCCGGCGCCGGCACGATGACGGCCAGGAAAATGTTCGGCGAATACGGCATGTATTGCGACGGCAAGGTCATGGCCTTCATCTGCGACGACCAGTTGTTCATCAAGCCCACCGAGGCGGGCCGCGCCTATCTGGGCGAGGTCACCGAGGCCGAGGCCTATCCGGGGTCGAAGATGTATTTCCTGGTCGCTGGCGATCGCTGGGACGATGCCGATTGGCTGGCGGGGCTGGTCAAGGCAACCGCGGACGCGCTGCCGGCGCCGAAGGCGAAAAAGGCGAAGGGGTGATGGGATGCGCGGCGCCCATGTGGTCATTGCAGGCCGCGTTCAGGGCGTCGGCTTTCGCTACTGGGTCCAGGTGGAGGCGGTCTCGCGCGGCCTTGGCGGCTGGGTGCGCAATCGGCGCGACGGGTCGGTGGAAGCGGTGTTTTTCGGGGAGAATGACGCTGTCGCCGGCATGCTGGAGGCGTGTTGGGACGGCCCTGAGATGGCTGGCGTCACCGCGGTGACGGTAGCAGAGACGGACGAAGTGCCATCGGGATTTGAGATACGCGGCACGGCCTAATCTCTATGAGACCTCATGGTGAGCCAGTCGAACCACGAGGTCGAGCGAGTGGAGACCTCTTATGCCACGACCTCGTCCTTCGACGGGCTCAGGATGAGGTCTACTCGGAGTTGGGTGGGCCCTTCAGCCGATAAACCGACCCCACTCGTTCAGCGCTCGCTCGTGCATCGCCCACGTCCCCCACTGCGTAAGACGCCACGCGCTCCAGTTGATCCACTGGCAAGTCCCGTCGTTCCGGATCGCCGATCAGCACGTCCATTCCAGCGTCCATGCAGCGCTGGAGGAATGGCAGCATGCGCTGGCCGACTTCGGGATTGTAGAACACGTCGCCGGCGGCGATCAGATCAAAGCCCTCGGGTGCGGCGCTCGCGATGTCGACGTCGATCACCTCTATCACGACGCCGTTGGCCGCAGCGTTGAGCGCGATGGCGGCGCGGCCGTTGGGGTCGATCTCCGCGGCGCTTACGATCGCTCCAGCCTTGGCCGCAGCGATGCCCACCAGGCCCGAACCGGCTCCGAGGTCCAGCAGGCGCTTGCCTCCTGCCAAGTCCGGATGCACCGCGAAGTGGTGTGCCAGTGCCAGCCCACCCGCCCATTGATAGGCCCAGTAGGGAGCATCACCATCAGGCGCCGACAGCCGCGACAGCCGGCTGCCGGGATGGGCGGTGTAGAGCACGATATCAGGCAGCGACGGCACGGGGTCGAGCCGGAGGTTCTGCCTGATGAAGTCGGCAGGCTTCAAGGCGTCTGCAGGCCCGTTGCGCTCACATAGGTGGCCATCACGTACTGGCTGCAGGTAATGAACAGCCGATTGCGCCGGGGGCCGCCGAAGACCACGTTGGAGGTCTTGGCACCGGTCTTGATGCGGCCGAGCAGCGCCCCTGCCGGGTTATAGACGTTCACGCCCAGACCCGCGCTGGTCCAGACATTGCCTTCGGTATCGAGGCGGAAGCCGTCGGGCAGGCCGGAATCGACGTCGGCGAAGACCTTCGCGTTGGTCAGCACACTGCCATTGACATCGAACTGCCGGATATGGGCCGGCCAATCCGGGTCGTGGCTCTGGCCGGTATCGGAGACATAGAGGACGGATTCGTCGGGCGAGAAGGCGAGGCCATTGGGCTTGGCGAAATCGTCGGCCACCACGGTCAGCGAGCCGTCCGAGGGGTCGAAGCGATAGACGAAGCAGCCAGCCTGTTCCTGGTCGGACTTGTAGCCTTCGTAGTCGCTGAGGATGCCGTAGGGCGGGTCGGTGAACCAGATCGTGCCGTCGGATTTGACGACGACGTCATTGGGCGAATTGAGCCGCTTGCCCCGATAGCGGTCGACCAAGGTAGTCACCGTGCCATCGGGCTCGGTGCGGAGGACCGCCCTTGCGCCATGCGAGCAGGAAATGAGCCGGCCCTGGCGGTCCCGGGTATTGCCGTTCACGTAGTTGGAAGGCGTGCGGAAGGTGGTCACCCCCAGCTCCGGCACCCATTTGAGCATGCGGTTGTTGGGAATGTCGCTCCATACCAGGAAGTTGCCATCGGCAAACCACACTGGCCCCTCGGCCCAGCGGCAGCCGTCATAGAGCACTTCAAGCGCCGCAATGCCGATCGCCAGGTCGTAGAATTTCTTGTCGATGAATTCGAGCGCGTCCCCGCCGATCGCCATGCCGTCTCTCCCGTTTGGCCGCATTTGACGGCATGGGTTGGCAGGTGGCAAGAGCCTAACAACAGGTCGCATTGACGACTAACATGTTAGTTGCTAGGCAGGCCGAACCGATGCCGGAGTGCCTCTGAATGCCCAGTCTCGACAAGATACTGACGGTCGACGAGATGAAGCAGAAAGCGCGCCGAAGCGTGCCCAAGATGTTCTTCGATTATGCCGACAGCGGCAGCTATACCGAAGGCACCTATCGCGACAATGAAAGCGATTTCGGCAAGATCAGCCTCAAGCAGAAGGTCGCGGTCAATCTGAAAAACCGCAACCTCAAGACACGGATGCTGGGCCAGGAAATCACCATGCCGGTGGCCATCGCGCCGGCAGCGACCGGGGGCATGCAGATCGCCGATGGTGAGATCAAGGCGGCGCGCGCTGCCGAGAAATACGGCATCCCCTTCACGCTCTCGACCATGAGCGTCTGCTCGATCGAGGACGTTGCCGAGAACACCTCGGCGCCATTCTGGTTTCAGCTCTATGTGATGCGCGACCGGGGTTTCATCGAGCGGCTGATTGACCGCGCCAAGGCGGCCAAATGCTCGGCGCTGGTGCTGACCATGGACCTGCAGATCCTGGGGCAGCGGCACAAGGACATCAAGAATGGCCTCGCCACGCCGCCCAAGCTCAATGCCCATTCGCTCTGGCAGATGATGCAGCATCCGGTTTGGTGCATGCGTATGCTTGGGACCAGGCGACACACCTTCCGCAATATCGTCGGCCATGTGAGTGGCGGCCATGACCTGGCTTCGCTCTCGTCCTGGACGGCCAGCCAGTTCGATCCGGCGCTCGATTGGGCGGATGTCCGCTGGGTCAAGGAGCGGTTCGGCGGTCCCGTCATCGTCAAGGGTGTGCTCGACCCCGACGACGCACAGGCGGCGATCGACAATGGTGCCGACGCGATCGTGGTATCCAACCATGGCGGCCGACAGCTCGACGGCGCGCCGTCCACCATTCGCGTCCTTCCCGAGATCGTCGATCGCGTTGGCCACAAGACCGAGGTCTATCTCGATAGCGGCATCCGCTCGGGGCAGGATGTGCTCAAGGCCATGGCCTTTGGCGCCAGGGGCACCTTCATTGGACGGCCGATGCTCTACGGCCTGGGGGCAGGCGGGGAAGCAGGCGTGACGCGCGTGCTCGACATCATCCGCAAGGAGCTCGACACCACGATGGCCCTGTGCGGCGAGCGCGACATCCTCAACTTCGGACTGCACAACATTTATTCGAACGACATTCCGCCGCGGAATGCGCCGGCCTATCCCCGATAGGGCGGTCTTGAGCTCACGTCGCCCTCGGTCAACTGCGAATAGACAGCGCCGGCAACGGCCTTCATCTGGGCTTCGGGCAGCGTGCCGACCACCGTGCAGGTTATACGGGCATTGGCCCAATAAAAGGCTTCGGCACCGTCCTGGCTGGCGAATTGGTAGGCAGGCTTCCCATCCGGCAGGGCCGCGGTCACATAGATGGTGACGCGCTGCTGGCTCGCATCTTCATACATCAACTGTGCCGCCCGGCCGCCCGCATCGGGTTCGCCCGGCAGCAGCCGTCCGCCGACCAGGCTGAAACCCTGGGCGGTCAGATCAGGCATGCCCAGCGTCGTATCGAGCCGGTTGGAGAGCCAGGTGCTCAGATGTTCGCTGTCGTCGCTGCCCACCTCGACGGCATGGCGGTTCTCGGCGACGTAGACGGCATGGGCGTTGACGGCGTCGGCAATCAGGGTCGCGCTGGCCGGATTTGGATCAAGGAGCGGGCGGGCGAACCAGCCTGCGCCAAGGCCCAAGCCGAGCAGCACGACGGCGGCCGCCGCCCAGCCCCAGGGCTGACCGCGACGACGGCCAATCTCGGCCGACAGCCGTTGCGGCTTGAGGCGGACGGGAACATTCTCGGCTCCCGCAGGGGCGAACAGGGTGCGGATGGCGTCGTTCTGGCGCTGCAGCAAGGCAACTTCCGCAGCCGCATCGGCATTGGCGACAAGATAGGCTTCGACGGCGGTCCGCTCGTCCGGTGACAATTGCCCATCGGCATAGGCCATGAGCTGATCGCGACTGATCTGGCTCATTTGACTGTCCTCAAATGCGGTTCGGCCGGGGTGCCAGTCAGGGTGCGCAGCGCGGCGCGGGCCCGGCCCAGCCGGCTCATCAGCGTGCCTTGCGGGATCTTCAGGATTTCGGCAGCCTCGCCATAGGCGAGCCCCTCAAGGGTAACGAGCAGCAAGGCTTCCTTTTGCTCCAGTGGCAGCAAGTCGATGGCGCGCGCCATTTCCGCCAGCGCGATGTGTCCCGGCTGCGGCGCTGGGATCGATGGCTCGGGAATGGTATGGAAGTCGACGCTTTCGCCGCGCCGGCGCGATGCCCGCAGGGCATTGCGATGCAGGTTGAGCAGCATCGTGAACAGCCAGGCGCGGACCGGCCCCGAAGGGCGAAACAGGCCGCGCCTGGAAATGGCGCGTTCCAGGCAGTCCTGGACCAGGTCATCGGCCAGGTCGACATTGCGGGTCAGCGCCCGGGCATAGCGCCTCAGGGCCGGCACACAGGCTTCGAGCTGATCGAGGAAACTGTCCACGGATGCCCAGGAAAGATTATTCTACTGCAAGATGCCAGACGCCACCGACGCCGTCACCCTTGGTGTCGCCGGCAGCGGTGTCTTCATACCAGTAATAGAGCGGCCAGCCCTTATAGGCCCACATGGTCGAGCCGTCGTCGCGGGTGACGAGGGTGAAGTCGCCATCGGCAGCGGCACCGGCGTCGGCCATCAGCGGCGGCCACTTGACGGCGCAATCGCCGTTGCAGACGCTCTTGCCGTCGCCCTTGGTATCCTTGTCGAAGGTATAGAGTGACATGCCATTGGCATCGGTCAGCACCATCTTGCCGCCGATATCGGTGGACTTGACGGCGCCGCCGAGAAAGTCGGTGGCAAAGGCCGGCATCGCGAGAAGCGCCAGGGCAGCCGCACCGGCGAGAAGCGAACGAAACTGCATGGGATATTTCCTCCATGTTGCGGGACCGCCGCTGCGGCCCTCGGAAGCGTCAACACCGGGCGGAGGGCTTTATTCCGCGGGCAATGAAAGAATTTCGTCGAGGCATCTGCACCAGCAGGGTGGGGGCAAGTCCAATCGTTGATTTGCAAAGCTTTCGTGACATGCCATGAAGGTTGGCGATGCAAACGACGGGGAGGTCGCGGGTGTCGGTAGCCCTGACCATTACGCGCATTATCGATGAAATCAGCCGCCGCGTCGGCCTGGTGGCCGTATGGCTGGTGCTGCTGTCAGCGCTGCTGAGCGCGTTCAACGCCCTTTTCCGCTATTCGATCGGGGCGATGATCTCCATCGAGCGCAGCATTGGCGGCGGCTTTTTCGGCGGAATGGTGGCGCTCTACACCAACTATTCAAGCGGGTTGTCAGAAGCGGTCTGGTACATGTTCGGCGGCATGGTGATGCTGGGCGGAGCCTGGACGCTCAAGATGAACGAGCATGTGCGCGTCGACCTGCTCTACGGTGCGATCAGCGAGCGGGCCCGCACCTGGATCGACCTGCTGGGCGGGTTGTTCTTCCTCATGCCGCTCTGCATCATGCTGATCTATTTCACCTGGCCCTGGTTCGTGCAGGCCTGGGTGCAGAATGTCACATCGAACGCGGCGGGCGGTTTGCCGCGCTGGCCGGTGCGCCTGATGCTGCCGCTGGGCTTCGGCGTGCTCATGCTGCAAGGCATTGCCGAGATCATTAAGTGCATCCTGGCCCTGACCACCAACTATCACCGCGAATTCGCCTACGAGAAACCCATACAATGATCGACCTCATCCGCGAGAACATGGCGCCGATCCTGTTCGGGGGACTGGTCGTCTTCCTCATCATTGGGTATCCCGCGGCATTTTCGCTGGCCGCGGTAGGTCTGTTCGGTGGCCTGGCGGCCATCGAGCTGGGCCTGATCACGCCGCTATTCTTCGGCAACCTGACCTATCAACTCTACGGCGTGCTCAGCAACGAGCTGCTGCTGGCCATCCCCTTCTTCACCTTCATGGGGGTGATCCTGGAAAAGAGCGGGCTGGCCGAGGATCTACTGGATGGCTTCGGTCAGTTATTCGGCAGCGTGCGGGGCGGGCTGTCTTATGCGGTGATCATCGTTGGCGCCATCCTGGGTGCCATCACCGGCACGGTCGCCGCCTCGGTGATCGCCATGGGGCTGATCTCGCTGCCGGTCATGATGCGCTACGGCTACAATGTGCGCCACGCCACTGGCGTCATCGCCGCATCGGGCACCATTACCCAGCTGATCCCGCCGTCGCTCGTGCTCATCGTGCTGGCGGACCAGCTGCAGAAATCGCCGGGCGAGATGTATATCGGGGCCACCGGCGCCTCGATCGTCCAAGTCCTGCTGTTCATGGGCTGGGTGTTCATCCTTTCCATCTTCCGGCCGCAGGATGTGCCGGCACTGCCGCCAGAGGCGCGGGTGCTGCGCGGTTGGCCGCTCTGGGCCAAGATCATCCGGGGCACCGTGCCCAGCCTGGCGCTGATCTTCATCGTGCTCGGCACGATCCTGCTCGGTCTTGTGACCCCTACCGAAGCCGGCGCCATGGGCGTGGTCGGCGCCATGCTCCTCGCCTGGTTCAATGGCCGGCTCAAATGGTCGATCACGTGGGAAGGCATGGTTTCGACCATGCGGCTCACCGCCATGGTGGTGTTCATCCTATTGGGCGCGCGCGTCTTCAGCCTCGTGTTCCAGGGCGTGGGCGGCGGTCACTGGATCGAGGACATGCTGAGTAACCTGCCTGGCGGCGTGGTTGGCTTCCTGATCTTCGTCAACATCTTCATTTTCGTGCTGGCGTTCTTCCTCGATTTCTTCGAAATCGCCTTCATCGTCATTCCGCTGCTGGCGCCGGTGGCGGACTCGATGGGCATCGACCTGGTGTGGTTCGGCGTCATGATCTGCGCCAACATGCAGACCAGCTTCATGCATCCCCCGTTCGGCTTTGCCCTGTTCTACCTGCGCGGCATCGTGCCCCGCGACAAGGTCAAGACACGTGATATCTACCTGGGAGCAATCCCGTGGCTGGTTTTGCAGCTGATCCTGGTCGGCCTGCTGATCGCTTTCCCTGAGCTGGTGACCTTCTTCCTCAGCAAGGAAGTGGATGTCGACCTGAACACCATCGAAATCGTGTTGCCGCCAGCGGGCGGTGGCGAGACGGCGCCCGGCTTTACAGCCACGCCGCCGCCCAATTTCGGGGAACCGGCTCCGGCCTATACACCGCCTCCGGCACCGGTGTTCTGACGGTGCAGTCGGGACTCCTCTCCCGTTTACGGGAGAGGGGGACCACGCGTAGCGTGGTGGAGAGGGGTGCAACAAGCGCGGAGCTTGGGAATGCGGTCACCGGACTTCATTCGTGAGAGGGCAAAGACGCTCCGACGCGCCATGACTCAGCCAGAGCGGACGCTATGGGCGCTGCTGAGGCGCAACCGCATGGGGCTACACTTTCGGCGGCAGCATCCGATCGGTCCGTTCGTGCTGGATTTCTACTGCGCGACGGCCAAGCTTTGCATCGAGTTGGATGGGCCTTCGCATACCGAGCGTGCCGAGTACGATCAGCGGAGGACAGCCTGGCTTGGTCGAGAAGGTGTGCGTGTTCTGCGGTTTTCCGTTGAAGAGGTCGAGACTCGGTCTGCCGTGGTCCTGGCTGCCATCGCGCAAGCGGCACCCCCCTCCACCGCCTGACGGCGGTCCCCCTCCCCCGTGAACGGGGGAGGAGTCCTGACTGGGCATATTGTCTTACAACTTCCCAGCGCGCTGCTGGTTTTGCATGAAGGAGTCGAAGTTGAGTTCGGCAACCTGGTTCCACAGGTAGTGATCCTTGCGGAATGCCGTGATCGAATCCCAGATGGTCTTGAAGGCCGGGCTCGAGGCCGAAAGCTCGGTATAGGTCTCGTTGGCGGCCTCGAAGCTGGCTTCCATGATTTCCGGGCTGAAGGGACGCAGCTGCGCGCCGGCTGCCACCAGCTTCTTGAGCGCGGTGGGGTTCACGTAGTCATATTTGGCCAGCATGTCGGCACTGGTCGCCTGGCATGCCGTCTGCAACAGGGACTGATAGGCGGGCGGCAGTTCTTCGAACTTGCCCTTGTTGATCAGGGCATGGACGGTCGGGCCGCCTTCCCACCAACCCGGATAGTAGTAATAGGGCGCCACCTTCTGGAAGCCGAGCTTCTCGTCGTCATAGGGGCCGACCCATTCGGCAGCGTCGATCGTACCCTTCTCAAGGGCATTGTAGATTTCGCCGCCGGGCATCGGCGTGGGGATGACGCCGAGCTTGGTCAGGATGTTGCCGGCAAAGCCGACGCGCATCTTGAGGCCCTGCAGGTCGGCGACGGTGTTGATCTCCTTGCGGAACCAGCCGCCCATCTGGGCGGCAGTGTTGCCGCAGGGGAAACCGACGATGTTGTAGCCGGCCAGGAACTCGTTGGTGATGTCGAGGCCGCCGCCATGATAATACCAGGCGCTCATGCCGCGGGCATTGAGCGAGAAGGGAATGGCCGCCATGGCCGCCCAGGCGACATCCTTGCCCGAGAAGTAGTAGCCCACGGTATGGGCCATTTCGATCGTGCCTTCGGAGACTGGATCGACCACTTCGAGTGGCGGAACCAGTTCGCCGGCGGCGAATACGTCGATAGTGAAGTTGCCGTCGGTGGCTTCGCTCACATATTTGGACAGTGTCTCGGCGCCGCCATAGATGGTGTCGAGGCCCGGCGGAAAAGACGAAGCCAGACGCCAGGTAACCTTGGGGTTGGCCTGGGCAATGGCCGGCATGGCCAGGCCCGTGGTGGCTGCGACGGCACCGGCACCGACAGCGCCCGCCTTGGTGAAGAACTTACGACGATCCAACTGCAATCCTCCATGTTGCGGCCGTCACCCTCCCGTTCCGGCCTTGCATGGACAATACACTGGGCACAGGCGGAGTAAAGCTGTGGTGCGGCAAGTCCTTAGGCGACGCACGGGCGGACTACCTAATTGACAAATAAATTTGTCTAATCTAGCTTCCGGCCATGCAGGGACCGTCTCAGGCAAGCTTGATTGATGATGCCGACAAGGCGCTGATGGCGCTCGACCCCATCAAGCGGCGCTTGCTGACGGCGTTGCGCGAGCCGGGATCGGCCGCCAGCCTTGCCAAGCAACTGGCCCTGCCACGCCAGCAGCTCGGCTATCACCTCCGCGCCCTGGAAGGGGCAGGGCTGGTCAGGCTGGTCGAGGAGCGCAAGCGGCGCGGCTTCGTCGAACGGGTGCTCGTCGCGGCGGCTGATGCCTTTGTGCTCGATCCGGCGATGCTGGGCTCGGCTTCATCCGTCGATGCGCAGGACCGCCATGCGGCAGCCTATCTGGTCGAGGCGGCAGGCTCCGTGGTGCGCGACGTCACCCGCATGCGCGGCGCTGCAGAAGCCGCGGGGCAGCGGTTGCTGACCTTTACCATCGAGGCGGATGTGGCATTCGCCCAACCGCAGGATTTCGAGGATTTTTCCGACGCGCTGGCCAAGGCCGTTCGCGAACTGGCGGCGCGCTACGCACCCGGCCCAGACCGGCGAGCCTATCACGTGATGATCGGCGCGCATCCAGCGGTAGCTGGTCGCCCGCCCAAACCGATAAACTGAGGAACAGAACCGTGACGCAACACGACAAGCAGGTGGTTGTCGACATCACCATCGCCGCTCCCCTCGAGACGGTCTGGGCCGCCCTGCGCGATCCAGCACAGATTGCCAACTGGTTCGGCTGGGATGCGCCGGGGCTGGCCGAGGAAATCAAGTTCATCTTCATCGATGGCGCGGAGGCAAACGAGGCGCGACACGTCGTGCAGTTTGGCGAATGGGAAGGGGCGTCCGATGCGATCGAACTCACTGCGGAGGGTAACGCCACGCGGCTGCGGCTGGTGCGGGCCGGTGGCGCGCCGATCGACTGGACGGGGGTCTACGAAGACATCAGCCAGGGCTGGGTCAACTTCTTCCAGCAGTTGCGGCTCGCGCTCGAACAGCATCCGGGCGAGCAGCGCCGCACGATTTATCTCTCCGGGCCCGGCAAGGCGGGGATCGGCGAGCCAAGCGCCACGCTGGGTCTCGGCGAGGCGGCCAATCTGGCACAGGGCAACGCCTATGCTGCGCGGCTGGCGCCGGGCGACACCGCTTCGGGCACGGTCTGGTACCAAACGCACTTCCAGACAGCA
The DNA here is from genome assembly GCF_016698645.1 of Devosia oryziradicis. Classification (NCBI taxonomy): domain Bacteria; kingdom Pseudomonadati; phylum Pseudomonadota; class Alphaproteobacteria; order Hyphomicrobiales; family Devosiaceae; genus Devosia; species Devosia oryziradicis. Next base: position 999,260 of record NZ_CP068047.1, read on the forward strand.
CTGACCGTGGAGCAGTGGGGCGACGGTCTGCTTGTCGTCACCGACATGGGCGTGTCGCCCAAGCGCCCGCATGGCGGCGGTTCGGTGCTGCTGACGACCTATGGGCTCGACGATGCCGCGTTCGGCGCATTGGAGCGGCGGTGGCAGGATTGGTGGGCGGCGCGATACCCCCAGCCAGCGGCTTGAGCATTTGCTCACGCGGCTGGTGACAGGCCCGCCAAAGATGGTATGTGGCTGCCAACTATGCTGGGAGGCAACTGCATGTTCGTCGTTGGTGGGGAAAGCCTGGTTGATCTCGTTCCGGCCAAGCCAGGACCGGCCGCCGAGCGCCAGCCTGTAGCCGGCGGGTCCCCGTTCAACTGTGCCATCGCTTTGGCAAAGCTTGGCAACCAGACCGGCTTTCTCTGCCCTATCAGCACCGACGACTTTGGCGACATGCTGCTGGCGCCGCTCGCTGCGGCTGGCGTCAAGGTCCTGATCGAAAACCGGGTCGATGCCCCTACGACCAAGGCCATCGTCACGTTCAACGAGAAGATGCAGGCCAGCTACGAGTTCGAGCGCGGCGCCGAGCGGGCCTTTACCCGCGATGGCCTGGTCTCCGCCCTGCCTGGCGGGGTTTCGCTGCTCCAGCTCGGCGGCTTCGTGCCGATCGAGCCTGATGATGCCGCCGCATGGCTTGCCGTGGCCAACCAGGCCATTGCCGGTGGTGCCACGATGAGCATGGACATCAATGTCCGACCGCTGCTGGTCAATGACGAGGCCACCTATCGCCGTCAGCTGTCGCAACTGCTGGACCTGGCGCACGTGATCAAGCTGTCGGACGAAGATCACGAATGGCTCGAACCCGGCATGAGCCTCGAAGAGCATGCGCGGCGCCTCCTCGCCCGGCCCAACTGCGAGCTGGTGGTGATCACGCTGGGCGAGGCCGGTTCGCTGGCTTTCACCAGCGGCGCCACGGCCAGGGCGCCGATCTACGCGCCACCGGTCTTTGTCGACACAGTCGGCGCCGGTGACAGCCTCATGGCCGGTGTGCTGACGGCACTCTCGGAAAAGCAGGCCTTGCGCCCCGGTACGCTCGGCGCTCTTGGTGTCGCAGATCTCGAAGACGTCCTGCGCTTTGGCGCTGTCGTGGCTGGCATCAACTGCGGCCGCAAAGGTTGCCAACCGCCGACGCGGGCGGAAGTGGATGCCGTGCTCGGGAAATAATCCCGGCCGAGCCATTAAAATTTCCGTCAGTTGCCAGCCGCCCCGGCCTCTGCTCTGCTGCGTCAGGGTTTGACGAGGGATAGCTGATGCGTCGTTGGCTGGTGGTTTTGGGCGTTCTCGTGGTCGTTGGCCTGAGTGCTGCGGTCTATTTCCTGAAACCTGTTACCGGCCCCGCCCGTGACCTGACCCTGGTCGGTGACGTCGAGCGCGGCAACTACCTGATCCGGCTGGGGGGGTGCGTGGCCTGTCACACCGACGCGAAAGCGGGGCGGGCATTCCTTTCGGGCGGCGCAGGGCTCGAGACGCCCTTCGGCACATTCGTTCCACCCAACATTACCTCCGACCCTCAAGCGGGCATCGGCGGGTGGACCATCGCGCAATTCTCGGACGCCATGAGCAATGGCATGGGGCCGCAGGGCCATCTCTACCCGGCCTTCCCCTATGAAAACTACACGCTGATGAGCGATCAGGAGATTGCCGATCTCTACGCGGCGCTGATGGCTACCGCGCCGGTCAGCGAGCCTGCGGCGGCCAGCCAGATCCCGTTCCCGTTCAATGTCCGGCTCGCCATGGCGGGCTGGAAGAACCTGTTCTTTGCTCCGGCGCGGTTCGTGCCCGAGGAGGGTAAGTCCGAGGCCTATAACCGGGGCAAGTATCTTGCCTATGGGCCGGCCCATTGCGTCGCCTGTCACACGCCGCGCAACGCGCTGGGAGCGCTGGAATGGGACAAGGCCTTTACCGGCTCACCCGGTGGCACCGGTGGCAAGGCGCCGCCTATCACCCGCGATGCGCTGATCGTAGATGGCTATGACCAGCCGACGCTGGCGCAGACGTTGCTGGACGGCTTCACCCCCGGGTTTGACGTGCTGGGCGGGCCGATGGGCGAGGTCATCGCCGATTCGACCTCGCAATGGACGGAGGCCGACCGCGCCGCGATTGCCGAGTTCCTCCTGGCGGAGTGATCAGGCCTGGGCGCGGATGGCGAGAGCCTCTTCCAGCGTCATGGTGGTGTGGTGCTCCCAGTTGGCATCGTCGGTCAGGGGATAGTCGGTGCGGAAATGCCCGCCGCGGCTCTCGGTGCGCTTGAGCGCCGCCGCGGCCACCAGCGTGGCCGATGTCGTCATGTTGAGATAGGCGCTGGTCACCTGCTCGGCATTGGCCTCGAGGCTCGCGATACCGCGCAGTGCCTGCCGCAGGCCTTCGGCATTGCGTTCGACGCCGACGAGGTCGGTCATTATGCGGCGCAGATCCTGCACCGCGACGGTGCCGCGCAGCACATCTTCGGCTTTCTCGCCTTCCGCCTCGTTCCACTCGATGCCCTTGAAAGGCGCCAGCTCGCGTGCCGGTTCGAGGCCGCCGATATCCTCGGCGATGCGTGCGCCATAGACGGTGGCTTCGAGCAGCGAGTTGGATGCCAGGCGATTGGCCCCGTGCAGGCCGGTGCAACTCGCCTCGCCACAGACCCAAAGGCCGGGCAGTGACGAGCGGCCGCGCTCGTCGACCTTGACCCCGCCCATATGGAAATGGGCAGCCGGCGTAACCGGAATGGGGTTTGTCACCGGATCGATGCCGGCATCGAGGCAGTATTTCGACACGGTCGGAAAACGGGTGAGGATGTCCTTGCCCAGTACCTGCCGCGTGTCGAGGAACACCTTCCGGCCGGCCTGGATCTGGCGGAAATTTGCGCGGGCCACCACATCGCGCGGCGCCAGTTCGGCGTCGGGGTGGATTGCCGGCATGAAGCGCTCACCCAGGTCATTGATGAGGATGGCGCCCTCGCCGCGCAGGGCCTCGGTGGCGAGGGGCGCCGGATCCGCGCCGGTGGCGATGGCGGTCGGGTGGAACTGCACGAATTCGGCGTCGGCGATCAAGGCGCCGGAGCGGGCCGCCATGCCCATGGCATGGCCGCGCACGCCAGGGGGATTGGTGGTGACCGCGTAGAGCCCTCCCAACCCGCCGGCAGCCAGTACGGTGGCGCGGGCACGGATAAAGACGGGTTCGGAATAGCGGTCACCCAGCCGACGGCAGAACACGCCGACGATGCGGCCATTGTCCCGAGCAAGGCTCAAGGCGGTGATGCCTTCGACCACGCGGATCGAGGGCGTGCGGCGCACTTCGGCGATGATCGCCTGCATGATGGCCCAGCCCGCACGGTCGCCTTCGACCTTGACGATGCGGTTGGCGGAGTGTGCGGCTTCCTTGCCCAGCTCGTAATTGCCGAAGTCGTCGCGGTCGAAGGGCGTGCCCCAGCGCGCCAGATCCTCGATGCGGGCGGCGGCCTCGGCCGTTACGCTTTCGGCGGTGCCGTGATCGACAATGCCGGCGCCGGCCATTTCGGTATCGACGGCATGGGCGTGGCTGCTGTCCCCCTGGCCCACTGCCGCCGCTACGCCGCCCTGGGCCCAGGCCGATGAGGCGCCAAAGCCGAGCGGCTTGGGGGAGAGGACGGTGACCGGACGGGGCGCCAGCTTGAGGGCGGTGAAGAGACCAGCCAGGCCAGCGCCGACGATCAGCGCGCCATCGGCATTGAGGCTATTCTCGAAGATGGTCATGGCTGGAGCGGCTCCGCTTGCAAGCTCTGTGGTTCTACGTAAGGTCTTTTCCCGAGGGAAGCGGGAGCAGACTGGTGGTCGGCAACGATAAGGAGGGGTTCGAGGAGGAGCGTCAGCGCGGCTTTGCCGCCGACGAGAGCCTCGACGCCTACACCAGTCTCTATCGGCTCGTGCTGACCAGCTACGGCTATCGTTGTGCGCTGACGGGCGCCCGTTTTGCGCCGGCGGTGGGAGCCCTCCATCCAGATCTCGAGGTGGTCGCGATCCAGCCGCGCGATGAAGGCGGACCGCTGGCGATCGGCAACTACCTGCCGATGCTCGCCTCGCTGCGGCGGGTCTTCCAGGATGGCCTCATCACCATCGAGGACGACTACCGCATCGTAGTGCCGCAGCCGCAAATGCTCGACCGGCTCATGCTGGAGGGCCTGCGCAGCAGTCTCGTCCTGCCCGAGGAGCCGTTCCGCCCCCGTCCGGCGGTGCTGGCGCATCATCGCCGCTACGCCCTGGGCCGCTAGTCGCCTTTCCGGCTCATCTCGATCATGCGCTCGACCGCCAAGCGCGCCGGGGGGATGATCTCGGCCGGCACGGTGACTTCCTCGGTCATGGTGTGGAGGCTCCACAGGACGTTCTCGAGGTTGATGCGCTTCATGTGCGGGCAGATGTTGCAGCCGCGCAGGAAGTCGACGCCGGTCGTCTCGCTGGCGACGTTGTCGGACATCGAGCACTCGGTGACCATCACGACCCGAGCCGGCTTGGTGGTCTTGACCCAGTCGATCATGGCCGCGGTCGAACCCGCGAAGTCCACCGCATCGATGACCTCGGGCGGGCATTCCGGATGGGCGATGATCTTGGCCGTCGGATAGGCGTGGCGCAGTTCCGAGATGTCCTCGGCGGTGAAGGTCTCGTGCACTTCGCAGGCGCCGGCCCAGGTGATGACCTTCTTCTGCGTCTTCTTGGCCGTGTTCTGCGCCAGGTACTGGTCGGGGATCATGATGACGCTGTCGCCCTCGACGCGATTGACGATGTCGAGCGCGTTGGACGAGGTGCAGCAGACGTCGGTCACGGCCTTCACCGCCGCCGAGGTGTTCACATAGGTGACGACCGGCACGCCCGGATATTTCGCCCTCATCATCAGCACATCTTCGGCGGTGATCGAGGAGGCGAGCGAGCAGCCGGCGCGGCTGTCGGGGATGAGCACCGTCTTTTCTGGGTTCAGCAGCTTGGACGTTTCGGCCATGAAATGCACGCCGCACTGCACGATCACCGACTGCTTGACCTTGGTGGCCTCGATGGCGAGCTGCAGGCTGTCCCCCACGATATCGGCAACGCCATGATATATCTGCGGCGTCTGGTAATTGTGGGCGAGAATGACCGCGTCCTTCTCCTTCTTGAGCCGGTTGATCTCGAAGATCAGCGGGGCATAGAAGGGCCATTCGATGGCGGGGATCTTGTCGCGGACGCGATCGAAGACCTTTTCAGTGGCGCGCTCGACGGCCTTGGAGAATTTGAGATCGAAATGCTGGCCCAGGATCGCCCGGGCCTCGTCGAGGGGCGTCACCGCGTTGATCGTCTGCACCATGGTGCGTCTCCTCCCGAAGTCGTGGCGGAACCTAAGGATTTTTTGCCGGCTTTTCAATGAACGGGGTTGCGGGAATTTCGCTGCGGTCCTAACCGTTCCCCAACACGCCAATGACGAGGTCGAACATGCCGCAAGACGCAGCCGCCATCCGCTCCATCCTGTCGCTGGCGCCGGTCGTACCGGTTATCATCCTTGACGACGTGAGCCAGGCGCGGCCGCTGGCCGAGGCGCTGGTCGCCGGCGGGCTGCCGATCCTGGAAGTCACGCTGCGCACGCCCAATGCGCTCAAGGTGATAGAAGAAATGGCCAAGGTCACTGGCGCCATTGTCGGCTCGGGCACCGTGCGCACGCCGCTGCATATGAAGCAGTCGGTCGATGCCGGCTGCCGCTTCATGGTCTCACCCGGCATTTCGCCGCGTATTCTCGACGCTGCCGACGACATCGGCATTCCGCTGCTGCCCGGCATTGCCACGCCCAGCGAGGCGATGACGGCGGCCGAGCGCGGCTACAGCTTCCTCAAATTCTTCCCAGCCGAGGCCAATGGCGGCGCGCCGGTGCTCAAGGCGTTTGCCTCGCCACTCCCCGACATCACCTTCTGCCCCACCGGCGGCATCGACCCTGCCAAGGCCAAGGTCTATCTCGGTCTTTCGAACGTGATCTGCGTCGGTGGCAGCTGGATCATGCCGGCAGATGCCCTGGCATCGGGCGACTGGGCCAGGATCGAGGCGCTGGCGCGCGAAGCGAGTGCGCTACGCGGCTGACCTGACGTGGCCGGCGTCCCCCCGGATGGCCTTACCCATCTCAGGATCACCCTGAGCGACACGGCTTATATCGGGCCGGGCCGCGCTGACCTACTGGAGCTGATCGACAAGACCGGCTCGATCTCGGCGGCCGGCAAGGCCATGGGCATGAGCTACAAGCGGGCCTGGGGTCTAGTGCAGGCGCTCAATGAAGGGTTCGGCACGGCGCTGGTGGAATCGAGCCGGGGCGGTGCCACGCAGGGCGGGGCGCAATTGAGCGCGGCGGGCCGCCTGGTGCTCGCGAGCTATCGCGCTATGCAGGACAAGACGAGATCGGCAATCGCTGACGAGGTCACGGCCTTGCGGCGTAAATTCGATATGTCCGGACGGAAATAACGCTTGCACCTGTCGCGTCGACGCGCCAGAACCGATATGGCCTTCAAACCATATCGGAGCATCCGATGACCCGTGCCTTCTTCGGCCTCCTGCTTGCCGGCCTGCTTTCTACCGCCGCCAATGCGGAGACGGTCAATGTCGCCGTCGCGGCCAACTTCACCAAGGTGGCCGAGGACCTCGCGCCGCTGTTCAAGGCCGCGACCGGCCATGACGTGGTCTATAGCTTCGGCGCGACGGGGCAGCTTTACACGCAGATCACACAGGCGGCGCCGTTCGAGGTGTTCCTGTCGGCCGACGACAAGCGCCCCGCGCAGGCTGTCGCGGAAGGTTTTGGCGTCGAGGGAAGTGTCTTTACCTATGCCATCGGCGCGCTGGCGCTCTACAGCACCGCCCTCGATTTGACCCACGGAGAGGCGTTGCTGGAAGCGGGGGACTTCGACAAGATCGCCATCGCCGACCCGGAGACCGCGCCCTATGGCTGTGCGGCGCAGGAAGTCATCGAAGCACTGGGACTGACCGATGCGATTGCGCCCAAGCTCGTGACTGGCGAAAACATCACCCAAGCCCTGCAGTTCACCCAAAGCGGCAATGCCGAGCTTGGCTTCGTCGCGGCCAGCCAGGTCGTCGGCAAGTCGAGCGTCTGGCTGGTTCCAGCCGATCTCTACCAGCCCATCCGGCAGGATGCGGTGCTGCTCAAGACTGGCGAAGCCAATCCGGCGGCGACGGCGTTCGTCGAATTCCTCAGAAGCGAGACCGCTGTGGCCGTGATTGAGGCCTCCGGCTACAGGGTCGAGTAAACGGATCGCGGATGAGTTTAGGCGATATCTGGACGCCGGTCAGCCTGACGCTAACCCTGGCAACGATCAACACACTGACCCTGCTTATCCTCGGCACGCCGATCGCCTGGTGGCTGGCGCGCAACCGCAGCGGCTACCGTGAGCTGGTCGGCGCGGTCGTTGCCATGCCGCTCGTCCTGCCACCGACGGTGCTTGGGTTTTACCTACTGATCGCACTCGGCCCCAATGGGCCGGGCGGCTGGATCGCCTCGATATGGGGCGGACGGACGCTGGCCTTTTCCTTTACCGGGCTGGTCATCGGCTCGTTCTTCTACTCGCTGCCCTTCATGGTGCAGCCGTTGCGCAATGGCTTTGCCGCAATTGGCGATGACCCGCTGGAGGTGGCGTCAAGCCTGGGCGCCAGCGATTGGCAGCGCTTCTGGCGCGTCGCCCTGCCGCTGGCGCGGCCGGGCTATATCACCGGCGCGGTGATGACCTTTGCCCATACGGTGGGTGAATTCGGCGTGGTGCTGATGATCGGCGGCAATATTCCGGGCCAGACCAAGGTCATCGCCATAGCGCTCTACGATCACGTCGAGCGGCTGCAATGGGGCGAGGCGCATGCCATCGCGCTGGGCATGGTGGCCTTCGCTTTTGTAGTGATCGCCGTGACCCTGACGGTGGACCGTCGCGTCAACGTGCCGATGCCCTAGTCGTCGACTGCAGCCTGCATCGTCTTGGTGATGGACTGTTTAGTGTCGAAATAACCCTTCCAGGGATCGGGCTGCTGGGCGCGTTGCGCAGCGTCGGCCAGGGTGAACTGGTTGGCGGCCTGGATGGACTGCAATTCCTCCCAGGTGACAGGCACGGCGGCGGGTGCGCCCTGCCGTGAACGACTTGACCAAGGTGCAATGGCGGTGGAGCCGCGCTCGTTGCGCAGGTAATCGACGAAAAGCTTGCCCTTGCGGTTGACCTTGCGGATGTTTGCGGTGAATCGATCCGGGTATTTTTCGGCCAGCCTCTGGGCAAAGCCGCGACAGAATTGCTTGGTTTCGGGCCATTCGATTTTGGGCCGCAGCGGGGCGATGACGTGGACGCCCTTGCCGCCGCTAACCAGCGGATAGGTCTCAAGGCCGAGTGCCTCAAGGTCGCCGCGGATGATGTTGGCCGCCTCACGCACGTGCTCGAAGCCCAGCCCCTCGTCTGGGTCGATGTCAAAAATGATGCGTTCGGGCTTATCAACCGCGTCGATGCGCGAACCCCACAGGTGCCATTCGAGCACGTTCATCTGGGTGCCACCGATCAGGCCTGCGAGGTCTTCAATGTAGAAGTAGCTTTCCTTGTCGCCGTCATTCTCCTCGATCAGCATGGATTTCATCGCGTCCGGGAAGGCGCCGGTGTCATGCTTCTGGAAAAAGCAGTACTTGGCGCGGCCCTGCGGACACCGGAGCAGGCTCAGCGGACGCTTGGCGATATAGGGCAGCATGCGTTCGGCAACGGCAGCGTAGTAGGCGACGAGGTCGGCCTTGGTCACGCCCTGGCCGGGATAGACGACACGGTCGGGGCTGGTGAGCTTGATGCCTGCTGCCTCCGCAGCAGCAATCCCGACCTTGCCATCCAGCGCGGCAGCAGCAACTTTCGGAGTGGCTTCCGGCGTGTCCAAGCGCACATCTCCCGCCGGCTTGTCCTCCCGCAAGGCGAGGAAGGAAGGATGCCGCAGTATGCCATCGGGGGTGAACTCGGTGTAGCCGATTTCAGCGACCAGTTCAGGCGTCACCCAGCGGGCATTTCGCGCGATGGGTCGGGGAACATTGGCGAAAGGATTGGTCTTTCGCGCTCGGCTATCGAGCTGCTGCTGTAGCTGGTGGGCGCTTTCCATGGTGAAGCCCGTGCCGACCCGGCCGCGATAGACAAGCTTGCCATCTTCCCAGGTGCCCAGCAGCAGCGAAGCAAAGGTCTTTTTCTTGGACGAAGGCGACCAGCCGGCGATGACGAATTCCTGCCGCTTGCCGCATTTGATCTTCAGCCAGGAGCGGGTGCGCTCGCCGCGATAGGGTGCGTTGGCCTCTTTGGCGATGATTCCTTCGTGGCCTTCGCGACAGACGGTGTCGAACACCTTCTGCCCATTGCCGGTCACATGGGCGGAAAACTGCACCAACGAGGAGGACTCGACCTTGCCGAGCAGTGTCTCAAGGCGACCCTTGCGTTCCACCAAGGGAAGCTTCGCGAGGTTTTCGCCGTCCTGCTCGAGTAGGTCGAAGGCGAAGAATGTCAGCGGGCCGCCATTGGACAGATGGTCCTTGAGGGTGGAGAAGTCGGTGCGGCCGCTATCGTTGAAGGCGCAGAGTTCGCCGTCAATCAGCGCCGTGCCCTTGGTGATGCGGGTGAGCGGCGGCACGATGGCCTGAAACTGCGTGGTCCAGTCCTTGCCGGTGCGGGTGAAGAGTTGCACCTGTTCCCCCGATATGGCGGCCAGGCACCGGTAGCCGTCATACTTCATTTCGAAGACCCAGTCCGACCCCTCCGGAACCGATGTCACCAGTGTCGCCAACTGCGGCTCGCGGAATGCAGGCAGGTCAGCAACCTTGCCCTTGCGCTTGGCCGGCACGGGGTTGTCGACGGCCTTTTGCTTGTCGGAATGCCAGACCGCGTCGTGCGGTGTTTCGGTCTTCTTCTTCGACTTCAGCCCTTTGGCGATGCCGTCAAGATCGCGACCGGAGGAGACCGACTTGGTGAAGCGCTCGGTCAGCGTCTCGTGGTCCCTCGCATAGTCGTCGCGGTGCTTGATCAACAGCCAGTTTTCCCGTGGCGGCCCGGATTTGCGCTTGCTGTCGCGGCCCTTCATGTGAACCAGCACCCACTCGCCCTTCATGCGGTGTCCGTGGATGCGCATCTTGAGGTCACCCGCTTCGAGCGATGCGTGGGGATCGCCCAGCGGTTCCCAGGTGCCCTCGTCCCAGAGCATCACCGTGCCGCCGCCGTATTCGCCTTCCGGGATGGTGCCCTCGAAGCTGCCATAGTCGAGCGGATGGTCCTCGACGCGAACCGCCAGGCGCTTGTCTTCCGGGTTGTCGGACGGGCCCTTGGTCACCGCCCAGCTCTTGAGCACGCCGTCCAGTTCGATGCGGAAGTCGTAATGCAGACGCGTTGCGTCGTGCTTCTGCACCACGAAGCGATACCCCTTGCCGCTCGACTTTCCGCCGGACGGCTCCTGCGTCTTGGTGAAGTCGCGCTTGGCCTTGTACTCACGGAGCAGGGTATCGGCTTTGCTGGCCATGGTTCAGCTCGCCTTCTTGCGCGGCGCGGCCTTGGCCTTGGTCTTGGGGGCAGGCTTCTTGGCAGTCGCCTTGCCCCCCTCGAGACTCGATTTGAGCGCCGCCATCAGGTCCACCACGTTGGACTTGGTGGGCTTGCTCTCGGGAGGCTCGTCCTCGGCAGTGATCTTGCGCCCCTTGTTCTTGAGCTTGCGGGCAATCAATTCGCGCAGTGCGGCTTGGTAGTGATCCTTGAACACCCCGGCATCGAACTTGTCGGTCTTCTTGTCGATCAGCGCGGTGGCAACCTCGAGCAGCTCGGGATCGGCCTTTTTGGCGGGGATGTCGGAGAAAAATGGATCGGCCTTGCGTAGTTCGGCCTCGTAATGGAGCGTCTCGAGCAGCATGCCCTTGCCGGCCGGTTTAATGGCGACCAGATACTCCTTGCCGCGCAGGGCAAGTTGGCCCAGGCCTACCTTGTCGGCCTTACGCAACGCGTCGCGGATGACAATGAAAGCGTCCTCGGCCAGATCGTCCGAAGGGACGAGATAGTAGGGCTTGTCAAAGTAGAGCGGGTCGATCTCGTTGCTGCAGACGAACTGGGTGAGATCGAGTGTTTTGCGCGTTTCGAGCTTGACGGCGTCGATCTCGTCGTCGGTCAGCAGGACATAGTCGTCCTTCTCATATTCGAAGCCCTTCATGATCTCGTCCTTGTCGACGGGACCGATGCCGTCCACCACCTTCTCGTAGTGCACGGGCTTGCCCGAGGGTTCGTGGATCTGCCGGAAGCTGGGCTTGGCGTTGGATTTGGTGGCCGTATAGAGTTCGACAGCGATCGACACGAGCGAGAGGCGCAACTGGCCTTTCCATATGGGGCGTGACGCGGGCATGGCGCGGGCTCCTGGCGGTAGTGAAGCTGCCATTGCAACGGTCGCGCCGGGGCTTTGTTCCGCCGCCTCCGTTGCGCGCGGGGGCCGCTGCCAATAAGGTCGCGCCCATGAAGAACAAGGGAGAATCGGCGATGGAAGTCATTGATGGCCTGCCGCTGGACGGCCTCAGCATCACGCTGATCGGCCTGGGTATCCTGGCCCTGCTGGTGCTGTTCGCGGGCGCCAAGACCGTGCCACAGGGCTACAATTACACCGTCGAGCGGTTCGGCAAATATACCCGTACCCTCAAGCCGGGTCTCAATCTGATCGTGCCGTTCATCGACAGCATCGGCAAGAAGATCAATGTCATGGAGCAGGTGCTCGACGTGCCCCACCAGGAGGTGATCACGCGCGACAACGCATCGATCACGGCCAATGGCGTGACCTTCTACCAGATCCTCGACGCCGCGGCGGCCGCCTATGAGGTGTCCAACCTCGAAAACGCCATTCTCAACCTCACCATGACCAACATCCGCACGGTGATGGGCTCGATGGACCTCGATGAGCTCCTCAGCCACCGTGACGAGATCAACGAGCGGCTGCTGCGCGTCGTCGACACGGCGGTGTCCCCCTGGGGCGTCAAGATCACCCGTATCGAGATCAAGGATATCGATCCGCCCAAGGACCTGGTGGATTCGATGGGCAGGCAGATGAAGGCGGAGCGCGAAAAGCGTGCCACCATCCTCGAGGCCGAGGGACGGCGGCAGTCGGCGATCCTGCAGGCCGAGGGCGCCAAGCAGGCGCAGGTGCTCGAGGCGGAAGGCCGTCGCGAAGCGGCGTTCCGCGATGCCGAAGCGCGCGAGCGTTCGGCGGAGGCCGAAGCCAAGGCGACGCAGATGGTGAGCGAGGCCATTGCCGCCGGCAACGTGCAGGCCATCAACTACTTCGTCGCCAACAACTATATCGAAGCGCTGGGCAAGATCGCCACGTCGCCCAACCAGAAGGTGCTGATGCTGCCGGTCGAAGCCGCAAGCGTTATCGGATCCATCGGGGGCATTGCCGAAATTGCGCGCGAGACTTTTGGCGGCTCGACGCCCTCGACACCGGTCCGGCCGAGCCGGCCACCTTCGGCAGGACAGCCCTAACCGGAGCGCGCCATGCAGATGATCGACTTCATTGCGGGCAACGGGCCGTGGGCCTGGATCGTGGCGGGGCTGGTATTGCTGGCGCTCGAACTGGTTGTTCCGGGCGGGTTCCTGTTATGGATGGGCATTTCAGGGATCATCACCGGTATTGTCGTGCTGGTCTGGGCTATCGGCTGGCCATTGCAGTGGTTGATTTTCGGCGTGCTGTCGCTGGTCAGCATTGCCCTCTGGGTGCGCTGGACACGCAGCCGGCCGACGGCCACGGATCGCCCCCATCTCAACCGGCGGGCCGAGCAGTTCATTGGTCAGGAAGTCGTGCTGGAGCACGCGATCGAGCAGGGTTTCGGCCGCGTGGCGCTGGGCGACACGGTGTGGCGGGTTTCAGGAGCGGATTTGCCGGTGGGGCATCGCGTGCGCATCGTCGGCTATGATGGCGCAGTGCTCAAGGTCGAGGCGGTCTGAAAGCCCGACTTGGCAAGGTTTCGTTAACCATAAGGTGGAAGGATCGCCGCGAGCCGGTGGCGCCATGCCGCGGGCCGATTTCGGTTGGCGGAGAGCATCTTGCCCTGGTGGTGGCGGCAGACGGCGCGATATGCGGGGGCTACGGCGCTTTGCGCTCTCTGCCTTGCCGTGCCGGCCCTGGCGGCATCGGACCACTCGCTGGGCGATGGTTCGGATGCCGACAATGAGCGGCTGATGCCCGGCGTCTATCCGAGCGAACCGGTGCTCGACAGCGGCGAATGGCTGCGCGAGCCTTATGACCCATTCTTCGATGTCGACTGGTCGGTGGCGCTACGCGGCAGCTATACCAAGGCCACGTCGGGCGAGCGTTTCGATATCCGCCTCGTACCCACGATCGGCCTGGAACATATCGGCACCCGCTCGGCGATCAGCCTGGACGGCAGCGCCGAAATCGTGCGTCCGAGCGATGGCGGCAACATCAACGTCACGGGTCTGCAGCTGGGTCTGAAAACCGGCTACGATCTCGACAGCGTCACTCGCCTCAGCGGCAATGCAAACCTGTCCTTGACGCAGGCCATAGCGGGTTCGCCGGGACTGGCCACCAATATTGCCATTGCACCGCAGACCATCACGGGCGGAGCCGATGTCGGGGTAACCCGGCAGTTCGGCCGGTTCAATGTCGGGGTAACCGGCGCACTGCAGCGCAACGTCTATGGTCCAACCACGCTGGTTGGTGGCGTCGTGACCGATAATTCGGAACAGAACTACTGGGCGCTGGACAGCGGGTTGCGCGTCGGGTTCGAAGCAACGCCGATATTTGAAGTGTTCGGGCAGGCCGGGCTTGGCCGGGACATCTTCGACCGGCCGTCAACCGCGCTGGCAGCCTACCCAAATGCAACCGACGCAACACTCAAGGCCGGCGTGACGGGGCGGTGGAGTTCGATCCTCGAAGCAACGGCCTCAGCCGGTGTCGGACTGCGGCGCTTCGATGCTGCTAGCCTGGGCGAGGTGGTGACCCAACTCTACGACGCCAACGTTACCTTTACGCCCGATCCGACCTGGCGGATGACGGCAGGTTTCTCGACCACGGTGTCACCGCCCGGCCCCAATGGCGGCGGTACGACGCGAGTGGAGTATGCCGCCAAGGCCGAGGTCGCTTATACGGTCAATTCGTGGCTGGCGCTGCGGGCCTTGGCGGACTGGAACAGCGCGCGCTTTGTGGGCAGTGCCAATACCGAGACTGGCTATGGGCTGGGCGTGGGCGCCGACTACAAGGTCAACGCCCACACGGCCGTAACGGCCGACTACAACTTCGACCATTCCAACAGCACCAGCAACGGCGTGCAGGACGCCCATCGGGTCACCGTGGGGATAACGCTGAGCCGATAAGGGCTAGAGCCGATCGCTGAGATCGAGCTTGCGCAATTCCTTGAGGAAGCCCGGGCGGATATCGTCGCGATCCAGCGCGTAAACGACGTTGGCGCTGAGGAAGCCGATCTTGGAGCCGCAATCGAAGCTCTGGCCCTGGTACTTGACGCCGGTAAAGCCCTGGCTGCGCATCAGCGTCTGCATGCCATCGGTGAGCTGGATTTCGCCGCCGGCGCCGCGCGGCTGGTCAGCTAGCAGGTTGAAAATCTCGGGCTGCAAAATGTATCGACCCGAAATGATGAGGTTGGACGGCGCCTCTTCCTGCTTGGGCTTTTCAACCATGGCCGTGACCTTGAAGCCGTTGTCGGGGCCGGGGCCGCGCGCGATGACGCCATAGGAGGAGACTTCGCTCTCGGGCACTTCCTCGACGGCAATGACATTGCCGCCGGTTTCCTCGTAAGCGTCCATCATCTGCTTGAGCACGCCGGGCACGCCGCGAAACAGCATGTCGGGCAGCAGTAGGGCGAAGGGATTGTCGCCAACGATGTCGCGGGCGCACCAGACGGCGTGGCCAAGGCCCAGGGGCTCCTGCTGGCGGGTGAAGCTGGTGCGGCCTGCGGAGGGCAGGTCCTTGCGCAGTTCGTCGAGCGCCGCACTTTTGCCGCGAGTCTCGAGCGTTGTTTCCAGCTCGAACTGACGGTCGAAGTGATCCTCGATGACGCCCTTGTTGCGGCCGGTCACGAAAACGAAATGCTCGATGCCGGCTTCGCGCGCCTCGTCAACCGCATATTGGATCAGCGGCCGGTCGACCACGGTCAGCATTTCCTTGGGGAGGGCCTTGGTGGCAGGCAGGAATCGGGTTCCAAGGCCGGCAACAGGAAAGACGGCCGTTCTGACGCGCTTAGGCAAATCGTTCACTCCATGCTGGGATCGACGTAAAGCTATCTCAACGTCTGTGCAATATCACCAAGGCAATCAAGCAATTGGAACACGGGGTTAATTCATGGCGGTTCTGGTAACGGGCGGTGCTGGCTATATCGGCAGCCATATGGTGCTGAACCTGGCTGACGCCGGCGAGAATGTCGTCGTGCTGGACAACCTGGTTACCGGTTTCGACTGGGCGATCGATGGTCGGGCCATCTACGAGCCCGGCAATGCAGCGGACATGGAACTGGTCGGGCGTCTGATCGAAAAGCACGGCATCACCGAGATCGTGCACTTCGCCGGCTCCATCGTCGTGCCGGAATCGGTCGCCGATCCGCTGAAATATTACGGCAACAATACCGCGACGTCGCGCAATCTCATCGAGGCTGCCGTCAAGGGCGGCGTGAAGCACTTCATCTTTTCCTCCACCGCCGCCGTCTATGGAATGACGGGCCTGGCGCCCGTGGTGGAGACCACGCCGCTCAACCCGATGTCGCCCTATGGACGGTCCAAGCTCATGACCGAGTGGATGCTGGCCGATGTGGCAGGCGCCCATCCGATGACCTACGGCGTTCTGCGCTACTTCAACGTGGCGGGCGCCGATCCGGCCAAGCGCAGCGGTCAATCGACGCCGCTCGCCACCCACCTGATCAAGGTGGCCTGCCAGACGGCGCTCGGACAACGCGCCAAGATGGACATTTTCGGCACCGATTACGAAACGCCCGACGGCACCTGCGTGCGCGACTATATCCATGTCACGGACCTGATCGCTGCCCATGCCTTGCTGCTCAAGCATCTGCGCGGGGGCGGGGAGAGCACCACGCTCAACTGCGCCTATGGCCAGGGCTATTCGGTACGCCAGGTGGTCGAGACGGTGCGCGAAGTGTCTGGGGTCGACTTCCGCGCCGAGGAAGGCCCGCGGCGTCCCGGCGATCCTGCCTCGATCACCGCGACCGGCGAAAAGGTGCGGAGCCTCCTGGGCTGGGTGCCGCAGCATGACGACCTGCGCGAAATCGTCGAATCCGCCTATTGGTGGGAGCGACACCTGATGACGCGGAACCGGTAGGCGACAAGCCGGGGTCTCGCAGTGTTCGGAGGAAGCATGCGGTTCATCGCCCTGGTCCTGTCACTCGTGCTTCTTTCGGCGCCTGCGCTGGCGCAACCTGTCGAAAGCTTCGACGCGTTCATCGCCAATTTCCGGGCGAAGGCCCTGGCCGCAGGGGTAAGTGCGGCAACCTATGACGCGGCCATGGGCGGGATGACGCCCGATCCGCGGGTGCCGGACCTGGTGACGGCGCAGCCCGAATTCACCACGCCCATGTGGGACTATATCGAGGGCCGCGTCACATCGGGGCGGATCGAACGGGGCAAGGCGGCGATTGCGCGCAATCAGGCGCTGTTTACCTCGGTCGGCCAGGCTTATGGGGTCGACCCCTTCGTGCTCGGCGCCATCTGGGGCATGGAAACCGACTATGGCGCGGTGCTCGGCAATGCGCAGTTGATCCGTCCCATCGTGCGGTCGCTGGCCACGCTGGTGCACCAACGGCGCACCCGGCTGGTGGAGGATGAGGCGGACCTGATCGCGGCGCTGCTCCTCGTGCAGCGGGGGCCGCTCGACGCCCAGTCACTGGTCGGCTCTTGGGCTGGGGCCATCGGCCATCTGCAGGTCAACCCGTCCAACGTGGTTGCGCATGGCACCGATGGCGACGGCGATGGCCGCGTGGACCTGCACAATTCACTGGCCGATGCGCTGGCGACCAGTGCCCGTTTCCTCCTAGCGCTCGGCTACCAGCCAGGTCTCGACTGGGGCATGGAAGTGGTGGTGCCGGAGGGCTTCGACTATCTGCTCGCAACTCGCACCCAGATGCGCCCGGTGTCGTTCTTCGCGGAGCGCGGCGTGACGCGGGTGGCAGGGCGGCAATTCGCCGATCGCAACGTGCCGGTCTTCCTCTATGTCCCCGCAGGCAAAGATGGGCCGAAATTCCTGATGACGCAGAATTACCTGGTGCTCAAGGGCTACAATTTCTCGGACAGCTACGCCATGAGCGTCGCTCACATGACGGACCGGCTCAAGGGCGGTGGCGGCTTTGTCGATGACTGGCCGCGCAATACGGTGTTTCCCAACCTCGCGGAGCGCAAGGCAATCCAGCAGGCCCTGACGCAGTTGGGTCTTTACTCTGGTGCCGTCGACGGGCGATTGGGTCCGATCAGCCAGGAGGCCTATGCGCGCTTCCAGGCCGCGCAGGGGCAGGTTGCGGATGGCTTCATCACCCGGAGCGCCTATGAGGCGCTGGCGGCGGCGACCCGGTAACATGATGGGGACGCCGGTGGCGCCGTCTCGCCGGTTTTGCTAGAGGATCTAGGTCTGTTGCGCAGGAAAGCCATGCTCCGCCGGGTTGTCGCATTGCTGGTCGGCCTGCTCGTCTTCATCGACGTGGCGCCTGCCTATGCGCAAAACCACGACACCATCGTCGTGGCGCAGGAAGGCAAACGGCGGACCCTGTTCGACCTGTTGTTCGGGGACGAACCGGAGCCGGCCCCGGTGCAGCAGGAGCAGGCGCCACGGCGCACCCAGCAGCAGCAACAGGCGGCCCCTGCGGCCTTGCCCCCACCCAAGCCGCAGGTCGAAAAGGCGCCCAATGCCACGCGGCTGGCCGTATTTGGCGATTCTCTGGCCATCGATCTGAGCAAGGCGCTGGAGCGCTTCTATGCCGAGGATCCCAACCTGGTGATCATCAACCAGGGTGTGAGCAATTCCGGCTTCGTACGGGCGGACTATTTCGACTGGAATGCGGCAATAGAAGAGCAGATTGCGGCAGACAGCTTTGACCTGGCCATCGTCATGATCGGCATCAACGATCGCCAGCAGATCGAGGTCAACGGGCAAAGCTATAATTCGCTGACCCCGCAATGGACGACGACCTACCAGGCCCGCCTCACCGATTTCCTGGGCAAGTTGCGCGCCGCCCGCAAGCCGGTCATCTGGGTCGGCTTGCCGCCCATGTCCAAGTCCGAGTACTCGGCGGCCATCAGCCAGATCAGCAATATCCAACGCCTGGCCAGCTTTTCGGGTGGGGCCGAATTCCTCGATATCTACGAGCGCTTTCTGGGCGAGGACGGCAAGTATTCGAGCCATGGCCCCGATGTTAACGGGCAAAATGCGCGCATGCGCAAGGATGACGGCATCCACTTTTCGAGCGCCGGGGCGGACAAGCTGGCCTTCTACCTCAGCCAGACGATCCAGACCTTCTATCGCGGGGGTGGTGTGACCATGGCGGTCGCCGATCCCCTGCTGGGCACCGAGGCGGCGGCCATGTTGCGGCCACCCTATCAGGGGCTGGGACAAATCCGGCTGCTGGAAGTAGCCGGAGCCGTCATTCCCATCAGCCGCGTGCCCCAGCGGGCCAGTGACCTGGTGACGGCGGCCAGCATGCCTGCCGCCGCGACCCCGCCCTTCACGCTAGAGCAACTGATGTCGGCGCCCATCGGGCGGGTGGATGCCTTCGGGGTCGGTTTTGATCCGGAGGCGGAGCCAGTGGAGAATGAAGGCGGTCGCTAACCGCGCGCGTCGAGCCCCGCCAGGAAGTTGCCGACCGCAATCCTGACCTGGTCGAGGTGACTGAACAGCGCCATATGGCCCCCACCCCTCAGGATCAGTGCCGTCGCCCGCGGAGCTGCGAGGGCCCGTTGGCCATGGCCTAGCGGCACGACGGGATCGGCATCGCCATGCATGACCAAGACGGGCACCGTGAGTTGCGCGAAGGCCAATTCGGGCATGGCGCGGTAGTGCCGTGTATCGGTGATCGTGCCGGGCAGGCGCCGTGCGGTCTGGTGCAAGGTACTGGCCAGGACAGCACGAAGGAGCGGACCAGCGAGGGGATGGGCAAGTGTCCGCCCTGCGAGGGCTCGGTCGGGTATGTTGCGCCGCGCATTGACCAGCGGATCGCGCAGGGCGCGCCGGCGCAGCAGCGGGAGCACGCCGGGAATGCGGCTGATCCAGCGCAACATCCGCAGCCGGGCTAGAAACTCGGCCGCGGTTTCGAGCGAGCCGGTGGCGGCCGAGACAAGGATCAGGCCAACACAGCGATCAGGATGGCGCAGGGCAAAATGGATGGCCGAGGGGCCGCCGGCCGAGACGGCGGCAACCAGGCTTCGCTCGATGCCGAGCGTGTCGAGCAGGCCGGCATAGAGATCTGCCTGGGCTTGCGGGGTGCGGCCGAGCGATTGCGCAGTGCCGAGATAGCCGGGCCTCGAGAGACCAAGTGTCCGAAAGTCGGGCCTGTCGCCGAGGAGGGCACGGGCCAATAGCCAGGATTGGTCATAGCCGCCCATGCCGCCATGCAGCGCCAGCAGGGCGCGGCCGGTTCCGCTATCGGTGTGTTCGATCGGGCCAAGGGCGGTGTGCGTGGTGACGGGGCGGGCGTGACGGCATAGCCGCCTGCGCCGGTAGCATCGGAAATCGACATGGCGAGGCCCCTAAGCCGAAACGCGCTGGGCGATGCTGGCGAGCAGGGCCAGGGCGTCGGGATCGGGTTTTTTCTCGATGCGGCGATAGAGCCGGCCGTCGGGGGTGCGGGTCAGCATGTGGGCGTCGATCATCGAGCGGCGCAGCAGGGCGTGGTCGCCGAAGCTATGGCTCTCGTTGATGAATTGGTTCATCTCGCGCTCGCTGAAGCGCTGGTCGGCGGGAATGCGGGACCAGATGACCCAAAGGCAGAGTGTCTGGTGATTGGTCTTGCTGGGCCAGCGGATCATGGTGCCCGCTTCGTCGAAGTGGCGCAGCACTTTCTCGACGCGGGCATGGTCGACCCGCTCTTCAGGCGGCGTAGTGCTCAGCCGCGATTGCGCCTGCGCGTCGGCCCGCAAATGCTGGAAATTGGCGTGACCGTTGGCCCGGGCCAGCATGTTGAGCATCTCGACATGACTGGGGGAATGGTCGAGCTTGCCGAGCTGCTCGCGCAGGGAGCGGGCGAGCGTGGTGATATCGGCTACGGCGAAGGGGACGTGAAGTTTCGACATGACAATCCTCATCGGGTGCCAATGCGCAAATTACGCTCGTCGGTCGCCGGCTTACGAAAAGGCACCCATGGGAATGGGGTCTATGTCGTCGAAGTCAAAGCAGGTTTAGCTTCCCTTGCGGGACGGCAACGCCTCGGTGAACTGCAGACCGTGGCGTGGTTGATAGCAAAGCGAGGCTATTGGGTAAAGCGGACGGCGCCGATATGGGGCAGGTTGCGGTTGCGCTGGGCGTAGTCGATGCCGTAGCCGACGACGAATTTGTCAGGAATATCAAAGCCGATCCACTTGGCCGCGACATCGGTCTCGCGGCGGCTGGGCTTGTTGAGCAGCGCGCAGACTTCCATGCGGCGTGGATGGCGGGTGCCCAGGATTTCGAGCACGTGCTTGAGGGTATAGCCGGTGTCGACGATATCCTCGACGACGAGCACGTCGCGGCCGGCAATCTCACCGCGCAAGTCCTTGAGGATCCTTACTTCCCGGCTGGATTCGGTGGAATTGCCGTAGGACGAAGCCTCCATGAAATCGACTTCGACCGGCAGGTCGAGTTCGCGCACCAGATCGGCGATGAAGATGAAGGAGCCGCGCAGGAGGCCCACGACGACGAGCTTGTCGGTGTCGGCGAAATGGGCAGAAATGTCCTTGGCCAGGGCTTCCACGCGGGCTGCGATAGACTTGGCTGAGATCAGTTCTTCGACGACATGGGGCTTGGTAGTCATGCGCGATTCCAGTCACATCACCTGCGATCAGGTGTAGCAGATCGGCAGAATGCGTCAGCAGATTGTTGTCAAACTTCGGCCCTTGACCACGGAACTGCGCAGGGCCCTGGCCGTTGGGGACGTCCAATCTAGGGACATCTGCATGCTCGACACGATCCACGCCTGGGACCGCCCCATCACCATCAAGCTCAACGGCAATGCCACGGTCATCGGCACGCCCGCACAGGCGCGCAATGTGCTGCTGATGGATTGGCCGGCCGAGCGTGGCGACAAGCACAAGATCGCCAGCGACATCTGCCTGGCGGCCATGGAAGGCGCTGCTCCCGAACCCGCCTGGCTCGCCTTCATGGAAGCGGCGATCGAGGCTGGAATATTCGTGGAGTGACCTGCCTGCCATTCGGGCATAGCCCTCATGGCCTGCTCAGCGAAAATCGCGCCACTGGCGCGATTTTGCCTTAGGCACGCTTCTCAGCGCGGCAGGTTGGTCTTGCCCATCAGGTCGAAGTCGATCGAGCGGGCGGCCTGGCGGCCTTCGCGGATCGCCCAGACGACCAGGGACTGGCCGCGGCGCATGTCGCCAGCGGCGTAGACCTTGGGGACTGACGTCTTGTAGCTCAACGTATCGGCAAACAGGTTGCCGCGCTTGTCGAGCTGGGCGCCCAGTTCGGTCAGCATGCCTTCGTGGATGGGGTGGGCAAAGCCGATGGCCAGCAGCACCAGGTCGGCCTTGATGATGAATTCGGTGCCGGGAATGGGCTGGCGCTTGCGATCGACGCGGGCGCATTCGACGCCGGTGACCTGGCCCTTGGCATTGCCGATGATCTTCATGGTGCCGGCAGCGAATTCGCGGATGGCGCCTTCCGCCTGGCTGGACGACGTGCGCATCTTGACCGCCCAGTTGGGCCAGTTGGTCAGCTTGTTTTCCATCTCGGGCGGCATGGGGCGCACGTCGAGCTGGGTGACGGCGATGGCGCCCTGGCGGAAGCTGGTGCCGACGCAGTCCGAAGCGGTATCGCCACCGCCCACCACCACGACATGCTTGCCGGCGGCCGTCAGCTGCAGTTCGCCCGACACGTCCTCGCCGCCGAGGCGGCGGTTCTGCTGCACGAGGAACGGCATGGCGAAATGGACGCCGTTGAGGTCGGTGCCTTCGCTGTCGACATCGCGCGGCTTTTCCGAACCACCGGCCAGCAGCACGGCGTCGTGGCGGGCCTGGAGGTCCGACAGCGGCGTGTTGACGCCGACATTGACGCCATAGTGGAAGGTGACACCCTCGGCCTGCATCTGCTCGACGCGGAAGTCGATGTGGTCCTTCTCCATCTTGAAATCGGGGATGCCATAGCGCATCAGGCCGCCGGCCTTGGGCTCGCGCTCATAGACATGCACATCATGGCCGGCGCGGGCGAGCTGCTGTGCGGCAGCCATGCCAGCAGGGCCTGAGCCGACGATAGCGACCGACTTGCCCGTCTTTTCGCCGTTGATCTGCGGCTTGATCCAGCCGCTCCTGATGGCGCGGTCGGCAATAGCCTGTTCCACCGTCTTGATGGCGACGGGGGTATCTTCCAGGTTCAGCGTGCAGGCTTCCTCGCACGGGGCGGGACAGATGCGGCCGGTGAATTCGGGGAAGTTGTTGGTCGAATGGAGGTTGCGCGCAGCCTCTTCCCAATCGCCGTTGTAAACCAGGTCGTTCCAGTCCGGAATCTGGTTGTTGACCGGGCAGCCGGTATCGCCGTGGCAAAAGGGCACGCCGCAATCCATGCAGCGCGCTGCCTGGTCGACGATGCGGCCTTCACTCATCGGGATGGTGAATTCGCCAAAATGGCGGATGCGATCGGAGGCCGGTTCGTACCGGGGCTCTTCGCGCTCGATCTCGAGAAAGCCTGTTACCTTGCCCATTATCTTCTCGCCTTGCGCTTGCATTCAACTGAAATAACCGTCCAGGCATGCGAGCCGCCTCCCGGACTCATCAGCACGCCTTCGGGGACCGGTCTGGGAACGAGCTGTTTTTCCTTTTCCGCAAGGCAGCCGAAATAGCTGCTATCGAGAAGAAACCCCGGGAGCTCTGCCTGATTGCCGTTCTCCGAGACGATCGTGAGTACTAGGTCGTACTGATCTTCCTGAGCAGCGGCAGGCCCGGTCGCGAGGCAGGCGAGAAGCGCTGTCTGAAGCAAGAGAAGCTTCGTGTTCATGCCAATCATCCTTCCGCAACCTGCAGCGATGGCAAACCAAGTTCATGTTCACAGGCGGCGATCCAGGCGCGGAGCGCCGGTCGGGCCGTGAGGTCGAAGCCGGCATCGCCGGCTTGGCGCGTATAGGCGACCAGCGCGATGTCGGCGATGGTCATGCTGTCGCCCACCAGGAAGGCCTGGTTGGTCAGCGCCTGTTCGAGCCGGTCGAGCGCCTTGTTGGCACGGGCCACCAGGGCCGGATCGAGATCGGCAATGGCCTGGCCATCGTAAACCACGCGGGCGCGGGCCACGGCAACCGTAGGCTCATGGCTGTACTGTTCCCAGAACAGCCATTCATCCACTTTGGCCGCTGCGTAGCGATCGGCCGGGATGAAGCGCGAGCCATGCGCCAGGTAGCGCAGGATGGCGTTGGACTGGGCCAATGGACGGCCGTCATCAAGCACCACCACGGGCATCTGTCCGGCGGGATTGAGCGCCAGAAACTCGGGCGTGCTGGTACCGCCCGAACGCGCGAGCACTTCGCGCCAGACATAGGGCGTGCCGGTGGCGTCGGCGATATACTTGACCTTGAGGCAGTTGCCCGACCCAAGGTCGCCGTAAACCTGCAGCGTCATCGCGTATCGAACTCTTCGATTTCGCCCGCCTTGGTGCGGAAAGCACATCTGGCGCTTTGGAGCATCCAACCCTGGGTTTCAACATAGCCCTGAATCTGGCGCTGCATGTTGAGTTTGAGGCCGGGCAGTGACACCCGGCACCCCGTATACTGAGCGTTGGTCTCGTAAACGAGTTCTTCCAGCTTGCCCGCGGGCGTGCGGAAGGTGCCGACAATGACAACCTCCCGGATTTCCGCGAGAGCAGGAACGACCATGGTGGCCTGCCCAAAGGCGAAAGTAATGACGGCTGCGCCGAGGCGGAATGCGTTCATCATTCCGCCGCCGCCATGCCCATGCCGCCAGCCCGCTTCTTTTCCATCTCCTTGATGGCGCGGCGGTATTCGACCGGCATCACCTTGACGAATTTCGGACGCATCTCGACCCAGTGGTCGAGGATGTACTTGGCGCGGTCCGAACCCGTGTAGTGCAGGTGGTTGGAAATCAGCTGGTGCAGGCGCTCGTCGTCATGCTTGGTCATGTCGCCCGAGATGTCGACGCGGCCATGCCATTCGAGATCCCCACCATGGTGGTGGAGCTGCTGCATCAGTTCTTCTTCTTCCTGCACCGGTTCGAGATCGACCATGGCGAGGTTACAGCGGTCGCGGAAGGTCTCGTCCTCGTCAAGGACATAAGCGACGCCGCCCGACATGCCGGCCGCGAAGTTGCGGCCAGTGGGGCCGATAACGACGACAACACCGCCGGTCATGTATTCGCAACCATGGTCGCCCGTGCCCTCAACCACGGCGATGGCGCCGGAGTTACGGACGGCGAAGCGCTCGCCGGCAATGCCGCGGAAGTAGCATTCGCCCGCAATGGCGCCATAGAGCACGGTGTTGCCGACGATGATCGACTTGGATGGCTCGAAGCTCACCTTGTCGGATGGGCGCACCACGATGCGACCGCCGCTGAGGCCCTTGCCGACATAGTCGTTGGCGTCGCCCACCATGTCGATGGAGATGCCGCGGGCGAGGAAGGCGCCGAAAGCCTGGCCGGCGGTGCCGGTCAGCTTGATCGAAATCGTGTCGTCCGGCAGACCCTCATGGCCATACTTCTTGGCCAGGGCGCCCGACAGCATGGCACCGGCCGAGCGGTCGCGGCTGCGGATGGGCAGCTCGATCTGCACGGCTTCGCCGCGTTCCAGCGCCGGCTCGGCCAGTTCGACCAGCTTGCGGTCGAGCACGGCTTCGAGGTGATGGTTCTGGTACTCGGAGTGGTAGAGCGTGTCGCCGCCGATGGGCTCGGGCTTGTAGAAGAGCTTGGCGAAGTCGATGCCTTCGCTCTTCCAGTATTCAACCATCTTGCGCTGGTCGAGTAGGTCCGAGCGGCCGATGAGATCGCGCAGAGAGCGGGCACCCATTGCCGCCATCAGGCCACGCAGCTCTTCGGCGATGAAGAAGAAGTAGTTGATCACGTGCTCGGGCGTGCCCTTGAAGCGCTTGCGCAAAACCGGGTCCTGGGTGGCGACACCGACCGGGCAGGTGTTGAGGTGGCACTTGCGCATCATGATGCAGCCGGCCGCAATCAGCGGCGCGGTCGAGAAGCCGAACTCGTCGGCGCCGAGCAGGGCGCCGATCAGCACGTCACGGCCGGTCTTGACGCCGCCATCGACCTGGAGGACAACGCGCGAGCGCAGGCGGTTGAGCACCAGTGTCTGGTGAGTCTCGGCAAGGCCGATTTCCCACGGGCCGCCGGCATGCTTGAGCGAGGTGAGCGGGGACGCGCCCGTGCCGCCATCGTAGCCGGAGACTGTGATGTGATCGGCGCGCGCCTTGGCAACGCCGGCCGCAACCGTGCCGACGCCGACTTCGGACACCAGCTTGACCGAGATGTCGGCCTCTTCATTGACGTTCTTGAGGTCGTAGATCAGCTGGGCGAGATCTTCGATCGAATAGATGTCGTGATGCGGCGGCGGGGAGATGAGGCCCACGCCGGGCGTCGAGTGACGGGTCTTGGCGACGATCCAGTCGACCTTGTGGCCGGGCAGCTGACCGCCTTCGCCGGGCTTGGCGCCCTGCGCGACCTTGATCTGCAGCTGATCGGCATTGACCAGATATTCGGTGGTGACGCCGAAACGGCCGGACGCGACCTGCTTGATGGCCGAACGCAGCGGGTTGCGCGAGCCATCGGGCAGGGGCTTGTAGCGGTCGGGTTCCTCGCCGCCTTCGCCGGTGTTGGACTTGCCGCCAATGCGGTTCATTGCCTGGGCCAGCGTGGTGTGGGCTTCGCGCGAGATCGAGCCGAAGCTCATGGCGCCGGTGACGAAGCGCTTGACCAGCTCCACGGCCGGTTCGACTTCGTCGAGCGGCACGGCTTCGCCGAGCGGCTTGATGTCGAACAGGTTGCGGATGGCCAGGTAGCCGTTTTCACCCGAGTTCACGCGGGCGGCAAAGCTGTTGTAGCGGTCCTGCGCGGTTTCGGGGGACTCGTCCTTGGTGCGCACGGCGTGCTGCAGGTCGGACACCACGTCCGGGCTCCAGGCATGCCGCTCACCGCGGATGCGGTACATGTATTCGCCGCCCACATCGAGCGCCTTGCGCAGCACGACATCATCGCCAAAGGCGTCGCGGTGGCGGCGCACCGTTTCCTCGGCGACTTCGCTGAGGCCGACACCTTCGATGGTGGTGGCGGTGCCAAAGAAGAAGCGCTTGACGAATTCGGTCGAGAGACCCACCGCGTCGAAAATCTGCGCGCCGCAATAGGACTGGTAAGTCGAGATGCCCATCTTGGACATGACCTTGAGCAGCCCCTTACCCACGCTCTTGATGTAGCGATAGACCACCTCGTGAGCATCGACCTCGGCCGGGAATTCGCCTTCGGCATGCAGCGCCGAGAGCGTTTCGAAGGCGAGATAGGGGTTGATGGCTTCGGCGCCGTAGCCGGCCAGCATGGCGAAATGGTGCATTTCGCGGGCTTCGCCGGTTTCGACGACGAGGCCAGAGCTGGTGCGCAGGCCCTTGCGGATCAGGTGGTGATGCACCGCGGCCGTTGCGAGCAAAGCCGGAATGGCGATGCGGTCGGCGGCGACCAGGCGGTCGGAGAGGATGATGATGTTGTATTCACCGGCAATGGCGGCCTCGGCCTCGCGGCAGATGCTGTCCAAAGCCTGTTCCATGCCCACCGCGCCCATATCGGCAGGGTAGGTGATGTCGACCGTCTTGGTCTTGAACTGGTTGGTGTCCATGTCACCGATGGCGCGGATCTTCTCGAGGTCCTCGTTGGTGAGAATGGGCTGGCGAACCTCGAGGCGCTTCTCCTTGGAAGCACCGGCCAGGTCGAAGATGTTGGGGCGCGGGCCAATAAAGGAGACGAGCGACATCACCGATTCCTCACGGATCGGATCGATCGGCGGGTTGGTGACCTGGGCGAAGTTCTGCTTGAAATAGGTATAGAGGAGCTTGGACTTCTGGCTCAGGGCCGAAATCGGTGTATCCGTACCCATCGAGCCGACAGCTTCCTGGCCCGTCGTGGCCATGGGCGCCATCAGGATCTTGATGTCTTCCTGGGTGTAGCCGAAGGCCTGCATGCGATCGAGCAGCGACTCGCTCGTCACCGGGGCCTTGGGCTCGGTCTCGGGCAGATCCTCGAGCACGATCTGCGAGCGGGCGAGCCACTCGGCGTAGGGGTTCTTAGTGGCGAGCGTGCGCTTGATCTCGTCGTCGGAGATGATGCGGCCTTCTTCAAGGTCGATCAGCAGCATGCGGCCGGGCTGCAGGCGCCAGCGTTCGACGATGTCCTCGTCGGGAATGTCGAGCACGCCCGATTCCGATGCCAGCACCACATGGCCTTCGCGTGTCACCAGGTAACGGGCGGGGCGCAGGCCGTTGCGGTCGAGCGTGGCCACGACATAGCGACCGTCCGACAGCGACATGGCGGCAGGGCCGTCCCACGGTTCCATCAGGGCAGCGTGATACTCGTAGAAGGCGCGGCGCGTCTCATCCATCAGCGGGTTGCCGGCCCAGGCTTCCGGGATCAGCATCATGGCCGCATGCGGCAGCGAATAGCCGCCACGCACGAGGAATTCGAGCGCGTTGTCGAAGCAAGCGGTGTCCGACTGACCCTCATAGGAGATCGGCCAGATCTTGGTGATGTCGTCGCCGAACAGCGGCGAGGAAACCGACGCCTGGCGGGCGGCCATCCAGTTGACGTTGCCACGGATGGTGTTGATCTCACCATTGTGGGTGGTCATGCGGTAGGGATGGGCCAGCTTCCAGGACGGGAAGGTATTGGTCGAAAAGCGCTGGTGCACGAGCGCGATGGCCGATTCGAAGGCTTCGTCCGAGAGGTCGGGGTAAAAAGCCTTGAGCTGGGCCGCCAGGAACATGCCCTTGTAGACCAGCGTACGGGCCGACATGGAGACGACATAAAAGCCGTTGTCGCCGTTGCTTTCGGGGATGGCGGCATAGACGGTGTTGCTGATCACCTTGCGCACGATCAGCAGCTTGCGCTCGAACTCGTCCAGGCTCAGGCCTTCAGGGCGCGCGATTACCATCTGCTCGATGATGGGCTGGGTCGCGATGACCCCTTCGCTGAGCGGCGAATTGTCGGTCGGCACCACGCGCTCGCCAAGCAGGGTCAGGCCTTCACTGGCGAAGACGCCACGGACGGCCTCGGCGCAACGGTCGCGCAGCTCGGCTATGTTGGGATAGAACAGCATGGCCACGGCGTAGTGGTGCTTTTCCGGCAGCGCAAAGGGCAGCACCTTCTGAAAGAAGGCATGCGGAGTCTGCACCAGAATGCCGGCGCCGTCGCCCATCAGCGGGTCAGCGCCTACGGCGCCACGGTGTTCGAGGTTCTCGAGGATTTCGAGGCCCTTCTCGACCACTTCGTGGCTGGGCTTGTTCTTGATGTTGGCGATCATGCCGATGCCGCAGGCATCGTGTTCATGAGCCGGATCGTAGAGACCCTGGGCCTGTGGGCGGCCAGTGACGACGCGGCGACCATGCTCGATCAAGGTTTTGCGATTGGCGGTCTTCGTCGTGACGGGAGTTTGGGATCCGTTCCGCGCGTGTGCCATGGCATGTTCCTTCGTCGTTGGGTCGCGCCCGTTGCCGGGCTGGTATCGCTATGTCGTGTGCATCCTGATGATGCCGGTCTCCCGGCGGGCTGGATGCGTTATCGTCCTCTGGTGGGCGCGTCGGTCAGGCGGGTCGTACTACAACAGTACGGCTCGGAAGAGCAAATGCGTCCATGCTTGGGGAGTGGCGCTGCATCCAAATGGCCACTCGAATTCGGGTCGTTTCTCAACCCCGCCTGTCCGTTTCCGCTCACCAAGAGCGGGCCAGCCGGACCAGCGTGCGCGCTGGCCGCGGAGAGCGGGGCGACGCGTCAGATAGGACAGAAGTGCTGCCCTAACAAGTTCACATTTGCATAATTCCAAACTGGGGGCAAGCGCCTTTGCCACGCTTCGGTCACAAAAAATAGGACTTTGCCAATTTTTGTGTAGGAAACGATAGGAAATCGGGGCCGAAATCGCGGATTCAACGCGTCGCGGCAGGTTTCCTAGGGGATTGCGCCTATGCACGCGCGTAAACGGAAAAGGCGCAGCCCTTGCGGGCTGCGCCTCTATCGTCACCGGGAGGTGTCGTCGTTCGCTATTGGCGAAAGCTGGTGCCTTCGCGACTAGTTTACCGACTTGTCCTCGATGGTGGGCTGGGTGCCGGCGGCGTTGATCTGGATGGTGCGCGGCTTCTTGCTCTCGGGAAGTTCGCGCTTCAATTCCAGATGCAGCAAGCCGTTCTCGAGGCTGGCGCCCTGAACCTCGACATAGTCGGCCAGCTGGAAACGCAGCTCGAAGGCGCGTTCGGCAATGCCGCGATGGAGGAATTCACGGGCCTTGTCTGCAGTCTCGGCAGGCTTGGCACCCTTGACGACCAGGCTGTTTTCCTTGGTCTCGATGGCGATGTCGCCATTGGCAAAGCCGGCGACGGCGATCGAGATGCGGTAGGCGTCTTCGCCGGTGCGCTCGATATTGTAGGGAGGATAGGTCTTGGCTTCCTGCCCGACAAGCGTGTCCAGACGGTTGAAGACGCGGTCAAAACCGACGGTCGAACGATAGAAGGGGGAAAAATCGATGGTCTGCATAGTCACATTCTCCGTAAAGCAACGTGGATGTCCCGGTGGTCTCGTTCAGGGCTCCCAGCATTAGGCGAGCGATGAGTTTCCGAGGTCGGGGTTCCCGGAAAGTCCGGCGAACGAGTGAGATGTAGGAGGCGATTTTTGGGGTTCAAGACCCCGGTGCGCGAATGAATTCTGAACCGAATATGAACGGTCTGGTCCGTTCGAGTTCAGGCTGGCTGGGCTAGAACCGGATCAATGCGGTTCATCACCCGCCCCCCGCATGGGCCGCATCAAGAGGAACCGGTGTCTCCACAGGAGATGCCGGTTTTCCTTTTCCTGCTTCCGCATACTCGATCGTCACCCTCCGGCTTGACCCGAGGGCGTTGAACTTGCTGAGTGTTCGTTAAGTGCAGAGCCCTTGGGTCAAGCCCGAGGGTGACGGTCGGTGGCTGGGATGGGGTCAAATCTGCCAACCCCGTTTTCCTTCCTTAAGTTCTCTGGTCTAACAGGCCGGAAGAGTTGCGGACCCTACCCATGAACGCCGTCGTCGATCCGAACGGACCAAGCCTGGTCAATATTCCTTCCAACCCCATGCCTGAGGGTGGGCGTGTCGGTTTTTTCCGGACCAGCGACAATGTGCAGCTGCGCTATGCGCTCTGGGCGAAGTCGGCAGGGCCGCAGCGCGGCACGATATGCCTGGTGCAGGGGCGCACCGAATTCATCGAGAAGTACTTCGAGACGGTGGCCGACTTCCGCCAGCGCGGCTTTGCGGTGGCGACGTTCGACTGGCGGGGACAGGGCGGGTCGGACCGGCTGATCGGCAATCGCAAGCTGGGCTATGTCGATAAGTTCGAGGACTATTGGACGGACCTGCACAGCTTCCATGGCGAAATCCTCCTGCCCGATTGCCCGCCGCCATTCTACCTGGTGGGGCACTCCATGGGCGGGCTGGTCTCGCTGCTCGCCGGCGCCAACGACCGGATGATGTTCGACCGGGTGTTCCTGTCGGCCCCCATGCTGGCTCTGGACCGTCAGCCGATGAGCATGGCTGGCATGGCACGGTTCGGCGAAACGCTGAGCTTTCTTGGCCTTGGCCAGATGCCGGTCGGGCGCAAGGCCGACAAACCCATGAGCGAAGCGACCTTTCCGGGCAATCCGTTGACGGGCGATCTCATCCGCTACATGCGCTCGGTCGATACGGTCCGGGCGCGGCCCGAAATCGAAATCGGCGTGCCGACGGTGCGCTGGGCCGCGGCGGCATTCGGCGCCATGGCCGAAGCCGGACGCGACAGCTTTCCGGCGCGCATCCGCGTGCCCCTGCTGATGTTGGCTGCGGCCCGCGACGAGGTGGTTTCGACCGCGGCGATCGAACAGCTGGGACTGCGCATGCGGACTGGACGACATGTCGTCATCGCCGGGGCGCGGCATGAATTGTTCATGGAAACCGATGTGATCCGCGGCCAGGTACTGGCGGCGTTCGATGCGTTCATTACCGAGCAGTCCTGAAGGGCAAATCCTGTTTGCTACGAGTCCCTTAAACGGGCAGTAACCCGGGAGCTCTATGGTCTGCAGCGCCAGAACGGCGTTTGCAGGGACCAGTAGGTGTTTTTCAGAAGAGCCATCCGGCGGTTTTTCGCCGATGACCGAGGCAACGTGGCCATCATCTGCGCGGTGGCCTTTCTGCCTATTCTGGTCATTGCGGGCGGCGCGACCGACATTGCCCGGCATGAGGCCTATCGCGTCCAGCTGCAGGACGGCGTGGACCGCGCCGTGCTGGCCGCGGCATCGCTGACCCAGACGCGACCGATTGAGGAGACGGCCCGGGACTACCTGAGCACGTTGTCGTTTTCGGACGACATCGAGCTGACATTCACGCATTCGCAGACGCCGACCTTGCGCGAGGTCAGGCTTGTAGCGGCCTATGAAATGGAGACCGCCTTCCTGCCGCTGATCGGCATCAACTCGATCACCGTGGGCGCCAGCGCCAAGGCGGTCGAGCGGCGCAAGAATATCGAGATCTCGCTGATCCTGGACATTTCGGGCTCGATGCGCGAGGGCGGCACGCCCAACAGGCTCGCCCGCATGAAGCCGGCGGCCAACGGCTTCATCGATGCCATCCTCACCTCCACCACCGCGGCCTATACCTCGGTCAGCCTGGTGCCCTATGCCGGCTCGGTCAATCCGGGCGCGGTGGTGATGGACGCCATGGGGGTGCCGCGCCAGCACAGCTATTCGTCCTGCATGGAATTCGTGAACACCGATTACGCCATCGGCCTGGTCCCGTTTGCCCAGCGGACCCAGGTCCCGCATTTCACCTACAACCACCAGGGCGTCTCCTACCCGGGCCTGGAGTGGTCATGGTGTCCGCTCGAGGCCACCAGCATCACCTATCTGTCCAACGATGCCGCCGCGCTCAAGACCAGGATCACCAACCTCAAGATGCATGACGGTACCGGCACGGCTATCGCCATGAAATGGGGCATGATGCTGCTCGAGCCGACGGCGCAGCCACTGGTCGCCCAGGGTGCCGCCAATGGCTATGTGCCCGCTGCCTTCGCCAACCGTCCGGCCGCCTTCAGCGATACCAATACCCTCAAGTTCATCGTGCTGATGACCGACGGCAATGTCAGCGATCAGTATCGACCCAAGCAGTATGCCTATCCGCGGGCTTGCAATGCGGCCACCAACGGGTCCTCGAGCAGCGCCTGCACGACCATTGTCCAGACGGCGGGCGATGCCGTGACGCGGATGTATGCCGTGTGCGACCGGGCCAAGGCCAATGGCGTAACAGTCTTCACCATCGGTTTCGACCTGGGCAGCAGCGGCCGCACGCAGATGCGCAACTGCGCCTCGAGCGCCAGCCACTACTACGACGTCAGCTCCACCGGCATCGACATCGCCACCGCCTTCCAGTCAATCGCCTCGGCGATCCAGAAGATCAAGCTGACCGAATGACCCTCCAGCTGCGACAGAGCGCGGGCCGTTTCAGGCGCGACCGGCGCGGCGTTGCCGCGGTGGAATTCGCCCTTCTGGCGCCAATGCTGTTCGCCTTGGTGTTCGGGACGATCGAAGCGGGCTGGACAATGGTGCAGACCATAATGCTCGATCGCGCGCTCGATACAACCATTCGTTCGCTGCGTATCGGCTCGCTCAGCAACCCCACGCAGCAATCGGTGCGCGCGGCGATCTGCGCGGAAGCCAGGGTGCTGGCGGATTGCGAAGCGACGCTGGCGCTCGAATTCATTCCCATCGTCAGTGCCGCCAGCTATCCGGCCGACACGGCTCGTTGCCTGGATCGGTCGGGTGCGCTCAACCCTGTGCTGCGCTTCGACGCCGGTGCCCGGTCGCAGACCGTATTCGTGCGCGCCTGCTTCGTGGTCGAGCCGCTGACCCCGGGCCTGGCGCTGGGCCTGGCACTGCCCAAGGACGAAACCGGGGCCTATCGCATCGTCGCCAAATCCGGCTTCGTGAACGAGCCGGCATGATGATGAGATTGCTCAGGCAGTTGCGGGGGGACGAGCGCGGCGTTTCGGCGGTGGAGTTCGCGCTGATCGTGCCCTTGTTGCTGGCAGTGCTGCTGGGCACGGTCACCATCTTTGACGCCTTCCGCACGGCCCAGGCCGCCGAAAAAGGCACCTTCACGGTGGGCGACATGCTGTCCCGCCAAACCGCAATTTCGCAGCCGATGCTGACCTCGATGCTCACCTTTGTCGAGAAGACGGTGAATTTCGACGGTTCGGCCCGCATGCGGGTTTCCAGCATTTCCAACGCTGCCGGCACCCTGATACTCGACTGGTCCCATTCGGTGGGCGACCAGAACCTGGCCATCGACGCCATCGACTATGGCACGATCCCCGACATAGCCGTGGGCGACTCGGTCGTCCTGACGGAGGTCTTCATTCCGCACCAGGCCTTCGTCGCCGGCTTCGGCTTTGACCGCATCGTCTACAACAACAAGGCCGTCACCCGGCCTCGCTTTGTCGGCAAGATCGCCTGGCAATAGCTTCAGCTGGCATTGACCAGCGCCAGGGCCTTTTCGAGCAGTTCAGGGGTGGCGGCGGCGACGACGTTGCCGCCTGATGTGGGTTCGCTGCCGTCCCAGCAGGCGATGGCGCCGCCGGCCTCGCGGATGATGGGGACAAGGGCCGCGATGTCATAGGTCTGGAGGCGCGGCTCGATGACGAGGTCGGCCTGGCCGGCGGCGAGGAGCGCATAGCCGTAGCAGTCGGTGCCGAAGCGCTGAAGGCGCGTGGCGGATTCGATGGCCTCCCACTTGCCCCAATGCTCGCCTTTGAACAGGTTCGGCGTGGTGGTGAAGACGCGGGCGGGCGCCAGATCGGTTTGTCCGCTGGTGCGCAGGGCAGTCGTCTCGCCGGCGCGGCGGTAGGTCGAGCGGCCCGGCACGGCCAGGAAGGTTTCCCCGATGAAGGGCTGGCTCATGATGCCGGCAATCGCCACGCCCTGGTGGGCAAAGCCGATCAGCGTGCCCCAGACAGGCACGCCCGAGATGAAGGAGCGCGTGCCATCGATGGGGTCGATGATCCAGCTATAGGGGCTTTCGCCGCTGTTGCCCCATTCCTCGCCGATGATGGCGTGATCAGGGAACTGCTCGGCGATGACGGCGCGGATGACGGTCTCGGCGCCCCGGTCGGCTTCGGTGACCGGATCGAAGCCCACCGCATATTTGTTGTCGACATCGAGCGGGGTGCGGAACAGCGGCAGCGTGTGCGCCGCAGCGGCTTCGGCTGATGCCAGCAGGGTAGCTTCGACTTTGGCGAGATCGAGGGTCATGGGCGGGTCCGGTGCCACGACCTCGTGGTTCGACGGGCTCACCATGAGGTCTACTGAGGGTGCAGCTTTCTTAGCCACGCACCGAGCGTTCCGCCATCACAAATCGTCACCATTGGGCTTGACCCGAGGGCGTTTCACTTGCGGACGGGCGGCAGTGCAGGCCCTCGGGTCACGCCCGAGGGTGAGGATCCAGTTTGGGAGGAGTTCCGCGCCTATTCCGCCGCGGCCTTGTCGATCACAGGCTGGCTGCCGACCAGGGACACCAGGTCGAGGCCGATCAGCGAGAAGGTGAGGCGCTCGACCAGGGCGCGGATGGCCTCGAAGCCCTCGTGTTTCACCAGCGTCACCTCGTTCATGTAGAGATGCCGGCTGATTTCAATCTGCAAGGCATGCACACCATGCTGGGGGCGGCCATAGGTGCGGGTGGCAAAGCCGCCGGCATAGGGGCGGTTGCGCGCGACCTTGAGGCCGGCGCCGGTAAAGACGGTTTCGACCAGATCGACAAGGCCCGGCGCGCAGGTCGTGCCATAGCGATCGCCCAGCACGATATCGGGCGCTGCCCTGTCGTTGGAGCGGGTGATGCGCGGCATGGAGTGGCAGTCAATCAGCAGCGCCACGCCAAAGGCGGCGAGGGCTTCGCTCAAAAGCTTCTGCAGTGCGGCATGATAGGGATGGTAGATGCCCTCGATGCGCATGCGCGCATCTTCGATGGTCAGGCGCTCGCGATAGATGGGCTTGTTCTCGGCCACCACGCGGGCCAGCGTGCCCAGGCCGGCAGCGACGCGCGGCGAGGTGGTGTTGAAGCGATCCGACAGCGGCTCGACGAACATGGTGGGATCGAGTTCCCAGGGCTCGCGGTTCACGTCGAGATAGGCGCGCGGAAAATGCGCGCGCAGCATGAGGGCCCCCAGATGGGGCGCGCGGGCAAAGAGTTCATCGACCCAGGCATCCTCGGACTGGCGGATCGAAAGATGATCGAGCCGGGTCATGGCTAGGAAGCGTTCGGGATAGACGCGGCCGGAATGGGCAGAGTTGAACACCAGCGGAGCCACTAGCCGGCGCGGCCGGATGGTCTCAAATGCAGGCTGATCCCAATAGTCGGACCGCAAGGCGCCTCCCTGGCGTCTTGAGCCGACGCCACACTGATTTGCATGCCAGTTTCGCCGTTAACGGCCAGCTTGTCCAGATTGCCGAAACGCATGGCCACAAATGGCACGGTCCGGCCGACCGAGGTTTGCACGATGGCAAACTTCGCTTAAACATGATGGCCTATAGTCGATTCACGAGCGCCGTGTTGGCGCCGTACATGCCAGGCCGGGAAGCGCTTTCCGGCCTTGCCAGTCGAACGGCCGGAGCCCTAGATGAAGCGAATTCTGCTCGCAGAAGACGACAATGACATGCGGTCGTTCCTGACCCGTGCCCTCAAGAACGCGGGCTACGAGGTCGTGTCGTTCGACAACGGGCTTTCGGCCTATGAGCGGCTGCGCGAGGAGCCGTTCTCGCTGCTGCTCAGCGACATCGTGATGCCGGAAATGGACGGGATCGAGCTGGCGCGCCGCGCCACCGAGCTCGATCCGGACCTCAAGGTGATGTTCATCACCGGCTTTGCCGCGGTGGCTCTCAACCCCGACAGCGACGCGCCCAAGGATGCGTCGGTACTGAGCAAGCCGTTCCATCTCAAGGATCTGGTGAACGAGGTCGAGCGACTGCTGGCGGCATAACTGCCACTATCCACAAAGCGCCGATTGCCCTCTTGACCCCTTCAGGGGTTTTATGGTCTATCCGCGCCACTGGACGGGCCTTGCGGCTCTTCCATCCCGGAGAGATGGGCGTATAGCTCAGCGGGAGAGCACCTCGTTGACATCGAGGGGGTCACAAGTTCGATCCTTGTTACGCCCACCATCTCTCTACTTTTCGCCAATGGCGATGGGAGTATAGCTCAGCGGGAGAGCATTCGCTTCACACGCGAAGGGTCACAAGTTCAATCCTTGTTACTCCCACCATTCCCCTTCTCCGTTTGACTTCGGCGACCTGTGAACGGGCAAGCCCTGCGTTTGCGGGCGCGGGGGTACCTCACCACATGGTTTGTCGGGCGCGTTCGGGCCAGGCCTTGTCATAGGCGTCGCCGCCAACCTGGTTTTCCGTCATGCCCGCGAGGATCTGGCCGGGGGTGGGCAGGGTGGCCGGATCGACGTGGCGCTCCGGATTCCAGAGTTCGGAGCGGACAATGGCGCGGGCGCACTGGAAATAGAGTTCATCGATCTTCATAACGATGACAGAACGCGGCGCCTTGCCCTCGACCGCAAAACTGGCCAGCAGCTCGGGATCAATGCTGAGATGAGCCTTGCCATTGGCGCGGAAGGTGGTGCCCGAGCCGGGCAGGAGGAACAGGAACGCGACGCGCGGATCGCGCACGATGTTGCGCAGCGAATCGATGCGGTTGTTGCCGCGCCGGTCGGGCATCATCAGCGTCTCGTCATCATGAACGCGCACGAAGCCGGGTTGGTCGCCACGCGGCGAGCAATCGATGCCTTCGGGGCCGACGGTGGCGAGGGCGGCGAAGGGGCTGGCCTCGATCAGGCGCCGGTAATGCGGCGTCATCCGGTGGGCTACCTTGACTGTCGAAGCGGCGGCGGGAGCGGGGGTGTAGAGCGCTTCGAGCTGCTCGAGCGAAGTGACAATGGACATAATCAACCTTGGCAGGCGTTCAGCCCGACGTGAACATGGGGCGCTATCGGCGGGATGTAACTGATCCTATATTCGGCGCGAATAACAGCGCGACAAAGGAGTAATGCCATGGACACCCATGCCTTCAAGGTGACCCGGACCGACGCCGAATGGCGCGCCAAGCTGACGCCGGAACAGTATCAGGTCATGCGCAACCACGGGACGGAGCGCCCCGGCTCCTGTGCGTTGCTCTATGAGAAGCGCGCCGGAACGTTCTCCTGCGCCGGCTGCGACACGCCGCTGTTCGAGTCCAAGCTCAAGTTCGAGAGCGGCACGGGCTGGCCGAGCTTCAACGATCCGCTGCCAGGCTCGGTGGAAGAAACGGTGGACCGCAGCTACGGCATGGTGCGGACCGAGGTGCATTGCGCCACCTGCGGCAGCCATCTGGGCCATGTGTTCCCCGATGGCCCCCCGCCGACCGGCCTGCGCTACTGCATCAATGGCGTTGCCTTGAACTTCACGCCCACGGCGTGAGGTTTTCGGCCAATCTGTCCATGCTCTACCCAGAGCATGGTTTTATCGAGCGGTTTGGCGCCGCGGCGGCCGATGGCTTCCGCGGCGTCGAGTTTGTTTCCCCCTACGAATACGGAGCGGCCGAGGTGGCCGGAGCGGCGCGAGCGGCTGGCATCGAAATCGTCCTCTTCAACTCGCCGACCGGGGACTGGGCGAAGGGCGAGCGGGGCAGCGCTTGCCAGCCGGGCCGGGAGGACGTGTTCCGCGAGGGGATCGAGACCGCGATCGACTATGCGCAAGTGATGCGATGCCCGCGGCTGCATATCATGGCGGGTATCGTGCCGGATGGGGTTTCGGCAGCGGCGGCGGAAGCGTGCCTGGTCGACAATTTGCGCTGGGCGGCGGCGCGCCTGGCGGAAACCGGGATTGCAGCGCTGATCGAGCCGATCAACCCGGTCGATATGCCAGGTTATGGCCTGAACTCGCTTGCCCAGGCAGAGCGGGTGCTCGCAGCGGCAGGGCCCGAGAACCTGTGGCTGCAATATGATTTCTACCACATGGCGATGATGGGCGAGGCACTGGTCGAAAACTTCGAGCGGCTGCTGCCGCGTATCGGGCATGTGCAGATCGCCGATATGCCGGGCCGGCACGAGCCGGGCACGGGCCGGTTGGACTATGCCGGCGTCTTCACGGCGGTGGAGAGGTCGGGCTATGGCGGCTGGATCGGCGCGGAATACCGGCCAAACGCGGGTACAAGCCAGGGGCTGGGGTGGATGCACGCCCTGCGTAAGCAGCCCTGAGGTTCAGGTTCCCCGCGGCTTTGCCCGCGCCGTTGGGGCGGCCTTTGCCGGGTCGTCGGGCCAGGGGTGGCGGGGGTAGCGGCCCTTGAGATCCTTGGCGACGTCGGCCCATGAGCCAGCCCAGAAACCAGGCAGGTCGCGGGTCGTCTGGATTGGCCGGTGCGCGGGAGAGAGCAGCACCAGCAGCAGGGGAATGCGGCCATTGGCAATGCTGGGGTGGCGGGTAAGGCCGAACAGTTCCTGCACGCGGATCTCGATCGCCGGGCCGCCCTCTGCCCCGTAGTCAATGGGGACGGCATTGCCGGTTGGCGCCACAAAGTGGCTGGGCAGCAGCGCTTCGATTTCCTGCCTGCGCGGATAGGGCAGCAGCAGGTCGAGCGCAGCGCGCAGGTGGTCGGCTGAAATGTCGGAGAGCTTGGTGAGGCCGAAGAGGGCTGGCGCCAGCCAGTCGGCGGCGTCGGCGGCAAGAGCGTCGGCCGAGAGATCGGGCCACGCATCACCCAGCGTCGCGCGCAGGTAATTGGCGCGGGCGCGCCAGGCCTTCTGCTCGCGGCTCCAGGGCAGGGCTTCAATG
Source organism: Devosia oryziradicis (assembly GCF_016698645.1). Lineage (NCBI taxonomy): Bacteria > Pseudomonadati > Pseudomonadota > Alphaproteobacteria > Hyphomicrobiales > Devosiaceae > Devosia > Devosia oryziradicis. The sequence goes on from NZ_CP068047.1 coordinate 1,038,510, forward strand.
CCGCGACGAGCGGCGGCTTCGGCGAGGAGCAGGGCGGCGGCTTCCGGGTCGTCGACGGGCACGGGATCGTCGGCGAGCCTGATGGCGTCGAGCTGGCGGAGACGCCTGGCGCGGACGCTGGACGAGGCCGCGTCGAAGCTCAGCGTCGTGGTTTCGGTGATGCGGTGGGCAAAGAGGGCTTCGAGATCGGTCCGATCCAGGGCGGCGGCGCCGCGGATGCGGGCGGTGGCTGCGGTGCCGGTGATGTCGGTCACAACGAGGTAGGGCTGGGTGGCCAGGGCGTCGGTTTCCTCGAGGCTGGCCTGGCGGCCATTGGCGAGGCGGAACCTGCCGCGGGGGCCAGCGGCCTGGGCGACGCGATCGGGGTAGGCGCGGGCAAGGTGGCGGCTTGCTGCAAGATTGCTTGCAGTTTTCTTGCTGCTTGCTTGCGCGGCCCAGCGGCGGGCGAGGGCACGGGCGTCGTCGGCGCGTTTGGACCGATCGGTGCGGAAGCGATCGAGGCGATGGGCCAGGTCGGTGCCATCGCCGCCCAGGCCGCGTTCGGTGACGAGGACGGCCAGTTCCGCCGCCGTCAGGGCATCGTCTTCGGCTGCGGCGGCGACCACCATGTGGGCCAGGCGGGGATGGAGCGAAAGGCGGGCGAGGGCTTTGCCCTCCGGGGTGATGCGGCCCTGCGCGTCCAGCGCATCGAGGGCGCGGAGGAGGTTCGTCGCCTCCGCCCAAGCGGGGGCTGGCGGGGGATCGAGAAACGGCAGGGTGCCGGGATCGGCAACGCCCCAATTGGCAAGATCGAGCGCGAAGCCGGCAAGATCGGCCGCCAGGATTTCCGGGGTGTCGAAGGGCTCAAGCGCCGAGTTCTGGCCCTCGTTCCACAGCCTGATGGCGACGCCTGGGCTCGTGCGGCCGGCGCGGCCGCGGCGTTGGTCGGCGCCGGCGCGGGAAATGCGCGATGTGGCGAGCGTGGTGAGACCGGTGCCGGGTTCATAAACCGGGACGCGGCGGAAGCCGCTGTCGACCACGATGCGGACGCCATCGATGGTCAGCGAGGTTTCGGCAATGGAGGTCGCGAGGACCACCTTGCGGCGGCCCGGTTCGGCCGGGCGGATGGCACGATCCTGCTCGGCGGGGGTGAGCTGGCCATAGAGCGGGGCGATATCGATGTTGGCGGCGACGCGGGTGGCGAGGCGCTCAGCAACCCTTGTTATTTCGCCCTGGCCGGGGAGGAAGACGAGGGCAGAGCCTTCGTGTTCGCGCAGGGCGGCAAGGACCGCGGTGGTAACCTGGTCTTCGAGGCGCTGCAGCGGATCGGGTTCGCGATAGAAGGTCTCGACGGGGAAGGCGCGGCCAAGGCTTTCGATCACCGGGGCGTCGGAGAGGAGGCGGGCGACGCGGGCGCCGTCCAATGTCGCCGACATGACGAGGACGCGCAGGTCGGGGCGCAGGGCCGAGGCGTCGAGGGTGAGGGCCAGGCCCAGATCGCCATCGAGGCTGCGCTCGTGGAATTCGTCGAAGAGGACCGCGGCGATTTCGCTCAGCTCAGGGTCGTCGAGCAGCATGCGGGTGAAGACACCTTCGGTGACAATTTCGATACGGGTCTTGCTGGTGACCTTGCTGTCCATGCGCACACGATAGCCGACGGTCTGGCCGACTTCTTCACCAAGCAGGCGCGCCATCTGGCTAGCGGCGGCCCGGGCGGCGAGGCGCCGGGGTTCGAGCATGATGATGCGGCGATCTTGGCGCCACGGGGCGTCGAGCAGTGCCAGGGGTACACGGGTGGTCTTGCCGGCGCCCGGTGGGGCGACGAGCACCGCATAGGGGCCGGCAGCGAGGGCTTCGCGCAGGGCCGGTAGGGCATCGTCGATGGGAAGGGGCGGCAGGGACATGGGGAGGTGTTTGGCGGACCGGCGGGGTTTGGGCAAGAGGAAGGGCGTGGACGCGGAAGGGGAAAGTGAACCAAGATTGCGTTGCGGGGTGGTGCCAGGGCCAATCCGGCTGCATTAGGGTGGGGTCCATTGGGAGTCTTGCATGAGCAACATTCGTATCGCCAATGACCATCTGACCGTCGAAGTCTCCCCGCTGGGGTCCGAGATGCAGTCAATCGTGACCCGTGACGGGCAGAGCTGGCTGTGGCACGGCGACGCCGCCTTCTGGAGGGGGCGCTCGCCGGTGCTGTTTCCAATGGTGGGCCGGTCGCCCAATGACCAGGTCAGCATTGAGGGGCAACGCTACGGCATGAACCAGCACGGCTTCGCCCGGCGTAGCGCTTTCACGCTGATCGACAGCGGGTCGGACTTCTGCCGGTTCGAGCTGGTGGCGAGCGAAGCCAGCAAGGGCATGTATCCGTTCGATTTCGTGCTGACGCTGGAACATCGGCTCGAAGGGCGAGCCGTGGTGGTGACAGCCGAGGTTTCCAATCGCGATCATCGGCCCATGCCATACGGGATCGGGTTTCACCCGGCCTTCGTGTGGCCGCTGCCCGGCTGCGAAGGGCTGGAGCACGAGGTGACGCTGGACAATGGGCGGGCGCCAGTGCTGATACGCCTGTCGGGTGGCCTGGTGGCGCCCTTTGCGCATCCCTCGCCGTTCAAGGCCGGGGCGATGACGCTGAACCATGATCTGTTCGAGGCCGATGCGATGCTGTTCCCGGAGGGCGCTGGGGCCGGATTGACCTATGCGGCGGGGGATCGGGCGATCCACTTCACCTGGGAGAATTTGCCGAACCTGGCCATCTGGTCCAAGCCGGGGGCGCCGTTCGTGTGTCTGGAGCCCTGGCATGGTACGGCGGCCGAGGTGGGCGAGAATGATGCGCTCGATGAGCGGCCCTATGTAGAGATTCTCGGGCCTGGGGCGAGCGGACGGTACTCGTTCAAGGCTGAGCTGGTCGGGTAGGAGGCTGACCGCAAGGTCGGCGAGCGTCGCCCACCCCCTCCTACCTTCCCCATCAAGGGGAGGTTTCTCTGCACTCGGGGGCACGATCCAGCGCAACCCACCGGACGGCACCTCCCCCTTGATGGGGGAGGTTGGGAGGGGGTGTAGGGAGCCCCGATCTCCCGCGTGACGACTGCGAATTCAGCGCCGCACGCCCAGCCTGGCCATCTTTTCGCTCAGCGTCCGCCTTGGCACCTGCAGCGCGTCTACCACTGCGGCGATGGAATCGCCGTGGCGGGCGAGTTCGGCCTCGATGACGTGGCGCTCATAGGCGGCGAGGCGGTCGGCGAGGCTGGCGGTGGACGATATCGGCTTGGCCGATTTCGGTCCGAGGATCGTGTCGAGCGAGCGTCCGGTGGCGTCGAGGCCCAAAGCGAAGCGGTCGGCGGCTGCCTTGAGCTCTCGGACATTGCCGGGCCAGGTGTGCACCAGCAGCGCATTGATGTCGGCCGGGTGCAAGGGCGGCGCGGGCTTGTTGAAGCGCTGGGCGGCCAGGCCGAGGAAATGGTGGAACAGTAAGACGCTGTCCTCGCCGCGATCGCGTAAGGGGGCGAGGTGGATAGTGGCCAGGTTCAGCCGATAGTAGAGGTCGGCGCGGAAGCGTCCGGCCTCGCTTTCGGCTGCGAGATCGACCTTGGACGCGGCGACGATGCGGACATCGAGCGGAATCTGCCTGTTGGAGCCGACGCGCTCGACCATGCGCTCCTGGATGACGCGCAGGACTTTCGCTTGGGCCAGGAGCGGCATGGACTCGATCTCGTCGAGCAGCAGGGTGCCGCCATTGGCGAATTCGAACTTGCCGATGCGTTTGTCGCGGGCGGAGGTGAAGGCACCGGCCTCGTGGCCGAAGAGCTCGGATTCGATCAGTTCGGCGGGTATGGCGGCGCAGTTGACGGCCACAAAGGGTCCGTTGGCGCGCGGCGAGAAATCATGGAGGCAGCGGGCGACGACTTCCTTGCCGGTGCCGGTTTCGCCGAAAATGATGACGTCGGTGGGGATGGTCGCCAATTCGCGGACGGCGTGGCGGAGGTCTTCCATGACGCGCGACGAGCCGACCAGGCGGGTGGAGAGTTCGGCCTCGCCGCCATCGAGCTTGCGGCGCAGCTCGGCGACTTCGCGCTTGAGGCCGGCCTGTTCGGCAGCGCGGCGCAGAGTTTTGACCAGCTGGTCGGGCACATAGGGCTTTTGCAGGAAATCGAAGGCGCCTGATCGCATCGCTTCCACGGCCATCGGCACGTCGCCATGGCCGGTGATGAGGATGACCTCGGAGGCCAGCGCTCGCTCGCGCACCGTCCGCAGGAGATCGAGGCCGGACAGCCCCGGCATGCGGACATCGGTGAGGATGACCTGCGGCCTGATGTCGTCGAGCGCGGCCAGGGCCTCTTCGGCATTCGCGGCGACATGGGTGGCAAAACCGGACAGGCGCAGCCACTGCTCGAGCGCGGTGCGCACCATTTCTTCGTCGTCGACGATGAGGACGGTGGGGGTCATGGGGTAGTTCTCGATGGTAGGGGTCTGCGGCCCCTCCCCCTTGAGGGGAGGGGTTGGGGTGGGGGTGCTGCGTTTGAAGCGGACGCAGAGCTTGCATGAGCCGCAGCACCCCCACCCTCGCTCCCTCCCCTCAAGGGGGAGGGAGGCGCTGGAGCCGACAGCTCGGCAACGAGCGGCAATCGCACCGTGAATGTGCTGCCCTGACCCGGGCGACTTTCCACCACTATGGCGCCGCCGATGTCGCGGACGAGGCCATAGGAGATGGAGAGGCCCAAGCCCAGGCCGCGGCCGGCCTGCTTGGTGGAGTAGAAGGGGTCGAAGAGATTGGCCAGTTCGGTGGCTTCAATGCCCGAGCCGGTATCGGCGACGGAGACTTCTACCGTCCTGGCGGTCTGGCTGAGCCCGATGGACAGCACCCTGACGGCGCTGTGCTCCATGGCGTCGGCGGCATTGGCGATGAGGTTGATCAGTACCTGTTCGAGATGGACAGGGTTGCCCGAAACCATGAGCCTGCCGCGATGGCGGCGATATTCGACATCGACGCCAAAAGCCTTGAGCTTGTGATCGACCAGGTCGAGCGCATTGGCGATGACCTGTCCCAGGTCGGCCTCCATTTCGACGCGGGTCTCCTTGCGGGCGAAGGTCTTGAGGTGCCCGGTGAGGGCCGAGAGGCGATCAACCACCTTGTCCATCGTGCCCAGAATCTGGCCGATATCGGCGTCGCCATGTCGGGCGGCGACCAGCTTGGCGCTGGCAATGTGTGTGGTCAGCGCCGCGACGGGCTGGCTCACCTCGTGGGCCACGCCGGCCAGGGCCTGGCCGAGGCTGGCCATCTTGGCCGCCTGCACCAGGCCATGCTGCGCGTCACGCTCGGCCTTTTCCGCCCGGATGCGCTCGGCGATTTCGTCGCGCAGGGCCTGGTTGGTGACATGGAGGTCCTCGGTGCGTTCGGCGACACGCTGTTCAAGTCGGTCATGTTCGGCGAGGCGCTGGGCCACGATGCGCTGCCGCTGGACCAGCAGGAGCACGATCAGCAGCGCGGCGGAAACGGCGAGCGCGGCCGCCGCCGCAGCAATCCAGGCGGCGCGGAACAATGGACCGACCGAGGTGAAGGAGATGATGCGCCACTGGTGGGTGGGCAGGCGCAGTTCGTCCAGGATGAAGATGCCGGACGCATCGGGGTCGGGACCCGCAAGCCAGGCGAACTGGGTACCGCGCGAGGGCCAGATATCGGAGGCAACAGGCGTGTCGAGCACGGCGGCGCTGCCATAGCGACGCTGTGCGGCAATGCGCTCGGCGGCGCCGGATTCGAGCACGGCAAGCGGGCGATAGCGCCAATCGGGGCGGGTGGAAAGGATGGCGACATTGTTGCTGTCGACGATGACGATCAACTCGCCGGAGCGCCACCAATTGGCTTCGATTTCGCCGAGATTGACCTTGGTGACGGCGACGCCGAGGGGGCCGTCGGAGCCATCGATACGGCGGGCGAGGAAATAGCCTGCGACACCGGTGACCGTGCCCACGGCATAGAAGCGGGCATCGCCGTCGCGCATCGCCTCCTCGAAATAAGGGCGGTAGCCCAGGTTTTCGCCAACGAAGCTGTCATAGGCCCACCAGTTGGAGGCGGCGACGACGGCGCCCGTGGGATCCATGACGAAGAGTTCGCCGGCGCCGGCGGTATCGTTGAGGCGGGAGAGGAAGCCGTTGGCGGCCTCGCGGCGTTCCGGATTCTGGGGGTCGGCAAGGACGGCGCGGGTTTCGGCGGCCAGGGCAATGGAGGAAGGCAGGTAGTGAAACCGCTCGATGATGGCTTCCAACGTGCGGTCGAACAAGGACAGGCGGCGATCGGCCTGCTGGCCGGCACTGGCAATGGCGCTGGTGAGGGCGATCTCGAATGCGGCCCAGCCGGTCAGCACGACAATGGCGATCGCCGCGCCGACCAGGATCATCTGTCGACGCTGCAGCAGGTCACGAAAGCCGAAACGGGTCGCCACGCAGTCTCCTTTGGCAAGAAATTGCCCAAACCTCAGGGCTCGCTCGGCAAGTTCTTGCCAATTTTGCTAGCATAGGCCGATCGATCTGCATATCTGCCTTGCATTTTTAGCTTGGCACACGGTTTGCAATGGAGGCTGCATGGGTGCGGCGGGGAGCCAGCACCTAACCAAATCGGGAGGACCATCAATGAAAAAGACCGTATTTACCCTTGCCGCTGTCCTGCTTGGGGGACTGGCCCTGTCAGGCACCGCACTGGCGCAGGGCTATCCGACCAAGCCGGTCACCGTCGTGGTGCCGTTCTCGGCCGGCGGCCCGACCGACACGGTGGCGCGCCTGCTTGCCGAAGTGATGAGCCAGGATCTGGGCCAGCAGGTGGTGGTGCAGAATGTGGGTGGCGCCGGCGGCACGCTGGGGGCCGGACAGGTCGCGACCGCACCGAACGATGGCTATACGCTGCTGCTGCACCATATCGGCATGTCGACCGCGCCGACGCTTTATCGCAGCCTGCCCTATGATCCGGCCAAGGATTTTGCCCCGATCGGACTGATCACCTCGGTGCCGATGACGCTGGTGGCCCGCAAGGACTTCGAGCCGACCACGTTGGCCGAGCTGATGGACTACATCAAGGCCAATGGCGAGAACGTCACCTATGCCCATGCCGGCATCGGTTCGGCGAGCCAGCTCTGCGGCATGCTGCTGATGGATGCGCTCGATACGCAGATGACCACGGTTCCCTACCAGGGCGCCGGCCCGGCCATGACCGACATTATCGGCGGGCAGATCGACATGATCTGCGACCAGACGACCAATACGACCAGCCAGATCAAGGCCGGCGAAGTGAAGGCCTATGCGGTGACCTCGCAGAACCGCCTCGATGCCCTGCCGGACGTGCCGACCACCAAGGAAGGTGGGTTGGGGCTCGAAATCGGCGTGTGGCACGGGCTCTATGCCCCCGCCGGCACCGACCCGGCCATCATCGAGCGGCTGGAAAAGTCACTGCAGGTGGCGCTGGCCAATGAGACCGTGATCAGCCGCTTCGCCGAACTGGGCACCTATCCGGTGACTGCGGAAGAAGCCACGCCCGATGCGCTGGCCCAGACCCTCGCCAGCCAGACCGAGCTCTGGCGCGCGGTGATCGAAGCCGCTGGCGTCTACGCGGACTGATAGCGCGGAGGGTGGGGCCGCCAACGGCTCCACCCGGCCCGCCAACCACGACGCGGCGGGCGGGCGAGACACAAGCAAGCGGGGAGGATGCGGTGGTTTCCAATTTTTCGACCAAGGATCTCGTGTCGGGGGGCATCTTCGTCCTGGCCGGGGCCTATTTTGCGATCGAGGCGCTGAATTACGAGGTGGGGACGGCGTTTCGCATGGGGCCCGGCTTCATGCCGCTGCTGCTGGGCAGCGTGCTCGTGCTGCTCGGGCTGGGCGTGGCGGCGGGGGGCTGGAACAAGCCGGATCGGGAAAAGCCGTTGGCGCCGTCCTGGCGCGCCATCGCCCTCATCATTGGGGTCGTGGTGTTTTTCGGCGCCACCATTCGCGGCCTGGGCTTCGTGCCGGTGGTGTTTGTCAGCGCCTTCGGCGCAGCCATGGCCAGCCGGCTCAACTCACCGGTGTTTGCGGCGCTGGTGGCGGTGGCGCTGACCGTGATGTGCACCGTGATCTTCGTGGTCGGCCTGGGCATGAGCGTGCCGCTGGTCGGACCCTGGCTTGGGCAGTAGGAGCGGCCGATGGACATCATTGCCTCGCTGGGCCTGGGCTTTTCGGTCGCCCTCGACCCCATGAACATTCTCTACTGCTTCATCGGCGTGCTGCTGGGCACGCTGGTGGGTGTGCTGCCCGGCATCGGGCCGACGGCGACCATCGCCATGCTGCTCCCGATCACCTTTTCGCTGTCCCCAGCCGGGGCGTTGATCATGCTCGCCGGCATTTATTATGGCGCACAGTATGGCGGCTCGACCACGGCGATCCTGATCAACCTGCCGGGCGAAAGCTCGTCGGCGGTGACCGCGATCGACGGCTACCAGATGGCAAAGAAGGGCAGGGCGGGTCCGGCGTTGGCGACGGCGGCTTTGGGCTCGTTCTTTGCGGGCACGGTGGCAACGTTGCTGCTGGCCTTCTTCGCGCCGCCGCTGGCGCGCGCGGCGCTCAATTTCGGGGCGCCGGAATATTTCGCGCTGATCGTGCTGGGCCTCTTGGTCTCAATCGCGCTGGCGCATGGCTCGATCCTCAAAGCGCTGGCGATGATCGTGCTGGGGCTGTTGCTGGGCATGGTGGGCCAGGACATCTATACCGGTACGCCGCGCTTCACCTTCGGTATCCGCGAGCTATTTTCGGGGCTCAATTTCGTGTCGGTGGCGGTGGGCGTGTTTGGCGTGGCCGAAATCCTGCGCAATCTCGAGGATGAGAAGGGCCGGGATGTGATGGTCAAGTCGGTCAAGAACCTGTGGCTCACCAAGGACGACTTCCGCCGCATCATCGGACCGGTCTTGCGCGGCACGGGTCTGGGATCGCTGCTGGGCATCCTGCCGGGGGGCGGACATATCCTCTCGTCCTTTGCCTCCTATTCGGCCGAGAAGCGCCTGAGCAAGAACCCGGAAGAGTTCGGGCACGGCGCCATCGAGGGCGTGGCCGGGCCGGAATCGGCCAATAATGCCGCGGCGCAGACATCGTTCATCCCGCTGCTGACGCTGGGCATTCCGGCCCATCCGGTCATGGCGCTGATGGTGGGGGCATTCATCCTCCAGGGCATCACGCCCGGCCCTAATGTGATCAACGACCAGCCGGCCTTGTTCTGGGGCATCATCGCCTCGATGTGGATCGGCAATATCCTCCTGGTCCTGCTCAACCTGCCGCTGATTGGGCTGTGGGTGAAGATGCTCTCGATACCCTATCGGGCGCTGTTCCCGGCCATCGTACTCTTCGCCTGCATCGGCTGTTTCTCGATCAACCAGAACATCTACGACGTCTATGCCATCGGCTTCTTCGGGGTGGTCGGCTATATCCTCATCCGCTTCGGCTGCGAGCCCGCGCCGCTGCTGCTCGGCTTCGTCCTGGGGCCGTTGCTGGAAGAACATCTGCGGCGGGCGATGATCATCTCGCGCGGCGATCCGACGGTGTTCGTCACAAGGCCGATCTCGGCAACGCTGCTGGGCCTGGCCCTGCTGGCGGTCATCGTGGCGGTGCTGCCGAGCATCCGCAAGAAGCGCAAGGAAGTGTTCGTGGAAGAGGATTGATCCTCGCATCCGCCCACACCCACCATGCGTCACCCTCGGGCCTGACCCGAGGGTGTTTGCTTTTATGATGCCGGTAAGTGAAGAGCCCTCGGGTCAAGCCCGAGGGTGACGGCCGGTGGGTTAGGTAGGAAGGGCGGCGTGGCTACTCGGCCGCGCCGCGTTCGTCCATCAATGCGTCAGGGCCATTCGGATCGCCCGGGGCAGTCTCGGCGCCCAGATCGGGGAAGGCCACCACACGGTTGTTGCGGAAGTCGAGGCGCACGACGAGCAGCCCGCGTTCCTCGAACCAGGTCAGCAGGCGCCGGGCGCGGCTGGCGGAATGGGTGCCGTAGAGGCGGGCCAGGGTGGCGTCGGAGGGGCAGGGCGCGGATGTGAGCGCGGCCTGGGCGAGGACGAGGAAGACGCCCTGGACATCGTCCGTCAGGGTTTCGGACATGGACAGCGCCTGCTGCCAGCCATCGGACTGGGCGACCTCGCGATCCGGGGCAACGCGGGCGACGGCGAGACGGCGCTTGAAGGCGGGCAGAGCCGGTGGCTCGCCGGGGACGCGGCGGATGCGGCAGCGGACCAGGAAGTCCTGGTAGAGCACGGCGACGGTGCGGAAGCTTGCATCGGGATCGCCCAGAAGCTCAGCCATGATGGCGTCGATCTGCTTATCGCGCTCCGCCTCGTCGATTTCGGGGAAGAGGCTCTGCGGCGCTTCCTCGACCTGCGGGCGGGCGCGTGAGAGCTGGGCCAGCAGCTCGTTGGTCGAGGGTGGCGGGGGCGGCGCGGGGCGACGCACCACGGGACGCGCCTGCTCTTCGGCGGTGGCCGTGAAGATGAGGTCAGCCGCGTCGACCGGGGCTTCGAAGGGCACCAGCTTGGGGCTGGTGGAGCGGGCCGAGGTTTCGACGGCGCCGATGGTGACCGGCAGCGGGCGACGGGAAATGGCGGGGCCCAGGGCGACGAAGTGGCCGCGCGCCAGATCGCGGAATTGCTCGGCCTGGCGCTTTTCCATGCCCAGGAGATCGGCGGCGCGAGCCATGTCGATATCGAGGAAGGTGCGGCCCATGAGGAAGTTGGACGCCTCGGCTGCGACGTTCTTGGCCAGCTTGGCAAGGCGCTGGGTGGCGATGACGCCGGCGAGACCCCGCTTGCGGCCGCGGCACATCAGGTTGGTCATGGCGCCGAGCGACAGCTTGCGGGCTTCGTCGCTGACTTCGCCAGCGGCGGCAGGGGCGAAGAGCTGGGCTTCGTCGACGACGACGAGCACGGGATACCAGTGGTCGCGCTCGGCATCGAACATGCCACCGAGGAAAGCGGCGGCGGCGCGCATCTGCTGCTCGACATCGAGGCCTTCCAGATTGAGCACGACGGAGACGCGATGCTGGCGGACGCGGGCGGCGATGCGGGTAAGCTCGGCCTCGGTGCGCGTGGCGTCGACGACGGTATGGCCGAACTTGTCGGCAAGCGTGGTGAAATCGCCCTCGGGGTCGATGATGCATTGCTGCACCCAAGGGGCGGATTGCTCGAGCAGGCGGCGCAGCAGGTGCGATTTGCCGGAGCCGGAATTGCCCTGGACGAGGAGACGGGTGGCCAGCAATTCCTCGAGGTCGAGCGTGGCGGGCGTGGTGCCGCCGCTCATGCCCATGTCGATTGCTACCTTCATTCGGTCTCCGGGAGGCGATCCCGGTCGAAGCGGGCATCACGCGAGTCTGGAACTGGGGAACAGATTTAGCATCGGCCGTCGCGATTCGGGGAAATCACGATGGAGGAAGTCACAGGGAAGGGCGGCGCGGAAGTTGCAGTCGTCACCCTCCCCCTTGTGGGGAGGGCCCTGTGGGTGGGGTGCTTTTACAAATCCCGCAGCAGTCTTGCCGGCCGTGCCGAGGCGGCGCGCAGGATGGTCATGGCACCCAGGCAGGCGGTGATGGCGATGGCGACCAGGAGGACGATGGCCAGGGAGTCGCTGTTGAGGGTGAAGTCGACATTGAGCATGAGCATGCTGATCAGCCAGCCCAGGCCGATGCCCAGCACGATGGCGGGCAGGGCGGCCAGGGTTGCCAGAACCAGATATTGCATGAAGGCGGTGGCCATCAGTTCGAGGCGAGTGGCACCCAGTACCTTTGATATCACCGTGTCGGCCTCGCGCTGGCGGCGGCCGGTGGCGAGGCTGCCGACCAGAACGAGCAGCCCGTTGCCGACGGCCAGGCCACCCACCAGGACTGCGGCGAAGGAAAGTTGGCCGAGCGCATCGGTGATCTGCTTGAGCGTATCGCCGATCTCGATAAAGCGGACATCGGGGAAATCGGCGGCGAGCTGGCGCTCGACGGCCTCCTCGCGACCCGGCAGGGCGGTGACAGCCGCAAACAGCGTGGTCGGATAGGCATCGATGACGCCGGGGGAGAAGGTGGCGAGGAAGTCGATGCCCCCCTGCCAGGAATAATCGCGGAAACTGGCTATCGTGGCGGTGATCGGTTCGCCGAAAATGGTGAAGGTGAGCGTGTCACCCAGGTCGACGCCGAGGCCTGAACGCAGGCTCTGGTGGAGGGACACCAGAGCCGGGCCGGCATAGTCGGCAGGCCACCACTCGCCCGAGGTGATGCGCGAGGAGGCGGGGAGCTGCGTACGATAGGTAAGTGGCACTTCGCCGGCGAGGAGGAAGGTGGCTTCGGGGCCGCGGGTGCGGACCGTTTCAGCGGGTTGGCCGGCTATTTCGGTCAAGGCGCCACGCAGCATGGGCGTGGCGACGAAGCGGGGGATATCGGTACCCGGGCCGGCGACAGCGGCCAGGGCGTCCACTTCATCGGGGAAGAGGTCGGAGGCGACCAGGGTCGGGACGTCGAAGGCGGAGGCGCCGAGGAATTCCTGGCGCAGGTTGGTCTGGAGCACCAGGACGACGATCAGCATGGCCAGGGCCATGCCGGCGGAGACCACGACCGAGGCGGCATTCTGGCCGGAGCCGGAAATGGCGCGCAAGGCGTGGCGCGGAATGCGGGCGCGCGGTTCGGGCAGCCGGCTCAGGCCGAACTGGATGACGCGGATGAACAGCTGGAAGAGGATGGCCGAAACGCCGCTGGCGAGGCCGAAGGCGGCTACCAGTACGGCATCACCCGTCATCAGCCAGGCCAGTACGAAAAAGGCGATGGCAGCGGCGATGAGCGGCAGGACCTGCCAGGAGAGCAGCAGAGCGCGCCAGTCGATGGGTGGGGCCGAAAGGCCCTTGGAGCGGAACAGCAGCACGGGGCGGATGGTCTGGGCCTGCTGCAGCGGCAGGTAGGCAAAGGCGAAGGCAGTGACGAAACCGGCGCCCGCCGCCACCAGCAGCGGCTGGATATGCAGCGTGGCGGCCAGATCGATACCCACGGCGCGGCCGATGATGGGCAGGACGGCAAAAGCGGCTCCACCGCCGATAAGGAGGCCAATGCCGACGCCCACCGCGGCGAGGGCTGCGACCTGGGCGAAGAAGTGGATGAAGATGCGCGCGCGGCTGGCGCCCATGGAGCGCAGCACGGCGATGACGCTGGCGCGCTCGGCGATATAGGCCTGCATGCCGGTCCAGACGCTGACGCCGCCAATGAGCAGCGAGCCCAGGCCGACAATGACGAGGAAGCGCATGAAGAGGTCGTAGTAGCGCACCATCTGCCCGAGGCCATCGCGGGCCGAGCGCACGGTCCAGCCGCTATCGGCAAAGGCGGTTTCCAGCGCAGCCTTCCCGGCTTCGGCATCGCGATCATTGAGCAGGAGCTTGTAGCGATACCAGGAGCCCAGACCCGGCAGGGGCGATGTGCGGTCGGAAACGGAGGCGAAGCCGGCATCGGTCACGATGGCGGTGAGGCCGAGGCGGAAGCCGCGCACGGGGCCATCGGGCAGCTTGGTCAAGGTGCCGCGCACCTGGAATTCGGTGCCGCCCAGGCCGAAGCTGTCGCCGATAGCCAGGCCCAGCTGATCGAGCAGCACCGGGTCGAGGAGCGCGCCATGGATATCCTCGACCGGGGCGAGGAACTGGTGGACGGATTGACCTGAAGGCAATTGCGGGCTCACCACCTGGCCGAGCAGGGGATAGGTGGGGCCGATGGCGGTGAGGTCGACGAAGGCGTCGCCGCTGGCCGATTCCGCGCGCAGGTTGGTGTCGACAATGGTGGAGACGGTGCCGAACGTGTCCATGCTGGCGCGTTCGGCATCGGTGGCGAGCCGATCGGCGCGGGACAGTTCGACATCGCCGCCCATCAGTTCGGCGGCCCCGTCGTCGATGGCGCGGGTGATGCTCGAGCCGACCGAGTTGACGCCCGAGATCAACGCGGTGCCCACGGCAAGACAAACGACCAGCAACAGGAAACGGCGCAGGTCCCCGCGCATGTCGAGCAGGCCGATGCGGATGGCGCTCCAGACCGATCCCATCAACGCTGACCCGTGGTTTCGGTGAGTTCCCCGGCCATCATGGTGAACACCCGGTCGGCGCGGGCGGCCAGGTGGGGATCGTGGGTGATCAGCACCACCGCGGTGCCCTTTTCGCGGGCCAGGTCGAACATCAGGTCGACGACGACGGCACCGGTTTTCTGGTCGAGATTGCCGGTCGGCTCGTCGGCCAGCAGCAGCGGCGGATTGGCGACCATGGCGCGGGCCAGGCCGACGCGCTGCTGCTCACCGCCCGAGAGAGCCGAGGGCCGGTGATCGAGCCGGTTGCCCAGGCCGACGGCGGCGAGGGCTGCGGCGGCTTTTTCGCGAATTTGCGACAGCGGCAGTTCGGGCGCGGCGATTTCGAGCGCGAGGCCAACATTGTCATGCGCGGTCAGCGAGGGAATGAGGTGGAAGCTCTGGAACACGATGCCCAGCGTCCTGCGGCGGAAGCGGGCGAGATCGTCTTCGTCGAGGGCTCCCAGATCGGCACCGTTGACCTCGACCCGACCGCCAGTGGCGCGCTCGAGGCCGGCCAGCAGCATCAGCAGCGAGGTCTTGCCGCTGCCCGATGGGCCGACGATGGCCACCACTTCCGATGGGGCTACCTCCAGGGAAACGCGCTTGAGGATATGCAGCGGCTTGCCCGCAACGTCGAGAGAGTAATCAACATCGCGTGCAGCAATGATCGGCGCGTCAGCTTTAGTCACCAGAACCGTTCCCCCAGTGCCGAAGTCGTTAGTTGCGACAGTCCGGCGGTGTCTTGTATCTGTCACTCGGTAGAGAATTCGTAACAACATCGTCAGCTGTGTCAGATTTTTGCTGGCTTCGGAATCTCCGCACTGGCAGACATAAACAGAATCTGATGTCTCGGAGGGATGGAGGGGGCTTTCCGGATGAATAAGTGGTTGGGGATTGGTGTTGCGCTGGCCTTGATGCCGTTTGCCGGCGTGACGCTGGTGCAGGCACAGGCCGAGATCGCCTTGCTGGAAGCCTATGTGGGGAACTGGCAGGGCGAGGGTGCGCTTGTTGGCGGCGACGAGCCGGAACCGTTCCGCTGCCGGCTGTCCGTCGCCAAGGGCAATGCGGGCAAGGTGAACTATACCGGCCGCTGCGCGCTGGTGAATGCGACGCTCTCGATCAGCGGCACGATCGCCTACAATGAATCGGCGAAGCGCTATGAAGCGGCCATGAGCTCCAATGCCGGATTTACCGGCATCGCGATCGGCCAACAGCGGCAGGGGCAGATCAGCTTCGACCTCAAGGAGCAGCAAAAGGATCGGGCCGGCAGCGATGTACGCATCGGCTCGCGGATCCTTCTGGCAAATGGCGATATCACCGTGGACTTCGAGGTGGAGTTCAACAATTCCGGCGAGGTGCTGACCGCCTCCGTGCCCTTCAGCCAATAGCGGGCCCTGGAGGCGGCAGCGGGCTGACCGCCTCCTTGCTGTTCAGGCCGAGGGCGAGAACCAGGACAGGACGGCATAGCCGACCAGCGAGGCTACCGCGCTGACGCTGATGCCCCAGGCCAGGTCGACCACGCTGACCATCAGGGGCCAATCCTTCACCGTGGACAGGTTGGTGAAGTCATAGGTGCCGTAAGCAACCAGGCCCAGCAGCGCGCCCAGACCGAGCGCCATGAGCCATGAGCCTGCCGAGGCGGCCGGCAGCACGGCAAAGACGACGAGCCCCACCACATAGACCAGGTAGAAGGCGCCTGCGACCGGCAGGTTGGGGCTCTCGCGCAGCAATGTGCCAAGGAGGGGTTTATAGAGCCGCGGAACGGCCAGGCTCAACCAGATGAAATCAAGGGCGAAGAAGGCCACCGCGGATGCGGCATAGGCTATGACGGGTGCGGGCATGGGGTGCTCCGTGGCAAACAGGGTTTGCCAGAATGCTGGCACGGGCTGCCCGTACGGCCAACCGGACTTTGTGGCCAAAGCGGCAAAATATGGCTCCCAGGGACGAAACTTGCAGCATGCGGATTTCGTAGCTGGTTCAGACCATCCATTGGATTAGCCCGCTTCATGCATCACGATCATCATCCAGACCTCTCCCATCATCGCCGCATCGCCGTGATCGGCGCCGGTGTCGCGGGCCTCTCGGCAGCCTGGCTACTGAGCCGGAAGCACGAGGTGACGCTCTATGAAAAGGAAGATTGGTTGGGCGGGCATGCCCATACTGTCGATGTCGAGACCGCGGGCGGGCGGATGGCCATCGATACCGGCTTTATCGTCTACAACACCGACAATTACCCCAATTTCACGGCGCTGCTGCAGCATCTGGAAGTCGCGAGCGTCGAGACGCACATGTCGTTTGCCGCCTCGGTGGGCGCCGGGCGGTTCGAATATTCGAGCGACTTCCGGGGCCTGATCGGGCAGAAACGGAACCTGGCGCGGCCCGGCTACTGGCAGATGCTGGCCGATATCGTGCGCTTTTACGCCCATGCCGAGAGCCTGATCGACAGCCCGGAAATCGAAGGCATGACCCTTGGCGGTTTCCTTGACAAGCACGGCTACTCGACGCACCTGGTCGACCTGCACATCCTGCCGATGTGCGCGGCGATCTGGTCCAGTTCGGCCGACGCTATCCGCGGCTTTCCGATGCGCGCGTTCGTGCGGTTCTTTTCGAGCCACGAACTGTTCAAGCTGGGCCGGCGCGCCCTGTGGCGCACGGTCAAGGGCGGCAGCCGCAGCTATGTGGCGGCCATGGTGCGCGACTTCGGCGGCAAGGTGCGGCAGGCGCCGGCGGCGCGGGCCATCAGCCGGCAGGCCGGCCTGGTAACGGTGGAGGACGTGCACGGCGGGCGCGACGTGTTCACCGACGTGATCATGGCCAGCCATGCCGACCAGACATTGGCGATGCTCGATGATGCCGATGGGTTGGAGCGCGAAGTGCTCGGCGCTTTCAGCTACACGCATAATCGTGCCGTGTTGCACGACGATCCGAGCCTGATGCCACAGCGCAAGGCGGTTTGGGCGAGCTGGAACTATATCGGCGGCCCCGACGATGCCGGCGCAGACGCACTCTGCGTCACTTACTGGATGAACCGGCTGCAGAACCTGGACCGACGCCACCCGATCTTCGTGACCCTCAATCCGAGCCGCGAACCGCGCAAAAGCGCCGTGCTGCGCAGCTACGACTATGAGCATCCCCTGTTCAACCAGCCGGCGCTGACGGCCCAGAAGCGGCTCTGGGAGTTGCAGGGCCGGCGTGGCACCTGGTTCTGCGGCAGCTATTTCGGCTATGGCTTCCACGAGGACGGGCTGCAGTCCGGCCTGGCGGTCGCGGAGAATTTCGGAGTGACCCGCCCCTGGGTCCGCCCTGTCAACCGCATTGCCGAAGCCCCGGTTCAACTCCAGGCGGCGGAATGACGGCGAGCGCCATCTATACGGGCATGGTGGTGCACAAGCGGCTGCGCCCCAAGCGGCACAAGCTGCGCTACCGCGTCTTTGCGCTGCTGCTCGACCTGGACGAACTGCCGCGCCTGTCGCTGCGCTGGCTTGCGGTCAACCGCTGGGGACTGCTGAGCTTCCGCGAGCGCGACCACGGCGATGGCGGACCGTTGCGGCCATGGGTGGCCGCGCGGCTCGTCGAGGCCGGTATGGTGGCGGACGGGCCGGTGCGCATGCTGTGCTATCCACGCATGCTCGGCTATGTCTTCAACCCGCTGACCGTTTATTTCTGCTACCGGGCGGACGGCAGCTTGTCCGCCGTTATCCACGAGGTCCACAATACCCATGGGGAGCGCCACGCCTATGTGCTCCCGGCCGGCGAGGGGATTGTGCGACACAGCTGCGCCAAGACGTTCTTCGTCTCGCCGTTCATGCCGATGGACTGCGTCTATAATTTCACCATCAGCCCGCCCGCCCAGGATGTCAGCGTCGCCATCCTAGAGACCGACCCTGCCGGACCATTGCTGACCGCGACGTTTGCCGGCGATCGCTCTGAGTTGACCGACGCTGCGCTGCTGCGCGCCGTTCTGGCCCATCCGCTGATGACCCTCAAGGTAACGGCGGCGATCCACTGGGAGGCGGTCAAGCTGCTGCTCAAGGGCCTGCGGGTCTACCCCCACACGCCAAAGAAGCAGTCGACAATCGGCTGAGGCCCGGCCGCCGACGCCCCGATCACGGGGTCACAAACTGCGCACCATGCGGCGGGTGATCGGGAAAAACAGGCCATAAGGCAGGACGCCAAGCAGTTTCATCGCCGCTGTCATCTGCCAGGGGAAGACGATCTCGAAGCGGCCGCGTTCCAGACCCTTCATGATGGAGTCGACCGCCTCGTCTGTGTCGATCAGAAAGGGCATGGGGAACTTGTTCTTGCGCGTCAGCGGCGTGTCGACGAAGCCGGGATTAATAAGGGTTAGGTCGACATTGTCGGCCTCCAGCTCAGGCTTGAGCGATTCAGTCATGGCGATCAGGCCCGCCTTGCTGGCGGCATAAGCGGCGGCGGTGGGCAGGCCGCGATAGCCGGCAACGGATGCCACGATGGCAATGCGGCCGGCGCGGCGCTTTCGCAGCAGGGGCAACAGCGCGCCCAGACTGTGCACCGCACCCATGAGGTTGGTGTCCACGACATGGGCGAACTTGATCGTGTCGAATTTTTCCGCCGTCACCTCGCTATTGGTGCCGGCATTGAGGATGGCGAGCGTGATCGGGCCGGCCTCGGCCTCGATGCGGGCCACCGTATCGCGGACGGCCGCTTCATCGGTGACATCAAGCGGCATCGGGAGGATTGAGCCTGGGCCTTTGGCATCGGCGGCGAGCTGGGCCAGATCGGCCTCCGTGCGGGCGCTGGCAGCCACCGTCATGCCGCGGGCGACGAGGGCCAGGGCAAGGCCTCGCCCGATGCCCGTGCCGGCGCCCGTGATCCATGCCGTTCCGGTGAAAGTCTCGCGCGCCATATGGGAGGGTCCTTGCTCGTGATCTCGGGCAAGATACGGCGGAGGGCGGCAAAAGGTTTCCGTGCCGCACCCTACGGCAGGGTGTCGTGGATGACCACGGCCATGGATTCCGGCCTTCGCCGGAATGACGTCGTGGCCGCTGGACTTGCCGTCAAAGCTTCACCAGCGTCCGCACATCCACCGGCAGGCCGGTCGCAAAGCTCTGGTTGGCCGCAATACCAGTGAGGATCGACAGGGCGCCGTCCCGGTGGTTGGCGCCATAGCCGGGCTTGGGCGTGGCATTGCCGAAGATTTCCTCGAGCATGATCTTGTCGCCGCCACCATGGCCGCCTTCGCCGGCCGGGACGTGGACTACCCGTGACTCCCCATGCAGTGGGAAGTGGTAGAGGTCGACGCCCTTGGCCGCGCCTTCGGCGGTCGAGGTCGAGCCGGCGTTGATGTAGGACGTTTCGCGCACCATCAATTCGAGCCGGCCCCCGGTGCCGTTGATGGCGACGTTGAAGCCTTCCCAGGGCGCGTAGGCATAGAGCGAATAGGTCATGACCGCCTTGTTGCGATAGCGGACCATCACATTCATCGTGTCTTCGATGGAGATGCCGTCGCCGAATACGTTCTGGTCGCGCTGGTAGCCGTCTTCTTTCTCGGCGTCCCAGTAAAGCCCCTTCTGCACCGGGTTGGCCGTGAGATCGATGGCGAACTTGTCGTCCCTGGCGGCATCGACGCCCGTGGTGCGGGTATAGGGGGTGAAGACGCCACGCTCTTCGGCATTGGCGCGGCCGTAGAACTTGAGGTCGCCCATGGCAAAGACCGTGTCGGGCTGTGACCCGAGCCAGAAATTGACGAGGTCGAAATGGTGGGTGGACTTGTGCACCATCAGGCCGCCTGAATTGCGCTTGTCGCGGTGCCAGCGGCGGAAATAATCGGCGCCATGGCGCGTATCGAGCAGCCATTCGAAATGCACCGAAGTGGGCGTGCCGATGGCGCCCTGGGCGATCAGCTCGCGCAACGCCGAATTGTGGGGCGCATAGCGGTAATTGAAGGTGACGCGCACCGATTTGCCCGTGCGCTCGACGGCGTCGAGGATGGCCTGGCATTTTTCGGGATCGGTAGTCATCGGCTTTTCGGTGATGACGTCGCAGCCCGCTTCCATGGCGGCGATGATGTATTTGTGGTGGGTGCGGTCGATCGAGGTGACGATGACCGTATCGGGTCGGGTGTCCGCCAGCATGGTGGCGAAGTCGCTAGCCTTGTAGGTGGGGACGGCCTGGCCCTTGAGTTCGCCCGAGATGACGCGGTTGGTGTAGTCCATGCGCACCTGGTTGGTGTCGCAGAGGGCGACGAGCCGCGAATGCTCGCGATGGGGGCCCAAAATGGCCTCGTAGAACATGCGCGCGCGACCCCCGGTCCCCACGATTGCGTAGGTCTTGGCCATTCGTCTTCTCCAGTATTCATGCAGCGGTCCGCCCATGGGTGGGCTTTGGCATGATCTACCATACAAGATTGCGAAGCGGCAGGGGTTGTTTTAGGTTTATGGGTGAGCGGCAGGCACGCTCCGATAGGCGCAGGCGACCGGCAGGCAGATTTCTGTGGAAGCCGAGCAATCAAGGGGCGCGGCGGACCCGCTTCGGGCACAAGGTCAGCGGGGGAATCAGGACAGGTGGCGGCAAGCGTGCTCGAGGCGAGTGAAGAGACCATGGCGCTGCGCGTCGTCGGCGCGCTGCGCGACGACATCGTCACCATGGCGCTCAAGCCGGGCGATGTGATTTCCGAGAGCGATATTGCCGGCCGCTACGGCGTGTCGCGTCAGCCGGTGCGCGAGGCTTTCATCCGCCTGGCGCAGCAGGGGCTGCTGCTGATCCGGCCCAAGCGCGCCACTGTGGTCAAGAAGATCTCGCCGGAGGGGGTGCGGCAATCGCGCTTTATCCGCGAAAGTATCGAGGTCGAGATCATTCGCCGGGTGGCGGCCAAGCCTGGGGCGGAAGCGGCAGGCGTGCTCGAGGAACTCATTGCCGAGCAGGAGACGGCCTCCGCGGCCAAGGACAGCCGCCGCTTCCATACGCTGGACGAGCTGTTCCACCGCACGCTGGCCCGGCTGGCCGGCGTTGAATATGCGTGGCAGCTGATCGACGACCACAAGATGCAGCTCGACCGCGTGCGCTACCTGACGCTGGGCGTATCATCGTCGCAGGTGGCGATCGGCGAGCACAAGATCATCGCGGCCGCAGTGGCAAACAGCGATGTGGCCGGAGCAGAAGCGGCCATGCGCGCTCACCTGGCCCGGGCCGAGTTGCTGTTGAGCCAGACGATCGCCGACTACCCGGATTATTTCGAATAGTCAGTTGGATGCCGGCCCGGCATCGTCGGGCTGCCAACCCGGTGGAGGTTCGGCTCCAATACACCCGGGACCTTCCGCCGCCGGCAGCGCGCTTTCGCCTGCCGCGAGAGTTGCGAAGCGCGCCATAACCGGACCCCAGCCGTTGGCGTAGAGACTGCGCACGAAATCGCCGCGCTCGCCCAGCCGCTCCCAATTGCGGTGTTCCAGGCGCAGTTCGGTGCCGGCGGGCACGGCGTGGAAGGTGACCTCGACTTCGGTGCTGGTGGCGGGCGTGAGGCCGGGATGCCAATCGAGCACCAGGCGGCTGGCCTCGTCGAGGTGGATGATGGTGCCCCAATGGGCTTCGGCGCCATCAGGGCCCTGTTCGGTGATGCGACCGCCGGGCCGCGGATCGATGCTGCAAGACAAGGACTTTTCGAGCCAGACCGAGCGCGTTTCAAGCGGCCACCATTCGGGCAGACGGCGGACAAAGAGATCGAAGGCCAGTGCCGGCGGCAGAGGGACGACGATGTTTCGGCGCAGCGGCTCGCTCAACTGAGCTTTCCTCCCTTGGCCCGTTCCTTGATCGCGGC
Source organism: Devosia oryziradicis (assembly GCF_016698645.1). Taxonomy (NCBI): domain Bacteria; kingdom Pseudomonadati; phylum Pseudomonadota; class Alphaproteobacteria; order Hyphomicrobiales; family Devosiaceae; genus Devosia; species Devosia oryziradicis. The sequence goes on from NZ_CP068047.1 coordinate 1,060,350, forward strand.
GTGCTGGAAGGCGTCGAACACGTCGTCCCAGTAGCCTTCCAGATAAGTGCGCAGAATAGCCAGCCCCTTGAGGTCCACGGCATAGAAATTGTTGCGGCCGACCTTGCGGGCGCTGACGAGGCCCGCTTCGCTCAGCACACGCAGATGCTGGGAAATGGCGGGGCGGCTGACGCTATAGCCAGCAGCGATCTCGCCCACCGTACGCGGGCCGCTTCGCAGCGATTCCAGCACGCTGCGGCGCGTCGGATCGGTAATTGCATTCAATACGGTTTCGACCTGGCTCATGGGCATAGCGTAGCGGCTTTGCCCCATAACGGCAATCGAACCGGCTTGACGCGGAGTGATATTTCGTCATATCGGTAAGTAGTGACTTACCAATAGGAGGGCGACATGGCTAACCCAGTGATGCATTTCGAAGTGATTGCGCGGGATCGCGCCAAGCTGCGCGGCTTTTACGGCAAACTGTTCGGCTGGAGCGAACAGGACTATCCGGATGCCGAATATACGATCCTGCAATCGGGGGCCGGTATGGGCATCGACTTCGCCGTCGGCAGTACGATGAGCGGGCTGGCGACCGGGCCCACCATCTATGTCGCCGTGGACGACGTTGCGCAGATGCTGGCGGGGGTGCGCCAGGAAGCGGGCGTCAATGTGGTGCAGGAGCCCTATGAGATTCCCGGCATGGGGGAATTTGCGGTCTTCACCGACCCGGAAGGCAACCGCATCGGCCTCTGGAAGATGCCCGAGGCGCAGTAATGGAGCCCACGCACTATCTCTACCTGGCGCTGCCGCCGCGTCCGAGTTTCGTCATGGACGTGTCACCGGCCGAATATGAAACGCTGGGCCGGCACTTTGCCTATATGGACAAGCTCCAGGCGGAGGGAAAGCTGATGCTGACCGGTCCAACGCTGGACGGCGCCTATGGTATCGCCATCTTCAAGGTGACCGATGCAGCCGAGGCCCAGGCGCTGGCCCAAAACGATCCCGCGGTCATCGAAGGCCTGTTCCGGCCCAATATCCACCCCGTCAAGCTGGGCGCAATAACGCCCTGAGCCATCGACAATCCCGGTGACGTGGCGCGCCGACTTGCCTAAAAGGGCAGGGCGGCGCGCCGGCATTCGGACGTCTGGCGGAGGGTAAGCGATGAAGACGCGGCGTTTGGGCAAGACGGGATATGCGGTCAGCGAAATCGGGCTGGGCTGCTGGCAGCTGGGCGGGGATTTCGGGCCGGTTGGCGAAGAGACTGCCAATGCGATTCTGGACGCCGCCAATGCCGCAGGCGTCACCTTCTGGGATACGGCCGACGTCTATGGCGGGGGCCTCAGCGAAAGCCGGATCGGCGCGCATGCCAAGGCTGAAGGGGTGCATGTCGCCACCAAGCTGGGGCGGGGCAGCGGGCTGTTTCCCGACAATTATTCCAAAGACGGCATCCGGGCCAGCCTGGTGGGATCGGCACAGCGGTTGGGCGTCCAGACGCTCGACCTGGCGCAGATCCATTGCGTGCCCACGGCCGTGCTGCGCGATGGCGCGATCTTCCGCTGGATGGACGAGCTCCGGGACGAGGGACTGGTGCGCCACTGGGGCGCCAGCGTCGAAACCATCGAAGAGGGCCTGTTGTGCCTCGAGCAGCCGGGCTGCGCGACGCTGCAGATCATCTTCAACCTGTTCCGGCAGGATGCGGCAACGGCACTGTTGCCCAAGGCGGCGGAGCGCGATGTCGGCATCATCGTGCGTTTGCCGCTGGCGAGCGGGTTGTTGAGCGGCAAGTTCGACAAGACGACGCGTTTCGATCCCAGCGACCACCGCAACTACAATGCCGATGGCAAGGCTTTCTCGGTGGGCGAGACTTTCTCGGGCATTCCGTTCGAGCGCGGGGTGGAGCTGGCTGCCGAGCTAAAGGGGCTGGCGCCCGAAGCCATGCCAATGAGCCAGTTCGCCTTGCGCTGGATCCTCGATCACCCGCAGGTCTCCACCGTCATCGCCGGCGTCAGCAAGCCGGAACAACTGGCGGACAATGTCGCGGCCACCGAGCAGAAGAGCCTGTTCCCGGCGCTGATGGGACGGCTCAGCGAATGGTATGAAAAGGACGTGAAGCCGGCGATCCGCGGCGGAGTGTGACGGTAGCCTGCTGCAACCGTACGCCCGAGGGTACGATCTGCGGATCGCCGCGTGCCGGGCGTCTCAACCACTCGTGACGCCTCTAGCGCATCCCCGCGGGCATCCCTACGTTGTGGGTCAACAACAAGAACCGGCCCCCGAGAATATCATGTCCCACCATGCTGCCTTCGAACTCATCCGTGACGAGCATATCGCGGAGGTGAACAGTCAGGCGCAGCTGTTCCGGCACATCAAGACCGGGGCCGAAGTGCTCAGTCTCGTCAACGACGACGAGAACAAGGTGTTCGGCATCACCTTCAAGACGCCGCCGGAGGATTCGACCGGCATCGCGCATATTCTGGAACATTCCGTGCTGTGCGGTTCGCGGAAATATCCGGTCAAAAAGCCGTTCGTGGAGCTGATCAAGGGATCACTCAACACGTTCCTCAATGCCATGACCTTTCCGGACAAGACGGCCTATCCGGTGGCGTCGCAGAACCTCAAGGACTTCTATAACCTGGTCGATGTCTATCTGGATGCGGTGTTCTTCCCGCTGATCACGGAGGACACGTTCCGGCAGGAAGGCTGGCACTACGAGCTCGAGGATACGAGCTCGCCGCTGGTCTACAAGGGCGTGGTGTTCAACGAGATGAAGGGCGTGTTCCAGTCGCCCGACGCCGTGATGCGCGACATCGCGCAGCGCTCGCTCTACCCCGACACGACCTATGGCATCACTTCGGGCGGCGATCCCAAATCCATCCCCGACCTGACTTACCAGCAGTTCAAGGCGTTTCATCAGACCTACTACCACCCGTCCAACACGCGGGCGTTCTTCTCGGGCGATGACGATGCGGGCGCGCGGCTCGATATCCTCGACGCCTATTTCTCGCAGTTCGAGCGGGCGCCTGTCGACGCCGAGGTGAAGCTGCAACCGCGCTTCAATGCGCCGCGGCAGATCGTGGCAACCTATGCGGGAACCAAGGACGAGGGCAAGTCGCGGGACGGCATGGTGTCGGTCAACTGGATGATCGACCCGCCGGCCGACCGGACGGAGGCGCTTAGCCATGGCATGCTCAGCTACCTGCTGGCCGGCAACCCGGCGGCGCCGCTGCGCAAGGCGCTGACAGAATCGGGCCTTGGCGAGGGCATGACCGGCGGTGGCATCGGCAGCGGGTTGCGTCAGCCGATGGCGAGCTTCGGCATGAAGGGAATCGACCCCGCCGATGCCGAAAAAATCGAGGCGCTGATCCTGTCGACGCTGGGCGAGATTGCCGACAAGGGCTTTGCGCCCGAGCAGCTGGAAGCGGCGGCCAATACGTTTGAATTCTCGCTGCGCGAAAACAATACCGGCTCCTATCCGCGGGGCATGGTCTACATGTTCAATGCGCTGGGCAGCTGGCTGCATGGCGGCGATCCACTGGCGCAGTTGCACTTCGAAGACGCGCTGACCGCACTCAAGGACAAGGCCGCCAAGGGGCATTTCGCCAACGAAATCCGCCGGCTGTTCCTTGACAATACCCATCGTACGACGGTGACGCTGAGCGCCGATCCGGAACAAGGCGCCCGTGAGGCGGCCCGGGAGGCCGAAATCCTGGCCGGCGTCCGCGCCGGAATGGACGACGGCGCGCTGCAAGCCACGGTGGCCGAGACCGGGAAGCTCAAGGCTTTGCAGGAGAGCGTCGACGACCCGGCGCTGGTGGCCAAGATACCGACGCTGGGCCTGGACGACCTGCCGCGCGAGACGCGCAAGGTGCCGATCAAGATCGGTAATCTGGGTGAGGCGCGGCTGTTCTACCACGACCTGCCGACACTGGGCATCGTCTACCTCGATCTCGGCTTCGATTTGCATGTGCTCGACAAGGCGCTGCTGCCCTATCTGCCGCTGTTCGGGCGGGCGCTGCTGCAGACCGGTACGAGCAAGGAAGATTTCGTATCGCTGACCCAGCGCATCGGCCGGTCGACGGGCGGCATTGCGCAGCATCGCGGCCTGTCGGCGCGGCAGGGGAGCGACGGCAGTGCGGCCTGGTTCTTCCTTTCGGGCAAGGCGGTGCCGGACAAGCTCGAAGAAATGCTCGCCATCATGGGCGACGTGCTGCTCGATGCGCGGCTGGATAACCGCGAGCGCTTCAAACAGATGGCGCTTGAGGAAAAGGCCGGTTTCGAGGCGCGGCTCGTGCCATCGGGCAATGCGATCGTCGATACGCGGCTTAAATCGGGACTGACGGAGGCGAGCTGGATCGCCGAACAGCTGGGTGGAGTGAGCTATCTGAGCTTCCTGCGCGAGCTGGTGAAGCGGATCGACAGCGACTGGTCCAGCGTCGAAGCGGCGCTCATGCGCATTCGGGACACGCTGTTCAATCGCGGCCGCATGGTCGTCAACGTGACGACCGATGGCGCGCTGTGGGACCGGGCCAGGAGCGAGATCGAGCGGTTTATGGGGCGGCTGCCCAATGGCGACTTCGCCTTTGCCGACTGGGCGATCGACTACCAGCCCAAATCGGAAGGGCTGATCATTCCGGCGCAGGTCAATTATGTGGGCAAGGGCGCCAACCTGCGCTCGCTCGGCTTCGAAATGACCGGGGCCTCGTCGGTAGTGCTGAAATTCCTCAACACCACCTATCTCTGGGACAAGGTGCGCGTGCAGGGCGGGGCCTATGGCGGATCGAGCCGGTTCGACCTGACCTCGGGCAATTTCAGTTTTCTCAGCTATCGCGACCCCAATCTCCTGGGCACGATCGACGCCTATGACGGGGCCAGCAAGGCGCTCAAGGCCGATATCGGCGAGAGCGACCTGACACGCTCGATCATCGGGGTGATCGGTGATGTGGATGGCTATGAGTTCCCCGACGCCAAGGGCTATTCGTCGATGTGGCGGCAACTGACCGGCACGACCGACGCGATCCGCCAGCAGCGGCGCGACGAGATCCTGGGAACCACGATCGCCGATTTCCGGCGCATGGCCGAGGCGGTTGAAGCGGTGGCCCGGCATGGGCATGTGGTGGTGCTGGGTGGCGAGGCGGCGATCTCGGCCGCCAACGACAAGCGGCCAGGCCTGCTTGCGGTGACCAAGGTGATGTGAGGAGAATTCTTCTCCCCATCGGGGAGAAGTCGGCGCGCAGCGCCGGATGAGGGGGCGCTGTGGTTCGCTCAGGGCGCTTTTGGTGCCCGGAGAATCCCCCTCACCGACCCGGCTGCGCCGGGCCACCTCTCCCCGATGGGGAGAGGAAAAGGCACCTCAAGCCGTCTTGTCGACCATCGCCCCTGCTTCGCTCGATCCCTGCAGCGCTTCCATCATCCGGCGCTTGATTTCATCCTCCACGGCCTGCCGCTCTTCCGGCTTCATTGCGGCGAGGTCGCTTTCGCTGACCTTCATGTCTTCCAGAATTTTGTCACGCAGGCGCTCGAGGGGCGACTTGCGGGCGATTTCGAGGAATTCTTCTTCGGCAGACTTCTTGAGCGGGGCAGGGTTGCCGACCTTGCTGCTCAGCGGGTCGCCGAGCGGGAAAGACCGCATGCTGGAAATGACGGATAGAGCCATGTGACGCCTCGTTGACTGTGCCCGGAACCATCCAAGTTTCGTGCCATTGGCAAAGCTGAATCGCCCCAAGGACTTGCGCCGCTGCTGCCAGGCGCTGACGCTGCCCACAGGCAGAAAATGCCAGGCAGGAACTGCCCCGTGCCGGGCGCGTTGCTTGTTCCACGAGGAGTGATCGGCATGACTGACACGGAGGAGGGGGCGCTCGGAAAGCTGGTCGGCAAGGTCGAGCAGCGCGTCGAAGACGGTCAGTGCATTTCCGTGGGCATGATCCGCGAGGTTGCGGGCCAGCGTGCCGCCGGGCCGATGCTGATGTTTCCAGCGCTGGTGATGATGTCGCCTGCCAGCATCATTCCCGGCGTGCCCACACTGGTGGGCATCAGCACGGTGCTGATTGCCGGGCAGATCGCGCTGGGCCGGGAGCAGCTATGGCTGCCCAAGTGGCTGTCGCGGCGGCGGCTGCCGGACAAGTATGGCGACAAGCTGGTCAAGTTTCTCAAGCCCGTCAGCGAGAAGGTCGATGCCGTGGCCAAGCCGCGCTGGCAGGGTCTGATCGATGGGCCGCTGCGGCGCGTCGGCGCCGGCCTCTGCGTTTTGGTGGGTATGATCATGCCGGTGCTCGAGGTCATCCCGTTCACCTCGACATGGGCGGGCGCGATTGTCGCGACCTATGGCCTGGCCATCACGGCGCGTGACGGGTTGCTGGCGGTCGTCTGGATCGGGCTGGTCGCAGCGGTCCTTTGCGTGGCTGGGCTGGTGCTGGCCTGATGAAATCGGCTGTTCCATGCCACTTATCCCCGTGCTCACTGGCCGGCCTATTCTAGTGTCACTGCCCCGTCAGAGCGCGGTCATGACGAGTGATGAGCGGGGCAGCAGTCGGGGATGAGGGGTCGCCCTCACCGCGCGGGGGAAACCCGGCAGCTACGCTTGCGACACAGCGTGCCTGACCCGAACCCGCGAAAAGTCCCGGCGTGACGGCGAGGCTCTGGCCTCATTTCTTTATCTATCCAATCCGGGGCCGCGGCCTCGCCGTCACCGCTTGTCCGTAACCGCATTGGAGGCGGCGCTTCGGCACGTCTGCTTGACACGTCCTGACGGCAAGTGCGCTAGAGTGAACCGCGACCTGCCACGTTGCGTTGAAAGACTCCATGGCCAGCCAGATCCTCGACCGAAAACTCCATATCAGGGCGATCGACGCCTATATCGACCCAGCGATCCCCCGGGCGCGGGCGATCATCACCCACGGTCATGCTGATCACGCCCGCAGCGGGCATGGCGCCGTGCTGGCGACGCCGGACACCATCGCCATCATGAAGGTGCGCTATGGCGAGGATTGCGCCGGCAAGTTCGAGCCGCTGGACTTCGGTGTGCCGCTCCAGATCGACGACGTGACAATCACCTTCCATCCGGCCGGGCATGTGCTCGGTTCGGCGCAGGTGCTGGTGGAGAAGGATGGACAGCGCGTGGTCGTCACCGGGGACTACAAGCGCCTGCCGGACCGGACGTCGCAGCCCTATGAGCTGGTCGAATGCGACCTCTTGGTCACCGAGGCGACGTTCGGGCTGCCGGTATTCCAGCACCCCCATCCGCGCCACGAAATCGCGCGGCTGCTGAAGTCGGTGGCGGACCAGCCCGAGCGCTGCCACATGGTGGGGTGCTATGCGCTGGGCAAGGCGCAGCGGGTGATTGGCCTCCTGCGCGACGCTGGGTGGGACCAACCGATTTACCTCCATGGTGCAATGATCCGGCTGTGCGAACTCTACCAGGAACTGGGTGTCGACCTGGGCGAGCTGATCCCGGCGACGGGCATGCCCAAGGGTGCCATGGCCGGGCAGATCGTCATCGCGCCGCCATCGGCGATCCGCGATCGCTGGAGCCGGCGTTTTCCCGATCCGGTGGTGTGCCAGGCCTCGGGCTGGATGAGCGTCAAGCAGCGGGCGCGGCAGGCATTGGTGGAATTGCCGCTGGTGATTTCGGACCATTGCGACTGGGGCGAACTGCAGCAGACCATACGCGACACGCAGGCGGAGACAGTGTGGGTTACGCATGGGCGCGAGGATGCGCTGGTCTATTGGTGCCGCCAGCAGGGGCTCAATGCCGAGCCGCTCAACATCCATGGCTTCGAAGACGATGGCGGGGAGGGCGCGGGGGAATGAAGCGCTTCGCCCAATTGCTCGAACTTCTGGCGCTCACGCCGTCGCGCACGCGCAAGCTGAGCGCGCTGACGCAGTATTTCCGCGAGGTGCCCGACCCAGACCGCGGCTATGCGCTGGCGGTGCTGACGGGCGCGCTGACGTTTCGCAATGTGAAGCCGGCTCTGCTCAAGGACATCGTGCTGCGCGAGGTCGATCCGACGCTGTTCGCCATGAGCTACGACTATGTCGGCGATCTGGGCGAGACCATCGCGCTGATCTGGCCGCATCACGGGGCGGATGGGGACCTGCCGTCTCTCACCGACCTCATCGAGCTGTTCAACACGACCAGCAAGAACGAGTTGCCCAGGCTGATTGCGGCTTTGCTGACGCAGGCCGATATCAACGAGCGCTGGGCGGTGGTGAAGCTGGCGACGGGGGCATTGCGCATCGGGGTCTCGGCGCGGCTGGCCAAAACGGCGCTGAGCGAAATGAGCGGCGTCGACGTGCAGGAGATCGAGGAAGTGTGGCACGGGCTCAAGGTGCCCTATACCGACCTCTTCGCCTGGCTAGACGGCAAGGCGCCGCGGCCCGATATCGACCAGTCGGCGCGGTTCCATCCGCTGATGCTGAGCAACCCGATCGACGAGGAAAAGGACCTGGCCAAGCTCGACCCCAAGGATTTCTCGGCCGAGTGGAAGTGGGACGGCATTCGCGTGCAACTGGTACTGGGGGGCGGGACGGTGTCGCTGTTCTCGCGGACGGGCGACGACATCGCCAATTCCTTCCCCGACATCGTCGAGAATGTGCATGGGCGGGCGGTCCTGGACGGGGAATTGCTGGTCGGCAAGGATTTTGAGCCAGGCAGCTTCAACGAGCTGCAGCAGCGGCTCAACAAAAAGGTGGCGTCGGCCAAGCATCTCAAGGACAGCCCGGCCTTCATCCGCGTCTATGACATGCTGTTCGATGGGCGCGAGGATATCCGCACGTTGAGCTGGACCGAGCGGCGCGCCCGGCTCGAAGCCTGGTTTGCGGCCAATCCGCAGACACGGCTCGACCTTTCCGAGGTGCTGCCGTTCGGCGACTGGGACGACCTGGCCGCGCAGCGGCGGCAAGGCGCCGACGAGCATGGGCATGAAGGGGTGATGATCAAGCTCAGAAGCTCGCCCTATGTGCCGGGGCGGCCCAAGGGGTACTGGTTCAAGTGGAAGCGCGATCCCAACGTGGTCGACGCCGTGCTGATGTATGCGCAGCGGGGGCATGGCAAACGCAGTTCGTTCTATTCGGACTATACGTTCGGCGTGTGGAAGGGGAACGAGATCGTCCCTGTCGGTAAGGCCTATTTCGGCTTTACCGACGAGGAACTGAAACAGCTCGACAAGTGGATCCGGGCCAATACGCTGCAGGCCTTCGGGCCGGTGCGCGAGGTGCGCAAGGAACTGGTGTTCGAGGTGGCGTTCGACTCGGCGCAGGAGTCGACGCGGCACAAGTCGGGCGTGGCGCTGCGCTTTCCGCGCATCAGCCGCATCCGCTGGGACAAGCCGGCGAGCGAAGCGGCGACGCTGGAGGATATGATGGTGTTTGTGGGGGCGACTTAGATGTCATCGCGATCGATCAACGAGAAGCTGGTGGCGCTGGCCAAGCAGATGGAAGCGGCCGCCGAGGCAATGGACTTCGAGGAAGCGACGCGTCTTCGCAACGAAATTGCAAGGATCAAGGGCGAGGCGCCGGTGGCGCCGGGCGATCCCGATACGGTGACCGTGGGCCAGCCGCCGCCGGGGGCCATGGGGCTGGGCACGCAGGTGCCGGTGCGGCAACCGCCCAAAGGCTGGGTCAAGCCGAAGAAGCCGGATTTGATGACGAAGAATATCAAGCCGCGCGGCGGGCGTTAGGGCTAGCCCGCCTTCTCCAGCCGCTCGTCGGCCAGCTTCTTGATTTCCTTGAGTTCGGAAATGGTCGTCTGCAGATCCTGGAGTTGCGCCTCCAGCGAGACCAGGCGCTCGTCGATCTTGGCGGTGAGCAACTGGACCTGCTGGCTGCGGTTGGCGTCGTAGAGGCTGAGATAGTCGGAGATGTCGCGCAGCGAAAAGCCCAGGCGCTTGCCGCGCAGGATGAGGATCAACCGGGCGCGGTCGCGGCGGCGAAAGATGCGGGTGGCGCCGACGCGTTCGGGGGCGAGCAGGCCCTTGGCTTCGTAGAAGCGGATGGCGCGGGTCGAGATGCCGAACTCCTTGGCGAGATCGGCAATGGCGAACAGGTCGCGGTTTTCGGGGACGGAGCGGTTCACTTTTTGGCTCGTGTCTGGGCGTATTCCTCGCGCAGCTCTTTCTTGGAGAGCTTGCCGATGAGCGTTTTGGGAAGGGCGTCCTTGAAGATGATCTGCTTGGGCATCTCGATCTTGTTGAGGCGCTCGGAGAGATACTTCTTGAGGGCTTCCTCACCGATGGTGTGGCCGGCCTTGAGCTTGACGAAGGCGACCGGCGCTTCGCCGCGATACTCGTCCGGCACGCCGATGACGTTGGTTTCCTCGACGGCCTCATGGGCCATCAGCGCCTCCTCGATGACGCGGGGATAGACGTTGAAGCCCGAGCAGATGATGAGGTCCTTGATGCGATCGACCAGGAAGACGTAGCCGTCCTCGTCCATGTGCCCGACGTCGCCGGTGCGCAGCCAGCCATCCATGAAGGCGTCGCGGCTGGCTTCCTCGTTGCCGTAGTAGCCGGACATGACCTGCGGCCCCTTGACCTGGAGTTCGCCATTCTCGCCGATGCCGACCGGCTTGCCGGTGTCGATATCGACAAAGCGGATATCGGTGCCGGGGAGGGGCAGGCCGATGGACATGGGCTTGCTTGGCACGCGCAGGGCGGCGCAGCAGACCACCGGGGACGCCTCGGTGAGGCCATAGCCTTCGGCGAGAATGGCCTTGGACTTCTTGCCGAAATCGGCCCGGATCTCGTCGGAAAGGGCGGCGCCGCCTGATATCGCCACCTCCAGGCTCGCCAGCTGTGCGGTATCCACGCTGTCGGCGCGGGCAATGGCATTGAGCAGGGTCGGCACGGCGGGCAGGACATTGGCGCGGGTGCGCGCGAAGATGTTGAGCAGCGCCTTGAGCTCGAAGCGCGGCAGCATGACGACCTGCGTGCCGTTGCAGAGCGGCACGTTCATGCAGACCGTCATGGCGAAGATGTGAAAGAAGGGCAGGACGGCGACGACCTTGGAGGGTGGGTAGAACAGGCCACAACCCCATTTGTCGATCTGGCTCATATTGGCCGCGATATTGGCGTGGCTGAGGAGGGCTCCCTTGGGCACGCCCGTGGTGCCGCCAGTATACTGCTGCACCGCGATGTCGTTGTGCGGATCGATCACCACGGCGTCGGGCGTTTCGTTGCGGGCGATCATGGCGCTGAAATGGGCGACGCGGTCGGCGATGGGGGAGGCGCTAAGCCTGGCCAGGTCCTTGCGCTTGGCGAGCGAGAACAGCACCTTCTTGACCAGCGGCAGCGCGTCGGGGAAGTGGCAGACCACCAGCGACTTGACGTGGCCGGCCTCGACCAGCTTCTCGGCCTTTTCGTAGATCTGCTGCAGGTCAAGCGTGATCATCACATCGGCGCCGGCATTGGCGGTGATGTGGCTGAGCTCGTGGACCGTATAGAGCGGATTGCAGTTGACCACCGTGCCGCCGGCGCGGAGCACGCCGTAATAGGCGATGGGGTAGAATGGCGTGTTGGGCAGCATCAGCGCGACGCGGCTACCCTTCTTGACACCGAACTGATGCTGCAGCGCGCCGGCAAAGGCGATGATCTTCTTGGCCAGGTCACCGAAACTGGTGGTGTGTCCCAGGAAATCCAGCGCGACGGCGGAAGGGTTGCGGGCGCAGGCGGCCAGGACCTGTTCATGCACCGGGCGGGTGTCGATCTGGACGTCCCAGACAATGCCGTCCGGATAAGAAGCGATCCAGGGACGAAGCGGCGCGTCGGTGTCTAGCGTAGCCATGGTTTCCTCCGGTCGCCACTTGTCGGCGCGTGGGCTTGGCGCCCATCAGGGTGACGAATATTTCATGGCTTTACGTTAGCGTCAAATAGATGCCCGAACTTTGGGAGAGGTTCGGAGTTGACGTGAGGGGCAGGCTAACAGTGAACGTAAACGGCGCTTGGTTGACGTATACGTAAACCTTGCTAGACTGCCTCAACAACAAGGGTGCTCCGCGCTATGATCCCGGCGCGGCAGGCCCAGTGACCAAGCCGGACGATTCGGCGATCGGTCTGACGTTCAGGGATTGGTCGCGCGTTGAGCGCGACACCATGGAGGGCATGCCGTGACCTTTGCGCTTATCGCGATCAGCCTCATCGTCTTCGCCACGCTCGCCATGCGGGAAAGCCCGCTCTGGCAATGGGGCGTGGCGTTCCTGGGCATCGGGCTGCTTTCGGGGCTCGATTTTCCGGCGACCGGTATCAGCTACGGGCTGGGTGCGGGCAGCTGGGTGCTGCTGGCGATCGGTGTGCTGCTGCTGGTTCTCAGCGTCGAGGCAATCCGTAAGCCGCTGCTGATCACGCCCATCTATGGCGCCGTCAAATCCATCTTGCCCAAGGTGAGCCGGACCGAACAGGAAGCGCTCGATGCCGGCACGGTCGGCTGGGATGCCGAACTGTTTTCCGGCCGGCCGGACTGGAGCAAACTCAATGCCATCCGTCCGCTGACCCTCACCGCCGAAGAGCAGTCATTCCTCGACAACGAGACCGAGACGGTCTGCTCGATGATCGACGACTGGGACATCCGCAACAACCGCGCCGACCTCAGCCCTGAAGTTTGGCAGTATCTCAAGGACAAAGGGTTCCTCGGCATGCTGATCGCCAAGGAGCATGGCGGCCTGGGCTTTGGCGCGCAGGCGCAATCAATGATCGTCTCCAAGATCGCCAGCCGGTCTGTCGCAGCAGGCATCACGGTCATGGTGCCCAACTCGCTCGGGCCCGGAGAATTGCTGGAAAAGTACGGCACGGAGAGTCAAAAAGAAAAGTATCTCGGGCGCCTGGCCAAGGGCCTCGAAGTGCCCTGCTTTGCGCTGACGGGCGTCCATTCCGGCTCGGATGCTGGCGGCATGCGGGACTATGGCACGGTCACCAAGGGCATGTACCAGGGCAAGGAAGTGCTGGGCGTCCGCCTGAGCTTTGACAAGCGCTACATTACGCTGGCGCCGATCGCGACGCTGGTGGGTCTGGCCTTCATCCTCGAGGATCCGGACAATCATCTCGGCCGTGGCAAGGATATCGGCATCACCCTGGCGCTGGTGCCGCATGACCATCCGGGCGTCGATATCGGGCGGCGGCATTTCCCGGCGCGCCAGGCGTTCATGAACGGGCCAGTGCGCGGCAAGGACGTCTTCATCCCGATGGATTTCCTTATCGGGGGCATCGACTATGCCGGCCAGGGCTGGCGCATGCTGATGGAATGCCTGTCGACCGGGCGCGCCATTTCGCTGCCGGCCATCGGCTCGATCTCGATCAAGCAGACACTCCGCACGACCTCGGCCTATGCCCGCGTGCGGCGGCAATTCGGCATTCCGGTCGGCATCATGGAAGGCGTGGCGGAGCCGCTCGGCGAGATGGTCAAGCGCGCCTACACCTTCGAGGCGTCGCGGCGGCTGACGGCGTCGATGGTCGATGAAGGGCAGCGGCCGGCGGTGATCTCGGCGCTGCTCAAATATCGCACAACGGAGGCCATGCGCGAGAGCATGGACAATGCTTTCGACATCCATGGCGGCCGCGCCATCCAGGACGGACCGAGCAACTATCTGTTCGGTGCCTACATGGCCCTGCCAGTCGCCATCACCGTCGAGGGCGCCAATATTCTGACGCGCACGCTAATGACGTTTGCGCAGGGCGTGCTGCGCGCGCACCCCTTCCTTTACAAGGAAATCGAGGCGGCGCAGAACAAGGACCGCAAGACGGGGCTCGACCAGTTCGACAGCGCCTTTGGTGGCCATACCAAGTTCATGCTGCGCAATATTGCGGCGAGCTTCCTGCACGGCCTTTCCAATGGCGCGTTTGCTTCAACGCCCAACCAGGGGCCGATGGCGGGCTGGTATCGCAGGCTCCATCGGTACTCGCAGGACTTCGCGTTGGTCGCCGATTGGACCACCGTGTTCCTAGGCGGCCAGCTCAAGCGCAAGCAGAAGATCTCGGGCCGCATGGCCGATATCCTGTCCGACCTTTACCTGATGTCGGCCGTGCTGCGCCGCTTCGAGGACGAGGGCCGCATTGCCGAGGACAAGCCGCTGGTCGACGCGATCATGGAAGACCTCATCGCGTCGATCGAAAAGAGCCTTGGCGAGGTGTTTGCGAACTTCCCCAATGGGCTGTTTGCCCGGGCTATGCGCGTACTGTGCTTCCCGCTGGGGCGGCACGCCAAGCGGGCCAGCGACCGGGTAAACTATCGCTTCGTGCGGGCCGTGCTGCGGCCCGGTGAATTCCGCGACCGGCTGACCACAGGCGCCTATGTGTCGATGGATCCCAACGACATCACAGGCGTGCTCGAAGACGCGTTCATCAAGGTCACCGAGGCTGAGGAGATCGAGGCCAGGTTCGTCAAGGCCGCCCGCAAGGGCGTGATCGAGCGGCGGCTGGATCGAGACGCGATCGACGACGCGGTGGCGGCGGGTGTGCTCAACGGCAACGAAGCCGGCATTATGCGCGCGGCGGACGAAGCCACCAACCGGGTGGTGAAGGTGGATGATTTCGCGCCGGATGAACTGGTTGCACCCGCCAAGCATCGGGTGGCGGCGGAGTAGTAAACGCAGCAGGTTGGACCTGCGTCTCCCTCCCCCTTGTGGGGAGGGACCAAGGGTGGGGTTCTCTCCGCAGACGCGGTGCCAGGATACCCCCACCCTCAATCCCTCCCCACAAGGGGAGGGAGGCCGTCCGGTGGATGGGCGGGAATGGCGGAAAGCCGAAGGAGCGAGGAGACAGCATGATCCAGCCGCAGATGCCCGAGACCAAGAACTGGCGTTTCCACCGCGATGTGGAGAACCTGGGCTGGTTGACCATCGATACGCCCGGCGCCCCGGTGAACACGCTCAGCCGCGAAGCGATCATGGAGCTTGAGCAACTCGTCGGCCGGTTCGAGGAACTGGCGCAGACCGGCGAGCTGGCGGGTGTCATCCTCCTCAGTGGCAAGGATAGCGGCTTCATCGCCGGCGCCGATGTCAGCGAATTCGACGCGATGAGTGATTTCTCGGTGCTGCCGGAGGCGCTTAGGCGCACCCATGCGCTGTTTGCGCGGATCGAAAATCTCAAGATCCCGGTCGTCGCCGGTATTCATGGCTTCTGCCTGGGCGGCGGTCTCGAGCTGGCTTTGGCTTGCCACTATCGCGTGGCGGTCAATGACGACAAGACGCGTATCGGCTTTCCCGAGGTGAACCTAGGCATCTTCCCCGGCTTCGGCGGCACGGGTCGGTCGATCCGTCAGGCCGGGCCCGTCGATGCCATGCAGATCATGCTGACCGGGCGCATGCTAAAGGCCGGCGCGGCGCGGGGCATGAACCTGGTCGACAAGCTGGTGCGCCATCGCGACATGTTGCGCTGGGAAGCGCGCAAGGCCGTGCTGGGCAAGAAAAAGGCCACCGAGGCGGGCTTTGCCAAGAAGGTCATGGCGATGGGACCGCTCCGCGCCTATGTGGCCGGCAAGATGAAGGAGCAGGCCGGCAAGAAGGCGCGGCCCGAGCATTATCCGGCGCCGTTTGCCCTGATCGACCTGTTCGAAAAGCATGGTGATGACTGGCAGGCGATGATCCGCGGCGAGATCGACGCCTTCGTGCCGCTGATGGGGTCCGACACCGCGACCAATCTGCGCCGGGTGTTCTTTGCTTCCGAGGGGCTCAAGAAGCAGGGCACAAAGGGCGCCAGGTTTGCCCGCGTGCATGTGATCGGCGCAGGCGTGATGGGCGGCGATATCGCGGCCTGGTGTGCGCTGCGCGGCATGAGCGTGACGCTGCAGGATATCGACATGGAGCGCATCAAGCCGGCGCTGGACCGCGGCAAGAAGCTGTTCAAGAAGCGGCTGAAGAAAAAACACGAGGTCGATGCAGCCGTCATGCGGCTCGAGGCCGATGTGGCTGGGAAGGGCGTTGCCCGGGCCGATGTGATCATCGAAGCGGTGGTCGAGAAGCTCGAGGTCAAGCAGGCCATTTTCAGTGGGCTCGAAGGCAAGCTCAAGCCGGGCGCCATCATGGCGACCAATACGTCTTCGATCGAGCTGGAACGCATTGCCGAGGCGCTCAAGGACCCCGCGCGGCTGATCGGGCTGCACTTCTTCAACCCAGTGGCGCAGCTGCCGTTGGTCGAGGTGATCCGCTCTACCTTCAACACCGATGCCGAAATCGGCAAGGGCGCGGCGTTTGCGCTGGCCATCGGCAAGTCGCCGGTAGTGGTCAAGTCGGCGCCGGGATTCCTCGTCAACCGGGTGCTCATGCCCTACATGCTGGGCGCGGTGCAGCGGGTCGAAGCGGGCGAGAGCAAGGAACTGCTCGATGCGGCGGCGGTGGCGTTTGGCATGCCAATCGGGCCGATCGAGTTGATGGACACGGTCGGGCTCGATGTCGGTCGCTCGGTAGCGACCGAGCTCAGACACGGCGTGCCCGAGGGCAGCCAGTTCGACCGGCTGGTCAAGGACGGCAAACTGGGCCGCAAGACCGGCGAAGGCTTCTACAAATGGGTCGATGGCAAGGCGCAGAAGGGCGAGACACCTGCCCATGCCGATCTGGCCGGGCTGGGCCGCGAACTGGTCAAGCCTTTGGTCGACATGACCGAGGTGGTGGTGGCCGAAGGCGTCGTCGCCAATGACACGCTGGCGGATATCGGGGTGATCATGGGGACGGGTTTTGCACCGTTCCTGGGTGGTCCGATGAAGGCGCGCAAGGACGGGAAGGCTTGATATGACTGAACTTCGTAAAGTGGCCATCGTCGGGTCGGCGCGCATCCCGTTTGCCCGCGGCAATACCGCCTATGTCGAGGAAACCAACCTTTCCATGCTGGGCACCGTGCTCGGCGGCCTGGCCGACAAATATGGCCTCAAAGGCGAAAAGATCGACGAGGTGATGGCGGGCGCCGTCATCGGGCATTCGCGCGATTTCAATATTGCGCGCGAAGCAACGCTGGACGCCGGCTTCTCGCCGCGCACGCCGGGCACGACGATGCAGATCGCCTGCGGCACCAGCCTGCAGGCGGCGCTGACGCTGGCGGCAAAGATCGCCTCGGGCGAGATCGACAGCGGTATCGCTGCCGGTTCGGATACGGTCAGCGACAGCCCCATCGTCTTCGGCAACAAGTTCCAGCACCGGTTGCTCGATGTGAACAAGGCCAAGACGGGCGGCGAGAAGTTCAAGGCGTTCAAGGGATTCTCGTTCGGCGAACTGACGCCGGTGGCGCCCTCGGTCAACGAGCCGCGCACCGGCATGTCGATGGGGCAGCATTGCGAACTGATGGCGCGCGAATGGGGCATTACCCGCGAGGCGCAGGATGCGCTGGCCGTAGCCAGCCACCGCAACGCGGCCAAGGCCTATGACGAAGGTTTCCATGATGACCTGCTGGTTCAGTGCGCCGGGCTGGTGCGCGACAACAATGTCCGCGCCGATGCCAACATGGAAAAGATGGCGACGCTCAAGCCCGCCTTCGACAAGAGCTCGGGCCATGGCACGCTGACGGCCGGCAATTCGACGCCGCTGACCGATGGTGCGTCCTCGGTTTTGCTGGCGAGCGAAGACTGGGCCAGGGCGCGGGGCCTGCCCATTCTCGCCTATCTCACCACAGGCCGCGTCGCCGGTAATGACTTCGCCCATGGCGAGGGCCTGCTGATGGCGCCGACCATCGCCGTCTCGGAAATGCTGGCGCGCAAAGGCCTGAGCTTCTCGGATATCGATTTTTTCGAGCTGCACGAGGCGTTTGCCGCGCAGGTGCTGTGCACCCTCAAGGCCTGGGAAGACCGTGAATACAACAGGACGGTGCTGGGCCGCGAGGTGGCGCTGGGGCCGGTCGACCCAACCAAGATCAACGTCAAGGGGTCGAGCCTGGCCTATGGCCATCCGTTTGCCGCGACAGGTGCGCGCATACTGGGGCTCACGGCCAAGATGCTCTCGACGGAACCGGGAAAACGCGCTCTGCTGAGCGTCTGTACGGCTGGCGGCATGGGTGTCGCGGCCCTGGTGGAAAGCGCCGCATGAACGAGAACGTCGTCAAATTCCGCCGCCCCGAAAAGAAACCGGAGCCGCCGGTGAAGAAGCCGCGCGGCCCGCTGCCCGGCTGGGTGCCCTGGGCCGCGCTGGTCGCCATCGCTGTTGCCATTTACGTGGTGCAACAGTCTGGTTGGCTTGGCGGCTAGCACGCCATTCTCTCAATCGTGATCGCATGGAAAAGCTGTTCTGCCCCGACCGGGCAGGGCAGTATGTTAATAATTGCAGCGAGCTTGACGTTTAGGTCAATCTTTTGCTTGTCAGTGGACGGAATAGCGTAATACCGTCCAGCAATCTTGACCGGATAGGCAAAAATGCCGGTCACAGAGCCTTTTGAACTCCGCAGCGGCATGACTGCGGGAACAAGACGATTTCAGGACTTCCACAAGGAGATGGGACGACAATGAAACTCACGCAAACCCTGACCGCGGTCGCGACCGCCGGCCTGATGGCCGCACTGATGACCAGCGCGGCTTCGGCCGTGACGCTGAACGTCATGAACGGTTCCGAGCCCGGCTCGATCGACCCGCACCAGGCTTCCGGCGACTGGGAAGACCGCATCATTGGCGACTATCTCGAAGGTCTGATGACCGACGATGCCGAGGCCAACCCAATTCCTGGCCAGGCCGAGAGCTACACGATTTCCGACGATGGCCTGGTCTACACGTTCAAGCTGCGTGATGGCATTCAGTGGTCCGACGGCGTGCCGGTGACCGCAGGCGACTTCGTCTACGCCTTCCAGCGCCTGTTCGATCCCAAGACCGCCTCCGACTATGCCTACCTCCAGTTCCCGATCAAGAACGGTTCGGAAATCGCCGATGGCAGCGTAACCAACTTCGACGAACTGGGCGTCAAGGCGATCGACGACAAGACGCTCGAGATCACCCTTGAAGGCCCGACGCCCTACTTCCTGGGTGCACTGACCCACTACACCGCCTTCCCGGTCCCCAAGCACATCGTCGAGAAGGTCGGCAATGACTGGACCAAGGTGGAGAACATCGTTTCCAACGGCGCCTATACGCCGGTCGAGTGGGTTCCGGGCAACTACATCAAGCTGGCCAAGTCCGAGACCTATTGGGATGCCGCCAATGTCCAGATCGACGAAGTGAATCGCTTCGTGCAGGACGACCTGGCCGCGGCCCTGGCGCGTTACCGCGCCGGTGAGTACGACATCCTGACCGACATTCCGTCCGACCAGGCCGAATGGATCAAGACCAACCTGCCCGGCCAGGACTATTTCACGCCGTTCCTGGGCGTTTATTACTACGTGATCAACCAGGAAAAAGAGCCCTTCGACAACGCCGAAGTTCGCAAGGCGCTGTCCATGGCGATCAACCGCGACGTGATTGGTCCGGACGTGCTGGGCACCGGCGAAGTGCCGGCCTATGGCTGGGTGCCGCCGGGCACCGGCAACTATGAAGGCGTCGATCTCTACGAACCCGATTGGATCGGCCTCTCCTACGAGGAACGCGTTGCCGAAGCCAAGACGATCATGGAAGGCCTGGGCTACACCTCCTCGTCGCCCCTGACGCTGCAGCTCAAGTACAACACCAACGACAACCACCAGCGCATCGCCGTGGCGATTGCCGCCATGTGGGAGCAGATCGGCGTCAAGGCCGAGCTGTTCAACTCGGAAACCGCCGTGCACTACGACAGCCTCCGTTCAGGCGACTTCGAGGTCGGCCGTGCCGGCTGGCTGCTCGACTATTCGGACCCATCCAATACGCTCGACCTGCTGCGCCAGGGTGTGGAGCAGGACGGTACGATGAACTGGGGCAACAACTACGGTCGCTACGCCAATGACGAGTTCGATGCCCTGATGGACAAGGCATCGTCCGAACTCGACCTGGCAGCGCGCGCCGAGATGCTTGGCCAGGCCGAAGAGATCGCCATGGATGAAACGGCTGCGATCCCGATCTACTGGTACATTGCCCAGAACGTCGTGGCTCCGACCGTTACCGGCTTTGTCAACAATGCCCGCGACACCCACCGTACCCGCTGGCTGACCAAGTCCGAGTAAGCCTCCTGCAATCGCGCGGCGTCGCCCCTTGGGAGGGGCGGCGCCGCTATTTTATCCACCCGCCGCCCCGACCTTGGCGCGGTGGATGTGAAAGGTCGTAAATCCATGTTTGGATATGTGACGCGGCGCGTGCTGTCGGCCCTTCCGGTCGCGCTGATCGCCGTTACAGCCTGTTTCTTTATTCTGCGGCTGGCGCCCGGCGGTCCCTTCGACGGTGAACGCGCGCTGCCGCCGACGACGCTGGCCAACCTGCGCGCCCACTACAATCTCGACCTGCCGCTGATCCAGCAATATTTCATCTATGTCGGGCGGCTGCTGCAGGGCGATTTCGGCCCGTCGATGGTCTACAACGACTTCACCGTCGCCGAGATGCTGTGGATCGGGCTGCCCTTCACGCTGATGCTGGGTTTTTCGGCCTTCATCATCGGCACCATCGTTGGCCTGGTGGCCGGGGCGCTCAGCGCCGTCAATCAGAACAAGTGGCCAGACTATGTGCTGGTGCTGCTGGTAATGGTGGGCCTGGTGGTCCCCAACTTCCTGATGGCCGCCATCCTGCAGCTGATTTTCGGTGTCTATCTCGACTGGTTCCCCGCGGGTGGCTGGCAAGCCGGCTCGATCCCCCATCTGGTGCTGCCGATCACGGTGCTGGTGCTGCCCCATGCCGGGCGCACGGCGCGGCTGATGCGCGGTTCGATGATCGAGGTGCTGGGCACCAACTATGTGCGCACGGCCAGGTCCAAGGGCCTGGGTACGCGGCTGATCCTGGCCCGGCATGCGATCAAGCCGGCCCTGTTGCCGGTGGTGTCCTACCTCGGACCGGGCCTCAGCTACCTGCTGACCGGGTCGCTGGTGGTGGAGCAGGTGTTCGCCCTGCCCGGGATCGGCAAGTATTTCATCAGCGCCGCGCTGAACCGCGACTACGGCCTCGTGCTGGGTACCACCATCCTCTACATGTTCATCATCCTGGCGGTGAACCTGGTGGTCGACATTCTCTATGCCTGGCTCGATCCCAAGGTGAGGTACCGCTGATGGCCGGCATTACTGGCAAGGATGCATTGCTCACCGAGTATGCCACCAAGCTCGGAACGCTGGACGCCCCCAAGGGCCGTTCGCTCACGCAGGACGCCATTCGGCGGCTGGCGCGCAACAAGGCGGCGGTGGTGTCGATCTTCGTGGTCGGCTTCATCATCCTGTTCGCCTTCGTGGGTCCGTACCTGCTGCCCTGGAGCTACGACAAGATCGACTGGAGCGGCATCCGCAAGCCACCCAATTTCGAAGCCGGACACTTTGCCGGCACCGACCAGAACGGCCGCGACATGCTGGCCCGCATCATGCAGGGCACGCAGATGAGCCTGATCGTGGCCGCGGTGGCCACGTTGGTCTCGGTCATCATCGGCGTCTGCTACGGCGCCATTGCCGGCTATTTCGGCGGCAAGGTCGATGCGGTCATGATGCGCTTCGTCGACATCATGTATGCGCTGCCCTACATCCTGTTCGTGATCATCCTGGTGGTGATCTTCGGGCGCAATCCGGTGCTGCTCTTCGTGGGCATCGGGTGCCTCGAATGGCTGACCATGGCGCGTATCGTGCGTGGCCAGACCATGTCGATCAAGGAGCGCGAGTTCGTCGAGGCAGCCAAGGCCGGCGGCGCCAAGCCCTGGACCATCATCTTCCGCCATATCGTGCCCAACCTGACCGGGCCGGTGGTGATCTACGCGACGCTCACCATCCCCGAGATCATCCTCACCGAGAGCTTCCTCTCCTATCTGGGCCTGGGTGTGCAGGAGCCGCAGACTTCGCTGGGCACGCTGATTTCCTTCGGCTCGCCGGTGGCCGAAACGTTGCCCTGGATGCTGATCGGCCCCGCCGTGGTGCTGGTGAGCCTGCTGCTCTGCCTCACCTATATCGGCGACGGCCTGCGCGATGCCCTCGACCCCAAGGATCGCTGAAATGAAACAAGTCCTCAAAGTCGAAGACATGTCGGTCACCTTCGCGCTGCACCAGAGCGAGGTGCACGCCGTGCGCGACATGAACTTCTCGCTGTCGGAAGGCGAAACCCTGGCCGTTGTGGGAGAATCCGGTTCTGGCAAGAGCCAGGCGTTCCTGGCCATCATGGGCCTGCTGGCCAAGAATGGGCGGGCCGAAGGCCGGGCCATGATGGGCGACATCAACCTGATCGGCATGCCGGCGGGGCAGTTGGATGGGCATCGCGGGAAGGATATCGCGATGATCTTCCAGGATCCGATGACCTCGTTGAACCCCACGCTCAAGATCAAGACGCAACTGGGCGAAGTGCTGGTCAAGCATCGCGGCTTCGACCAGCAGGCGGCGCTCAGGACCTCGATCGAGATGCTGGAGCGCGTGGGCATCCCCGAGCCTGCCAAGCGCGCCAATGCCTATCCGCATGAACTGAGTGGCGGCATGCGCCAGCGCGTGATGATCGCCATGGCGCTGCTCTGCCAGCCCAAGATCCTGATCGCCGACGAGCCGACCACGGCGCTCGACGTTACGGTGCAGGCGCAGATGCTGGAGCTGTTCAAGACGTTGACCGACGATTTCGGCACCTCGCTGGTGCTGATCACGCACGATCTGGGCGTGGTGGCAGGTGTCGCCGATCGCATGATGGTCATGTATGGCGGCCGGGCGGTGGAAAAGGGCAGTGTCGACGACCTGTTCTACGATCCGCGCCACCCGTATACGCTGGGCCTGCTGCATTCGACGCCGCATATCGCGAAACGAGCGGAACGGCTCGACCCGATCCAGGGTCTGCCGCCGAGCCTGGAACACCTGCCCAAGGGCTGTTCGTTCAATCCCCGCTGCGCCTTTGCCTTCGACCGGTGCCTGGTCGAGCGGCCGCCGCTGGCCGATACCGGCAATGGCCGCGAAAAGGCCTGCCACTATGAAGGCCCCATGGCCTATGGAAAGGTCGCCTGATGGACCAGACCCCGATCAACCTGCTCGAGATCAAGGATCTCAAGAAGACGTTCTCGATTTCGGGTGGCCTGCTGAGCCGCCGGCTGACCCTGACGGCGCTCAGCGACATCAATTTCACCATCCGCCAGGGCGAGACGCTGGGCATCGTGGGCGAGAGCGGCTGCGGCAAGTCCACGCTGGGCCGCTGCATCCTGCAATTGCTGGCCCCCGACGAGGGCAAGGTGCTCTGGCTGGGACAGGATCTGACCAAGCTGCCGGCCGAGGAGATGCGCAAGCGCCGGGCGGACCTGCAGATCATCTTCCAGGATCCGCTGGCCTCGCTCAATCCGCGCATGACGGTGGGTGAGATCATCGCCGATCCCCTCCGCACATTGCGGCCGGAACTGAACAAGGACGAGCGTCGCGCGCGCGTGCTCAAGATCATGGAAGCGGTGGGGCTGCTGCCCGAGATGATCAACCGCTACCCGCACGAATTTTCGGGCGGGCAGGCGCAGCGCATCGGCATTGCCCGGGCGCTGATCACCGAGCCCAAGCTGATCGTGTGTGACGAGCCGGTTTCGGCGCTCGACGTGTCCATCCAGGCGCAGATCCTCAATCTTCTGGCCGAGCTCAAGGACGAGTTCGGACTGACGCTGATCTTCATCTCGCACAATCTGAGTGTGGTGCGGCATGTGTCGGACCGCATCCTGGTGCTCTATCTCGGTCGCATTGTCGAACTGGCCAGCGGGGACGAGATCTATGAAGATCCCAAGCACCCCTATACGCGGGCACTGCTGACGGCCGTGCCGGTCCCCGACCCGCGCCTGGCGCGGCAACGCAATATCGATGCGCTGCGAGGGGAAATCCCCTCGCCGATCAACCCGCCATCGGGCTGCACCTTCCGAACGCGCTGCCGCTTCGCAAAGCCGTTCTGTGCCGAGACGCGCCCGCCGCTCGAGCGGCTCGAGAATGGTCGGCTGGTAGCCTGCCACCGCTGGCGCGAAATCGAAGTGCCGGAAGATGCGGTGCTGGGGGTGTAGAGGCAAGCAGGCCCGCTTCGGGCGGGCCCTTCTGCTCCCGCAAATGGGCAATACAGGGACTTAGCCTGCCTTCGACTGGCCTTCGCGACGGTCCTTGCTGCCGACGTCAACCGTTCTGCGGCGGCGGTCGGGGCCGTTATAGGCGGCCGCCTCGATAAAGCCGCGCGGATTGGCCTCGATGCTGACGAGGCGGGTCTGGAGATGGCTGGCGGCGAAGGGCTTGCGCAGGAATTCGGTGACCCCGGCATCGCGGGCGTCGGCAATGCGTTTGGCGTCGGGCGCCGCGCTCATCATGATGACGGGCGTGAGACGGTTCTGGCAGTCGGTCATGGCCCGCAGTTTGCGCGTAAAGGCAACACCGTCCATGCCCTCCAGCGCATCGTCGATAATGATGACGTCGAAGGCGCGGCGGCGCACTTCGAGCATGACGCGGCTGGCGTCATAGGCTTCCCTTATATCCTTGCGGCCAAGGCTGCGCAGCATGACCGTGACCAGGGAGGCCATATTCTGGGAGGAGTCGGCGACCAGGACGCCGCGCTTGGTGATTTCCTCTGTCGCCATGACGATATGCTGTATTGCCAGTTTCCGTGCTTGGCATAGTAGTGCGGTTTTGCCTACGAGCCGTTAATGGACGACTTGCAATGCGGTGGGGGAAAGCGCGGCGCCGGGTCAAAAAGCCTGGTTCTCCTGCGTTGACAGGGCGGGTCAACTTCCCTATGTATGCGCCCAAGTTTCCGGGCGCGCAGGCGCCCATTTTGTTTGACTGAGGATAGACCGATGAAGATCCGCAACTCGCTGAAGGCGCTGATGACTCGCCACCGCGCGAACAAGCTCGTCCGCCGTCGCGGCCGGGTTTACATCATCAACAAGGTGGACAAGCGCTACAAGGCCCGCCAGGGCTAAGCGATTAACGCCTGCGACATTGACTCAAGCCCGCGAAAGCGGGCTTTTGTTTTTCTCCTAGTCACGCGTTGACGGAGACAGAACGGATGCGGCGCTCGCAGACCAGTTTGGCCCATCCTGCGGCGCAGCGGCCTTAACCATCCGAGCGTAGCCGGGGCGGAAGAGCTTGATAATACAGGGAAATTGAGCAACGTTGCGCGCCGCTGAGTGAGAGGTGCAGGCTTTGCTCAAGGCCCGAACGCTAACGGTCGAGATCGCTCGGCCGCCCGATGATGTCTACCAATTCCTGGTCAACCCCGCCAACCTGGCCGGCTGGACCCTGGTGCAGAACGGGCGTCCCCATCCCGAGGCAGGGCCACATAGCTGGGCCTATGATGGCCCCCGAGGCACGGTATTGGTGCATTTCACCGCGCCCAATCCATTCCTGGTGCTGGATTATCGCATGCAGGTGGGGCCGCAGGTGATCCACGCCGCCTTTGTCCGGATCATCCGCAATGGCGCCGGGTCGGTCTTGACGCATACGTCGGTGCAACAGCCGCTGGTCTCCGACGAAATGTTCGCCTCGGAGGAAGAGTGGATGCTGTCCGATCTGATGGTGCTCAAGACGCTGCTCGAGGGCAAGTAGCCCGCGCCGGACAGCGGGCCTCGCGTAAGTCTCGTCTAACGCGCTCCGGATGCAAAAAGGCCCGCTTGCGCGGGCCTTTGGTTTTCGTCGCTGCGACCAGGCTCAGCTCGAGCCGGCGCCGTCCTGGCGGACGAAGGCGATGCGCAGCATGTTGGTGGCGCCCGGCGTGCCCAGCGGAATGCCGGCGGTGATGGCGATGCGGTCGCCGGGGCGGGCAAAGCCCTCCTGGTAGGCAATGACGCAGGCGCGATCGACCATGTCTTCGAGCGAGACGGCATCCTCGGTCTGAACGCAATGGACGCCCCAGACCACCGACATGCGGCGGATGGTGCGTTGGTTTGGCGAGAGCACGATGATGGGCTTGCTGGGACGCTCGCGAGCGGCGCGGATGCCGGTCGAGCCTGATGCCGTGTAGGTCACGATGGCGGCCAGGTCGAGGGTCTCGGCGACCTGGCGCGTTGCGGCCGAAATGGCGTCCGCAGCCGTCGCTTCCGGCTCGGTCTGGGCGGCGCGGATGATGCCGCGATAGTTGGCATCGGTCTCGACGGCGACGGCCACCTTGTTCATGGTGGAAACGGCTTCGACCGGATACTGGCCGGACGCGGATTCGGCCGAGAGCATCACGGCATCGGCACCTTCGAACACAGCAATCGACACGTCCGAGACCTCGGCGCGGGTCGGTACCGGCGCGGTGATCATGGATTCGAGCATCTGGGTGGCGACGACCACCGGCTTGCCATAGCGGCGCGCCATGCGGATCATGCGCTTCTGCAGGCCGGGCACCGTTTCGAGCGGCAGTTCGACGCCCAGATCGCCACGCGCCACCATGATGGCGTCGCACAGTTTGATGATTTCTTCGAGCCGATCGATGGCCTGGGGCTTTTCGATCTTGGCCATGACGCCGGCACGGCCCTGGACGATCTTGCGGACATCGATGATGTCCTCGGGGCGCTGCACGAAGGAGAGGGCGATCCAGTCGGCATCGGCAGCCAGGCCGGCCAGCAGATCGGCATGATCCTTTTCGGTCAGCGCACCGGTCGGCAGCAGCGTATCGGGCAGGGATACGCCCTTCTTGTCGCTGAGCTTGCCGCCATAGATGACCTCGGTCTCGATGGCGCCGCCGCCGACCTTGGTCGCCCGCAGTGCCAGCTTGCCGTCGTCGAGCAGCAGGCGGTCACCCACCGAGACGCTCTCGATGATCTCAGGGTGGGGCAGGTAGACGCGCTCGGCGTTGCCGTTGTCGTTCTTCTCGCTGTCGAGTGTGAACTTCTGCCCGGCAACCAGGTTCACCGAGCCTTCGGCGAACTTCCAGACGCGCAGCTTGGGGCCCTGCAGGTCGACCAGGACGCCCAGCGGGTGATTGAGACGCTTTTCGACGTTGCGGATGCGCTCGACGGTCTGCCGCAGCAGGTCGTGGCTGGCATGGCTCATATTGATGCGGAACACGTCCGCGCCGGCCTTGGCCAGTTCCTCGATCATCTTTTCTTCGTGGCTGGCGGGCCCGAGTGTGGCGATGATCTTCGCGCGTCTCATGCGTCTCATTGCGTGTCCGTTTCCTGCGTATTTATGTCGTCCTGCGGGCCGTCCGTGGTGACGTCGTCAGGGTCGACAAGGAATGTGGGGTCTTCGAGATCGCCGCCCTCCGGACCCACCACGGCAGGGCCGGTGGCGCTCTCGGTGAGCTGCAGGGTCCAGTCGGTCCGGTTCTGCGTATCGATTTCAAAGAAACCGGTGCGCTCATAGCCGCGAGCGAGGCAATCCTCAACCCCGAATATCGTGAAGGTTTCGTCACGCGTGCACATGAAAACCGAACCGTCCCATGCGCCGCCGCCGATATCGTCGACCGCGAAGAGATAGTAGAAGCGCCGTTCGAGGTCGCCCTGGTAGAGCACGCGGCAATCGCCCGGCGGGGTCTGCCACCAGCCTTCGCTCATCCAGCCGCGCTCGGCGCGATAGCCCAGGGCCACTGATACAAGGTTGGCGCTTTCATTGCAGACGCGCAGGTCGGCATGCGCCGGCGTCGCGAAAAAGGCGAGGCTTGCGAGCATCGCGCCGATCAGGGTCATGCCGAGACGGGGGATATGCAATCTGGTGCCAGCAAACATCGGAAAAACGTGCCTTCTTTGAGCCCATGGTGACGCATTGGTCAATGGCAAAAGGGGCGATTTGACGGAATTGCGGCCATGCGGCACCCAAGCTGTGTGGATTGCCGGACAAAGGGGTTGAACGCGGCCTTCGGGTGGGGTTGAACGTGGCCAGCAAACTCAAAGGAAGAGCCATGGCCATCGAAGACAGCGTTGCCCAGGACCAGCTCCGGGCGTTCATCGAGCGTATCGAGCGCATGGAAGAAGAAAAGGCGGCCATCGCCGCCGACATCAAGGAAATCTACGCCGAGGCCAAGGGCAACGGCTTCGATACCAAGATCCTCCGCAAGATCGTCGCCATCCGCAAGCAGGATGCCAATGAGCGCATGGAGCAGGAAGCGATTCTGGAGCTCTACATGGCCGCGCTCGGCATGGTCGCAGCGCCGCCGGAAGACTAGGGCCGGAAATCCAAATCGCATGATTGGGGGAGTCCTGTGGGGCTCCCCTTTGCTTTGAGCGGCCCGGTCAGGCCACGCGGCGCGCACGCAGGTTGGATTCGTAGAGCGTGTCGCGATGGGGCAACGTACCGCCCGCCACGTGGGCGCCCCAGTCGGCCGTGGAAAGGACTGCTGCAAAGCGGGCCTGCATGATCACCAGCGACACGCGATGGATTTCCTCGGCAGTGGCCGAGCCGGCGGCATTGCTATAGGGAACCGCGCCGGTTGCGTCGTCGAGCAGTTCCACTGCAAAGCCCATATGCATGGCGTGGATGACCGTGGACAGGTCGCAATTATGCGTCATGTAGCCGACGACGGTGACCGTATCGATCTGGCGCTGGCGCAGCCACAATTCGAGGTCCGTGCCGGTAAAGGCGCTGGGCTGGGTCTTGCCGATGAGATGGTCATGCGGCCGGCTGGCAACTTCCGGATGCAGCTCGGCACCATGGGTGCCCTTTGCGAATACCTTGGCGGTTTCGGGCAGGTTCATGCGGATGACGACGACGGGAATACCGTGGGCCGTGGCGATGTCCATCGCCTGGCCCACATGCTTCACCGTTTCGCTGAAGGGTGGATATTCAATCGGCAGATTGCCGCCGTCATAATCGTTCTGCACGTCGACGACGATGAGCGCGCGGCGCGGCCGGGTGATGAGTTCAGGCATGTCAGTCCCCTTGTTGGTACAGGGCAAAACTAAGGCGGTTGCAAAGGGGGCGGGAGTGGCCCGATTGACATTGAACGATGAATATGGGCCAATCTGCGAAGCAGGAGGTGGCCATGGCTTCATTGCTGGTTGCGACGCTAGCCTTTCCCGGCATCAGCGCATTTCATCTGTCCATACCCTGCACGGTGTTTGGGGAAGATCGGACCAAGCTGGGGCTACCCCGCTTCGACTTTCGCGTGTGCGGCGAGCAGCAGGGGGCGATCCGCACCAGCGCCGGGCTATCCGTGCTACTCGAACACGACCTGTCGGTTGCCGAACGAGCCGACATTCTGGTGGTGCCGAGCTGGCGCGCTGCGGCCACGCGGCCCGACCCCGCGCTGGTCGAGACGGTTCGGCGGGCCGAGGCAAGGGGCGCCACCATTATCGGGCTGTGCCTTGGCGCCTTTGTCCTGGCCGAAAGCGGCGTTCTCGATGGACGATCGGCAACCACGCACTGGGCGGCGACGGAGCTGCTGGCCAGCCGCTACAGTCGGATCGACGTGCAGCCCAACGTGCTCTATGTCGATGAGGGCAGGATTATCACCTCCGCCGGTGTCGCGGCGGGACTTGATTGCTGCCTCCATATCGTGCGGCGCGACTATGGCGCGGAGATCGCCGCGCGGCTGGCACGCACGCTGGTGGTGGCGCCACACCGGCAGGGAGGGCAAGCCCAGTTTCTCGAGCGACCGCTGCCACAGAGCCAGACCGATGCGAGGCTTGCCGCTGCGATCGAGGCGGTACGGCGCAATGCCAGTGCGCCGCACGACCTGGACAGCGTCGCGGCGCTGGCACAGATGAGCCGGCGCACCTTCACCCGCCGGTTCCACGCCGCAACCGGCGCGAGCTTCAGCCAGTGGTTGCTGGAAGAACGCCTGACATTGGCGAGACGCTTGCTGGAGACCACCCATCACGGCATTGACGCGGTCGCGATGCAGGCGGGTTTTGCCAATGCCGTTTCGCTGCGCCAGCACTTTGCTGCGCGGCTGGGAACAACGCCGATGCGCTACCGGCGCGAGTTCTCGACCAGCGCCGGTTAAGACTCTAGGCCAGAATATCGAGCAACGCGCCGGCCATGTTGTCGGCGACCTTGACGACCTTGGTGGCGGCCTCGAAGTCGGTTTGCGCCATCATGACGTCGACCATCTCGGTGGTGAGATCGACTTCACCGCCAAGGCCCGTGCCAAAGCGCGCGACGCGGTTGGCGCTGGCCTCGAAGCGGTCGGCGGCACGCTGCATGCCGCCAGTGGCGATGTTGATTGCGGAAATGCTCATGAACGCGCCTTTTGCTGGTGCCACCAACCAAGCCAGCAAGTGCTTGACGTTGTCTTAGCGCGACGCATCCAAAGCCATGCAAAGGCTGCCGATCTGTCTCAGGCGGCCTGCTCCATGATGTCCGATAGAGCGAAACGTACTGCAGCATCGGCGTGGATGGCCGTGGAGTCGTAGCCGGGCAGGGGCAGGGATGCCGGATCAACCAGCAACGAGATTTCGGTGCAGCCCAGAATGACGGAGTCGATGCCCCTTGCACGCGCCGCTTCGATGATCGCCAGATAGCGGGCGCGCGAGGCTTCGCGGACCTGTCCCTGGCAGAGTTCATTGAAAATCACGTCATGAACCACCCCGCGGTCCTGATTGTCGGGCACCACTACGTCGATGCCGTGGCGCGCCATGCGCTGGGCATAAAAGCCGTGCTCCATGGTGTAGCGGGTCGCCAGCAGCAAGGGCTTGCGGTGACCATCTGCGCGCAGCGCACAGGCGGTTTCGTCGATGATGTCGATAAGCGGCACCCCGCTCATCGCCGCCACGGGGTCGGCCACCAGATGCATGGTGTTGGTGCAGATCAGCACGCAGGCGGCACCCGAACGCGCCAGGCCGGCGCCTGCTTCGCCCAGCAGCCGACCGGCATCGTCCCAACGGCCGGCCTGCTGCAATTCGACTACCCTGGTAAAATCCAGCGACCGCAAGGCGATCTCCGCCGAGTGCAGGCCGCCACGCTGGCGCCGTACCGCCTGGTTGATCAACCGGTAGTATACGGCGGTGGATTCCCAGCTCATGCCGCCGATCAGGCCAATGGTCTTCATAGCGAAGTCTCCTCTTGTTGCCACCAGTGTGCGTGAGGCAGCGCGCAAACGGGCGGCAAAATCGCTGTGACAGTGCCGGTTGGGCGCAATTCGATACTGCGTAGCCTTTTTTAGGCGCGCCGATATTGCGTCGAGTAGAAGAATTGTGCAGAAGTGATGCATGCTTGATGAGCGCGACCGGAAGATTCTCGACCTGTTGCAGGCCAATGCAGAGATGGCGGTCAATGACATTGCCGATGCCGTGGCCCTGTCGGCTTCCGCCTGTTCGCGGCGGATCGCGCGGCTACGCGAGGATGGCTATATCACGCGCAGCATGGCCGTGCTGGACCGCAAGAAGGTGGGCCTGCCGACCACGGTGTTCGTCATCGTGCGCACCGGCAAGCACGAAGCCGGGTGGCTCGACCAGTTTCACGCCGCAGTCAGCGCCATCCCCGAAATTGTTGAGGTGCATCGGCTCACCGGCAATTTCGACTATGTCCTCAAACTGGTGCTACCCAATGTAGAGCATTACGACGTCATTTACCGGCGTCTGGTTGGACGGGTCGAACTGTTCGATATGTCGGCCTATATCTCGATGGAGACAGTCAAACTGGCGACCGGCGTGCCGACGAATTACGTCGACTAGCACGCAACTGTTGGAGCGATTGTCCGTTAATGGCGTGGCCGGTTATCCGGCCATGGGGGAGGCAACACTGAAGCAGCCACGTATTGCAGGGCGGACCGTGTCCGCCATCCCGGCCGCAATCGGTCTGATGCTGGTGTTCCTGGCCGTCTTTGCCGCGATATTCGGCTACTTCCTTGCCATAGGGATCAAGCAGACCGAGGAGCGCTTGGTCGAGCGTTCGAGTGCGGCGGTCCAGGTGGTCTCCAGCAATGCGTTCTGGATCGCCGAAGTTGCGCACCAGACCTTGCGCCGTGTCGACGCCGCCCTAGGCCCAACCATGTCGGGCAGTATCGCCGATCTTGGGCCCGTGCTCGAGGGCCTGCCTTCTGTAACCGAGGTCTATATCATCGATGCGGAGGCCAGGACCATCTATTCGACCGTCCCCGGCGCCGGGGCGGTTTCGGTAGCGGACCGCGATTATTTCATCGCCGTGCGCGATGGTGCGCCGTTTTACACCTCGCCGCTGCTGATCAGCCGCCTGACCGGCGACCGCATCTTCGTGTTCAGCAAGCGGGTGGAGCGGGACGGCAAGTTTGCCGGCGCCATCATGGTGTCCTTCCCCGAATCCTTGATGGAAGAGCTGTGGCGCAACCTGGACTTCGAAGACACCTCGACTATTAGCCTGGTTCGCGATGATGGCCAGTTGATTGCCCGCTATCCGCCGACCGAGGGACCGGTCGATCTCAGTGAAACCCCACTCTTTACCGTGCACCTCAAGACGGGGAGCACGGGCACCTATACGTCCGCTCGCTCGCCGGTCGACGGGGTGGCGCGGGTCGTCAGCTATCGGCAGGTGCCAGGGACCCATATCATCGCCATCGCCTCGATCGGATCGGACCAGACCTGGGCCAACTTCCAGGGCGCCGTCGTGGCGGTGTTCATCATCGTTTCCCCGATCGTGCTGGGCCTGGTGCTGGGCTGCGCCTGGATCGTGCGACTACTTTATCGCGACGCGGCGCAGGCTCGAGCATTGCAGGCCTCGCTGGAAGCCAACACCATGCTGTTCCGGGAAATCCACCATCGCGTGAAGAACAACCTCCAATCGGTGCAGTCGCTAGTGCGCATGCAGGATCTGCCTCAGGCCGCAAAGCTCGATTTGCAGAGCCGGTTCGCTGCCATGGCGGCGATGCACGAGCATATCTACAAGCATGATCGCTACGAGGATATCGACGCGCATGACTTCATCCCGGCGGTAGTCGATGAAGTCATGATGGCTTACGGTTCCGATGCCGTGGTCGATTACGAGGTGGACCACATCCCGGTCGACCGCGATCACGCTACGCCGCTGGCACTGCTGCTCAGCGAACTGGTGACCAATGCCTGCAAGTATGCGGTTGCCGATGGTGGTGGTCGCATACTTGTTGCGTTGCGCCAGGGCGCCAACGGCCGGGCGAAGTTGACGGTGCGCGACAGCGGTGCCGGCTTCGAGCCAGACCGTATCACCGGCAGCAGCATGGGTATGCGCCTGATCAAGGGCGTGGTGGCGCAGATGGACGGCACGCACAGCTTCCGCAACGAGGGCGGCACCGTATTCGAAGCCGATATAGCCCTCTCGACCGCAGTCAGGAACGGCTAGCTGATATTGCCCAGCGCCTTGGCCATGGCGGCTTCGTCATAGCCCAGCGTGGTGAGCGCTGAGGCCACGATGCCGGCGCGGTCTAGGCCGGCATCGGCATACATGTCGGCCTGGCTGGCGTGCTCGACGAAACGATCGGGGATCATCAGCGGGCGGAAGCGCAGCTTGCCGTCGAGCAGGCCGTTCGACGCGAGGAAGGTGGCAACATGGCTGCCGAAACCGCCGATAGAGCCTTCCTCGGTCGTGAGCAGCACGTCATGCGTCGTCGCCAGCCTGGAGATCAGTTCCTCGTCGAGTGGCTTGAGGAAGCGCGCATCGGCAATGGTCGGGTTGAGGCCTAGCGCAGCCAGCTTGTCGGCGGCGGCGAGCACTTCGCCCAGGCGCGTGCCATAGCTGAGGATGGCGATGGTCGCACCCTGGCGGACGATGCGGCCTTTGCCGATCGGCAGCGCCTGACCGCGCTCGGGCATGTCGACGCCCAGGCCCTCGCCGCGGGGATAGCGCAAGGCGATGGGGCCATCGTCGTAGGCCACCGCCGTCGCCACCATGTGGCGCAGTTCTGCTTCGTCGGCGGCCGCCATCTGCACGATACCAGGGATGGCGCCCAGATAGGCGGCATCGTAGTTGCCGGCGTGGGTCGGGCCGTCGGCGCCGACATAGCCGGCGCGGTCGATGGCGAAGCGTACCGGCAGGTACTGGATGGCTACGTCATGCACGACCTGGTCATAGGCGCGCTGCAGGAAGGTGGAGTAGATGGCGCAGAACGGGCGCATGCCTTCGCTGGCCATGCCAGCCGCAAAGGTCACCGCATGCTGCTCGGCAATGCCGACGTCGAAAATCCGGCTGGGATGGATCTCGGCGAATTTGTCGAGGCCGGTGCCCGATGGCATGGCCGCGGTCACCGCGACGATGCGCGGATCGTCATTGGCCTCCTGGATCAGGCTCTCGGCGAAGACGGACGTGTAGGATGGCGCATTGGACGTCGCCTTGGCCTGGGCACCGGTGATGACATTGAACTTGGAGACGCCGTGATACTTGTCGGCCGAGCTTTCGGCGGGCGCGTAGCCCTTGCCCTTCTGCGTCACCAGGTGGACCAGAATCGGGCCGGCCTCCGCATCTCGCACATTCTCGAAGATGGGCAGGAGGTTTTCCAGGTCATGCCCGTCGACGGGCCCCACATAATAGAAGCCGAGTTCCTCGAACAGCGTGCCGCCGGTAAAGAAGGAGCGTGCGAATTCCTCGGTCTTGCGCGCCGGTTCGTGGATGAACTTGGGCAGCTTGCTGACCACCGTCTTGGCCGCCTCGCGGGTGCCGCGATAGACCGGGCCTGAAACCAGACGCGCCAGATAGGTGCGCAGCGCGCCCGTCGGCGGCGCGATCGACATGTCGTTGTCGTTGAGCACGACGATCAGCCGCGCGTCCATCGCGCCGGCATTGTTCATCGCCTCATAGGCCATGCCGGCCGACATGGCCCCATCGCCGATCACGGCCACGACGTTGCGCGGCTTGTCCATGAGATCGCTGGCGACGGCCATGCCCAGGCCGGCCGAGATCGAGGTCGACGAATGACCTGCGCCGAAGGGATCGTATTCGCTCTCGGCACGGCGGGTGAAACCGCTGAGGCCATCCTTCTGGCGCAGGGTGCGAATGCGGTCGCGGCGGCCGGTCAGAATCTTGTGCGGATAGGCTTGGTGGCCTACGTCCCAGATGATCCGGTCATTGGGCGTGTCGAAAACGGCATGCAGCGCCACCGTCAGCTCGACGACGCCCAGGCCGGCGCCCAGATGGCCGCCGGTTACCGATACCGCATCGATCATCTCGGCGCGCAATTCGTCGGCCAGCTGGCGCAGGTTCTCGCGCGGCATTGCACGCAGATCGGCGGGCGACTGGATCGTGTCGAGAAGCGGCGTGGAGAGCTTGTCGGCCAAGCGGGTAGTCCTTTGCCAAGATGGCGTTGACTTAATTCTTTAGGCCGCGGGTCAGGCCTTTGCAACAACAGCCCGCCTGCCCCGGTCTGCGGGGCAGTGCTAGGCGTGCATGGTGCCTGAATTAGGGCAGGGCGGCGGCGACGCCTTAGTTGGACGCCAGGGCCACGGGCTGCGCGGCGACGAAGCGGTTGTGTGGCAGGCCGGCGGGGAAGTCGCCGACGCCCATCACCGTCACGTAGTTGCCCATCTCGGCCGTCGGGTCGAAATCGGCTTCGTCGTGATCCCAGATGATGGCGAAGTGCGACGAGGTGAGCACTGCGGGCGCCATGAAGACTTCGGCGACGTGCTCCAGATCGGGCGGGATCAGGTCGGGGTTGCGCATGTCTCCGGGCACGGGGCGCTTGGCGATATGTTCGGCCAGCGCCGCGGCAACGGGCTCGTTCTGCTGGGCGGCACCAAAAGTACCGCTGAACAGGCCGGCCAGGGCGTTGGCGGGCTGGCCACCCAGCGACGCGGTGCGCAGGCCGGTGGCTGCGGTGAGCGGAGGCAGGGCGGGCAGGCGCGTCGCGGGCGACGGCTGGGGGGCAGCGGCAGTAGTCTCGCGCTGGATGATCATTTCGAGGGCGCGCTGCGCCTCCGGGTCCTGTGCCGGGGTGGGCAGATAGGCCGTCATGATCTCGGGCCGGGCCGGTTCGCTCATGATCAGGCGCGGCTGGGGCACCGGTGCGGTAAGAGCAGCGAGGGCCGTGACGGCATCGCCCGCCGGCAGGGCAGCGGCCGTTGCCACCTGCAATGCCTGGGATTTGACGACCGGCATCGGGGCTAGCTTTGGCGTGGTCAGCTCGGACGGGTCGAGCGGCGTGCTGCCGACGCTGGAAAAGGGGATGGCGCCCATGGCTGGCTCAGCCGCCATGGCGACCTGGGTTGGCGCAGCAGCGCCGCCGAGGGACGCGGGACGAATGGCCGGCACGGGGGCGACCTGCGGGGTCGTCGGCTGGGGTGCTGCCGCGGCGACCTGCACCGGTGCGGGGGCTGCTGCCGCGGCCGGAGCCGGCTCGTCGCCACCGCCGAAGAACAGGTCCATCAGCGAACGGCCGCTGCCACCCTCGGCCACCTGCGTGCCCGAGGTGTTGCCGTTGCAGGGATAGGCGTGGCAGCGTTTCCACTCGGCCATGGCCACCTGGTAGCCTTCCTGCGACAGCGGCGTGCCATCGGTGGGCAGGTGCATGGTCTTGCCGTCGGGGAAGATTTCCTTGAGCTGGGCGCGCGTCATGCGCGGCCAGGCGCGGACGGAGCCGACGTCCAGGTGCACGAAGGGGCTGCCGGAAGTGGGGTAGTAGCCGACGCCGCCAACCTGCTTGCGCATTGCGGTGGCGCGCAGCTTGGCCAAGGGGATGCCGGGGATGAAGAAATCCATCGCCGTGCCGCGCATATGCTGGGAGTTATCGGCGACGCCCGACGACTTTGCCGCCAGCATGGCGTTCGTCGCCGGCGAGCGATAGGCGGAGACGACGTTGATGGGCTGGCTGGCGCCGACTTCCTGATAGACTTCCCAGACCAGGTCAAACAGGCGCGGGTCCATCTTGGTCGGCTCGTTGCGGCGCCAGTCCCGCAGGAACTGGTTGAGCTCGTTGAGGCCGGATTGCACATACTGCCCGTTGCGCTTGAAGACGATGCGGGCCGTTTCCTTGGTATGGGTGTAATAGAGGTAGAGCGCGCGCTCGCTGGCGGCCGCGGCTGGTATGACAGCCAGCGGCAGGATGACGGTGATGCTCATAAGCGCGGCAGCAAAGAGCCGCACGATATGGTTCCGTATCAAATAGGAAGTCCCCGTCACGCCAAACTCTGCCCGTTTATTGCCAGTTGTGATCGGACTTTAGCGTCAAAACTCATCGAATTGATTAACGCTAACGAGATCTGAACCAGCTGCGCCGGACCCCTCACCTATAAAACAGTAAGGGCAAAAGCGGGCGCAACCAAGGCGAAATTGTAAACGGGGTGTTAAGGGGCCTCCACCTCTCGCCCAAGGGCAGAGGTGGGGGGCTCAAGGCGACAGCTCGACGACCGGCTCGGCTTCCGCCACGATTTCGGGGGCGATTTCAGGCTGAACCAGATCCATGGCGGCGATCAGCTTGGCATTGTGGCCGTAGACGTCGCCATAGGACTTCAGCGTTCCGTCGGCCTCTACGCGGATGGTGAAATAGGTGATGTGCACCGGGATCTGATGGTCCGGATTGACCCAGCGCTCGGTGGACCCGAACATCGCCTCCAGCGACGCCCGCGAAATGTTGGGCTCGTTGGCCATCAGCGCATCGGCAAATTCCATCGGGTTCTGCACGCGGACGCAGCCGTGGCTATAGGCGCGGAAGGAGCGGGCGAACAGCGACTTGGACGGCGTGTCGTGCAGATAGACGTCGTGCTTGTTGGGGAACAGGAACTTGATCTGGCCCAGCGCATTGCCCGGCCCCGGGCGCTGGCGCACGCGGAACGGGAAATTGCTGCTCGAAACCTGGCTCCAGTCGACCTGCCAGGGACTGATCGGGGAGCCGTTATAGAGCAGGTCCATGTTCTGGTTTTCGACATAGCCAGGGTTGCGCATCACGGCCGGCGCCACTTCGCCGCGCAGGATCGAGCTGGGCACGTTCCAGTAGGGGTTCACCACGATGTGGCGGATATTGTCCGAGAAGACCGGCGTCTGGTTCTTGGTCGTGCCGACCACGACGCGGGTGGTATATTCCTCGGCGCCGTCGCGGTTGATGACCAGGCGGAATTCGGGAATGTTGACGACGACGTTGAAGGCGCCCAGCTCGCGCGGCATCCAGCGCCAGCGCTCCATATTGGCAATGATGTCGGCGCGCGTCACCGGCACGCCGCCATTGAGCGCTGCCAGCGTCGCGGGCCCCATGATGCCGTCGACGTCCAGATCGAGCGTACCCTGGAAGGCCTTCATGGCATCGACGAGCGCGTCGTCATAGACGAGGCCATCCTGCGCGGGAATGCCGAGACGGTCACGCAGGGCGGGGACGCGCGGATCGCTCATGCCCGGCCGAAGGGTCGGGCCTTCGGCCACCTGGATTGGGCGATCGAGATTGGCGTCGTCGAACGTCGCCAGCGCGGCCTTGAGGGCCAGGAATTCGGGGTGTGTCGGCTCGAGCGCAGCCAGAACGGCAACCGGATCGGGGCTCGAGGCGAGCTCGACCAGAAGCGCGGTGGTATCGAGCGGCTTGGGCGCGATGTCGAGCAGCACGCTGACCGATTGCGGCTTGATGCGGCCATTATAGATGTGGCTGGCATAGCGCAGCGCGGCGCCGGAGAAGGCGGTTTCGAGCGCGGCCATCTTGATCGGGTCGCCCTTGGCGCCGGCCGGATCAAGATCGGGCGTCAGATAGTCAGACGGGCGAAGCCCTTCGCTGGCCGCGCTCTCGAAGAGCTTGAGGATCTTGCGGGCGGGTTCGGAGAAGGTGACTTCGCCATTGGCGCCTTCGTCCAGCCAGATGGGCTCGAAATGCCGGTTGCCATAGAAGAAATAGAGCTTCTGTGCCTCGAGATAGGCCGCGCTGTCCTTGGCCGAGCCGTAGTAGACGGCGCCCAGACCTGACTTGATGGTCTGTGCCAGCGGGGTCTGGGGTGGAGCGATGATGACTGGGCTCAAGGCCAGGCTGGCGACATCCTGCGCCAGTACGGATGGCACACCGCCAATGCCGGCAAAGGCGGCGACAAGGCAGATCAGGGTCTTGTTCATGTGAGCTCCAGCACGGCGACGGAGCGACCGGTTACACGCCCTTTCCTGAACGGAAGCTGACAGGCCGACCGCGCTTCCAGCAATACGCTGCGAATCTTAACGGGAGCAATCGCTCGCAATGTTGTGAGCGGATTTTGTGGTGCGAATGCAACGCTTGGGGGCGACGCCGCCCATGGGCGGCGCCGAATGTTCAGCTGCGCCTGGAACCCAGCGCAACCGGAATGGCGAGAAGGGCCACGATACCGGCAAAGAGCAGGGCACTGGCAACGCCCTGGACGTCCACGAGTTGGCCGCCAATGACAGCGCCCAGGGCAATGGCAACCTGGAAGCAGACGACGACCAGGCTCCCCGAAGCTTCGAGGGCGTCGAGCGCTTCCTTAGAGACCTTGGTCTGGAGCACGATGGGCGCGGTGCCAAAGCCGAAGCCCCAAAGCGCGACCAGTGTCAGGGCCGGGACGGTGGAGCTGCCCAGCAGCATCAGGCCCAGGATGGCCCCACCCAGCACCAGGGCCGTGAAAATGAGGGCCGTACGGACGTTGGTATCGGCCATCTTGCCGCCGACCACGTTGCCGACCACGCTGGCCACGCCGTAGCCGAGCAGCGCCAGGGCGACCAGGGAGGCCGGCAACACGGTAACCTGCTCGAGATAGGCCCGCACATAGACGAAGGCCGAGAAGTGGCCGGTGACCACCAGCAGAATGGCCAGCATGCCAAGCTGTACGCCGCGCCGGGCAGTGAGGCGGAAGACCTCGAACAGGCTGTTGCTTTCGCTGGCCGGCAGGCTGGGCAGGCTCACGGCCTGCAGCAGCATGGCCAGCACCGCGGCCACCGCCGT
The DNA here is from genome assembly GCF_016698645.1 of Devosia oryziradicis. Lineage (NCBI taxonomy): Bacteria > Pseudomonadati > Pseudomonadota > Alphaproteobacteria > Hyphomicrobiales > Devosiaceae > Devosia > Devosia oryziradicis. The sequence continues at coordinate 1,099,944 of NZ_CP068047.1, forward strand.
CGCCGTCATGGCCGCGCGCCAGCCGATCCAGTCACTTATTAGCGCGCCGATGGAAGGAGCGGCGATGGTGGCGAGCGACACGCCGATGAAGATGATCGACATGCCCCGGCCAAGGGCGCTGACGCCGACCAGTCGAGCGACCACCGCCGCAGACAGCGACCAGAAGCCGCTTAGGGCAATGCCCAGCCCCGCGCGGGCCAGCAGCAAGATCCAAAAGTCGGTGGCAAAGGCGGCTACGAGGTTAGAGACGACGGCCAGCGCACTAAGCGCCACCAGCACCGTCTTGCGATTGAGCCGGCCGATGGCAACGTTGGCGAACAGGGCCGCTATGGCACCCACCGTGGCGGTAGCGGTTACCACCTGCCCGGCCGTGCCTTCGCTGATGCCCAGGTCAGCCGCCATGGGGGTCAGGAGGCCGGCGGGGAGGAATTCGGCGGAGACCAGAGCAAAGGTGGCCGCGGCCATCGAGACCACGGACATCCAGGTGCTTGCCGACCAGCGGACGGGGACGCCCGACACCCCGGCATCGAAAGTTGCATCAGTCATGGGAGAGCTCCAAGAAATTGGAGCCCGTATATAGGCGGTATGAGCAGGACGAAATGCTGCCTAAAATCCGAAAGACATGTCTTTTCGTCCGGAACCTTCGCGACGCACCAGGCCAGGCGGCTTGCCCACGATGCGCTTGAAAGCACGGGAAAACGAGGCTTCGGATTCATAACCCAGGCGGAACGCCACGTCGGCCACCGCCAATCCGTCGCCGGCCAGCCAGGCATGGGCCAGCTGCATGCGCCAGCGACCCAGATAGTGGGCTGGTCCCTCGTGCATCAGCGCGCTGAAACGCTCGGCAAAGACGGAGCGCGACTGTCCGGCCACGGAGGCCAGGCGCTCGAGCGTCCAGTTCCCGCCAGGCTCGCGGTGAATGGCGGCCAGCGCCCGGCCGATGCTGGGATCGCGAATGGCCGCCAGCCAGCCGGTGGTGGAGCTGGTCGTCGAATCGGCCCAGCAGCGAATGAGGCGCGCCGTGACTAGGTCGGCCATGCGCGACAGAATGGTGGCGCTACCCATACGCGGCTGTGCCGCCTCCGCGGTCATGGTGTCCAGCAAGGGTTTGACCAGCGGATCGCGGGAGGCGACGTCGCAGCCCTGCAAGATTTCGGGCATGGCTTCAAGCAGGGGATGGAGAGCGAGCGAGCCCAGTTCCATCGAACCGCTGAACAAGGTGGTGACGGCGCCTTCGCCCGGCTGCACGACCGAGCAGACATTGCCGCCAAAGCCGGTGATCTGGCAGCGCTTGAGGGTGCCGGCCGGCGTATTGGGGCAGTCCGCCAGTTCATGCGCGATGCCCTGTGGCAGCAGGACGAGATCGCCCTCGTGCAATCGCTGCCAGCCGTTGGCCTCGGTATGCAGCCAGCAGGTGCCCTCGCTGACGAAGTGGAAGCGCAGCAGCTTCTGTTCGGCAAAATCCAGGCACCAGGGCGCGCGCAGCTCGCAGCGGCCGTAGTTGACGCCGGTGAGGCGGAAGTCCTGCAGCACCTCGCTCAGGGCATCCATGGCCAGCGGCGGGGTCGGGTCGGAGGACGGAAGGTCAAGCATGCTGCAATAATAGCTACCATTCGTCTGGAAACAAGGGGAAGCGGTCCCGGCCTGACCGTTGATTATCGACCCTGATGTCTGGTGAGGCGGCGCGATCTGGCCTAGAAGGCCCCGTCGCCAACCGTTGAACGTTCCATGCCCCGCATTGCCAAGCTTGACCGTCTGCTCGCCCTATTGCGCGAGCGCATCTTTGTCCCGTCAGCAGTTTTTGCATCGTTGCATTACCGTCCCGCCGCCAATGTGGAGCGCGGTGTGGTGCCCCACGAAGACCGATCAGGCTGGACCCGGGTGGACCGCGACCTGATCTGGGGCGAGCCGGACGGCTACTATTGGTTCGGCGGCCAGGTCACTGTGCCAGAGGCGCTGGCGGGCAAACGACTGTTCGGGCGCGTGCATGCGCAGTTCGGCTCGGTGATGGGCCGCAGCGACCCGCAATTGCTGGTGCGGCTCGATGGACGGATCGCCCAGGGCGGTGATGGCAATCATCGCGAGTTCAAGCTGACCGATGGCGCCGAGGCTGGGCAGGTCTTCGACGTCCTGATCGAGGCCGGCACCATCGAGGATCGGCGCCAGCTCGGATTCGGCGTCGAGCTCGTTGTGCATGATCGGTTGGCGGAGATCGTCTACTACGACCTCAAGGTTCCGCTCGATGTCGCCCGCCTGCTCAAGGCCGACGATGCCCGGCGGGCCCGGCTGCTGCGCCATATCGACGAGGCGCTCGACCTGATCGATTTCCGGCCGGGCGATGCACAGCGCTTTGCCGCCAGCCTCGAGGCGGCCCGTACACGGGCCGACGCGATCTATGCGGAAGCCGATGCCGACGCCATGCCGGAAATCGTGGCCACCGGGCATACCCATATCGACGTGGCCTGGCTGTGGCGTGTGCGAGAGACGCGCCAGAAGATGGCCCGCTCCATGGCCAATGCGCTGGCGCTGATGGACGAATATGAAGACTACCGCTTCATGTACAACCAGGGCGTCTTGCTCCACTATCTCGACAAGGACTATCCGGAGCTGTTCGAGCGCCTGTCCGGGCAGGTGAAGGCGGGGCGCTTCGAAATCGAGGGCGCGCTGTGGCTGGAGCCCGACGTGGTCATCGCCTCGGGTGAGAGCCTGGTCCGCCATATCGTCAAGGGCTCGCGCTATCATCAGGACAAGTTCGGCGTGAAGCCGCGTATCGTCTGGCTCCCCGATACGTTCGGCTACACGGCGGCTTTGCCGCAGCTGATGGCGCAGTCGGGTCTCGACATCTTCATCACGCACAAGATGAGCTGGAACGACACCAACCGCATGCCGCATGAAATCTTCTTCTGGCAGGGGTTGGACGGCACGCAGGTACCGACCTATTTCCTCACCACGCAGCGATACGAATATGACGGGATCAACACGACCTATTGTCCCGATCTCGTGCCAAGCCATGTGATGGGCACCTGGAAACGCTTCAGCCAGCAGGGGCTGCATGACGAGCTGTTCCTGGTCTATGGCCATGGCGATGGCGGCGGCGGGCCGACGCGGGGTATGCTGGAAAATGTACGCCGCATGGAGCGCGGCATTCCGGGTTGCCCGAAGATCCGCCACGAAAAGATGGCGCCCTATTTCGAGCGGCTGGTAGAGCGCATGCGCCGGGAGCCGGAAGCGTTTCCGCGCTGGGTGGGCGAACTCTATCTCGAATATCACCGCGGCACGCTGACCTCGGTGGCAAAGAACAAGCAGAACAACCGCCGTGCCGAGCAGACGCTGCATGTGCTTGAATTGCTTGGTGTTCTGGCGCAGCAACAGGGTGTGGACTATCCCCATGCGGAGCTGGAACAGCTCTGGGAAGTGGTGCTGCTCAACCAGTTCCACGACATCCTGCCGGGAACGTCGATCGGACCGGTCTATGACGACAGCGACCGGGAATATGCCGGCTTCTTCGCGCAGGCCGCGGCGCTGCAGCAGCGGCTGGCCGGGGCGTTGGCTCAGGAAGGCGGGTACCTCGTGCTGAATGCCGCGAGCCATAACCGTTCGGGGCTGGTGCAGTTGCCAGCGGATATCGAGGGCGTCGCGGCTCCTGCGCAGACGGTGACTTTTGCGGATGGCGGGCGCGCGCGGGTGGTGCCCGTCACAGACGTTGCCGGGCTCGGGGCGGTCGAGTTGGTGGTGACCGGCGTGGCAGCAAGCTTGCCGCAAGAAAGCTTGCTGGTTTCTTCGGTTTTGCTGGAGAATGCCGCCCTGCGCGCCCGGTTCAACGAAAAGGGGCAACTGATCTCCTTGTTCGACAAGCGGAATGGCCGCGAAGCCATCATGGCGGGCAAGGCGGGCAATGCCTTCGTCGCCCACCAGGACATCCCGATCGACTTCGATGCCTGGGACATCGACGACTATTTCGAGGATCGCAGCTGGCAGGTCGACAACCTGGTCAGCGCCGAGGTGGTCGAGACCGGGCCCTATCGGGCGGCAATCCGGTTCGAGTGGATCTATGAGAATTCCCGTATCGTGCAGGTGGTGTCACTGGAGGCCGATGCGGGGCAGATCGAATTCGATACGTTTGTCGACTGGCAGGAGCGGCAGACCCTACTCAAGGTCGGCTTCCCGCTCGATATCCGCACCGATACCAGCCGGGCCGAGACGCAGTTCGGCCACCTGTCGCGGCCGACCCATGCCAATACCAGTTGGGAGCGGGCGCGGTTCGAGACCTCGATGCATCGCTGGGTCGATCTCAGCGAGGCCGGCTTCGGCGTCGCCGCGCTCAATGACTGCAAGTACGGCTATGATGCCAAGGGCAGCACGCTGCGGCTGACGCTGATCAAGTCGCCGGTCTTCCCGTGGCCGGAGGCGGACCGGGGGGAGCATCGTTTCCGCTATGCCCTGCTGGTGCATGATGGCGACCTGCAGACCGTGCACAACGCGGCCAGCGCCTTCAACCTGCCGCTGCAACTGTTGGCAGGCGCAGCAGCGGACGCGCCCGACCTCGTGCCGGTGGCCACCCTGGACACCGACCAGATCGCCATCGAGACAGTCAAGGCGGCGCGGTCGGGCTGGGGAACCGTGTTGCGGCTGTGGGAGACGCAGGGCAGAGCGGGGACGGCGACGCTCACCCTGCCTCAAGCGGGCCGCATCAGCGAAGCGGACCTGCATGAAATGGAGACGTCGGTGCTGTCGGAGGACGCAAGCAGCGTGACCCTGCAGTTCCGGCCATTCCAGATCCGCACCTTGGTGATCGACTGACGCGCCGCGCCCGCCCGCTTGCAGCGGGGGGCGAGGTCACCTACCGTTTGAACACGAATTGTCGCCGGCAACCCGGCACCATTCCGCTATCCCCAGGACCACCGCATATGATTCCCGCCATTCCCGACGCCTTGCCACCCCTTCCCAAGCGGTCCGTCGGCATGTGGCTAAGGGGTGACTGGCATATGCATTGCCGGCACAGCACCGATTCCACCAACAATCCGCAATCGCGGATCATCGGTTTTGCCGAGCGCCTGGGGTTCGACTACCTGGTGATCACCGACCACGACGTGCATGTCCATGGCGCAGTGGCGCAGCATACCTGGGCCGATCCGGAATATCGCTCGGACAAACTGCTGCTGTTCTATGGCGCCGAACTGACAGCGCCCCGCGGGCACGTCAACATTCTGTCGCCCGAGCCCTATAACCACCAGCGCATTTTCGATGCGCGCAATGCACGGGACTGGCACCTGCTCGAGCTCAAGCAGGAGCTGGGCGTGCATTGGTCGGCCAACCATCCCAACCACAAGAACCACTATGGCTTCTCGTGGGACCTCGCCGATTCGGTCGAGATCTGGAATACGAGCATCTGGCCCAAGAACATGATCAGCGTCCGCATGTGGGACGATCAGCTGCTGTCGGGCCGCATGATCGGCGCCCGCGGCGGCAGCGATGCGCATCACGGCATCCCGGATGATCCAGCGCTTATCGTGCCGCAGACCATCGAGGGCTCGGCCAACTATGTCGGTACGCCCACGACCTGGATTTTCGCCAATGACCGCACCAAGCCAGCCATCCTGGCGGCGCTGAAAGCGGGGCGGGCATCGGTCAGCTCCAACCCCTATAATCCGCGCGTCGAATTCTATGCCGACATAGCTGGGAACGGGCAGTTCGACATGATGATGGGCGACAATGCCAGGCCAACCGGTGCGCCGGTCACCTTCGAGGTGCGGCTGGTGGGGGGTGGCATTGCCGGGGCAGCCTACCAGGTGCGGGTGATCAAGAACCGGGGCGAGTTGGCGACCATGGTGACCGATGCCGCCAGCCGGTCGGTGCGCTTCACCGACACGCCATTGCCGGGGGAGCGGTCCTACTATCGCGTCGAAGTGGAAGGGCCGCAGGCGCCCTATCCGGAAGTGCCCAATTCGATGGCGCAGAGCCTCAACATGGTGGCTTTGTCCAACCCGATCTATTTCAACTACGATCCGAACTTCTAGGACAGGACAGGCGTGCGCGACCCCAGCCGCAAAGTGGGTATCAAGGACATTGCCGAGGCCGCCGACGTGGCGGTCTCGACGGTATCGCATGTGCTCAACGGCACGGCGCCCATTTCGGCCGATGTGCGCGAGCGCGTGCTCAATGCGGCCAATACGCTGGGCTACCTGGCGCGACGGCGGGAAAAGGCGGCAATCGCCGTGCTGCGCAGCGTGCTGTTGGCCGTGCCCAGCGATACGCTGCCGCATAACGAACATAACCTATATTCCTGGACCCTGCTCAGCGCCCTGACCCGGGAATGCGAGCGGCGCGCCATTCGCGTCATTCCCATGGAGGTGGACAAGCCGACGGCGAGCCGGTCGCATGTTGTGGACGTGGCGCGCGCGGCCGAGGTCGATGGCATCCTGCTGCTCAACGAGGATCGGCCAGAGCTGCTGCAGGAAATTGCCGCGTCGCGCATTCCGGCGGTGCTGATGAATGGCGAAGACCATGAAATGCAGGTCGACAGCGTCACGCCGGGCAATCGCTTTGCCGCGCGCTATGCCACCAACTGGCTGATCGGGCAGGGCCACCGCTCGATCATGCATCTGAGCTGGGAAGGCCGCAGCACCATACGCCGCCGGCGCGACGGGTTCCTCGATGCTTTCCGCGCCAATGGGCTGCCGCTCGACACCGCGCATGTGCACCTGGCGGAAGGATACCTGCCCGAACTGGGGGCGCGCGCCATCGAAAACTGGCTCGACCAGCATGGCGGCCTGGGCGGCATCACGGCGATCTTCTGCGCAGCCGATAACCTGGCGCTGGGCGTCATGACGGCGCTCGACCGGGCCGGCATAAGAATGCCCGAGGACGTGTCGATCGTCGGTTTCGACGGCGTGGCGATCGGCGAGTTCACCGCGCCGCCGCTGACGACGGTCAGCGTGCCGCTCGAGCATATGGGGCCGACGGCCCTGCACCTGCTCGAACAGCGCATCGTCAACGCTGCGCTCAACCCGCCGGCGCACCGGCTGGAGCTCGGCTGCCGGCTGACGGTGCGCGGCAGCGTCCGCCGGATCGGCTGATCAACGCGCGGGCAGGGCGCCAAAGAGTTCGTCGAGCAGGTCGGTGCGGGCCAGTTCGAGCGCCCCAAGCAAGCCGGCGCGTCCGCCGCTGCGGCTGCGGACGATCTGGACCGGCCGCAGCCAGGCGGCCGATACCAGGCGCTGGACACGCTCGATGAATTCGGGGCGCGCGCCGATGCTGCCGCCAAAAATCAGGAGGTCGGGGTCCAGCAGGGCGAACAGGGCGAGGGCGGCCCGGGCCGTGTGATAGGCGGCGGTGTCCAGCGTGTCGCGCGCGGCCGGGTCGCCCCCGGACGCGGCCGCGAAGATATCTCGCACGCTGTGACCGGCGTCGCCGCCCCGGCTGACATAATCGCGCCGGATACCGGCCTCGCCGACCCGATCCTCGAGCGACGCGACGCCGGCGGCACCGATCTGCCAGAGCGGCATGTAGCCGAGCTCGCCAGCGCCGCCATGCGCACCGCGCAACAGGCGTCCGTTGATCATCAGGGCGCCGCCTATACCGGTCCCCAGTGCTATGAAGGCGGCATTGTCGCGGCGCGTGCCGGTGCCCTGGCCGACTTCGGCAAGCAGGGCCAGGTTGACGTCATTGTCGATGAGAACATTGACCCCCAGCGCATCCCGTAGCGCCGAGCGCAGGTTGCCGCCTTCGAGACCGGGGAGGTTGCCGGCCAGACTGAGGTCCGCCGTCAGCGGATGCACCGCAGCGGGTATGCCGACGGCACCGGCCCGAAGGCGAAACCTTGGCACGCCTGCCTGCCGGCAGAGCGCGTCCGCCATGCCCGCCAATTGGGCGACAAGGTCGGCGGCGCCCGACTGTACCGTCGGCTCGGTGGTCTCGGCTAGGATCTGGCCGCGCAGGTCGGCAATGGCGCCGGCGATCTTGGTGCCGCCGACATCAAAACCCACCGCCAGAGCCGCATCGGCCCGCAGGGCATAGGAAAGCTGGGAGCGACCAGGCGGGCCTCCCAGCTTGCCCTCCACCTTGACGAGGCCGCGAACTTCCAGGTCCGCCAGCAGTTCGGAGACCGCCAGTTTTGAGAGCCCCACCTGTTGCGCAAGGGCGGGGCGCTGCAGCGATTCACCGTCCATCATGGTCTCTGCGAGGAGACGTAAGTAACCGGATAGTGAATTTTTTCGGGCCGAAAGCGGCGGCCGCTTAGCGCGGCTCTGGGTGGCGCTATCGCCTTGATTCGACTGGTGGTCTTCCATTCAAGTTTCCCGCGAGGGGCCCCCGCCCATTGTCGAAAAGAGAAGCAATGCAAATTTTTTCGTATTGCGCCCCAGTGAAACAGGCGCATAGATTGCCCTTGTAACAGCACGAAACCTGCCAATGAGACAAGCCAATTGTACGAGCAGGCGCTGGAACAGAGGATAATGCGGAGGCGATCGTGAAAATATTTCAATCAGCGATTGGCCCTGCCTTGACGGGTTCAGGATGCCGCATGTCACCCGAGGGTGCATGGCCGGCCGAAGCACGAGGGACGAAAACGATGAGTGCCAATAAGTGGATCGCGCGTCTGGCGATCGCGGCCATGTCGGCCACGGCGCTAGCCAGCGCTGCATGGGCTTTCCAGGAAGCCCCCATGCTGACCGAGATGGTCGAAGCGGGGAAGCTTCCCCCGGTCGACGAGCGGCTGCCGACCAAGCCCACCGTGGTCAATGCCCTTTCCGTGGGCGAGTATGGCGGCACCTGGCACCGCGCCTATAGCGGTCCGGGCGATCGCTGGGGTCCGACCAAGCTGATGGAGGAGCGCGTGCTCAAATGGGCCGCCGGCCCCGATGGCACCGCCCAGCTCACCCCCGGCTATATCGAGAGCTATTCGGTCAACGACAATTCGACCGAGTTCACCTTCACGCTGCTTGAAGGCCTCAAGTGGTCCGACGGCGCGCCGGTCACCACCGAAGACGTCAAGTTCTGGTACGAGGACGTGTTCCTCAACCCCAAGATCATCCCCACGATCGATCCGACCTTCTCGCCGGGCGGCGTGCCGATGGAAGTCGAGATCAAGGACGAGCGGACGTTCACGGTCAAGTTCGCCCAGCCCTATGTCTACTTCCTGCAGATCCTGGCCAAGGATTCGACCGGCGAGCCGAGCCTTGATCGCGCCAGCTTCGTGCTGCCCAAGCATTACCTCAGCCAGTACAACGACAAGTATGCCACCGAAGCCGACCTGGCTGCCGCTGCCGCCCAGTTCGGCGTCGCGAGCTGGACGGACCTCTGGGGCTCCAAGGGCGCCGTTACCGCCTGGTGGTCCAACCCCGACCTGCCGGTGCTGACCGCCTGGAAGATCGAGACGCCGGCTCCGGCCGAAAACGTCACCATGGTGCGCAACCCCTATTATTGGGCCGTCGACCAGGAAGGCAACCAGCTGCCCTATATCGACACCATCAACCACCGCCTCTACCAGGATCCGCAGAGCCTGGCGCTGATGGTCGCCCAGGGCCAGATCGACGCGCAGGACCGCGGCATGGTCCAGCCCTTCGACTTCTACAAGGAGAACGAAGAGCGCGGAAACTACCAGGTGGTGCCGTGGCTGGGCTCAGGCGTCTGGTCGCTCATCCCCAACATGAACACGACCGACGAAACGCTGCATGCCCTGTTTGCCGATGCGCGCGTGCGCCAGGCGCTGTCGGTGGGCCTTGATCGCGAGCTCATCATCGAGCTCACCCAGTCGGGCCTTGCCAAGCCCATCCAGGCGGCGCCGGTCAATGGCTCCCCCTATTACCAGGAAGACCTCCAGAACCACTGGACCGAATACGATCCGGACCTGGCCAACCAGCTGCTCGACGAGGCGGGCCTGGCCGAACGCGACAGCGAGGGTTTCCGCCTGCGCCCAGATGGCAAGCGCTTCACCCTGGTCGTCCAGGGCGGCGATGCCGCGCTCGACAAGCAGCTCGAGCTGATCGCCGAAATCTATGGCGAGCTGGGCATCGAAATCCTGCCGCGCATCATGGATCGGACCCAGTTCGATACCAACCGCGCGAACAATGATTTCGAAGTGCAGTATCTCGTGTTCGACCGCCTGACCTATGTCCCGGCCGATCCGCGCGTGATGATGGGTTCGGAAAGCTACGCCAACCAGTCCTATGTCTGGTACAGCACCAACGGCGAAAGCGGCATCGCTCCGCCCGAAGGCAGCGACTTCCAGAAGATCTACGACCTCTGGGACAAGGCTTCGAGCGCGCCGAGCGTTGAGGAAGCCGACAAGTCGATGAACGAGCTGATCCGCACCTTCGTCGAAGGCGGCTATGTCATCGGCGTGCATGGCGAAGGCACGGTGGTCAATGTCGTGTCCAACAAGATGCACAACGTGCAGCCGGACCTGATCATGGACGATATCTTCCGCGAGGTTGGTCTCTCCCGGACCCAGCAATACTGGCTGGACCAGGAGTAGGATCCAATGCCGGTCGCGCCCCTCCGCCGCGGCCGGCGCCCTTCCCTGGGCAATGTCTGAAACGACGCGTCAGAGGGCGGATTCCCTTCCGCCCTCTCGACACGAAAGCTAGGTTCTGCAGCGCTCCATCCCCAAGGTCGCGCGCTGTTCTTGGAGACAGGTCATGGTCGCCTTCATCATTCGCCGGGCGCTGCTGGCGATCCCGATGCTGATCTTCATTTCGCTGATCTCGTTCATCATCATCCAGCTCCCGCCGGGCGACTATGTCACGGCCTATGCCGCGCAGCTGCGCCAGAACGGGGAATACATCTCGGCCGTGCAGGAAATGGCGATGCGCGACCGCATGGGGCTCAACGACCCGATCCTGGTGCAGTATTGGCGCTGGATCACCGCCATCGTCTTCCGCGGCGACTTTGGCTATTCGCTCGACTGGAACGCGCCGGTCTCGACCCTGATCTGGGACCGCCTGGCCATTACCCTGGCGCTGTCGACGGCCAGCCTCATCATCACCTGGCTGATCGCCATCCCGGTCGGCGTCTATTCGGCCACGCGGCAATATTCGGTGCTCGACTATGTGTTCACCGTGTTCGGCTTCCTGGGCAAGGGCACGCCGGATTTCCTCCTGGCGCTGATCCTGATGTGGATCGCCTTCGTCTACATGCAGCTCGATGTCGGCGGGCTGTTCTCGACGCAGTATCAGAATGCGCCCTGGAGCTGGGGCAAGGTGATCGACCTGCTGCAGCACCTGTGGATTCCCCTGGTCGTGCTGGGCACGGGCGGCGCGGCCGGGCTGATCCGCGTGATGCGCGCCAATATGCTGGACGAACTGGGCAAGCCCTATGTCGAAACGGCCTATGCGCAGGGCCTGTCCGAGCGCCAGGTGGTGTGGGGCTATCCGGTACGCGTGGCGCTCAATCCGTTCATCTCGACGGTGGGCTGGGCGCTGCCGGCTCTGTTTTCGGGCGACGTGATCACCGCCATCGTGCTCAACCTGCCCACGACAGGGCCCCTGCTGCTGCAGGCCCTCAAGATGCAGGACATGTATCTGGCCGGCAGCTTCATCCTCATCCTGAGCGTCTTCACCGTCATCGGTACGCTGCTTTCAGACATTCTCCTGGCGTGGTTTGACCCGCGCATCCGTTACGCGTGAGGTGCGGGTCATGACAGAGCAAACTCTCGCCGCCGAGCCGGTCAACGCCAAGAAGGAAGACCTCTACTCCGCCAAGCCATGGCGGCTGATCTGGCGTCGGTTCTCCAAGCATGTCCTGGCCGTCATCTCGCTGTGGTTCCTGGTGATCCTGGCGCTGTGCGCCATCTTTGCCGAATTCGTGGGGCCCTATGATCCGTTCAAGGTCGAGCGCCTGCGCACCATGATGCCGCCCACGGCGATCAACCTCTTCCATGAGGGCCAGTTCGTCGGCCCCTTCGTCTATGCCATGGAGCGCACCCGCGATCCGGAGACGACGCGCGTCACCTACCAGCCGGACATGAGCAAGCCGCTGCCGATCCGCTTCTTTACCTCGGGCAGCGAATATTCCTTCTTCGGCCTGTTCGATACCGACATCCACCTGTTCGATGTCGATGGCGGCCGACGCGACCAGATCAATCTCTTTGGCACGGATGATCTGGGTCGCGACGTGTTCTCGCGCCTCATCCATGGCGCGCGGGTGTCGCTGTCGGCAGGCCTGGTCGGCGTGGCCTTCGCCTTTGTGCTGGGGCTCGCGCTGGGGTCGATCTCGGGCTATTTCGGCGGCTGGATCGATGGCACCATCCAGCGGCTGATGGAGCTTATCCGGTCCATTCCCACCATTCCGCTGTGGATGGGCCTGGCCGCGGCGCTGCCCGTCGCCTGGGATCCGCTGTTCGTCTATGTGCTTATCACCTTCATCCTGGCGCTGATCGGCTGGACGTATCTGGCGCGTGTGGTGCGCGGGCAGTTCCTGGCGCTACGCAACGAAGACTATGTGCTGGCGGCGCGGCTGTCCGGCGCCAGCGAATACCGCATCATCACCAAGCATATGCTGCCCTCGATGACGTCCTACATCATCGCGGCGCTGACGCTGGCCGTGCCGGAAATGATCCTGGGTGAAACCGCGCTCAGCTTCCTGGGGCTGGGCCTGCGGCCGCCTGTCGTGAGCTGGGGCGTGCTGCTGCAGGATGCGCAGAACCTGCGCTCCATCTCGCTGGCGCCGTGGCTGCTGTCACCGGGCCTTGCCGTGGTGGTGACCGTGCTGGCCTTCAACTTCCTTGGCGACGGCCTGCGCGATGCGGCTGACCCCTATGGGCAGTAACACCATGACCAAGACCTCCATGCCCGCCGAGCGGCTGCTCGAACTCGACAATGTCCATGTGCACTTCCCGCTGCGCGAGGGCCTGGTGAAGGCCGTCAACGGCGTCTCCTACCATGTCAACAAGGGCGAAGTGCTCGGCATTGTCGGCGAGAGCGGTTCGGGCAAGTCCATCACCGCCCGGGCCATCATGCGCCTTTTGCCCAAGCGCGCCGTGGCTGCCGAAGGCACGATCCGCCTGCGGCCGCGCAGTGGCGAGGAGTTTGAACTCTCCGCGCTCGATCGCAACAGCCGGGCCATCCGCCAGGTGCGCGGCCAGCATATCGGCATGATCTTTCAGGAGCCGATGACGGCCCTGTCGCCGGTGCACACGATCGGCGCGCAGATCATGCGTACCGTGCAGCTGCATATGGGCCTCAGCCGCCAGGCCGCCCGCGCCCGCGCCATCGAGCTCCTGGCCAAGGTGCAGATGCCGCGCCCGACCGAACTGGTCGATGCCTTTCCCCACCAGCTGTCGGGCGGCATGCGCCAGCGCGCCATGATCGCGCTGGCCATTTCGTGCAACCCTAGTCTCTTGATCGCCGATGAACCGACGACCGCCTTGGACGTGACCACCGAGGCGCAGATCCTTGAACTGCTCAAGGAATTGCAGTCCGAGATGGGCATGGCGATCATCTTCATCACCCACAATTTCGGGGTGGTGGCAGACATCGCCGACCGCGTCTCGGTTATGTATCTGGGCAAGATCGTCGAAACCGCCTCGGTCGACGACATCTTCTACGCGGCCAAGCATCCCTATACCCAGGCCCTGCTGCGCTCCATTCCGCGCCTCGGGGTGGACCAGGGCCGGCGCCTGCCGACCATCCCTGGCATGGTGCCCGACCCGTTCAGCGTGCCGCCGGGCTGCGCGTTCAATCCGCGCTGCACCCATGCGGTGGCGGGTATCTGCGATGTCCAGGTACCGCCGGAGAAAGTCTTCGGCGCGCAGATGTCGCGCTGCCATTTTGCCGACAAGTTCGTTGCCGTGGAGGCCGCCCATGTCTGAGCTTCCCAGGCTTGACCAATCCAGCATGCCCGATGATGTCCTGTTCTCGGTGCGCGGGCTCAAGAAATACTTCCCCATCCAGGTCGGCTGGCTCAAGAAGCATGTCGGCGACGTCAAGGCGATCGACGATGTGTCGCTCGATATCCGGAAAGGCGAAACGCTGGGCCTGGTGGGTGAAAGCGGCTCGGGCAAATCCACCGTCGCCCGCCTCATGCTGCGCGCCTACGAGCTGACCGATGGGCAGATCCTGTTCCGCCGGGCCAGCAACGAGATCGTCGACCTCTCCAACCTCTCCGACCGCGAGATGCGGCCGCTGCGCGCCGAGATGCAGATGATCTTCCAGGATCCCTATTCTTCGCTCAATCCGCGCATGACGCTGCTGGAGCTGGTGGGCGAGCCCATGGTCATCCACGGCAACGGCAATCGCGGCGAGATCGCCGACCGGGTGGCCGAGCTGCTCAAGGTGGTGGGTCTGCGGCCCGAATTCATCAACCGCTATCCGCACGCCTTTTCCGGCGGGCAGCGCCAGCGCATCGGCATTGCCCGCGCCCTGGCGCTCAATCCCAGCTTCATCGCCGCCGACGAGGCGGTGTCGGCGCTGGACGTGTCGGTGGCGGCGCAGAACATCAACCTGCTGCAGGACCTGCAGGAGCAGTTTGGCCTCACTTACCTCTTCATCACCCATGATCTGGGCATGGTCGAGCATATCGCCGACCGGGTCGGCGTGATGTATCTGGGCCGGCTGATGGAAGTGGCGCCGACCGAGGCACTGTTCTCGCGGCCGCTCCATCCCTATACCGAGGCCCTGATGGCCGCCGTGCCGCAGCCCGATCCGCGCGGCAATCGCACGCGCAAGCGGGTGCCGCTCAAGGGTGAGATTGCTAATGCGGCCAACCCGCCTTCGGGCTGCAGCTTCCATCCGCGCTGCCCCTATGCGCAGCCGCGCTGCGCTGCCGAACTGCCGGCCCTGCGCGAGGTCGCCGGCGGGCGCCAGGTGCGGTGCCATTTTGCCGAGGAACTGTCATTGGTGGGTGCGGTGGCGTAACGGCACCGCGCTCGCCGGGCAGCACCACGCCCTGACCACATTCTCCTGACCAGTTGATCGCCATGTCCGCTCCCCTGCTCACCCTCTTCAAAGGCGACAGCCTCAATGCCTGGGAGCTCTCGCCCGTGGAGGCAGAGTATTTCCCCGGTGAGCCGGCAATCGCGCACGATCCGCAGAACTATCGCTACATCAACGGCTTCGTCGATGTCGGCGACCTGCCATGCCGCGTCGCCACCTGGCGCGATGTGGCCACGCGGCAAGTGCAGCTCAGGACGGACTGGCCGGTGGAGGGCCTCTATCTGCCCGGCAGCAATCGGCGCGTGGAATTCACCCAGTTCCGCTACCGACCCACGCGCCTGGCGCGCTGGTGCCGCAGCTGGGTCAGCGCGCCCGCGGACCGGTATTGCTCGTTCCGGCTGTCGACCCGCGGTGGGGTGCATATCTGGGTCGATGGCCAACTGGCCGGACGGTTCGAACCCTTCACCCGCAACAGCACCGAAGACACGATCATGCACCTGCCGCTCAAGGCGGGTGGCAGCGAGATCATCGTCCTGACCGAGGACATGGCCGAGCGCGACGTGCAGTGGTTCTTCGAACTGGTATTGCTTGACGATGTGGCGCTCGACGTATCGCTGCCAGGTGCCCGGATGGGACAGCAGGTGGAGGCCCTCAAGACGCTGGCGAGCCAGGCCCGGTGCAAGGGCGATCTCGTCGACAGGAACGGCCAGGTCGTACTGGAATTCGACACGCCCGCCACGATCGATGTGGATGTGCATGTGCTGGTCACCGCCACGTCCCACACCCAGGCGGTGTTGCTCGATCGCCAGCTCACGCTCAAGGCGGGCATGACCGCGTTGCCGCTCTGCATGGGGCATGAGCTGCCCGACGGCTATCACACGCTGCCGCTGACCCTCATCGCGGGGGAATCGCGGGTGGAGCGAAGTATTGGCTGCGCGGTGCTGCACGAGGTCGTTCCGCAGCCCCTGGCGGCGGATCTGGCAGCGCGCAAGCGGGTCGCCCTCGAGCATGCCGCGCTGCACGGCGAGATGCGCATGGGCACCGCCGTTGCCCTGCTGGAGGCCGGCCGCGCCGATGATCCGCGCCTGCGGCCGATCATCGAGGAGACTCTGGTCGCCATCGAGGAAAGGCGGGACTGCGCCGATTTCATCTCGGTGCCGCTGCTCTGGGCCTATCAGCGCCACGCCGCTGACCTGCCTGACGACCTGCGCCTGCGCGTCGAAACGGCGCTGCTCGAATTCCGCTATTGGGTGGACGAGAAAGGCAATGACGTTATGTGGTTCTGGAGCGAGAACCACGCTTTGTGTTTCCATGTCTCGCAGTTGCTGGCGGGGCTGACCTGGCCGGACCGGCTGTTCACCGCCTCGGGGCGCAGCGGCCACGAGCAGGCCGACCTCGCCACGGAACGGCTGGGGCGTTGGTTCGACGCCGTCGAGGAAGAGGGCTTGGCCGAGTGGAATTCATCGGCCTATTACCCGGTCGATTTCATCGGGCTGCTCGCCCTGGCCGAACTCGCACCAGAACCACTGGCGCAGCGGGCATGGGCGCTGTGCGACCGCATCTTCACCATGGTGGCGCTCCACACGCTCAACGGCGTACCGGCCGGGTCGATGGGCCGCGCCTATGACAAGGAATTGCGCGCCGGCCCCCTGACCGAATTGGCGCCGTTTGCCACGATTGCGTTCGGGAGGGGCTGGCTGAATTCGGGCGTCGCCTCGCTGCCGCTGTTCGCGGCGGGCCGCTACCAGCCGCCGGCGGCGCTGGACCAATATGTGGAGCCACGCGCCGGCGAGGTCGTTTCGGCGCGATACCTGCAGGGCTATGGTCCGGCGAGCCTGCTGACCCTCTACAAGACCCGCCACGTGCAGCTGTCAAGCAATAGCGGCGCCAAGGCCGGGGGCTATGGGCACCAGCAGCATGTGATCGACTTGCGCTTTGCCGCCCATCCGATGGCGCGCAGCTGGATCAATCATCCGGGTGAAGACGATCCATGGGGTCAGCAGCGGCCGTCCTACTGGGCGGGCAACGGCAGCCTGCCGCGCGTGGGGCATGAAGGCAATGTGGCGCTGGCGCTCTATCGGCTTGGGGAGAGTGCCCGGTTGGACTTCACCCACGTCTACGCCGCGCGGAGCGGCATAGTGCATCACCTGCGCGGCGATACGCTCATCCTGCAATCGGGCGAAGCCCTGGTCGCCTACAAGGCAACCGGCCCGCTGGAGGCAATCGTGACGGGGCCGGGGGCGGGCCTCGAATATCGGTGCCATGGGCGCCAGCAGGGCTGGGCCGTCATTGTCGGCGAAACCACCGACCTCGATGCGTTCGTCGCGCATGTCGCTGGTTGCCAGCTACAGCTGGACCCGCAGGCGACGCAGCTGTCTTTGTCGGTGCCCGGAAAGCCTCAGCTGGTGCTCGATTGGTCAGCCGGTTTGACCTCCGGTGGGCAGCCCGTGGTGAGCGAGACGCTATCGGCCATGCCGCGGGTCAGTATTTCCCGGCGCAGCTGAGCCGCGCTCAGGCGCTCACCCAGGCGACCCACCGGTGCTTGATGGGTGCCGGGCTATCCATGTCGCGGCAATTGCCATAGACAGGAAAGGGCTGGCGCTGAGCATTGATGGTGAGGGTCTCGGCGTCGAGGCGCACCGCTATGGTAGCCGCGTCCTCGCCCAGCATTTCTACACCGGCGACTTCGAACAGCGCGACGGGGCGGCGGCCGGCGGCCCAGTGGCGCGCGGCGGCTTCGGCGGATTGTTCGAGCTCACCCAACCCGGGATTGCCCTTGTAGCCGGGCAGGTAGATGTCGTCGCGGGCGATGGCGGCGAGGAATTCGGGGACGGCAGCCGGCGTCAGGCGGCCATAGCGTTGCCGGTCGGGCATGACGATGACCGACGGCGCGAAGTGGCAGCCACCGATATGGGTGCATTGCAGCACGTCGAGCTCGAAGACCGGCGCGGCGGCGGCCAGGGCCTTGAACACCGGAAAGCCGTATCGGGCGCAGCAGGCATCCGTCTTGGCATCGGTGCAGCAGAGGATCACTCGGCGGGGCAAGGGCGTGCCGCCAAGGGGCAGGCCGTCCCGCCACAGCGCGACGAGTTCGGCCGCGTGGGCCTGGTCGCGGGGCATGACGCTGGTCATGTCGGGGAAGGACAGCAGCTCCAGCGACTGGCCGTCGCCGGTGTCGACGAAGCCGACATAGCGGCCGTTGCCGGTCGCCGCCTTCATGGCGGCGAGCAGGTCGTCGGCCAGGCCCACGGTCTCGAAGCGCGGCCGCCGCCACTTGCCCTTGGGCCAGCGAATGAAGAGGTGCCGCTCGGCCAGGGTGCCGGTGCCGGCCAGCGGCTCGCCGCTGGCAATGGCGTGGTCGGTGCAGAAATGCATGAGCGCTAGTTGGCTTGCGGCGGCAGGGTGACGCCGTAGATCCCGGCCAGGTCGTCGAGCATCATATAGGCGCTGTAGATGCCCCCACCGAGGTTCCAGGCCAGTTCGCCGACGCGGGCGACCTTGCCGGCCTTGGTGGCCTCCAGCTGCATGAACAGCGGATCGTTGAGCCATTCGTCCAGGTTGGCGAGGGATTCGGCGTTGTCGTCATCGGGCGCGAAATAGAAGATGCGATCACCGGCCATTTCGGGAATGCGTTCCTTGCCGATTTGCACGAAGGTCTCTTCGCTGCGCTGGTTGGCCGGGCGCGCGAAGCCGACCAGATCGAGCACCACGCCGGGGAAGGAGTGGTCGGAATAGATGCGGGTGCGGCCGGGGGCGAACCGGACCAGCGAGATTTCCTCGTTGACGGCGTCGCCGATGGCGGCGCCGAGTTCGGCCCCACGCGCCCTGAGCGCGTCGACATTGGCCTTGGCCTCATCGCCCAGCCCGATCACATCGCCATAGAACTGGTAATTGTCGAGCCAGGCCGAGCCGATGGTGGTCGACATGACGGTCGGGGCAATGGCGGAGAGCTGCTCGTAGATCTTTTCCTGGCGCACCATGGTGCCGATGATCAGGTCGGGTTCGAGCGCGGCCAGCACTTCGAGATTGATGGCCGTCTCGGTGCCCAGCGATACGGTATCGGTGAGCTTGTCGGCCAGGTGCGGATAGAAGGGATTGCCTTCCCAGGACTGGGCGGCACCCACAGGCACGACGCCCAGGTGCAGCAGGGCCTCGGTGCCCTCATTGGTGAGGATGGCGATGCGCTGGGGGGAATCGGGGACTTCGGTGACGCCCATGGCATGGGTGATTTCACGGGCCTGGGCGGAGGCGATGAGCGCGAGCGCAACGAGCGCCGTGGCAAGCAAGCGGTTGGTCATTGGGAAAATCCGGAAAGGGGAAGGGGCCGCCGCAGCGGCCCTTGGAGGTCAGCGGGTGGGGGGCAGTTCGTAGATCTTTTCGAGATCGTCGAGCAGCAGGTTGGCTGCGATGATGCCGCCGGCGGTGTTCCAGATGGCGTCGTCTACGGCATAGGCCTTGCCGGCCTTGACCACCGGCAGGTTCTGCCACAGCGGATCGGCCGTCCAGTCGCTGGCCTGGGTCGCGGCGGCGCCGTCGCCGGTTTCGTAGACGAAGTAGAACAGGCGGTCGCCGTCGAAATCGGGGATGCGTTCCTTGCCGACATCGTCGGCGAACTCGGCCTTGTCCTGCACTGCGGGCCGGGCAAAGCCGATCTGGTCGAGGATCAGGCCGGCAAAGGTGTCCTTGTAGTAGATGCGGGTCAGCGCAGCCATGAAGCGGCCGAGCGAGATGCGCTCCTTGAGGGCCGGGCCGGCCTCCTCGGCGATCTTGGCAGCGCGTGCGTCGAAGGCTTCCAGCGCGGCAAGGCCCTCGGCGCCCTTGCCGGTGGCGTCGGTATAAAGCGCCATGTTGATCTTCCAATCGCCGCGCAGGCGCTCGGACATGACGGTAGGGGCGATGGCGGAGAGCTGGTCGTAAATCTTTTCCTGGCGCGTCTTGTTGCCGATGATCAGGTCGGGCTCGAGCGCGGCAATGGCTTCGAGGTTGACGGCCGATTCTTCGCCGACCACGGTGACATCGGCCATCTGGTCCGCGATGTGCGCATACCAGGGGTTGCCCAGCCAGGAGCGCACGGCGCCGACAGGGGTGATTCCGGCGGCCAGCAGGGCCTCGGTGCCCTCATTGGTGAGAACCACGATGCGCTGCGGATGATCAGGCACGTCGGTGACGCCCATGGCATGGGTGATTTCACGCGCCATGGCGGGCTGCAAGGCGGCGAACAGGGCGACCAGCGCAAAACTGCCCCGGACCGTGCGGCGAAGAAGCTTCATAACCACTCTCGAACTTGACATTGAAGGTCATAAAATGATCTTCGAATGCGCAAGAAGTCAACCTGACTTCTTTGCTCAGCTTTTTCGGGTGATGGTTCTGCACCAGCTTTCCACCAGCGTCGCGCCTCTTCAGCGTTCCATGCCGCTCGGGCTGGCTTACGCCTGCCTGGTCGTCATCCTGGCGGCGGCAATGGTGCTCAGCGTCACGGTGGGCTATCGCGTCTATAGCCTGCAGCAGGCTATCGCGGCGCTGTTTGCCTTTGACGGCTCGGAAGCAGCAACCGTCATTACCAGCCTGCGGCTGCCGCGGGCGGTCATTGCGCCGCTGGTGGGTGCTGGTCTTGCTATTGCCGGGGTGCAGGTGCAGACGCTGTCGCGCAACCGCATCGCTTCGCCCGATACGCTGGGGCTCAATGCCGGCGCCTCGCTCGCCGTGGTGGTTGCCAGCGCGGTATTCGGGGTCGGCTCGCTGATCGGCCTGTCGCTGACGGCGGCATTTGGTGCGCTGGTGACGAGCTTGCTGGTTTTCGCGATCGCGGCAGGGGCGGGTGGTCTGTCGCCGATCCGCATCGTGCTGATCGGGGTCACCATTGCCGGGCTGGGGCAATCGATCGTCCAGATCATTCTCACCAACAATGAGGCGCAGTTGCAGAACCTCTTGTTCTGGCTGGCCGGGTCGTTTGTCGATCGGCCGATGACGCTGGCGCTGAGCGGCGGGCCGTTCATCGTCCTGGGGGCCCTGCTGGCGCTGCTGCTGGCGCGGCCGCTCGACGCGATGCAGGCCGATGATGATACCGCGGCGGGGCTGGGCGTGCCGGTGACGCTGGTGCGCATCGGCTGCTTTTTGTCGATATCGCTGTTGACTGGTGCGTCGGTCGCCATGGCCGGGCCGGTGAGTTTTGTCGGCCTGGTCGTGCCGCATGCGGCGCGCCGGCTGGTGGGCCTGCGGCATGGAAGGCAGATCTTCGCCGCGGCATTGCTCGGGGCGATCTATGCCACGCTGGCCGACGTGGCGGCGCGCGTCGTGATCTTTCCGATCGAGGCCCCTGTGGGCGCGATCACCGCGGTGCTGGGCGGCGTCGTGCTGGTGACACTCTTGCGCCGGAGGGCAGCATGAGCGGCTTGACCTCGACGCTGTCGGCGGCCCGTGCGCCGATTGCATTGACCGTGCTCATCTGCATCGGCGTCGTGCTGGCCCTGAGCGGCGTGGCGTTTGGTTCGAGCTGGATTCCGCTCGAGCAGGTTGCGTCAGTTATCCTCGGCGCCGGCGAAAAGACGCAGAAGCTGATCGTGCTGCAATTGCGGCTCCCGCGGGTGGTGATTGCGGCGCTGGCTGGCGGCGGCATGGCCGTGGCCGGTTTCCTGCTGCAGAAGATCACCCGCAATGCCCTGGCCTCACCGGGCGTGCTGGGGGTTATCGACGGCGCGGCCTTGGGCGTGGTTATGTTCCTCGCGGCGCTGTCCAACGAATCCAATGCGCTGGTGACGTCCATCGCCTACCAGCCGGTCGCGGCCGTGGTCGGCTCGACGCTGGGCATCGCACTGGTCTTCGCCTTGGCGGGGCGGCAGGCGGCATCGGCGGTGCGCCTGCTGCTGTTCGGCATCGCGATTGCCGCCGTGTTCAAGGCGCTGGTCATGGTGATGATGCTGATCGGGCCGATCTATCGCACCAGCCAGGCGGCACGCTGGATCGCCGGGGCGGTCAATGAGATCAACTGGAGCGAAATCCAGGTCACCATCGTGATGCTGCTGCCCCTGCTGCTGCTGGCGGTGCTCGCAGCACGGAAAATGCCGCCGGCGGAGCTGGACGAGGTGTCGGCGCGCAGCGTGGGCCTTGATCTGCCAGTGTTCCGGGTGCTGGTCTTTGCCCTCGCCGCAGGGCTCACGGCGGTGTCGGTGGCCTTTGTCGGCGGCGTCGGCTTCATCGGGCTGATGGCGCCGCATCTGGCGCGGCTGGTGGTTGGCCGCAATGTCTATGCAGGCCTGCTGGCCAGTTTCCTGCTCGGCGCCATCATGCTTGTCGGCGCCGATCTGATCGTGCGGGTGCTGTTCAGCCCGGTCGAAGTGCCGGCCGGGACGGTGACGGCGGTGATCGGCGCTCCCTATTTCCTCTTTCTCCTGATGAGCAGGCAACGCCATGACTGACCAACCGGCCATTGCCATCGATGACCTGACCCTGGGCTATGGCAGCGCGACCATCCTCGACAGGCTGTCGTTGGCCATTCCCCGCGGCAAGATCACCGTGCTGGCCGGACCCAATGGCTGTGGCAAGTCCACCCTATTGCGGGCGATCCGCCGGCTGCACAGGCCGAGTGCCGGGCGGATCCTGCTCGAAACCACTGACATCGCCAAGCTGGGCGAGCGCCTCCTGGCCCGACAGGTCGGCCTGCTGGCGCAGAGCCCGTCGGCGCCGGAGGACATCACCGTGGAAGAGCTGGTGCGGCTGGGCCGCTATCCGCATCAATCCATGCTGCAGCCCTGGAGCCACGACGACACGCGGGCGCTGGAAACCGCCATGAACGGCACGGGCGTCGCGCATCTGCGGCATCGCCACCTCGGTTCGCTGTCGGGCGGGCAGTTGCAGCGCGTGTGGATCGCCATGGTGCTGGCGCAGGAAACCGAGATCGTCTGCCTCGACGAGCCAGTGAACCACCTCGACATGTCGCACCAGCTCGATTGCCTCGACCTGGTGCGCCAGCTCAACTCGGAGTTCGGCCGCACCATCGTGCTGGTGCTGCACGACCTTAACCTGGCGGCACGCTATGCCGACCAGTTGGTCTTCCTGCGCGACGGCGTGGTGGCGGCCAGCGGCAAGCCGGAGGAGCTGATGGTCGAGGACCTTATCGCGCGGGTCTTCGACGTCGATGCCATGGTCATCACCGACCCGGCCTATGGCCGCCCGCTCTGCATTCCGCTCAAAACGCGGTAAGACGGCAACCGCGCCTGATCGCCGCTACTTGCGGGCAATATAGTTATACTGCATAACTAAATGCGAGGGAGGACGTCATGGACCATCTGGGCACGCCCATTCGCCAGGTGCGACTGGGCAATATGGCGGCTGCGGCCGAGCATCGCGCCGATGGCACCACCATCCTGCGCTCCATGGAAACCCTGGGGCCCTATCCGCGCTCCATCGTCGACGCGCTGGAGAGCTGGGCAAGCAAGACCCCCGATACCGTGCTGATCGCCGACCGCGAAGGGGAGGGCTGGCGCAAGCTGAGCTTTGCCCAGGTGCTGGAGCGGATCGGGCCGTTGGGGCAGGCGCTGCTCGATGCCGGTCTGTCGCCCGAGCGCCCGCTCGTCATCCTCTCCGGCAACGAGATCGAGCATTTTCTGCTTGGCATGGCGGCCATTTGGGTCGGCATACCCTATGCACCGATTTCACCGGCTTATTCGCTGGTCTCGACCGACTATGGCAAGCTCAAGCATATTGCCGGGCTGCTGACGCCGGGCCTGATCTATGCCAGCGACGGCGCCCGGTTCGCCGCGGCGATCGAGGCGACTTTTGCGCCCGATATCCCGCTGATCGTGCGGTGCAATCCGCCCGCCGGCCGCCCGGTGCGGTTGTTCGACGATCTGCTCGAGACCCCAGTGACGCCTGCGGTTGCTGCCGCCCACGATGCCATCACGGCCGACACCGTTGCCAAGGTCCTCTTCACCTCGGGCTCCACCGGCCTGCCCAAAGGCGTCATCACCACCAACCGGATGATGGCCTGCAACCAGGAGATGATCCGCACGGCGCTGGCTTTCCTCGGCGATGAACCTCCGGTGCTGCTCGACTGGATGCCGTGGAACCACGTGGCTGGCGGCAGCCATAATACCGGTATCGCGATCTACAATGGTGGCAGTTTTTACATCGACGATGGCCAGCCCACCCCGGCGCGCATCGGCCGGACCCTCGAAAACCTGCGCCATGTGCAGCCGACCTTCTTCACCAATGTGCCCAAGGCCTATGAATTCCTGGTGGCGGCGTTCGACGAGCATCCCGAGGCGCGGCGCAACCTGTTCGCGCGGCTCAAGCTGCTGCAATATGCCGGGGCGGGGCTGGCCCAGCATGTGTTCGACGGGCTCGACCGCGCAGCTCGTGCCGAAACCGGCGAGCGCATCCTGATCATCACGGGCTATGGCTCGACCGAGACGGCGCCCTTTGCCTTCACCACCACCTGGCCGGTGGAAGCGGCGGGACATATCGGGCTGCCGGCCGCGGGCATGACGGTCAAGCTGGTGCCCAATGGCGACAAGACCGAATTACGCCTCAAGGGGCCGAACGTCACGCCCGGCTACTGGCGCGACCCGGATAAAACGGCCGAGGCCTTCGACTCAGAAGGCTTCTACCAGATCGGCGACGCCGTGCGCTTCGCCGACCCGGATGACTTGTCCAAGGGACTGATCTTCGATGGCCGCGTCACCGAGGATTTCAAGCTCTCCACCGGCACCTGGGTCAATTTCTCGGCGGTCCGGGCTTCTGTTATCGGCGCCTGTGCGCCCTTGATCCGCGACGTGGTCGTGACGGGCCTCGACCTCAACTATATCGGCGCGATGATCTTTCCCGATCTCGAAGCCTGTGCCCGCCATGCCGGCTTGCCGCCGGGCACCGATCCAAGGACGATCGTCGACCACCCCTCGGTGCGGCAGAAATTTGCGGAGAGCCTGGCAGTCCTTGCCGAGCGGTCAACGGGCAGTTCCAACCATGTGGCGCGTGCGCTGCTCATGGCGGGTCTCCCCGATATCGACAAGGGCGAGATCACCGATAAGGGCTCGATCAACCAGCGGGCGGTGCGTACCCATCGTGCTGAGCTGGTCGAAGCGCTCTATCGCGACGAGCCGGGGCCGGACATTCTCATCCTCAACCGCAAAGGCGCCTGACATGAGCAAAGGCCTTCGGCTCACCTTCGACGATGCCTGGCTGCTGGGCGGTGCCCGCACCCCGTTCGTCGACTATCGCGGCGCGTTGTCGGAAATTTCGCCGATCGATCTGGGCATCAAGGCGGCTCGATCAGCCATCGAGCGGACCGGGGTCAAGGCCGCCGATATCGGCCACACCATTGCCGGTTCGATGGCCCAGGCTTCGTTCGACGCCTATGTCACCCCGCGCCATATCGGGCTTTATGCGGGCGCGCCGATCGAAGCGCCGGCGCATCTGGTGCAGCGCATCTGCGGCACCGGGCTCGAGGTGATCGCGCAGGCGGCGGACTCGGTGT
Source organism: Devosia oryziradicis (assembly GCF_016698645.1). Taxonomy (NCBI): domain Bacteria; kingdom Pseudomonadati; phylum Pseudomonadota; class Alphaproteobacteria; order Hyphomicrobiales; family Devosiaceae; genus Devosia; species Devosia oryziradicis. The sequence continues at coordinate 1,125,285 of NZ_CP068047.1, forward strand.
CGCTCGGCCGGGTGGAGCTGGCGCTGGGTGCCGGTTGTGAATCGATGAGCCGCAATCCGATCGCCGCCTATACCCACCGCAATGGCTTCACCATGGGGAAGGTGGAGTTCAAGGATTTCCTCTGGGAAGCGCTCTACGACCCGGCCGGGTGCGTGAACATGGGCGACACCGCGGAGAACCTCGCCAAGCAGTATGGCATTTCCCGCGAGCGGGTGGACCGCTTCGCCGAGCGCAGCTTCAACCGGGCCATCGCCGCGCGCGATGCCGGTATCCTGGCCGAGGAGATCGTGCCGGTTGTCAGCGAAAGCTTCGCGATCGAGGGTATCGACAAGCGGGCGATCAAGCTGCCCCGCGGGGTCGAGAGTGTTGATACCGACAGCCATATCCGCCCCTCGCCCTATGAGGTGCTGGCCAAGTTGCGGCCGGCCTTCGGCGGCGTGCAGACAGGCGGCAATAGTTCGGCCATTGTCGACGGGGCTGGGGCGGTGCTGGTGGCGTCGGCAGCCTATGCCAAGGCAAACGGGCACAGGCCGCTGGCGCGGATTGTTGCCAGCGCTGCCGTCGGCGTGCCGCCGCAGATCATGGGCATCGGTCCCGCGCCGGCCGTCCGCGCTGTGCTGGAGGTCGCGGGCATACGGCTCGACCAGATCGGCCGCATCGAGATCAACGAGGCCTTCGGCGCGCAGATCCTGGCCTGTGTCGATGAGCTTGGCCTCGACGAGGACAAGCTCAACGTCAATGGCGGCGCCATTGCCATCGGCCACCCGCTGGGCGTCACCGGCATCCGGCTGGGGCTGACGCTGGCCAATGAGCTCCGGCGCTCCGGCATCCGCTACGGCGTGGCTTCTGCCTGTATCGGTGGCGGGCAGGGCATTGCCCTGCTCATCGAGAATCCAGAGGCCGTGTAATGGACATTTCGGGCAAGACCGCCTTTGTCACCGGCGCCGCCTCAGGGCTGGGTGCCGCCACTGCGCGCATGCTGGCCGGGGTAGGGGCCCGGGTCGCGATCTTAGATCGCAACGCCGAAAAGGGCGAGGCGGTCGCCAAGGAGTTGGGGGGCCAGTTCTTCGCGGTCGATGTTGCCGACGCAGCGAGCGCTGACGCCGCGGTCAATGCAGCGGTGGCCGCATTGGGCGCGCCTTCGGTGCTGGTCAACTGTGCAGGGATCGGCACCGCGGCGCGGATTGTCGGACGCGATGGGCCGATGCCGCTCGATGCATTCCAGAAGGTCGTCAATGTCAACCTGGTCGGCAGCTTCAACATGCTCCGGCTCTGCGCCCATGCCATGACGCTGGGCGCGCCTGACGGCAATGGCCAGAGCGGGGTGATCATCTCGACCGCATCGGTGGCGGCTTTCGAAGGACAGATCGGCCAAGCGGCCTATGCGGCGTCCAAGGGGGGCATTGTCGCGCTCACTTTGCCGGCGGCGCGGGAGTTCGCGCGCTTCGGCATCCGCGTACTGGCCATTGCGCCGGGCCTGTTCCTGACGCCGCTATTGGCGGAACTGCCGCAGGAAGCGCAGGACAGCCTCGCCAATGCCATCCCCAATCCGGCGCGCTTGGGCAGGCCGGAGGAGTTTGCCGCTTTGGTGCTGGCCATGGTCGAGAACGACTATCTCAATGGCGAAGTGGTCCGCCTCGATGGCGCGCTGCGCATGCAGGCGAAGTAGGGAGAGGCCATGTTTACGCGTACCACCCAGGTCGAGATTCAGTTCGGCGATTGCGATCCGGCCGGCATCGTCTACTACCCCAACTATTTCCGCTTCTTCGACAATGCCACGGCGGCCCTGCTGTCCGCCGCCTTTGCCATGCACAAGCGCAATTGGCTGGAGCATTTCGGCATTGCCGGCATCCCGATGGTCGATACCGGCGCCCGCTTCATCAAGCCATCGCGCTTTGGCGACGTGGTCGATATCCGATCCGAAATTACCGAACTGGGCCGCTCCAGCTTCTCGGTCAGGCACACGCTGCTCCGCGACGGCGAGGTTGCCATCGAGGCGCATGAGAAACGAGTCTGGGTGGTGCGCAATGAGGCGGGTGACATCCGCTCGGCGCCGCTGCCCGAAGACGTGCGCCGGCTTTTGAGCGCCTCGTGACGATTGCATTGGAAGGAAACGACATGGCCGACGTGCTGACGGTGACCAACAGGGGCGCCATCGTCCATCTGATGCTCAACCGCCCCGACAAGCGCAATGCGCTCAACGATGATCTGGTGGCGGCGTTGGACGCGTTCTTTGCGGGGGTGCCATCGGATATCCGTGCCATCGTGGTGAGCGGCGCGGGCGGGCACTTCTCGTCGGGCCTCGATCTGTCCCAGCATGTGGCGCGCGAGCCGCTCGAAGTGATGGCTCATTCGCGCAACTGGCACCGGGTGATGGCGCGGATCGCCACCTCGCCAATCCCCGTTGTTGCGGCGATGAGCGGCGCGGTGATGGGGGGTGGCCTGGAATTCGCCGCGGCCTGCCACGTGCGGGTGGCCGAGGAGACGGTGCGCTTCCAGATGCCCGAGGGGATGCGGGGCATCTTCGTGGGCGGCGGCGGCTCGGTGCGGATTTCCAGGCTCATCGGGCCCGATCGCCTGACCGAGATGATGCTGACCGGCCGGTCCTATTCCGGCGCCGACGGCGAGCGCCTTGGGCTGGCGCATCACGTCGTGGCCGAGGGGCAGGCATTGGACAAGGCGTTCGAGCTGGCCGAGCGCATCGCGAAGAACTCGCCCACGATCAACGGCTTCATCATCCAGGCCATCGCCCAGATCGCCGCCATGCCGCCCGAAGCGGGACTCTATGCGGAAAGTCTTACCGCGGCTTTGAGCCAGACCGGGCCGGACGCGGAGGAGGGGTTGCGGGCGTTTCTCGAAAAGCGCCCGCCCGTGTTCCGCTAGGTCAGCCGGTCGAGCAGGGCCAGAAGCCGGTCGCGCGCCTGAGCGCCACCCAGGCGGGCCACCAGCTCGTCTTCCATGGCTGTGTGTACGGCGCGGGCATGGGCAAGGAAGGCCTCGCCCGCGCGCGTCAGGTGCAGGGCATTGGCGCGCCTGTCATTGGCGGACGGGACGCGTTCCACCAGCCCCCGCTCTTCAAGTCCGTGCACCAGCGTCACGAAATTGGCGCGCTTGATGCCCAGCGCCTCGGCAATCTCGGTCTGCTTGCGACCCGGATTGTCGGCGATCAGGACCAGAACCGAATATTCTGCCGGTCGCAGCTTGAGCTCCTCGAAGACAGCATGGAATTTCTGGAACACGCTGAGCTGGGCCCGGCGCAGGCGATAGCCGACAATGCTGGCAGTGGCTCCAGTCTCAAGGGCGTCCTCTGCGGGCGAAGGTGAGGCGACAGTGGGCATGGGCGGCTCGCTCGTCATCAGGCGTTATTTCCGTCGGTCAGGCCGCGTTGGCACGGTCCGCTTGTCGTGTCCGACAATTTAGTTATACAAAATAACATTATGGTTTGGGAGGACCATAAGCTCGCCGCTGCCGCCGAACGGGTTAGCCTTTTCGTCCAGGGCGCCTAGCATTCTGGCTGGATTATCGTTTGCTGACAAAATGGCCAGAATTCCGCTCGATGCGATAATCCTGGGGTTATGAGCGCGGCAAAATTTGTCATTTTACTTGTTGGGTGGCCGGGCCTTTAATCGGGAAAAACGGGAGGGACCATGCTGGGGGTTTTCGGGACTGACCGCGCGTCGAGCGATGCCAATCGCAGTCGCCTCGGGACTGGCGGGGAGCTGGTCTGATGGACGATACGCGGCTGGGCCGCGCTGTCTTCGGCCTTGCTACCGGCATTGCCATTGCCGGGGGCGTGGCCCTTGTGATCCTCACCATCATCACTGCCGCCAGCGTGGTCGGACGTGCGCTCATTCCACTGGGCCTGAAGCCCGTTCCGGGTGACGTGGAGATCGTGCAGTTTGGCGTGTTGTTCGCCATTTTCTGCTCGATGCCGCTCACCCAGTACCTGCGGGGCCATGCCGACGTGGCGTTGCTGACCGATGCCTTCCCGGCACGCGCGGCAGCCATCATCGAACTGGTCATGGACATCATCATGCTGGTGATGACCGCGTTCATCGTCTGGCGCTTCGCGGTGGGCATGCTGGACAAGTACGGCAACAAGGAGATGACCTTCATCCTCCACGTGCCGGTCTGGCTGACCTATGCGGCGGCCATGCTTGGCGCGATAGGCATGCTGCTGGTGAGCCTTTACTGCGTGGTCCGCTCCGGCGCCAACGCGTTCTCGCGAAATCCCTACAAGCCCGAACCGGGACTCTTCTGATGAGCAATATCGAACTGGGCCTGTGGTCGTTTCCGGTCCTGCTGGTCCTGATCTTCCTGCGTATGCCGATCGGCCTGGCCATGCTGGTGGTGGGCGTGGTGGGCAACTATCTCATCACCAAGAGCTGGAATCCCAGCTTTGCGCTGTTCAAGTCGCTGACCTATTCGACCTTTTCGAGCTACTCATTCGCCGTGGTGCCGTTGTTCCTGCTGATGGGGCAGTTTGCGGCGATGAGTGGGGTTTCCCGCTCGCTGTTCGATGCCGCCACGGCATGGCTCGGCCATCGTCGCGGCGGCATTGCCATGGCCTCGATCGGCGCCTGCACCGCCTTCGGCTCGATCTGCGGGTCGTCACTGGCGACGGCGGCCACGATGGGGCAGGTGGCCTTGCCCGAGCTCAAGCGGCACGGCTATTCGGGTGCGCTGGCAACCGGCACCCTGGCCGCTGGTGGCACGATCGGCATCCTGGTGCCTCCGTCCTGGATCCTGGTGATCTATGCCATCCTCACCGAGCAGAATATCGCCAAGCTGTTTCTGGCCGCCATCGTTCCGGGGGTGCTGGCGGCGGTGGGCTACTGCCTGACCATCGCCATCGTGGCGCGGGTGCGGCCCGAGCATGCCGGCACGGCCTATCCGCGCCTGCCCTATCGCGAACGCTTCCGCCAGCTGGGCCGTATCTGGCCGGCACCGGTGATCTTCCTGGCCGTCATTGGCGGCATTTATACCGGTATCTTTACGCCGACTGAGGCTGCGGCGGTGGGTGCGGTAGGCACCGGGCTGATCGCCATTTTCAACCGCACCCTGACCTGGCCGGCCTTCCGCACGGCCATGGTGCAGATGGCAACCGGCACCGGCATGATCTTCATGATCATCCTGGGCGCCGCGGCGCTCAACAACTTCCTGGCGCTCAGCCAGCTGCCGCAGGCCGCTGCAGCCTTTGTTACCGAGCAGGGCTTCAACCCGTGGCTGGTCATGACGCTGATCCTGATCATGTACCTGATCCTGGGCGGACCGATGGATTCGCTGTCCATGATCCTGCTGACCATCCCGATCGTCTATCCGGTGACGCTGGCGCTCGATTTCGGGCTCAGCCCCGAGGAGTTCTCGATCTGGTTCGGCATCCTCACCCTTGTCGTGGTGGAGGTGGGGCTCATCAGTCCGCCGGTGGGCATGAACCTGTTCGTCATCAATTCCATGAGCAAAGGCACCAGCATCGGGCAGACCTTTCTTGGGGTCACGCCCTTCCTGATATCGGATCTCGTTCGCACGGTGATCCTGGTGGCCTTTCCGTCGATATCCCTGTTCTTGGTCCAGTGGCTGCATTGAGCATCCCTGGGCGGGTAGCGGGGAGAGAGAAACAACATAGGAGGAGGAGACTATGAAGAGACGTGAATTTTTGATTGGCACCGCCGCGGGAACCGTCGCTCTCGCCGCTCCTGCCATTGTGCGCGCACAGGATACGACCACGCTGCGCGTCCATCAGATGCTGCCGGCCCAGGCCACCATTCCCGCCAAGGCGATCGAGCCATGGGCCCAGCGGGTCGAGGAAGCCTCAGGCGGCCGGATCAAGTTCGAGCTTTATCCCGCCATGCAGCTGGGCGGCGCGCCGCCGGATCTCTACGACCAAGCCAAGGATGGCGTGGTGGATCTGATCTGGACCGTGCTGGGCTATACGCCGGGCCGTTTCCCCAAGTCGGAAGTGTTCGAACTACCGTTCATGGTCACGACGGCCGAGCCAACCTCGGTGGCTTTCCATAAATATGTCGAAGCCAATGCCATGAACGAGTTCGATGGCGTCAAGCTGATCTGTGTCCATACCCATGGCCCCGGGCTGTTCCACACCAAGGACCCGATCACCAAGCTCGAAGACCTCAAGGGCATGAAGATCCGCGGGGGCTCGCGCATCATCAGCGACATGCTGGGCCGGCTCGGTGCCGAACCGATCGGTATGCCGGTGCCGCAGGTGCCAGAGGCGCTGTCGACCGGTGTCATCGATGGCACGACCATCCCCTGGGAAGTCACGCCTTCGCTCAAGGTGGCCGAACTGGTCAAGAACCATACCGGCTTCTCGGGGACGCATGGGCTTTACAGCCAGACCTTTGGCTTCACCATGAACCTGGACCGTTACAACGGCCTGGCGGATGACCTGAAGGCCATTATCGACGAGAATTCAGGCGTCGAAACCGCTCGCCAGTTCGGCCGCGTGATGGACGAAGGCGACGCCATCGGGCTCAAGGTGGCAGTGGAAGCCGGCAACAATATCGTGCAGCTCGACGAAGCCGAGACGGCGCGCTGGCAGGAAGCCGCCCAGCCAACCATCGACCAGTGGTACACCGATATGACTGCGGCAGGACTTGACGGCGCGGCGCTGCACGAGGCTGCCAAGGCAGCCATCGCCGAGGCTTGAGCGACAGGGCCCGGCCGCGCGCCGGGCCCAATCCTGTTATGCGGGTAGCCTGCCCGCCGGCCTGCGCCGAATCGGCGATGGCTTCTGAAAAAGGGCAGTCTGCCCTGCAAAAATGTATACAATCAGCGTTTCCCGGCTTCCGAGCCGGCCTGCTGCAAGAGGAGCACGGCGATGACCGCCAAGACATTTCCGATGAACGCCTGGTATGCGGCGGCTTGGGATACCGAGGTCAAGCGCGAGCTATTGCCGCGCAAGATCTGCGGAAAACCTGTGGTCATGTACCGAAAGCAGGACGGAAGCCCGGTGGCGCTGGCGGATGCCTGCTGGCATCGGCTGCTGCCACTGTCGATGGGCGAGCTCTATGGCGACAATGTTATCTGCGGCTATCACGGTCTCGAATTCGACGATTCCGGCCGCTGTGTATACATGCCGTCGCAGGACACCATCAATCCGTCAGCCTGTGTGGTGTCCTACCCGATTGTCGAGAAGCACCGCTTCATCTGGCTGTGGATGGGTGATCCGGCCTTGGCCGACCCGGCCAGAATCCCCGACCTGCATTGGAACGACGATCCGGAATGGGCAGCGGATGGCAAGCTGATCCACGCCAAGTGCGACTACCGGCTGGTCATCGACAACCTGATGGACCTGACCCACGAGACCTATGTGCATGGCTCGTCCATCGGCAACCGCGCCGTGGCGGAGGCGCCGTTCACGGCGACCCATTCGGAGCGGACGGCTACCATCACGCGGTGGATGAAGGATATCGACGCGCCACCCTTCTGGCGCGGCCAACTGGGCAAGCCCGGCAATGTCGACCGCTGGCAGATCATCAATTTCGAGGCGCCGGCCACCATCGCCATCGATGTGGGCGTGGCCCTAGCCGGAACCGGTGCGCCCGAAGGCGATCGCAGCCAGGGCGTCAACGGCTTCGTGCTTAACACCATCACGCCCGAGACCGACAAGACCTGCCACTATTTCTGGGCCTTTGCCCGCAACTACAAGACATCCGAGCAGCGTCGCACGCATGAATTGCGCGAAGGCGTGGCCGGCATCTTCCGCGAGGACGAGCGGATTCTGGAGGCCCAGCAGATCGCCATCGACAACAATCCGGACCACGTCATCTACAACCTCAACATCGACGCGGGCTCGATGTGGGCGCGCAAGCTGATCGAAGCGATGATTGCCGAAGAAGAGCCGCACCGTGCGGCGGCGGAGTAGGCCATGGGTGCTTCGCTGCAAAAGCGGCAGCAGCCGCAGTCGCTCAAGGCGCTGATGGGGGTGCGCGATCTGGTGCTGGATGGTCATATCCGGCCCGGCGAACGGCTGTCCGAGGTGGCGATCGCGGCACGGCTGGGCATTTCGCGCACACCGATCCGCGCTGCCCTGGCGCGACTGGAGCAGGAGGGTTTGCTCGAGGTCATTCCATCGGGCGGGTACGCGGTGCGCGGCTTTGCCCGCGAGGAGGTGGTCGATGCCATCGAGCTTCGCGGCGTGCTCGAAGGCACGGCGGCGCGGCTGGCGGCCGAACGCGGCGTGTTGCCCGTGCGGATGAAGGCGATCCAGGACCTCGTCCGGGCGTTGGACGAGACGATCCGCGACCGGCCGCAGGACATGGACTTCGAACGCTATGTCGAACTCAATGCAGGATTCCACGACGCGCTGGCGGGACTGTCCGGCAGCCAGACCATCCGGCGCGAAATCGAGCGGGTGACGCGGCTGCCCTTTGCTTCGCCCAGTGCGTTTCTCGACAAGCAGGCCGACGTGCCGGCCTTCCGGCAATCGCTGCTGGTAGGGCAGGCGCAGCACAAGGCTATCGTCAGCGCCATCGAGTTGCACGAGGGCGGACGGGCCGAGGCGCTGGCGCGCGAGCATGCGCGATTGGCGCGGCAGAACCTCGAATATGTCATGGCCGAGGACCGGAGCCTGTTGCGGCGGGTGCGGGCGCTGGCTTTGGTCGGCGAATAGGAGCGTCTGATGCGCAACAGGCAGGGATGGCGGCAGGGCACCCTGACGCGGGCAGAGACGATTGCCGACGATGTCCGGCTGCTCGAATTTGCCGTCGAAGGGGCGCTGCCGCGCTTCGATCCGGGCTCTCACAGCAATTTCAAGGTTGCTCTGGGCGAGGGACAGGCGATCCGCACCTATAGCTGCTTGCCGGCCCCGGCGGGGCATATCAGCGTGGCGGTCAAGCATCACGAGAACAGCCGCGGCGGCTCACGCTTCATGTGGGGGCTCGATGTTGGTTCGACAGTCGAATTGACCCTGCCGGAAAACCGTTTCGAACTGGCGTGGCGGGCGCCATACTACCTGTTGATCGCGGGCGGCATCGGCATCACCCCGATCTATGGCATGGCACTCGCCCTGCAACGCCGCGGCGTGCCGTTCCGCCTGGCTTACGGCGGACGCACCCGCTCGGTGATGGCTTTTGTCGATCGGCTGGAAGCCGAGCTGGGGAGCGCAGTGGCCGTCCATGCCGGCGATGCGGGTGGGCGCATCGATGTCGAGGCGGAAATTGCAGCGCTGCCGCCCAATGGCGAACTCTATGTCTGCGGGCCGATAGACATGCTCAATGCGGTCAAGGCCGCCTGGCTTGCGGCAGGGCGGCCGCTCGGGCGGCTGCGCTACGAGGTGTTCGGCGACAGCGGGCTCTATGCCGAGGCGCCATTCAGCGTCGAAGTGCAGGGATTGGGACGCTCGGTGGCGGTGCGGCCGGACCAGACCTTGCTCGACGCATTGCTGGGGGCCGGCATCGACATGATCTACGATTGCCAGCGCGGCGAATGCGGGCTCTGTGCTGTCGATATCGTCGCGCATGACGGCGCGATCGATCATCGCGATGTGTTCTTCAGCGCCGAGGAAAAGCACGAAGGCAACCGGATGTGCGCCTGCGTCTCGCGCTTTGCCAGCGGCAAGGCGGTGATCGACGTGGGCTATCGCGGCTAGTCGGCGGCAGGGGTGTCCGGCTGCTTCTGCGGGCGGCGCTGTTCCAGGGCGTGGCGTGCGCGGTCGAGCGCGAGGACAGCGCGACCGCGGAGCGAGCCGGGCGCCGTCAGCGTGCCCAGGGTTACCGCCTCGGTGCCGAAGCGCCGCTTGAAGGCCTCCGCGCCACAGAGGAAATCGACTGTGTGCAGACCGCGGTCGAAGGCCCACATGATATAGTCGGTCATCAGCAGCGTGCCGGGCGAGCCGCGCTCGAAGGCGGGGTCGTAGCTGGTGACGAAGGCCATCAGCGTGCCGCGCTGCTCGAAATTGACCGAGATGGACACGATCAGCCCATCCACTTCGAGCACGAAGAGGCGGAGCAGGCCGGCACGGGCGAGGGCTTCCACCAGGGCCGAGAGCGCCACTTCGCCTTCCTCGAACAGCGTCGAGGTGCGGCCACGGGTATCGAGCCATTGGCGCTTCAGCGCCGATAGCCGCTCGAGGATCGGACGCAGCGGCTCGTCCGGGCCCACCAGGCGGAACTGTGTCTTGCCTGACTCGGCGAGGGTCGCCTGCTTGCGGCGATAGTTCTGGCGGGTTTTCTTGGACTGGCTGTCGAACCAGGCCTGGCCGGTGGACCAGTCGCCGCTGACCCTATGGCTGATTTCGCTGCGGTGGTTTGGCGTCAGCGCCGGGCGCGTGCCTGTGCTTTGCAACTCGCGGGTCCGCGCGCCGGGGCAAAGGCGGTTGAGCAGGGCGATGTCGAAGCCGCCCATTGCCGTCAATTCGGCCCATAGGCGCTGCAGGGTTGCGGGCGGGCAGTCCCTGACCGCGATGATGTCCTCGTAGTCGCTATAGCTGTTGGCGGCCCATTCCAGGAAGCGCAGGCCGCGGCGCTTGTGGATGCTGAGCGGCATGACCGCATCGAGACGGTCGCCATTCCACACCAGGCCGACGCGCAGCTGCCGGCGTTGCCGGTCGCGATCGGGAAGCGTCCGCCACCAGGCCGAAATCCAGGCGTGGCTCTGGAAGACGAGGCCATCGGTGCGCGACCACAGTTCGTCCCAGGCCGGGCCGATCTCGGCGAGGCGGGCGGTGTCGGTGACGATCTCCACCCGGTCGGCGCGAACCGTCACGCCGGAGGCATGCATGTTCATGGCTGGGTGCTTTCGACCGGCTTGCCGGCCGGGGTGCGGCGCAGCGCCCGAACCAGGATCAGGCCCATCTTCTTGAGCGGCAGGATATAGAGCCCGAACAGCGACTGGTATTCGTGGGCGTCGCGATCCATCAGGCCGAACTTGAAGTCTTCATCGGGCTCGGGAACCACCAGGGTGCCGAACATGCGGTCCCAGAACGAGAACAGCAGGCCGAAATTCTTGTCGTAGTGGCGCGGGTCGACGCTGTGGTGCAGCTGGTGCCAATGGGGGCAGAGCACGACGTTGTTGAGCGGGCCGAACGAGATCTTGAAATGGGTGTGGCGGACGAAGTCCATCATCAGGATGTTGCGGATGACGTAGACGTTGATGCCGAAAATCGTCACTTCCACTGGATCGAGCGCGATCAGCGTCCAGATGCCGAAGGCGATGCCGGGAATGACGCCATCCCACATGCGGTTCAGCAGGTCGTCGAGCGGATGCACCCGGTCCTTGGTGATGCCGACCATGACCTCGGCCGAGTGGTGCACCTTGTGCAGTTCCCACAGCAGCGGGAAGCGATGCTGGGCGGCATGGTAGAGGTAGTAGGAAAGATCATAGGCCAGGAGCATGGTGATGGTGAAAGCGATCACCACCAGCGGGCCGGCGGGACCGGCGATCAGGGGTTCGTGGATGTTGAGCAGCGCGCCCAGGCCCTGATTGGTGGCAAAGGCGACGGCCGAGACGAAGATCACGCCCGAGGGGATCAGCAGGAACGGCATCAGCAGCCGCTTGGTGATCCAGAACAGGGCATCGGCGCGGGCCGAGGCATGCAGGATCACTTCCTTGGGCAAAGCGAATTCGAAGAACTCGGCAAAGGACTTCTTCTCCACCGTCCGCCAGTAAGCGATCAACGCGCTGACGAAGGCCGTCAGGAACAGCAGGCCGGCCGTTGCCATGTTCTCGAAGGTCAGTTTGTCCATAACCTTGGCGACGAGTTCATCGATCATTTGCATCTGCTCCCTGGTGGCATGGGAAGGGCGGGCAGGCGGGTCTGGAAGAGGCCTGCCGCGTTGCTACAAATGCCAGATCGGCCGGGCCAAAACCCCTTAATTGCTAAAGCTTAGTTAATGCTGGAGCACGGTCAGGACCGACGCCACGCCGGCGGCGTCGACCCGCCCGCGCCAGGCGATGCGGGGCGCCGGCAGCTTGATGCCGAAGCGCGGCGAAACCCAGCCGCCGGAGCCCGGAAACTCCCCGCCCGAGGCGATTGTCACACTATCGCTGGGCAGGGTGATGCGCATCACGGAAATGCCATTGCGGCTGGCCGTTACCACGTTCCCGTCCCGCTCGACATCGAGGCCGCTGGCCAGTTGAAACACGATCTCGGCGGGCTGGGCGGTGCCGATCAGGCGATCGTGAACGGTGATGGAGCCGCCATCCCACCTGACCTGCCGTTGGTGGCGCGCGCCGAAGCGGCGCTCGTAGCCGTCGTGCTCCGCCGTCAGCCAGTCTTGCGTCGGGGGATGGTCGAGGCGCCGGGCAGTGGCCTTGTGCGACCAGTTGAAGGCGCCAGACATAGTGCTCTGGCTTTGGCCACCGAGGTTGAGGGTATTGTGCGCCGGCGTCGACCGGAACCACTCCCGCCAGACGCCGCCGGAGCCGTAGAGGTAGGTGCCAGGGTCGACCAGAATGGGCTCGCCATCGATATCGAGGGTGAGCGACAGCGCATCGGCATGGCCGTGCGCGGCGATGGAGAGATAGCCCAACGGCCCGTGGTCGAAACGCAGAGCGACCTGCCGACCAGCTATGTCCCCGCGCCACACCGAGAGGCCGCCGTCGGCGAAGCCATGCAGGCCAGACGGGTGTGGCAGCGGATCGGACGGCGTGCCGAAGACCAAGCCGCGGAAATCGTCAGGGGCCGCGACTGGACTGGGTGCGCCCAGGAAACCTGCGATGGCCGCTGCCACCGAGGACGCATAGTCGGCCTCCGCGCCGAGTGTGACGACCCGGCCCTCGTCATTGTCGCCGAACTCGCCGGTCCCGAGCCAGGCGATGAAATCGGCAAAGGCCGCCAGCCGCTGCCCAGCCTGCTGTGGCAGGGGTGTACCGGCATCGCGTGCCGCCATGGCCGACAGCAGCACCAGTTCGGCGGTGAAGGCGGCATAGGTGGGCGTCTGCTCGGCGCCACTGCCATCGGGCAGGATCTGCTTGTCCAACTCGGCAAGCAGATCCTGCCACGGCCGGTCGGCGTCGTGACCGAGCGAAATTGCGAGCAGATACTCGCCGGCCAGCTCGGCCACCAAGTGATTGTTGGCCGAGGAAAAGCGCGAGGGAAAGCGCGGCAACCAGAAAGCGCTGGCCGACAGGATTTCGCCGGCCTTGCTTCGGAAATTGTCCGACAGTCGGTGGCCCAACATGTCGAGGGTCAGCATGATGCTGATCGCGCGCAGGGCCACTTCGATGCCCGAAGCCCAGGCGACGCCGCCATAGGGCGGGTTGGCGTCGTGCCAGCTGATCAGGGCAGCCTCGATGGTGCCCAGGCTTGCCTCGTCGTCTTGCAGCAAATGGTGTGCGGCCAAGACGGGCAGGAACTGCAGTCGATTGATTTCCCAGACATATTTGACGTCGCCTCGGCTGCCGTCGTGACGGAAATCGATGTCGAAGGCATAGGTGGCGGAGTCCGGCCACAGCGCCTGGGTGACGGGATCGAGGCGCCATAGCTCGGGCGGAAACAGGGCGCCGGGGTCGCGCTCGGGCCATTGGCGGCCCAGGGCGGCGTAGCGTCCGGCCAGGAAATCTGCCGCTGCCTCGGCAACAGCCCGCCGTTGGCCTGGCGAAGCGGCAAGCACCCGGCTCGGCAGGTTGGGAAAGACCGGATGCAGTGTCGGATTGCCGGCGCCAGACCAGCCCTGATGGCGCTTTTTGGAGGCGAGCTTTCGCGCTTTTTCGACCAGCCGATGAGCGATCTCGGCCGGTTCCATATTGCGCAGGCGGTTGACGTACCAGGATAGCTTCATCGAAAGCCCAGCTCTTTCAGCCCTCATACACTACAAGCCGACAATGCCGTGCCTATCGCGCTGCGTTTTCGGCGCGATGGGTTAACATCGCCGGCGTCGATCGGAGTATTGCCATGAAGCGTCTGGCCTGCGTTGCTACTGCCTGTCTCGCATTGACCAGCGCGGCTTTTGCGGAACCCATTGCGCTCAGGCGCGGCGTCGGCGTGCATGATTGGCTCAACTGGTCGCCGCTCAACGCGGATGGGAGCTATCGCTGGCCGCCCTATCGCGACGAGGCCGAGTGGCTTGCCGGCGCACGTCCGCTCGAGGATTGGCCCGATGGAGATCAGTTCACCCGCATTCGGGCGATGGGGTTCGACTTCATCCGGCTCAGTGTCGATCCCGGTCCTCTGGCGGCAAGCGAGGGCGCCGAGCGCCGGGAGGCGCTCGATGTGCTGGAAGCCGCGGTCCGCAAGGTGACCGCGGCAGGCCTCAAGGTGGTGTTCAACCTCCATGGCGTCAGCCAGGTACCCCAATACGGCATGGACATGATCTATGGCGGCGCCGACAGCGCCGGCGTCGCCGCGTATCGGGCCATGGTCGTCGAGGTGGCGCAGATGCTGGTCGCAGTGGGCGTCGGGGACGTGGCAATCGAGCCCTATAACGAACCTGCCTATTATCCCTGCGACGCCAGCGGCACCGAAGACTGGCAGACGATCATGGCCGATACCGTCGCCGATATCCGCGCCGTCAGCGCGGACCTGACGGTGGTCGCTACCGGCGCCTGTGGCGGCAGCATTACCGGGCTGACCGATCTCAAGCCCGATTTTGACGATCCGAACCTGCTCTACAGCTTTCACATGTACGAGCCGCACAGCTTTACCCATCAGCGCTCCGACGATCCGGACGGCTTTGCCTCCGGCCTGCCATGGCCGGCTTCGGAGGGGAGCCCCGAGCAGGCGATCGCTGCCCTGCGGGCGCATATGGATGCCGCCGGGATCGACATGGGACGGCAGGCACGAACCATCGTCGAACTGCAGGGCGTGGTAGCGGAGTATTTTGCCCAGGACTGGGGTCAGCCCCAGCTCGAGGCCCGCATCGGCGAGGCCGTCGCTTGGGCGGAGGCACACGACGTCGCTCCCCAGCGCCTGTTCATGGGGGAGTTCGGCGCCATCCTCATGACGCCGGATGGTCGCATGGGGGCCTTCAACCCGGACCGCCTGCGCTATCTGGCGGCTGTCAGAGCTGAGGCCGAGAAATTCGGCTTCCCCTGGTCGATCTGGGAATATTCAAACCCATATGGCATGTCCGTCATCGTGCCTGACGGCCGCGCCGTGCCGGACACTGACCTGCTCGCTGTGCTGGGGCTCATACCCGCTCAATAGCGGACGATATCGAGCCGTTGGTCGATAAAGGCACGCTTGCCGTTGCGACCGGCGGCGATGCGCTTGACCTGCTGCACCTGAAAGGTCAGCCGGTTGTGGCAGCGCTGCCCCAGTTCGCTCGCGATGCGCTTGGCATCCTCCACGCTGCCATCCGGGGCAAGCACGTAGCGCAGGACAACCTCGCCCGGCTGGTCCTGGTAGAACTGGAACTCTGCAATGCCCTTGAGCACACGCCCCTCGGCCGGGGTCAGGTCGGTCGTCACGACCCTCGTGCCGTCATGGGCGATCAGGAAGTTCGGCTTGCGGCGTGGCGTCAGGTCGGAGACGCGCATTCTCTGGCCGTTTTCCGCCGTCGGCAATTGCACCAGGCGGGCAAAGTCGCCGGTTTCGTAGCGGATGAACGGCATGCCGGTTGACAGGAACCCCGTGCCGACGAGCCGACCCTCGCGACCGATCTCGGTAACGGGATTGCCCTTGGCATCGACGAGTTCGGCCAGACCATAGAGCGGGTCGAACTCGTAGGTGCCCGGCGCGTCGGCGACCTCGGCAGCGAACAACACCTTTTCGCTGAGGCCGTAGAAGCAGGCAAAGGGCGGATTGCCCAGCGTCTCGGCGATCATCTGGCGCTGATGGTCGTAGATGGGTTCGGAGATGGGCATGATGCCCTTGATGGGGCGCTTGGGAATGCGCCCCAGCGTTTGCATCTGCCGGCAGAACAGCTCGATGGCCGAGGCGTAGCCGTATATGAACTGGACGCCGCGCGCGTCGATCAGATCGAGATACAGCGCAGCGTCTTTTGTGGTCATGGGAAAGACGGAGAGTTGCAATTCCCGCATTGCGGGATCCCAGTCGTGGATATTGAGGCCCTCCGGATCGAGGCCGAAACCACGCAGGCAAACGCGCGCGTCGCTCTCGGAAAAGCCGATGCGCGACCAGACGTCATAGACAAAGGCCATTTCGCGGGCGCTGCGATCCTTGTCGAGAAAGAAGCCGAAGGGTGCTTCGGCATTGGAGCCACTGGTCTCGGTCCAGTCCAGCCGGCCCCTGGGTTCGGCGAGCGCGGTTTCGCCCGCAGCGCGCAAGGCGGCCTTGTCGAGGATGGGCAGGCGGCGCAGGTCGTCCAGCGAAAAGGTGCCGGGGTCAAAACCGTCGCCGAAGGCGGTTTCGATCAATTTCCGGTAGAAGGGACTGCCATGGTGCGCCTTTGCCAGCAGGGCGCGCAGCGATGCCAGGTGCCGCTCAGACGCATAGGCATGGTCCTGCGACGCCCGTGCAATGTCGCGACGCCAGCGCTGGTAGCTGCGACCGAACTTGAGCTTGGACGGAATGAGGCCGATCAGCGGGCGCAGCGTGCGACGCACGAAGGACGGACTTCGCACATAGGCGCCGCGGGCGCGGTCCAGCCAGCTCATGTCTCCCCCCGACGAACCGCCATCAGAGGCTCATCCACTCGCCAGCGAGCCGGAACTCGATGGGCCGCATGGTGCGCTTGAACTGGGTATAGCCATCGCCGGGCTTGAGGCCGCCGACATCGAACTGGCTGACGCCCCGTTGCTGGAGGTTCTTGATCACCTCCCACATCAGGATGTTCCCGGCATTGAGCCGGCGCCCTTCAGCGCCGAACCAGCCGATGTGGTATTCGGCGCAATTGCCGAACCGCACGACAGACATGCCGGCCACCGCCTGGCCCTGGTGGATGAGCTGGAACACCAGGACATCCTCGGGCCGCGTTTCGCGCAAGGCCCGCAGCAACACCGGGTCGGCGGCGGAAAAGCCCTTGTCGCGCATGTTCTCGACGTGGCGATCGAGCAGCCAGTCATAGGTAACGGCGTCGGTGGCGACACGCACGTCGGGATTGGCCTTGTCGCCCTGCCGCACGCGGTTGCGGAAGCCGGAACCCAGGCCAGCCCAAAGCTGCTCCTGCGTCCGGGCCAGGTCGATACGGCCGGACATCCAGCCTCGGGCGTGGCGCAGCCGAAAGCCGGCCTCAGTCAGGACGCTCGAACTGTCGGGTCCGTGTGGCAGCGCGGGCGCGATCAGCAGCGGACCGCGCCAGCGACGGCGGATGGCGGCATAGATATCGGTTAGCTCCGATGGCGAAAGCGCCTCGAGCGGAAGCGGGCCGCGGTTGATGCGGGCGAGAACCCGGATGCCCAAGATGCGGCGCACCAGGACCGTGGCGATAGCCAGGGTGCGGAGGCCGCGCTGGAACGCGACACGTTCGACGTGCCAGCCCTTGGCACGCTTGCCCTCGCCATAGGCATAGCTCTGGGGAAGGTGGGGCTCGACGGCTCGGTCGACGAGTGCATTCCACGTGTCCTGATCGAGAATGGGGACGACGGCAATGGCACCGGCCGAAGTCGCAACGCGCTGCCGCGCTGCTGCGACCTGCGGCTCAGAAACACCAATAGTCATCGGCCCGGCAATCTCCAAAAATCACGCGCGATATACAAAATATGGCGTCACTATAGAGAGATAGCAAATCGACGGGTATAGACGATTGGCCTTAGGCTTAACGTGAGGCGCTCAGCCAGACGTCGCGGATTGCCTTGGCGAACGGCGCCAAGTCTAGCCGATCGCGATGCACGGCCATCGCATTACTGCCCAGGCGGCTGCGCAATTCTGGCGTTTCAACCAGCCGGGTCAACGCTTGCGTAAGGGCATCGACATCGCCAGGGGGCACCAGCAGGCCGGTCTCGCCATCCACGATGATGTCCTCGACGGCGCCGACTGGAGTGGCGACCACGGCGAGGCCGGCCGCCATGCCTTCGATCACCGAAACGGGCAGGTTTTCGGCGAAGGACGGCAGGACCAGGATATCGGCAGAGGCAATCAGCTGGGCGACGGTGTCGGGGCCGACCCAGCCGGGAATGGATACGCGGTCGGCCAGGCCCAGTTCGACGGCCTTGGCGCGCGCGGCGTCAACGGCGCCATCGCCGGCAATGGTGGCCCGCCATCCGGGCATGTCGCGTATGCGGTGCAGGGCTTCACCCAGCTGCGGCACGCCCTTGCGATCGCCGATGCGGCCGAGGAAGAGGATATGGACACTGTTGCCACCGCCCTGGTGCGGCAGTGTCGGCGCAGCGGTCGCGTTGGGGATGATGGTGATCTTGTTGGCGGCGCCGGGGGCGCGGCGGGCGATGAAGTCGCGCCACACCTGGCCCAGCACGATCACCTGGTTAGCATGCTCGAACATCTGGCGGATGCACATGCCCAACAGGCCCGCATCCTCATGCCAGAAGGCCTGGTACTCGGCGCCGTGCAGGTGGAGCACATAAGGGATGACGAGCGCGCGGGCGCAACTGGCAATGACCAGCTTGCGATAGGTGCTGCCGAAGCTCGAGAGGTTGATATGGACTACGTCGACCTTGCCGCGCAGGCGGGCGGCAATCATGCGCAGGCAGAAACCGAGGGCGTAGAAGGGCGAGAGCCAGACCGAGCCGGGCCCGCGGCTGGGCAGGAAGCGAGCCTGGATATCTGAGCGCCCCTCCTGTTCCAACTGGTGCTTGAGAGTGGCCATGACGCGGTCGACGCCACCCTGTCCGGCGGTAGCCGAGGGTGTGGCGACCATGACCTGGAGGGCGGAGGAGCGCTGCAACATACCGGCTTTGCTAGCCCAAGCCGGTCACGGGCGAAAGCAAAGGATCAAGACAGGGTTTACGCCTGGACTTTTCGTTCAAATTGTCTGCATTCACGCTGTGCCCGAATAGTGCTGGGCCTGCGCGCGCGCGGGCGGTATGGCAAGGCATTCAATGATGGCGGAACGCGTCTTGCTTTTACGATCTACGCTCATCTACGCGCCCGCGATCCTGCTGACGCGCCTGTCGGCGCTGTTGCTGCTGGCCATTGCCACCCGACTGGTGGACCAGACCGAATATGGCCTGCTGACCCTGGTTGTCACCATAGGCGAAATGACCGATGTCGCCGTGACCAACTGGCTGCGCATCGCGCTGCTGCGCTTGGGTGGCAAGGGCGAGGTCAGTCGCGGCAGCCTGTTGCTGGCGGGCCGGGTGCTGGTGCTGTCGACCATGGTGGCGCTGGTGGCCTCGGCCGCCGCTTCCACCCTGGTCGCCCCCGACCGCTGGCTGGATTTCGCCCTGGCCGTCGGCGCCTATCTCGTTGCGGGAGCGGTGGGGCGGTTCGCGCTGACGGTGCTGCAGATGCAGCAGCGCCATTCGACCTACAGCATGCTCGAATTCCTGCGGGCCGGCCTGCAGATTGTCCTGCCGGTGGTGGCGATCCTGCTGGTGCCGGGCACGTTTCTGTCGATCTCGCTGGGCTCGAGCCTCGGCGTGCTGATCGCCGGATTGGTCGGGGGGGCGCTGGCGTGGCGCAAGGTGGTCGTTGGCCCGGCGCGGTTCACCCAGCGCGAATTCTTTGCTTTCGGTGTGCCGCTGGTGGTGATGGCGCTGGTCGGCTTCGGGCTCAACAATGCCGAGCGGCTGTTCCTCAATGGTTATTACGATGCCGGCGCGGTGGCGATCTTTGCGGCGGCATACGCGCTGGCGCGGCAACCGATCGACATGGTGGCCAATGCCATCAATATGGGCGCATTCCCAGAAGTGGTCGGCAAGTTCGACGCCGAGGGGCCGGCCGCGGCGACGGCGCTCGTGTCGCGACTGATGGCGCTGATGTTGCGCCTGTGCCTGCCGGTAGCCGCGCTGCTGGTTGCGCTGGGCCCCTATATCACGGCGGTGGTCCTGCCGCCTGACTATCATGGCCATGTCGACCAGCTCTTCGGCATAATCGCGGTTTCGGTGCTCTGCGCCAACCTCACGAGCTTCGTCTATGGGGCCGTGGTGCATGCGCACAAAAAGCCTTGGCTGCTGGTGCTGGCCAATGGTGCGGGGTCGATCGGCACGATCGGCTTGTCGGTGCTGCTGATCCCCAGCATGGCGGAGACCGGCGCGGCCCTGGCCCTGGCCGGAGGCACGCTGGCGAGCCTGGCGGCTTGCATAATCATCAGTGAAAGGCTGACGCCGGTGCCGGTACCCTGGCGGGATATCGCTGTTTCGCTCGGCATTGCGGCTGCAACGGGCGTGGCGGCTGCGTTGGCCGGTGGAGGCTTGAGACAAGCGCCGGCTCTGGTCGGGCTGATCGCCGGTGGTGCGGCTGGCGGCGCTGCGTTTCTTGCGCTCAACGCCCTGGTCCATCCCAATGAGACCAGGGCGTTGACGATGCGGTTGCGGAACCGGTTGCGCAGCGCCTAGAGCGCTGCCCTTAGTGTGACGTGCCGCGGCTGCGGTAGGCCTGCCAGAGCAGGGCCG
Organism: Devosia oryziradicis; assembly: GCF_016698645.1. Taxonomy (NCBI): domain Bacteria; kingdom Pseudomonadati; phylum Pseudomonadota; class Alphaproteobacteria; order Hyphomicrobiales; family Devosiaceae; genus Devosia; species Devosia oryziradicis. Next base: position 1,145,658 of record NZ_CP068047.1, read on the forward strand.
CATAGGCGGTGTTGGTGTCGTAGTAGCGACGCCACAGGCGGCGTGGTTCCTGTGCCACGCGGAACAGCCATTCAAGGCCAAGCCGCTGCACCAGAGCAGGGGCCCGGGCCACCTTGCCGGCAAAGACGTCGAAGCTGCCGCCGACGCCCATCACGAAGCTGGGCTGGAGCTCGTTGCGATAGCGCTTGAGGAAACGCTCCTTGCGGGGAGTGGGCAAAGCCACGAACAGGCAATCGGCGCCCGAGGCATTGATTGCAGCGATGACATCGCCTTCCTGCTCGGGAGCAAAATAGCCGTGCTGCGTACCGGCGACGACCAGGCGCGGATAGCGCCGGGCCAGTTCGACCACCATGGCATCGAGGACATGCTGCTCGGCGCCCAGCAGGAAGGGGCGATAGCCCTTGTCGGCGCAGAGCGCAAAGATTTCGGTCATCACGTCGACGCCCGCCACGCGTTCGTCGATATCGACGCCGAGCAGGCGGGCGCCCCAGAGCACTCCAATGCCATCGACATTGATGACATCGGCGGTGGCGACGTCCTCGCGCAACTCGGCGTTGTTGCGCATCGTCACAAGCTTGGCGACGTTGACGACCGTGTGGAGCAGGGGCTGGCGGGTCCGCATGGACTCATCCGCCAGTCCGATGGTTTCGGCCATGCTGAGTGCGTGCATGGGGGCGCCGAGGAATTCCCGGCGGCGCTGCACCAACAAGGCGTGTTCAGCCCAAGCGGTGCTGGCCATGATCAGGCCGCCCGGTCGGTGCTGCGCCGGCGGGGACGCGTCAGGCTGTTGCGGCCCTCAATGCGCGCATCGGTGCGACGCGCCTTGCGCCAGGTCCAAAGGCCACGCGTATCGACCAGTTTCTTGTCCTTGAGCGCGTCGGGGTCGATCAGGTTGAAGTGGCGGTGATCCACCAGCAGCACGACGATATCGGCCTTGTCGATGGCGGTCAGCGGGTCGGTGAATTCCACGCCGAGACCCTGCAGTGACTTGGGTAGGCCCTTGGCATGCGGCTCGGCCGCAAGAATGCGGACATCGCGCAATTCGGACAGCAGGCGCACCACGTCGACGGCCGGGCTCTCGCGCATGTCGTCGATGTTGGCCTTGAAGCTTAGGCCCAGGCAGGCAATGGTCTGGTGCTTGTTCGGATCGAGCAGCATTTCGACATCGCGGACAACGCTATAGGGGCGGTCCGAGTTGATCTGGCGAGCCGCCTTCATGATGTGCGTGCTGTCGGGCGCCGCTTCGATGATGAAATAGGGGTCGACGGCAATGCAATGCCCGCCCACGCCTGGTCCGGGGCTCAAGATGTTGACGCGCGGGTGCTTGTTGGCAAGCTCGATCACTTCCCAGGCATTGAGGCCCAACTGCTGGCACACGGCCGCCAGCTCGTTGGCAAAACCGATATTGACGTCGCGAAAGGCGTTTTCGGTCAACTTGACCAGTTCGGCGCTTTCGGCGCTGGTGATGTAAAGATCGCCCGCCACAAAGGTGGTGTAGAGGGCAACGGCGCGCTGGGCCGAAGCCTTGGACAGACCACCGATGGAGCGATCGTTGTCGACCAGTTCGGTCAGAACCTTGCCCGGCAGCACGCGCTCTGGCGAATAGGCGACCAGCACGTCGGCGTCTTCACCATGCAGATGCGGGAAGCGCAGATCGGGGCGCAATTCGGCCAGCAGCATCGTCATGTTGCGGGTCGTGCCGACCGGGGAGGTGGATTCGAGCACCACCAGGTCGCCGCGCTTGAGCACGGGAGCCAAGCTGCGTGCGGCGGCCATGACGTAGCTGAGGTCCGGCGTGTGGTCGTGCTCGCTCATGAACGGCGTCGGCACGGCGATGATATGGGCATCGGCGGGCTGCGGGGTCGTATAGGCGGTGAGCTTGCCGGTCTCGACCATCTTCTGGATGAGGCCGTCGAGCTCGGGCTCCACGATATGAATCTCGCCACGATTGACCTTGGCGACGACGTCTTCATTGACGTCGACGCCCAGGACGTCGATGCCGCTCTTGGCAAAGATGGCGCAGGTGGGCAGGCCGATATAGCCCATGCCGATCACGGAAACGGTACGAATCTCAGACATCGCGCAGCAGCTCCTTCAGAATACGGGCACTGGCCCGGCCGTCGCCATATGGGTTGTGCCGCTCGGCCATGCCGCGATAGGCGGTGGGATCGTCGAGCAGTCGGGTTGCGTTCGAAACAATCAGGTCGATATCGGTGCCGACCAGGCGCGCAGTGCCGCCGGCCACGCCCTCGGGGCGCTCGGTATTCTCGCGCAGCACCAGCACGGGCTTGCCCAGGGAAGGCGCTTCCTCCTGCACACCGCCACTATCGGTCAACACCAGGTAGCTGTGCTTTTGCAGATAGAGGAAGGGCAGGTAGTCCTGGGGATCGATCAGGAAGATGTTGGGAACATCGGCCAGCTGTGCCTCGACGACGCTGCGCACCTGCGGATTGGGATGAACCGGATAGACGATCTGCACATCGCCGCGGGTGGCAAGTACCTTGAGCGCGGTGCAGATGCGTTCGATGCCGTCGCCATGGTTCTCGCGGCGATGGCCGGTCACCAGCAGCAGCTTCTTGCCTTCGTCGAGGAAGGGGAAGCGTGAGGCCAGTGTGGCGTTGAGCGACAGGTCGGTATCCACGCGATCCGAGAAGTAGAGCAGGGTATCGATCACCGTATTGCCGGTGACGAAGATGCGGCTCGGATCCTTGCCTTCGGCGAGCAGGTTATCGCGGGCCTCGGCGGTCGGCGCGAAGTGCCAGGTGGCGATGTCGCCGGCGATGCGGCGATTGAGTTCCTCGGGGAAAGGGGAGTCGATGTTGTGACTGCGCAGGCCGGCTTCGACATGGGCGACCGGGATGCGCTTGTAGAAGGCGGCCAGGGCGGCGGTCATGGCCGTGGTCGTGTCGCCCTGTACCATGACGATATCGGGCTTTGACTGTTCGAGCACCTTTTCCATCCCCGTGAGGACCTTGGAGGTCACGTCGAACAGGGTCTGGCCGGGCTGCATGGCGTTGAGATCGTAGTCCACCGGCATCCCGGTCAAGCTGATGACGGAGTCGACCATTTCCCGGTGCTGCGCCGTGACGCAGATTTCCGTGACCAGATGGGGGTTCTCGAGAGCGGCACGCGCAATCGGGAAGCACTTGAGAGCCTCCGGACGCGTACCGAACACGATCAGGAGCTTCTTCTTGTTCCGATAGGGTTGCGAAATGAAGTTCATGGGGTAGTCCTTGCCGCAAAGCTACGGCGACCGACGCAATCACCGTGCTCCTTCTATAACGCCGCCGAGGCCCAGTTGTGTGTGAACTATTAACACATAGTTAACTTTTGCGGCGTTCACCCTGTTGGCGGTCTTCCCCTTGATAACCGTCCAAATACTCTGCATCTGACGGGCATGGCCGCGATTACTTCGAACAATTTGAATAAAATTGTAATCATTTTCGACCCGCTCGCGGTTCGGATGTGGCAGGTCGAGCTGTTGCAGCGTCTACGGGCGGCAGGCTATCGCGTCGGAGTACAACACCGCGCAACCTCTGCTCGCCCCCTGCATCGGCCTGACTGGATGTTGGCAATCGAGGCCAGGCGCTTTGGCAAAGGTCTCGCCCATCTGGTCGATGCACCGCCGGCGGAGCCCTTGGACAAGCCGCACCTGCTGATCGACCTGTCGGGCCAACCCGAAGAGGGGGACATCCCGACGCTCGCGCTGCGCTTTGATGGCCATCGCCAGTTTATCAATGGCCTAAGGCATATGCTGGCGACGGGTTCGCTGCCGGTCATCACAACTGTTGTGGGCCACGACACCGTGGGCATCGCGCGGCCAATGATCTCGGACAGGCTGTGGCTGACGCGAATTGGCAACGATGTCCTGGCCGGTGCGATTTCACTGGTCGAGCACAGCGTCGCCCGCTTCTTTGCGGGCGCGCTGACGCCTATCGATACGCCGGTGGCGGAGCCGGCCACGGCAGGGTTTCTGCGTCACTACTTCCCGCAACTGGCCACGGGCCTGCTGGATCGGCTTCGGCACAAGTTGAGCAGGGGGCGGCCGTTCTACTGGCAGACGGCGTACCGCATCGGCGAAGACGCGGGTGTCGCCGAACGCGCCGCGCTGGACGGCGCGCCGTTCGCAGTGCTGGAGGATGACGGCGCGCGCTTTTACGCAGACCCGTTCGTAGTCGAGCGCGACGGGGAGTGCTTTCTCTTCGTCGAGGAATATCCCTATGCCACCGCCAAGGGGGTGATTTCGGTCGCCAGGCTCGGGCCCGATGGCCGCTTCGGCGTGCCAAAGGTGGTGCTGGAAGAGCCCTACCATCTCTCCTATCCGCAGGTGTTCAGTCACGACGGGACCATGTTCATGCTCCCCGAAAGCGGTGGGGCGCGGCGGCTGGTGCTCTATCGCGCCGCCGCATTTCCCGACCGGTGGGAAGTCCACACCGTGCTGCTCGATGATATCGACATCAATGACGCCACCCTGCTGCAGCGGGACGGGCGGTTCTGGCTGTTCGGCACCGAGCGGCGCGGATCGGGCAGCGCGTCCGATACCCTGGTGGTGTTCTCGGCGCCGGACCTGCGCGGTCCCTGGTCGCCGCACAGGCTCAACCCCATCGCCATCGATCGCTTCGGCACCCGGCCTGGCGGCGCCTTCATCGAGCGGGATGGGCGAACCTTCCTGCCGGTGCAGGATGGTTCGCGGAGCTACGGCGGTGGGCTGGGGCTGGCCGAGTTGCTGCGCGTCGACGATGAGGCGGTGATGCTTTCCGCGCCAGCGCCGATCCGCGCCGGCTCGGCATGGAAGCGCAAGGGCATCCACACGCTTAACCGGGCCGGTGGAGTCGAGGTGGTGGACAGCGCCGGCTAATCAGCCTGGCGGTTCTGTCGCGGCATGCCGAAGGCCTGCCGGGGCGTACCGAAAGCCAGCAGCAGCACGAAGACGATCGTCATGATCGGCTGCTTGCCCGACAGCGTATTGTTGGACAAGGCGGCGAGCAGGAAGGTCGCCGTGCCGATCCAGGCCGCGAGCGGCGCGCCGCGCAGCAGCCGCAGCATGATCCAGCCGAAGACCCAGGTGAAAACCAGCGCCAGCGGGATGCCGAAGGTCAGCCCGATCACCACCTGGGCGCTTTCGATGAAGGGCAGGCCCAGTTCCTTGTTGACCATGGCGAGCAGGTCGGCGGGGGGCATGCCCAACAGCAGTTCCTTCCAGCCCACCATGGAAAAGACCTGGTAGACGGTGAGCCGGGCGTAGAAGTTCTCGTCGAACAGCGTCTCGCTGAAGCGGCTCAACAGGCCGCCGCCAGCCAGCAGGGCGACCATGATCGTGCCGCCGACCAGCGTCAGCAGCAGCACCACGGCCTTGGCCCGCCGCGCGTGGCGCCGCGACAGCCGGGGCCAGGGAAGAAACAGCAACAGCACCAGGATTTCGGCGACCGACAAAAGCAGGGCAAAGCGAGCGCCGGAGGCAGCACAGCCGATAAAAAGGACGAAGATGGCCAGCAGGCGCACCCAGATGCGCCAGCGCGTCAGCGCGACAAAGCCGATGGCGGTGGCACAGAGCGCGCCCAGGGCGAGCGGGTGTTCGGAAAGCCCGAGGGGTCGGAATGTCAGTTCGACCAGGTCATAGGGCAGCAGGCGCGTCTCGGTCAGCGCCTCACCGATGCCGATCACGGCGCTCAGGATCAGGATGGCCAGCACGAATTCGGCGAGGACGCGCCGCGCGTCGGGGCCTAGTGCCAGGACACTCAGGCCCGCGGCGCCGGCACAGAGATAGGTGTCGATGAGGAACACCGACGCACCGGGGCGGCCCAGGGCGAACAAGACCGCCACCAAGGCGATCATGGCCAGGCAAAACCAAAGCAAAGCCTTGAAGCGGTCGATCTCTTCACCCTGCAACCGGAACGGCCTGCTGAAGAGGGTGAGGGCCAGCATCGCGAACATGAGATAGGTGCCGAAATGCAGCTTCTCGTAGAAGGCGCCGCCTTCGGCGGAATAAGCCACTACGCGTTCCATCATCATGGGCGAGATGATGATACGCAGGGCCAGGGCCACAGCCATGCCGAGCACGAGCAGCAGCGTCAGCGCGTTCCGCCGGCGGCCTGCGGCAGGCTCGGAGGGGTCGGGGCCCACGGCCGAATAGCTCACGTTTCCACCTGAAATCCGGGTGCCGGCGGGCAGTTTAACCAAGAAAGGTCATTCCGGAAGCGACCCGGCAGGCATGCTGTATAAGGTCTTAACACTAGGCCACTTTGGAAAATGAGGCGTTAACGCCATGGTTGACATCGCTTCTCCGAACCCACACCGCTCCGGATCCCGCGCCTATGCGCGGCTCGGGAGCGAGCCGGCATGGACCCCATCGGCGCCGGCCAACAGCGGCCAGGCGGCCGCCGGTCCCACAACCGTCACGCTCGACAAGATCGGCGATTTCCTGGAGCTCGATTTCGGGCGCCTGTTCGTCTGGCTGCGCAATGGCCTGCTGCTCTCCACCGTGCTGGCGGGCACGGGCGCGGTAGCTGGCGGCGCCTATGCCGTGCTCAGCAAGCCGCGCTACACCGTCACCACCGACATCATGATCGATCCGTCCAACCTGCAGGTGGTCGAGGGTGACCTGTTTTCCCAGCCGGGGCAGGTGGACAGCCAGTTGTTGATCGCCGGCAGCAAGCTGCGGGTCCTGACGTCGCGCAACGTGCTGGCCCGCGTGGTCCAGGATCTCAACCTTGTCGACGATCCCGAATTCGTCGACCGCTCGGCGCCGCTCTTCGCCCTGCCCTTCGGCGGGGCGGCGAGCGAAAGCGAGGATGACCCTGAGGTGACGGCCCTGCGTGCGCTCAGCGAGCGGGTCTCCACCAAGGCTGACGAAAAGTCCTTCGTCGCGAGCCTTCAGGTTTCGGCGGAAGATACCGGCAAGGCCATCGCCATCTCCGACGGCATCGTCGAGGCGTTCCGCGGCGAATTGGCGGAGGCGGAAGCCGATGGCGCGTCGCGCGCTGCCGCCTCGCTCGACAGCCGGCTCGATGAACTCAAGGCCGATGTCCAGGCTGCCGAGGAGCGCGTGGAGCAATTCCGCCGCGAGAACAACCTGGCGGCATCGAGCGATGGCCAGCTGGTCAGCACGCAGACCATGAGCGCGCTCAACACGCAGGTGGTCGACGCCCAGGCCAAGTTGATCGCCGCGCAAACCAACTACGATTCACTGGTTGCGGCTGGAAGCGACGCCAATCCGTCGGTCGGCAACACGACGAGCCTACAGGCCCTGCGCGACCGCGCCGGTGCGCTGCAGCAGCAGCTGCTGGCGCAGTCGATGACCCTTGGCCCGCGCCACCCGACCATTGTCGGCCTCAACGCCGAACTGGGCGCCGTGCAGACCCAGATCGCCTCGGAAGTGGACCGGGCTGTCGCCGCGGCCAAGACCGCGCTCGACGAGGCGCAGGCCAACCTGGCGGCGCTGACGGCCCAAACGGCGAACCTCACCAGCGCGGTCTTCACCGACAATGACCTGCAGGTGCAGTTGCGCGAACTGGAACGCGACGCGGCGTCCAAGACCGCAATCTATGAGAGCTTCCTGTCGCGGGCACGCCAGATCACCGAGCGCGAGCAGATCGACACCACCAATGTGCGCGTCATTTCGACGGCCGTGCCGCCGGCCGGTCGCTCGTGGCCACCGCGGACGGTGCTGGTCATCGGCATGGGTGCCTTTGCCGGCTTGGCGCTGGGCATGATGGTGGCCGTTGCCGTCGGCATCTGGCGCGACATGCGCCGGCCGCCCGTCCCGCGGGATGCGCGATAGCCGCAGTGGGTAAACGCGTCGTCTTCCACACGGCGAGCCTGCGGGGTGGTGGCGCTGAACGCGTCTTCACCCTCATGGCCAATGCTTTGGCGGCGCGCGGGCATGCGGTGACGCTGTTCACCTGGAATGCCGAAGGCCCCAACGCGCAGCTGGTGGCAGACGATGTCGAGCTGGTCAGCCTGGGGCTGCCGATCCATGGCGAGGGCTATGGCAAGCCGGGGACATTGAAGGGCATTGCCCGCAGTGCCCGGTTCTTTGCCGAACGGAAGCCGGATGCGGTGTTTGCAGCACCGGAATTTGCCAATCTCGCCATGGCGATCGCGCTGTCGCTATCGGGCAGCAAGGCGCGGTTCTTTCCCAGCTTCCACGCGGCCGCGGGCCTCCCATCCAGCGATGTCGGCGCCAAGCTCGCCATTGTGCTGTCGCGGCTGGTGCGGTCCCGTGCGAGCCGGGCCATTGCCGTATCGCAGGGTGTTGGCCGCGACCTAGAGGCGCGCGGCTTTCCCTCGTCGCAGGTCGTGGTCATCAACAACCCCTTGCCGACAAAACTCGTGCCGGTCGCCGCAAGCTATCCCTGGCAGGCCGATATTGCCGCGATGGGCGACGGCCCGGTCGTCGCGACCGCCGGCCGGCTCGTTCCGGTCAAGGATCACCGCACGCTCATTGCCGCGTTTGCCAAGCTGCGCAGCCAGCGGCCGGCGCGGCTGGTGATTTTCGGCGAGGGTCCGCTGGAAGCAGAACTGCGCGCGCAGGCTGAGGCGCTCGGGGTCGGGCAGAGTGTGCTGCTGCCCGGTTACGTCAACGATCCCCAGGCCTGTTATCGGGCGGCGGATCTGTTCGTGCTGTCCTCGACCAGCGAAGGCTTCGGCAATGTGCTGATCGAGGCCATGGCCGAGGGCGTTCCGGTCGTCTCCACCGATGCACCGCATGGGCCGCGCGAGATTCTCGACAATGGCCGGTTCGGCGTCCTGACGCCCGTCGGCGATGTCGATGCGCTGGCAGCTGCCATCGCGCGGACGCTCGATAACCCCGTCGCACCCGAGCTGTTGTGGGCCCGCGCGTCGGACTTCGGCGTCGACCTCATTGCCGACCGTTACGAGGCGTTGTTGGATTAGTCCTGCCGACGCGGGAAGAGCTGCACCACATTGTCGGTCGACAAGGGGCGGGTTTCGGTCGGTGCCGAAAGGGCCGGACCAACCCAGTTGACGACCGAGCGCTGTTCGCCGATCAGCAGTCCATCGACGGCCGCGAGCAAGCGGGCTGGTGCGACCGGCTTCGGGAGCACCAGATCGGCCCCAGCCGCCAGCAACGGGCGGTGGAATGCCGGGTTGGCGCGGGTCAGGGCGACGATCTGCACGAAGGGATTGGCGAGCCGAGGCTGGTGGCGCAACTGCTGCGCGAGTTCGCGCCCACCTTCGGCGTCAGCGTCGAGCAGCACGATATCGACCGGCGAAATGACCATGAATGTGGTCAATGCTTCGACTTCGGTGAAGCATGGCACCCGGTGACCGCGCTCGGCCTGCAGCATGTCGGCCAGGATGGAGCTGAAGGCCGGATTGGCTGCGAGAATGGCGATGGAATGGACGCGAGACGTCATGAAAAATCGGGACCTCTCGTCCTCATCAAGATGAATGAAGTCTTAACATCGTCGATAGCGGAAGTGGGCCGCAAACTGACAAAATGCTTAACCACGGCCGCATCAGAGCTGGTCATTGTAGGGAGGCTTGGTTTCGCCCACGGTCCGAGCCAGTTCGGCAAAGGGCGGCAGGCCGTCATCGCCGGCCATGTTGTTTGCGAGGCGCAACAGGCGGATGGGGAACAGCACCGCGTCGCGGTTAGCGGGCGACAGCTCTTCGACCAACCGGTCGTCGCCGAGGGCAGTCTGCTCGCAGATCGCCAGGGCGCGATCCAGTTCCTCGGGCGCCAGCACGCCCTTGGCAACGAGCGCCTTGTTGACGGCCGCTACCGCCATGAGCAGCCCCTCGATTTGCAGGTTGGCAGTGTTCATGACGGGTCCTCCTCAGCGGGTTGCGCTTCGGAAACGTCCCAGAGCCGATCGCGTTGCGATCAGCCCATGTCGCGGACAGCCTGGAGAAACTCGGCATGGCCGAGTGCCTGGCGGGACGCGGCGCGATATTCCCGGACCAGGCTGTCATAGGTCTCGCGGGCGAACTGGCGCAGCTTGGGATCGGCGTCCATTTCCTTGCGCGCCAGGTTCTGGTCGAGCAAGCCCAGGCCCGCCAGTACCGGATAGTGCAACTGCGTCTGGATATGGGGCAGGCCGAACAGGTTCTCGGGGAAATGCTCATGCCGCGGCATGTGGTGTTTCCAGTATTCGAGCCGCTGCTTGGTTTCGGGATGGATGCGGTTGGCGCGGACTTCGCGCCAGAACGGGGTGTCGTCGCGCTCGACCAGGTAGTGGGTGTTGACGAAGGTGCGGAAGTCGTCGACCTGGCGGCCGACACGACCGTTGTAGTCGTCACGATCGGCAGCGGTCATGTCGGCGGCATGCTTGAGGTGCCGGTCGGCAAACAGCATCATCTGGACGATGGTGCCATGGATGGAGGTGGATTCGAGCGGCTCGAGGAAGCTCGAACTCAGGCCCACCGCCAGCACGTTGCCGACCCAGGCCCTTTCCAGACGGCCGATCTGGAAGCGGATGTCGCTGCGCACCTCGATCTCTCGCCCCAGCACACGCTCGACCTCTGCCTTGGCCTGTTCGGGCGTGCAGAACTCGTCGGAATAGACATAGCCGCAGCCATAGCGGAACTGGGTCGGGATCTGCCACATCCAGCCGCTGTCCTGCGCCCAGGCGCGGGTATAGTTGGCGATTTCCTCGCCGGGCTTGATATCGAGCCAGAAGGGCAAGGCGCGGTTGACCGGCAGTTCATGCGCATAGGAAATCCAGGGCGCCTGCATTTCCTTGACGATGAGTTGCTTTCTGAACCCGGTCGCGTCGATGAAGAAGTCGGCTTCGAGCTTCTGGCCGTTGTCGAGTTCGAGGGCAGTGATGTCGCCGCTCTCGGGGTGGCGATGGACGCCCGAGACCACCGCGTCGATGATCTCGACACCCTTGGACTTGCTGGCAAAGAAGCGGCCGACCTTGGCTTGGTCGAAATGGTAGGCATGGTGGAAGGGGCCGAGGGGGATCAGCGAGCCATCGGCCTTGCGAGCATAGGGGGCCTTCTTCTGTTCGAGCAGTGGGCCGAACAGATGCATGTCCGTGATCGGCCGCCCGGCAGCGACCGCATAGACATTGAGGTAGTCGGACGGCGCGCCCGGTGGCGGCTGGATGACCTGGTGAGGGTCGTCGATCGGGCCATAATAGGTGAAACCCTTGCGGCGCCAGTCCTCATGGCGGATGCCCAGCTTGAACGTCGCCTCGGTCTTGCGGAAGAATTCGAACTCGTCGATGCCGAAATGCTTGAGCAGCACGCGGAAGGCGGCGGTTGTGGCTTCGCCGACCCCGACGGTGGGGATGGAGGAGGGCTCGATCACCGATATGCGGGCGTCTATGCCCTTGCGGCGTGCCGCGTCCTGAATGATGAAAGCCGCGATCCAGCCGGCGGTGCCCCCGCCGACGACCACGAAATGGGATTGCCGGGTCATGAATAGTCTCCTCCGCCAAGGAAGCTATGGGGCGCCGATTTGGCGGGCAAGATGCGGCCCGAAATTCTTAGAAAGCCGAAAATCTATGCGGATTTTCCGCTAGCCGCCCGCGCCCTGATATTTGCTCATGGCGTAACGCCAATAGAGCGCGGTGATCGAAACGAATACCGGCCCGGCCAGGAGCGCGGCCAGCCCGGCCCAATCACCCAGGAACGGCAGGGGCTTGCCCAGGAGCACGGCGACGGGCACCGCCGCCATGAAGCCCAGCGGCAGCACGGTCAGCATCATGCCCTGGATGGCAACCGGGAAGATATTGAGCGGGTAGCGCGACAGTTCCCAGAAGCCGAAATAGAGCGAATAGAGATGGTTGGACCGGGTCCAGATCAGCGCTGTCGCGCCGATGGCTGTGAGAAGCGCTCCAGTGACCATGGCTGCGCTGACCAGGCTGGCCGCGAAGTAGGCGACGGCGGGCAGGGACCATTGCATCTCGACATTGGCGATGGCCAAGATCATCAGCGCTACACCCAGGATGGCATGGCCGGCATAGCCGATGTTGAAGCCGGAGAAGATCATGTAGGCCCATGGGCTGATGGGCTTGGTGAGGATGGTATCGAGCGTGCCAAGGCGAATGGCTTCCTCGAGCTGACGCATCTGGGTAAAGCTCATGGACGCGCCGGCCGAATAACCCATCAGGTGAAAGGCGAACAGCAATGCCAGGTCGGCCCAGTTCCAGCCGGCAATGCCGCCGAAGCGCTCGGCGATGATCCAGATCATGGCGAAGGAGCTGCCATAGGTAATGATCTGCGCCACCCGGTCGATCCAGAATGCGGCGCGGTATTCCATTTCGGCGCGGATATGCATGAGCACCAGGTGCAGCAGGACGGAGAAGTGCGGCTTCATCTCAGCCTCCCTGCACGACGATGCGGGTCGACGCCAGGCGCCAGAGTGCGGCGACCGCGAGGGCAAGCAGGCCGGCCCAAACCAGGCCGATGCCGAAGTAGAGCAGGGTCTGGGTTGGGTCGAAGCGTCCGAGCCACACTGCGGCTGGGTAGTAGACGATCCAGGCGAAGGGCAGGTGTTCGGCGATGACGCCGAAGGGCTGCGGGAAGAACCAGAAGGGAATGAGGCTGCCCGAGAGCAGGTTGAGAATGGCCTGCATCAGCCATTCGAGCGAGAAGGAGGTGAGAAGCCAGAACGCAAGCAGCCCGAATAGCGCCGAGAGCAGGCAGGTGATGGCGTAGCCCAGCAGTAGGTAGGCCACGAACATGGCGCCGTCGAAAAGCGACGCGGGCGGTAGCATGCCATAGACCAGGGCAACAACCGCCACCGTCGGCATGACGAGGAAGACGAGGCGAAACACGGCGCGACCCAATTCGCTGACGATCACATAGAGCGGAAAGCTGACCGGCTTGAGCAGCCATACCGCCACGTCGCCGGTCTTGAGGGCGTTGCCGATGCTGCTGATGATGAGTTCGTAGCGGATGGCGCCGGTGATGACGCCGCCAAGCAGGGCATAGGTCACCATCTGCTGCAGGGTGACGTCGCCGATGGTCGAGGCGCCGGCATAGACGGCCAGCCAGATGGCGACGCGGGCGAAGACCTGGACCAGCTTACCGAACAGGTTGGCCCAAACCTCGTTGCGATAGGCGAGCTGGGTCTGGAAGGCGCTCTGGGCGAAGGCGAGATAGGCGCTCATGGCGCGGCAAGGGCCGCGTTGCGGCCCTGATAGAAGGTGCGGATGACCTCTTCGATGCCCGGCTCTTCGAGCGCGATGTCCTTGAGGCCACGATCGCCGCCGATCTCGCCCAGCACATGGATCAACGATACATCTTCGCGGTCGAGCAGGTAGTGCTTGCGCAGGCCTTCGTCGGCGGTGAGCTTTGCCGTGGTGAGTTCGAGGGGGCCTGGATCGGTGGCAAATTCGAGCATGAGGCGGCGCGACGAGCCGAGCGCAGCGCGCAGGTTGCCGAGCTCGCCGTCGAAGATCAGCTTGCTCTGGTCGACCATGACCAGGCGTGGGCAGATGGTCTCGATATCCTGCAGGTCATGGGTGGTGAGAATGATCGAGACGCCGCGCTCGCGGTTGATCTCGGCGAGGAATTTCCGCACGGCGTCCTTGGCCACGACGTCCAGCCCGATGGTGGGTTCGTCGAGGAACAGGATTTTGGGATCGTGCAGCAGCGACATCACGATCTCGGCACGCATGCGCTGGCCCAGGCTCAGCTGGCGCACGGCGCGGTCGAGGAAAGGCGTCAGGTCGAGCAGTTCGCTGAAGCGCTTGAGGTTGTCGGCATAGCGCGCAGCGGGGATGTCGTAGATGCGCTGGTGCAGCGTGAAGCTGTCGATAACGGGCAAATCCCACCAGAGCTGGCTACGCTGGCCGAAGACGACCCCGATTTCGCGCGCATTGGCCAGGCGCTGCTCATGCGGCGTGCGGCCGAGCACCGAGAGGGTGCCCGATGACGGCACCAGAATGCCGGTCATCATCTTGATCATGGTTGATTTGCCGGCGCCATTGGGGCCCAGATAGCCCACCGCCTCGCCTGGCCCGACATCGAAACTGACGTCGGTGACGGCCGCGACTTCGGTATATTCGGACGTCACCAGAGTCTTGAGGGCGCCGAAAAAACCGGGAAAACGCTTATGCTGCCGGAAGCGCTTGGATACGCCCCGGGCCTGGATCAACGCTGTCATGTGCTGGCTCCCTCGCGCCAAACACTAGCGCGATTCGTCCGTCGTGACAGGCAGATGGCTAGGCGGCGTCGTTGATCAGCTCTTCGGCGAGGCCGTATTCGTGCAGTTTGCGGTAGAGCGTCGAGCGGCCGATCTTGAGGGCGCGGGCAACCCGCGACATGCGCCCGCCATGATGCTCGATGGCAAAGACGATGGCGGCGCGCTCGATCTCGGCCAAAGCGGCGATCTCGCCTGACGTGTCGAGGAAGCGGTCGGGAGCTGGCGGTGGTTCGATGATGGCGCGCTGGCGGGCCGGCGCGGTGTCGATATGCACGGGGGCCGCGGGGACGGGGACCTGCTCGATCGCCTTGATGGCGCTGTCGCGGCCTGCGGACTGGGCGACGATCTGCGGAAAATCGACCGTTTCGAGAAAGGCTCCATCTGTCAGCACGATGGCGCGATAGACTGCGTTTTCCAGCTGGCGGATATTGCCCGGCCAGTCATAGGCCGAAAGCATGTCGAGCGCGGCGGGCGAAATGCCCAGCACGCGCTTGCCGGCCTCGGCCGAGAAGCGGGCGATGAACATGGCGACAAGGGCGGCCAGGTCCTCCATTCGTTCGCGCAGGGGCGGGACGTAGATGGGGAAGACGTTGAGGCGGTAATAGAGGTCCTCACGGAATTCGCCCGATTTGGCCAGGTTCAGCAGCCGTCGATTGGTGGCCGAAATGATCCTGACGTTGACGCGCTCAGCCCTGGAGGCGCCCACCGGCTCGATCTCGCCCTCCTGCAGGGCGCGCAGCAGCTTGACCTGGATCTCGAGCGGCAGTTCGCCGATTTCGTCGAGGAAGAGCGTGCCGTTATGGGCTTCGGCGAACTTGCCGGGCTGGTCGGCGACGGCGCCCGTAAAGGCCCCTTTCTTGTGGCCGAACAGGACGGATTCCACCAGATTGGGTGGGATGGCGCCGCAGTTGACGGTCACGAACGGCCTGCCGGCACGGTCGCCCGAACCCTGGATGATGCGGGCGATCAGTTCCTTGCCGACGCCGGTTTCACCTTCGATCAGCACGGGAATAGTGGATTTTCCGGCCTTGGCGCTGAGCGAGAGCACACGAGCCATGGCCGGCGCCTTGGCAATCATGTCGGCGCTGGTGAAGGTGCCGGCCTTGCGGGCGCGTTCGGAGCGGATCGCGGCTTCGAGCGCATCGAGCTTCATGGCGTTGCGCAGGGAGATGACGAGGCGTTCGGGCGCCACCGGCTTGACGAAATAGTCGGCCGCGCCGTTGCGCATGGCCGAGATGACCGTTTCGAGCGAGGCATTGGCGGTCTGGATGATGACGGGGGTGGTGAGGCCCTCGCGGCGCATGGCGTCCATCACGCCCATGCCGTCGAGATCGGGCATGACCAGGTCGAGAATCATGGCACCGATATTGCGGTCTTCGCGCAGGATGGTGAGGGCCTGCTCGCCGCCGGTGGCGGTCAGCGGCTTGAAGCCGGCACGGTTGGCGACCTCGGCGGTGAGGCGCAACTGAACCGGATCATCGTCCACTACGAGTACGCGCGTCATCCAAGCTCCGTCTTCTTGTTGGCCACACGAATCGTGTGCCGTTTTGGGAGGAGGATGCGCGGGGTATCTTAAGAGGCGATTAATCATGGCTAATTGGCAGCGGGCGGTGTCGTATAGGCAACCGGCCGAGGGGCGGGCGAATTAGTCAGGCATGAGGAGGATTGCCATGCATCACGATAGCTATACGGGACTGGAATTCATCGAGGGCTTCTCGCTGCTGGCCGGCGCGCTGTGGATCATCGGGGCGCTGTTCGTCGGTGGCCTGGCGATGATGGGCTCGGCGCGGATGGGCGATGCCAGCGTCAGCCCGGCAGCCAACCAGACGGAAGCGGCAGCGCCCGCCACCGCGCAGTAACACTGGGTTACTGGCGCATAATTGCACGGGGGTCGCACTTCACAGCGCGGCCCCCGCTGGCTAAGGTCCGCCGCGATTGACCAAGCCGGAGTTTACGCCATGACCGCCGCTGCCCAGAAAGGCCACAACGAACTCGGGGCGCTCCCGGTATGGGACCTCTCGGACCTCTATCCGGGCAAGGACAGCCCTGAATTCAAGGCGGCCATGGAGCAGGCCAAGTCGCTCGCGGCCAAGTTCGAAGCCGACTACAAGGGCAAGCTCGTCGAGCTGACGAAGGCCGGGAAGCTGATTTCCGCCATCAAGGACAGCGAGGCGCTGGGCGATCTGAGCGGTCGCATTGGCTCCTATTCATTCCTGCAATATGCGCAGAAGTCGACCGACCCGGACCGCGCCAAATTAATGGGCGACACCAACGAGGCGCTGACCAACCTTTCGACCAAAACGCTGTTCTTCGAGCTGGAACTGAACCGGATCGAGGATGCGGACCTGGAAGCAGCCTTTGCCGGCGATGCCGAGCTGGCGCGCTACCGCACCTGGTTTGCCGAGCTGCGCAAGGCCAAGCGCTACCAGCTCGACGACAAGCTCGAAGAGCTGTTCCACGACAAGTCGGTGACTGCCTATTCCGCCTGGAACCGCTTGTTCGACGAGACGCTGTCGAGCCTCGAATTCGAGGTGGATGGCGAGACGCTCAACATGGAATCGACGCTGCATCTGCTGTCCGAAAAGGACGAGAAGAAGCGCGAAAGCGCGTTCCGTGCGCTGGGCAAGACGCTGGCGGCCAACGGGCGGCTGTTCACCCACATCACCAATGTTCTGGCCAAGGACAAGGAAATTTCCGACCGCTGGCGCGGCTATGAGGACATTGCCGACAGCAGGCACCTGGCCAATTCGGTGGAGCGCGAGGTGGTCGATGCACTGCAGAAGGCGGTGCAGGAAGCTTATCCGCGCCTCAGCCACCGCTACTACAAGATGAAGGCCAAGTGGTTCGGCAAGGAGCAACTCAATTCCTGGGATCGCAATGCGCCGCTGCCGACCAGCGACGAACGCACCTGGGATTGGGACACCGCCGTTTCAACGGTGATGGAGGCCTATGGCAAGTTTTCGCCACAGCTGGCCGAGGTCGCCGCGCCGTTCTTCAATTCGGGATGGATCGATGCGCCCACCGGCGATGGCAAGCTGTCGGGCGCGTTTGCGCACCCGACCGTGCCCAGCGCTCATCCCTATCTGATGCTCAACTATCTCGGCCGCTCGCGCGATATCATGACGCTGGCGCATGAGTTGGGCCATGGCGTGCACCAGCGCCTGGCGGCGGCGCAGGGGCCGATCCTCAGCAATACGCCGCTGACCCTGGCCGAGACGGCATCGGTGTTCGGCGAGATGCTGACCTTCCGTCACCTGCTCAACCAGACGACCGACCCCAAGCAGCGCTTTGCCCTCCTGTCGAGCAAGGTCGAGGACATGCTCAATACCGTGGTGCGCCAGATCGCGTTCTATACCTTCGAGCGGCGCGTCCACACCGCGCGCCGCAATGGCGAGCTCAAGACCGAGGAAATCAACCAGATCTGGCTCGACGTGCAGAAGGAGTCGCTGGGCGACGCCATCGTGCAGAACGAAGGCTACGACATCTTCTGGGCCTATATTCCCCACTTCATCCACTCGCCCTTCTATGTCTATGCCTATGCCTTCGGCGACTGCCTTGTGAACTCGCTCTACGCACAGTATGAGAAAGCCAATGAGGGCTTTGCGGAGCGCTATTTCGAGCTGCTCAAGGCCGGGGGAAGCAAGCATCATTCCGAACTGCTGGCGCCGTTCGGGCTCGACGCCAAGGATCCCCAATTCTGGTCGCTCGGCCTCAGCATGATTGAGGGCCTGATCGACGAGCTGGAAGCCACCTCCCCGTGAGGCCGACTTCCGGCGCATGGACTTTGAGAGTACTGGACTAACGAGGACGACATGGCCACTAAGCACCGCCCCGAACACCACTCCGAGCTGCAGGTGGAATCGCCGATGGACTATGCCCAGCACGAGGCCACCTACAATGGCTTCATCACGCTGGTGAAGTGGACCGTCCTGGCGCTCGCGGTGACCACGATCATCTTGTATTTCGTTATCAAACCCTGACGCTTCCGCGCATACAGGCACTTGAATCGAGCCTGTCCGTCGGGCAGGCGGGCAGGAGACTTTCATGAAAATTGCGATCGTCCGCGAGCGTTTCGAGGGAGAGAACCGCGTCGCGGCGACCCCCGAAACGGTGGGCAAGCTGATTGCGCTGGGCGCTAGCGTTTCGGTGGAAAAGGGCGCGGGCCTGGGTTCGCGCATCCTCGACAAGGACTTTGCCGAAGCCGGTGCGACCATCGCGGCCAGTGCCGACGCGGCGCTCAAGGGCGCCGATGTGGTACTGACCGTCCGCCGCCCAAGCGCGGCTGCGCTGGCCGGCGTCAATAAGGGTGCGCTGGTGATCGGCGCGCTCGACCCCTATGGCAATGACAAGGATGTCGCCGACCTGGCCAGGGCCGGCGTCACCGCCGTCTCCATGGAATTCATGCCCCGCATCACCCGCGCGCAGGTGATGGACATCCTCTCCAGCCAGGCCAACCTGGCCGGTTATCAGGGTGTCATCGAGGCGGCTGCCGAATTCGAGCGCGCCCTGCCCATGATGATGACCGCGGCCGGCACGGTGCGTCCGGCCAAGGCCTTCGTGATGGGTGCGGGCGTTGCAGGCCTCCAAGCCATTGCGACGGCCAAACGCCTGGGTGCCGTGGTGTCGGCGACCGACGTGCGCCCCGCCGCCAAGGAGCAGGTGGAGTCGCTGGGCGGCAAGTTCGTTGCCGTCGAGGACGACGAGTTCAAGCAGGCCGAAACCGCCGGCGGCTATGCCAAGCAGATGTCGGCGGAGTACCAGGCCAAGCAGGCCGAGCTGACCGCCAGCCACATTGCCAAGCAGGATATCGTCATCACCACGGCATTGATCCCGGGGCGCCCGGCGCCGCGGCTGATCACCAAGGCAATGGTGGAGTCGATGGCTCCCGGCTCCGTCATCGTCGACCTCGCGGCGGAGCGCGGCGGCAATGTCGAGCTCACAGTGCCCGGCAAGGTCATCGAACATAACGGCGTCAAGATCATCGGCTACACCAACGTGCAGGGTCGCATCCCGACCACGGCCAGCCAGCTCTATGCGCGCAACCTGCTCGCCTTCCTCACCACGCTGATCGATGCCAAGGCCAAGGCACTGGCCATCAACTGGGATGACGAGCTGGTCAAGGCGACTGTGCTGACCCGCGACGGCAATGTGGTGCATCCCAACTTTGCAGCGCCAGTTGCCCCGGCAAAGGAGGCCAAGCCCGTCGCCGTGGCCAAGGCTGCGCCCAAGGCCCCGGCCAAGACGGTCGAAGCCAAGGCTGCTAAGGCCAAGACCGGTGCCACCTCGACCGCGCCCTCCAGGAAGCCGGCAGCAAAGAAGGTGGAAGTGCCGGCAATGGCCGATGCGCCAAAGAAGGCGGCACCGGGCGTGGAGCAGTCCATTCCGGCTGCAGCCGAGGCACCGGCCACGCCCGCCAAGCGCGCGGCCACCAAGAAGGCGGCGGCGGTGATCGATGCGGCTGCTGCCGTGCCGGCCGCGACCAAGAAGCCTGCTGCCAAGTCAGAGGCTGCGGCCAAACCGGCGGCAGCCAAGAAGCCCGCCGCAGCCAAAAAGCCCGCAGCAAAGCCTGCTGCACCCAAGGGAGCCAAGTAAATGGAAGCCACGGCAGAACAGACCGCCGATGTCATTGCGGCAGCTGCGCATGCGGCTGTTGGGGGCGCCATCGACCCTTTCACCTTCCGTCTCGCCATTTTCGTCCTGGCGATCTTCGTGGGCTATTTCGTCGTATGGTCGGTGACCCCGGCGCTGCATACGCCGCTGATGAGCGTCACCAACGCCATCTCCTCGGTCATCGTGGTGGGTGCCCTGCTGGCCGTGGGCGTGCAGCTTGCTGCTGATGCCAACTGGGTCAGCAAGGTGTTTGGCTTCATCGCGCTGGTCTTTGCCAGCGTCAACATTTTCGGCGGGTTCCTCGTCACCCAGCGCATGCTGGCAATGTACAAGAAGAAGGGCTAACGCCGATGATCTCTGCAGATATCGCAGCGCTGCTCTATCTCGTCTCGGGTGTGCTGTTCATCCTGGCCCTGCGTGGCCTGTCGAGCCCCAAGAGCTCGCGCCAGGGCAACACTTTCGGCATGGTGGGCATGGGCATCGCCATCGTCACCACGCTGGCCGTCGCGGCTCCGTCCGACTGGATCAGCTGGGCGCTGATCATCGGCGGCATCGGCATCGGTGGCGGCATCGGCGCCTATATGGCCCGCACCGTAAAGATGACCGACATGCCGCAGCTGGTGGCGGCATTCCACTCGCTGGTCGGCCTTGCTGCCGTGTTCGTGGCCGCAGCAGCGCTCTACGCGCCCGAGGCCTTCGGCATCGGGGTTCCAGGCGATATCCACGCCCAGGCGCTGGTCGAAATGTCGATCGGCGTGGCCATTGGCGCCTTCACCTTCACCGGCTCGGTCATCGCCTTCGCCAAGCTCAACGGCAATATGAGCGGCAAGCCGATCATCCTGCCGGCGCGCCACGCCATTCACATCGTGATGGGCGTTGCGATCGTGCTGCTCATCTGGGCCTTCACCGTTTCGGCCGATCCATGGCTGTTCTGGGCCATCACCATCCTGGCCCTTGTGCTGGGTGGGCTGATGATCATCCCCATCGGCGGCGCCGACATGCCGGTCGTGGTCTCCATGCTCAATTCCTATTCGGGTTGGGCCGCCGCCGGCATCGGCTTCACGCTGGGCAATACGGCGCTGATCATTACCGGCGCGCTGGTGGGCAGCTCGGGCGCGATCCTGAGCTACATCATGTGCAAGGCGATGAACCGCAGTTTCATCTCGGTGATCCTGGGTGGCTTCGGTGGCGACAGCGCTTCGGCAGCGGGGGCGGCCGAGGACGATCGCCCGGTCAAGCAGGGTGCAGCCGAGGACGCGGCATTCCTCATGAAGAATGCCGGTAAGGTCATCATCGTGCCCGGTTACGGCATGGCCGTGGCCCAGGCGCAGCACGCATTGCGCGAAATGGCCGACCTGCTCAAGGCGGAGGGCGTGACGGTCAAATACGCCATCCATCCGGTGGCGGGCCGCATGCCGGGGCATATGAACGTGCTGCTTGCGGAGGCCAATGTGCCCTATGACGAAGTGTTCGAACTGGAGGATATCAACTCCGAATTCGCCCAGTCGGACGTGGCCTTCGTCATCGGTGCCAATGACGTGACCAACCCATCCGCCAAAACCGACAAGAGCTCGCCGATCTACGGCATGCCCGTGCTCAATGTCGAAGATGCCGGCACGGTGCTGTTCATCAAGCGCGGCATGGCAGCCGGCTATGCGGGAGTCCAGAACGAGCTGTTCTTCCGCGACAATACGATGATGCTGTTCGGTGACGCCAAGAAGGTGACCGAGGACATCGTCAAGTCGCTGGGGCACTGATCAATTGAGGACGGAGGCGCGAAAGTGACCTCCGTTCTTCTTTCCTATGTCGCAACCTGCATCGCCATCGAGCTGACGCCCGGCCCGAACATGGCCTATCTGGCGGTGCTGAGTGCTGAGCGAGGCCGCCTTGCGGGGCTGTTTGCCGTCGTTGGCGTCGCCCTTGGCCTTGCTCTGCTTGCCGCCTTGGCCGCGTTTGGCATCGGCGAGTTCATCGGAAGCCGGCCTTGGCTCTACGAGAGCCTGCGCTGGGCGGGCATCGCCTACCTGGTCTATCTGTCGTATGACGCATGGGCCGATGCGCAGCGGCCAGTCGAGGCCCTCGATCCCGGCCAGCTAGGCTGGCGCTCGTTCCGGCGCGGGTTGATCAACAACCTGCTCAACCCCAAGGCTGCGCTGTTCTATATCACCGTGATGCCAAGCTTCCAGGCAACGCCGCAGTCGCAGGGACAGTTGGTGCTGCTTGCCGCGATCTACGTCGCGGTGGCGACAGCCATCCATGCGGGGGTGGTTCTCCTGGCCAGCGCAGTTCAACCGGCCCTGACCCAGTCCGGCAGCCGCAGGGTCATGGGCGGCGTGTTTGCCGCTCTCTTGCTGGCGGTCGCTCTCTGGGTAGCCCTGACAACCGCGCGCTAGTAATGTGGCGGCGGCGGCTCGGTCGCCGGGTCGGCTATGTGCACCCCCGAGCGCACCTGCTCTTCCATCTGCTCGAGCTTGCGGGTGAGCAGGTCGATCTGCCGCCATTGCGCTGTGATGGTGGCGTTGAGGTCCTCGATGGTCTGGTCCTGGAACGCTATGCGCGTTTCGAGCGCTTCGAGGCGTTCGACGAAATCGGTCATTGCAGGCTCCTTGGCTCGCTTCTAGCGCAAGCCCGTCGGTTCGCCCAGATGCCAGATGGCAGCTGCGCGCCCGGCTATATCGCGATTTGATCGCGCCAGATGGCGTGTCTTGGGAGGCGCTAGAGTGAGCTCTACGAGGATGCGGCGCTTTACGATCTCGTTGCGCCGCGCGACTTCAACGAACGGAGATGGCGCCAGGTTTGCGTGCCGCGCCACCATGAAGCGGGGCTTGTGGCGGTTGGCCGCCATGCGAAGCCATTGACGTATACGGAACCCTTTTGCGGCCCCGGCTGTTGGTTTGCCAGGTAACAGCAGAGCGGGAGCCGACAAATGGCGGCCAGCGCAACAGGTTCGAAATCAGTCTTTGCCGCGTTCGATGCGGATCGGCACAACGCCCTGGGTCTGGTGCTCAGCGCGGCGCTGCCGCTGGCAGTGTTCGTCATCGCCAACGGGCTTGCCGAGCTCAATGGCATGCTGCCGCTGTTCTTTTCGCCGATGGGCCTGCCCGGCTGGGCCGGTGCGGTGCTGCATCTGGGGACCTTGCCGCTCTTCGGCGCGGCCCGCTGGATGGTTGCCCGTCGTGGTGCAACTGGCCAGACTGCCGGCTGGTGGCTTGTGGCACTGATGGCTGGCATGATCGCCTTTCCGTTTCTTGTCGCGCCGCTCGATTCCCTGATGCTGAGCCTGGTGGCTTTTGCGCTGCTGATCGTCGGCCTGGGCGCCAGTGCGCGCACGGCGGCCGTGGACCGGAAGGCGGCACTTGTCATGATGCCGGGGATGGTCTGGATCGGCTTCAGCACGTTTGTCGGCCTCAGCTTCGTTGCCGCCTGGTCGCCGCCCTTTGCGGTAACCAACAGCCAGGGCGGGGCCTAGTTACCTCCGGGTGCGTCCTTGCCGCCGGCCCGATTCCGCGCCATCTGAGGGACAAACAGGATTGTCCCCATGACCAAGCTGCTCAAGATAGACGTATTCACCGACGTGGTGTGCCCCTGGTGCCTGGTCGGCTCCGCGCGGCTGGACAAGGCCATCGCCGCCCTGCCTGACGACATCGAGGTGGTGGTTGAAAACCATCCGTTCTACCTCGATCCCAATACACCGGCCGAAGGGGTCGTCGTGGCCGATATGCTACGCGAAAAGTATGGCCGCGACCCCAAGGAGATGTGGGCGCGCGTGGAAGGGGAGGCGCGCAAGGCTGGCGTCGAGCTCGATCTCAGCCAGCAGCCGCGCATGTACCCGACCAAGAAGGCGCACACGATCACCCGGCTGGCCAAGCCTCTGGGCATTCAGCATGAATTGGCCAATGCCATCGCCAATGCCTACTTCCTTGAACACCGGCAGATCAACGACGACAACGTCCTCGCTGACATCGCGGTCGAATATGGCTTTGATCGCGGCGATGCCATCGATGCGATGAATGACGAGCATGAACTCGGCATTACCGAGCAACTGGCGGTCGATGCCGCAGCGCAGGGTATCCGCGGCGTACCCTTCTTCGTGTTCGGCGAGAAATATGCGCTCTCCGGCGCCCAACCGGACGAAGTGTTCGAGCGGGCGCTGCAGCAGACGATCAGCGAGCTTTGAGTCCTCTCGACCCACCGCGCGTCACCCTCGGGCTTGACCCGAGGGCTCTTCACTGACTGAGCGTTTCGCAAGTGTAGCGCCCTCGGGTCAAGCCCGAGGGTGACGATCGAAGACGGGACGAAGTTGGGGAGTTCGTGTAGGTTTTCCTCGAATCTCGTGAGGTCATCCCGTGAAGCTGCTGCGCCGTATCGCCGTTTCCCTGCTGGTCCTGGTCGTCGTGCTCTACGCCGCGGCTGTTGGTTACATGTATGTCAATCAGCGGGCGCTGCAGTATGACGCCAAGGGCGAGGTGACGCCGTTGGCCCAGACTGCGCTTGTCGGCGCCGAAGAGATTGCGGTGCCTTCGGGCGATGGCGTAGTGCATGGCTGGTATCAGGCGCCGCGGGCCGGCATGCCCGTCATCGTCTACTACAAGGGCAATTCTGGCAGCTTCAGCCGGGAACACGAGCGCTACGAGCAGTTCGTGGCAGACGGCTATGGTTTTGTCGCCTTCGACTATCGCGGCTTTCCCGCCTCGCCGGGCAGCATCAGCCAGGCGGGCATTCTCGAAGATGCCACCACCATGTTCGACTGGGCGGCGGCCAAGGGCTTTCCGCTGGTGATCTGGGGGCGTTCGCTGGGCTCGGGTCCATCCACCTATGTGGCCAGCGTGCGCGACGCCAAGGCGCTCCTGTTGGAAACCCCGTTCCTGTCCGCGGTTACGGTGGCGTGGGAACGCTACCCTTTCCTGCCGGTAGGCCTCGTCATGCAGGACCAGTTCCCGGTCAATGAGTGGATAGCAGACGTCAGCGAACCGGTGCTGGTGGCGCATGGCACCGCCGACGTCACCATCGGGGTCAGCAATGGTGAGCGTCTCTATGCACTGGTGCCGAACAAGGACGAACTCTGGATCGAGCCGGGGGCGGGACATAGTGACCTGTGGGCCCGCGGCATATGGAGCCACGCCATGCCTTTCTTCGAACGGGCCATGACGCAGTAGGGCTTGACCCTGCCAACGGGGAAGGCGCAAGAGCGGGGATCACTCCGGTTTCCCCTGCCATGACTTCTTCCCATCCGACGCCGATGAGCGCCCGCCGCACCGCCCTGATCGGCGGCTTGATGGTGGCCACCGGTCCGCTCAGCCTGACGCTCTATCAGCCGGCCCTGCCCACGCTGGTGGAGGATCTGGACGCGACGACGACCGGCATCCAGCTCACGCTCACGGTCTATTTCGCCGCCTTTGCGCTGGCCCAGCTGATCTGCGGGCCTTTGTCGGACCGATACGGGCGCCGCAATGTGGGCCTCCTCTTTTTTGCCATCTATGTCCTGGGCAGCCTGATCGCGGTGGCAGCGCCGTCTCTGGAAGTGCTGTTCATCGGGCGGTTCGTCCAGGGCTTCGGCGTCTCGGCCGGCGTGGCGCTGTCGCGCGCCATGGTGCGCGACCAGTTCGTGGGCAGCGAGGCCATTCGCATCCTGACGCTGATCAACCTCATTCTCACCGTCACGCCTGCCGTGGCGCCGACCCTTGGCAGCATCATCCTGCAATTGGGAACCTGGCACTACATGTTCGTCGTCATGGCCGGGTTCGGCCTCGCCATTCTGGCATTGATGGCCACCAATGCCCGCGAGACTTTGCCCGAGGCGGCGCGCGTGCCGTTCCGGCCGGGGACGATCCTGGCAAATTACCGTCGGTTGCTGGCGGCCCCAGACTTCATGTTTCCCTCGCTGCTGCTAGGGCTGACCTTTACTGGCTTCCACGGCTTCACCGCGCTCCTGCCCTTCATCCTGATCGAAGGGATGGGACTGACCCCGTTCCAGTTCGCCATGGCCATGCTGGTGCAGACAGCCTCCTTCATCCTCGGCAATCTGGTGGTGACCTATCTCTCCCGGCGCATCAGCGGAAACCAACTCCTGGTCATCGCCCTGTGTCTGCTCGGCGTCAGCGGTCTCGCCTTCGGCGTCCTGCCACGGGTATTTCCCAACTCGGTTGCCGCCATTATGGCGCCTGTCGGCATCTGGATGCTGGGTCTGGCCTTCATCAGCCCGGCCGCCACCGCTGCGGCGATGGCCGGCTTTGGCGCCATTGCCGGGGCGGCTGGCGCCTTGACCGGTTTCTTCCAGGTCGGGGGCGGGTTTGTCGGCTCGTTGGCCGCCGGCACCTTGTTCGGAGATGCACGGACGGCGCTGGTCATCCAATTGCCGGTCGTGGCGGTGATGGTGATCGGCGTGGCGCTGCTGGATTTAGCCCGGAGCAAGCGAAACCGTTGATCGGTGGTGTCTTCGAGGACAAGGCAAAACAAAAACGCCGCCCCGAAGGACGGCGTTCTCAAATTCAACGTGTCAAACCTAGCTGCGCGGAGCGGCCGATGCCGGACGACCTGCGCCGGCCTGGCCGGGACGTGCTGCCGGAGCCGGAGCGGGCAGACCGCCTTCGCGCTGGGCGCGCTTGCGAGCCAGCTTGCGGGCGCGGCGAACGGCCTCGGCCTTCTGGCGAGCCTTCTTCTCGGAGGGCTTCTCGTAGTAGTTGCGCAGCTTCATCTCACGGAAGACGCCTTCGCGCTGCAGCTTTTTCTTCAGCGCGCGCAGCGCCTGGTCAACGTTGTTATCGCGAACGACTACTTGCAAAGGTCAACCGCCCTTTCGAAGCTTAGACATGTGGGTTTGGATGATAGCGCCGGAGCCAAAAAACACCGTCGCCGACCAGCAGAGCCAGTCACCGTGGGCCGCTCTATAGCCCAGCTATCTGGGCTTGTCCACTGTGCCGATGAGAAAAACCGCGGATCTGAACCCCGCAGCCTTGCTCTCGGTCGCATTGAGCGGAACAGTCGAGCCCGGTGATTTTGCCTTCAGGGGCCGACGATGACAAGCGATCTGCTGCTGCTGCCGGGATTGATCTGTGATGACCGCCTGTGGCGCGACGTGACCGCCGGGCTGGGCATGCCGGCCAGGGTGGCCGACCTGACGCAGGATGACTCGATAGCAGCGATGGCGGCGCGAACGCTGGCGAATGCGCCGGCGCGATTCGCTCTGGGAGGTCTTTCCATGGGCGGCTACGTGGCGCTCGAGATCATGCGGCGGGCCCCCGAACGGGTGACACACCTGGCGTTGCTCGATACCTCCGCCCGGCCGGACGATGATGCGCGCAAGCAGACACGCAGGAGCGGCATGGCCGCGGTAAGGGAGGGCAAATTCGGCCTTGTATCGCGCGCCATGCTGCCGGGCCTGCTGGCGCCGGCCCATCTTGAAAGCGCCCTGGCCGAGGAGGTGCATGCCATGTCCGAACGAGTCGGCCCCGACGCCTACCTGCGGCAGCAGGCAGCGATCATGGGCCGGGTAGATTCGCGCCCCACACTGGCGCAGATCACGGTGCCAGCACTGGTTGGCGTAGGGGAACTCGACCAATTGACGCCGCCAGCACTGGCCAAAGAGATAGCCGCCGGAATCGCGGGCGCAACGCTGGTCCAATTCGCAGGTAGCGGGCATCTGCCGACGATGGAAAAACCCGACGCGGTGGTGGCGGCGATGAAGGAATGGCTAGCGCGGTAGAGGCTACGGTCGCGTGATGCGATTCACATGCCCCATCTTCCGGCCAGCGCGGACTTCGGTCTTGCCGTAGAGATGGGGCTGTGTGTTGCCGTCGAGCGCGGCGGGAATGGCCAGCACTTCGTCGCCGACCAGATTTTCCATCACCACATCGGCCATCCGTGCCGGATCCCCAAGCGGCCAGCCGACAACGGCGCGAATGTGCTGCTCGAACTGGTCGGTGAGGCAGACAGCCTCGGTCCAATGACCGGAATTATGGACGCGCGGGGCAATTTCGTTGACCATCAATGTCGGTCGCTCACCCGGGATGACGAAGAACTCGACGCCGAGCACGCCGACATAATCGAGTGCCACGACGATGACCTTGGCCAGCATGGCCGCATGCTTTTCTACCCCGGGCGGGATATCGGCCGGCACGGTCGAGGTGAAGAGGATGTGGTGGCGATGCACATTCTCGGCAGCGTCGAAGGCGCGGACTTCGCCTGATGTATTGCGTGCCACGACGACCGAGATTTCTTTTTCGAACGGTACGAAGGCTTCCAGCACCAGCGGCTTGGGCATGAGTTCGGCAAAGGCCGCAGCAGCTTCGGCGCGCTCGCGGATGACGCGCTGCCCCTTGCCGTCGTAACCCAGCCGCGTGGTCTTGAGCACCGCGGGCAGCCCCAGGGCATCGATGGCGGCCTCGAGGTCGGCGAGTGTCTCGACGGCGCGGTGCGGCGCTACGGGGATGTTCTTGCTGGCGAGGAAGCTCTTTTCGGCGAGCCGGTCCTGCGACACGGCCAGGGCATTGGCACCGGGCCGCAGTGGCTTGCGCGCGGCCAGGAACTGGGCGGTGGCGGCCGGCACGTTCTCGAACTCGTAGGTGATGACGTCAACGGCGTCGGCGAAGGCGGCCAGCGCTGCCTCGTCGTCATAGGCGGCGACGGTCTTGTGCGAAGTGACCTCGAAGGCCGGGCTCAGCGGATCGGGGCAGAAGATGTGGGTACGAAAGCCGAGCTTGCTGGCCGCCAGCGACAGCATGCGACCGAGCTGCCCGCCGCCCAGAATACCGATCATGCTGCCAGAAGGCAGCGTGGAAATGTCTTGGGCCAAGGCTTACTCGGTATCTGCGGGAAAGAGTGGAACGGCGGCGGACTGGCGAGCGCGGAAGGCGTCCAGCCGATCGGCCAGGTCGTCGTCCGACAGCGCCAGCACGGCCGCGGCGATCAGCGCCGCATTGATCGCGCCGGGTTCGCCGATGGCCAGCGTGCCCACCGGGATGCCGCCGGGCATCTGCACGATGGAAAGGAGGCTATCCTGTCCGTTAAGAGCCTTGGATTTGACCGGGACGCCAAAGACCGGCAGCGGGGTCATCGAGGCGATCATGCCGGGCAGGTGTGCGGCCCCGCCGGCGCCAGCGATGACGACCTTGAAGCCTTCGGCGCGGGCATTGGTGGCGAAATCAACCAGGCGTTCGGGGGTGCGGTGGGCCGAGACGATCCGCGCCTCGTATTCGACTTCCAGCGCCTCGAGCGTCTCGGCGGCGAGGCGCATGGTGGGCCAGTCGGACTGGCTGCCCATGACGATGGCGACGAGTGGTTTGGTCAGCATAGAGCCTTGGGTCCCTCAAGCTCCACAAAGCGCGCATTTAGCCCAGATTTAGCCACAAAACAAGGCGGCAGGGCGCTCAGGCGATGATGTCGGGCAGCAGGATATTCTCGAGCTGCACGATGCGATCCTTGAGCGCCAGCTTGCGCTTCTTGAGGCGCTGAATCAGCATCCGATCGGCAATGTTGGACTCGGTCAGCGTATCGATCGCTGCATTGAGATCGCTATGTTCCTGGCGCTTGGTGGCCAGTTCCAGACCCAGGATGGCTTCCTGTTCCTTGGTGAGCGAAAGCATGGATTTTCCGCGTGCCCCTACCGCCTGCGCCGTTACCTCTGGTTAACTGATCACGCCGAGTTTTGCACCAGATTTCCAGAGGTGTTCCGAAGGCAGTCGACAAGTCGTGAATTATTTGTGACGATCGATTCGTCCAAGAGAGGCTTTCAAGGAGTTGTCATGACGACTGAAGGGCATATCGCGGCGCTCGAGAGGCGCCACCAGGAGTTGGACCGCCAGATCCAGGCCGAACTGCAGAATACCCGGCACGACGATCTGATGGTAAGCGCACTCAAGCGCAAGAAACTCGAAGTGAAGGACGAACTCTACAAGTATACCACGACGACCCAGTAAGCGGCGCAGGTTTATCCCCTCGGGGAATGAAGGGTCACAGCATGTGCTGCGGCCCTTTTTTATTGCCTCATGCGCCGGTGACGAGGCCGGTCGCACCCTTCCAGATGATGTAGAGCGACAGCAGGAAGACCAGCCAATAGGCGATGCGGTAGAACCAAACCATCGAGATGCGCCGGACCAGCCACACGCCGGCAAGGACTCCCACAAGCCCCACCGGGATCAGTGAGGCCGATAGGCTGAGATTGTGCAGGCTGAGTTGCCCCAGGAAGAAATAGGGGATCAGCTTGGCCGTATTGACGATGGCGAAGAAGACCGAGCTTGTGCCGGAATAGAGCGGCGGCGGCAGCCGCTGCGGCAGCACGTAGATCTGGAACGGCGGGCCGCCGGTATGGCTGATGAAGCTGGTGAAGCCGGCAAAGCCACCCCAGAACGTGCCCCATGGCTTGGACGGCGGGAGGCCCTCGAGCTTCTTGCGGATCGGCAGAATGGCGTCGAGGATGAAGAGCAGCGTCACCACGCCGACGAACAGCAGGACGCCGTCGTCGGAAACCAGGGACCACAGAGCCCAGCCCAGCAAGGTGCCGACAGCGGCGCCTGGCAGCATAATGCGCAGGATGCGCCAGTCGATGTCCTTGCGATAGGTCCAGACGGCGATGACATCCATGGCCAGCAAGACGGGCAGCATCATGCCGGCCGCATCGCGCGCGGGCATGACCAGGCTGAGCAGGGGAACGCCAACCATGCCCAGGCTGCCGAGCAACCCGGCTTTGGACAGGCCGACAATAAGCACCGCGATCACGGCGACCGTGACGAAATAGGGATCGAAGATGGGCATGGGGTTAGTCCGGGGAAGGTGGTACTACTCGGTACGCTTCGGCGCGGGCTTGTCAACTGGAATGGTAGATGGCGAGTCACTGCGCATGGCCTCGTTGAGCAGCCCCATGGAGTGGCGCACCATGCCGACATAGGCATCCTCGTCGTGGCGGACAGCGAAACTGTCCTGCAGCAACTGGTTGTCGTGACGCTCGAACGCCTGGGCCATGTGCATGGCGTCTATCGGCGCCACGCCCAGCTGGGTCAGCACCTTGGTGCCGAGGCTGATCGCCGACAGGAAGGTCTCGCGTTCGAAAATTTCGACGCCCAGCGCCATCAGTTCGTGGGCATGGCCGCGATCGATGGCGCGAGAGGCAATGGGGACATTGGGAAAGTGCCGGCGCAGCGTGCGGGCAATCCCGAGGATGCGTTCGCGGCCCCCGACGGCGATGACCACCAGGTCCGCACGTTCCACCCCTGCGGCATGAAGCAGTGCCAGGCGGGAGGCGTCACCGTAGAAGACCTTGACGCCGAACTTGCGCACCAGCTCGATCTGCGCGGCGTCGTCGTCGATCAGCGTGGTTTCGAAGCCCTGAGCACGCAGCATGCGGGTGACGATCTGGCCGAAGCGGCCATAGCCCAGGACGACGATATTGCCGTGCTCGTCGATGGGATCGTCAGCGCGCTCCCGGCGACGACGGGCGTCGAGGCGCGGTGCGACGAGTCGGTCGAAGGCCAGCAGCAGGAGCGGGGTCGTTGCCATGGACAGCGCCACGGCTACCGCCAGGATGGCATGGTCGGCCTCGCCCATCGCGCCGACGCGCTCGGCGAACTGGAAGATGACGAATGCAAATTCGCCGGCCTGGCTGAGCAGGATCGCCACCAGCAGCCGGTCGGCCAGGTGCATGCGGAACATGCTGGTCAGCACGAACAGGACAGTGACCTTGATGCCGACGAAGCCGATAACGAGTGCCGCCAGCCGCATGGGCTGGGACCAGAGCACGTCGAAGGCGATCGACATGCCGACCGAGATGAAGAACAGGCCGAGCAGCAGGCCCTTGAAGGGCTCCAAGTTGCTCTCGAGTTCATGCCGGTACTCGCTGTCGGCCAGCAGCACCCCGCCGATAAAGGCACCCATGGCCGGCGAAAAGCCGTTGGCCTGGGCCAGCAGCGCCGCGCCGAAGACGATGGCGAGGCCGAGGGCGGTGAACGCCTCGCGGACGCCGGCACGGGCCACCAGACCCAGGAGCGGTCGGACCAGATAGCGCCCTGAAATCAGGGCGACGATGAAGACGCCGATGATGATGAGCGGGGTGATCCAGTCGAGCGGGTCGGCAATGGCTTCGACTGCCTCGGTGACTTCCCGATCGATCGCGCCGGTCGACATGGCCAGCAGCGGAATGGCGGCCAGCACGGGGATGACCGAGACGTCCTGCACCAGCAGCACGGCCAGGCTGGCGCGGCCGGCATCGGTGCGGGTGATGTCCCGCTGCTGGGCCGACTGAATGGCAATGGCGGTTGAGGACATCGACAGTGCCAGCGCGATGATGGCCGCGATATTGACGGCG
This sequence comes from Devosia oryziradicis, assembly GCF_016698645.1. Classification (NCBI taxonomy): domain Bacteria; kingdom Pseudomonadati; phylum Pseudomonadota; class Alphaproteobacteria; order Hyphomicrobiales; family Devosiaceae; genus Devosia; species Devosia oryziradicis. The sequence continues at coordinate 1,177,685 of NZ_CP068047.1, forward strand.
AAGCCGGCCAGGATCAGCGTCAGCGCGATGACGATGGAGGTCGCCACCATTTGGGTGACGCCCAGGCCCAGAACCTTGTGGCGCATGCGCCAGAGTTCCCGGGGCTGCAGTTCGAGCCCGATCAGGAACAGCATCATGACGATGCCGAAATCGGCGATCTGGTGGATAATGTCGCTGTCGGACACCAAGCCCAGGCCGAAGGGTCCGATCAGGACGCCTGCCGCCAGATAGCCCAGCACCGTGCCCAGGCCGGCCGCCTTGGCGAGCGGCACCATCGCGACGCTGGTCGCGAGGATAACGAAAATGGCCAGCAGGATGTTGTTTTCCATTCCGCTGGCCAGACTATCCTAGTTGTCGGTGTCGCTCTTGAGCGACTTGAGCTTGGCGAACACCGAGTCGGCGTCGAAATCGTCCTGCGCCTGCTCGGGGCGATGGTCGTTGGCGGCAAACTCGTTGTCTTCACCTTCGGCGTGGCCACGGCCGCCGGCGCGGGCCAGCGCTTCCTCGGCGGTCATCAGCATGGTGCCTTCGGCAAGTTCATCCACGCCCGGGCCACCCTTGCTGGCGCGCTTGACTTCGAGGTCGAGGTCGATCTGGCTGCACAGGCCAAGCGTGACCGGATCCATGGCCGCAAGATTGGCCGAATTCCAGTGGGTGGATTCACGCACCGAATCGATGGTCGACTTGGTCGTGCCGACCAGACGCATGATCTGAGCGTCCTTGAGTTCGGGGTGGTTGCGCACCAGCCACTTGATGGCATTGGGGCGCTCGTTGCGGCGCGAAATGGGGGTGTAGCGCGGGCCCTTGCGCTTGGCGGCGGCGACGCGAACCTTGGGCTCGCTCAGCTTCATGCGATAGTTCGGATCGGCCTCGGCCTTCTCGATCTCTTCGCGGGTCAGCTGACCGTTCTGGATCGGGTTGACGCCCATGATGCCGCCGGCGACGTCGCCATCGGCAATGCCCTGAACTTCGAGGGGATGCAGCGTGCAGAAGGCAGCGATCTGCTCGAATGACAGCGCGGTATTGTCGACAAGCCAGACAGCGGTCGCCTTGGGCATCAACAGTGGCGTGGTCATGATAAATCTCTCCTGCAGGCGCGGCCGGTTTTCCTCCGGGCCGCTCCGCCTCTTTGCTTCATGCTGAGGGGAACAGTGCCCAATATATGAGTTCAGCGGCCGATCCGCAATGGCGATGTGGACCTAATCCCCGGCCCCGAACTCCGTCACCAGCACAATCTTGCCGACATGGCCGCGCGCCTCCATTGCGCGATGGGCGTGGGCAGCCCGGTCCAGCGGGAACGTCGTGACAGCCGGTTTTGCGAAGCCCGGGTTCGTGAGGGCCGGCAGAAGGTCGGTGCGGATGCGGTCGGCAATGGCCGCCTTGGTGGCTGAAGTCTGCGGTCGCAGGGTCGAACCCGACAGTGTCAGCTGCTTGGCCATGATGGTGCGCAGCGAGAGGCTGGCACTGGCTCCGTCCAGCGTCGATACCTGCACGATGTGGCCCAGGCGCGCGCAAGCGGCGAGGTTCTTTTCCGCCATGGCGCCGCCGATGATGTCGACCACCCGGTCGACCCCCTTGCCATCGGTCAGCTCGAGGGCCCTGACAGCGACATCCTCGGTCGAATAATCGATGGTCGCGACCGCCCCCAGGCGGCGGGCATAGTCGGCCTTGGCGGGCGATGACACCACGCCGATCGCCCGTGCGCCCAGTATAGTGGCGATCTGGATGGCAGCCCCGCCAATCCCACCTGCCGCGCCATGCACCAGGACGGACATGCCCGGCGTGAGCCCGGCCCGCATCACCAGCGTCTGGGTGATGGTGAACCAGGTTTCGGGAAGGGCGGCCGCTTCGACCAGGCTCCAGCCGTCGGGAACCGGCAGAACCTGCCCCGATGGGACCGCTGCGTATTCGGCATAGCCGCCACCATTGGTCAGGGCCATCACCCGGTCCCCGACCTGCCAGCCGCTCGCATTGTCACCGCGGGCGACGATTTCGCCGGCCACTTCCAGGCCGGGCAGGGGGGAGGCGTCTGGCGGTGGATCATACTGGCCACGGCGTTGGGCCAGGTCAGGCCCGTTGACGCCGGCGGCGGCGACACGGATCAAGACTTCACCGGCACCGCATCGGGGCACGGGCACGGTTTGCGAAGCGAGGACTTCGGGGCCGCCGGGGCGGCTTATTGCAATGGCCAGCATCTGTTTCGGGGTCATGCCGCCATGCTGGGCGAAGCAGATTTGCTCCGCAAGCCCTTGGCGCGTTAAGGTCGCCCTTCAACGCTGGCACAGGAGGCTGGAAATGTTCGACGAAGAAATCAAGAAGCCCAAGGCCCACGAGGTCGGCATGCCGATCGACACCCTGTCGGTGGACGAGTTGCGAGAGCGCATCGGCCTGCTCGAAGCCGAGATTGTCCGGCTCAAGGCAGGCATCGAGGCGCGCGGCGCCACGCGCAAGGCCGCGGACGCCGCGTTCAAATTCTAGACGGAGCCGTCGCCGGCGACCGCGGTATTTGCGCGAAGGTCGCGCGGCGGATCGGGCTGCGGGTTGAACCCCTTGGTGTCGCCCGGATGGGCGAAGCCCTTGGCTTGGCTGGCGACCGGCAGCTCCGCCGTGTGGCCATCGGTGGTGGACATTACCATGAGCGCGACCAGCAGGCCGGCCGCGGCTCCAGCAGAAATTGTGGTCATGATTGCCTCTCGACGCTGGCGGAATGCCATTGTCAGCAGAAAACACCAGTTCGGCTGCATGCAGGCGGAACGGAGCGTTCATAAAGCGTTCACCATGCCGTTAGGCTTAACGGAGGGTTGACGTTGCGACCGCCGCCGAGCGGGCTAACCTTGGGCGATCAGATCGGTCCAGAGGGAGTGCGGACGATGACGGAGCGCGACGTTGTGCTGGAGGGCGTGCGACCGCTCGATCTCGAACAGTTGCAACTGCTGGCCAGCGGTTCTTCGGCTACCGCATCGCCCCAGCAACTGGCACGCATCGAGGCGAAGGGGTGGCTGGAAACCGTTGGCGGGGCTCACCTGATCACGCTGACCGGCCGGGCGCTCTTGGAGCGGCCGCCAGTGCAGCTCAGCTAAGTCAACAGGACGGCAACGGGCAGGGTTAAGAAATCGACTCTCGTTAACCTGCAATTAATCTCTGCAGGGTAACCTCGCATTATTCAGATTGTTCTGGATTTTGCAGAGTGGTTTCTCCCTCTGTTTGACGCCTCCCTGTTAACTTCGAGAGCGGTTCTTACCGCTCTTTTTCTTTTCCGGCGGGCGTTGGCCATGGTACGGCCCTGTTTTTAAAGCTCCTTTCAGCTTGATCATCCACAAGGGATGACGCCCGGATCGATTGCGCCTAGCATGGCGTGCAAGGGAGCAGCATTTGACCGACGTCGACGAAACAGGTTCGGCAATCGCCATCGGCCCGCGCATCGTGGCCTCGGGTGGATTTGGCCTGCTCTATCGCGAGGGCATGGGGCTCATCGAGGAAGTGGCATCCTATCTGGATGGCGACGGCCGCAAGGAGAGCCGTATCCTGGGGCGGGAAGCCTCGTTTCTCTATGCCACCGAATCCATGCGGCTGACGACGCGGCTGATGCAACTGGCCTCATGGCTGCTGTTGCAGCGCGCGGTCAACGAGGGCGAGATCTCCAAGGAAAATGCCCGCTCCGAAAAGGAGAAGGTGAAGTTTTCCGCGACGCCGTCGGAGCGGGGTGGCCCGGGATATGACCAGCTACCCGAAACGCTCCGGCTCTACATCGACAAGGGCGACCGGCTGTTCGACCGGGTGATGCAGTTCGATACGCTTGAGCGCGGCAAGATGCCCGAACTCGATCCCGGCACCGCCAATGGCATTGCCGATCAGCTCGCGCGACTCAAGGCGGCGTTCGGCCGCTAGGCCTTGAGCTGTTCCAGGCCTGGGGCCGTGAACGAGACCGCAACTTCAGTAACATCGTAGGTGGTGACGCCGGCCAGCATGAACGGGTCGATGGCGACCAGCGCTTCGATCTCGGCCCTGTCCCCTTTGGCCAGGATGAAGCCGCCGGTGCGGGGCACCTTACGCCCCGAAGCCAGGAATGTACCGCTGGCATAGCCGGCCTTGATCCAGTCGATATGCGCCGGAACGTGCTCGTCCACCTCTTCGAGGGGGGCGGTATAGGTCAGCGTCAGGACGAACATGGAGCCTCCCTCGGGCATGAAAAAGCCCGGCACGATGGCCGGGCTTTTGAATTCATAGCGGACTGGCTTAGATGCCCAGGCCCTTGAAGCGCTCCTTGAAGCGGGAGACGCGGCCGCCACGGTCGAGCAGCTGGCCCGTGCCGCCGGTCCAGGCCGGGTGGGTCTTGGGGTCGATGTCCAGCTGAAGGGTGTCGCCTTCCTTGCCGTAGGTCGAACGGGTCTGGTACTTGGAGCCGTCGGTCATCACCACGTTGATCATGTGGTAGTCCGGATGGGTATCTGCCTTCATCGGTGTCGCCTCAAATCAAACGGGCGCCGCGGCGCCCGGAGAGCATCAAAACTGGTGTTGGCGGCTTCATACAGAAAGCCCGGTCCTTCCGCAAGGGCGCGGGCGCGGCAATTTCGCATGGTGCGGGCTGTTGCCGCTCCTGCGGTCCGGGCCTATATCGGAGCCTCAAGCGCGGCCCGGACGATCCGGCCCTCAAGCAGCGTGGCATGACCGAGCGATGACAGACCAGGCCGTCCCGGTTCAGGCCGATCCCGAAAAGATGGTTTCGACCCCCGTGGTCAATCCCCGCAAACTGCAGCCACTGCGCAAGCTGCTGCCGTTCATGCTGCGCTATCCCTGGCAGCTTGGACTGACGATCGCGTTCCTCTTGATCTCGACTGTCGCTTCGCTGGCCATTCCGGCGGCTCTGGGCGGTGCGATCGACCAGGGCTTCGTAGCGCAGAACCTGGAAAATGTCGGCCGCTATGGCTGGTTGATCATCGGCATTGCCGCGGTCATGGCCTTTGCGAGCGGCGCGCGCTTCTATTTCATCTCGGTCATCGGCGAGCGCGTCCTGGCTGACCTACGCCAGGCGGTGTTCGCGCATCTGCTGCGGCTGGACGCGAAATATTTCGACACGCACCGGGTGGGCGAGCTGACCAGCCGGCTCAACGGCGACGTGGCGATGATCCGCGGCGCGGTGGGGTCGAGCTTCTCGCTGGCCCTGCGCTCGATGGTCACCATTATCGGCGCCCTGGTCATGATGCTGCTGACCAGCCCCATCCTGACCCTGGCCGTGGTGGTTGCGGCGCCCGCCATCCTGTTCCCCGTTATCACCTTCGCCCGCCGATTGCGCGGCATGTCGCGCAAGACGCAGGATGCCCTGGCCGATCTTTCCGCCATGGCGACCGAAATGCTCGGCGCCACGCGGACGGTGAAGTCCTTTACCCAGGAGCCGGTGCAGGCTGCCCATTATGATGAGCGCAGCGAGGCCAGTTACCGCGCCGAGGTGCGCCGTCTGCTGGCGCGCTCGGTGCTGGTCGGTATGGTGATCTTCCTGGGCACCGCGGCCCTGGTATTCCTCGTCTGGTGGGGTGCCCGTTCGGTCTTTGAGGGCACCGTCACGGCCGGACAGCTGGCGCAGTTCCTGGTCTATGCCCTGATGGCCTCGGGTGCGCTGACCAATGTCAGCGAAGTGCTGGGGACGTTGCAGTCGGTGGCAGGCGCCACCGAACGGCTGACCGAAATTCTGGACACCCAGCCGACCATCCGAGAGATCGCCAAGCCGGTGGCCCTGCCGTCGCCGGCGCTGGGCACGGTGGCCTTCGAGGGCGTGTCGTTTTCGTATGACGGTGCGGAGCCGGTCCTGTCGGACCTCAATTTCTCGGTCGGCCGCGGGGAGACGGTGGCGCTGGTGGGCGCCTCGGGCTCGGGCAAATCGACGACGTTGTCGCTGTTGCAGCGCTTCTACGATGTCGGCGGTGGCGTGATCCGCGTCGATGGCATCGATATCCGCGATGCGGGCCTGCGCGACCTGCGGCAGCGCTTCGCCTATGTCGAGCAGGAACCGACCATCTTCGCCGGTACGATTACCGATAACATCCGCTTCGGCAAACCCGATGCTAGCCAGGCTGAGGTGGAGACCGCCGCGCGCGCAGCGCTGGTGCATGACTTCGTCCAGGACCTGCCGCTCGGCTACGACACGATGGTCGGCGAGCGCGGCGTTACGCTGTCGGGCGGGCAGAAGCAGCGGCTGGCGATTGCGCGCGCCATCCTCAAGAATGCCCCCATCCTGCTGCTGGACGAAGCCACCAGTGCGCTCGATGCCCAAAGCGAGCGCCTGGTGCAGGTGGCTCTGGAACACCTGATGGCGGGGCGGACGACGCTTGTCATCGCCCATCGCCTCGCCACCATCCGCGACGCCGACAATATCCTGGTGCTCGATGGCGGCCGTGTCATCGACCAAGGGACGCATGACCAGCTGGTCGCCAAAGGCGGCCGCTATGCCGAACTGGCAAAGCTGCAGTTCCGGCTGGATGACGTCGGCTGACTCTTCACCTCTCCCTTGGGGGAGAGGTCGGCGCGCAGCGCCGGGTGAGGGGGCCTTCTCCTCGCACGGCGCCAAGAAAAGGCCCCCTCACCCGCCTTGCTTCGCAAGTCGACCTCTCCCCCAAAGGGAGAGGTAAAGAGCGCCACTACCCCTCGGTCAGCTTGAACTCGATGCGCCGGTTCCTGCGGTAGGCTTCCTCGGTCTGCCCCGGATCGAGCGGCGTGAACTCGCCGAAGCCGGCCGCCACCAGGCGGTTGGGCGAGACGCCCTTGGTCACCAGATATTGCGCCACCGAGATGGCGCGGGCGGCGGACAGTTCCCAGTTTGATGGGAAGCGGGCGTTGGAAATGGGGCGTATGTCGGTGTGGCCATCGATGCGCAGCACCCAGTTGATATCGGGCGGGATTTCGGTTTCAAGCTGCAGGATGGCGGCGGCAAGGGCGTCGAGCTGGGGCGTTCCTTCGGGCGAAATGTCGGCCTGGCCGGGCTCGAACAGCACTTCGGACTGGAAGACGAAACGGTCCCCGACAATGCGCACATCGGCGCGGCCGGCGAGGATATCGCGCAGGCGGCCGAAGAAATCCGAACGATAACGGCTCAGTTCCTGCACGCGCTGGGCCAGCGCCAGGTTGAGACGGCGGCCCAGATCGGCGATCTGGGTGCGCGATTCGCTGTCGCGGGCTTCGGAAGCTTCGAGCGCGGCTTCGAGCGCTCCGATCTGGGTGCGCAGAGCGGCCAGCTGCTGGTTGAGCAGGACGACCTGGGCATTGGCCTCGTCCGAGAGTTCCTGCGCGCTCAGCAGGTCATCCTGCAAGCCGGCAATGGTGGCATCCTTGTCGCCGAGGCCCGCGCCGATCCCGGCAAGCTGGCTGGTGAGGCTGGCATTGTCAGCCTGCGCCGCGCCCAGGGTTGCGGTCAGCGTCGCCAGCTGGTTGGTCAGGTCGTCCGAGTTGGCACGCTCGAGCTGCAACAGGTCGGTCAATTCGGCAATCTGCGAATTAAGGCGGGACAGGGCAGTGTCGCGCCCCTGCAACTCCTGGCCCAGGAAGAACTGGGTCAGCATGAACAGGCTCAGCATGAAGATGATGACGAGCAGCAGGCTCGACAGGGCGTCGACAAAGCCCGGCCAGTAATTGGCTTCGACGCGCCGGCGTGAACGGGCTGCCGGCATGGATCAGTTCCGCCCCTCGTTGTCGGCTTGTGAGAGCACGGCCTCGATCAGCTCGCGCAGCTTGCGGTTGGTCTCGCCCTGTTCGGTGATATGCTTACGCAAGTCGTCCTGTTCGGTGCGGATATGCTTGACCAGGCCGTCGATGCCGCGCGCCAGCTCGGCCATGGCACGAATGGCGTTCTGCGAGGAATCCCGGCTCTGCATGCTGTCGCCCAGCCGGTCGAACATGGCCTGCATTTCCGGACCGCCGGCATTGGCCTGCATGGCGGTGACCGGGTGGTCGAGCTCGGTCATGGAGGTCATCCAGTCTTCGAGATCGGTATAGAAGGCGTTCTGTGCCTGGCTGGTCTGGAGATCGAGAAAGCCCAGGACCAGCGAGCCGGCCAGACCGAACAGCGAGGACGAGAAGGCAGTGCCCATGCCCCCCAAAGGCGCAGCAAGGCCCTCCTGCAAGGTGCCGAACTGGGAGGCGGTATCGCCCGTGGTCGGGTCGAGCGCATTGATCACGCCGGCCACCGAACTCACCGTTTCGAGCAGGCCGTAAAAGGTGCCCATCAGGCCCAGGAACACCAGAAGGCCGGTGAGGTAGCGCGAGGTATCCTTGGCCTCGTCGAGCCGGTTGCCAACCGAATCCAGGATGGAGCGCATCGAGGACGGGGTGATCACCGCCTCCCCGATCCGCTCGCGCAGGATGCCGGCGACGGGGGCGAGCAGGATGGGCGGACGAACGTTGGTGCTGGTGCCATCCTGCAGGGAATTGACCCACTTCACCTCGGGAAACAGCCGGATCACCTGGCGGAAGCTGAGGAAGATGCCGATGAACAGCGACAGGAAGATCAGCGAATTGATGAAGGGATTGGCCCAGAAGAAGGTCACGATATTGGTGAACAGGATCGCTGCGACCAGCGCGACCAGCACCAGGAATATGACGATCTTGACGAGGTAAACGGTCGGGCTGGCCAGGTGGTAGGGATCGTAGCCTTGCGTCATCTTGCCTGAACCTTGCCCCTTACGCGCAAATCACGAAGGGCAGAGTAGTCAGCGCAGGCGGGTCGGGCAATCGGAAAGGTTAACGGCCGATGGAGCCGTGATCGGGTGAGGGCAACCTCACCCAGGGAGAGGTTGCCCATCGCGCGCCCGAGCGCGCTACTGGATGCCCTTGAGCTGCTTGAGCAAAGCGGCCTGCAGGGTCTCATTGCCCGCCACGACCTGGCCGTTCCACACCGAGCCGGGGCTGCCGGCAAAGTCGGAGACGAAGCCCCCGGCTTCCTTGACCATCAGCAGGCCCGGCGCCACGTCCCACGGGGCAAGGCCGGCTTCCCAGATGGCGTCGTAGCGACCAGCCGCCAGCCAGGCCATGTCCATCGAAATGGAGCCCGAACGGCGGATGCCGGCAACGGCGGGATTGATATGGGCCAGCTGGCGCAACTGCAGGGTGTCGTTGGCGGTGCCCTGCGTCTTGATGCCGGTGCAGATAACGGCATCGGCCAGCGCCTTGCGGCCGGCGACGCGCAGGCGCTTGCGGTCGTTGAGCCAGGTGCCACCGCCTTTTTCCGCCGTGTAGAGTTCGTCGAGCACCGGATTGTAGATCACGGAGGCGACGATCTCGTTGGCGCGCTCGAGTGCAATGGCCACGGCGAAGAGCGGAATCGAGTGGAGGAAATTGGTGGTGCCGTCGAGCGGGTCGATCAGCCAGCGGTGCTGGCCGTCCGTCCCGGTGACCTCGCCGCCTTCTTCCATGAGGAAGGCATAGGTGGGACGCGCCTTGTGCAGCTCGTCATAGACGATCTGTTCGGCGCGCAGATCGGCCTTGGAGACGAAGTCGGCCGGACCCTTGCGCGAGACCTGCAGGTTTTCGACTTCGTTGAAGTCCTTGGTCAGCGACTTGCCGGCCTTGATGGCGGCATTGACCATGACGTTGAGGATTGCTGAACGTGCCATGGTCAGTCGGCCCGGCGCATGTAGGTGGCTTCCGACGTGTCGACCACGATGCGCTCACCCACGGCGATGAAGGGCGGCACCATCACCTTGAGGCCATTGCTGAGAATGGCCGGCTTGAACTGGCTGGAGACGCTCTGCCCCTTCTGCACCGGATCGACCTCGGTGACCTCCAGGACCACATTGGGCGGGAACTTGACGCCGAGCGGGGTTTCCTCGTGCATTTCGAGCGTGATCTTCATGCCGTCCTGCAGGAAAGCGGCGCGGTCGCCCAGAAAGTCCTTGGCCAGTTCCACCTGCTCGTAGGTGTCCTGGTCCATGAAGACCAGGCTGTCGCCCTGCTCGTATAGATAGGTGAAGTCGCGGAATTCGAGGTCGACGATCTCGACGGTTTCGGCCGAGCGGAAGCGCTCGTTGAGCTTGGTGCCACCCAGGATGGCCTTGAGCTCGACCTGGGCATAGGCGCCGCCCTTGCCGGGCTTGACGTGATCGACCTTGACCGCGACCCACAGCCGGTCCTGGTGGTTGACGACATTGCCGGGGCGGATTTCGTTGCCGTTGATCTTGGCCATTATGCTGCTTTCGGGTGCGCGAATTGTCGGCTTGGACCATGCACGCCGGATGCGGCTGGCCTGACGTTGATTGAGTTTTGCGGGCGTGGCGGGCTTATTGCCCCAGAACGCCCCCAGGTTCAAGGGTCTTGCGGCTCGGCCGTGGCTGGCGCCTCGTCCACGTCGGTGGGCGCGGGCAGGGCCTGGTCCTCGGGCGCCGGTGTCACGGTGGGGATGGAGAGAATGGTTTCTTCCGTCGGGGGCGTCGAGGGCCAGAAGCGGGCGCGTTCCTCTGCGCTGGCCAGCTCGGCCGCGGGAATGGAGACCAGGAGGCGATCGAGCGCAGGGTCGGAAAGCCCCTGGCGTCGGGCCAATGCCCGCCACATGGCAGCGTCTTCCAGGCTGAGCGGCACGCCTTCACCCACGGCCAACAGCTTGGCATAGCGGTTCTGGGCCACCGCGTTGCCCGCTTCGGCGGCGCGGGCATACCAGGTAGCGGCTGCCGCGACGTCCTTTTCCACGCCTTGGCCCAGATAGAGCAGGGTGGCATAGTCGATCTGGGCCGCAATCAGGTTCTGCTCGGCGGCCAGGGCAATATAGCGCGCGGCCTCTGCTGCGTTGGGGGCAACGCCGGCACCTTCGAGCAGCATGGAGCCATAGTCGTATTGCGCCTCTGGCAATTCGGCATCGGCGGCTTCCTTCATCAGGTTTGCAGCCGTCACCAAGCTGGGAGAGGCATAGATGCCTTCCACATGCAGCAGCGCCATATTGTACTTGGCCGGTATGTAGCCGGCATCGGCCGCCTTCTTGAACAGATCAGCAGCCCGGGCGCGGTTCTTGGGCACGCCGATACCGTCCTGGTAGGCCAGGGCCAGGGCGAAGGTGGCGAGGCGATCGCCGTTATCGGCAGCCAGCTGATACCAGCCGGCGGCGCGCTGGTCGTTCTGGGCCACGCCCAGTCCCTTGGCATAGAGCTCGGCGATCAGCGTCTGCGCGGCGGCGTCGCCCTGTTCCGCCCGCGGCAGTGCGAGTTCGAGTGCCGTCAGGAAATAGCCGCGCTGGAAGGCGCCGAAGGCAAAGTCGGTGGGGACGCGCGGCCCGAAGATTTCATCGGAAATGGCGTCGGCCGGGGTGGTCGGCGCCTCCTCTTCCTGGGCATGGACAGCAACTGGCGCCAGCGCCAGCACGGTGGCAAGCAGGATGCGGCGCATCATGGGGCAACTCCGAGGCTTGCGGCAATTTCCTGCATGGCCCGGGCCGGCTCGGCGGCCGACCAGAGGCTCTGCGACAGCGCCAGGAATTCGGCGCCGCGTGCATCGGCGGTCTGCCCGGTGGCATCGACCTGGCTCAGTACGGACGGCACTTCGAAGGTCTGTGCCCACCATTCGGCCAGGTCACCGGCAGGCGCGTCGACCTTGCCGTCGGTGCCGCCAAAAAACACATAGTCGACGTCCATTTCGCCCGCAGTCATGGCGTCGTGGCGCGAATGGAGGTTGCCCGCCCCGACGATCATTGCGGGTTTGAGGGCGGCAATTGCAGCCTTGAGCGCGGCCGGTCCGCTGGTCACATGCACGCCATCGGCCCCCAGGCGCCCGGCCAGGGCGATGTCGTCCTCAACCAGCACGGCGCAGCCCGCGCCCTGTCCGACATTGACGACAGCGGAGGCCAGCTGGGCATAGGCGGCGTCATCCTGTTCGCCCCGCGCCACCAGCAGGGCCGAGAACGGTGCGGCACTCAACACGGCCATCAGCGTGGGAAGCAGGCTATCCGGCTCGGCATTGGGTGGGGTGATCAGATAGAGCTGGGGGGCCATGGCTTCCGGGTACTCGACGCTTGGGCGCCTTCTTGACCGCCCATTTTGGCGACAAAGAGGACGCCCTTCCAATAGGCGAAGGCCCCTGCCGGCGCAAAGAAAATGCGCGCCCCCTGGGAGGAGGGCGCGCATCAGGGGTGACGTTGGGACTTCGGTAGAACTGGTAGGACTGGGCTAGGCGGCCCGGTCGAGCTCGCCGGTCCAGGTGCCAAGGGCGGCGAGCGAATTCATGCGGGCTCGGTGGGTGAAGGCGGCCTGCGCCTGCGGGAAGTTCTCGCGGCGGCCGGCCCAGGTGCGCAGCGCCACGTTCTGCAGCGCCCGGCCGTAGGAGAAGGTCAGCGGCCAAGGCTTGTTGGCGATCTGGTTCATCGCCGACAGGTGTGCGGTGGCTTCTTCATCGGTCTGGCCGCCCGAAAGGAAGGCAATGCCGGGTACGGCGGCGGGGACGTGCTCACGCAGCACGGCGACCGTACGCTTGGCGACGTCCTCGTAGCTTGGGCGTTCGCGCGAGTTGATGCCGGGAAGCACCATGTTGGGCTTGAGCAGCATGCCACCAAGATCGACGCCCGCCAGGCGCAGTTCCTTGAACACGTTTTCGAGGACCTCGCCGGTCACGCTGGCGCTGCGTTCCATGGAGTGATTGCCCGGGTCACCATCGCCAACCACTTCGGGTTCGACGATCGGCACGATGCCGGCCTCCTGGCAGAGAATGGCGTAGCGGGCCAGGGCGTGGGCATTGGCGCGGATGTTGTTGCGGGTGGGGGCGACGTCGTTGATGGTGATGACGGCGCGCCACTTCGCGAAGCCGGCGCCGAGCTGGGCGTAACGGGTCAGGCGCTGGCGCAGGCCATCAAGGCCCTCGGTGATCTTTTCGCCGCTGTCGCCCGGCATGGGGAAGGCGCCGCGGTCGACCTTGATGCCGGGGATGACATCGGCATCGGCGAGGATGGCGCGGAACGAGGTATTGTCGGCGGCGTGCTGCTCGAGCGTCTCCTCAGTGAGGATGACACCCGAGATGTAGTTGGTCATCGCCTCGGTTGAGCGGAACAGCATCTCGCGATAGTCGCGGCGCAAGTCGAGCGAATTGGGCAGGTTGATCTTGGCGAAGCGCTTGGCAATGGTGCCCTCGGACTCATCGGCGGCCAGGATTCCCTTGCCGGGCTCCATGAGCTTCTGGGCGATGGCATTGAGCGACTTCGTCATGAGCGAACCTCGGAGAATGGAACTGCCCCGAGATTAGACTTTCGTTTTTCGCCTTGCGATTAGACCTGTGGTTATGCGACGAAAGGTTGATGGAACCGCTGAGAGGCGGCGCCTTGCGCTACTTTTTCAACGCCTCTACGCCCGGCAGAGGCTTGCCTTCCATCCATTCGAGGAAGGCACCACCGGCGGTCGACACATAGGTGAAGGCGTCCTTGACTCCTGCATGGGCAAGGGCGGCGACGGTGTCGCCGCCGCCGGCCACCGAGATCAGCTTGCCATCATGGGTGCGCTTGGCGACGTACTTGGCGACAGCCACCGTGCCGGCATCGAAAGGGTTCATCTCGAAGGCGCCCAGCGGCCCGTTCCAGACGACGGTATGGGCATCGTCGATGGCGCCGATGATGCGCTCGATGGAGGAAGGCCCGATATCGAGGATCATGCCGTCATTGTCGATGGCATCGACGCCATAGAGGCGCGTAGGGGTGTCGGCCTTGAAGTGCCAGGCCACGACCGCGTCGATGGGCAGGATGATGGCGCAGCCGCTGTCGACAGCCTTGTCCATGATGCGCAGGGCGGTTTCGGCAAGATCCTTTTCAGCCAGCGACTTGCCCACGGCATAACCCTGGGCATGGAGAAACGTATTGGCCATGCCGCCGCCGATGACGAGGCCATCGACCTTCGTCACCAGGTTTTCGAGCAGATCGATCTTGCTTGAGACCTTGGCGCCGCCGACAACGGCGATCACCGGCTTCCTGGGCTTGCCCAGACCGGCTTCCAGCGCTTCAAGTTCAGCCTGCATGGCCAGGCCCGCGGCCGCCGGCAGCAGTCGCGCCAGCGCTTCGGTCGAGGCATGGGCGCGGTGGGCGGCCGAAAAGGCGTCGTTGACATAGACGTCGCCCAGGCTGGCCATGCGTTTGGCCAGCTCGGCATCATTGGCTTCCTCGCCGGGGTGGAAGCGGGTGTTTTCGAGGATCAGCACGGAGCCCGCAGGGGCTGAATCGATGGCCTTCTGCGCGGCGGAGACATCGTTCCAGTCGGTGGCGACAAAGCCGACAGGATGACCGGTTTCGTTGGCAACGGCTTCGCAGACCTGCTCGAGGGAGAATTCCGGATCGACCTTGCCCTTGGGGCGGCCGAAATGGCTCAGCAGGATCGCCTTGCCGTCATGCTTGACGATCTCGCGAATGGTGGGAACCAGGCGTTCGATGCGGGTGGCGTCGGTAACCTTGCCGTCGGCGACCGGCACGTTGAGATCGGCCCGGAGCAGCACGCGCTTGTTCTTGAGGTCGAGCTCGTCGAGGGTCTTTGTTGTCGCGGACATGGTAGGTCTCCCGGGGTATCTGGCCGTCGCCGTGGCGTAGCAGAGCCGGGCGGACGGGGGAAGCTCAACCGGGAGAAATCTCTGTCAGCCGGCCCGTTCGAACAGACCGGGATAGTCGACCACCAGCCGGTCGGCATCTACCTCGAGCAAGCGGTCGAAGCCATCGGCGTTCTGGAAGCGGAAGTGCGTGGCGTCGATCTGCGTATAGATCTGCTCGTCGCGCCGCACGGTCATTTCGTCGCCGTCGATCCATGCCATGGCGAAACGCTGCGGCTGGTCGATGACCCACTGGCAGCGCCACAGGGGCAGCGAATTGGTGAGCGGGGTCGGCCAGAGGTCGATGTCGAGGCAGTGGCGCAGGGCCGGCAGGGGCTCGGCGCGATCATCCGACCAATTGCCCGCTCCGTCCGAGAACAGTTCGAGCACCCGGCCGTCGGTTCGCTCGACGCGCACCGTACGCACGCGCTCGGTATCGTCGAGCTTGATGCGATAGAACAGGCCATAGCCGGGCGTAATCACCGTGCCGCGAATGCGGGTATCGCGTGGCGTCGATATGACGTGGCAATGTTCGAGAGTCACCGGGTCGAGGCCACGCCAGCGAATGGTTCGATCAAGGGACATGCTGCCTCCCACAAAAAAGGGCGCCCCATGGGACGCCCTTCAATATCTGCCTGATCCGGGCGACTACAGCGTCTTGCCCAGCGCGACGGCCGTGTCGGCCATGCGGTTGGAGAAGCCCCATTCGTTGTCGTACCAGGAGAGGACCGACACGAAATTGCCGTCCATCACCTTGGTCTGGTCGAAGGCCATGGTCGAGGAGTGGCTGTCGTGGTTGAAGTCGATCGAGACGTTGGGCTGGGTGGTGTAGCCCAGGATGCCCTTGAGTTCGCCATCGGCATACTTCTTGACCGCGGCGTTGATCTCGTCGGCCGTCACGGTGCGGCTGGAGATGAACTTGAAGTCAACGCAGGAGACGTTCGGGGTCGGCACGCGGATCGAGACACCGTCCAGCTTGCCCTTGAGTTCGGGCAGCACCAGGCCAATGGCCTTGGCGGCGCCGGTCGAGGTCGGGATCTGGCTCAGGGCAGCCGCGCGGCCGCGATAGAGATCCTTATGCATGGTGTCGAGCGTGGGCTGGTCACCGGTATAGGAGTGGATGGTGGTCATCATCCCCTTCTCGATGCCGAATTCCTTGTGCAGCACATAAGCTAGCGGGGCCAGGCAGTTGGTGGTGCACGAGGCGTTCGAGATGACCACGTCGTCCTTGGTCAGCGAAGCGTGGTTGATGCCATAGACGATGGTCTTGTCGGCGCCGTCGCCGGGGGCCGAGATGATCACCTTCTTGGCGCCGGCCTTGAGGTGGGCACTGGCCTTTTCCTTGGAGGTGAAGATGCCGGTGCATTCGAGGGCGATGTCGACATTCATGGCGGCATGCGGCAGCTCGGCCGGGTCGCGCACGGCCGTCACCTTGATCGGGCCGCGGCCCACGTCGATGGTGTCGCCGGCGACGGTCACGGTATGCGGGAAGCGGCCATGCACGCTGTCGAAGCGCAGCAGGTGCGCATTGGTTTCGACCGGGCCAAGATCGTTGATGGCCACCACTTCGATATCGGTGCGACCGGATTCGATGATGGCGCGCAGGACGTTGCGGCCGATGCGGCCAAAACCGTTGATGGCGACGCGGATTGCCATGTTTAGACGCTCCTAGGGAGGGAGTAGGGAAGGGAGAGCAGCGCCCTCTTACAACTGTGCGGTGACGGCTTCAACAACGGCATTCGCCGTAATACCAAAGTGGTCATAGAGCTTCTCGATCGGGCCGGAAGCACCAAAGCCGTGCATGCCGACGAACTTGCCCTTTTCGCCGAGCAGCTTGCTCCAGCTCATCTCGATACCGGCCTCGATGGCAACGCGGGCCTTGGCATTGCCATAGAGCTCGGCCTTGTAGCCGTCGGACTGCTTGGCCAGCAGCTCCATCGAGGGAACCGACACGACCTTGGCAGCAATGCCCTTCTCGCTGAGCGAGGCCAGGGCGGCGACGGCAATGGCGACTTCCGAGCCGGTGGCGAAGATGACCACATCGGCATTCTTGTCGCCGGCGATCACGTAAGCGCCCTTGGCCGACAGGTTTTCACTGACATATTCGGTGCGCAGAGCCGGCAGGTTCTGACGGCTGAGGGCCAGGATCGACGGTGCGGTGGTCGACTCAAGCGCCAGTTCCCAGCACTCGGCGGCCTCCATGGCATCAGCCGGGCGGAAGACCAGGAGATTCGGAATGGCACGCAGGGCGGTCAGGTGTTCCACCGGCTGGTGGGTCGGGCCGTCTTCACCCAGGCCGATCGAGTCATGGGTCATGACATAGATGGCGCGCTGTTCCATGAGCGCGGCTAGGCGGATCGAGGGGCGGGCATAGTCGGTGAAGACCATGAAGGTGCCGCCATAGGGGATGAGGCCGCCATGCAGGGCAACGCCGTTCATCGCCGCGGCCATTTCATGCTCGCGGATGCCGTACATCATGTAGCGGCCCAGGCGATTGTCGGCCTGGAAGGGGATCATTTCCTTGGTGTTGGTCAGGTTCGAATGCGTCAGGTCGGCCGAGCCGCCCAGCGTTTCGGGCAGCGCGGCATTGATGACGTCGAGCGCCATCTGGCTGGACTTGCGGGTCGCGACCTTCGGCTTGTCCTCGACCAGCTTGCGCTTGTAGGCGTCCATGGCCGACTTGAACTCGGCGGGCAGGTCACCCTTCATGCGGCGCTCGAACTCGGCCTTGTGGGCCGAGGCGGCCAGGCGCGACTGCCATTCGCCGCGGATGTTCTGCGAGCGCTTGCCGGCGGCGCGCCAGGTGTTGAGTACTTCGGTGGGAATTTCGAAGGCGGGATAGGTGATGCCCAGCGCAGCCTTGGCGCCGGCCAGTTCCTCGGCGCCGAGCGGGGAGCCATGCACCTTTTCGGTGCCCGACTTCTTGGGCGCGCCGAAGCCGATGGTCGTCTTGGCGGCGATCAGGGTCGGCTTGTCCGACTTCTTGGCGTCGTTCAGGGCCTTTTCGATGGCGTCCTGGTCATGGCCGTCGATCTCGATGGTGTTCCAGTGCACGGCCTTGAAGCGGGCGATCTGGTCGGTCGAATCCGAGTTGGAGACGGCGCCGTCGATGGTGATCGAGTTGTTGTCCCAGATCACGACGAGCTTGTTGAGCTTGAGGTGGCCGGCCAGCGCGATGGCTTCCTGGCTGATACCTTCCATGAGGCAACCGTCACCGGCCAGCACCCAAGTATAGTGGTCGACGAGGTCGGAACCGAATTCGGCGGCGAGCTTGGCTTCGGCGACGGCGAAGCCGACCGAATTGGCCAGGCCTTGGCCGAGCGGGCCGGTGGTGGTCTCGATGCCCTGGGCGAAATGATATTCGGGGTGGCCGGCGGTCTTGGAGCCAAGCTGGCGGAAGTTCTTGACCTGGTCGATGGTCATGTCCTCGTAGCCCAGGAGGTAGAGCGAGGAATAGAGCAGCATCGAGCCGTGGCCGGCCGACAGGATGAAGCGGTCGCGGTCAGCCCACTTGCTGTCGGCGGGATCGAACTTCATCACCTTGGTGAACAGCACCGTGGCGATATCGGCGCAGCCCATGGGCAGGCCGGGATGGCCGGAATTGGCTTTCTCGACCGCGTCCATGGAGAGGGAGCGGATCGCATTGGCCAAGTCGTTCTGCTGGGCGGTGTTCGTCATCGGGCTCGCGCTTTCATCAGGGCTGGATTTCTGGGGAGAAGAGGCGCGGAAAGCCTCCTCCCAAAGGCGGGCCTAGGGCATAACAGGTTCGCCTATCCTGTCAATGACAGTGCCGCCTTGCGCTCTGCCCATAAGGTTGCATTGCCGGCAGCGCTGGGGCAGGCTGGACCGGCTTGAATCGCCGTGGGCAGAGGACCGTAGTAGCAATGAGTGAGACGGAACTTGAAGACGGGCTGACTGCGGCCAATGCGCGTTTCGACCGCGCCATGGCCAGCCTGGACCAATCGGTGCGCAACCTGTCGACGCGCCTTCGGCAGCATAACCGCATCGAAGTCGACACGCAGCGCCTGGTGCATGAGCGGGCGCGCCTCGCCACCGAACTCGACAAGACGGCGGCACGCGCGAAGCGGCTCGATGACAGCGCCCATGACGTGTCGCGCCGCCTGGTCGAGGCGATGGAAACGGTTCGCGAAGTCCTGGCCAAGGCGGAGTAGTGCGGTGCCCGAAGTCAATGTCGAGATCAACGGCCGCAAATATCGCATGGCCTGCGAAGAGGGCCAGCAGCAGCACCTGATCGGGCTGGCCGAGCGGTTCAATACGCATGTCGAAGCGCTCAAGGGCGCGGTCGGCGAAATCGGCGATAACCGGCTTACCGTGATGGCCGGCATCGCCGTGGTGGACGAACTGGCGGAGGCCGAGAAGCGCATCAAGGCGCTCGAAACCGAAGTGCTGGTGCTGACCCGCGCGGGCCAGGAAGTCGCCGCCGAGATCGAGGCACTGGAAGTTAAGTTCGCCGCGAGACTGACCGATGCCGCCAAGGTGCTCGAAGGCGTCGCCGGCGTGCTGGACGAGGCGGCGCCGCTGCCGCTGGGCTGAGCGATGATGGCCGAGGCCCGGCAGTTGCCGAGCCTCGCCGGGAATGTCGTCAGACCGCGATCTTGCCGCCGCCCTGCTTGGTGATGGCGACGACCGACGGCCGCACCGGCATGGCGTCGTCGAAATCGGGCCAGCGGGTGGAGAGGTCCTCGTAGTAGGACACACGGCCGAAACCTTCCCAATCGTCGCCACCGTCGCCCGGATGCTGCACCGCCACGAAAGCGGTCTCGTCATCGGGTGTGAAGAGCGGGCCGCACATTTCGGCGCCCACCGGCACGCGGAAGAACAGCTTGGAGGTCGCACGCGCCGGTCCCTCGGTGTCGACGGCCCAGAGGCCATCGGTCCGGCCGGTGCCGGAGGGGCTGTTGCCGTCAGTCGAAACCCACAGGCGCCCAAGGGAGTCCACCGCGCAGTTGTCGGGCATGCCGAACCAGCCGTTGACGGTGGTGTCGGTAGAGAAGGTCGCGCCCACATCGGCGATCGAGGGATCGCCGCATTTGAGCAGGATTTCCCAGGTGCCATCGGCGGCGGCAAAGTCGCCGTCGGCTTCGGTGATTTCGATGATGTGGCCAAAGGCGTTTTCGGCGCGGGGGTTGGCCGCGTCTTCCTGGCCCGGCTCGCGGCGGGTATTGTTGGTCAGCATCACATAGACCTTGCCGTTGACGCCGTTGGGCTGGATGTCTTCGGGGCGGTCCATCTTGGTGGCGCCGAGAAGGTCGGCGGCACGGCGGGTCTCGATGATCACGTCTGCCTGGCTCGCAAAGCCGTTTTCGGCTGTCAGCGTACCTTCGCCATGCACCAGCGGCAACCACTGGATAGTACCGTCGTCGGCGAATTTGGCGACATGGAGCGTACCCTGGTCGAGCAGGTCCATGTTGGCGGCGCGGTCGTCGGGGTTGAACTTGCCCGCGGTCACGAACTTGTAGACATAGTCGAAGCGCTCATCGTCTCCCAGATAGAACACCACCCGACCGTCCTTGTTGACGATGGATTCGGCGCCTTCATGCTTGAAGCGGCCAAGGGCGGTGCGCTTCTTGGGAACCGAGTTGGGGTCCATCACGTCCACTTCGACGATGTAGCCGAAGCGATTGGGCTCGTTGGGCTCCTTGGACACATCGAAGCGATCATAGAAGTTGGCCCATTCATAGGACCCTTCCGGGATGCCGAGACGGTCGTAATTGGCGGCTTCGGGATGGTCGGCCGGCAGTTCACCGGCGAAGTAGCCGTGGATATTTTCCTCGGCCATCACATAGGTGCCCCAGGGCGTGACGCCACCGGCGCAATTGTTGACCGTGCCGAACACCTTGGTCCCGGTGGCATCGGCATTGGTCTTGAGCCGATCGTGGCCGGCGGCGGGGCCGGTCAGCTGCATCTCAGTCTCGGCGGTGATGCGGCGGTTGTACTGGCCGTCCTTGACCACCTGCCACTTGCCGTCGACCTTCCTGATCTCAACAATGGTGCCGCCATGGGCCATCAGCTCGACATCGACCTGTTCCTTGGTCAGCGGATTGAGCGTCATCTCGCCTTCCACCAGCGTCACCAGGCCCGGGAACATCAGGTGGGGGTTGGTGTATTCGTGGTTGACCACCAGCAGGCCATGCTCGGATGAACCTTCGAGCGGGATGTAGCCGACATAGTCGTTGTTGTAGCCGAACTGACGGGCCTGGGCCGCGGCGGTCTGTGCGGTAGGGTCGAATTCCGGCGCATCGGCAAAGATGGCATCGCCCCAGCGCAGCAGGATATCGGCATCATAGCCTTCGGCGACGTGGTGGGCCTCGTCGATGCCCGCTTCAACTTCGGTAAACGAAAAAGCCGAACCACTCTCCTCGGCGCGTGCATCCTGGGCGGTCAGCAGCGCCAGGGGGCTCACAGTGGCGGCAATGGCCGAAACGGCCAGCGAACCCTGGAGGAAACCGCGGCGCGAGAAGCGCGCGGAAATCAGTTCGCCCATGGTGGGATTGGCGGTGTGGTTGCGCGGCGCGGCATCGGCCGCTTCCAGCTGCGATGTCTTGAAGATCGTCTGGTCGTTCATCGGGATTGCCCCTTCAACAGCAAGGATGGACGTTCGTTTTGGAACTGTTCCAGCCTAGAAAGGGCGGATGACGCTCACGTGACAGGGCGATGACACATCGACAGCGCTTCGTTGGCGGGTGCAGGGCCTTTGCACAACCGGCCAAAGCGCCTATATCTAGCGCGCTGCCCGGTGCGTGATGGATACCAATATCCCCGGGGCCTTATCGATCCTTAAGGGAGCTGTCCCTGACCGGGCCCGTGGGCTCGGACATACGGCGCCCACCTACGTGAGTAGGTTCCCGGGATCGTATATCCCACGGCCAGGGTGGCACCTTATTGACTGAGCAGGTTGCAGCACGCCCATGGTTGACGCGTTGATCGAAGAAGCCAAGGCAGCGCTGCGAAACCGGGCTCGCGCGGCGCGCGCCTCGCTCGATCACGGCGAGCGCGCCGATGCCGCGGTTGCGGCGGCGCAGCACTTCTTCAATGCCGTCCCGCTGCAGGCGGGCGACGTGGTAGCCGCCTATTGGCGCATTCGCGATGAACTCGATTGCCAGCCCATTCTGGTCAAGCTGATGGACAGCAACCAGAAGGTCGTGCTGCCGGTGGTGGTGGGGCCGGAGCAGCCGCTTGACCTGCGGGTCTGGGAGCCCGGGGCCTCGCTCTATGAATCCGGCTTCGGCACATTGGCGCCCTCCGACCTGGCGCCGCGGGCGGAGCCGGATATCGTCCTCATGCCGCTGCTGGGCTTTGACGCCCGAGGCACGCGCCTGGGTTATGGTGGCGGCTATTACGATCGCACGCTGGCGCGCCTGAGCAAGAAGCCCAGGCTGGTTGGCCTGGCCTTTGCGGCGCAGGAGCTCGACCGGATTCCGCGCGAGCCGCATGACGTGCCCCTCGACATGATCGTCACCGAGGCCGGTGTCCGCCATTTCGGCGCTGCGGCATGAGGCTCCTGTTTCTGGGCGATGTGGTGGGCCGCTCCGGCCGCGATGGCGTGGCCGAACGTCTGCCTGGTATCATCGAGCGCTACAAGTTCGACTTCGTGGTCATCAATGGCGAGAATGCCAGCCATGGGCGCGGGCTGACCGAGCCGCATTTCCATGGCCTGCGCGATGCCGGCGCCGACATCGTTACACTGGGCGACCACGCCTTCGACCAGCGCGACACGCTGAGCTATATCGAGCGCGAAAATTCGCTGATCCGCCCGATCAACATGCCCCAGGGAACCCCCGGGCGCGGCGCCATGTTCGTCGAGGGCCGCAACGGGCATCGCGTGCTGGTCATCAATGCCCTGGGGCGGGTGTTCATGGGCCCGGTCGATGATCCATTCCGCGCCGTGGAAGCGGCGGTGGCTGCCTGTCCGCTGGGCGAGCAGGCCGATGCCATCATTGTCGATTTCCATACCGAGGCGACTTCGGAAATCCAGGGCATGGGCTTTTACATGGATGGACGGGTGAGCCTGGTGGTCGGCACCCACACTCACATCCCCACCTCGGACCAGCGCATCCTCAAGGGTGGCACGGCGCTGATGGCCGATGCCGGCATGTGCGGCGATTTCGATTCCATCATCGGGGTCGATCCCGAGGAGCCGCTCAACCGGTTCCTGACCGGCATTGCCAACGGCCGCTTCACGCCTGCCGAGGGCGAGGCGACCTTATGCGGGGTGGCGGTCGAGACCGACCCGCGCACCGGGCTCGCCGCCAAGGTGCTGCCGGTGCGTATCGGCGGCACGCTGGCGCAGGCATTGCCCGAGTTCTAGCCCGCTTCACAAGTGGCCCCGGCTTGCCTATAACGCGCCACCACAATCCAGCATTCTTATTCGAGGGGAGTGACCGATGGCCGGCCATTCACACGCCAAAAACATCATGCACCGCAAAGGCAAGTCCGACGCGGCGCGCTCCAAGGTCTTTTCCAAGCTGGCGCGAGAAATCACCGTCGCCGCCAAGCTGGGCATGCCGGACCCTGCCTTCAACGCCCGCCTGCGCCTTGCGGTGGCCAATGCGCGCGCGCAGTCCATGCCCAAGGACAATATCGACCGCGCCATCAAGAAGGCATCGGGCGGCGACGGCGAGAACTATGACGAGATCCGCTATGAGGGTTATGGCCCGGGCGGCGTCGCTATCATCGTCGAAACGCTGACCGACAACCGCAACCGCACCGCCTCCAACGTCCGCTCGTATTTCTCCAAGAATGGCGGCGCCATGGGCGAAACCAACTCGGTCGGCTTCATGTTCGACAAGGTGGGCGAAATTACCTACCCGCTGAGCGCCGGCTCGGAAGACAAGGTGATGGAAGCCGCCATCGAGGCCGGTGCCGACGACGTCGAGAGCGACGAAGAGGGCCACTACATCACCACCAGCTTCGAAGCGATGGTTGAAGTGGCCGCGGCGCTAGAAAAGGTGCTGGGCGAGGCCGAGTCGGTCAAGGCCGTGTGGAAGCCGCAGACCAATACGCCGATCGACGCCGAAAAGGGCGCCACGCTGATGAAGCTTATCGCGACGCTCGAGGAAGACGACGACGTGCAGAACGTCTATTCGAACTTCGAGATGAGTGACGAGGACGCGGCCAAGCTCGAAGCCTGATGCCGTGACGGCCTGACACGCGGGCGGTGCCACCAGGCGCCGCCCTTTTTCATGCGCTGCGGCGGAGGTCGATCACCGGATGGTCGTTGACATGGACGACGGTCACGCGATTACGCCCGGTCTGCTTGGCGCCATAGAGGCGCTGGTCGGCGATCCGGAACAGTTCGGAAAAGCCGGCGGGACCTTCGAAGGCGACTCCGCCAATGCTGACCGACAGCGTACGCTGTTGTCCGTCGGGCGCAAAGACCGCCAGGTTTACCGAGCGGCGGATGCGCTCGGCGATCGCTTCGGCACTGCGCTGGTCGACATCGGGCAGATAGACCCCGAATTCCTCGCCGCCCATGCGGCCAACAAGGTCGCCCGACCGAAGAATGGTGCGAATGGAGCGGGCGATGATGGTCAGGGCTTCATCGCCGGCATCGTGGCCGAAGAGGTCATTGATCGACTTGAAATTGTCCGCATCGATCATCAACAGCGCGCCATTGGTGCCATGCGGTCGTTGCGCCAGCAGGGTGCTCACCCTGTTGGTGAAGGCGCCCCGGTTGAGGCAGGCGGTCAGGCTGTCGGTTCGCGCGACCAGTCCCAGCCGCAGATTGGTGATCGCCAGGCCGCGTACACGCAGGCTCATATAGAAGAACAATGGCAGGCCCAGCAGCACGGGGAGCGTGACTGCACTGATGATGGAGCGCTGCAATGCCGCCGAACCCAGATCGCCGAACATCAGCGCGTTGAATGTCACCGAGACCAGGACACAGGCCCCGGTACCGAACAGGGTCCAACGGCCAACGCTGGACCAGCTTTGCAGGGCAGTCAAAGTCTTGGAGGGCATCATTGCAATTCTCTGGGCTTTGAATGGAGCAGTCAGGCGGCGCGGGTCTCCCGGCGTCCGCAGATCATGGCCATGCGGCCGCAGCCGAGGACGTCGGTTCGGGTGAAATGCCGGCCGTGCCCGCGCCCGCACCTGAGATGGGTGGACGGCTGCCCAGCCCGGCTGGCTCCGGAAGGTCCAGATAAAGGTCCATCATGACTCGCCTCTGCATTCCCGCCTGGACCGTAAGGGCGACGACTTGAAGATGGTGTTTGCGTGATGCGCGCGATTTTATCTATCTGGAGTTTCCCCAGCCATCGTTGCCATTTTGTTCACATCGTGCTTGGTAGGTTGGCAGCGCGTGCTTAAGGATAGGTGCATGAACTCCGCCACCCGAATCATCGGCATCGATCCAGGCCTGCGCCGCTGCGGCTGGGGTGTCATCGAAACTCTGGGCAACCGGCTGACCTTTGTGGCTGCCGGCACGGTGACGCCGCCGGTGGACGGTTCGCTGGGTGAACGACTGGCCATCCTTTTTGCCGGCTTGGGCGAGGTCTTCGATCGATTTGCGCCCGAGGAGGCGGCGGTGGAGGAAACCTTCGTCAATGCCGGAGCGCGCTCTGCGCTGATCCTGGGCCAGGCGCGCGGCGTGGCGCTGCTGGCGCCGGCGGCGCGCGGCTTGCTGGTCGCTGAATATGCCGCCAACCTCGTCAAGAAATCGGTGGTCGGCACCGGCCATGCCGACAAGGGACAGATTCAGCTCATGGTCAAGACATTGCTGCCGGCGGCCGATTTCAAGGGTGCCGACGCCGCCGACGCGCTGGCGATCGCCATATGTCATGCCCACCACCGCGTTTCCAACCAGCGGCTGAGGGCTCTGGCATGATCGGCAAGCTCAAGGGGCTGGTGGACAGCTTTGGCGATGACCACGTGCTGATCGATTGCGGCGGCGTGTGTTACGAGGCCTTCTGCTCCAGCCGGACATTACAGGCTTTGCCGCGGGTCGGGGAAGCGGCAGTGGTGTTCATCGAAACTATCGTGCGCGAGGACATGATCCGCCTCTACGGCTTTTCGAGCGAGGCGGAAAAGGGCTGGTTCAACCTGCTGATGACCGTGCAGGGCGTCGGCGCACGCGTTGCCCTCTCTATCCTCTCGGTGCTGTCGCCCTCCGAACTCTCGAGCGCCGTGGCATTACAGGACAAGGCGATGATCGGCCGCGCCAACGGGGTCGGTCCCAAGCTCGCCGTGCGCCTGGTTACCGAGCTCAAGGGCAAGACGCCGGTCGGACCCGGCATTGACGCCGGCACGCTGGGGCTGCAGGCGGCCCTGGGTGAGGGCGTGGCGTCGTCGGCGATCACCGATGCCGTCTCGGCGCTCACCAATCTCGGTTATTCCAGCGCGCAGGCTTCGGCGGCGCTGGCGAAGATCGTGGCGCGTGAGGGCGACGGGGTGAAGACCGAGACGCTGATCCGCATGGGACTGCGGGAGCTGAGCAGTTGAGCGGAAACGGTCGGCGCAGCATATTTTTGGCGTTCATTTTGCTCGCCAGCTACCTTTGGATCGGCAGTGCCATCTTGGCTGGGGTCTCCGCCCTTCTGCACTGGCTGGTAACCCCACCGGCTAATCGTCCGGGGTTTGACTTTGCCATCTATGCATCCGTTGCCGCGATAGTGTTGCTGGCCTTACTGGTGGTTGCCGCCATTGTTGCGTCAATCTGGTTCGTTGCAATTCGAATTCTGATACGCCCAGCCAACAAAGCCACGCTGTGGCGACACGTATTGACTGCTGCGACTGCTGCCTTGATCCTGTTGGGGGCAAGTGTGGTTCTGGTCCTGGTCGCTGGTCGGAGCACTGACGGAGTCGGCCAAGGTTATCTCGGACTGATGTTGGCGGTCCCTGCGGCGTGGGTCCTGACGTTGCCAGCGCTCGCTGTGGCGTTCTATCGGCACTGCCGACCGCTTGGTCTGGAGCCGCTGTTTTCCCATGACTAACTGGAGGCAAGAGTGGCAGAACAAAGAAGGCCAGTAGAGCTATTCAGGCTCCTGCCCAGCCATCTTTCGAATGCTGAGGGTGCCCTGACCATAACCACCCTATGTGTTTCGACCCGCGGTCGAATTACAATACCAGCTGCTATCCGACACGAGTTGGGCCTGAAGGGTGGCGACAAGCTTAGGTATTTGGCCCAAGACGACGGGTCATACGTTGTTGAATTGGTATCGTAGTTCGTGACCCTCACTTCTCCCGCCGCCGGTCGTGACGATCCGCTCGACGTCTCCCTGCGCCCGTCCGGCTTTGCCGATTTTGTCGGCCAGGCGGCGGCGCGGGCCAATCTCGAAGTCTTCATCCAGGCCGCCAAGCAGCGCGGTTCGGCGCTCGACCATGTGCTGTTCGTCGGGCCGCCTGGCCTCGGTAAGACCACGCTGGCGCAGATCATTTCGCGTGAACTCGGCGTCGGCTTTCGCGCCACGTCCGGCCCCGTCATCGCCAAGGCGGGGGACCTGGCGGCTTTGCTCACCAATCTCGAAGAGCGCGATGTGCTCTTTATCGACGAGATCCACCGGCTCAATCCGGCGATCGAGGAAGTGCTCTATCCGGCGATGGAGGACTTCCAGCTCGATCTGATCATCGGCGAGGGCCCGGCGGCGCGCTCGGTGCGCATTGATCTCGCCAAGTTCACCCTGGTCGGCGCCACCACCCGCGCCGGCCTCCTCACCACGCCGTTGCGCGACCGCTTCGGCATTCCGGTGCGGCTCAATTTCTATACGCCCGAGGAACTGGTGCAGATCGTGCAGCGCGGGGCGAGGCTGTTGGGCATGCCGATGGCGCCCGACGGCGCGATGGAAATCGCCCGTCGTTCGCGGGGCACGCCGCGTATTGCCGGGCGACTGCTGCGCCGCGTCACCGATTTCGCCCTGGTCGAGGGCGCCAGTGAAATCGACCGTAAGCTCGCCGACAAGGCGCTGTTGCGCCTCGACGTCGATGCGCGCGGTCTCGACCAGCTCGACCGGCGGTACCTCACCACCATTGCCGACTTCTACAATGGCGGGCCGGTCGGCATCGAGACGATTGCCGCCGCGCTCAGCGAGCCGCGCGACGCCATAGAGGAAATCGTCGAGCCTTACCTGATCCAGCAGGGCTTCATCCAGCGCACCCCGCGGGGTCGCATGCTTACCGGCATTGCTTTCCAGCATCTGGGCAAAGTGGTGCCGCAGGGTTTTGTCGGGCTCCAGGCGAGCCTGTTCGAAGAACCGGAGGAGGAGTGACCGGCCCGCGCACCATGCTCAGTTTTGCGGCGGATGGCACGCGGTTCAACTATCGCGTCGCCGGCGCCGCAATCCGTGACGGCCATGTGCTGGTCGACCGTGAGAACGACGACGATTATTGCATGCTGCCGGGCGGCCGCGTCGAAATGGGCGAAGCCAGCAACGTAGCGCTGGCGCGGGAGATCGAGGAAGAACTGGCCATGCCAGCCACGATCGGTCCCCTGCTGTTCACCTATGAGAGCTTCTATGGTCGCGAGGGCGAGCGCTACCATGAACTCAGCTTCATCTACGCGATCCAATTGCCCCCCGACATCCGCCCGGGTGGGCCGCAGCGCTTCCTGGTTCGTGAAGACGAAGGCAAGCTGCTGCAGTTCTCCTGGCTGCCATTGGACGGACCCGCACTGAGCCAGGCGCGGTTGATGCCACCCTGGCTGCCGGTCCGGTTGCGGACGCTGTCGGGCATGCCGGAGCATGTGATCTTCCACGAAGCGGGGGCGACCTGGTGATCCCGGCGCGCACCAACCAAGCGGGGAGTTGGCTGGCATGACCCATGTTGCGCCCTATGCCCCCCGCCTCCACGGCTGGACCGATGCCCTGGCATTGCGGGTCGTGGCGCTCAGCGATTTCCATGCCTGTGCGCCCTATATGGATGCGATCCGGCTGCGCAATATCGGCCGCGAGGTTGCCCATCTGGCACCCGACCTCATCGTGTTGCTCGGCGACTATGCGTCCGGTCCCCGGTTGAGCTGGCCACTCGCGCCAGAACACTGGGCGGCGGAACTGGGCGCCTTGAGGGCCCCGCTGGGCGTGCATGCCGTGCTGGGCAACCACGACTATGACGGCTATGTGCGCGAAGATCTCAAGCGAGGACCGGTGGCGGCCGAGCGGGCCCTCGAGGCCGCGGGCATCCCGGTCTATACCAACCGGGCCGTCCGCCTGGCCCATGCCGGCCAGGGATTCTGGCTGGCGGGGCTTGGCGACCAGTTCGCCTTTGCCCAGGGCGTGCGCGGCTTTGGGCGAGGCCTTGGTGTGGACGACCTCGATGCGACGCTGGCGCAGGTGGATACCGACGAGCCGATCATCCTGATGGCGCATGAGCCGGACCTGTTTCCCGACACGCCGGACCGTGTGGCGCTGACACTGTCCGGGCATACTCATGCCGGGCAGATCAGGCTTTTCGGACGGACGCCGGTGGTGCCGTCGCGCCATGGCAGCCGCTATGCCCATGGTCACTATACCGAGGGCCGCAAGCAGTTGATCGTCAGCGCCGGGCTCGGCTATTCGGGCGTGCCGCTGCGCATCGGGACAAGGCCGGAAATCGTGCTGATCGAGTTGGGAGGCACGCGCCGATGAGCGAGTATCACTTCCCGGTTCGCATCTATTACGAGGACACCGATTTTTCGGGCAATGTCTACCACGCGGCCTATCTCAAGTTCTTCGAGCGCGGCCGCACCGAGTTCCTGCGCGGCGAGGGCATCCATCATTCCGAACTGGCCGGGCAGGGCATCGCCTTTGCGGTCCGATCCATGGAGATCGCCTTCGACGCTGCTGCCCATATCGATGACCTGCTCGACGTCACCACCGAGGTGGCGGCCATAAGCGGCGCAAGGCTGACCCTCAGGCAGGCAATTTTGCGTGATGGCGTGGCGCTGACGCGGGCCACTGTGGTGGTGGTTGCCATCAAGACGTCGGGCGGACCGGCGCGGATGCCAAGGGCGATACTGGAGCGCTTTGCCGGGCGATAGGTCTTGCGCTCGCACCTCTTGACCTCTCCCTTCGGGGGAGAGGTCGGCGCGTAGCGCCGGGTGAGGGGGCCTGTACTGGGTGAGGCGCTGGGGGAAGGCCGCCTGCCCCCGCAAGTCCACCTCTCCCCTAACGGGGGGTGAGTACCCCGACTCTCTTTGTTAACCTCTCCTTGACCATAATTGCGGCAAAGCGAACAGGTGTTCGGTTGCGGGGGCCCAAGGGTCCCGTTCTCCGGGCATTTCTCTTAATTTTGACAGATTTCGACCCCATCGCCTGATGCTTGAGGGTCGGGTGCAGGAACCGGGCCGAAAAGGATCACTACATGGAAGCCGTGGACGCTGTGGGGGCCGTTGCTCCGCACGCTGATTTGTCCATCTGGGGCCTGTTCTGGGCCGCGGACTGGATCGTGAAATCGGTGATGCTGGGCCTGTTGGGTGCCTCGATCTGGTGCTGGGCCATCATCGTGGACAAGACCATCACTTATCGCCGCACCAATAGCGAGATGAACAAGTTCGAGCGCACGTTCTGGTCCGGCCAGTCGCTGGAAGAGCTGTATCAGCAGCAGGCCGAGAAGCCGACCGGCGGGCTGGGCGCGGTGTTCGTTGCCGCCATGAAAGAATGGAAGCGCAGCCACGAGCAGAACGCGGCCAGCTTCGTGGGCATGCAGCAGCGCCTCGACAAGGTGCTCGACGTCGCCATAGCGCGGGAGAGCGAGCATCTGGAAAAGCGCCTCGGGTTCCTTGCCACCATCGGTTCGGCCGGCCCGTTCATCGGCCTGTTCGGCACGGTCTGGGGCATCATGAATGCCTTTACCGCCATTGCAGCCTCGTCCAATACCAGCCTGGCCGTCGTCGCCGGCCCGATCGCCGAGGCGCTGTTTGCCACGGCTATCGGCCTGGTCGCCGCTATCCCGGCGGTCATCGCCTACAACAAGCTCAGCTCCGATGCCGGCAAGATGATCGCCCGGCTCGAAGGCTTTGCCGACGAATTCTCGACCATCCTGAGCCGCCAGCTCGAAGCGCGGAGCCGCTGACATGGGCATGGGTGGCGTATCGGCGGGCGGTGGAGGCGGCGGGCGCCGTCGTCGCGGCCGCAAGAGAGCGGTGATGAGTGAGATCAACATCACGCCGATGGTCGACGTGATGCTGGTGCTCCTGATCATCTTCATGGTGGCGGCGCCGATGATGACGGCCGGCGTGCCGATCGACCTGCCCAGTTCAGCCGCAGCGGCCATGCCGAACCAGGCCGACCCGATCACCGTGGGCGTGACCCCTGAAGGCGCCGTGTTCATCGACGAGACGCCGGTGGCCGAGGCAGACCTGGTGGCACAGCTCAATGCGCTGGGTGTCAATGGTGCGGAGGACCGCATCTTCCTGCGCGGCGATACCAGCGCCAATTATGGTGCGGTGATGCGCGTCATGGGCCTGTTGTCGGCTGGAGGTTTCTCCAAGATCGGCCTCATCACGCAGCCGGAAGAATAGTCCAGTCCGATGCGTACCGGCGTAACCGTCTCCATCGTTGCCCACGTTGCGGTGCTGGCCATCGGCCTCATCAACCTGGGCTTTGCGGAGCCGTTGACGCCGGTGGTGGAATCCATCGCGGTCGATCTGGTGCCGATCGAGGAATATGCCAGCCTCCGTGCTGGCCAGCTCGACAGCCAGGTCGTCGAGACCGACACGCCATCCATCGTCGAGGACGACCAGCCGGCGGAGATCGCCGAGCCGACCGGCAATACCGAGCAGGATCAACCGACCCCGTCGCCGGCCGACATACCCACTCCCACTCCGGTCACCAATGCGGCGCCTGCGCCGCAGCCCACCCCGGAACCAGATCCCGTGCAGGAACCCGAGCCCGAACCGGAACCCGCGCCGGAGCCGGCACCAGAACCCGAGCCAGCACCAGAGCCCGCACCGGCGCCCGAGCCTGTACCGGAACCCGAACCGGTCGTGCCGCCGGTGCCCGCGACACGTCCCGAGCCGACGCCCGAGCCGGTGCCGGAGCCTACCCCCGAGCCGGTGCCGGAGCCTACCCCCGAGCCCACGCCGGAACCGACTCCGGAGCCTACCCCCGAGCCGGCGCCCGAGCCCGAGCCCGAGCCGGCAACGCCGGCCGTTGCTGCGCCGGTGCCCGCATCGCGCCCGAGCAATCTGACCCAGTTGCGCGAAAAGTTTGCGGCCGCCGAGGCGGAGCGCAAGAAGCGTGAGGAAGAGGAGCGCAAGCGCGCGGCAGCGGCCGAGCAGCCGACCCCGACACCGGCCCCGACGACGCGACCAGATCCGGCGCCACTCGATGCCGCACTTGCCGACGACATCTCGGCCATCATCAACCGCGACAACACCACCGGCGCCACCACGGGGCAGGGCGGGTCGCCCACGCTCGGCGACACGACGGGCACATCTGCAACCTTGAGCCAGACCGAGATCGGCGCCTTCGTCGCCAAGATCAAGCAATGCTGGAACCTGCTGCCCAACGAGCAGGCGAGCGGCGTCGAAATCGTGGTCAACGTGCGGCTCAACCAAAACGGATCGCTCGCCAGCCTGGCGCAGATCGTCTCGATGAGCCAGCAGCCGGAAGCAATTACCATCGCCCAGAAGGCCGTCGCGGCCGTCAACAATTGCGGGCCCTATGACATGCTGTCCGCCGCCAGCTACGACCAATGGCAAAATATCAACGTCACCTTGCGTCCGTGACCAAAATCGCCGCCTTTGCCTTCTAGAGGCATGGCCAGGAAATGGAGACTGAAATGACCCTGATCACCCGGCGCAATGCGCTTCAGCTCGGCCTCGCCGGTGGCTTGGCAATGGCCATGGCGCCGCGAGCCTTCGCCCAGCTCAATGTTACCGTCGAGGGCGCGAATTTCCGTCCATTGCCGATCGCCATTCCTAATTTCGCATCGTCGGATCCCGCCTTCGGCGCCGAAATCGCCAATATCGTGCGTGCCAACCTGCAGCGCTCGGGCCTGTTCCTGCCGCTCGATCCGGCCGCATTGCCGGTGCAGGTGGGCGACGTCAATGCGACGCCCGACTTCAACACCTGGCTGACCGTCAATGTCGACGCCGTGGTCATGGGTGCCGTCGAGCGCGGCGGCACCGTTTCGGGCTCGATGCGCGTCTGGGACGTGCGCGGTGGCACCAATGTGACGGGCAAGAGCTACAATACCGACCCTAACTCGGCGCGCCGGGTCGCTCATCAGATGTCCGACGCCATCTACGAGTCGCTGACGGGCGGCGGCGGCTATTTCGATACAAGGGTGATCTACGTGGCCGAGAGCGGGCCAAAGGCCAATCGCGTCCGCCGCCTTGCGATCATGGATCAGGACGGCGCCAATGCGCAGTACCTGACCGACGGTTCATCCATGGCGTTGACCCCGCGCTTCTCGCCCAATGGCGATATGGTCACCTACATGAACTTCGCCGAGGGCAATCCGCAGGTCTACCTGCTGCAATTGTCGTCCGGACGGCAGCAGCGGCTCGCCAATGTGGGCGCGATGACTTTCGCGCCTCGCTTCTCCCCGGATGGCGGCACGGTCGCCTTTTCGGTGGAACAGGCCGGCGCGACCAATATCTATGCGGTGGGCACCGGCGGCGGACAGCCCATGCAGCTTACGTCCGGTGCAGCCATCGACACCGGCCCGTCCTACTCGCCCGATGGCAGCCGCATCGCCTTCGAGTCCGATCGGGGCGGTTCGCCGCAGATCTACATGATGGGCTCGGGCGGCGGTAACCCTCAGCGCATCAGCTTCGGCCAGGGCAGCTATTCGACGCCGGTCTGGTCGCCCAAGGGCGACTTGATCGCGTTCACCCGGCAGGGTGGGGGGCAGTTCTCCATCGGGGTGATGAACCCCGACGGGTCTGGTGAACGGCTGCTCTATTCGGGCTTCCACGCAGAGGGTCCGACCTGGGCACCCAATGGCCGCGTCATCATGTTCTTCCAGGATCCGGGCGGCAATGATGGCCCGCGTCTGATGAGCATCGACATCTGGGGCCGCAACCTGCTGACCATCCCGACCGAAAGCTATGCGTCGGACCCAGCCTGGTCGGCATTGCGGACCTAAGCCGGCATCACCTCTCCCTTCGGGGTAGAGGTCGGCGCGCAACGCCGGGTGAGGGGGCTATCCTCCTCACCGTGTTCTGAAAGGCCCTACCATGACCCTCGCTCCCACCCCGCCGATGGGCTGGAACAGCTGGAACAGCTTTGCCACCACGATCAACGAGGCACAGGCGCTGGAGACGGCGGCCATCATGGCCGACAAGCTCCTGCCGGCGGGCTACGACGTCTTCACCATCGACATCCAGTGGTACGAGCCGGCCGCGCAGAGCTATACCTATAATGCCAGGCCGGTACCGACGATGGACGGCTTCGGCCGGGTGACACCGGCGCTCAATCGCTTCCCTTCGGCTGCCAATGGCGTGGGCTTCAAGGCAATTGCCGACCAGGTGCATGCGCTGGGGCTGAAATTCGCCATCCACATCATGCGCGGCATTCCCCGGCTGGCAGTCGAGCAAAACCTGCCGGTGTGGGGCACCGACCTCCACGCCGCCGACATTGCCGACACGACCAGCATTTGTTCATGGAATCCGGACATGTTCGGCGTCGACATGGGCAAGCCTGGTGCGCAGGCCTACTACGACTCCATATTCGCCCTCTATGCCGCATGGGACGTCGACTTCATCAAGATGGACGACATGAGCCGGCCCTATGATGCCCACGCGCCCGAGATCGAGGCGGCGGCGCTGGCGATCCAAAGGTCCGGGCGGCCGATGATCCTGTCGCTGTCGCCGGGCGAAACGCCGCTGCTGCGCGGCGCACATGTGCAGCAGCACGCCCAGATGTGGCGGATCAGCGACGACTTCTGGGACGATTGGTCCATGCTGGATGCCCAGTTTGTCAGGCTGGAGAACTGGAACCCCTGGCGCAAGCCAGGAGCCTGGCCAGATGCCGACATGCTGCCGCTGGGCCGCCTCGCTTTGGGCGACCGCGACACCCGCTTCACGCCGGACGAGCAGCAGACGCTGATGACCCTGTGGTCCATCGCCCGCTCGCCGCTGATCATGGGCGGCGACCTGCGCCACCTCGACGAAGCGACGCTTAGGCTCCTTACCAACCCCGAGGTGATCGCGGTCAACCAGCGCTCGAGCGATAACCAGCCGCATTTCGAACTGGATGGCACCCGCATCTGGTCGGCCCGGGCGGAGAATGGCGATCACTACCTCGCGCTGTTCAACACGTCCAAGGCCGAGAAGCTCGTGCCGTTCAAGTTGTCGCGGCTGGGTGTTGCCGGCGCGGTTCTGGTTCGCGATCTGTGGACGCAGCGGGAGATAGGCACCGCCAGCGGCGAGATTTCCGCCACCCTGCCCAGTCATGGCGCGGCGCTCTATCGGCTGTCAGCTGGCTGATCCAACCCAGACGCGATGTCATCCCGGCGAAGGCCGCGATGCACGTCACTTAACCTTAACGTGATCGTCCGCTGTCGCTGTGGTAATCCGGCACCATCACGAAAAAGCCCGGATTCCCGCCACATTCGCGCCCGAATAGGACAAGATTAACCACTCCGGCAAACCCGGCCTTAAGATTAAGCGCGGTAAATGCCGTGCTTAAGATTGTTGCCTTTCAGGAGCTTCCCCGTGGTCATTACCGCACCCATCAACACCGCGTTGCGCGCTGCCGCGATGCTGCTTTTCGTCGTGGTCATCGCGGCCTGTTCGCGCACGCCCAATGCCATGCCCACAGGCGTTGGCAATCTCGGGCCGGGCGGTGGTGCCCCGGGCAGCCAGCAGGAATTCCTGGTCTCGGTGGGCGACCGCGTGTTCTTTGAAACCGACTCGTCCTCGCTGACCTCGGAAGCCATGGCGACGCTGGACAAGCAGGCAGCCTGGCTCAACCAGTACCAGAACTACCGCATCCTGATCGAAGGCCATGCCGACGAGCGCGGGACCCGCGAATACAATATCGCACTGGGTGCGCGCCGTGGTTCGGTGGTCGTGAACTACCTTGTTTCCAAGGGCGTCAATTCGCAGCGCATCACTACCCAGTCCTTCGGCAAGGAACGCCCGGTGGCGATCTGTAACGACATTTCCTGCTGGTCGCAGAACCGCCGCGCGGTCACCGTCGTCCAGTAAGGCATAACGCTCTCCCCTTGGGGGAGCTTGATATCCAGTGCAAACTGGAGGCAAGAGCGCCCGGAGCCGCGTATTTGGCCCGGGCGCTTTCTTTTGACCAAAATTGCCCTTTATCGGCAGCTGCATCGGCACCATGTTGTGCATCGGACCCAGCGCATTGGAGGCGTCGCTTGCAGCTCACGGCACTACTGAGAAGGGGACGAACGGCGCTTTGCACCGTCGCAGTCGCCCTTGGCATCACCCTTCCGGGCATGGCGGCGCAGACCACACCCATGCCTCCCGGTGAGCTCAGCGGCCTTACGCTGACCAATGCCGCGCCTGCCCGCATCCATGTCGCCCAGGCTCAGGACACGGCGCAGTTGCTGGTGCGCATCCAGCAGCTCGAAGAGCAGCTGCGGCTGCAGAGCGGCCAGATCGACGGCCTTACCTTCCAGCTGACCCAGTTGCAGGAACTGCTCAATCGCATGCAGCAGGACAACGAGTCCCGCTTCCAGGCGATCGAAGGCGGTGCCGGCCCAAAACCTGACGCGGCAACGTCGGCGGGCGGCGCTGCGCAGCCCGGGACGTTGCCGCAGAGCCCCGGCGCCGCCACCTCCCCGGCCGATCCCAATGCCGTCCCCGTAGACGCCAACGGCATTCCGCTGACCGAGATCCCCGAGCAGGGCGTGCAGCCTCTGCCTGGCGAGGCCGAGTTCGACCCGACATTCAACGATGGCTCGGCAACGGTCGGTGAATCCGCCGATCCGCTGGTCGGCACCGGTGCCCAGGGCGGCGTCGATCTTACCACGGGTCAGCCGCTGGACCTGAGCTATGATCCGGCAGCCGCAAATTCGGGGAATCCCGATGCCGATGCCCAGTTCGCAGCGGGCTATGACGCCCTGACCAAGGGCGACTATGCCTTCGCCGAGGATCAGTTCAGCCAATATATCGAGCTTTATCCCGACAGCGCGCAGGCCACCGATGCCGCGAGCTTTCTGGGTGACGTGCTGATCGCGCGCGCTGCGTATGACGAGGCCGCGGAGGTGTTGCTCAACGCCTTCCAGAAGGCGCCCGACAGCAAGCAGGCGCCAGATCTGCTGCTCAAGCTGGGAATGTCGCTTTCCGGTGCCGGCGAGCGGGAAACCGCCTGTCGCACCTTTGCGGAAATCGACAAGCGCTATACGGCGCTCGAGCCGGCCTTCGTGACCCGGCTCGGCGAGGAAAAGACCCGGGCTGAATGCCCACCCGCGTGACCCCTGATATCGAAGGCCCGGCTGGGCTTGATGCCCTGTTCGCGGCGGTAGCCGGCGAGCCGGTCGTCGCGCTGGCCGTATCGGGTGGGGCGGACAGCCTTGCCCTGATGCTGCTGGCGCAGCGCTGGGCGGCGCAACGCGAGGCGGCGCCGAGGCTGGTGGTTTATTCCGTCGATCACGGCCTGCGCCCCGAGGCAGCGGCCGAGGTTGCCATGGTGGTCGAGGCTGCGCATGGGCTGGGTCTCGCCGCCCGCGGCCTGGCCTGGCTGGGGGAAAAACCGCAAACCGGCGTCCAGGAAGCGGCGCGCAGTGCCCGCTACCAGCTCATGGGCGCTGCCATGGCCGAGGACGGCGCCACGGTGCTGCTGACGGCCCACCACCAGCAGGACCAGGCCGAGACCGTGCTGATGCGCCTAGCGCATGGCAGCGGCATCGAGGGGCTGAGGGGCATGGCCGCGATGGCCGAGGTCGAGGGTATCCGCGTCTATCGGCCGCTGCTGTCCATCGATCCGGCAGCGCTGCGCGCGGTGGTGGAGGCGGCGGGCCTGGTGCCTGCCAAAGACCCCTCCAATGCCGATCGACACTACGAGCGGGTGCGTTGGCGCCAGGCCATGCCACAACTGGCCGACCTTGGCCTCGATGCCGCAGCGCTGAGCTTGTTTGCCGATCGCATGGCCGAGGCCGATGCGGCGATCAGCCAGATGGCCGATGGATGCTTTGCCGAGATCGTGCGACTGGATGGCTTCGGTGCGGCGCGGATCGAGCTTGCGCCGTTTGTCGGGCTCAGCCCGGCCATTTCGACGCGACTGCTCGGGCGGGTGCTCAACATCGTCGGCGGCCGGCAGAAGCCGCGGGCCCTGGGGCAGGTGGAGCGGTTGCGCCGCACCATTGCCGAACAGGGGCTGGCCAAGGCCACCACCGTGCTGGGTTGTGTCATCCGGGTCAAGGACGGGGCGGTGGCCGTCGCGCGCGAGCCCGGTCGGGCCCTGCCGTCGGATGCCGTGCTGATGCCGCATGGCGAGCTGGTGTGGGACGAGCGCTTCCGCATCGTCAATGCGTCGCCCGAAGCGGACCTCACGGCCAGCGTCGCCGAATACCTGCCACGCCACCGGCTCGAGGAATTCCTGGGCTTCAAGATCACGGCCCCCGCCGAAGCCATCCGCACGGCGCCGATCGTGCGCGATGCCAGTGGCGGCGTGCTGTCGCTGGGCGGCTGGAGCTTCGACGAGCGCATCAAAGTGCAGCTGCTGATCGATTGAGATTGCTGTTCGGCGCTCTTCGAACCACTCCACAACGAACTTATCCCCGCCCCTTAGGACATCCGGCATACTCCTCCTCATCTTCACGGCAGAGCCGGTCATGACGAGTGATGACCGTGAAGGCAGCCAGGGATGGAAGGTCGCTTCCATTGGGCGGGGGGAATTCGGCAGCTGCGCTTGCGACACAGCGTACCTGGCCCGGACCCGCGAAAATCCTGGCGTGGTGGCGGGGCAACGGCCTCACTTCCTTTATCTATCCCTTTTCGAGGCAAGCGCCTCGCCACCATAGCTCGCCGAACGCCCCTTGGCGTCTCACCGCTGAGCAACCCGGATCGATACGACAACCGCGGTGCAGGCGGGGCTTGTGCACGCCAGATGGAACCTTCCGAATCCCCACCGCGTATTAACCCAATCGCGACATTATGACTGGACGAGGCATGCAAACCGCCGCAGGTCTTGCCCTTGTAACGCCCTAATGCCGGACATACATTCGGCACACCGCCGCGCCCGCTTGCGTCGGCTTCTCCGGGACAGGATTGATGAACGGAAACTTCCGCAACTTCGCCATCTGGCTGGTCATTCTCTTCATGCTGATGGGGCTGTTCCAGGTCTTCCAATCGTCGACCCGCTCGACGTCGGTTTCCGACAAGAGCTACAGCCAGTTCGTCTCCGATGTCGAAGCCGGCAGCGTGAGCAGCGTTACTATCACCGAAAATGTCGTCTCCGGCGCGTTGCGCGACGGTACGCGGTTTGAAACCGTGCTGCCCGAAGGCGCCGAGATCATCAACCGTCTTGAGGACAAGGGCGTGTCCATCACTGCGCGCCCGCTCGAAACGAGCCCGTTCTGGCAGATGCTGCTGTCGTCCTGGCTGCCCTTCATCGTCATCATCGGCGTGTGGTTCTTCTTCATACGCCAGATGCAGGGCGGTGGCCGTGGCGGCGC
Organism: Devosia oryziradicis; assembly: GCF_016698645.1. Classification (NCBI taxonomy): domain Bacteria; kingdom Pseudomonadati; phylum Pseudomonadota; class Alphaproteobacteria; order Hyphomicrobiales; family Devosiaceae; genus Devosia; species Devosia oryziradicis. Next base: position 1,216,727 of record NZ_CP068047.1, read on the forward strand.
CATGGGCTTTGGCAAGTCGCGCGCCAAACTGCTCACCGAAACGCATGGCAAGGTGACGTTCGAGGACGTCGCCGGTGTTGATGAAGCAAAGCAGGACCTCGAGGAAATCGTCGAATTCCTGCGCGATCCGGGCAAGTTCCAGCGCCTGGGTGGCCGCATCCCCCGCGGTGTGCTGCTGGTCGGCCCTCCGGGTACCGGCAAGACGCTGCTGGCCCGTTCGGTCGCCGGCGAAGCCAATGTGCCCTTCTTCACCATCTCGGGCTCGGACTTCGTGGAAATGTTCGTCGGCGTGGGCGCTTCGCGCGTCCGCGACATGTTCGAACAGGCCAAGAAGAATGCGCCCTGCATCATCTTCATCGACGAAATCGACGCCGTCGGCCGCCAGCGTGGCGCCGGCCTGGGCGGCGGTAACGACGAACGCGAGCAGACCCTCAACCAGCTGCTGGTCGAGATGGATGGTTTCGAGGCCAATGAGGGCATCATCCTGATTGCCGCCACCAACCGTCCTGACGTGCTCGATCCGGCGCTGCTGCGTCCGGGTCGCTTCGACCGGCAGGTCGTCGTGCCCAATCCTGATGTCTCGGGCCGCGAAAAGGTGCTCAAAGTCCACGTCCGCAAGGTGCCGCTGGCGCCCGATGTCGACCTCAAGGTGCTGGCCCGTGGTACGCCCGGCTTCTCCGGCGCGGACCTGATGAACCTCGTCAACGAAGCAGCCCTGATGGCGGCGCGGCGCAACAAGCGCTTCGTCACCCACCAGGAATTCGAAGACGCCAAGGACAAGATCATGATGGGCGCCGAGCGCCGCACCATGGCCATGTCCGAGGACGAGAAGAAGCTGACGGCCTATCATGAGGCCGGGCATGCTATCATCGCGCTCAAGGTTGCCGGCATCGACCCGATCCACAAGGCGACCATCATCCCGCGCGGTCGTGCGCTGGGCATGGTGATGACCCTGCCCGAAAGCGACAGCTATTCGTTCTCACGGGAAAAGGCCCTGGCCCGCCTCACCATGCTGTTCGGTGGCCGCGAGGCCGAGATCATCAAGTTCGGCCCCGAAAAGGTCACTTCCGGCGCGTCCGGCGATATCCAGATGGCGACCAACCTGGCGCGCTCGATGGTGATGGAATGGGGCATGAGCGAGAAGCTCGGCCGCGTCCGCTACAAGAGCAACGACCAGGAAGTGTTCCTCGGTCATTCGGTGACGCAGAGCCAGCACATGTCGGACGACACGGCGCGCATCATCGATCAGGAAGTGCGCAAGCTGATCGAGGATGGCGAGGCCTCGGCCAAGGAAATCCTCACCACCTACCACGACCAGTGGGAGGCCATCGCCCAGGCGCTGCTCGAATACGAGACGCTGACCGGCGACGAGTTGCGCGCCCTGATGGATGGCGTGCAGCCGACGCGGCCCGACGACAACGGCCCGACGGCCAAGGCCAGTGGCGTGCCGTCGGCCGGCAAGGCGGGCAAGAAGCGTCCGGATGCGCCGCCCGAGCCGGGTCTCGAGCCGCAGCCCAACAGCTGAGGCAGCAACAGTTTGGCAGGGGTCGCCGAAAGGCGGCCCTTTTGCTTGGCGGGATTCTCCGCTATTTCGCCCAAAAGTGGTATTATCCCGCGCGACCGGAATCGACGGGCTGAGGGGACAGGACGTTATGGCACGCAAGTATTTTGGTACCGACGGTATTCGTGGCCTGGCCAATGGCAGCAAGCTGACGCCGGAGCTGGCCTTGCGCGTGGGCATGGCGGCGGGGCACAAGTTCGTGCGTGGCGACCACCGTAATCGCGTGGTCATTGGCAAGGATACCCGCCGCTCGGGCTACATGATCGAAAGTGCGCTGGGCGCCGGGTTCACCGCCGTTGGAATGGATGTCTATTTCCTCGGGCCCATGCCGACCCCGGCCGTCGCCATGCTGACCCGCTCGTTGCGGGCCGATCTCGGGGTCATGATCTCGGCCTCGCACAATCCTTACGAAGACAACGGCATCAAGCTGTTCCGCCCCGACGGCTACAAGCTCAGCGACGAGATCGAGCTCGAAATCGAGCGCATGATCGATGGGGACATGTCGAACCTGCTGGCCCATGGCCGCGGCATCGGTCGCGCCCATCGCGACGAGGAAGCGCGTACCCGCTACATCGAATATGCCAAGCGCACCCTGCCGCGCGGCACCGACCTGGCGGGGCTGCGTGTGGTGCTCGATTGCGCCAATGGGGCCGCCTACAAGGTCGCCCCGGTGGCCCTTTGGGAACTGGGCGCGGAGGTCTTCACCATCGGCGACAAGCCTGACGGTTTCAACATCAACGACAAGGTCGGCTCCACCGCACCCGAGGCAGTCGCCGCCAAGGTCAAGGAAGTGCGCGCGGATATCGGCATTGCGCTCGATGGCGATGCGGACCGGGTCATCATCATCGACGAAAAGGGCGAGGTCGTCGACGGCGACCAGTTCATGGCCGTCATCGCCCAGAGCTGGCTGCAGCGCGAGATGCTGCTCGGTGGCGGCATCGTGGCCACCGTCATGTCCAACCTGGGGCTTGAGCGCTACCTGACCTCGCTTGGCCTGACCCTGGAACGCACCCAGGTCGGCGATCGCTATGTGCTGGAAGCCATGCGCAGCAAGGGCTTCAACGTGGGTGGCGAGCAATCGGGCCATATCATCCTTTCCGATTTCACCACGACAGGCGACGGGCTGGTCGCGGCGCTCCAACTGCTGGCCGTGCTCAAGCAGCAAGAGCGGAGCGTGTCGGAAATCTGCGCGCGCTTTACCAAGGTGCCGCAGTTGCTGCGCAGCGTGAAGTTCAAGTCGGGAAAGCCGCTTGAGCACAAGCAGGTCATCGCAGCCATTGCCGACGGGCAGGCCATGCTCGGGGCAGGCGGGCGCCTGGTCGTGCGTGCGTCGGGAACCGAGCCGGTCATCCGTGTGATGGGCGAAGCCGACGACGCTTCGCTGGTCAACACAGTGGTGTCGCAGATCGAGCAGGCAATACTGCAAGTCGCCTAGGAGTTGTCGGCAATATTTACTGTCGGTTAACTATGCCAGCGCCGTTGTGAACTCGTTAGGGTTAAGTTTTTAGGTTAAGCGCGCTTTAAGGAAATTGGCGGATATTGGGTGTCAATCGACTCGTGTCGTGGCAACCCAGAGGACGTTTTTCCATGCGTAAGTTCATCGCTACGATGATGGTGGCAGGAGCCGCCGTCGTTGGTGGACAGGCAATCGCCGCCGATATGCCTTACTACCCGCCGATAATCGAAATCCCAGATGTAGACTACGGCGTTTCGGGCTCCTTCTACCTGCGCGGCAGCGCTGCACTGAATGCGCTGTGGGCACCCCATGTCAATCATCCGAGCGTCCCGGCGACCTTCGAGATCGACGGTTTCGGCTATGGCTACTCGGTGGGCGCCGGCTTCGGTTACGAAACGGGAACCGGTCTGCGCTTCGACGTGACAGCCGACTACCTGTCCAATGACGGCATGCGAGCCACTGTTCCGGCTGCCTACAATCCACCGCTTCAGAATGGCGTCCACACCCTTGCGCTGCGCTCGACGGTTGTGCTCGCCAACGCCTATTATGACTTCGGCCTGGGTGGCGGCGGCTATGGCGCCGGCGGCGGGACGTTCGGCTATGTCGGCGCGGGTGCCGGTGTTGCCTTCAACCGCTCGACCGTGACCGATCCGCTCGGCGCAACGACCAGCGACAACAATACCAGCCTGGCCGCTGCCGGTATGGTCGGTGTCGGCTATGACTTCGGTCAGGTGGTCGCCGATGTGGGCTATCGCGCCCTCTACATTTCCAGCATTGCCAATACGACAGCCCCGTTCCCCTACACCATTGCCAACAACTGGGCGCATGAAGTGCGCGGTACGATCCGCTACCGCTTCAACTAAAAACGGAGCGTGGCGGGATAGCCACGGCCCGCTGATCTCCAAGCAATCGGCGTCCAGAAGGGCGCCGATTTTGTTTGTGCTCCCCATGCCGAGGCAGGCTAGGATCGGTTCCATGGCGATTTGGGGGGCGAAATGAAGGTTCTGGTCATCGGCGCGGCGGGAATGGTCGGGCGCAAGCTGGTTTCGGCTTTGCTTGCATCAGGCAATGTCGGCGGCCGGGCCATTACGGGCCTTGCCCTGGCCGATGTCGTCGATCCGCAACCGCCGCAGGCCACCATTCCGATTACCACTGCCGCCGTGGACCTTTCGCGACCGGAGGTATCGGCGCAACTGATCGCCGACCGGCCAGACTTGATCTTTCATCTGGCGGCCATCGTGTCGGGTGAGGCGGAAGCCGATTTCGAAAAGGGTTATCGCATCAATCTGGACGGCACCCGCCATCTGCTGGAGGCCATTCGCCTTGCCGGTCAGGGCGGGTCCTATCGTCCGCGCCTGGTTTTTACCTCGTCGATCGCCGTGTTCGGCGAGCCGCTGCCGGAGGTAATCGGCGATACCCACCACCACACGCCGCTGACAAGCTACGGAACGCAGAAGGCGATCTGCGAGCTGCTGCTGTCCGACTATTCGCGGCGCGGCTTTGTCGATGGCGTGGGCATTCGCCTCCCCACGATCGTCGTGCGGCCGGGTAAGCCCAACAAGGCTGCGTCCGGCTTTTTCTCAGGCATTCTGCGCGAGCCGCTGGCAGGGCAGGAAGCCGTGCTGCCGGTGGCTGACAGTGTGCGCCATTGGTTCGCCAGTCCGAGGGCGGCCGTGGGATACCTGGTCCATGCGGCCAACATCGATACGGCGCTCCTGGGCCACCAGCGCAACCTCACCATGCCCGGCCTTGCCGCCACTGTCAGCGAGGAGATCGCTGCGCTCGAACGCGTTGCCGGCACATCTGCCACGGCGCTGATCAAGCGCGAACCCGACCAGACCATCATCGACATCGTCGCCGGCTGGCCCAAGGCCTTCGAGGCAAGCCGGGCGCAGGCGCTCGGCTTCCGCGGCGACGCCAGTTTCGACGAGATCATCCGCATCCATATCGAGGATGAACTGGGCGGCACGATCGGCTGAGGGCAACGACCCTCGGCTTCCGGCGTTGATCGCTCCGGAGACCACGCCATGCCCAAGCTTACCTTCGTGCCGCCGATGGAAGCCAAGTCGGTTGCTGACTTGCCCAAGGACGAGGGCTGGCAGTTCGAGCCCAAGTGGGACGGCTTCCGTTGCTTGGCCTGCAAGCAGGCAGGGCAGGTTGACCTGTGGGCCAAGTCGGGCAAGCCGCTGGGCCGCTACTTCCCGGAAATGGTGGAGCTGGTCGGAGCACTGCCCGGCGACACGGTGATGCTCGATGGCGAACTGATCGTGCCGATCGATGGCGTCGCATCCTTCGACGCATTGCAGGCGCGGCTGCACCCGGCTGCCAGTCGCGTGAAGAAGCTGGCTGGTGAAACTCCCGCACTCTTGGTGGTCTTCGACCTGCTGGACCTGGATGGCGAATCCTGGCTGGACAAGCCCCTCCGCGCGCGGCGGGCCGCGCTGGAGCGCTATGTGAAGGACGTCGGCAGCGACCGATTGCGGCTGTCGCCGATAACCGCCGATGCCGCGCAGGCACGGCACTGGCTGGAGGGTCTCAGTACCGAGCTCGATGGCGTCATCGCCAAACGCAGCGACGACCCCTATGCCAGCAGCGAGCGCGCCATGCGCAAGATCAAGCGCATCCGCTCGGCCGACTGCGTGGTAGGCGGATTCCGCTATGGCACCGACAGCGACCAGGTCGGCTCGCTGCTGCTCGGCCTTTACGACGAACAGGGCAAACTGGACCATGTCGGCTTCACCTCGGCCATAGCGGCGAAGGACAAGCCGGATCTGACCCGCCGGCTCGAAGCCCTCAAGGGTGGCCCCGGCTTTACGGGCAAGGCTCCCGGCGGCCCAAGCCGCTGGTCCACCGAGCGCTCGGCGGAATGGGTGCCGCTCAGGCCGGAACTGGTGGTGGAAGTGCTCTACGACCAGGTAACCAGCCGCCGTTTTCGCCATGGCACGCGACTGCATCGCTGGCGTCCCGACAAGGCGCCCTCCCAGTGCACCTTTGACCAGATGGCACAACCTGCCGCGCCCGACCAGGTTATTGGTGCCGTGCTAACCAAGGCCGCTGGTCGCCGCCAAAAGACTCATTGACGTCATCCCCGCCTCGGGAGTATTTCCCGCCTCAGGACATCTCGCCCTAACGCGAGACGCATAGACCTGGGAGGGTCGCTTGATATGGCTGCAATGCCCCTGACCGCACCGGCGGTAAAACCGGCAAACCCCAATTTTTCGTCGGGCCCATGTGCCAAGCGTCCCGGATGGACGGTTGAAGCGCTGAGCAATGCGCTGGTCGGCCGCTCGCACCGCAGCAAGCCGGGCAAGGCCCGCATCCAGCGCGCCATCGACCTGACGCGCGAACTGCTCGAAGTGCCGGCAGACTATCGCATCGGCATCGTACCCGCCTCCGATACCGGCGCCGTCGAGATGGTGCTTTGGAGCATGCTGGGCGCCCGCGGCGTCGACATGCTGGCCTGGGAAAGCTTCGGCGAGGGCTGGGTCACCGACGTGCAGAAGCAGCTCAAGCTCGACGACGTGCGCGTCCTCAAGGCGCCCTATGGCGAACTGCCGGAGCTGGGCCAGGTCGATTTCGACCGCGATGTGGTCTTCACCTGGAACGGCACGACCTCGGGCGTTCGCGTCGAGAATGGCGACTGGATCGCCGCCGACCGCAAGGGCCTCACCATCTGCGATGCCACCTCGGCTGCCTTCGCGCAGGATCTCGATTTCGCCAAGCTCGATGTCATCACCTTCTCCTGGCAGAAGGCCCTCGGGGGTGAAGCTGCTCATGGCGTGCTGATCCTGTCGCCGCGCGCCGTCGAACGGCTCGAGACCTTCAAGCCGGACCGCCCGCTCCCCAAGATCTTCCGCCTCACCAAGGGCGGTAAGCTGCTCGAGGAAGTCTTCGAGGCCGCGACCATCAATACGCCGTCGATGATCTGCATCGAGGATGCGATCGACGCCATGGAATGGGGCAAGACCGTTGGCGGTCTCAAGGGCATGCAGGCCCGCGCCGATGCCAACTTCAAGGTCCTGGCAGATTGGGTAGCCAAGACCGACTGGGTCGAGTTCCTGGCCAAGAACCCGGCCAACCGCTCCAACACCTCGGTGTGCTTCTCGATCGTCGATCCGGCCGTTACCGCCCTCGATGCCGACAAGCAGGCGGCCTTTGCCAAGGCAATCGTCTCACGGCTGGACAAGGCCGGCGTCGCCTATGACATCGGCGCCTACAAGGACGCTCCTTCGGGCCTGCGTATCTGGGCCGGCTCGACTGTCGAGGCATCCGACCTCGCGGCCCTGGTGCCGTGGCTGGACTATGCCTTTGCCGAAGAACTCGCGGCGCTGAACAAGGCTGCCGCTTAACGCCGGATACCCCCTCCCAACCTCCCCCTGATGGGGGAGGAGCTGATCGAGTTGGTGGCACTATCTCGCCAAACGCTCGGAGCTGTCCCTCCCCCTATCAGGGGGAGGCTAGGTGGGGGTACCCAAACAAAAAACTCTTCTCATTCCAGGGACTTCCCCAAATGCCCAAGGTTCTCGTTTCCGACAAGCTGAGCCCCACCGCCGTCCAGATATTCAAGGACAATGGCGTGGAGGTCGACTACCTGCCCGATCTGGGCAAGGACAAGGAAAAGCTGCTCGAGGTGATCGGCCAGTATGATGGCCTGGCCATCCGCTCGGCCAGCAAGATTACCGAGAAGATCATTGCCGCCGCCGACAATCTCAAGGTCATCGGCCGCGCCGGTATCGGTGTCGACAATGTCGACATTCCGGCTGCGACCAAGAAGGGCATCATCGTGATGAACACGCCCTTCGGCAACTCGATCACCACGGCGGAACACGCCATTGCCATGATGATGGCCCTGGCCCGCCAGCTGCCGGAAGCCGACGCCTCGACCCGCGCTTCGAAGTGGGAAAAGAACCGCTTCATGGGCGTCGAAGTGACCAACAAGACGCTGGGCCTGATCGGTGCCGGCAATATCGGCTCGATCGTCGCAGACCGTGCGATTGGCCTGCGCATGAAGGTCATTGCCTTCGACCCGTTCCTGACGCCCGAGCGCGCCCAGACGCTGGGCGTCGAAAAGGTCGAGCTGGACGAACTCCTCGCTCGCGCCGACTTCATCACCCTGCACACGCCGCTGATCGACGCGACGCGCAACATCCTCAATGCCGAGGCCCTGGCCAAGACCAAGAAGGGTGTTCGCATCATCAACTGCGCCCGTGGCGGGCTGATCGATGAGGCCGCGCTCTATGACGCGCTCAAGTCCGGCCACGTCGCCGGCGCTGCGCTCGACGTGTTCCTTGAGGAGCCCGCCCAGAACAATCCGCTGTTCGAGCTGCCCAATGTCATCTGCACGCCGCATCTGGGCGCTGCAACCACCGAAGCGCAGGAGAACGTGGCGCTGCAGGTGGCCGAGCAGATTTCGGCATACCTGATGAGCGGCGAGATCACCAATGCGCTCAACTTCCCGTCCATCTCGGCCGAGGAAGCCCCGATCCTGACCCCCTGGGTCAAGCTCGCCGAGACGCTGGGTTCGTTTGCCGGCCAGCTTACCGAGACGGCGATCAAGGGCATCAAGATCGAGTTCGAGGGCAATGTGGCCCAGCTCAATATCAAGCCGATGATCGCGGCGGCGATCAATGGCGTGCTCAAGCCGTCGCTGGGCGACATCAACATGGTCTCGGCGCCCCAGATCGCCAAGGATCGCGGTATCACCGTCGAGACCACGACCCGCGATCGCCAGGGCGCGTATGAGGGCTATATCCGCCTCACGGTGACCACGGAACGGCAGGTGCGCGGCGTCGCCGGCACTATCTTCGCCAATGGCAAGCCGCGCGTCATCCAGGTCAAGGACATCAACATGGAGGCCGAACTGACGCCGTCCATGCTCTACGTGACCAATGAGGACAAGCCCGGCCATATCGGCCGCCTCGGTACGCTGCTGGGCAAGCTTGGCATCAACATCGCCAACTTCAACCTTGGCCGCGTCGATGTCGGTTCAGACGCTATCGCGCTGGTCTCGATTGACGGCACCCTGACCGAACCGCAGCTGGCCGAGATCGCCGCCCTGGAAGGCGTCAAGCAGGCCAAAGCCCTGCGGTTCTAGGCGCACAGCTCATGCGAAAAGGCCGGCCCCCAGGGGCCGGCCTTTGTTCATGCAGATGCCGGCGGGATGTTCTGGTTGCGCCGGAACACGTTCTCCGGATCGTATTGCCGCTTGATGCGGCGCAACCGGTCCCAGGTCGGGCCGGGATAGGCGCTCCGCGTGCGGGCCGGGCCCTCGTCGCCGAGGAAATTGACATAGGCGCCTTCGTGCTCCTGGCGCAGCGCGGACATCAGGTCGTCCACCCACTTGCTGCGCTTGGACCGGTCTGCCGGATCGCTGTAGAAATTGGCGAGGAACATCATGATCTGCGCGTCGCGATGAGCATAGGCCGTGTCGCCTGAGGGTACGCGGTTCACAGCGCCGCCCAGCACCCGAATCTGCACCATGCGCATGGCGGAATCCGATTCGGTCAGGAAGCCCACGATGGTGCGTGCCGCATCCTTGCTGATGCGATCGACAAAGAATGTCCGCGTTTCGGGCATGCCCGGCGGTTCGCCGCCCGGTCCGTCATAGAGGCTGAGCAACGGTCCCGGCTTTACCGCATCGAAGACAGGGCCGAGGGCACGGAACGGGGCCAATGCGGCGGCGGCCGCGTCGTCCGGTCCGGCAAAGGCCATCATCGCGAACAGCACGAGCTTGTCCTTGTAGGCCTCGGGGATAAAGGGCGCCGGCGGCGCCGGCATGACCATGGCGATGGCGGAGAGTGCCTCGGGCGCCGTCTGCGCTGCCGCGACGAAGGCGGCGATGGTTTCGGCCGTGCCCGGCAATACCAGCATGCCGCCGGTAAAGGCCGGTAGCGGGCGCGCCTGGAACTGGATGCGCGTGATGACGCCGAAATTGCCACCGCCGCCGCGGATTGCCCAGAATAGATCGGGTTCGCTGTCCGGGCCGGCCATGACGAAGCGGCCATCGGCCAGCACGACTTCTGCTGCGAGCACCGAGTCTATCGTGGCGCCGTGGAGGCGCGACAGGTAGCCGATGCCACCGCCGGAGACGATCCCGCCCACGCCCACATCGCCGGAATCGCCAAAGCCGACCACCAGACCGTGCGGCTCCAGTGCCTTGAGCACCGCGCGGACCGTTGCGCCGCCACCGACCCAGACCGTGCTGGTCGGTTCGTCGACCGCGACGTCATCAAGATCACGCAGATCGATGACGATCCCGCCATCGACGGTGCCGTGTCCGGCGCTGCTGTGCCCGCCGCCGCGGATGGCCAGGTCGAAGCCATGTTGGCGGGCAAAGCCTATCACCCGGCTGATGTCGGCGGGCGAGGCGCCGCGCACGAGGGCAGCGGGGACACATCCGTCCGGGTCGAACAGCACCCGTCGGTTCTGCTCAAAGACAGGGTCGCCGGGCAGGGTGACCTTGCCAGGCAAGTCCTCAACCAAGCGGCCGATCTCCGGGCGGGTGTGAAGACGAAGAATCATGGAGCCCTCCTTGCCGATCACGTAGCCGTGACCGGAAGGCCCAACATGGTTACACCGATGTGCCCTGCCTAGGCCTCAGGCAAGAATTTTTCGCCGTGCGGCCCATTCGGCCAGCACGATGCCGCCGATGATGATGGCCGCTGCCAGGTAATGGTACGGTTCCAGCCGCTCGCCCAGAATGAGGACCGAGCCCAGCGCGCCGAAAACGGGAATAAGATTGTGGCTCGGCGCCGCACGGTTGGCGCCGACCAGTTCGACCCCGCGTGCATAGGCAACCTGGCTGAACATGGATGGAAAGATCATCACATAGGCCAGCACGGCCCATACGGTGGCCGACATGGAGGGGATGGTCGCAAAACTGCCGATGCCGGGCCCGAACAGTTGCAGCATGACCACGCCGGTAATGGCGGCCCCGGAGAAGGCGACGGCCATGAAGCTCATCATGTGGATGTCCGGACGGAAGCGCAAAGCCAGCGTATAGGCGGTGTAGGTGAGGCAGGCGAGCAGCACGAAGCCGTCGCCGATATTGATGTCCAGTTTCAGCAACCGGCCGAGGTCGCCATGCGTGGCTGTCAGCATCACGCCGGTGATGGCGATCAGCACGCCCAGGATCTGCAGCCAGGTAGCCCGCACGCGGAAGACGATGAAGTTGGCCGCCAGAATCATCATGGGCAGGGCGCCCGTCTCGATCGACGAGTTGACGGCCGTGGTGGTGGTGAGGCCGACATAGAGCAGGACATTATAAAGCGCGTAGCCGACCGCGCCGTAGGCCATGAGCAGTGGCCAGGTGCGTCGGATTACCGGCCAGTCGGCCCTGAGAAAGCGCCACGAAAAGGGGAGGATGAACAGCGTTGCGCCCACGCAGCGGGCCCCCAGCAGCAGGAAGGGGTCGATTTCGCCCACCACCAGCTTTGCGGCGACCACGTTGCCGCCCCAGAACAGGGGCGCCAGCAGCAGGAGCAGGTAGGGTTGGTCGAGCAGTCGGGCGGAAATGCCGCGATTTTGGTGGTGGAGCGGCTTTGTCATCGTCGTCCTGGTGATGTATGGACAACCGGACTTAGCAGTTATTCGGCCATCGGCAAAATTTCTACCCAAGGTGGCCGGGGGGACAGACGTCCAAGTGGATAGGGGTGCGGCCGTGGCGGCCGTGCCCTTCATGTCGCGCCTATCCTGGAGAAGGTAATTCAATGGCTAATGTGGTTGTCGTCGGCTCGCAGTGGGGCGACGAGGGCAAGGGCAAGATCGTCGATTGGCTCTCGGAGCGCGCCGATGTGGTGGTGCGCTATCACGGCGGCCACAATGCCGGACACACACTGGTCATCGATGGCGTGAGCTACAAGCTGGCGCTGCTGCCTTCGGGTCTGGTGCAGGGCAAGCTCTCGGTCATCGGCAATGGCGTGGTCGTGGACCCGCACCACTTCGTGCAGGAAATGGAAAAGCTGCGCGGGCAGGGCGTCAAGATCACGCCGGAAATCCTGCGCATCGCCGACAATGCGCCGCTGATCCTGTCGCTGCACCGCGAGCTCGATGCCATCCGCGAGGATTCCAATTCCGGCCTCAAGATCGGTACGACCAAGCGCGGCATCGGCCCGGCCTATGAAGACAAGGTCGGCCGCCGCGCCATCCGCCTGATCGACCTCAGCGAGCCCGATACGCTCATGGTCAAGATCGAGCGCCTGCTCGGCCACCACAATGCGCTGCGCCGCGGCATGGGCCTGGTCGAGATCGACGCACAGAAAATCTACGACGAGCTGACCTCGGTCGCCGCGCAGATCCTGCCCTTCATGGACCAGGTGTGGCAGGTGCTCGACGACAAGCGCAGGGCCGGCGCGCGCATCCTGTTCGAGGGTGCCCAGGGCGCGCTGCTGGACAATGACCACGGTACCTATCCGTTCGTGACGTCTTCCAACACCGTGGCCGGCCAGGCCGCTGCCGGGTCGGGCCTGGGGCCTACGGCGATCGGCTATGTGCTCGGCATCACCAAGGCCTATACGACTCGCGTCGGCGAAGGGCCGTTCCCCTGCGAGCTCGATGACGATATCGGCCGCCACCTGGCCAATGTGGGCAAGGAAGTCGGCGTCAATACCGGCCGCCCGCGCCGCTGCGGCTGGTTCGACGCGGTGCTGGTCCGCCAGACGGTCAAGACCTCTGGCATATCGGGGATTGCGCTGACCAAACTGGACGTGCTCGATGGTCTCAAGGAGATCAAGGTCTGCGTCGGCTACGAGCTCGATGGATCACGGATAGATTATTTGCCTGCCTCAATGGGAGCACAAGCGCGCGTTAAGCCCATCTACGAGACCCTCGAAGGCTGGTCGGAAACCACTGCCGGGGCGCGGAGCTGGGCCGATCTTCCCGCGCAGGCGATCAAGTATGTCCGCTATATCGAGGAGCAGATCGGCACACCGGTCGCCATGCTGTCGACGAGTCCGGAACGGCTCGATACCATCCTTGTCGTTGACCCATTCCAAGACTGATATTTTTTGTTACAACACAGAGCTGCAATTGTGAGTACCAAGTAACCAATGGCGGACTACAAGGAGCTGTTGCGCCGCGCCATAACGGCGCTGCCGGAGAACAATGGGGCAGCCCGCCGGGCGGTCTACGAGAAGGCGCGCTCTGCCCTCGTGGGACAGCTGCGCGCCATTTCGCCACCATTGCCGGCGCGCGACATCACCCAGCACCGCCTGCAGCTTGAAGACTGCATCCGCCAGGTTGAGCAGGAAGCCAGCGAGGCCGTCATCACTCTGGGTCGCGAAAGCGCCGCTTCGCCTCGCGCGGCGGCGCCGGTCGTCGAAGCTGTACCCACCCCGCCGCCGATGGCGACAGAGCGGCCCAAGCCGGTCGAGGCATCCAAGCCTGTCGTGGTGGAGACCCCCAAGCCGGCCGGGCCGACGATCGCCCCTGTCCCCGTGAACAGCAAGCCGGCCGCCACGCCGGCCAAGCCGGCGCCGACCTCGATCGAGGATATCATCAGCCAGGCTTCTGCCGTCGCCGATGAAAATCCGGAACCGGCCAGCGAGCAGCCAGCCGAACCCGAGCCCAAGCCCGAGATCAAGGTCACGCCGACAATTGTCGCCCGCGTGCAGGCAAACCGCACCGGGCCGACCTCCCCCGTGCCGTCGTCCAGCAACGTGCGGCCACTTGAAGCCCCGCTCAAGGGACCCAGCTTCGAACCCCATCGCGATGCCATTCCGCTGGCAGCCAATTCGTCGACCGAAGCCCCCCGCGCTACGGCGCGGATCGAGCCGGCCATGGGCAACCAGGCCGTGGCACGCCAGCAGGTGGTCGCGCCGGTCACCGTGCTCGAGCCGGCGCCCGTCGAGACTGCGCTGTCGAGCGTGCGCGAGGTCGATGTCGAGCCCGACGCCACCGAGGCGCAGGGCGTCATCGAGCGCGCCATCGAAGTGCTCGACCGCGAGGCCCGTGGCGAACAGGCGCCGGCGTTGGCGGAGACGGCTGCTGCATCCTTTGCCAAGCCTCCCGTGGACACCGACAGCGATGATGCCGGGTTTGCGGATGCCCCCGCCCAGCGTGGTGGCGCGGGGCTGACGATTTTCCTCGTGGTCTTTGCGATCCTGCTGGCGGGCGTCGGCGGCGCGGGCTTTTGGGCCTGGCGCGAAGGCTATGTCGATCTCGACCAAATGTTCGGGCAGGCCCCTGCACCGGTTGTGGAAACAGCCGATACGCCTGTGGCTACCCCAACTCTTGACCCGGTCCAACCGGTCGAGACCTCCGATGATCCCGTGGTCGGGCCGGGGAATACGGCCCCTGTCACAACGACCGACGGCAATGCCGAACTCAGCGGCCTTCAGATCGAGGATCGGCTGGAGCCGACGCCGGAGGCCGTGCAGCCTACCGGCAACGAGACGGTGCTGCCGGACGTCAATTCGGGCGAGGTCAAGTCCGAGGAGCGCCTGACTGGTGACGAGACGACGCCGCTGGCCGCTGCCGACCCCGCGGCTTCGGTCGATCCGGCCGTGCTGGCGGGTAGCCAGTCGCTGCTGCTCGAGGCCAGCACCGATGGCACGACCGGCGCCGTGCCGTTCTCGGGAACGGTCGAATGGAGCGAGGGCGTGGATGAACTCGGCCTGCCCACCCTGGTCGGCACCGCCAGCATCCCGGCGCGCAACCTTGGTGTCGACATCACCATCCGCAAGAATTCGGACCCAAGCCTGCCGGCAAGCCACCTGATGGAGGTGGACTTCAAGGTGAGCGACAGCTTTATCGGCGGCACCATCGCGACGCTGCCGGGCGTGCTGCTCAAGGATCAGGAGCTGGTGCCGGGTACGGCGCTCGTCGGTGCCTCGGCGCGCGTGGTGGGCAATTCGTTCCTGTTCGCACTGAGCGCCACGCCGGCCGACGCCACGACCAATACCGAGTTGCTGGAGAACCGCCGCTGGATGGATCTGGCCGTCGTCTATGGCACGGGCCGCAACGCCATCATCACCCTCGAAAAGGATGATGTGGCGCAGGCGCTGTTCGAAAAGGTCTTCACGACCTGGGCGCAGTAGCCCGGGGCCGTCACTGGCCAGCGACCAGCCGCCTCTGGTTCAACACATAGCGGCGGCTGGCCAGCGCCTCGACATCATCGGCATGGTGGCTGACCAGGATCGTGTGCCAGGCATGCCGGGTGGTAAGCGCGCCGACCAGTTCCCGCACGGCCATTCGGGTTTCGTCATCGAGCGCCGAAAACGGTTCGTCCAGCAGCAGCACGGGCCGAGCCCGCAGCAGGGTCCGCGCCAGTGCGACGCGTTGCTTCTGGCCACCGCTGAGGGTGCTGGCGACCTGATGGCCAATGCCCTCGAGGCCCACTTCTGCCAGTGCCGCATCGATCTGTTTGGCGGCCTCCATGCGGCCGGTGCCAGCAGGCAGGCCCAGGCCGACATTGCGCGCCGCAGTCAGGTGATCGAACAGGCTCTCGGATTGCAGCAGCAGCGATACGGGACGCGCCTCGGGGGGCAGGGGCACCAGGTTCTGCTGGTCAAGTTCGATACGGCCGGCGCTCGGGGTAAGGAAGCCGGCGAGCAGGTCCAGCAGGGTCGATTTGCCCGAGCCGCTCGGCCCCGAGACAGCGGTGACCTGGCCGGCTTCTGCGGTGAACGAGAACAGATACGGCTCCGCCTGGCCGGGATGGGCATAGGCCAGGTTCTCAACGCGCAGCATTGGCGATCCTCTCGAACAGTTTGGGCAGGCCGACAAAGGCCGCGATGGTGCCGATCAGGAGGATAGCGGCGATCGCGGCCGCGTCATTGTTGCGATAGGAGCCGAGGGCCCGGAACATCAGCAGCGGCAACGTCTGGAAATCCTGGGTCCCGAACAGGGCGATGACGCCCAGGTCGCCCAGCGAGAAGCAGAATGCCAGAGCGAGCATGACGCCGATGTCGCGGCCAAGCAGGGGATATTCGACCAGAACGAATTGCCGCCAGCCGGAGAGGCCGAGCGAGCGGATAAGCTTGCCGCGGGTGCGGGCAATTGCCTCGAGGGGTGGGCCCAGGGTGGCCATGGCGAAGGGCAGGGCCAGGAGGCTGTTGCCGAGAATGACGACGAAGGGTGCGGCTGTTGCTGGCGCCAGACCGAGATGGCGCACCAGCAGGAAGAAGCCCAATGACAGCACGACGGCGGGGACGGCCAGGTAGGCGAAAGCGGGCATGCCCAGGAGAGTACGCAGCACGCCGCTACCCGTGGCGCCCCGACCAAGCGCCAGCAGCAAGGCAAGCAGCAAGGTCAGCAAGGCCGAGGTCGAACCGATGACGAGGCTGCTGCCCGTGGCCCACCAGAAAGCGGGCTGGGCAGCCACCCGCACCATGCCGGCGCCGATGCCGTCGATGAGCACGGAGAGCAAGGGCAAGAGGAAGCCGACCGTGCAAATGAGCAGCACCAGCCCCTGCAGCAGCCGTGCCGCGCCCCGGTCACGCCAGCGTGGCGGCGTCGAGGGGCCAAAGCTGGTGGGGATTGGTGCCAATGCCGACGCCGCCAGGATGACCAGCGAACAGACGGCAATCTGCGTTGCCGCAAGCAGCACGGCTCCCACGAGGTCGAAATCCTGCCGCACGGCGGCATAGATAGCGACCTCGAGCGTCTGGTTGGCGGGGCCACCGCCCAGCAGCAGCACGATGGGGAAGCTGGTGAAGGCGAGAAGGAAGATGATGGCGGCAAGGCCGGGCACGGTGCTGCGCAGCGCGGGCCAGTCGAGGATGGCGAAGCGCTGCCATGGCGAAAGCCCCAGCGACTGACCGGTCTTGAGCCGGCTGGTGGGAATGGCATCGAGCCGGGCCAGCATGATGCGCGCGGCGAAGGCGCCGTCGAGCACCACATGGGCAAACAGGATGCCGGAAAGACCGAAGGCCGGATTGCCGAGGGAGAAGCCGAACAGGGATTGGCTGGCCTGGTTGATCCAGCCATTGCGGCCCCAGATCGACAGCAGGCCGAAGGCGACCACCATGCCCGGCGTGACGATGGCCGAGGCGAAGAGGCCAACCAGGAGATCGCGGCCGGGGAAGCGCAGGCGATTGAGCGCCCAGGCAAGGGCTGCACCGACGGAGATGGAGAGGATGGTGGTGAGCCCGGCCTGGATCGAGGTCATGCGCAACAGGTGCGGAATATCGATGCGCGAGCCGCTGTCGCTGCCACTGGCAGCCGCCAGGATGGCCCAGAGCACAAGCGCGATGAGCGTGGTGATGGCCAGCGCAAGGATGCTGGCGGCCATGATGCGGATGGGGCGATGGGGCAGGGTCAGCATTGCTGTTGCCCCGCGAACCAGGCCACACCTCTCCCTTTGGGGGAGAGGTCGGCGCGATAGCGCCGGGTGAGGGGGCCTTTCCTTGGCTCAGTGCGTGGGGAAGGCCCCCTCACCCGACCGAAGACGGTCGACCTCTCCCCCAAAGGGAGAGGTGACGCTGCGCTCAATCTACCGCACACCGGGGCAACCTCCCCACCCGCTCCTACTGCACCGCCGCCAGCATCTCGTCGATCCAACGCTGGCTGTTGGCGGCAATTTCCTCATCGGTCAGGACAAGCGTCTTTTCAGGCTGGGGCAGCGTGGCATAGGTGGGGTCGAGACCGGCGCCAAGGTCGATGACCGGGAACATCCAGTTGGTGGTGGGGATGATTTTCTGGCCATCCACCGAGGTGAGGTAGGCGAGGAACTTCTTGGCCAGTTCCTGGTGGTCGGAGGATTTGAGGATGCCTGCCACTTCGGTTTGGGCCAGATGCCCTTCCGAGAACAGGGCGGCGTGGATGGTGTCATCCTTGTCGGCGATGATGTGATAGGCCGGGGAGCTTGAATAGCTCAGCGCCATGTCGGCTTCACCTTCGAGGAAGAGGCTGTAGCTCTCGCTCCATTCGCGGGTGACGGTCAGGATATGGGGCTTGAGGCCGGCCCAGATTTCCGGCGCGCGGTCGCCGTAAGCGGCGGCGATCCACAGCACAAGTCCCAGGCCCGGCGTGGCAGAGCGGGGGTCCTGGATGGCGATCTTGAAGTCCTCGGGCAGGGCGATCAGCTCTTGGAAGGATTTGGGTGGTGCCGAGACACTGTCCTCGTCATAGACGAAGGCGAAATGAGCATAGTCGAAGGGCACGAACTGAGTGTCGGTCCAGGCCTGCGGCAGGTTGAGGCCAGCCAGGTCGAGCCCATGCTCGGCAAAGAGGCCCGTGGCACGGGCTTCCCCGGCAATGGCGGTATCGAGGCCCACGATGATGTCGGCTTCGGTCGTGTCGCCTTCGAGCTGCACGCGGCGCAGCGTACCGATGGAGCTGTCGGCGGCAATCCATTCGACGATGCAGCCACCGCAAATCGCCTCGAAGCCCGCCTTGAGCGCGGGGCCCGGACCCCACTCGGCGGCAAAGCCGTCATAGGTATAGATCTTGAGGATCGGCACTTCTTCGGCAACGACGGGTGCAGCGAACAATCCGGAAAGGACCGCAAGCGCCAGACGGGTGAATTTGACCATGGGTCATTCCCTTCAATGGTGTCACGGCCATGAGTGAAGGGTGGGTCAATGGAGAGGGCGTCGAGACGCCCTTGCCATCTCGAACTTCCTCCGCCAGCATGACCTGGTTCAGGTTCAATGGGTAACTCTCAGCTCCGGAAGACTCCGGAACACCCCAGCGAGACGCCCCACACTTAATGAGAGCTTTGTGACAGTGCAAGACACTTCCGTGCCCGCGGCGGATGCGCCAATGGTCGTATGCGAGGGGCCGATGGCCATAGTCGGTGGGGGCGCAGTCGATCCGGCGCTGTTGGTGGAACTGGCAGGGCGCGGGGTGGCGCTGGTCGGGGCCGATGGCGGCGCCGATGCGATCGGCGAGGCAGGCCTGGTGCCCGCGGCCATCATCGGTGACCTCGATTCAGTGGGCGATCGGGCAGCATGGGAGCGCCGCACCCGCGTCATCCACATTCCCGAGCAGATCACCACCGATTTCCAGAAGGCGATCTATTCGACGCAGGCGCCGGTGACGCTGGCGCTGGGAATGACCGGCAAGCGGCTCGACCATACCCTGGCTGCCCTCAGTGCCGTGCTGCAGTACGCCCCCACCCGCAAGCTGCTGCTGGTGGATGAGGTGGACGTGGCCCTGGCCGTGGTGGGGCCGATCCGCTTCGAGGCGGCGATGCGCGAACGGGTGTCGATCCACCCGCTGCTGCCCATCCGCTTCCTGCAGTCCACCGGGCTCTATTATCCCATGGATGGATTGTTGCTGGAGCCGGGCGGACTGATCGGGACCTCCAACGAGGGAACGGGCGGGCTGGTCGAGATCGTGCCAGCGGACGAAACACCGTGGCTGCTGATCCTGGGCAAGGAGCGATTGTGGGATTTGATGGGGTCATAGTGCCTTCCCCAGTGGCTGAAATTTTGCATCTCACAACAAAAAAGGCGGGCATCGGGGCCCGCCTTTATCATTCCGTAGTTGCCACTCAGTGGGCGGCAGCGGCTTCCTTGACCGCGTCCTGCACCTTTTCGAAGGCGCGGACCTCGATCTGCCGGATGCGCTCGCGGCTAACATCGTACTGCTGGGCCAGTTCCTCGAGCGTTGCCGGATTGTCCTGCAGGCGGCGAGCCTGGAAGATGGCGCGCTCGCGCTCGTTCAGCACATCCATGGCACTGGTCAGAAGACCCATGCGCTCGGAAAATTCCTGCGACTCGCCCAGGCTCGTCTCGGCGCTGGGGGTGTCGTCGACCAGCCAGTCCTGCCATTCGGACGAACCTTCATCGGCGCGCATCGGCGAGTTGAGCGACGCATCACCCGAGAGGCGGGCATTCATCGACACCACATCGTCTTCGGTCACGTTGAGCGTGGTGGCAATCTGCTTGATCTGGTCAGGGTGTAGCGAACCATCGTCCAGGGCGGCGATCTGGCCCTTCACCTTGCGCAGGTTGAAGAACAGGCGCTTCTGGGCAGCGGTGGTACCGATCTTGACCAGGCTCCAGCTGCGCAGCACATATTCCTGGATGGCGGCGCGGATCCACCACATGGCATAGGTGGCCAAGCGGAAGCCCTTTTCGGGCTCGAAGCGCTTGACCGCATGCATGAGGCCGACATTGCCTTCCGAGATCACTTCGGAGATGGGCAGGCCATAACCGCGATAGCCCATGGCGATCTTGGCCACGAGGCGGAGATGGCTGGTGATGAGTTTCTGTGCCGCGCCGGGATCCTGATGTTCCTTGTAGCGCTTGGCGAGCATGTATTCTTCATCCGGTTCCAGCATGGGGAACTTGCGGATTTCCTGAAGATAACGGCTCAAGCCCCCTTCGGAGGAGAGGACCGGCAAATTGGTCTGGGCCATGGACGCACCCCTTTCTGGTTCCCCCGTATGGCACGGGCGGAAGCGTGTTTCGCGATGGCCGAAACCGGCCCATCGGCAAACAACGATGAACTATATAGGACGCAATTGGGCGATTGTAAGAGCACGAACCCGCGAAAACGTGAGAACGCTGATTTTGGTTCCGCCCTTGTATGCAGCGACAGGGGTATTACGCGCGAGGCGGGCCGAGGTTCAATCACCTGTCGGTGAATCCGCGCCCCGGACCTACCGCGCAAACGCTTTGTCGTAGCCCTCCAGCGCGTCTTCCAGCGCCTGCAGATCGTCCGGCAGGGGCGCCTCGAAGAACATTTCCTCGCCCGTCATCGGATGTTCGAAGCCCAGTTCGGCCGCATGCAGCGCCTGCCGGCCGAGCGCCTGGATGGGACCGGCGACATCTGATGGCAGCTTGTTGATCTTGGTGGCATAGCCGGCGGCATAGACCGCATCGGCCACCAGCGGATGGCCGATGTGGGCCATGTGCACGCGGATCTGGTGCGTGCGGCCGGTTTCGAGATGGCATTGCACGCGGGTGATGTCCCAACCGGCGTCGCCGAAGCGGGCCTCGACGAAATAGTGCGTGATGGCCTCGCGCCCATCCTTGCGCACGGCCTGCTTGAGCCGATTGTTCTGGTCGCGGCCGAGCGGGGCATTGACGGTGCCCTTGCCGGTTTCGGTCATGCCCCAGACGAAGGCGATATAGGCCCGGTGCAGCGGACCGGTGCGGCCGTGGTCGGCGAATTGCTCGCTCAGGTGCTTGTGCGCCGCCTCGGTCTTGGCGGCGACCATGACGCCCGAGGTATCGCGATCAAGCCGGTGCACGATACCGGGACGCTTGACCCCGCCAATGCCGACTAGGCTGTCGCCGCAATGGAAGAGCAGGGCATTGACCAGCGTGCCATCGGGCGAGCCCGGGGCGGGATGCACCACCATGCCGACCGGTTTGTTGACGACGATGAGCTGGTCGTCCTCGTAGAGGATATCGAGCGGGATATCCTCGGGATGCGGTTCGGCCTCTTCCGGGGGTGGGGCAAGAAGGACGATTGTCTCGCCCTCCGTAAGCCGGTATTTGGGCTCGTTGACGACAGCGCCGTTGATGCTGACGGCGCCATTGAGGATCAGGTCCTTGATGCGGCTGCGGCTCAAGACGGTGTGGGCCTTGGCCAGGCCGCCATCGAGCCGCTCGCCGGCCATTGCGGCATCGACGACGACCTCGACTTCCTCGCCCTCGAACTCTTCAGCGGTATTTTCAGCCATGAGCGATCCTAATCAGACTGGTGCAGACACGCAAAAGGCAGACGCGCCACTGACGCCGGAAGCCATTGCCATGCTGGGAAAAGCGCGCCGCTCGTTCGGTATTTCGATCGGCATCCTGTTGCTGGGCTTTATGGCGATTGGCATCGCCCTTGTCTATCGCGTGATGCGCGACGCGCCCCCGCCGGCGGTGGCCGAAAATGTGGTGCTGCCGGCCGGTGCCCAAGTCGTGTCCGCCGTCGTCAACGAGGGCGCGATCAACGTGACCTATAGCGTGGGTGGCGTGACGACGCTGGCGCTGTTCGACCAGACGACGGGCGAGCTGACCCGCAGTGTGGTGATCGGGTCGGAGTAGGGGAAGAGTACCCCCACCTCTCCCTTTGGGGGAGAAGTCGATCCGAAGGATCGGGTCAGGGGGCCTTTACGCGGGTGTAATGTTGGGGAAGGCCCCCTCACCCGCCTTGCTTCGCAAGTCGACCTCTCCCCCAAAGGGAGAGGTAAAGAGCTACCGCCCCTGGATCTCGCGGAGCGCCGCCATGCGGTCCGTCACCGAGCCGCCCTTACGATCGCCCTTGGCGGGCTTGACCGGCAGGGCGTCGTTGCCCTCGCCATCGTCAGCAAAGCGCTGGACACGGTCGAACAGGCTTTCTTCGGTGCTTGGCACCGCGGTTTCGGTGTCGACGGCATAGACCAGCCGGCTGACGCTGGCGGCGATGTCGTTGAGCTTCTCGCGCAGATAGGCTTCCTCGAGCCGCTCGGTGTCCCAATCGGCGAGAAGGGTGGATTCCACGCCGCTCACCTGCTTGCGCAGTTTTTCGACCTCGGCTTCGAGGCTGAGCTTGTCGGCCAGCAGCAGTTCGGCGCGGCCCTCGGATTGCTCGACCACCTGGCTGGTTTCGGCAAGGAGGGCGTTGAGGCGATTTTCGGCGCTGGCAATGCGCGCCTCGGCGGCCACCAGGCTATCGGCCTGGGCCGCCTGCTTGTCATCCCGGGCCGTCAGCGCGTCGCGCATCTGGGCGATCGCGGCGGTAGCCTCGGCGCTGCGCCGGTCGGAATTCTCCAGCCGGCTGAGGAGGCTGCGCGCCTGGTCTTCAAGGAAGCTGGCGCGCTTGCGCTCGATGGCGAGCGTAGTGGTCAGCCGATCGACGTCCTCGTCGTAGTCGCCGCTCAGCGGCTTGCCGTCGATTTCGGCGGAGCGGGGAACGCCGCCGCGTACCGCTTCGCGCAGCTTGGCCAGTTCTTCGCTGCGCGTATCGAGTTCCCGGTCCCGCATGCGCAGGCGCTGCGCCAGGTCGGTGCCTTCGCGCTCGAGCTCGGCAACGCGGGCGCGCAACTCGGCTTCCCGGGCTTCGAGTTCCCTCACTACGGCCAGGTGCTGGTCGCGCTCGGCCTTGAGCTGGCCGAGATCGCTGCGCTTCTGGTTGACGTCGCCCAGTTGCTCGGCCAGCCGCTTGCGCAGCGTTTCGACATTCATTTCGAGCCGGCGGGTCGACAGGGCGAACTCGGCGCGCAGCTGATCCTTGTCGGCGCGGAATTCCGCCATGGTGATCGGCGTGGCGGCCTCGATGCGGCGCTTGGTCAGGCGCACGGCGCGTTTCCATACCGCCGGCAGGATGATCAGCGACACCAGTCCCGCTACCAGCAGGCCCAGGGCGAAATACATGATGTTCTCGATGACCATCGGCCAAACTCCGCAACCGTATTGGCCTGCAATACGGGGCAAACCACTATCTGGCAGCTCCGAGAAGGCGCCGCCATCTTTGCCAGCGATTAACCCTAACGCGTCCGGGCCGCTGCGTCACGGCCCTGCCAGGACGCGCCTGCGGTTTTGATCGGGTGAGGAGGAGGTGAAACCCTGCGACCACGCGTGTCGTATCGACCTTCCCGGCGCGACAGTCGCCGCGCCGGCAAACATCACGCTTGCCAGGCGGGTCAGAAGGGGTTCCAGGTCGGCTCGTTGGTGAATTTGAGATAGCCGATATTGATGCCGAGGCGCGCGCCGACGCCGGAGCGGATGGGCACGACCACGATATTGGAGCGCTTGATGACCGTCATGCCGAAGCCGCCCACGACATAGGCAGAGCCGTCGACGCCGACGAAGCGGCCCAGCACGTCCTGGATCTGGTTGAGGTTATAGACCAGCATCATGACCTTGGAGCCATCGCCGCCCACGTCAAACCCGACCGAGGGGCCCTGCCAATAGACGTTATACTCGCCGGCATTGCGGGTGTAGAGCACGCCCTCGCCGTAACGGGCACCGGCAAACAGGGCGCCGCCGGCATCCTCGCCAAGGATGTAGCCATTGGGCAGGCCGAACTGGCTCACGGCGCGCTCGACCAGCGAAGCAAGGCCTTGGCTCGCCGACCCGAAGAAGGCCTTACCGCTGTCGACCAGGTCCTCGCCGGCATAGGTGTCGCTCAGCGAACCCTGCGCGAAGGCCGACGGTACGGGGGACGCCAGGGCAGCCAAGATGGCGACGAAGAGGGCTAGACGCTTGAACATCGAAATCTCCCAGGTGAAGGGCAGGGCTGGCGGTTACGGAATAGTTAAGCCTTGGACCGTAGTTTTGGGGTCGGACTTTGTTCGCCGACATGCCGATCATTAGGTCGATGATGAAGCAAACCTCTAAACAAATCTTAACCATGCTCGCCTTTGTTTTGCCGTTATTGAGCATGGCCTGGCTCGTCGTGTTGCCGGCGCGGGCGCAGTCGGTCGTGACGCTGATCGTCACCAATCCGCTGACGGGCGTGGCCATCTACGGCATGGATCCGGTGAGCTATTTCACCGAGCCCGAACCGCTGCTCGGTCGGGCGGATTTCGAATATATCTGGCAGAACGTGCCCTGGCATTTTGCCAGCGCGGCCAATCGCGACATCTTCAAGGGATCGCCGGAAATCTATGCCCCCCAATTCGGCGGGCACGGGACGATGGGCATGGCGCGCGGCTACGTATCGGACAGCAATCCGGCCATCTATGCGGTGTTCAAGCAACGGCTCTACCTGTTCTATTCGGCAGCGAACCGCGAAGCGTTCCTGCTGGCACCGGACGCCGCAGCGATTGCGGCCGAGGCCAATTGGGCCGTGCTGTCCAAGGACCTTTCGATCAACTAGCGGTCCTGCGGGCGCATTTGATCTGTCCACTTCTGCCCATCACCCTCTAATGTCGGGGAAACTGATTCTTATGGAGACTGCCCGGATGGACATCATCGAGCTCAAGGCAACCGATCTGGCGGCCATGCTGTGCTCCAGGGTCTGCCATGACCTGATCAACCCCATCGGGGCGATCGGTAACGGGCTCGAAGTGCTGGGCGATCCCAACCAGGCCGATATGGCCGAGGGTGCGCGCGACCTCATTGCCAGTGCGGCCAAACAGAGCCGCGCCAAGCTCGAATTCGCACGCCTGGCCTATGGCGCCTCCTCGACGTCGGGCACCGATATCGACACGCGGGAATGCGAGCGCGTTGCGCGCATCCTGTTCGAGATCGAGAAGGCCGACCTCGAGTGGCAGGTGCCGCTGATCCTGCTGCCCAAGCACAAGGCCAAGCTGTTCATGAACATGCTGCTGATCGCGGCCATGTCGGTGCCGCGCGGCGGCCAGGTCACGGCTTCCATCATCGGCGATGCCGGCAACGAGAAGTTTGAATTCACCTCCAAGAGCGATCCTGAAAAGCGCCAGAAGACGCTGGTGCCTTCGGGTGCAGCGGGCCTGCTGTCGGGCATGCCCGAGGAAGGATCGGTCGATGCCCGCGGGATCCAGCCGTTCTATACGGGCTTGTTGGCCCGCATGACCGACATGGAGATCAATATCGGGCTGGAGAACGACATGTTCTTCCTGACTGCGACGCCAAAGCCGGCCGCCGCGGCAGTGGAGCAGCCCACGGCATAGCGGGGCTCAAACGTCAGCAATCCGCTAACCAATTCCTAGGATGTGCTGCCCATAATCGAGGGGAGCGTTAGCCTCTGCGGAGTCCCTCGGGAATGAAATCCTGCCTGATCGTCGATGACTCGAGCGTGGTGCGCAAAGTGGCGCGCCGTATCCTCGAGAACATGGACTATATCGTCGAGGAAGCCGAAGACGGGCAGGACGCCTTCGACAAGTGCCGCCAGGAAATGCCGGACGCGATCCTGCTCGACTGGAACATGCCCATCATGAGCGGGCTGGAATTCCTCAAGCTGCTGCGGGCCTATGTGGGTGGCGACAAGCCGCATATCGTCTATTGCACGGTCGAGAATGACATCGGCGCCATTGCGCTGGCGCTCAAGGCGGGGGCGAACGACTACATGATGAAGCCCTTCGACCGGGCCATCCTCGAAGCCAAGTTCGAAGCCAGCTCAACTCTGGCCGCCTGACGCTCAGGCCGATTGTTCGGCCCTGCCAAGCAGATAGGATTTCTCGCGTTCGTTGCGCGTCAGTTCCGCGGCGCGGCGGAATTCGAGCATGGCCTCGGTATGCCGGCCAAGCTTACCCAGCAGATCGCCGCGCACGCCGTAGAGCAGGTGATAGTTGCGTAGTGTCGGATCGTCCTTGATGGCGTCTATCAGCACCAGTGCCGCGGCCGGCCCATCGGCCATGGATACGGCTACGGCGCGGTTGAGCTCGATCACCGGCGAGGGTGTGACCTGGGACAGCGTGCCATAGAGGGCCGCGATCCGCGCCCAATCGGTATCGGCAGCCTTGCGCGCCCGGGCGTGGCAGGCAGCGATGGCGGCCTGCAAGGCGTAGGGTGCGTTCTCACCGCCCAGCGCGATGGCGCGGTCGAGTGCCGCCAGGCCGCGGCGGATCAGCAACTGGTCCCAGCGCGAGCGATCCTGGTCGAGCAGCAATACCGGCTGGCCGTTCCTGTCGGTGCGGGCGGCGGTGCGCGAAGCCTGGATCTCCATGAGCGCGACGAGGGCGTGGACTTCGGAATCGTCGGGTGACAAGCGGGCCAGGATGCGGCCGAGGCGCATGGCCTCGTCGCAAAGCTGGGGCCGGATCAGGTCGTCGCCCGAGGTCGCCGAATAGCCTTCGTTGAAGATGAGGTAGAGCACGCCCAGGACCGAGCCCAAACGCTCCTCGCGTTCGGGACCGCGCGGCACTTCGAAGGGTATCCCGGCATCCGCAATGGCCTTCTTGGCCCGCACGATACGCTGGCCAATCGTCGGCTCCGCCGCCAGGAAGGCGCGGGCAATTTCCTCCGTCGTGAGGCCCCCCAGCAGGCGCAGGGTGAGCGCGACCCTTGATTCCGCTGGCAAAATCGGGTGGCAGGAGGTGAAGATCAGGCGCAGCAGATCGTCGCCGACATCGTCATCCAGGCTCTCGATGATCTCGGCTTCATGGTCGGGCGCATCGTCCTCGATGCTGCGGCCGACTTCCTCGAGCTTGGTGGCGGCCATTTTGCGATGGCGAAAATAGTCGATGGCGCGGCGCTTGGCCGTCTGCATCAGCCAGGCGCCGGGATTGGTGGGAACCCCGGTTTCCGGCCATTTCTTCAGCGCGATGATCAGCGCGTCCTGTGCGAGTTCCTCGGCCAGCGAGATATCGCGCACCATGCGCGTCAGCCCCGCGATGAGGCGGGGCTGCTCGATTTTCCAGACGCTGTTGATGGTGCGATGGGTTTCGGATTGGGTCGTCATAACGGCGAATGAAACCAGCATCGGCCCAAGCCTGCAAGGCATTGCCTGCAGCAAGTGGCAAGCATGCTGCAGGCGGTTGCTGGTCTAGTCGAACATGCCCTTTGGCGTTTCGCCCTGGAGGAAGGGTTCGATGAAGCCAAGGAGCAGGTCGGCCTGGCCGATGACAGCGGTATGGGAGGTCGCGGGCAGGATGGCCAGGCGCGACGGGGCAAGCGGCTTGCCCATATCGCCGGGGGCGCCGCCGCCCACCAGGTGGAACAGGCTGACAATGTGATCCAGGGTGATCATGTCGGCGTCGCCGGCAATGATCAGCATCGGCGTCTTGAGCTTGCGGACATCCTCCTCCCAGGCCATCGGCTCGTGCTCGAGGGCGATCATGCGTTCGACGAATGGGCGGAAGCCGTCGGGATTGGGCGCGAACTGCTTCCACGCGTCCTCCATGGGCGTGCCCACGAACATGTCCGGGCTCATGGTCGGGATCATGGCGAGGAATTCGGGCTGCGAGCCGGACATGTCGTAGCCGACCGAAGCGGCGACAAGCTGGTCGACCTTTTCAGGATGGTCGATCGCCAGCTTCAGCCCCGCCGCAGCACCCATGGAATAGCCGAACACGTCCGCCTTCTCGATGCCGACGGCATCCATGAATCCAGCGACGTCATCGGCCAGGTTAGGATAGGTGATCGGCCGGTCGATGTCCTCGGTGCGGCCATGGCCCTGGAACTCGATGGCATAGACCTTATGCGTCTCGGCCAGCCTGGGAATGATTTCGCCCATGGTGGGGATGTTCATGTAGGCGCCGTGCAGGACAACCAGCGGATCCCCCTCACCGCTGACCTCGTAATACATCTGCATGCCGTTGACCTCGATGGTCTGACCGGCGGGTTCGGATTGGGCAAAGGCGGCTGACGTCAGCAGCATGGCGGCCAGGGTGATGGCAGAACGGATCATGGTTTGTTTCCTCTGTTGCTCGCGGCCTCCGACCGCGCTTCTGCCAGGACGACGAGTGGTCGGACGCGCTTTCGACAGGTCGGCAAAAATAGTTGCGCGGGAAAGGGGCGGTCAGACTGCGTTCATTTGGGCATGGCTATAGCGGCGCCCACCAATCGAAGGACAAAACCAAATGCGTCACACCGCCATCATCTGCCTGCTGCTCGCAGGCGCCGCCCTGCCTGCCCTTGCCGAGGAGTCACCGATCGCCAATACCTGGATCGACCAGGTCGCCCGTACCGGCGCAGCGGCCCCCGAGCCATGGGGCAATGTCAAGCAGGTCTACACCATCACCATCGGCGCGGAATCGGTGGTGCTGGAGGAGACTGCCATTGCCGACCTGGCGGCCAAGCTGGGTGCCGAGGCGCACAATTGGGGCGAGGCCGGCGAAGCCGTGACCTGGGCCTGCCTCAGCCGCAATGCGGAAACGCTGTGGCTCTATTCCGATGGCGAAATGGGGGACGGCAAGGTGACCGGCGTCGGTATCGACGTGCGCGATGCCGCCCCGGCCTCGGCCCGGTGTGGCACCTGGCCGGCCGACATGAATGCCGATCTCGGCCTGATGGGCATCGGCATGCCAGCTGATGTCATCGTGGGCAACTACCTCACCGGCCAGCCTGACGAATACGGCTGGTTCGGCAGCATCAACCTCACGCCAGCCGCCACCGCGCCGTTCGAGATCTGGCAGGAGCTGACGTTCCGGGCCAATGACGAAGGCATCGTCAACGCTGTTGCCGTGATGCAGATGACGGGCGACTGAGAGTCCAGGTTGTTTTGGGCAAGCAAAAGCCCCGTGCGAGGGATCGCACGGGGCTTTTTGATCGACGCCCGGAGCCTGGGAGGGATCAGGCGACGTTTTCGCTGTAGCCTTCATCGGCATCGGGCTCGCGCAGCACATAGCCGCGACCCCAGACGGTCTCGATGTAATTCTTGCCACCAGTGGCCACGCTGAGCTTCTTGCGGAGCTTGCAGATGAACACGTCGATGATCTTGAGTTCGGGCTCGTCCATGCCACCATAGAGGTGGTTGAGGAACATTTCCTTGGTGAGCGTGGTCCCCTTGCGGAGGGAGAGCAGCTCGAGCATCTGGTATTCCTTGCCGGTGAGGTGCACCCGCTGGGTCTGCACTTCCACCGTCTTGGTATCGAGGTTGACCGTGAGGTCGCCCGTCTGGATGACCGACTGGGCGTGGCCCTTGGAGCGGCGGACGATGGCGTGGATGCGGGCCACGAGTTCGTCCTTGTGGAAGGGCTTGGTCATGTAGTCGTCGGCACCGAAGCCGAGACCGCGAACCTTGTCCTCGATGCCTGCCAGACCCGAAAGGATCAGGATCGGCGTCTGCACCTTGGCGACGCGCAGGGTGCGGAGCACCTCGTAGCCGCTCATATCGGGCAGGTTCAGGTCGAGAAGAATGATGTCGTAGTCGTAAAGCTTACCAAGATCGACGCCTTCTTCACCGAGGTCGGTGGTATAGACGTTGAAACTTTCGGACTTCAGCATCAGTTCGATGCTCTGCGCTGTCGCGCTGTCGTCCTCAATAAGGAGTACCCGCATTATATTCCCCTTGTCATTCGTTCCTGCTGGAACCATGGGACCTCGACTGCCCCACGCCAACCCTACTGGATATGACTGAACCCTAAGCCCAAATAGTTAACAAAGTTTAATTCGGTTCGGCAATACGCAAACGACGTTAGTACAAATTATGTCTAAGTCTTTGAAAGTTAAGGGTTAATCTTATCGAATTTTCTTAAGAAAATGGTTTAAGAAGAGGTTGCAACCGACTCTTTCGACTCAAGCAATTGTGGCTATGTCAGGGGGTTGGCGGGCGGTCGGTGCAAAGCAGCGGACAGACGGGCCCAAACCCTCAAATAGCGCCTTTTGCTTAACGATCGGTTACTGTGTGATTCGTCATTCGAGACGATTCGAGCGACCGGGAAACCATAGATTTCCGGACCCGATGAACGGATACTGAGCGCGACATGAAAGCCCTTATCTCAGCCATCGATGCGATCGACGATGTCGAGGTATTCGGACGGGTCAAATCCGTGCAGGGCCTCTTGGTGGAAATCGTCGGGCCGGTGCGCGAATTGCGCGTCGGGGGCCGGGTGCAGATCGAGACCGTCAATGGCGAGCGCCTGGCGGCCGAGATTATCGGCTTCAAGGATGGTCATGCGCTCTGCCTGCCGTTCGGGCAGCTGTCAGGCGTGCGGCTAGGATGCAAGGCGGTGTTCCAGCGCCACGACGGCGCGGCGTTCCCGAGCCAGGGCTGGCTGGGCCGGGTGATCAATGCCGATGGCGAGCCGATCGACGGCAAGGGACCGCTGCCGCGCGGCGCCACGCCCTATCCGTTGCGGCAAAATCCGCTCTTGGCACATGACCGGGTGCGGGTGGGCGATCCGCTGGAACTGGGTGTCCGCTGTCTCAACACCTTCACCACGCTGTGCGAAGGCCAGCGCATGGGCATTTTCGCCGGCTCGGGCGTCGGCAAGTCGGTGCTGATGTCAATGCTGGCGCGCAATGCCAATGTGGATGTCGCCATTATCGGGCTGATCGGCGAGCGCGGCCGCGAGGTGCATGAATTCATCCAGGAATATCTGGGCGAGGAAGGCCTGGCGCATGCCGTTGTGGTCGTCGCCACGTCCGACGAAGCGGCGCTGATGCGCCGGCAGGCGGCCTATATGAGCCTGGCGCTCAGCGAATATTTTCGCGACCAGGGCCAGCGCGTGCTGTGCATGATGGACAGCCTCACCCGCTTTGCCATGGCGCAGCGCGAGATTGGCCTCGCCATCGGGGAGCCGCCCACGGCCAAGGGTTATCCCCCGACTGTGTTCACCGAATTGCCACGATTGCTGGAACGCGCAGGTCCGGGCACACCCACGACGGGTTCTGTTACCGGACTGTTTACCGTTTTAGTTGAAGGTGATGATCACAATGAGCCCATTGCGGACGCCGTGCGCGGCATTCTCGATGGGCACATCGTGATGGAGCGCGGGATTGCCGAGCGGGGACGCTACCCGGCGGTCAACGTGCTCCGGTCCATCTCGCGTACCATGCCAGGATGCGTGCCGCTCGACGTGCGGCCCGTCCTGCAGAAGGCGCGAGAACTCATGTCCATCTTTTCGGACATGGAGGAACTGATCCGGCTGGGGGCTTACCGGAAAGGGTCAGATCCGAAAGTGGACCGCGCGATCGCCATCAATCCCGCGCTCGAGGCGTTTCTCGGGCAGACGCGGGAGGAGACGACGACAATCGCCGAGGGCTACAAGATGCTCGAAGCGATCGTGGCCGAAGCGGGCGCGGGGGACTGACGGGATATGTGTTTTTGTCCCGGAACTGACTTGGTGTGTAAGGAGTACAGGTCTTGAAATCGCGCAGCGAGAGCCTCATCCGGCTCAAGAAATTCCAGGTGGACGAGAAGCGCCGTCAGGTTGCGCAGATCGAGATGATGATTGCCGATTTCGAGCGCATGGCGGCCGAACTCGACCAGCAGATCGAAATCGAGCACACCAAGACCGGCATTTCCGATGTCGCCCATTTCGCCTATTCGACCTTTGCCAAGGCCGCGCTGACTCGGCGCGACAACCTGCTCAATTCGGCCAACGACATGAAGGGCAAGCTCGAAGCGGCCCAGGATGCCCTGGCGGAAGCACTCGAGGACCTAAAGAAGGTCGAATTGCTCGACCAGCGCGAGCACCAGCGCGAAGCAGCCGAGCAACTCAAGATCGAGCAGGACCAGTTCGACGAAATCGGCCGCCTGCGCTTCTCGCGTCAGTAGGCTTCGACAGCCGAGAATCCGGAGGGCCCGCGACGAGCGGGCCCTTTGCATTTGTTGTGCTGCAGTTGAGGCAAGGCAGAATTAGCTGGCCCGTCGGATTAGCAGCCGCCAACGGCAGCGTCCGGCACCGCTAACCGGCGCCGCCGGATTTTCTAAGCTGGCGAAGCCGACCGTTCCCGTTCTCTTAGCGCCTCGGCGATGAAGCTAACGGCAGCGCGCTGCCGATGGTCGATATGCGTTGCATGTGCGGCTTCGGGAACTGAACGGAAGCTGTGGCTGACGCCCAGTTCGCGCATAAGCCTGTGCAGAGAGACAGCGCCGTCGTGCAACATGAACTCATCGTTTTCGCCGCAGTCGATGAAGAGCTGGGTCTTCGTCTTCTTCAGTGCCTCGGCCCCGGCTCGCAACAGGCAGGGAACGCTGTTCACCTCATAGCCGGCATTGGCCATTGCCTCGTTGAGGTCGTTCAGCACCGAACGTCGGTTCCGCTCGGGCACATCGGCCGCCCTTTCCTCGGAAAAGATCGTCGGGCAGAGAGCCGAGACGGCGCAGAAGGCGTCAGGTCTCCTTAGTGTTATTTTCAGGGCCCCGTAGCCCCCCATAGAGAAGCCCGTGGCCGCCCTAAGTCCGGATAGCGGATACTTTGTTGCAAGGTAGGCAGGTAGTTCCTCTGCCACCAGGGTTTCCCAGCTCGGCCCTCCGGGATGGTCGATATAGAAGCCGCTCAACGTGGGTGTCGACGCGCAGACAACAATCGACAAAGGCAGATCGCCCGCGGCCCAAGCGTCCTCATATGCGCCACGTGCCATCTCCAATGACTTGGCGGATGACATGGCGCCGTGCAGATGCATGACCAATGGTAAGGATCGATGCCCCGAAAATGCAGTCGGCGCAAGAACGGCGTACTCGACGTCGGATCGGGTGGCTGCGGAGTAAAAGGTGCGGAAATGCAAATCGGCGACGGAAGTCGGCATTTGAGAAGTCCCTGGTTTGTGCGTGAGTGCGGCAACTGCAAGGCCGGCGCTCGGTTGAGAGCGCTGCAACGACTGCGGCCTATGTGGTTGACGACTGTCCTTACCAGGGACCAGAGGTCTGGTTCGTCGATGCCTACGGGGCTTCGACACAGCTATATATCCGGCTTTTCCGGAAGTAAGCAATCCTCAACAGGACGACATCATGCCTGCTGCATGGCAGCGCTTAGCCGTGGTGGGACCAGCATCCAATGACCTCAATGAGGCCGGAGCAGCCTCGCGTTGTCTAAGACTCAGGGGCGCTGTGATTATTCCCGGTGTTGCCAGCGCGGCATTGCGTCGTCGAGCAGGGGTGACCATCGGGAACGATGGCAAGCCCTTGCCCCAACCCGCTAGATTTCCACTTTTCGGGCTGCGGTGAGCACGTCCCCGGTATTCGGCGTACCCTTCGGTTCGATAAGGAGGAGATGAGTTTCCTCGTCAGCAACGGGACAGTGCTCGACGCCAGCCGGGACAACAAAAAGCTCGCCGGGGCCAATATGCACCTCCCGGTCGCGGAGACGCATGGTGAGCCGACCTTTCAAAACGAGGAAGAAGTCATCGCTGTCAGGATGAGAGTGCCAGTTGAACTCGCCCAGTACCCTCACGACCATGATGTCGCTGTCATTGTAGCGCGAGACGATCTTTGGAGACCAAATCTCGTCAAAGGTTTCGAGCTTATCTGCGAGATTGACGGAATGAATGTGCATGGTTGGTCTCACCAGGGTCAGCGTTGAACGGCGGTTATGAAGGCCAGGCCAAGCAGCGCCGTAGCGGCCGAAGTGGCGACAGCCGGAACCCAGAACCAGAAGCGCAGGCACATCAAGACATAGACCAGGCCGACCGCGGCCGCTGCCAACGGATAGACCGACGCCCCTCCGGCTGAAGGGTCGACGCGGATCGCCACAGCGACAACCCCAGCGCCAAAAACCACGAGCCCCAGGCTGTGGCTGAGGTTGAACCCCATCCAGGCGTCCCAAAGACGCAAATCCGGATGAAGCCGAAGTGGCGTTGTTTCCATCAAGGAGCGCAGCCGATCATTTTCCGGCGTGAGCAAGCGCGGCGTGAACATATCCACGACGGTAAGACCGGCGTGGAGCAGCCCGAGCAGCAGGAACAGCAGGCCACCGCTCGTCATCAGCGTCTTGCTCAAATCAAACCTCGACATATGCGCTTGCAAAAGTGAACGACCGTGCATTTAATAGGTGCACGATCGTTCGCTTTGTCAAGGAGGCGTTTTGAAGAAGGTCGATCAAACCCGGGCCACCATTCTTGACGAGTCGCTGAGCCAAGGCGCCATCCGCGGTTTCCAAGCGGTGAGCCTTGCCGATCTCGCACGCTCAACAGGGCTCTCCAAGAGTGCGGTGTTCAAGCATTTCGGATCGAAGGAAGGGTTGGAACTGGCGACCATTCAAACCCTCTGCGACCGCTTTTATGCGCAGGTTTGGCTGCCCGCATCGCGTGAGGCGAGCGGAGAGCGTCGGTTGAAGGCCATCTTTTCCGGCTGGCTGGATTGGGTGGAAGCGGGATGCGGTATCATTCAGGCGCAGATCGAGTTCGACGATCAGCCCGGCGAAGTCCAAAAGCATCTGCGGGCCCAACAGAAGCTGTGGGCCCGGCAGTTGAGCCTGGAGTTCAAGGCCGCAGGCTCGCCGGACGCCAAGCTGAATGCCTTTGAGCTGCGCGGCATAGTCCTGGCTTTCAATCAGGCGCATCGGCTCATGCGTGAGCGTTCCGCACGCTCCATGGCCAACGCAGCCTACACCAACCTCATGCAAAGGGTGCGGCTGACGGCGATCGACACGGGGAGAGCTGACACATGAACGTCCCAACTCTAGAGACCGCCAGGTTGATCCTGAACGCCCACACCGCGGAGGACGTTCTTCGCAATTTTGCGATCTGGAGCAATCCTCAGGTGGTCAAGCATATCTCCGGAACGCCTTCGACGCTGCAGCAATGCTGGTGGCGCGTGCTCCGGTACGCAGGGCATTGGTCACTGAATAACTATGGCTATTGGGCCGTGCGCGAAAAGGCGTCGGGCGAATATATCGGGGACGTTGGTTTCCAGGATAACTTGAGAGCAATAGGCCCGGTGTTTGATGTCTACCCAGAGGCCGGATGGGTCTTTGATCCCCGCTTTCATGGCTTAGGCTATGCTACCGAAGCCATGACGGCAGTCCTTGGGTGGAGCGAGAGCGTCATGAAGTCCCGGTTGACCGCCTGTTTGATCGCGCCGCAAAACCAGGCTTCTTTGAAGTTGTCGAAAAAACTGGGCTATCGAGTCATCGGTGAAGCGCCGGTTCAAGATGTGCCGACGCTGATCCTGCTGCGGGGATGAGCCGTGATTTCCTTGGCTCGAATATGGGTGGGAAGCAGCCTGAGGTGTTCGGAGGTGCTTGCGCCCCGGTGGTCCGGGGCGCATCGTCAGGCGGCGACGTTGCCCGTGTGCGGGCCGTTGGCCAGCATGATGGCCTCGACCATCTCGTCGAGCTTGTCGAGGGCCAGCCGGATGTCATCGACAGCGGCGGTTACGCCCGCCGGAGAACGTCGGAGGGCGGGCGCGTTGGGCAGCGCATTGGCGTCCGAGAGCCAGCGCGCGAGGAGGGCCCGCTTGCGGGCAATCGTCAGCAGCGGGTCGGCAACGATTTCGCGCGGATGGTAGAAGCCCACGAAGTCAGCGCGCGTGATTTCGGCGACGTCGAACGGGTTGGTAATGAGATCGAGGTCAGTCCTCATAGCTACATCCTCAATTGAGCAACATAGATACAGGGAGAAGCTTCAGCCCTCACCCGGCTGCGGCCGGGCAAAGTCGATCTGGTTTCGGGCCGCATCGATTTCAAGGGGTTATCGGGGTGTGCGGAGCGAAGTTCCGGCGTAATCTCGATGTCGAACGCGGCTCCTCGCATCCAGGCGGAAACCAAGATGCCTACCATCATTCGGGATGCCCGTGCGGCGGACATTCCCGCGATATTCGACGTTCGCACGAGCGTCCGGGAGAACCACATCTCGGTCGAGCAGATGGCCACCATGGGCATCACCCCGGAAACGATCGGGCAAGCCTTGCGGGACGAGCCATGTATCTGGGTTGCCGAGCAGGACGGCCAGATTGTCGGCTTTTCCATGGGTGATGCGGCGGATGGATGCCTGTTCGCGCTGTTCGTCCGCCCCGAATGGGAGGGGAACGGCATAGGGCGCCTGCTGATGGATCGGGCGGAAGCCTTCCTGTTTTTGCACCACCAGACCATCTGGCTTCAGACCGATGCCACCACACGTGCCGCCGGCTTTTATGAACGGCTTGGCTGGCAACGGCGCTACGTGATGGAGGGCGGCGACACGCGGTTCGAGAAACCGCGCGGTGCCGGGTCGGCGGCTCAGGGGGCCGCGTAACTGCCTGACAGGATGTCTTCGAGCAGCGAAGGCCCCGTGGGTACCCAGTCGACCATCCGGCGCGTCAGTTCGCTGGATCCGGTGAGGCTGGTGGAGAAGAAACTTCCCACGATGCCGAAGTGCGCATCGGCCTTCTCCAGGGGAACCGACGCCACCGGCAATCCCAGTGACTGTCCCAAGGCGTCGGCAATCGCGCGGGTGGGTATAGCCTGTTCGGCAACGGCATGCAGGCGGATGCCAGGGGCTGCTCGTTCAAGACCGAGCCGGATCAATCTGGCGGCATCGGATCGATGAACTGCAGACCAGACTGACGAGCCATCGCCGACATAGGCCGAGACGCCAGTCCGCCGGGCGGCATGCACCAGAAAAGTGATGAAGCCCCAATCACCTTCGCCGTGCACCGTGGGAGGAAAGCGAATGATGTTCGTGCGCACCCCTCGATGGAGGTATTCCAGCGCCAGGTTCTCTGACCCGCCGCGATCCGATCGGGGGCCGTGGGCCGGCGAGGCATCCGTTTCAAGCACCGGCCGTCCTTCGACCAGGCCTGACATGGCATTGGTCACCATGAAAGGTTTGCCGGTATTGGCCAATGCTTCAGCCATTGCCTGCACGGCAGCCCGCTCGGCCCGATCCGATTCGGTCGGATTGCCCCAGTCATGCTTGTTTGCCAGATGCAGCACGGCATCGGCTTCGCGGGCGCCCTTCTGAAGCGAAGCAAGATCATCCAGATCGCCGCGCATGACCTCGCCGCCGTTTTCCGCGATCGAGGCCGCAGCCTTGTCGGAACGCGCAAGCCCGACAGGCTTGTGGCCGTTGGCCCGCAGTTCCCTTACCACGCCGGACCCGATCCAGCCGGACGCCCCCGTTATGAAAACTCTCACTTCTTCTCTCCAACACATATTTCGCTACACGGTGTCTCGTAATACACTAACGAGACATCGTGTCCAGAAAAACTTGTGCTAAGCATGATGGTGCGTTCGGTGAGGATTTGAGTGGATGGACAAGAAGCAGCCAAACCCGGTGGGCCGCCCGCGAAGCGAGGAGGCCCGTGACGCCGTGCTGAACGCGGTCGACGACCTGCTTGTCGAGATCGGCTATGCCGCCATGACGATGAAGAACATCGCCGAAAGGGCGGGAGTATCCCGGCAAACGGTCTACCGCTGGTGGTCCACCAAAGGGCAAATACTCTTCGAGGCCTGTGCGATCGACGCGAAAGACGAATTGACCATATCGCCCAGCGGAGACCTCCGTACCGACGTCTCCAACTACCTCGAGGCTCTTGTCGTCTTCCTCACCGCCTCTCCGGCGGGCCTGGCCTATCGGGCGCTGATCGGAGAGGCGCAGCACAGCGCGGAAATCGCCGATCTGCTCAAGACCGCAGACTTGCTCGGCGATAGCGCCAGGGCTGTCGTGGCGGGACACAAGGTAGGATCATCCCGCGATCAGGCGGCCGATCTGGCCATCACGCGCCTGGTTGCTCCGGTCTTCTATTGGATATTAAGCGGAAGGGATCCAGCAGCGCTGTCCACCAAACGGCTGGCCAGAGAGTTCCTGGCGGCGTTGAGCTAGTGGGACCCGACCAGGGCGGTCTAGGGCGTGATTACCATGCGCTGGCTGTTTCGTTCGTTCGCATAGGTGGCCGGGTCATAGGCCGGCTGGGTTTCGAGCTGCTCGCGCGTGGTGTTGAGGAACAGGTAGCGATTACCGAAGGTGTCCGCCGAAAAGGCCAGGTTGTCGAAGCCTACGGCAACCGGCTTGGCGCCCAAGCCCAGGAAGCCGCCGACATCGACTATGATGGCGTCGAAGCTGCCGTCGGGATTGGTGACGATGTCGCCGATCGTGCCGATCTGTTCATCATTGATGCCATAGACGCCGATGCCCCGCAGATCGTCGGCGGAGAGGCCAGTTTCGTCAAAGTCGGAAAAGCCGGTGCGATCGACGGGCGTTGTGATGGCCGGGCGTTCGGCCTGGTCGGTGGTGAGGGCCGGATCGATATCGGTGGCATTGGGATCGCCATCGACCAGCTGCTCTTCCTCTTCTTGCGGCGTCAACGGCGCCTCTCCGGTTAAGGCCTCGCTATCGGCCCAGGCGAAGGGCGGCGCTGCGGCGAGCGCCTCTGCGGTGGTCGCCAGAACCCAGCGGCGCGACCCGTCCTGGCGCTCGGCCCATTCGAGCTGTGCAAAATCGACAGCAACGTCCTTTTCGCCCACGCCCAGGAAGCCCCCGACGCTAAGCACGACGGCCGAAATGCCGACTCCCGAGGTGACCACCATGTCGGTGATGGTGCCGACTTCCTCGGCAGAATCCTCGATCGAGGAAAAGACGGTTTCGCCCAGAAGGCGCGTGACCAGCACATCCTGGCCACTCGCGGCATAGCCCTGAGACAGGACGGTCGGAGGAGTAAGCCCGCTCTGCTCGAGTTGGGTGCTGGTGGGCGCGGCGGCCTGGCCGAATGCGGGTGCAAGCAACAGCGCGGTGGCGCCGGCGGCGATGAGCGAGCGGAACATTCTGGGTCTCCTGTGACGCAAATGGGCCGGCCCGAGGGCCGGCCCATCAAAGGGGTAATCCGCGAGGGATTAGTTGGTTGCCGGAGCGGCCGGTTCGGCAGGGGCTGCGGCCGGATCAGCCGGAGCGGCTGGCGCTGCCGGATCGGCCGGGGCCATTGCGTCAGCCGGAGCCGCCGCGTCATCGCCGTCGACCGGTTCGTCTTCTTCCCACACGAAGTCGGGGGCAGCGGTCAGCGCGTCAGCAGTGGTCGGCAGCACCCAACGTTCGGTGTTGTCGGCAGCCAGGGTGAATTCGAGCGA
Organism: Devosia oryziradicis; assembly: GCF_016698645.1. Lineage (NCBI taxonomy): Bacteria > Pseudomonadati > Pseudomonadota > Alphaproteobacteria > Hyphomicrobiales > Devosiaceae > Devosia > Devosia oryziradicis. The sequence goes on from NZ_CP068047.1 coordinate 1,255,898, forward strand.
CTGGAAGTCCACGGCAACGGCCTTTTCGCCGATGCCCAGGAAGCCGCCAACGCCGATCACCACGGCCTTGATCTGGCCGCTCTCGTCGAAGACGAGATCATCAATATTGCCGATTTCCTCGGCATCATCGCCGGCGCTGGAATAGACCGGCTGACCAATCAGGCGGCTGCCGAGGTTGTCAGTGTCAGCAGCGACATAGCCGGCCGACATGTCCCAGGGTTCGTTGACGTCGGTTTCTTCCATCGCGCCCGATTCAACCGGAGTGGCGGTGGCAGCCGCATCGGTTGCCGGAGCGGCTGCAGGATCAGCCGGGGCCTCGGTGGTCGCGGGAGCGGCCGGATCGGCAGCCGGTGCAGCGTCCTGGGCAATGGCGCCGGTAGCGAGCAGCGCAGCGAGGGCCGTGGTGGCCAGAAGGGTGCGGATCATAGTAGGCTCCGTAGGTTCATCGTTGAGGTGAACGGGCCGTGCGGTGCAAAACTTGCCGGTGGAGCGCCGCACGGCCCATGATGTCTCGACAACGTCGCGAGCGCGCCAGACGTTCCGCGACCTGTTTGTCACAGCCGGTGATCGCTATCCTGCTTGAAATGAAAAGGCCGCCCTACCGAGGCCGGCACCCGAAAATCCGCACAATTGTGGACATTGAAAAGGCCGGCTCTCGAAATCGAGGCCGGCCCTTTCCGCCTCCCTGGCGGTTTTTGTTCTGGGCGCCGCGCGCTGCGCAGGCCTCCCGACATCGCCGACAATAGCGCAGAAGGCGGGGCGGGGAAGGGGCTGTCGCCAAAGAGGCTTAAGAGTGGGCTAATTGGTTACCGGGCAGATCATAGTCGCGCATGGCGCGATGCGGCATGCCGCCGTCGAGAAATTCCGGGCCAAAGGCGGAAAATCCAAGTCGCTCGTAGAAGCCAAGCTTGTCCGATTGTGCGGTGAGGTAGAAGCGATCGCGGCCGCTGGCGCGGGCGTGAGCCATCGCGGTCGTTATCAGCTGCCTCGCGATACCCCGGCCGCGGAAAGCCATGCGCACCGCCACGCGCCCGATCTTGACGTGTTCGGGCTTGTCGATGAGCCGTAGCGTGCCGACCACTTCGCCAGCCATAACCGCAACGAAGTGGGTTGCGGTCAGATCATCGGCATCATGTTCCTCCTCCTCGGGAACCTTCTGTTCCCAGACGAAGACCTCCCGCCGCAAGGCGAAGGCGGCATTGCAGAGTGTGGAGAAGGGCGGAACGATGAGGATGGTGGTCATCCGAACAGGGTACCGCAGGAAGCCCGTGCTGCGAAGCCGGCGCTAGCCTGGACGTCGGTGTACCAGCGCATGCACGAAGCCCAGCTTTTCGATCACCTGGGGGGTCAGGATGAACGGATAGGCGTCGGGGTGGCCCATGGCGCGATTGAGGTTGTTGAGCATGGAGGCCAGCGGCACCCAATTGTCTATGATGGTGTGTACATCGCCCTCGACATAAGGATCGAAATCGACGCGGACGGCCAGGTTGACGTCCTCCGTTCGCGGGCGGGCGCGAACGCCGAAGGCGGCGGCCATCTCCACCGTGTCGGTGATGTGGAGGTAGTGCGCGAAGGTCTCGGCGAAATCCTCCCATGGATGGGCGGTGGCATAGGCGCTGATATGGGTCTGCGGCCAGCCTGGCGGGGCGCCATTGGCGTAATGGGACTGGAGGGCCGCGTTGTAGTCAGCGCGCTCGTCGCCAAACAAGGCGCGGAAGCGATCCTGGGCGGGCTGCCGATCGACCAGCAGATCCCAGTAGTGGTGGCCGATTTCGTGGCGAAAATGGCCCAGCAGTGTGCGGTATGGCTCGCCCATGCTGGTTCGCCGTGCCTCGCGTTCGGCGTCGTCGGCTTCGGCCAGGGCAATGGTTATGATGCCATTTTCATGGCCAGTCAGCACGGGGCCGGGGGCGACCGGGAGATCGGCCAAGAAGCGGAAGGACAGCCCGTGGACCGGGTTCTCGTTCCGCGTCTCGAGCGGCAGCTCCAGCCGCAGCAGCGAATAGATCAGCCGCTTCTTGGCGCGCTCGATCACTTGCCAGCGCATCAGGTTGCGCGGGTCGGTGATATCGGGGATGGTTTCATTGTGACGGCAGGCAGCGCAGTAGATGTCGCCACCCGGTTCGGCGCGGATCAGCCAGTTGCACGCGCCATGGCGGGCGTTTTCGCAGAACACATAGGCGTTCCCAAGAAAAGCGGGCGTCGACCACTGGCCTCCGTCCTCGACCAGCGACACCAGCGCATTGTGCTCGGGCAGGTACCCGAGCTGGTGGCCGCAGCGCTCGCAAAGCGCATTCTCGAAATAGATGGTGTTGCCGCAATGGTCGCAGACAAAGAGTTTCATTGATGGCCCCGGTTGACGCGGTGGAACAATGGGGATCGGGGATGCTGGTTCCCGCACCGAGGGGGAGATAGGCGCAGCAGGGCTTGCGGGGGCGGGTCCAGGGCTGGCAGATTGCCGCCAACCTGGAGAAAGCCATGAGCATCGAATTTCTCGTCACCACGCTGATCGTGGTCGTCTCGCCCGGCACGGGTGCGCTTTACACCATTGCCGCTGGGCTCAGCCGCGGCAGCAAGGCGAGCCTGTGGGCGGCGCTGGGCTGCACGGTGGGCATCGTGCCGCATATGCTGGCGGCGATCACGGGCCTCGCCGCGATCCTCCACACCAGCGCATTGGCCTTCGAGATCATCAAGTATCTGGGCGTCGCCTACCTGCTCTACATGGCCTGGGCAACGTTGAGGGAAACCAGCGCCCTGAACGTCGAGGCGGATCGGCAGCCCAAGTCGGCGGGCAAGGTGATCGTTGAATCCATCCTGATCAACATTCTCAACCCCAAGCTTTCGATCTTCTTCTTCGCCTTCCTGCCGCAGTTCGTGCCGGCCTCCACCCCCAACGCTCTGACGCGCATGCTGGAGCTGAGCGGGGTCTTCATGGCCATGACCTTTGTGGTCTTCGCAGCATACGGACTGTTCGCCGCGGCCATCCGCAGACATGTCATTTCCAGGCCCGCGATCATGCTATGGATGCGCCGCACATTTGCCGGCGCCTTCGTGCTGCTCGGCGCCAAACTCGCATTGACGGAGCGTTAGACCCATGGCCGACCTTTCGGGCTTTCCCATCACCAAACGCTGGCCGGCAGCCAATCCTGACGTGATCCAGCTTTATTCCTTCCCAACGCCGAACGGTGTGAAGGTATCGATCATGCTGGAGGAAACCGGGCTCCCCTATGAGGCGCATCCGGTCAACATCACCCAGAACGAGAGCTGGACTACCGAGTTCCTGTCGCTCAATCCCAATGGCAAGATCCCTGCCATCATCGACCCGAACGGGCCCGGCGGCGCGCCGCTGGCGCTGTTCGAATCCGGCGCCATCCTGATCTATCTTGCCGACAAGGCGGGCAAGTTCCTGTCCGCCGACCCGGCGCGGCGCTACCAGACCATCCAGTGGGTGATGTTCCAGATGGCGGCCATCGGGCCGATGTTCGGGCAGGTCGGCTTCTTCCACAAATTTGCCGGCAAGGATTTCGAGGACAAGCGTCCGCGCGACCGTTACGCCTCCGAGTCCAAGCGCCTGCTGGGCGTGCTGGAGCAGCGCCTGGCGGACCGCGACTGGATCATGGACGACTATTCCATTGCCGACATTGCGACGCTGGGCTGGGTGCGCAACCTTGTCGGCTTCTACGGAGCGGGCGAACTGGTCGACTATGGCAGCCTCAGGCACGTGCCGGCGTGGCTCGACCGGGGACTGGCGCGCCCTGCTGTGCAGCGCGGGCTCGAAATTCCGGGGCGCGGCTAGACGATCTCGCAACCCGGGCGGGCTTTGGCTCGTTAAGCGCGGGTTGCGGAGGATACCAGCATGCATACGCCACATGAGTCTGAAATTCGCGCTCGCGCCTATGCCCTGTGGGAAAGCGATGGGTCTCCAGAAGGCCGCGCGGACGACTACTGGCACCGCGCCGAACGCGAGCTGAGCGAAGAGATGAACCTCGACCTGTCCGAAGAGGCGGCCGAGGTGACTCAGCCGCGGCCGCCAGCCGGCTTTCCGGCGCATTGATGGACGAGGATCTCGACGGGCTGACGCGGGACGAGCTGCTGGGCGTAGCCCGCCAGCTGCGGCAGGCCATCCGCGCGCATCGCGACCAGACCGGCCATGGGCTGTGCTGGCATCACCCCGATATGTGGGCGCTGTTGCCCGACAAAGTCGATCCTCAGATCGCGGTGCCGCCATGGCCCAAATTCCTGCGCGGCTGCGTCAAGTATCGCGAAAGCCTCGACAGCCAGCGCCCCGATGCCCCGGTTCATGACAGGGAATTCGGCGAGTAAGCGGCGCTAGGACTCTTCGCGGATGTTGTAATGGCGCGGGAGCCCGGCGGTGACTTCCGCCCAGGGCGATGCCTTCGCGCGGGCCTGGTGTGCGTCGAAGGCGGCGCGATCCGTGAAGGTTTCGGAGACAAGAAAGCGGCTCGGGTCGCTGGGATCGACCACCACATCGAAAGCCAGGCAGCCCGGTTCGGCGCGGGTCAGGGCGATGTGATCGGGCAAGGCCCGGGTGACTGCCTCCGCTCGATCGGGAGGCACTTCCAGATAGCCATCGAGAAACACCTTGCCGGCCATGGTGGCTCCCTAGAGGGTCAAGGCTTCGGCCACAGTCAGGAATTCGCGACCCTGCTCGGTTTCGCCCAGTTCCATCAGGTGCAGGCCGGTGGAGACGCGTTCGATATAGCCCCATTGCCAGATGGCTTCGGCCGGCACCTGCGTACGGGAGGTCAGGTGGCGGGCGTGGCTTCGGGCGATGTCGTGGGCATGTCGACCGCTGACGCCTTCATGCCAGGCCCGCAGCAGGACACCCAGATCGTAGGCGGGCTCGATGGCCAGGCCATCGGGATCGATGAACTTCCACTGGTGCCCGTCGGTTTCGGGCACTTCGAGGATATTGGCCGGATGCGGATCGCCATGCGCCAGCACGGCACTTTCCGGCCGCCAGGCGGCCGCCCGGTCCCTGCAGTACATCAAGGCGGTGTCGCGCACCGCGGGCGAGCATGGCTGGCCCAGTTGCTGGTTCAGCCGCAGGATCATGCCGGCGAGACTATTGGCCTTTTCCGCGCCCGTGACCCAGGCGAAGCCGGGCGGCACGGGCATCCAGGCCTCGAGCAGGGTCGCGCACATGATGTCGATCTTGCCCATATAGGGCAGCTCACGGTCGTCGAGCCGGTCGCCAAGGCGTTCCAGCAGCATGGCATGGCGATCGGCATCCTGCCGGATCAGCCGCACATAGCCCTTGCCCCGAGCGATGGCGAGCACCGTGACCTCCTCCCGCCCGATCCGGCTTCCCGGCGTCGGCAGCTTGATGATGAAGCTGGCGCCGGTTGCATCGGTTGCCTCGGCGACAAAGGCCGCGCTGCCGCCGGGCAGGGCCTCGCCAATAGTGAGACCCCATTCGTCTTCGAGTCCGGCCAGGGTGGTGTCGAGTTGGGCCAGCCAGGCCTCTCCGTCGGGCCCTTCGCCCTCGGCCCGGCGCCGGACGATCTCGGGGAGGGAGAACCTGGCAGAATCCGACATGATCAGACGCTGCCCACGGTCTTGAGGCGGATGCGGGGATGGACCTCGTTCTGACTCATGACCACGGTCTGGGGGCGGAAGCGCTCGATGATCGAGCGAACATGCGGGCGGATCGCGGGCGAGGTGATGAGCACCGGCAACTCGCCCAGTTGGGCCGCACGCTCATAGGCGGACTGGATGGCGCCGATGAACTGCTGCAGGCGGCTGGGCGCCATGGCCAGGTGGCGGTTCTCGCCATCGCCCACCATGGCTTCGGCGAAGTCCCGCTCCCATTGCGGGCCCAGCGTCAGCAGCGGCAGGTTGCCATCGGGTCCGAGATTGGCGGCACAGAGCTGGCGCGCCAGGCGGCTGCGGACGTGTTCGGCAATGGTCTGTACCGAGCGGCCCGGACCCGCAACCTCGGCAATGCCCTCGAGGATGGTGGAGAGGTCGCGGATGGAAATGCGCTCGTTGAGCAGCGCCTGCAGCACGCGCTGCACGCCAGACACGGTGATCAGGCCCGGGACAATGTCTTCCACCAGCTTTTGCTGCTCCTTGGGCAGGCCCGAGAGCAGCGACTGGACATTAGCGTAGCTCAGGAGGTCCGCGACGTTGGCCTTGAGCACCTCGGTCAGGTGCGTCGAGATGACGGTCGAGGGATCGATGATGGAAAGGCCGCGCAGTTCGGCCTCGTCGCGCAGAGCGGGCTCGATCCAGGTGGCCGGCAGGCCGAAGGTCGGCTCAGTCGTGTGCGTACCGGGCAGGTCGATCTGGTTGCCATAGGGGTCCATGACCATGAGCTGGTTGGCATAGACCTCGCCGATGCCGGCCTCGACCTCCTTGATGCGGACCTTGTAGACGTTGGGCTCGAGCTGCATGTTGTCCAGGATGCGGACAGGCGGCATGACGAAGCCGAGCTCGATGGCAAGCTGGCGGCGCAGGGCCTTGATCTGCTCAGTGAGACGGTCGCTGCCGTTTTCGTCTTCCTTGACGAGACCGAGCAGACCATAGCCGAGTTCGAGCTTGAGCTCGTCGATCTTGAGACTGTCGGTTATGGGGGCCTCGGCGGCCGGGCCGGGCGCGCCTGGAGCGCCGGGCTGCGCCGGCGATTTCGCGATCTGGTCCAGCGTGGCCTTGGCGTCCCTCACCTGCTTGGTGCCGGCGGCGCGCCAGGCGACATAGCCGACGCCGCCGGCCAGTGCGAGGAAGGGGATCATTGGCATGCCGGGCAGGAAGGCCAGGGCACCCATGACTGCCGAAGACATCCCCAGGGCGCGCGGATAGCCGGTGAACTGGGCCGACAGGGCCTTGTCGGCGCTGCCCTGCACGCCGGACTTGGACACCAGGATACCCGCGGCGGTCGAGACGATCAGGGCCGGGATCTGCGAGACCAGGCCATCGCCGATGGTGAGCAGGGTATAGACGTTGCCGGCCTCCTGGAACGACAGCCCCTGCTGCATGATGCCGATCAGCATGCCGGCAGAAATGTTGATGAAGGTGATGATCAGGCCGGCAATGGCATCGCCGCGCACGAATTTGCTGGCACCGTCCATGTTACCGAAGAAGGCGCTTTCGCCTTCGAGTTCCGCGCGCCGCTTCTTGGCCGTGTCCTCGTCGATCAGGCCGGCGCTGAGATCGGCGTCGATGGCCATCTGCTTGCCGGGCATGGCGTCCAGGCTGAAGCGGGCGGCCACTTCGGCGATACGGCCGGAACCCTTGGTGATGACGATGAAATTGACGATCACCAGGATGATGAAAATCACCGTACCGATGATGAAATTGCCGCGCGTGATGAAGTTGCCGAAGGCCTCGATCACGTGGCCGGCAGCACTGTGACCGGTGTGACCTTCGCTCAGGATCAGGCGGGTGGTGGCCAGGTTAAGGCCAAGCCGCAGCATGGTGGCGATCAGCAGCACCGTCGGGAAGGACGAGAATTCGAGCGGCTTCTGAATGAACAGAGCCGTCATCAGGATCATCACGGAGAAGACGATCGAGATGGCAAGAAGGCCGTCGACCAGCAGTGCCGGCATCGGCACGATCAGGATGACGATGAGGCCCATGACGCCCGCGGCCAGGGCGATATCGCCCGAGCGCAGGGTGTCCAGCACGGTGCCGACGGACGGCACCTTGAAGGCAGGGCGGGCGTTGCCGGTTGGCAGATCGACCATCTAAGTCCTAAGCCACGGAGCGGCGTTCGCCGGGTTCGGGCACATGCGTGCCTTCATCGGCATATTGGTTGAGCTTGTTGCGCAGGGTCCGGATCGAGATCCCCAGGATATTGGCCGCGTGGGTGCGGTTACCCAGGGTGTGGTCAAGAGTGTCGAGGATCAGGTCGCGCTCGACATCGGCCACGGTACGTCCCACCAAGGCAGCGGACATGGTTTGCGCGGTCTGGGCGAGCTGGGCGGACAGCGAGTTGCCGGCGGCCGCTTCGGCGAGGCCCATGCCATCGGGCAGCACGATGGCCTCCGGGCCAATGACATCGCCCGACGACAACAGCACGGCGCGATGGAGGGTGTTTTCCAGCTCGCGGACGTTGCCCGGCCAGGGCGCCTTGAGCAAGGCAGCGCGGGCTTCGGCGGAGAGTTCGCGCGGGGGCAGGCCGTTGGCCTTGGCGTATTTGGCGACGAAGTGCTCGGACAGCGCGGCAATGTCGCCGGGGCGATCGCGCAAGGCCGGCAGCTTGAGATTGACCACGTTGAGGCGGAACAGGAGGTCTTCGCGGAAAGTGCCTTCGCGCACCGCCTCACTGAGGTTTCGATTGGAGGTGGCGAGAATGCGGATATCGACCGGCACCGGCTTGCCACCGCCAACACGGTCGATGACGCGCTCCTGGATGGCGCGCAGCAGCTTGGCTTGCAGGCGGATATCCATCTCGCTGATTTCGTCGAGCAGCAGGGTGCCGCCCGAAGCCTCCTCGAACTTGCCGATGCGGCGCGCGACGGCGCCGGTGAAGGCACCCTTTTCGTGGCCGAACAGCTCGGATTCGAGCAGGGCTTCGGGAATGGCGGCGCAGTTGACCGAGATAAAGGGCTTGTTGGCCCGCTTGGAGCGCGAATGCACGTATTTGGCGATGACCTCCTTGCCGGTGCCGCTCTCGCCGGTGATCAGGATCGAGGCGTCGGAGCCGGCTATTTGGTCGGCCATCTTGACCACGCGCTCCATAGCCGGGTCGCGGAAGAGGAACTCGGAGGCGTCGCGAGCGACCGCGGCGATGACCGCGGCGATCAGCTCGGCATCGGGTGGCAGGGGGATATATTCCTTGGCGCCGGCGCGGATGGCGTTGACGGCGGCGGCCGCGTTGGCCTCGACGCCGCAGGCGACCACCGGAATGGCGATGCGTTCGGCCTCGAGCCCGGCAATGAGCCCGCCGATGTCCATGACGACGTCGACCAGCAGCAGGTCGGCACCGCGGCCGGCCCGCAGCGCGGCCAGGGCGATCTCGACCGAGGGGGCATGGGCCACCTTGGCTCCGCCATTCATGGCCATCTTGGTGGCTTCGCTGAGCTGGCCCTCGAGGGCTCCGATGATGAGCAGACGCATCCTCTACTCCCTACTGCGGTTTAATGATTTCGGTCATGGTGACGCCGAGCTTGTTTTCCACCAGCACGATTTCACCACGGGCGACGAGACGATCGTTGACGAAGATTTCGACGGCTTCGCCGACCTGGCGATCGAGCTCGATGACGGTGCCGGTATCAAGGCGGAGCAGGTCGCTCACCGGCATCTTGGTACGGCCGAGGACGACCGAAATGCGAACGGGAACGTCGAACACCGCCTCGAGGTCGGCGGCGCTGCGCTCGACATGGGCCTGGGGGCCGTCGGCACGCTCTGGCGGCAGCATCTCTTCAAACGAGATGCCTTCCTGCATGGTGATGTCGTCATCGCCGGATTCGGAAGCGCTCAATGATCGCTCTCCTGCTGCTTGGCCTGTCCACCGCGGGCGGCGAGATAGGCTGAAATCTTGTGATCAATGTCTTTAGCGACGGCGCCGATATCGCGAACCAGGCCGCCATCGACCCATTCGAGGCGCCCATCGCCCAGCCGCAGGTCGGGGTCGCCCATGACCACGAGGCGACCGGCAAAGCCCGAGGTCTGCATGTGGGCGGTGGCGACGTCACGGATACCGTCGGCAATCGAGGGGTGGCAGCGCACGACGAGGTGGGGCACGCCGCTCAGGCTCTGCATGCATTCGGCGATCAGCGCGTCGAGTTCGACTGTGGGGTAGCGGGCCAGCAAGTGCAGCGCCAGCTTGCGGCCGATGCTCGCTGCCAGCTCGACGGCCTCGCGCCGGATCTGCGCGGTGGCATCATCGAGCGCGGCGGTCATTTCGGCGCTCTGGGTTGCCAGGGTACCGGCGGCAGCCGCCAGGGTCTGCGCGGCAACGGCCGTCGCGTTGCGCTCGCCGGCAGCCAATCCCTCGGCATAGGCTTCCTCGCGCGCCTGCGCGATGAGCTGGGCGACCAGGCGTTCGGGCATGGTCGGTTCGGGCGGCGCCGATGGCGTCGTGCGCTTGCCGAGGTCGAGGTCGAAAGTGAAGCGGGCGGGGGCGGGGGACATGGATTACGCCACCATCTGGTCGTCGGCTTTGGACTTCATGATCAGGATTTCGCCCTTGGCTGCGAGATCCTTGGCCGTGGAGACCATGCGGCCCTGGGCCTCGTCGACATCCTTCAGGCGCACAGGACCCATGGCTTCCATGTCGTCCTTGAGCAGCTTGGCGGTGCGGCCCGACATGTTCTTGAAGAAGGTTTCCTTGACCGACTCGTTGGCGCCCTTGAGCGCCATGGCCAGTTCCTTCTTGTCCATCTTGGTGAGCAAGGTCTGGATGGCCGAGGATTCGAGCTTGGCCAGGTCCTCGAAGGTGAACATCAGCGCCTTGATGCGCTCGGCGTCGTCGCGGCTCTGCTCTTCAAGCGTGGTGATGAAGCGCGCTTCGGTCTGTCGATCGAAGCTGTTGAAGATCTCGGCCATCTGCTCGTGGCTGTCGCGACGCTTGCTGTGATTGAGCGTCGACATAAATTCTGTGCGAAGGGTGGTCTCGATCTTTTCGAGAATTTCCTTCTGCACGGGATCGAGGCCCAGCATGCGCTGCACCACGTCCATGGCCAGTTCTTCGGGCAGCACGGCCAGGACCTTGGAGGCGTGGTCGGTGGCGATCTTGGAGAGCACCACGGCGATGGTCTGGGGGTATTCGTTCTTGAGATAGGCGGCCAGGACGTCGGCCTGCACGTTGGAGAGCTTCTCCCACATGTTGCGGCCGGCCGGGCCGCGGATTTCCTCCATGATGGCGTCGACCTTGTCCTGGCTGAGGAAGCTCAGCAGCAGACGTTCGGTGGAGTCGGTATTGCCCGACAGCGAGCCGTTGGAGGAAATGGTGGTGACGAATTCGATCATCAGGTCGTCGAGCATTTCCTGGGTGATCGGGCCCAGGCGCACCATGGCACGGCTGAGCTGCTTGACCTCGAGTTCGTCCAGCTCATCGAAGATGGGCTTGCCATAGTCGGGCCCCAGCGCCAGCAAAAGGGCCGCCGCCTTTTCGTCGCCCTTGAGCACGCGCTGGTGAGCGGCATCGTTGCCGACGACCAGTTGCTTGCCGCCGCCTGCGCCGGTGGCATCCGGGATATCAAGGGATTGGGGTACGATGGACATGGCGGTTACGCTGCGTTACCCAGCCAGTCGCGCACGATCAGCGCGGCCTGCTTGGGATTTTCTTCAACAAGATTGCCGACGGTCTTGAGGGTTTGGAGCTGGGTCTCGCCCATCGACTTGGCGTTCGCGACCCAGGCTGGTGTCTTGTCCTTGGGCTCCTCGGGCTCCGAAATCACCTGGCCATCAGCGCTGAGCACGCCGTGGTGGCCCAGTTCAGCGGCCGAAGGCAAGGCGAGCGGCTGGCTTTCGGGCGTCAGGACCTTCTTGAGCAATGGGCGCATGACGAAGAAGATCAGCGCCAATGCGATGAGCAGGGTAACCGCCATTTCCGCGCCATTCATCAGGTCGTCGCGGGTGAAGTCGAGCAGGCCGCCCGTTGCGTCGGTGCCCGGCACGGCCAGTTCGGGCCGTTCGGCGAACTGCATGTTGACCACTTCGACACTGTCGCCGCGGGCCTCGGAATAGCCGACGGCCGAGCGGACCAGGGTGAGGATCTGGGCGATTTCGTCGGCGCTGCGCGGGGTATAGACCGGGTCGCCATTGGTGGCGGCGGAATAGACGCCATCGACAACGACGGCCACCGACAGGCGCTTGATCGCGCCGGCTTCGGTAACGGCCGTCTGGGTGGTCTTGGAGATTTCGTAGTTGGTGACCTCTTCGGTGGAAGTGCCCTGTTCGGTGGCGCCGGTGCCGCCAGCGTTCTGCGAGGCGCCGGGCAGTTCGTTGGCCACGGTCACCTGGCCGTTAGCGCCATTGGTCAGGTTTTCCGTCTCGCGCACCTGGCTGGAGCGGACGACCTGCGATTCCGGATCGAAGGTTTCCTGCGTAGTGGTGGAGCGGTTGTAGTCGATCTCGGCGCTGACTTCGACGCGGGCGCGGCCGGCGCCGACGACATTGGCCAGCATGTCCTCGACGCGGGTGCGGAGGCGGTTCTCGAAGCCCAGGGTGCGCTCGGCGGCTTCGCCGGCCAGGGCGCCCTGCTCGTCGTCGCCCGATCCCGAGGCCAGGAGGTTACCCTGGTCGTCGACGATGGAGACGCGCGTGGGGGTCAGGCCCTCGATTGCCGAGGCAACCAGGTGCTGGATGGCGCGGATTTCGCCGGCGGACAGTTCTCCGCGCACCGACAAAACGATGGAAGCGGAAGGGTCGGTGCGCTCACGGCGGAACAGCTCGCGCTCGGGCAGGACCAGGTGCACCCGGGCCGACTTGATGCGGGTCAACGAGCCGATAGTGCGGGCCAGTTCCCCTTCGAGGGCGCGTACATTGTTCAGATTCTGCACGAAGCTGGTGGCGCCCAGGGTCGACTGCTGGTCGAAGATCTCGTAGCCGACCTGGCCGCGCTGGGGCAGGCCCGAACCGGCCAGCGTCATTCGGGTGGTGGTGATCTGGTCGCGCGGAATGAGAATGGTGTCGCCATCGCCGCGCAACTCGTAGGGAATGTTGAGCGACTGCAGTTCGGTCACAATTGCCGAGGAGTCTTCTAGGCTGAGGCCGGTATAGAGCGGGGACAGATTCGGCGTCTGCGCCCGCATGATCAGGAAGCCGAAAAAGCCGAGCAACAGGACGGCCACGACCGCCATGGCAGCCAGCCGAGGCAGGCCTATGCGGTTGATCAGCTGGGTAAAATTGTCCACGCCGGCACTCGATTGAAAGGTGGCCATGCCTACGCAACGCGCGCAGAGGCCGCTGGGCAAAAATTACCTACCGGATGGTAAAGATTGTCTTAACTGCTGGTCGCAGTTTGCGAATTCGGGCAGAAAATGCCGAGCGCGGTAAAGGAAGGATGAAGCGATGCTGAGGGTTTTGGGACGGGTCACTTCGATCAATGTGCGCAAGGTGGTGTGGGCGCTGGACGAACTGGCGCTCGGCTATGAACGCGAGGACTGGGGCCTGCCCTTCCGCGACCCCAAGGTGCCCGAATTCCTGGCGCTCAATCCCAACGGACAGGTGCCCGTTCTGGTCGAGAACGGCTTCGTGTTGTGGGAAAGCAATGCCATCCTGATCTACCTGGCCGAGCGCGAGGGTGCGCTGTTGCCCGAGCAGCTCGAATTGCGCGCCATGGCCTTGCAGTGGCTGGGCTGGCAAGCGGCAGAACTCAATCCGCCCTGGGGCTACGCGGTCAATGCACTGCTGCGCAAGACGCCCGGCTATGACGATCCAGCCAAGGTGGCGGACTCGATGTCGCGCTGGACCAGCAAGATGGAGATTCTCGAAGCGGCGCTGGCCGGGGCAAATACCGGCTATATCGGCGCCGGCTTTTCCATCGCCGATATCGCGCTCGGCCTTTCCGTACACCGCTGGATGAGCATACCGGCGGACAAGAAGGAATTCCCTGCCGTCGCTGACTATTACGAGCGTCTCCTGAGCCGCGAGGCCGGTGCCCGCTGGATGGGACCCGAGACGCCTTAAGCACCGAGAGGGTTACGATCATGGCTAGTGTCCTCGATGCCGGGCCGTTCTTTCACGGCACGGTTGCGGCACTGCAGGCTGGCGACCTGCTCACGGCAGGATACCGGTCGAACTATCGGCCCGACATCGTCATGAACCATATCTACTTCACCGCGCTGGTGGACGGGGCAGGGCTGGCCGCGGAGCTTGCTGCGGAACTGGTCAAGGGTGTCGCCGAGCCACATGTCTACGAAGTCGAGCCGACCGGGCCTTTCGAGAACGATCCGAACGTGACCGACAAGAAATTTCCGGGCAACCCGACGCGGTCCTATCGCAGCGTGGCCCCACTCAGGGTGGTGCGCGAGATCGCTGATTGGACGAGACTGACGCCTGAGGCGCTGCAGATGTGGCGGGAGCGGCTGTCTGCGCTCAGTGCCAATCCCGATGCGAGGATCATCAACTAAGAGGCTGCGGATTTTGCGAGGACTGCAATGAACAAGGCTGAAATAGCGGCGCAATGCCAGTGGGACTACTACGACATGGGCCACTTGAGACTGCATGTCCCGTTGTTCGGCGTCGAACTGCCCTTCACGCTCTTCCCGGTCGATGGGGCGGGGCCAGAACTAACGGACAAAATGGCGGCCACCATTGCCGACGTTCTAGCGCTCGACCCGGCCCAACTCGATCGCGTCAAGGCCATGATGTGGGAGGAGGCCAACTTCGCCTTCCAGGTCGCCGACTATGGCGTTGAATCCCGGCCTGGAGAGACGAGCCTCGAGGCGCATCTGCGCGAGTTTGGCATCGCGGGGCCAGAGGACGCCTTCGCCCGGAGCGTGCTCGAGGAAGTACAGATACACGACCAGTTCGACAGCCGCTTCGCCGAGCTAAAGCTCGTTACGGGTGCCAACAACCTCGTGGCTGTCGTCGTCAAGGATGGTCGCATCATCGACTGGGGTGATGACGGACTCTATCTGGGCGAATTCGAGGAGGACGAGCAAATATTGAGCAAGCGGAGACAGGCAGTGCTCCGTTAGGCACTTCCCGGTTCACATGCGACCAGAGCGGCCCCTTGCATCTCTCTCGTCATTCGCTATACTGAACTACATGGTTCAGTTTCAGCAAAGCCGTTTCGACACCTCGTTCGCCGCGCTTTCGGATGCCACCCGGCGTGGTGTGCTTGAGCGTCTTGGGCGGTCCGATGCCTCGATCACCGATCTGGCCGAGACCTTCAGCATGACGCTGACGGGCATGAAAAAGCACGTCAGCGTTCTCGAACAGGCCGGATTGGTCACTTCGGAAAAGGTTGGACGTGTTCGGGTCTGCCGGCTGGGCACCAGCCGCCTCGAGCATGAAGCGGAATGGATCGAGCGCTACCGGCAGCTCTGGGACGCGCGGTTCGACAAGCTGGACAAAGTTGTCGAAGAACTCAAACGCAAGGAGAACAATGATGAACGATAGGCAGGATGGCGGCTCGGCCGCCACGGGCAACCGCACGTCGATTAAGCGGACGTCGGACTGCGAAATCACGGTCACCCGGACATTCGACGCGCCGGCCAGGATCGTGTTCGAAGCCTGGACCAGGCCGGAGTTGTTCGCGCAGTGGTGGGTGCCCAAGTCGCTGGGGGTGCCGCTGCGCTCCTGCCAGTTGGATGTACGCACCGGCGGCAGCTATCGCCTCGAATTCGGCAAGGATGGCGAGACGACATGGGCCTTTTTCGGCACCTATACCGATGTGGTGCCGCCCACGCGGATCGTCTGGACCAATGACGAGGGCGACAGCAGCGCCATTTCCACGGTGACGCTGGTGGAAAAGGACGGCAGGACGCTGCTGACCTTCAGCGAACTCCACCCCAACAAGGAGGCGCTCGAGGCCTCGCTGGGCGGGATGGAAGGCACACCCGAGCAGTTCGACCAGCTCGATGCCGTGCTCGCCAGCCTCAGCGCCGGCGGCGCCTGATCAGGCCTGGCCCAGGTGGCGCGGCCCGCTGAGGCGAAGCCATATCGCCATGGCGACAAGAGGCAGGCCCCAGGCGATCCAGGCATCGAGTGCGTAGAACGCCTCGAAGTGCCTGGAACCGCCGACTGCCTTCCATAGGCCTAGGTAAATGCGAAAGAACAGCGCGCCCGACGTCACCGCGGCCATCATCAGCATGCAGGCGCGGTGGGGAGCAACTTGCCCCCGCCGAATATGCCAGATGCCCAGGGCCAGCAGCACGATCCACGCAACGCCCTGGGCCACGAAGCCGGCGGCG
The DNA here is from genome assembly GCF_016698645.1 of Devosia oryziradicis. Lineage (NCBI taxonomy): Bacteria > Pseudomonadati > Pseudomonadota > Alphaproteobacteria > Hyphomicrobiales > Devosiaceae > Devosia > Devosia oryziradicis. The sequence goes on from NZ_CP068047.1 coordinate 1,271,728, forward strand.
GAGATCTCCGTGACCGGCATCACGACAGCAACCGGAATGGCCGTCAGGCCCGCGACGAGAACAATGGCCGCGGTGACGCGTCCAACGAGGCGATGCCACCGGGTGCCACGCATATAGAGGACCAGGGGCACCAGCAGCAGGGCCAGGCCACCCGATACCATGTGAACGGGAAAGATGACCGGCAGCAATTCCAGCTTGACCGCAAGAGGTTCTGGAAAGCCGTCATTGTCAAAACTTTCCGATATTCCGCGCAGCGCAACGTAGATTACAAACAACAGCGGAGGCGCTAGCATAAGCCAGCGCCAAACGGCCATGATCGGCGGGCTAGCCTTATGCGAATGGGAGTTCATGATGGCTCGTAACCACGTTGTTGCAACCCTGGCCCTGGGCCTGGCCCTCGGTTTGTGCGGAAATGCGGCACAGGCCGCAACCGAACAGTATTATGGCCGCTGGACGGTAAGTGATGAAGAGCCCGCTTATTCGTCTAAAGGCATACGCTATAAAACGATTGATGTTGCGCCCTGCGGCGAAGATTTCTGCGGCATATCGGTGGGCGAGGACAATTCGTGCGGCGAGGTGCTGTTCCGGTTCCTGACAACCCACGCCGCCGATGAACTGCTGGTCGGGCACGGCCGGTGGGGAAACGCCAAGAAGAAGCTGGAAATGTACTACGGCGATGACAGCGAGGCGCCCTACATGTTCGTTGCGCTGGGGTCCGACGATATGGACTTGAGCGGGCGCGAGGGCAGCATTCCGACCTTCCAGGCCAGCTATGAGCGGCAAGGCGAGGTTGCCTGCACCACGGACTGACCCAGCCGGAATGGCATAGCGCAAAGCCCGCCGAGTTTCCTCGGCGGGCTTTGCGATGTTTGGTCATCCGTCAGACCTTCGATCTTCACCCCTCGCGGTAGTGCTGAATCCAGGTGGTGCGGAGACCGGCCAGGCCATGCTTGTCGATGGCGGCCTGCCAGTTGAGAAATTCATCGACGCTCAGGGTGTAGCGGTCGCACGCCTCTTCGAGGCTGAGCAGTCCGCCGCGCACGGCTGCGACGACTTCGGCTTTGCGGCGGATGACCCACCTCCGCGTATTGGCGGGGGGAAGATCTGCGATCGTGAGCGGACTTCCGTCCGGACCGATAACGTACTTAACGCGAGGACGCATTTGTACGGTCATTTTACTCTCTACTCAACCTGACCATATGAGGAAGAGAGTAGGGTACCAGCCTTAAATTTCGACTAAGGGAAAACTTACAACAGGTTAAGAATGGCGTGGGATTTCAACGCACTGAATCAAGATTTCGCGGGGTCTGAGCGTTGAAACGAATTGCCCGGCAAAAGCCGGGCAATACCTTGAACCGAGTGTATTCGGGTCGCGCGCTCCTGTCAGGCGTCGTCTCCGGAGGCGGTGACATCGGGGATGCGGACGTCGGTGACGTCGGTGATGGAGACGCGGCGGCTGCCGACCGTGAGGACTGGCACATCGCCGGTGAAGTCGACGGCGGTAACGACGCCGATCGAGGCGGTGCTGATCTTGACGTCCTTGCCGTTGGCGTCCTTGCCCTTGATGTCGATGGTATAGACGCCGTTGGGCTTCATGTTGCCATCGCTGCCCTTGCCATCCCAGCGGAAGGTGCCGGGGCCGGACTTGAGCGGACCCGTTTCGGAATAGACGACCTGACCGTTCTTGTCCTTGATGGTCACGGTGGCGTTGGCTGCATTGGCGTCGGCGCTATAGGCCCAGAAGACCGCGTTGGCATCGGTCAATTCGCCGGTCTTGCCCGAAGACGTCACTTCTTTGCCGATATAGGACACGGCATCCGACTTGGCCGTATTCTGGCTCGAGAGCATCAGTGTCTCGAGGAATTCATTGGTCTTGAGCTGCTGCTCGACGCCGGTGAACTGTACCAGCTGCTGGGTGAACTGGTTGGTATCCAGCGGATCCATCGGATTCTGGTTCTTGAGCTGGGTGGTCAGGATGCTCAGGAAGGTGTCGAAATTGTCGGCGATGGTTGAGCGCGAGCTCGCCATCTGACTGGTTTTGGAATTGCCTGAAACGCTATCGATTGCCATGACACCTACTCCTTACGCGATGATGTTGACGCCGCTGGCAGTCAGGCTGCCGCGGTAAAGATTGACTGTGGGCGGCGGCGTGTCGTCGGTGCCGGACACGATGTCGCCGCCGAAAATGGGGCCGCGGCCCTGGCCGCCGTCCTGGCGCTGCTGGCCGCTGAACGGGTTCTGCTTGAGCGAGAATTCCAGGTTGGTCTTGCCGCTATCGAGGCCGGCCTGCTGCAGCGCGCGCTCCAGAGCGCGCTGGTCGCGCTGCATGAGATCGAGCGTTTCCGACTTCTCGACAACCAGTCGGGCATGAACCTGGCCGGCCTTGTCGATGTCGAGTCGAACATCGATGCGGCCGAGTTCGGGTGGATCGAGGCGAATCTGGAAGCGGGAATTGCCCTCGTTGACCTGGCGGACCATCTCGAAGGCGAGCTGGGGCAGGTTGAGCTGCTGCTGGCTGGTCTGGTAGCCGGCCTGAACAACACGCGGTGCCGCGACGACCTCGGCGCGCGCCGCGGCCTGGGGCGGCAGGGTATTGTTCTGCGGCTCAGGCTGTTTGTCGATCGCGGCAGCGGCAACGGGCGAGCGCTGGGTGTCGAGTTTGTCCTGCCGGTCGCTGTCGCGATCCGTGGCATCATCGGAGGCTCGGGCGCTGGCCTGCACCGGTGCTGGCGCGTCCGACGTTTCGGTGGTTTCCCCCGCGGCATCGGCAGCGGGCGCATCGGTCGCTGGCGCGGTCGGGCCTGCTTTCCCGGTCAGCGCCTTTTCAGTCAGCTGAAGTTCGGGCGCGGCGAGCGGCATCGTCGCGATGTCGGTGTCAACGGCGGGCTTGGTGGCCTGGGCGAGCTTGGCCAGCGCTGCATCGAGGTCGAGGTCGGCCTTGGCATCGAGTTCGAGCTGGGCCAACTGGTCGGCGTCGGCTTCACCCTTGTTGAGCGCGGCCAGCAATGCGGCCAGCTTGTCGCCAACCGATTTGATCTGGGCCGAGAGCTCGGCGCTGGCTTCGGCCGAGGCCGAGCCACTGAACAGGTTTTCGGCGACGGGGCCAAAGGCAGCGGTCAGGCGGGCGGCAAGGCTGGCATCGTCGGGCTGGATGTTGTTCACCAACGCCGTGAGGTCGTCGAGCGAGGGCAGGGCGGAGAGGTCGATGTCGAGTGCCGCGGCCAGATCGGCCAGCGCAGCGTCCAGTTTCTTGAGCGTCTCGGGATCAAGCGGCTCTCCGGCTTCAAGCTTGGCCTTGAGGTCGGCGAGGGTATCGACAATGTCGGACAGCACGGGTGTGGCGTCCAGTCGATCCTGGATCGGTACCACGGCATCGATCACAGCAGCGATGGCGTCGGGGTCGTCCTGTTCAGGCGTTCCCTCTTCGCCAAAGCCCAACGACATGTTCACCAGGTTCCCCAGGTTCACGTCCAGGCTGGCGGTCGAACTCTTGCTGGTTTCCGTATTGGCCGGCGCGTTTGCGGCGCCCAACAGTGCTGCGAACACATCGACCGGGCCCTCGGTCGCATCTGCGGATGCGTTGAGAGCCTTGCTGCTGCTGACGCCTGCAGTGGTGGTGGTAACCGTCAGATGTGATGCCACGAATGCGAACCCATGTACTAATGCGACTAATCCGCTGGTGACGGTGCAAGGGTGGTGCCAAGTGGGACTTCAGCTAAAAGGTGTTTATTCGACAATGGGTTGAGCAGAGGCAGGACAATCCGAACTTGCCTTCTGGCGGCAAGAAATACTGCCGGGCGGCATTTCTTGCCCAGTTGGCGGGATGGCTCGGGGTGAGCCTCCACGGTTGCTAGCGCCGTGCAGAAGGCGTATTGAGCGCCACCAAATTCGTCCGCTGGCCCTTGAACCCAACCGGATACAGGACATGTTGAACTCGCTTGATATCGCCAAGCGTCCCGAAGACACGCGCGTCGTCGTCGCGATGTCGGGGGGCGTGGATTCCTCGGTCGTTGCCGGCCTGCTTGCCCGGCAGGGCTATGACGTCGTCGGCGTCACCCTCCAGCTCTACGATCATGGCGAGGCCACCCATCGCAAGGGCGCATGCTGCGCCGGGCAGGATATCCACGATGCGCGCCGGGTGGCGGCGACCTTGGGCATTCCCCATTACGTGCTGGACTATGAGGAGCGCTTCAAGCGCTCGGTGATTGCGCCCTTCGCCAATGCCTATCAGCAGGGCGAAACGCCGGTGCCGTGCATTGCCTGCAACCAGTCGGTCAAGTTCGTCGACCTGATGGAAGTGGCCCGGGACCTGGGTGCGGACGTCCTGGCCACCGGTCATTATGTGCAGAGCCGGCTGGGCGAAGACGGCCGACGGCAGCTGTTCCGCCCGGTCGATGCCGAGCGCGACCAGACCTACTTCCTGTTCGCCACCACGCAGAGCCAGCTCGATTTCCTGCGCTTCCCGCTGGGCGGCATGCCTAAGGCCGAAGTGCGCGAACTGGCCCGCGACATGGGGCTCGAGATCGCCGAAAAGCACGACAGCCAGGACATCTGCTTCGTGCCGCAGGGCAAGTATGCCGACATCATCCGCAAGATGCATCCCGAGGCTGCTGCGCAGGGCGAGATCGTCCATCTCGATGGCCGGGTACTCGGCACCCATGAGGGCATCGTCAACTACACGATCGGCCAGCGCAAGGGCCTGGGCGTCGCAGCGGCCGAGCCCCTCTATGTGATCAAGCTCGAGCACAAGACGGGTCGCGTCATCGTCGGCCCGCGCGAGGCGCTCAAGACCCATACGGTGCGGCTGCGCGACGTCAACTGGCTGGGCGCCCGGCCGCTGGCCGAACTCAGCGCCGGCAATGGGGCCCCGGTCGAGGTCAAGGTCCGCTCAACCCGTGGCCCGCAGCCGGCCGTGGTGCAGATGCGCGGCGACGACGTGTTCGTGACGCTGGTGTCAGGCGAATACGGCATCTCGCCGGGCCAGGCATGCGTCTTCTATGCCGACGACACACCGACCTCGGAAGTCTGGGGCGGCGGCTTCATCGCCGAAGCCGTGCCGCAAGTGTTTGCGGCTGCTTGAGGCATACAAAGTAATTGTGCGGTTCCGGAAATCCACTACGGTAGATGTCTGTCGGCGTCGAGCGATTACTGGATATGCTTTTTTCTGTTCTGCCTAATATCTGGCGACTGCGAACGTGCGAAGAGGCTGTTACCTTTGATAGCGGCCTTCTTACGGTCAAGCGGGAAATAAGGTCCAAGCTGAGGATCATCGCCATCGATGACGAAGGCTTCCCGTATCGCGAAGGGCTGGAAAGCTACGGCTTTACCCTGACCACCCGCACCACCTCCCCGCCCGGAACCGAGTTGGGGCAATTTGCCATCGTCATATCGGACATCATGGGCGTAATGCCCCAGAACACCAATCAGCATGGCCTGCCAGCCATCGAGGAGTACTTCAACGAATACCCGCTGCTGCGCGTCGTCGTGCTCACTGGCGCCCAAAGGAACTCCAATCTCATTCGGCGAGCCGAGCAGAGCAGCGATATCGTGCTGTCCAAGCAGACGGCGCTCGAAGACATGGTCCCGGTGCTTGATCGGCTGCTCGCAGACATTCTGTCACCCACAAGCCAATGGACCAGGATGCGCAACTTCCTGCGTAAGAAGGGGCTCAATTCCAAGCAGCTCTTGTTGGCGGAGCACTACTACACTCAATCGTTTATCAAGAACCAGCCGGACATCTTCTCCAAGGGTCTCGGCAAGCTGCGAACAAATGTCGATTATTCCGAGGTTTTGGCAGGTTCCGTTTCCGCATTTTCCGCAGTCGTCAAACTAGCGCGGACGCTGTCGGGACCATGAACACACCCGAGGAACTGAACTGGCTCGTCCAGCACCACCATGATATCGAAGGGCTGCTCGAGGCGCTCAGGCAACAGTCTTTGGTCCCGCAGGGCGGAGCGAACGACGCGGCTGGGCTGCGCCAAAAGCTACAGAACGTGAATGATCTCCTCAATCTGATCATGGCGCAGCGCCAGGCTGTGAACTATCTCGAAGGCTTCACTGCCACGCAGATGGACCTTTACCTTTACAAGAGCATGGACGCGACGATCCGTGCTGCTCGGGCCTGGGCTAGCTACTGCAACCGCAAGGTCAGGATACAGCTGACGGGCAAGTCCCATGCCTGCGTGCGCGGACCCAACTACTTCAACATGGTGCCATGGACGCTTCTGCAAAATGCAGTGAAGTATTGTGCGAGCGGCAGCATCATTAATTGTGAGGTGAATGACGGCGAAACGCGCATTGCTGGGTCGGTGACGTCCTTGGGCCCCTATGTCCATGATGACGAGGTCGAGAAGATTTTTGAAAGCGGCTACCGGGGGCGGGAAGCCAGGACAATGGACAAAGGAAGCGGTTTGGGGCTCTACAACGCCCGGCGGGCTATGCGCGAAGAGTTTTTCGGGGACATTCTGTTCGAGCGGAGCAGCCCGCCGATGGATCTGAGCGGGCGCAAGTTCGGTTATTGCCGCTTCACAATTGTCCTCAATCGCCAATAGTCATGGCGCCGGCGCGTCGGCTGCCGCCGGCGCCGCTTGGGTCGCCGCGGCATTGGCTTCGCGCAGCTGCTGATAGGCGTTGATGCCGCCCAGCCAGGTGGAGATGGCGATCAGCACCAGGATGGCGCCCAGCACCAGCAGCATGATGCGCCCGCGGTTGAGCGCAAAGGGGCTCGGCTTTGGATCGTCCATCGGGGCCTCGCGAAATAAATCTGCATAACCACCCCAAGGGTCGGGCGGGCAGGGGCGTCTTACCACTACAATGATGTCAGAGGTAGGCTCGGGTGCATGGCCTGGTGATGGGACTGACTGCCGCATCCCCCGTCGATGCTGCGAACGCGATGACGCGGGCGCTGGTCGTGCGCGCGCAGCACGGCGATCCCGAAGCCTTTGGCGAGCTGATTGAGGATCACTATGACCTCATCTATCGCACGGCCTGGAAATGGTGCGGCAATCGCGCCGATGCCGAGGACATCGCGCAGGATGTCTGTGTGAAGCTGGGTAGCGCCATTGCCGGCTTCGACGGGCGCAGCGCCTTTTCGAGCTGGGTCTATCGCATCACGCTCAACGCGGTGCGCGACATGCAGCGGGCGGGCAAAAGACGCGGCAAATATGCCGATGCTTATGCCGAGGTAACGCCGGAGGACCAGCCGGCGGAGCAGGAAGAGGCAGCGACCAATCGCCAGCTCTGGGCGGCGGTGCGCACCCTGCCCGAGAAGCAGCGCGACGCGGTGCTGCTGGTTTATGCGGAGGAATTGAGCCACGCGGCGGCGGCCGAGATCATGGGCATCAAGGAAGCGACGGTGTCGTTCCATGTCCACGAGGCCCGCAAGACCCTGAGGGGGCTGCTATGAGCAATGACGACATGCACGATCCGTTTGAACAGCTGAAAGGCGCCCAGGCGCCCGACCCGCGCGCCGAGGCCAGAAAGCGTGCCATGGCGGCGGGCATGGCGGCGTTCGAGGCTGCGAACAAAAAAACTTCGCCGGCAGCCCAAGGATCGTCCTGGGGCCAGCGTCTCACGTCCATCATCACTTCCTGGAAAGGGAAATCGATCATGGACATGCGTCTCCCCATCGGCACTGCCGCTATCGCCCTGCTCATCCTGCCACTCGGCTACCAGCTCTATTCGACAACCTCGATGACGCCGGCTGACGCCGTGCCGCCGCGCCCGGTCACTTCGGTCGAACCGCCGCCGGTCGAACAGGGTGTCGAAACCCAGGCCGAGCAGGCGGTCGATGCGGTGGCCAACAGCACCGCCAGCCCGATGACGGTAACCCCGGTCTCGCCAGGCACGGAAGCGGCGGCCGCGGGTCGCGACGAAAGTGTCGTTGCCCCCGAGCCGGTGCCGATGGAGGAGATGGCGCCCGATCTCGATAGCGGGCTGATGGATACCGAAGTTGCCCGCCAGCAAGCGCCCATGGTTGGCGGCACGGTGGCGCCGCAGCAGGCGCCTGCCGGGGCGGCCATGGCGGAAAGCGGCACATTCATGGCCGCGCCCGCCCCCATGCCCCCAACTGTCGCGCAGCCGACGCAGCCCAGTGGCGACGAATTCACCGGCTTCGAGGAACAGCGGCTCAGGGCCGTGGCCGAAGAACCGGTCTCGACTTTCTCGATCGATGTCGACACCGCCAGCTATTCCTATGTGCGGCGGATGATCGAGGACGGCTACCTGCCCGAGCCTGATGCGGTGCGCATCGAGGAGATGATCAACTATTTCCCCTACGACTACGCTCCGGCCGATAGTGCCTCGGTGCCGTTCAAGCCGACCATGGCGGTCTACCCCACGCCCTGGAACCCCAAGACACAGCTGCTCCATATCGGCATCAAGGGTTATGTCCCCCCGGTGACTGAAGACAAGGCCAGCAACCTGGTATTCCTGATCGACACGTCAGGCTCGATGGACGAGCCCGACAAGCTGCCATTGCTCAAGCGCGCCTTTGCGCTCCTGGTCGACCAACTGTCCGCCAATGATACGGTGTCCATCGTGGTCTATGCCGGCTCGGCCGGCGTGGTGCTAGAGCCGACCCCGGCGACCGAGCAGGCCAAGATCCTGGCTGCGCTGGATAATCTCTCGGCCGGCGGCAGCACAGCTGGTGCAGAGGGGATCGAACTGGCCTATAGGCTGGCCGAGCAGGCCAAGGTGGAAGGCGGCACCAACCGGGTGATCCTCGCCACCGACGGCGATTTCAATGTCGGCATCGACAATCCGGAAGACCTGGAGAATTTCATCAAGGCCAAGCGCGACAGCGGCGTGACGCTGTCGGTGCTCGGCTTTGGCCAGGGCAATCTCGACGACGCGACGATGCAGGCGCTGGCGCAAAACGGCAACGGGAATGCCAGCTATATTTCGAGCTTCCGCGAGGCCCAAAAGGTGCTGGTGGAAGAAATGGGCGGCACGCTCGAAATGATCGCCAAGGACGTCAAGATCCAGATCGAGTTCAACCCGGCCATGGTCGCCGAGTATCGGCTGATCGGCTACGAGACCCGCGCGCTCAATCGCGAGGATTTCAACAACGACAAGGTCGATGCCGGCGATATCGGCGCTGGGCATACCGTGACGGCGATCTACGAGATTACCCCCGTCGGGTCGGGTGCCGGATTGGTCGATCCGCTGCGCTATGGCGCCGAGGAGCCGGTGATGTCGACCGGGCAGGAAATTGCCTTCCTCAAGATGCGCTACAAGCTGCCCGAGAGCGATGTAAGCCAGCTCATCGAGCAGCCGGTGACACCGTCGGTGGTCTATGGCGATATCGGCGAAGTCAGCGACGACATGCGCTTTGCCGCAGCCGTGGCCGCCTATGGGCAGAAGCTCAAGGGCTCGAACTATGGCGGGGAAATGAGCTGGAGCGACATCGCCGCGCTGGCTCGTTCTGGCAAGGGCGAGGACGAAAGCGGCTACCGCGCCGAATTCATCCAACTGATCAAGACGACGGCACTTCTGCAGCCGGATACGGTTGACGTGGACACGACCCGGCCCGACCCGGGCTGCATCATGGGCACGACCGGGGAATGCGCCCCGCAGCAGTAGTTTGCGCTGGGTAATCCGCAAGACGCGATCGTCACCCTCGGGCCAGGCCCGAGGGTGTTTTCATTTGGCTTCGTAGGGCGGATGAAAGTCCTTCACCTCTCCCTTTGGGGGAGAGGTCGGCCGTAGGCCGGGTGAGGGGGCCTTCCCCTCACGCAGCGCTCTGTAAAGGCCCCCTCACCCGACCCGAAGACGGGTCGACCTCTCCCCCAAAGGGAGAGGTGAAGAGGCGCCCAGCCGTTAAACCAGCGGCTTCAATCCCGCTTCGATGCTGGCCCGCTTGCCTTCCAGGAAGGGCGGCAGGGCCAGGCTTTCGCCGAGGGTCTCTATCGGCTCGTCTGCGGCAAAGCCGGGGACGTCGGTGGCGATCTCGAACAGGATGCCATTGGGCTCGCGGAAGTAAAGCGAGGTGAAATAGAAGCGCTCGACTTCGCCGCTGGAGCGAATGCCGACGTCATTCACCCGCCGGATCCACTGGCGCAGGCTGTCCTGGTCGGGCGTGCGGAAGGCGACGTGGTGGACACCACCGGCACCGGGACGGGCCGGCGAAAGGCTCGGATCGACCACGACATTGAGTTCGGCACCCGGACCGCCAGGACCCATTTCGAAGACATGGGTTTCGGCAACGCCATTGGCGGCGGGGTAGGAGCGAACCTTGCGCATGTTCATCACCTGCGTCAGCACGGCTTCTGTCCGGTCCAGCCGCGGCACGGCCAAGGAGATCGGGCCCAAGCCAATGATCTGCCGTTCGGCCGGCACCGGCGACTTGGCCCAGGGCACGACCTTATTGGCCTCGTCGATCACCATACGGAAGCGCTGGCCCTCGAAGTCCTCGAAATCGAGCGACAGGCGGCCATTGCGTTCCTTCATGGCGGACGTGCCAACATTGTTGGCCTGCAGATGGTTCTTCCACCAGTTGAGGCTGTCCTCGCTGTCGACGCGCAGGCCGGTGCGGCTGACGGTGTGATTACCGCGCTGTTCGCGGGCGGCGGGGAAGTCGAAGAAGGTGAGGTCGGCGCCGGGCGAAGCCACGCCGTCACCATAGAACAGGTGATAGGCCGTGGTGTCGTCCTGGTTGACCGTCTTCTTGATCAGCCGCATGCCCAGGGTCTGGGTATAGAAGGCGAGGTTCTTCTTGGCCTCGGCGGTTACCGCCGTGAGGTGATGGATGCCTCCGAGTTCGAGCGTCATCTGGTGTCTCCTGAAGCGGCGGGGTTGTTGCGCGCCGTGTTGCAGACAGATGTAGAGGACTGCGCTCGGCTTGTGGAGAAGGACAATAGCGACGGACTGGTGTCGATTATTGAACGGACGATGGTGTGAGGAACGTCAGCACTGAATTCGGCTCGACGATCAGCTCGCGCAGCCGGGCATTGAAGACGGCGCCATAGGGAGCGGTGATGTGCGCCGAGAAAGCCGCCTTGTCGCGATAGATTTCATAGACCACGAACTTTGAGGCGTCGTCCAACCGGCGGAAACACTCGAAGGCGATATTGCCCTGCTCCTGCCGCACGTCGGCGGCGAGGCCGGCAAGCAAGGCGGCCACCGTATCGCCCTGGCCGGGTCGGGCCGTGAATTCGGCGATCAGGGTAATGGGCCCGGTGGTCGGCAGGTCGTTGAGCATGTCCATGGGCGACTCCAGTTTGGCGCAACTACACCACGTCCAACCACCGGCCGTCACCTTCGGGCTTGACCCGAGGGCTTTACATTTTGCTGCGCTCTGCAAGTGCCGTGCCCTCGGGTGACGATCGAGCGCGTTCGGGCTCCGATCACAAATCCCCGACTCATGTCTTTTTGACATGCATCGGCTCCGCAATCCGCGCTATCCCTTGATGTGAACATAAAGGGAACGAACATGGCCGCGCTGACCTTGCGCCGCAAGCTGGCAATCCTCTCCGATGCTGCGAAATACGACGCATCCTGCGCTTCGTCCGGGTCGGAAAAGCGCAACAGCGTCGGGACGGGGGGAATCGGTTCGACCGAGGGCAGCGGCATCTGCCATTCCTATGCGCCGGATGGCCGCTGCATCAGCCTGCTCAAGATCCTGCTGACCAATTTCTGCGTCTATGACTGCATTTATTGCGTCAACCGCTCGTCCTCCAACGTCGCCCGCGCACGGTTCAGCGTCGAGGAGGTGGTCAGGCTCACGCTCGATTTCTACAAGCGAAACTATATCGAGGGGCTGTTCCTGTCCTCGGGCATCATCCGCTCACCCGACTATACGATGGAGGAACTGGTGCGGGTGGCGCGGTCGCTGCGGGAGGAGCACCAGTTCGCCGGCTACATCCATCTCAAGGTCATCCCCAATGCCGCTCCGGACCTGCTGGCCGAAGCCGGGCGTTGGGCCGATCGGCTCTCGACCAATATCGAAATGCCCACCGACATCGGCCTCGAAACGCTGGCGCCGGAAAAAAAGCCCAGTGAGATCCGCACCGCCATGGCCCGCGTGCGGGGCAAGCTCGACGAAGCCGATCCCGACAAGAAGGCCAAGGCCGCGAAACCCAAATTCGCGCCGGCGGGACAATCGACGCAGATGATCGTCGGGGCCGATGCCGCAGATGACGGGGCCATCCTTCACCGGGCGGCTGGCCTTTATTCTGGATATCGGCTCAAGCGCGTCTACTATTCTGCCTTCTCGCCCATTCCCGATGCCAGTTCGCGCCTGCCGCTCAAGCCGCCGCCACTGATGCGCGAGCATCGGCTGTACCAAGCCGACTGGCTTATCCGCTTTTATGGCTTCGACGTGCCCGAAATCGTCGCGGGCGGGGAGGGTGGTTTGCTCGATCTTGACATCGATCCCAAGCTAGCGTGGGCGCTCAAGAGCCGACAGCTGTTTCCGGTGGACGTGAACCGATCTGATCGGGAAATGCTGCTGCGCGTGCCGGGTTTGGGCACGCGGGGCGTCGACCGCATCATCGCTACCCGCCGGCATCACCGGCTGCGGCTGGACGACGTGGCGCGCATTGCCGGCTCGATCGACAAGGTGCGGCCGTTCATCGAATGCGCGGACTGGACCCCCGGCGGACTGACTGATGATACTCGCCTGCGGGCCAGGCTGACGCCGCAGCCGGAACAGTTGAGCCTCTTCTGATGCATATCGTGCGCATGGAGGGGCTCAACGATTTCGCCGAGTGGCGCGGCAAGGCGCGGCAGGTTTTGGCCGCCGGTTTATCCCCCGACCAGGTGGAGTGGCGTATGCTGGGCGATGTAGGCGGTCTCCTCGATCAGCCGACGCCATTGCCGTTGGCCGATCATCCGGTCGGCTCGGTTCCCCGCCAATTCCTCGATCTGGCCGAACAAGCTATCTGCCACGCCGATCCGGCGCGGTTTGCGGTGCTTTATCGCCTGCTGTGGCGGCTGCAAGCTGACGGGCAACTGCTGCAGAATTCTGCTGATCCGGACAACAGTCTGCTGACGAAGTGGACATCGGCCGTGCGCCGTGACAGCCACAAGATGAAGGCCTTCGTGCGCTTCAAATCGATTGTCGACGACAGCGGCCTCGAGCGCTATGCCGCCTGGTTTGAGCCGGAGCATTACACACTCGAGCGCACGGCCCCGTTCTTCGCCCGGCGCTTCGACGGCATGGTCTGGGCGATCGTGACCCCCTATCGCAGCGCCTACTGGGACGGAGAAAGCCTCGCCTTTGGACCGGGTGGCAAGCGGGCAGATGTTCCGCAGGACGATGCCGTGGAAGGCGACTGGAAAACCTACTTTTCCTCGATCTTCAACCCGGCCCGGCTCAAGGTTTCGATGATGAAATCAGAGATGCCGGTCAAATATTGGCGCAACCTGCCCGAGGCCGAACTCATTGCTCCCCTGATCCGCGGGGCCAGGCAGATGGAGGCCGAGATGATCGAACGCACCGCCAGCCAACCACCATCACGCCACCTTCGCCAGCAGGCGCGGGAGGTAGAAGGTGCTGAAGACGTCGGCGAAATTGCCAGCCTGGCCGATGCTCGCGCCGCAGTGCAGGGCTGCCGGCGCTGCCCGCTCTACGAGCACGCAACCCAGGCCGTGTTTGGCGAGGGACCCGAACATGCCGAGGTGATGTTCGTCGGCGAGCAGCCGGGCGACCAGGAAGATCTGGCGGGCAAGCCTTTTGTCGGTCCCGCGGGGCAGGTGCTTGACCGGGCGGTGGAAAAGCTGGGCATCGACAGGTCCCGGGTCTATGTCACCAATGCCGTCAAGCACTTCAAATTCGAGCCGCGCGGCAAGCGCCGCATCCACCAGCGGCCCGATGGTGGCGAGATCCAGGCCTGCAAGTTCTGGCTCAACCTCGAGATCGGCTTGGTCAAACCCAAGGTGATCGTGGCGCTTGGTGCCACTGCGGCGCAGAGCTTGCTCGGAAAATCGGTGACCATCAGCAAGCTGCGCGGCACGCCGATCGCTCTGGCGGACGGCACCACGCTGTTCGTCACCAACCACCCATCCTACCTGCTGCGCATTCCAGATGTGGAAGGCAAGGCGCGGGAACAGGCGAAGTTCGAGGCCGACCTGCTCTTGGTGCGTGAAGCCATCGCAGGCCTGCGCAAGACGCATTGATCACCGCTATCTGGCCGCTTGACAGGGGAACGGGCTAAACTTAGTTAGGGCGCGTCGCCCGGCAAGCCGGGCCGCCCTTTGGGGCGGAGTAGCTCAGTTGGTTAGAGCAGCGGAATCATAATCCGTGTGTCGGGGGTTCAAATCCCTCCTCCGCTACCATCACGACCCCAGCCATTGCTGGGGTTTTTTGTTTCCGGCGGAAGCTGACGCTCGTGCAGGTGTTTGAGCTTATCCGGGTTGCGGACGACGTAGATGGCCGCCACCTTGTCGTCTTCGATCAGCAAGACAGTTGTCTGCAATTCGCCGTCGGCCTCCAGCGACAGCGCAGCGTTGACTAGACGGATTGGCGGTTTCTGCCGCGTCACCCCAGGTTGTGCTGGTACCAACGCGGGCCCAAATGGAGGTCCAGGGTTTGCAGCCGGCCCGGGCCCAGATTCTCGAACCGGTGCGGTATGCCCTTGGGGCCAAGGACGACGTCCCCGATCTCGGCATCGATGATCTCATCGCCGACATAGAAGCGGCCGCGTCCTGCGATAACGATGAAGACTTCGTCGTAGGGATGCACATGCAATTTGGGTCCCTCGCCGATGGTCTCGTTGCCATAGGCCAGAACGGTGACGCTGGTCCCCAGCGCGTCGCCCAGAAGATGCCCGCGCCAGACCTCCCCGTTCGTGGCGTCGAACAGCTTGAGCTTGGTTGGGCGTCGGCCGTCTGGCTGGGCGGTAGCGGGATCAAATGGCTCGAACTTCATCGGTCACTCCGTCGTTGCGCGCGCTTGGTTGGGCAAATGACAATTCCATGGTCTCGGAAACCAGCTGGACGATTTCGGCTGCGTCGCAAGGCCGTGTCAAATTGCGGCACGCTCTGTCTGGCAAGGGCGGGGTCATTCTCGCTCCGTTCAAGCGGCCAGAGGCCTAGCCGAATGGAGCCACCACAGCCAGGCTAGTATAGTCGTCCGTGACTAACGGATCTGCGCATGGTTTTCGTCCGAGGTCGCCGGCGTGCCGATGCGGTAGGTTCCAAAGCCTGAAATGATCCTGTCGCCCCGAAAGATCAAAACCTCGTTTGCCTCGCGACCATCCTGGTTGACATAATTGATGGTCACACAGTCCACGCCTTCGTAAACGGCCAGCACCTGGAACCGCAGGTTGGGTATGACCCTCAGACCTTCGCTCCAATAGGCGCGCAGGGCGGGCTTCCCGATGATCGTCCCACCGGAACCCGGGACGAGCTTTGCTGCCGCCGGCGATTTGAAGACCACCGCCTGGTCGAAGTCCTGCAGCAGCCGCTCCAGGTCGTGCGCGTTCCAGGCGGCGCACCAGTTATCGGCGTAGGCGAGCAGGTTCACGACAGTCTCCGATTTTTTTGACGATTTATTGCTGTTGCTGGCATGCGAGGGTTGCTGCCCCTCAGTTCAGGTCAAAGAAGGCTGCTCCAGTCGGCCGCGCAGCTTGATCATGCCGGTGACTACCGGCGCCAACAGCACAGTAATCCGTCGCTGGCAGCCCCCAGCCCCCATCGGGTCGACCCGAGTATGCCCACCACCCTATGCGCGGCACCCCGGTCTTGGCAGCGAAAGATCGCCGGCCCTCGTCGAAACGGGGAGTGCTCGATCGTTGTCAGTGTAACGGGCAACACATTCGCTGCCCCGGTGCAACATTGGCTGGCACGGACCAGCACGAAGAGGAACAGGAAATGGGCAAGCTTATTACTACTGCTTTTGTGTCTCTCGACGGCGTCATGGAAGCGCCAGGCGGCGAGCCGGGCTATCGCAATAGCGGTTGGACGTTCCAGGACATCGAGTTTCTCCCCGAGGTGTACGACCTCAAGGCCAAGGAGCAGGACGAAGCAACGGCCATGATGATGGGGCGCGCGAGCTACGAAGCTTTCAGCCCGGTGTGGCCGAGCATGACCGATGACTTCGCGCGCTACAACGCCCTACCCAAATTCATCGTCTCTTCTTCGCTCGAGCAGGCCAGCCTGGTTCACAATTGGGGTGAGCAGACAATCCTCCGTTCCCTCGACGAAGTGGCCGCGCTCAAGGACGGCTATGATGGGACCATCATCGTCCATGGCAGCGCCACGTTGAACCGCAATCTCGCCGATGCCGGCCTGGTCGATCGGTACAATCTGCTGGTGTTCCCGGTCTTGCTGGGCGCTGGAAAGCGCCTTTTCAGCCAGAGCGACAAGGACAAGCAGATGCTCAAGGTGGTCGAGGCACAGACCTATGCCAACGGCGTCCAGAAGCTGGTCTACGATGTTGTCCGCTAGGCAATGCCTTGGATTGAGCACGGAAGCAGGTCGTTTCTCCGGCGTCGTCGCCGGTCCCGGCTTTCAGGAGCGGCTTTCATCCAGGTCGTCCATGACCTGCTGGAGGACCGCTCGTTCGCGCTCGACCACGGCGGCATCCTGGAGGTTGTCTGCAATAATCAGCATTGCCTTCCAGATGCACCAGCCGCGCGCACGCTGCCAGGTCTGGTGGTCGATGTCGTAGGCTGCCCGGAAGCGGCTGCGGGCTCCGGCGTCAAACAGCGTCCAGTTGATGACCAAGTCACACGCCGGGTCGCCGACGGCTGAGGAGCCGAAGTCGATGACGGCATGCAGCTTGCCGTCACGCACCAGAAGGTTGCCCCAGGCAATATCGCCATGCACCCATACCGGCGCAGCTTGCCACCGGCTCGCAATTGCCTCGTGCCATACCTTGGTCAGTCGCGCGGTGTCGACGATCCCATTCAGTTGGAGCAGACATTGGCGCGCCTGCTGGTCATAAACGCCAAGATCGCCGCCCCGGAAGAAGTTGTCGGGGCCGGCCAGCGGGGCGCCCGCCGTTTCTCTTTGCGCCAGCGCCAGCAGGAAGCCCGCCAGGTCTTCGGCAAATTGCCCAAGATCGGAAATCGCACTGCGTTCGGCGGGAACGCCGTCGATCCACTCCCAGATCGACCAAGGAAAGGGGTAGCCGGGGCCGGGCCTGCCGACCGCGACCGGGTGTGGGACGAGGCAAGGCAGTTGGGGTGCCAGCCTGGGAATCCAGACCGTTTCCTTGTCTATCTGCGAAAGGTAGACGGCCGATGCCGGCAATCTCACCTTATGCCGATCGCCGAGGTGGAAGGTATGATTGTCCCAACCGCTCTGGCGGACCCGCCGAACCTCCAGATCGGCGAATTGCGGAAACTGCTCCGCGACCAGCGCCGCGACAGTCTCCGCGGTCACATCGATCCGCTCCCCGGTGGGAATGTCATCGTTCATCTGCGTGCCTCGGGTCTGGAACGTCTGGGGGGCGACGGAGGAGCGCCGGTCCGTATTCAGTGAGCAGGACCGCCAATCCGCCCAGCGCCGCAACGGCACCGCTTATGGTGATTGCGACGCGATATTGGGCAATGGCGCTCACGACGCCGAAGATCACCGCACCAAGCAGCGATGCTGCGACGCCCAGTATATCGATCAGCGACGACGAGAGCCCGACCCGGCCCTTGATGGCATCCTGGGTGTAACTGATGGTCGTGGTGAGAAGGGCTGCCATTGCCAGGCCATTGAGTGGCTGCAACCAAAGGAGGGCCTGCACGCTGGTCAGTCCGCTGGCTACGACGAGGTAGAGACAAAGCAGCAGGCCATTGGCGAAAATGATGATGGTTCGCGGTATGCGCAGGCCCAGATAGGCCCAGAGAATCATGAAGGGCACTTCGCAGGCTGCCGCCAGCCCAGCATAGAGGCCGACATCACCCACCGAGCCGCCCATCTCCGCAACAATGACCAGCGGCATTGCTGTGCCGACCAGGCGCATGGCGACCGTCATGAGCAAAATGCCAAAAAGCCCGAAGACCACCGGGATTGGAGCGGTCCGCTGTTCCGCCGCCTGCTGTGCCGAGGCCTTGGGTGGCCGCACGGCGGTTGCGCGATCGCGCATCATGAAGACGATCACGGCGCCGCAGGCGACATAGGCTACGGCCGTCATCAGGTAGACGTCGAACGGGGAAGCCACGGCCGCCAGGTAGCCGGCCAGCGGCGGGACGACGATCCACGCCGTCGCAAAAACGCTGCGCAGCATAGAGACGGCCAAGTCGGCACGCTCCGAGCCCGACATCTGATAATAGGCCCTCGCATAGGCGAAGTTTTGCGAAAAGAGCGACATTGCGGCAGGCGTGATGAGGCAGGTGGCCACAGTGAACGCCGTGGTGTTGCGGAATACATAAATCATCCCATAGCCCACGCACCCGGCAAATGCTGAAAACAAGGCCATGAGGCGGCGGTCTCGCAGACGGTCGGAGAAGTAGCCGAAAATGCCCGACAGCGTGGCGCCGACAATCGAACTAACGGCGATTACGACCGAATACAGCGGTCCAGACATGCCGAGAAACTCGATGGCGACCACCGAACTATAGGGATAGGTGCTTGCTGCCGTTACACCGGAAAGGAACATTGCCACGGCAAGCAGCAGTCCGACGCGCAGTTCGGGTTTGGACAGAACCATGGATGCTACCGGGCTTGCTCGGAAGGGAGGGGGGTGTCAGCCGGTACGGGCTTTGCCCGGCCGATGACCAGCAGGGCCAATCCCAGCACCAGGTATCCTGCACACTGGAGCCACGAAAGCCGTTCACCCAGAAAGGTGGCGCCAAGCAGTGTTGCCGAAGCCGGTACGAGAAATCCGACGAGCAGCGTATTGGCGGCTCCGACGCGCTCGAGCAGGCGGAAGAAGAGTACATAGGCGAGGGCCGTGGAGACCAGGCCCATTGTCACCAGCGACGCCAATGCCTGCACCGAGGGGGCAGGTTGAGCCCAGGGCTGCTCGAAGACCGCGGCACCAAGCGTTGCCATCACCGCCGCGGAAATCACCTGTCCTCTTGCTACATCGAGCGGTCTTGTGCCCGGAACGATCAGCCTGCGGCCCAAGACGCCGGCAAGGGCAGAACTCGCGGCTGCGGCCAGAACCGCCCATGGCGGCAGGCCGGCGGACAGGCCCACCGTACCGGTCGGATCCAGGACCAGGACCACCGCGACAAAGGCACCAATAGTTGCTGCCACCCGCATCGTTGTCAGCTTTTCCTGCCGCAGCAAGGCATGCGCGAAAAAGATGCCGAATACCGGTGACGTGGCGGCCAGAATGGCCGAGATGCCACTGGGCAGGCTCTGCTGTGCCCAGGCGATCAGGCTGATGGGAAGGAAGCTGTTGAGCAGCCCCATCAGGACCAGGGTTCCGTGCGGTGTCCTGGCCCCGGTGCGTCGCGATTGAACCAGGGCGATCACCGCCAGCACCACTCCGGCAATGACCAGACGGGACGCCGCAATGGTCAACGGCCCGAGGCTCTCCCCGGCAATTTCGGTAAAAAAGAACGAACTGCCGAACAGCAGGGACAGTCCGACAATGAGCAGCCAGTCCTGGGGCTTCATGGCTGGCGCTTGTCCTTCAGAGGCGCGCACGCGGCTATCTCTGCGTCAGGGCGAGCTTGGCGCCGAGCAGGACGAAGGCGCCGGCGAAGGTGCGCCGCATCCAGAGCATGACCGAGGGCCGCGAAAGGACTTGTCCGCGCATCGCCGCGGCGAAGAGGCCATAGATCGAAAAGACCACGAAGGTCATGGCGACGAATACGCCGCTCATCTGGAGCATCAACGGCAGTCCGTCAGGCGTCGACGTGGGCACGAACTGGGGCAGGAAGGCAAAAAAGAAGATCGACAGCTTTGGATTGAGGATGTTGATCAGGATGGACTCGTTGATCACCTGCAGCGCCGACTTGCTGCTAGCCTCCCGCTCGACCGCAAGCACACCGGTTTCGCGAAGCGTCGACCAAGCCATGTAGAGAAGATAAGCGACGCCGGCATATTTGATGATGTCGAAAGCAAGGGCGCTTGCATGCAGTATGGCCGCCAATCCGGTGATGGCCGCAAGCATGTGCGGCAATGTCCCGAGCGTGCAGCCAAAGGCAGCCCAGAGGCTCGCGCGCCTACCCCGTCCCAGGCCGGCGGCAATAGTATAGAGGGCCCCAGTCCCGGGCGAGGCAACGACGATGAGCGTCGTCAGGATAAATTCGTATGTCATGCCATTCGCCTCGCTTCGGATGCACGAGCAATGTCGCGTCTTATGTTGATCATCATTGGATGAGCACCCAGGCGAACAACCCCGCCGCCCCGATTGACGCCGTTGCACGCACGGAGTTCCATAGAGTCCACCGGTCGACATAATCGCTCCGAGATATCGTCCCCGCTGCGAGCCCATCGTTGAGTGGGACGTTGAACGCAACCGTGCAGCCAAACATGCCGGCGAGGTAAAGGATGCCGCCAGCGAGGAGCAGTCGACCCGGTTTTGCCTGGAGATCGAACCCGCCCATGATGCCGAGCGCCACGGCAGCGAGGGTGGTGCCAAAAAACAGGGGCATGAAGCCGGAGCCGAGGATAACTTCGTTGATGTCCGTCATGGCGGCAGCACCGGCTCCCCCCTGTTGCGCGAGAGCGGGCATGACGAAGCCTGAAAAGGCGAAGTAGACACCGCCGGTGATCTCGCAGCCAATTGCCGACGAAAGGATCAGTCCGTCCTTCAAGGTCATTGGGAGAGGTCCAATCGGTTAGGCATAGGAAGTTTCCAGAATGTGAGTTATGCTCATGTTTATGGTCAGGTCGCGAATGCGTCAAGGTGAAAGTGAGGATTGCTCATGTTTGAACTGCAGTCCGTGCGGAAGGTGCCCGTTCAGCCGCGCGCAAAAGCGCGGCAGGAGCTGATCCTTCGCGTGGCCGAGGAGCTCATTGCCGAAAAAGGCAGCGATGCGATGAGCATGAATGAGATCGCGGTGCGTGCCGGAATTTCGATCGGCTCGCTCTACCAGTATTACCGGGACAAGTCGGCGGTGATCGGCGCGTTGGGGCTCCTCTTCCATGCGGAAAGCTCCGCCTGCATCGAGCAGGAATTTGCCGCGGTCGATAGCGCCGCGACCCTCAGGGACGCATTTATTCGACTGATGGCGATCTATTTCGACCTCCTGAAACAAAGTCCGGCTATGCGTGACGTCTGGCTGGCCATTCAGTCCGACAAGTCGCTGCATGGAATCGAGATGGAGGCCAATACCCGCAATGGCGCGCTGCTGGCGGCGGCCATGAACCGGGCGTCGCCATCGTTGGATGCCGAGGTTGCGCGTGTTACGGCATATGCGGTGATGGCACTTGGCGAGTCGGCCATGCGGCTGGCGATAGGTCTGCCGGGGCCTGACGCCGAATCCGTGGTGCAGAGCTATACGCGCATGGCTCTAGGCGAACTGGAAAGGCTCGTGACCCAAGAACCACGCGCGACTTGATCAGGCGGCTTCCGCCCAGCCATCGGGTGACAAGGTCACCGTCTCGGCGGCATCCTGCACCGGCTTCATGATGACGTTGCCCGGCATCAACGGCAGCACCTTGAGCATGAGATTGCGCACCGCGATGCCGAATGACGAATTCGGCACGAAACCGCCGCGCGCGGACATGGCCAGTTTCTGGCTCGCGGTGGCGAACGGCTGCATGCGAGCCTGGTAGTTGGCAAAGGCCGAGACAAAGTCGCTGCCACATGCAGCCAGTTCGTGCGCCAGGATATAGGCGCCCACGACAGCAAGCCCCGTCCCCATGCCCGACAGCGGGGAGGCGCAGCATGCGGCATCGCCCAGCAGACCGATCCGGCCTTTGGACCACTTCGGCAGGCTGACCAGGCTCACGGAGTCGAAGTAGAAGTCAGCTGCATTGTCCATGTGCTTGAGCAGTTGCGGCACGTGCCAGCCCTGGCCCTGGTAGCGATGGCGGATTGCGCCCTTCTGCGCTGCCACATCCCGCAGGTTGCCGAGGGGCTCTGGGCTGTTGAAGAAGAACATCGTCCGAGCCTCGCGGTTCTGGCGCGCGCTATAGACACCTGCAAGTGAACCGGGTGCGCTGAAGAGGCGGCCGGAATAGTCGAGGCCGAGCGTGTTGGGGACGCTGAAGATCGAGGCGTAGAGGCCCAGGTCCTGAACCTGCGCCGCTTCGGGACCAAAGGCCATCCGGCGCAGGCTGGAGCGCAGGCCATCTGCTCCGACGACAAGGTCAAAATGCCGCTTGATGCCACTCTCGAAGATGACCTCGACCCCGTCCGGCTTGTTCTCGATAAAGGCAATGGCGTCACCAAAGATGTATTCCGTGCCAGCCTTGGTGGCGTCGTGCAGAATGCCAACCAGATCGCCACGGATGATCTCGATCTCCCCACTCATTGCCGCAGCGGGCAGAACGGCCATCTGGCGATCATTGCGGTCAACATAGATCATGTCGCCCATATGCGTGTCGCAGGCACGAACCTGCTCCAGCAGGCCCATGCGGTTGAGTACGTCGATGGCGGTGCCGCGGAAATCAACCGCATATCCGCCAGTGCGTAGCGCCGGCGCGCGCTCGACGATGGTGGCATTCAAGCCCAGCTTGCCCAGCCAGAAGGCGAGGGCTGGACCGGCAATACCGGCGCCGGCGATCAATACGGATTTGACTTGAGACATGATGATATCCTCGCTATCGATAACCAATCTATACACATGTATAATACTTTTGTATAGATCAATTCATACGTTTGTATAAAAAAGGGGCCGGCCGGCATGGGACACAAGGAAGAGTTGCTCGAGGGTGCCAAGAAAAGCCTGCTGGAGCTGGGGTTTGCCCGAACGACGGCGCGCGACATCGTCGCGCGGTCAGGAACCAATCTTGCTTCGATCGGCTATCATTTCGGCTCGAAGGACGCCTTGATGCTGGAGGCCATCACCAGCGCCATGGAGGATTGGGGCAACGTGGTTGCCACGGCCCCGCAGGGCATCGAATATGACCGCCCGGACGAAAAATTCGTCGCCGTGTGGACGCAGATCATCGAGAGCTTCCATCGCGATCGGCCGCTCATGGTCGCAAGCTTCGAGGCCCTGATAGAGGCCGAGCACAATCCGATCCTCAAGCAGATTCTCGTCCAGGCCTATCCCGCCTCCAGCGAAGACCTGCCCGAGCAGTTTCTGACTGTCGAGGAAACGCTTGAGCCATCGGCGCGCGCCGCGCTGGGGAAAGTTCTGCTGGCGCTGATCAGTGGCGTGCTTACCCAATACATGGTCGATCCCAAGACGGCGCCCGATGCCAATCAGCTGCTGGTCGGCCTGACGCTGCTCGGGCGCCTGCTTGGCAATAACAGCAAGGGTTGAGTATCAGCTGGGCCAGAGCCCTTGGGGTGCCCTGCGATGAGTTACCGGGTAGCGGCATCGGGCTTTTCGTCTGAACCTCATAGGTCGCCCTCAGCGAGGCGGGCGTTCTTCAGCTGCGCGCCGGCCCGCGACGCTAGCGCGCTCCGGCGTTTTCTTTGGCTTCCGCCATCCAGTTGCTGAAGCGCTGGAACAGCCTGGCAAAGGTGACAAGATCATCTTCCGGCCAGTGACCCAGCGCGTCGGCGAAGACTCGCCATTTGTAGCGGCGGATGGCCAGCGCATGCGCGCGCCCGGCTTCGGTTAATTCGAGCACGATGCGACGGGAATCCGATTGCGAGGCGGCCCGGCGGACAATGCCCTTGTCGACTGCATCGGCCACGATGCGGCTGGCGCGCGAAGGATCGACGTTGAGCCGCTCGGCAATGAAGCCGACCGTGGCCTCGCCTGAATGCGCCGAGCAACCTTCGAGTGCGGCAAGGATATCGAGATCGGCCACGTCGATGGGCAGTTCGAGATCGCGCAGGGCCAGGCGACCCATTTCTCGCTTGGCCATCGAGCGACGGATCTGCGCCATCACGCCGTCAATGTCGATGGTCGCCTGGGCGGCAGTTGGGGACATTCCCAGTTCAAGCAAGTGCGCGCGATGGATGGCGTATGGGTCTGGCTCAGTATCGGTCATCGGGCCTCGATAGCAAATTATTGGACCAAGTCCAATATATGACCTTGACACATATGTGACCTAGGCACATTTTGGCGCCGCTTTTTTGAGGACGCTGATATGACTCAATCCACCACGATGCCGATCTCTCACCGCCGCAAGATGGCCATCTATGGCGCTGTGCTGGTCGGGATGTTCATGGCCGTGCTCGACATGCAGATCGTAGCCACGGCCTTGCCCACAATTGCGGCCGACCTGGGCAAACTTGAATTGTTCGGCTGGGTCGGCGCGTCCTACCTGCTGGCCACAGCGGCGGTCACGCCTTTCTACGGCAAGCTGGGCGACCTGTTCGGACGCAAGCGGGTGTTCATGGTGGCGATCGGGCTGTTCGTCGTCGGCTCGCTCGCTTGCGGGCTGGCGTGGTCGATGGAAAGTCTGATCGCGGCGCGAGTGCTGCAAGGACTGGGCGGTGGCGGGCTGATGACCTCGGCCTTCGGCATTCTGGCCGACCTCTTCGAGCCGAGGGAGCGCGCCAAGTATCAGGGTTATAGTTCGGCAGTGTTCACCGTTTCGGGGCTGATCGGCCCGGTGGCGGGCGGGTTCATCGCCCAGGCCATCGGCTGGGAATACATTTTCCTGATCAACCTGCCGATCGGGCTGGGCCTTATCGCCTTGCTGGCCATGGTCATGCCGAATTTTGCCACCGGACGGCAGCCCAAGATCGACTACTCGGGCGGCCTCCTGCTCGCCGGCGCGGTTACCGCGCTGGTGTTCTGGGCGGAGGAAGCCCTTGGCGGCGGCTATGGTGGGGTAATGGTCTACCTGCTGCCGCTCGTCGTCATTGCGGCCGCTGCGGCATTCGTGCTGGTCGAGCGGCGTGCCGCAGAGCCGATCGTGCCGCTGCATCTCCTCAGCAATTCCACCATCGCGCTCTCGCTTATCATCTCGGTAATTTCAGGGGTGGCGACGCTGGGTATGCTCAACTATTTCGCGCTGTTCCTGCAAACGGTGACCGGGCTGCCGCCGGCCTTCGCGGGGCTGCTGTTCCTGCCGTCCTCCGTCGGATCGTTGGTTGCCTCGGTGGGCACCGGCTTCCTGGTGTCGCGCACCGGGCGCTACAAGCCTTACCCGGTGGCGTCGATGGCACTGGGCATTGCGGTGATGCTGGCCTTCTCGACGGTCAACGCTGCGACACCGATCTGGCTGATCGGCGTGCTCATGTTCTTCTTCTCGGTCTCGATCGGGTTGCAGATGCAGACGCTGATGGTGGCCGTGCAGTCTACGGCACCGCGGCAGGATGTCGGTGCCGCGACAGGAACGCTGACATTGGCCCGCATGATCGGGGCCTCGCTGGGTCTGGCCGCCAATGGCGGCATCCTGACTGCGGGCCTCCTGCGTGGCCAGGCCGGGATCAGCCCGGAGACGCTGGCAGCCATGCCGGGGAAGATGACCGAGATGACCCCCAGCGTGATCGCGACGCTGCCGGCCGCGGCCGGGCAGGAGGTGGTATCGGTCTTCGCCGCCGCCTTCTCGATGGTGTTCTACAGCGGCGCCGCGCTCTTCGCCGTTGGGCTGATCTGTGCCCTCTTCATCAAGAATGTGAAGTTGCAGTCGCATGGCAAGGCACCGAGCCGGGCGCCGGAGCGACAGGCCGTGCTGGCGGAGTAGTTCGGCTCGACGCATTGCTGGCAATCGGAGGGCTGCGGTTATGCAATTGCGGCCCTCAGGGCTAAAATCTGATAGGTGGAAGGCCCAGCATAATTGGCGGGTTATCTCTCCGACTGAACTAGTCATTTTACTCGGAGCCGTCAGCCAGCATAATTGGCGGGCGGAGGAAGAATGGCTTTTGCCTCGATCAATGGCGTCGTGCTGCATTTCAGAGTCGAGGGCCGTGCGGACGCCCCGTCGCTGGTGCTGGCCAATTCGCTGGGCACCGATGCCCGCATCTGGGATCGGGTCATCACGCAGTTCACGCCGCGATATCGCGTTGTTTCCTATGACAAGCGCGGCCATGGGTTGAGCGACGCGCCACCCGGCGATTACCGGCTGGACGACCATGTCGACGATCTCGAGGGGCTGCTGCAGCATCTGGGCATCGAGCGGCTTGCCTTGGCCGGGGTCTCCGTCGGCGGTCTGATCGCCCAGGCTTACGCGCTACGCCATCCACACAGATTGGCGGCGCTCGTGCTCTGCGACACCGCGCCCAAGGTCGGCGACGCTGCGATGTGGAGCCAGCGCATTTCTGCCGTACGGGACAACGGGCTCGATGCAATTGTCGAGCCGGTGATGGCCCGCTGGTTCAGCGAGGGCTTCCGCAGCGGACGGTCCGTGGAACTGGCGGGGTGGCGCAACATGTTTTTGCGCATGCCCGTCGATGGCTATGCGGGCACGTGTGCGGCACTGCGCGATGCTGACCTGCGGGACGCGATCGGAGCCATTGCAACGCCGACCCTGGTCATCGTCGGGGAGCAGGATCTTTCCACGCCCGTAGACTTGGTGCGCAGCATGGCCGAGGCGATCGTGGGCGCGCGGTTCGCCATCATCCCCAATTGCGGGCATATTCCTTCCATTGAACAACCGCAGGCATTGGCTGCGGCGATGACGCAATTTCTCAACGAGGTGGGCTATGACTGAGGCAAGTCTATACGAGCGGGGCATGGCCACGCGGCGCTCGGTGCTTGGCGACACCCATGTCAACGGCGCCACCGCACGGCAGACTCCATTCGACGCCGATTTCCAGAGCTTCATCACCGAAGGCGCCTGGGGTTCGGTCTGGTCGCGGCCAGGCCTGGACAAGCGGGAGCGCTCACTGGTGACCATCGCGCTGCTGGCGGCGCTGGGGCATGACGAGGAACTGGCCATGCATGTGCGCGCTACCATCAATACCGGCTGCTCGCCCGAGGATATCAAGGAAGCGCTGCTGCACGTGGCCGTCTATGCCGGGGTGCCGGCGGCCAATCGTGCGTTCAAGATCGCCAAGGAGGAATTGGGCAATCGGGGAGAAGCGCCATGAGCGACCTCGTCCTGCCGGGGGCGGATGGCTTGCTCTATCCGCGCGACCGGGCCTGGCATCCGCCAGCCAACACGCCGGGCTACAAGAGTTCGACTTTCAGGGCGCCGCGCCAACCCCTGCTGGCACTGGCCGGGACCACCTCGGAAAATACCGGCCCGACCTTCGGGCATTCGCGGCCCAACCCGCTCGATAACGACCTTATCCGCAATTACAGCCAGGACGGTACGGAGGCCATCGGACAGCGGCTGATCGTCTATGGCCAGGTGCTGGACGAGAATGCGCGGGCCGTGCCCAACACCCTGGTCGAATTCTGGCAGGCCAATGCCGGCGGTCGATATCGGCACAAGAAAGAGGGGTACCTGGCCGCGCTCGATCCGAATTTTGGCGGTTGCGGCCGCGCCATCACCGACGCGCAGGGATTCTACTCGTTCCGTACGGTCAAGCCGGGGGCCTATCCCTGGCCCAATGGCGGCAATGACTGGCGCCCGGCCCATATCCATTTCTCGGTCTTCGGCCATGCCTTCGCGCAGCGGCTGATAACCCAGATGTATTTCGAGGGCGATCCGATGATCTGGCAGTGCCCCATCGTTGGCACCATTCCGGACAAGGCGGCAATCGACCAGTTGATCGCGCGCCTCGACCGGCACAACACGACGCCCATGGATGCGTTGGCCTATCGTTTCGATATCGTCCTGCGTGGGCGGCGTTCGACCATGTTCGAAAACAAGCTCGAGGGAAACTGATGCTGCACCCGGTACCCAGGCTCAAGGAAACGCCATCACAGACCGCCGGCCCCTATGTGCATATCGGGATGACGCCCAATTTTGCCGACATCAGGGGGGTCTATGCCAGCGACCTGGGCGCCAGCATGCTGACTCCGGACACGGTGGGCGAGCGCATCGTCATCAGTGGGCGGGTTGTTGATGGCGCCGGCGCGCCGGTCGGGGACGCCGTGGTCGAGCTTTGGCAGGCCGATGCCAGTGGCGCCTATGCCGGGCCGGCCGCCCGCGGTGAGCCGGCTTTCCTGGGCTGGGGCCGGCAGCCGACAGATGCCGATGGCGTATTCACCTTCGAGACCATCAAGCCTGGCGCAGTGCCCGGCCCTGATGGGCGGCCGATGGCGCCACATGTGGCGCTTTGGATCGTGGCGCGCGGCGTCAATATCGGGCTGCAGACCCGGCTCTATTTTGCCGACGAGGCCGATGCCAATGCCACCGATTGGGTCCTGACGAAGATCGCCGATCCGTTGCGGCGCGCGACGCTCATCGCCCGCAGGGAGGAAAGCGTCGTGCCGCGATACGTGCTCGACATCCACCTGCAGGGCGAACGGGAGACGGTATTCTTCGACGTGTAGGTATCGGTCATCTTCGCTACACTAGAAGATTCTGGGCGATAATCGAACAAATAGCGTTGGGCGCACAACGGTGTTGCGAGGTCCGCGTTCCGGTGTCTATTTCTTAGAAATGCAGAGGAGCAGACATGGACAAGTCCGTCGCTGATCGGGCCGCGGCCGTTGCCGACATAGAGGATGGCATGACCATCATGGTCGGCGGCTTCGGCGGATCAGGTGCCCCCATCGAGCTCATCCACGCGCTGATCGACCGATTTCGCGCCACGGGTAGTCCCGGGAAACTCACCATCATCAACAACAATGCCGGTAATGGACGGATCGGCATCGCCGCCATGATCGATGCGGGCATGGTGGCCAAGATGATCTGCTCGTTTCCGCGCTCGGCCGACCCCCGCGCCTTTACCGAGAAGTACCTGGTTGGCGATATCGGGCTGGAACTGGTGCCCCAGGGAACGCTGGCCGAGCGCATCCGCGCGGGGGGCGCGGGGATCCCGGCCTTTTACACGCCCACCAGCTACGGAACGGAACTGGCGAAAGGCAAGCCCGTCGCCGAGTTCGACGGCCGGATGTATGTGCAGGAGCGCTGGCTCAGGGCCGATGTCGCCATCATCAAGGCCGAACTGGCCGACCGGCAGGGGAACCTCACCTATCGCAAGGCCGCGCGAAACTTTTCCCCGCTCATGGCAGCGGCTGCCAGCCTGACCATTGTGCAGGCGACGCGTATTGTCGAACCGGGCACGATCGATCCCGAGCAGGTGATCACTCCGGGCCTCTTCGTCAATCGCATTGTCGAAATTGCCGATGCCCAGCAAGAGGAGGCGCTGATGCGCGCCGAGGTGGCCTATTGATGGACAAGCTCAGCAACGCGCAGATCGCCTGGCGCGCCGCGCAGGACATTGCCGACGGCGCCTATGTCAATCTGGGGATCGGCTTTCCGGAAATGGTGGCCAAGTTCCAGCCACTGGGGCGGGAGGCGATCTTCCACACCGAAAATGGCATTCTCAATTTCGGGGAATCCCCGCCTGCGGGGGAGGAAGATTGGGACCTGATCAATGCCGGCAAGAAAGCGGTGACGCTGAAGCCCGGCGCGGCCTTCTTCCACCACGCCGACAGCTTCGCCATGGTGCGCGGCGGGCACCTGGATGTGGCCATTTTGGGAGCCTATGAGGTCGCCGAAACCGGCGACCTGGCCAATTGGAGCACCGGGCCCAAGGGCGTCCCGGCGGTCGGCGGGGCGATGGATCTGGTACATGGCGCCAAGCGTGTCGCCGTCATCACCGACCATGTGACCAAGGATGGCAAGCCCAAGCTGGTCAAGACATGCAGCCTGCCGCTGACCGGCGTCGGCTGCGTCACCCGCGTCTATACGAGCCTGGCTGTCATCGACATCGTGGACCGGCGCTTCGTGTTGCGGGAAAAGCTTCCGGCAATCAGTCTGGATGACCTGCAGGCGGTGACCGGCGCCGAGCTCGTGGTCGATGGCGAGATTGCCGAACTCGTCGTGCCGGAGGTTTGAGATGGCGGAAGCATTCATCTGCGCCTATCTGCGCACTCCCATAGGCCGCTTTGGCGGTGCGTTGTCTTCGGTTCGCACCGACGATCTGGGAGCGGTGCCGCTTCGGGCACTGATGGCGGCCCATGACGGCGTAGACTGGGGCGCGGTCGATGACGTCGTCTTCGGCTGTGCCAACCAGGCCGGCGAGGATAATCGCAACGTGGCGCGCATGAGCCTGCTGCTGGCTGGCCTTCCCCTCTCTGTCCCGGGGACGACCATCAATCGGCTTTGCGGCTCGGGGATGGATGCGGTGATCACGGCGGCGCGCGCGGTCAAATCGGGGGAGGCGGAGCTGCTGATTGCCGGCGGCGTGGAGTCGATGTCCCGCGCGCCGTTCGTGATGCCGAAGGCAGACACGGCGTTTTCGCGCCAGGCCGAGATTTATGACACGACCATTGGCTGGCGCTTCGTCAACCCGAAAATGCAGGCACAGTATGGCGTGGATGCCATGCCCGAGACCGGTGAGAACGTAGCGCGCGAGTTTTCCGTCAGCCGCGAAGACCAGGATTCTTTTGCCGTGCGAAGCCAGGACCGGGCTGTCGCGGCGCAGGCCAGTGGACGACTGGGGCGCGAGATCGTGCCGGTCTCGGTGCCGCAGAAGAAGGGCGAGGCGGTGGTCGTCGACAGGGACGAGCATCCGCGGGCGGGCACGACGGTGGAGACACTGAGCAAACTCCGTCCGCTCTTTACCGAGGGTACCGTCACTGCCGGCAATGCGTCGGGGGTCAACGATGGGGCGGCGGCGCTGGTCATTGCCAGTGAAGCGGCAGCGCGTCGACATGGCCTCACGCCGATTGCCCGCATTCTCGGCGGTGCTACGGCCGGCGTGCCGCCGCGCATCATGGGCATGGGTCCCGCCCCGGCAACCGAAAGGCTCTGTGCCCGGCTCGAACTGTCGCCAGGAGACTTCGACGTCGTGGAACTCAACGAGGCCTTTGCCAGCCAGGGTATTGCGGTGCTGCGCCAGCTGGGCGTTGCCGAGGATGCCGATCATGTGAATCCCAATGGCGGCG
This sequence comes from Devosia oryziradicis, assembly GCF_016698645.1. Lineage (NCBI taxonomy): Bacteria > Pseudomonadati > Pseudomonadota > Alphaproteobacteria > Hyphomicrobiales > Devosiaceae > Devosia > Devosia oryziradicis. Next base: position 1,302,588 of record NZ_CP068047.1, read on the forward strand.
CGATCGCCCTGGGCCATCCGCTCGGCATGAGTGGCGCGCGCATTGCCGGCACGGCAGCACTGGAGCTTGCCCTAAGCGGCAAGCGGCGGGCATTGGCGACCATGTGCATCGGGGTCGGGCAGGGCATCGCCATTGCGCTCGAGCGCGTCTAGATTGGCACCATGACCCCACGACGCCCCCTGCTTGCGGCCCTAGCGGGCGACCAAGAGATCGAAGCGCTGCTTGGCGACGCGGCGCAAGTCGCGGCCATGGTACAATTCGAACTCGCCCTGGCCCAAGCCGAAGCCGAAGTGGGGTTGATCAGCGCCGCCGCCGCGGCCGCGATCGCTAGCGGTCTGGCTGGCTTTGAACCTGATTGGGATGACCTGGCGGCCGGCATGGCACGCGATGGCGTGGTGGTCCCGGCCCTGCTGGGCCAGATGCGCCGCCGCATCGCCGCACCGCATGCCGAGGCCCTGCACAGGGGCGCGACCAGCCAGGATGCGGTCGACACCGCGCTGGTCCTGCAACTGGCTGCGGTGATTGCGATCCTGATCGCGCGGCTAACGGCCCTGCTCGATGGGCTGGACCGTCTTGCCGACCGGCAAGGCACCCAGCCGCTGATGGCTCATACGCGCATGCAGGTGGCCTTGCCCCATACGGTCGGGGCCAAGCTCGCGAGCTGGTCTGCACCACTCCGGCGGCACCTGTCCGCCCTGCAGGCCGTGCGGCGGAGCCTGCTGGTGGTGCAGCTTGGCGGGCCCATTGGCGACCGCAGCAGTTTTGGCGGACAGGGTGACGCGGTTGCGCGCGCCCTGGCACGGCAGCTCGACCTGGGTCTGGCCGAGCCCTGGCAATCGGCGCGCGATCCGCTGATCGGCTTTGGCGGGCTGCTGGCCCTCCTGACCGGTACGCTGGGCAAGATCGGGGCCGACGTAGCCCTGTTGGCCCAGAATGAAATCGGCGCCGTCGCGCTGGCGGGCGGTGGCGGTTCGTCGTCGATGGCGCACAAATCCAATCCCGTGGCCGCAGAGGTGCTGGTGGCGCTGGCGCGTTACAACGCTGGCCTGGTCGGCGTGCTGCAACAGTCGATGGTGCATGAGAACGAACGCTCGGGCGCGGCCTGGACGCTGGAATGGCTGGCCCTGCCGCCCACCGTTGTTTCCACTGGGGCCAGCCTGCGCCTCGCAAACCAGCTGCTGGGTCAGTTGAGCTTCCCCAACTCCTGAACGCCCGCGCGGCTCGCTGCGACATGATTCAATTCAAGTGTGTCCGGCCATCTTAAGGCTTGTGGCACTACGCCCTGCCAAAGGTTCGGCGGGGAAGAACCCCACGGAAACGGGCTGTTAAGGTAAATCCACCGATAATGAAGACCTGCGAACGATGTCGTCTATTCAGTGAGTTTCAGGTCATATGCGTCTAATCATCGGCATCGTCGTTGTTATCGGTTGCGTCATTGGTGGCTATCTCGGCGTGGGCGGCCATCTCTATGTGCTGTGGCAGCCCTTTGAATTCCTGATCATTCTGGGTGCGGCGATCGGCGCCTTCGTCATCGGCAATACCGGCCCGGTGATCAAAGGTACGCTGGGTGCATTCGGCACGCTGTTCAAGGGACCGAAATACAACAAGGCAGCCTATGTCGAACTGCTGGGCATGCAGTTCACCCTGTTCAAGCTGGTGCAGTCCAAGGGCATCCTGGCGCTTGAGCAGCATATCGAAAATCCTCATGAATCGTCGCTGTTCTCGCGCTTCCCGACCTTCGCCAACAATCACCATGCGGTGGAGTTCGTCTGCGATTACCTGCGCATGGTGACGCTCGGGTCAAACAATGTCCACGAGATGGAAGCGCTGATGGACGAGGAACTCGAAACGCATCACCAGGAACAGCATCGCATCGTGGCCGCCGTGCAGGCGCTCGCCGACGGTACGCCGGCGCTGGGCATCGTGGCCGCGGTTCTGGGTGTTATTCACACGATGGGGGCCATCAGCGAGCCACCCGAAGTGCTCGGCCACATGATCGGCGGCGCGTTGGTGGGTACCTTCTTCGGCGTATTTGTCGCCTACGGCTTCTTTGCGCCCTTCGCTCAGTCGCTGAACAATATCTACGAAGCGGAATCGAAGTATTTTCTTTCGCTGAAGGTGGGCTTGCTGGCGCACATTTCCGGGCAGGTGCCCGTGATGGCCATCGAGTTCGCGCGCAAGGCCCTGCTGTCCGAGGACCGTCCGAGCTTTGCCGAGATTGACGAAGCGACGGCCAATCTGACGGCCGCGACGTAGCCTGGGGTCAGGAAGCCAGAATGGCGAATTACGACCAGCCGATCATCATCAAGAAGGTCAAGAAGAACAAGCACGCCCATCACGGCGGCGCCTGGAAGATCGCCTATGCCGACTTCGTGACCGCCATGATGGCCTTCTTCCTGTTGCTCTGGCTGATCAGCATGACCACGCCTGAACAGAAGGAAGGCCTCGCCTCGTATTTTGCGCCGCCCAATATCAGCCCGACCACATCGGGTTCAGGTGGATTGATGGGGGGCACGGCGCTCGACAATTCGGACGCCCTGATGCAGGGCTCGGCGCCCGACGTGACCGTGGATGCCTCGGTGACGCCCAAGGGCGAGCAGTTCGGCACCGTCGAGGGTTCAATGAGCGGCCGCGACCAGCAACAGGGCAACGAGTTCGAGGCGGCCAACGCCTCGCAGTATGACCTCAAGGCCGATGACGACCAGGGCTTCCACAGCGCTGCGGCCAGCATTCGCCAGGCCTGGCAGTCCATGCCCGACATTACCCAGATTGCCGACAACCTGATTGTCGAGGAGACCGACGAGGGGCTCAACATCCGCATCATCGACCAGGAAGGCCGGCCGATGTTTCCCGAGGGCTCCAAATATCCCAACGAGGCGACGCGGCAGGCCATTGCCGCCATCGCCCCTATCCTGCAGAAGCTGGCGAGCCCGGTGCGTATCTCGGGACATACGGCGGCGGGCGGCGTCTATGCCAATCCACGCTATGGTTCGTGGGAGCTGTCGGCCGACCGCGCCAACACCGTTCGACAGATCCTCGGCGAGTTCGGACTGGCCGATAGTCATGTCGACTCGGTGGTTGGCCGTTCTTCGGCGGACCCGTTCTTCCCCAACGATCCCTATATGGCGGCCAACGAGCGGATCGAGATCACGCTGCTCTACGAAACGCCGCCGGTGCCGGCCGGGCTCAAGCCCTAATATCCATACGCAAGCGCCCCGCCGACGGGCCATTTGCTGTGGCCAATCGGTAGCATCGTCTGGCACGCAGGCGGGTGGCGGTGCATTGTTCGCGCGACAACGAGGAGTCGTGCCGTGCCCTTTCCCGACCTGATCCAGCCTGAACTTGGTGCCTATCGCAGTGCGGTCGAGATGCCCGCCGATTTTGCAGCGTTCTGGGAGGCTACGATCGCCGAAGCGCGCGCGATCGGCGGGGCTGTGAGCATCGTGCCGGCGGATACCACGCTGAAGGCTGTCGAAGCCTTCGATGTCACATTCCCCGGTTTCGGGGGACATCCGATAAAGGGCTGGCTCGTCCTGCCGGCGGTTCGGAGCGGTCGACTGCCGCTCTTGGTACAGTATGTCGGCTATGGCGGTGGAAGGGGATTTCCACACGAGCAATTGCATTGGGCCGCGTCGGGCTATGCCTATTTCCGCATGGATACGCGCGGGCAGGGGAGCGGCTGGTCGACAGGCGCTACCGCAGATCCGGTGGGGACCACACCCTCCATTCCCGGCGTGATGACCAAGGGCATCCTCGACAAGCAGGACTACTATTATCGCCGGGTGTTCACCGATGCCGTCCGGGCCATCGACATGCTGGTGGCGCAGGAATTCGTCGATGCGGAGCGGATTGCCGTCTGCGGCGGCAGCCAGGGGGGCGGCATTGCGCTGGCGGCGGCCGGTATCGATGGCCGGATCAGGGCGGTAATGCCTGACGTGCCGTTCCTGTGCGACTATCCACGCGCCGTGCAGAAGGCCGGCCGCGATCCCTACCTCGAGATCGTGCGGTTCCTCGCTCAGCACCGGGACAAGAAAGCCAAGGTGTTCGAAACGCTGGGCTATTTCGATGGCGTCAATTTTGCGCGGCAGGCCAAGGCTGCAGCGCTGTTCTCGGTGGCGGTGATGGACGATGTCTGTCCACCCTCGACCGTCTATGGCGCCTTCAATGCCTATGCCGGGGCCGACAAGAGCATCGAAGAATATGAGTTCAACAACCACGAAGGCGGCCAGGCCTTCCAGGACCGGGCGCAGATGCTGTGGCTCGCACGTCGGTTCAGTTGAGAGGATAAGTCGAGACGAGCTCTTGCGCTCCTCAAAAAACGCAAATATTGCGTAGAGGAAGAGTGAGGCTGCCGTGGCGACCCAGAAGCGAGCAAATCAGGCTGACATTGCGGAGCGTCTTGGCGTTTCCGTCAGCACGGTGTCGCGGGCGTTGGCCAATGAGATTGGCATCAGTGATGCGGTGCGGCGCGATGTGCAGCGCATGGCGCGCACGCTGGGCTATAAATCCAAGCATGGGACGACGCTGGCGGGCGGCGACAAGCGTGCGGTGGCGCTGGTGCCACTGGGGAGCGCGACGAGCGGACTGTCTGGCTTCTATGTCGGTATTGTCGAGGGCATGCGCATGCAGGCTGCGGCAATGGGGATGGCGCTGGACGTCCGGCTGGTCAACGAGGCATCGGTGACGCTGGACCTGATCCGCAAGCAGGTGGCGCAGGCCGATGCCGGTGGGCTGCTGCTGGCAGGGATCGACGCCTGGGACGAATTGGCGGCGTGGACTGCGGAAGCCGATGTGCCGGCCGTGTTGGTCAATGGCAGCGATCCCAAGATGCAGGTCAGCTCGGTGGCGCCGGCCAACTACTATGGTGCCTTCATGGCGACGCAGCGCCTGTTGAGCGCGGGGCATCGGCGGATCCTGCACTATACACATAGCCATCGCCCGACCATCCGTCAGCGGCAGCGCGGCTTCGAGCAGGCTATTGCAATGACGCCGGGGGCAGTCGGGACGATCGTCAATACTGACCAGCGGAATACCAAGGAATTGCTGGCCGACCTGCTTGCCGGCAAGCATGACGTTACCGCCGCCTTTATCTGGAACGACATCGCCGCGGTGGAGATGCTGGAGGGCATCTATGGGCCGGAAAGTCCGCTGCCTCCGAACTTCTCGATCATCGGCTTTGACGATCTGCCGCTGGCGGGCATGGCAACGCCGCGGCTGAGCACGACGCGGGTCGATCGAGAAGCGATCGGGCGAGGCGCAGTGCGGCTTCTGGCCGAGCACATGGACGGGGAGCGGGCGGTGCAGCAGCTCGAAATCGGCGTCAGCTCGGTCGAGGGCGAGACCGTTTTTCCGGCCTGACACGCACGACCCCAGGCGGTGGAAATTGCCAGCATGTGCCGCAAGCGTGCTGCAAGATTTCTCGTGGGATGCTGCAATTCTGGCGACGATTGCTGTGGTTTTCCATCACCTATGTCTTTGCAACGCCGATGCAAAAGTTGCAAATTTGCGTTAATTGCGTGATTTGCGCAAAAAGCTTGCGAATGCGCAAAATCTACCCTAGCCTTAAACCCGGATCGATGGTCAGCCGTGCTGGTCATCCCCAAGGGCCGCAAAGACGGCCCGAAACTTACGGACGCCGAAAGGCGGCTTCGGGAGGATCGGATGGATTTGCGGCGGTGGAACGTCAGGCACGTTCGCCAGGTGCTGGAAGCAGCACCGGCGTTTGCGCCCTTCCCTCCGCGCGGCACAGCCGCCGTCGCGGCGCTTCGTGCCAAGGTGGGCGAGGCGGCTCTCGCCGCGCTGCTGAAGCGTGCGGAAACCGACCTGGCCGAAGCCATCCCCGCGCTGCCGGCCGACCTCTATCTCGACTTCATGCGCACCGGCCGTCGCGAAGGTTATGAGGATGCCCAGCGACAGCGCCGCAACATGCTCTATCGGCTGACGCTCGCCGAATGGCTCGAAGGCAAGGGGCGCTTCACGGCTGCCACCGAGAATATTGCCTGGGCTCGGCTCGAGGAAACAAACTGGGCCTGGCCTGCCCATGCGCGCAACCTCGATACGCCGGATCGCCCCACGCTGGACCTGGCGGCCGCAATGACGGCGCTCGACCTGGCGGAACTGGGCTACCTGTTGGGGCAAGAGCTCTCGCCGGCGCTGCGCGCGCGGATCGGCAGCGAGATCGATCGCCGCGCCATCAGGCCGTTTCTCGAACGCAACGACATCTGGTGGCTCGGTACGACACCCGACAGGCAGGTCAACAACTGGACGGCGGTCTGCGTCGCCGGCGTGGTTGGGGCAGCGCTCTATCTCGAAACCGATCTCGATCGGCTGGCGGCGATCGTGACACGTGGCCTCCATAGCCTGGCCGACTACCTCGAAACCTTCGATAGCCAGGGCGGCTCGTCCGAGGGGCCGGATTACTGGTCCTATGGCTTTGGCAACTACGTGGTGCTGGCACATCTGCTCCATGCCCGCACGGGTGGGGCGATCGACCTGCTGGAGGGTGAGCTTGTCCGCGATATCGCCCAGTTTCCGCTGCGCACCATGCTGGCGCCCGGCCTGTGGGCGAGCTTTTCGGATTCCGACAGCAATCCGAGCTTTCATGCCGGCCTTCTGACTTACCTGGCCGAGCGCCTCGACCTGCCGGAATTGACGGGGCTGGGCACGCGAAACGACTTCATGGTCGATCACTTCAACCAGTTCGCCTGGCCCCTGCGCCAGTTCGCCTGGCCGCTACCCGAGACCAATGCGGCCTTCGCGGGCTCGCGGCACGATTGGTACCAGGACATGGCCTGGATGATCTCCCGGCTCGACCCGGCAGAGCCTGGCTCGCTGCGCCTTGCCGTCAAGGGCGGGCACAATGACGAGATGCACAACCAGAACGATGTTGGCTCGCTGATCGTGGTCAGCGGCGGCACCGTGGTGCTGACCGATCCGGGGCGCGGGCGCTATTCGAAGGCCTATTTCGGGCCGGAGCGCTACAGCAACCTGTTTGCCTCGTCGCGTGGCCATTCGGTGCCGGTCGTCAACGGCCATGAGCAGGCGGCGGGCGGGGACAAGGCGGCACGCGTGTTGCGGCATATCCATGATGGATCGCAGGACCTGCTGGAACTGGACATGACCGCGGCCTACCCGGCTGTGGCGGGACTTGAGACCCTCAAGCGCTGCGTGACGCTGGAGCGGAGCGGGGCGGGCCGTGTGCTGGTCGAGGACAGCTACGCCTTCGCGGCGGGCGAGGGGCAGTTTCAATCCGTGCTGGTAACGCCGCTGGCGGTCACGAACCAAGCCGATGCGGTGCTGATCGGAGACGCCGGTTCTGGCGTGCGCGTCGACTTCGACGCCGCCGGGCTCGACGTGTCGCTCGACCATCACCGGCAGGCGGAAAAGCAGTACCAGCCCGCCGTCGACCTAACGCGCGTGGTGTTCACCCCTCGGCAGGCCAGCCGGGAAGGACGCCTCGCCCTTGCCATCTCGCCGCTCGCATGAGCGCGGGTGCTGCTCGCTGAGCAGGACTATCGCGGCACCGGCCAGGAGGAACAGCCGGGCGCCAGATGCAAACCGCCGATGCACTCGCTTCGGCACAGGGAGGACTAGAATGAGGAAAGACAATTTCTTCGGTCTGACAGCAGCGGTGGCCATGGCGGCCATGATGGCTGCCGCCGGGCCGGCGCTGGCGCAGCAGCAGGCGCCGTCGCTCGATGAACTGGTAAGCAGCGGCGCCTTGCCGCCGGTCGCTGAACGCCTGCCGAGCAATCCGCTGGTGCTCGAGGGCGAGAGCGTCGGCAAGTATGGCGGCACCTGGCGCATGGGCCTCAATGGCGGCGGCGACAACGGCCTGATCGTCAAGACCGTGGCCTATGAGGGCCTGGTCCGTTACGACCATGAATGGAAGACCGTGCTCCCCAACCTGGCCGAGAGCTGGGAAGTCAGCCCGGATGCCAAGGAATATACGTTCAAGCTCCGCGAGGGCGTGAAGTGGTCTGACGGTACCCCGTTCACCACCGCCGATATCGCCTTTGCCGTCGAGATGTACCAGGATCCCGACTATGCAGCCGGCAGCTGGATGGACAACAAGAACAACCCGATGACCATCAAGGTCATCGATGACTTCAACTTCACGTTCATCTTCGAAAAGCCGAACGGCATGTTCCTCGAGACCATTGCCGGCGTGGATGGCATCCACGCGACATCGCTGCAAAAGAACTACTGCAGCCAGTTCCACCCCACCTACAACGAGAATGCCGAGGCAGATGCCAAGGCCGCCGGCTTCGACAGCTGGGCGCTCTACCTGCAGGATCGCTGCGCCTGGGGTTGGGAAACCATCCGCTTCGCCAATCCGGACCTGCCCTCCATCTATGCCTGGGTGATCGAGACGCCGCTGACGGCCAATGCCCAGCGCGTCACCTGGAAGCGCAATCCCTACTACTGGAAGACCGACGCCGAGGGTAACCAGCTGCCCTATATCGACAATCTGGACATGCGCGTGAGCCAGGGCGGCGTCGAAGAGCTGACCCTTGCCGCGCTCAACGGCGAAATCGACTTCCAGGAACGCCATATCGCCACCACCACCAACAAGCCGCTGTTCTTCGACGGACAGGAGGCAGGCGGCTACCATCTGGGCGAGGTGATCCCTTCGGCCTCCAATACGCTGGTACTGCAGCTCAACCTCAACCACCTCGATCCGGTCAAGCGCGAGCTCTACAACAACAAGGACTTCCGCATCGGCATTTCCCACGCCATCGACCGGCAGGAAATCATCGACGTGGTGTTCACCGGACAGGGCGAGCCCTTCCAGGTCGCGCCGCGCCCGGAATCGCAGTTCTATGACGAAGAGCTGGCCAAGCAGTACACTGAGTTCGACCCCGATGCGGCGGCCGAGCACTTTGCTGCGGCGGGCCTGACCGAGAAGAACGGCGACGGCATCTACCTGATGAGTGATGGCAACCCCGCCAAGATCACGGTGGACGTGATCTCGGCACTCCGTCCGGAATGGATCGACATGCTCGAAATCATGCAGCTGCAGCTGGCAGCGGCAGGCGTCGAGATCGAGCTCAACAATATCGACCGCACGCTGTTCTACGAGAAGCGTCCGGCCGGTGAGTTCGACGCGCAGGTCTGGGCCGGTGACGGTGGCATCGAGGCGCTGCAGGAGCCACGCTACTACTTCCCGTTCAGCGATGAATCGGTCTGGGCCTATCGCTGGGCACAGTGGTTCAACGGCACCCGGCCCGAGATTGCCGAGGAGCCGGTGGACTGGGCCAAGCAGCAGATGGACCTCTACAACCAGGTCCGTGCCGCGGGCACGCCGGAAGAGCGCGCCGACCTGTTCAACCAGATCCTTGCCATCACCAAGGAAGAGTTCCCGGTGATCGGGGTGAGCCTGATGCCGAACTCCTATTCGATCATCCGGAACAACCTCAAGAACGCGCCGGAATCCATGTTCAACGCCTGGCTGTTCCCGACCCCGGCATCGATGGATCCGCCGGTCTGGTACTTCGAATAAACGGGTTCCTCCCACCCGTTCCGTCCCCTCGCGGCGCCCTTTGGCCGCGGGGGGAACCCTAACCCCGGGGAACTGGCATCATGGTCGGCTTCATCATCAATCGTTTCATCGCCATGCTGCTGACGCTGGTGGCCGTGTCCATCGTGGCCTTCGCCATCATCCAGCTGCCGCCCGGCGACTACCTGACGAGCTATATCGCAGCGCTTTCCGCCACGGGCGACCAGGTCGACCCGCGGGTTATCGAGAACCTGCGCAACCAGTATGGGCTGGGCGAGCCCTTCCTCGTGCAATACTGGAAATGGATCACCGGCATTGTGCAGGGCAATTTCGGCCACAGCTTCGAGTGGAAGCGCCCCGTGTGGGAGCTGATCTGGGGCCGGCTCGGATACTCCATCCTGATCGAGGGCATGGCCGTGATCGTGATGTGGTTCATCGCGCTGCCCATCGGCATCTATGCGGCGGTTCGCAAATATTCGCTCGGCGATTACCTCGCCACGGTCGGCGGCTTCATTGGCCTTGCCATCCCCAATTTCTTCTTTGCGCTCATCCTGATGTACCTGGCCTATACCTGGTTCGGCACCACGATGGGCGGGCTGTTCTCGCCGCAGTTCGAAAACGCCACCTGGAGCCTGCCGCGCATCTGGGATTTCCTGGGCCATGCCTGGGCGCCGGTATTGGTGCTGGCGACGGCGGGCACGGCCGAACTCATTCGCATCCTGCGCGCCAACCTGCTCGACGAGCTCAAGAAACCCTATGTGGTCACCGCGCGCGCCAAGGGCCTGCCGGAGTGGAAGGTGGTGCTGAAATATCCCGTGCGGCTGGCGCTCAATCCGCTGGTGTCGACCATCGGCTGGCTTCTGCCTGCGCTGGTCTCGGGCTCGGTGATCGTCTCGGTGGTGATGAACCTGCCGACCGCGGGTCCGATGCTGCTGCGCTCGCTGACCACGCAGGACATGTACCTGGCCGGCGCGATCATCCTGCTGCTGAGTGTGCTCACCGTCATCGGTACGCTGATCTCGGACATTCTCCTCGCGCTCATTGATCCGCGCATCCGCTACGGGAGCAGGTGATGGCCGTGGATACGATGAGCACGCCCACGATGGTTTCCCCCGCACAGACCAAGCGCAGCCGCGAGAGCCAGTTCGGCCTGATGTGGCGACGGTTCAAGCGGCACCGGCTGGCGCTGGTGAGCTTGTGGATCGTCGGGCTGTTTTACCTCGTGGCGCTGCTGGCCGAATTCATCGCGCCGGTCGACCCATCGGACTACAGCGCGCGCTATACCTATGCGCCGCCGCAGGGCCTGCATTTCCTGGCCCAGAACGAGGATGGCGGCTGGGAGTTCGGGCCCTTCGTCTATGGCTACAAAACCGAAATCGACCCGGTGGCGTTGCGGCGGACATTCGTGATCGACGAGACCGTAAGACTGCCGGTGCAGTTCTTTGCCGAGAGCGAGCCCTACATGCTGGCCGGCATCATCCCCATGTCGATCAAGCTGATGGGCGTCGAAAACCCGCGCGACCCCTTCTACATCCTGGGCGCCGACCGGCTGGGTCGCGACCTGCTGAGCCGGTTGATCCATGGCACGCGCATTTCGCTCTCCATCGGCTTGGCCGGCGTAACGCTGAGCCTGTTCTTCGGCATCATTATCGGCGGCTTTGCCGGCTATTACGGCGGCTGGTTCGATACAGGCGTGATGCGCGTGGTCGAATTCATCCGCTCGATGCCGACCATTCCGCTGTGGCTGGGCCTGGCCGCGGCCATGCCCAAGGACTGGAGCGCGCTCCAAACCTATTTTGCGATCACGCTGATCCTCAGCCTCATCGGCTGGACCGAACTGGCGCGCGTGGTGCGGGGACGGTTCCTCAGCCTCAGAACCGAGGATTTCGTCACTGCGGCGCAGCTCGATGGGGCCAGCGACTGGCGCATCATAACGCGGCACATGGTGCCCAGCTTCATGAGCCACATCATCGCCGCGGCGACGCTGGCCATTCCCGGGATGATCCTGGCGGAGACGGCGCTGAGCTTCCTGGGGCTTGGCCTGCAGGCGCCGATCGTCAGCTGGGGCACGCTGCTGCAGGACGCGCAGAATATCCGCACGCTGGCCACTGCCCCCTGGTTGCTGCTGCCGGGCGTATGCGTGGTGGTGGTCATCCTATCCATGAACTTCTTCGGCGACGGGCTGCGCGACGCGGCCGATCCACATGGGCGGTAGTTCGATGTTCCGTTTCCCGATTTCAGAGGTCTGCACATGACCCAGCCCATCCTTGTTATCAAGGACATGTCGATCGTGTTCTCCTCCCCCGATGAAGCCGATATCGAAGCGGTGCGGCAGGTCGATCTCACCCTGACGCCGGGCAAGACGCTGGCGCTGGTGGGCGAGAGCGGTTGCGGCAAGTCGGTGACGGCGCGCGCCGTGCTGCGGCTGCTCGATCGCAATGCCAATATTCCGCGCGGCTCGATCCTGTTCCAGCCCGAAGGCGAGGCGGCGACCGATATTGCCAGGCTCAAGCAGGACAGCCTGCCGCTGCGGGCGATCCGCGGCAACCAGATCTCGATGATCTTCCAGGAGCCGATGAGCTCGCTCTCGCCGGTGCACACGATCGGCGACCAGATCGACGAGATGATGATCCTGCATGAGGGGCTGAGGCCCAAGCAGGCGCGCGAGCGCACGGTGGCTTTGCTCGACCAGGTCGGCATTCCCGGGGCGCGGCAGCGGGCGGATGCCTATCCGTTCGAGCTCAGCGGCGGGTTGCGGCAGCGGGCGATGATCGCCATGGCGCTGGCCTGTACGCCGCAATTGCTGATCGCGGATGAGCCGACGACGGCGCTGGATGTCACCACGCAAGCGCAGATCCTGGACCTCTTGCGGCAATTGCAGTCCGATTTCGGCATGGCCATGCTGTTCATCACCCATGACCTGGGGGTGGTGGCCGAAATCGCCGACGAGGTGGCGGTGATGTATCTGGGCGATGTGGTGGAGCAGGGCAGCGTCTATGACGTCTTCGCCCGGCCGAGCCACCCCTATACGCAGGCGCTGATGAGCTCCATCCCCAAGATGGCGCGTAAGGCGGAGCGGGTGCGGCTGTCGCCGATCAAGGGCACGGTGCCGGCGCCCAAGGACAGGCCGGTGGGCTGCGCTTTCACCAGCCGCTGCCCCTATGCGTTCGAGCCCTGCGCTACGATCAGGCCGGAACGGACAGAGGTAGGTGGAGGGCACCATGCGCGGTGCCATCTGCTGACGCGGCAACCCGTGGAGGCCGTGGCATGAGCAGGCTGCTGACCGTGGAGAACCTCTCCAAGCACTATACTTTGGGCAATGGCTGGTTCGGGCCGGAGCGGCGGCTGGATGCGCTGACCGACATCAACCTCACCGTCGAGGCCGGCGAAACGCTGGCCATTGTCGGCGAGAGCGGCTGCGGCAAGACCACGCTGGGGCGCTGCATCATCAAGGCGCAGCCGGCCAGCGCGGGCAGGGTCGTTTATCACCCCAAATCGGGTGGCGATGTCGAGCTGACGGCGCTGAGCAAGCGCGAGATCAAGCCGTGGCGGCAGGATATCCGCATGATCTTCCAGGATCCGATGAGTTCGCTGAACCCCAATATGCGGGTGTTCGATATCGTCGCCGAGCCACTGCGCATCCACAAGATCTGCAAGGGTCGCGAACTGGAAGAGCGGGTGATCTCGACGCTGGAAAAGGTCGGCATTCCAGCCGAGGCGGTGGGGCGCTATCCGCATGCCTTTTCCGGCGGACAACGGCAGCGCATCGGCATTGCCCGGGCGCTGGTGCTCGACCCCAAGCTGGTGATTGCCGACGAAGCGGTTTCGGCGCTGGACGTTTCGATCCAGGCGCAGGTGCTGAACCTGCTCGAAGACCTCAAGGCTGAATTTGGGCTGACCTACATTTTCATCAGCCACGACCTGGGGGTGGTCAACTACATCGCCGACCGCGTGGTGGTGATGTATCTGGGACATGTGGTGGAGAACGCGCCCACCGAGATGCTGTTCGAGCGGCCGCGCCATCCCTATACCGAGTTGCTGCTCGAAGCGCTGCCGATCGCCGATCCGCTGCGGCGCAAGGGTCGCAGGACCGAAGTGCGGGGCGAGATTCCCTATCTCGGCAATCGCCCGGTCGGCTGCCCGTTTCATACGCGCTGCCGGTATGCGCAAGACATCTGCCGCAGCCAGAAGCCCGCGCTTCGCCCCGTGAACGGGACGGCGCAAGAGGCAGCCTGCCATTTCGCCGAAACACTCGATCTGAAGGGCGCCTATGAAGATGCGCCTGCAAAGGAATTTGCCTGAGATGACCTATGATCCCGTGACGGCCAATCCGCTGCATGGCAATCCGCTGAGGACACGCGCCGACGTGGAGAAGGCGCTGCATGATCTGTTCAACCCGCTGCTGCCATTCTTCTCGGAGGGCGGTGCGCGCGTGCGGCTCGACGGTGCCGCGGCGCATTTCGACCGGGCGGCAGCGGACCTCGAAGGCTTTGCCCGACCACTCTGGGGCGTGACGCCGCTGGCGGCGGGGGGCGGCGCGTTCGACCACTGGGAGCTCTACCGGCGCGGGCTGGCCAATGGCACCGACCCCGATCACCCCGAATATTGGGGACAGGTGAATTCGACCGACCAGCGCATGGTCGAACTGGCTGCCATCGGCTTTACCATGCGCCTCCTGCCGCATCTGGTGTGGGAGCCGCTTGAGCAGAGGGCCAAGGATAATCTGGCGGCCTATCTCAAACATGCGCGCCAGTTCGACTTCGCCGACAATAACTGGAAATTCTTCCGCATCCTGGTCGATCTGGGACTGCAGGAATGCGGCGTCGAGTTCGACCGGTCGCTGACCGAAAAGTATCTCGGGGAGCTCGACGGCTTCTATCTGGGCGATGGCTGGTATCGCGACGGCAACATAAGGCGGATCGACCACTACATCCCCTTCGCCATGCATTTCTATGGGCTGATCTACGCCAAGCTGGCGCGCGGCGACGACAAGCGGGTCGCGGCCTACAAGGAACGGGCCCGGCTTTTTGCCAAGGACATCCGGCACTGGTTCGACGAGGATGGCGGTACGCTGGCCTTCGGGCGGAGCCTCACCTATCGCTTCGCCTGCGGTGGCTTCTGGGGCGCGCTGGCCTTTGCCGACGTCGAAGCGCTGCCCTGGGGCGAGATCAAGGGCCAGTTCATGCGGCACCTGCGCTGGTGGGCGGACAAGCCCATGGCCAACCGCGACGGCATCCTGTCCATCGGCTATGGCTACCCCAATCTCTTCATGTCGGAGAGCTATAACTCGGCGGGTTCGCCCTATTGGGCGCTTAAGGCCTTCCTGCCGCTGGCGCTGCCGGATGATCACCCGTTCTGGACGGCCGAGGAAGCCCCGGCAGTCACCAGCCATGAGCCGGTGCCGCTGAGGCATCCCGGCATGGTGATGATGCACACCGACCGCAATGTGGTCGCGCTCGCCAGCGGCCAGCAGAACTGGCAGATGCGCCACGGCACGGAGAAATACGCCAAGTTCGTCTATGCCAGCCGCTATGGTTTTTCAGTCGAAGCCGACGAGCGGGCCTATCACCAGGGCGCCTTCGACGGGGCGCTGGCCTTCTCGGATGACGGACGACACTACCGCGTGCGCGAAACCAATGAAGTCGCCCGGATCGCTGGAAACACGCTGTTCGGCCGCTGGAAGCCGTGGAGCGATGTCGACGTCGAGACCTGGCTGATCCCGGCCAATCCCTGGCATATCAGGGTGCATCGGATCACCACGCCAAGGGCGCTGCATGCAACCGAGGGCGGCTTTGCGATCGGGCGGGCCGATATGAATGCCGACACCTATATCGACGAGATCGGGCGGGCTGTGGCCAAGAGCAAGACCGATGTCAGCGCCATCATCGATCTTGGCGGGCTGCGCGAGGGCCGGGCGCACCGGGCCTTGCCGAACACCAACCTGATTGTCTCCAAGACCATCGTGCCGCAATTGCGCGGGGAGATTGCCGCGGGAACGACCGTGTTGGTCACTGCCGCCATGGCGCTGCCGGCTGGCCCTTCGGCCGAAGCGGCCCTGGGCAGGGTGCCGCAGGCGCCCGATATTGCCGATCTCGAAGCCCTGTTTGCCCGCGAGGGCGTGGATGTCAGCGCCATCCTGGTGCCGGAGCGGTTCTGATGCGACCCAAACTCGCCTTCGCCATGGCGGCGGACAAGACCCGGCACGTATTCGATGCGCAAGCCCTGGCGCGCCTGGGGCACAGCTGCGACATCGTGCGAGCCGAGCCACTGGAAGACCTCTCGAGTCCGGAGGCTCGTGCCGTGCTCGGCGAGATCGACATCCTGGTGACCGGCTGGGGTTGCCCGGTGGTGACGGCGCAGGTCGTGCAATCGGCGCCCAGGCTCAAGCTCATCGCCCATGCGGCCGGCACGGTGAAGTTCACGCTGGACCATGCGGTCTATGATGCAGGCATTCGCGTTACGCATGCGGCCGACGCCAATGCGGTGCCGGTGGCCGAATTCACCCTGGCGTCGATCATCTTTGCCAACAAGCGGGTATTCGAGCTGCGCGACCGCTATCGGACCGATCCGGGGCGGCGCAGCAGCTACGCATTGATGGATGAGCCGATCGGCAACTATCACCGGACCATCGGCCTGGTGGGTGCGTCGCGCATCGGCCGCAAGGTCGCCCGGCTGCTGCGGGGGTTCGACTTCACCGTGCTGATCTGCGACCCGTTCGTGCGCCCGGGCGATCCCGTGCTCGAGCGTGCCGAACTGGTTGACCTCGACAGCCTGATGGCACGCTCCGATGTGGTTTCAATCCACGCGCCATCGCTGCCCTCGACGCGGGCGATGATCGGGGCGAGCCAGCTGGGCCTCATGCGCGACGGCGCTGCCTTCATCAACACGGCGCGCGGCGCGCTGGTCGATGAAGCGGCGCTGGTGGCCGAACTGCAGACCGGCCGCATCCACGCGGTCATCGACGTGACGGACCCCGAGATTCCCGCGGCGGGGTCGCCGCTCTATACTCTGCCCAACGTGTTCCTGACGCCCCATGTTGCCGGAGCGGTGGGCACCGAGCGGCTGCGGTTGGGCGAGATGGCCATCGAGGAGATCGAACGCTTCGTCGCGGGGGTACCGATGGAATTCGAGATCGAACCGGCGTTGTTGGAGAGATTGGCTTGAAGGATGATGGCCTTGATCCGGCCTCATCCACCGGCCGGCACCTCCCCCTCAAGGGGGGAGGTTGGGAGGGGGTGTTGAGAGCCCTGATATCGGGGCCAAACGCCCCCACCCTTGATCCCTCCTCACAAGGGGGAGGGTGTCGACTGAGGCATTTGCGCTGGTGAAGATGAAACCGCATATCGCTGAAAACCCGCAGGTCACCGTCGATGCCGAACACGAAGCCCGCTTGCAATTCCTGACCTGGGATCGGACGCAGGCCGACATCGATGCGCCAGAGCATCGGGCCCGGCAGGCGCACTGGACCGAGGTTGCCGGGGCGCGTTTTCATCCGACTGCCTATGTGGCCGCGGAGGCGGCGATCTTCACCACGCATCTGGTGCTGGGTGAGGCGAGCTGGATTGCCGGGCATGCGCTGGTGCGCGGCGATGTGGAATTCGGGGCGCATTGCACGGTCAACCCGTATGCGATGATTTCGGGTAAGGTGCGCTGCGGCGATGGCGTGCGGATCGCCAGCCATGTGTCGATCGTCGGGTTCAACCACGGGTTCGACGACCCCAACATGCCTATACACAAGCAGAAGCACGAGACGCTGGGCATCACCATCGAGGACGATGTGTGGATCGGCGCCAATGCGGTGGTGCTCGATGGGGTGACGGTGGGCAAGGGCGCGGTGATTGCCGCGGGGGCGGTGGTCAGCAAGGACGTGCCGCCCCTGGCCATTGTCGGCGGCGTGCCCGCGAAGGTGGTGCGTTATCGGGGGCAATCGGCTCGCGGCGACGCTGTAAGTTCGCTGGGGCGCCTGGGCGGGGCCGCGGCGGCGCAATGGCCGGAGGTGCTGGCGCGGCATCGGGACGGCGACGCCTATGTATCGCGTGAGGCTGATGGAACAGTGCGCCGCAGTGCGCGGCATCGCAACGACGCGATCGAGATTGCGGCCGGGTTCGGCGCAGTGCCCGAAGGCTTGGATGTGGAGGCGACGCTGGCAGAACTGCGGGCGATGCAGGATCCGGTGACCGGCCTTTTCCCCGATCCACATCGGCCGCCGGCCGCCAGACAGGCCATGCGCGACGATGGCCTGGCGCTCTACAACGTGCTGTCGGTCGGCTATGCCATCGAGGTGCTGGGCGGACAGCCGCGGCACCCAGTTGCCGCGGTGGAGCTTGAGGCGACCGCGCTATGCGACTGGCTTGAGGGCCTGACCTGGCGCGAGCGGGCCTGGAGCGCAGGCGCGGCGGTGGATGCCATCGGCACCGCGCTCTACTACAACGCGCGGTATTTTACGACCGGTCGAGCGCGGGAGACGCTGTTCGGGTGGCTGGCACTGAAACAGGATCGGGCGACTGGGCTCTGGGGTTCGCCCACTGCCGACGAGGGGCTGCTGCAGCCGGTCAACGGCTTTTATCGCTTGACCCGCGGGACCTATGCGCAGTTCGGGCTGCCGGTGCCCAATGCCGAGCGGGCGATCGACTCGGTGCTGCTGAACTATCGCAATTATGGCGGGTTTTCGGGTCCCACCTACACGGCCTGCAACCTGCTCGACACCATCCATCCCCTGCTGCTCTGCCTGCGGCAGACTGATTATCGGCGGGCGGAAGCCGAGGCGATTGCTCGGGCGGTGATCGCGCGGGCGGAAGAACGCTGGGTGCCGGGGCAGGGCTTTGCTTTTGCCGATGGGCAGGAGCCGAGCTTGCAGGGGACCGAAATGTGGCTCTCGGTGGTGCACCTGGCGGCCGAGCTGCTGGGGATCGCCGGCGAGTTTGCGTTCGTGCCCAAGGGGGTGCACCGAACCCAGGCGGTAGGGCTAGGACTATGAAGCAGGCACTCGTGGTCTGGGGCGGCATGGAGCTGCATACGCCCGAGCGGAGCGCCCATGTGGTGCGTGAGCTGCTCGAGCCGGAGGGCTTTGCGGTCACGGTGACTAACGGCTACGAGGCTCTGGGCGCGGAAGATGTCGGCCGTTACGACCTTGTCGTGCCCGTTATTACCGATGGCGTGGCGCCCGATGGCATTGGCAACCTGGTCGATGCCGTGCGGGCTGGGACCGGGCTGGCGGGGTTCCATATGGGCCTGGCGACGACGTTCCGCGCCTGCGTGCCGTTCCGCTACATGGCGGGGGTCTATTGGGTGCAGCATCCGGGCAATATCATCAGCTACGGGGTGGATGTCCGCGAGAGCGAGCTGCTGGCCGGGATCGGCAGTTTCGAGCACCGTAGCGAGCAGTATTACCTCAACTTCGACCCGGCCGTGGACGTGCATGCGACGACGGTGTTTTCGGGCGAGTTCCACCCGTGGCGGAAAGACGTGGTGATGCCCGTCGTGTTCACCACGACGCATGATCGGGGGCGGGTATTCTACTCGTCGCTGGGGCATACGGCAGATGAGCTGGTCGGGCCGGTGCGGGAAATCCTGCGGCGCGGGCTGGTCTGGGCGGCGCGGTAGCCCTAGGCGGCCATCCTTCGCTACTGCTGCTGCGCCGCTTCGGCCTGCCGTCGCAGGACTTCGGATTCCGGCAGGGCGTTGGCGTAGCCCAGTTCTCTGATAGCGCGGGCCCAGAAGGCGGGATGGGCCCGGTCGAGCAAAGCGGGCTCGGTCGGGGTGAGCGACAGGGACTGCGCCGTGGGGCCGTCGAGGTAGAGCACCACGTTCTGGCGGTACCAGGCCGGGATGGCGTCGTCGGTCCAGATGGCCGGGCGGATCACGTCATGAGCCGCGTAGCCATGGGTGGCGAAGTGCTGGGCCCACCAGCTGTGCCACTGCTCGTTGAGATGGCCGACGCCGCCCTGTCCGGGAATGGCGGCGCTGAAGAGGATCGCCGGGGCGAGGGCGACGAGATCGGCGACGAAGCTCTCGGCACGGGCCGGCGAAAGATGTTCGGCCACTTCGAGCGAGATGGCCAGGTCGACGCGCGGGCCGGTGAATCTCTGTTCCAGATCCTGCGGGGCGAAGGCAATCCTGGCATCGTCGAGCATGTCGGGGGTGACCCAGGTTCCCTCGATGCCAAAGGCCGCAGTGGCGCCCAGTTCGAGCGCCGCGGCCAGCCAGGTGCCGGTGCCGCAACCGATATCGGCGATGGTGCGCCGGGGCAGGGCCGCGGGCAGGGTATCGAGAATGCGCCGCGCGGCGTGGGCGGTGTGGGCGCGACGGTGCTGGTAGAAATCGGCAGGGTAGAGCGAGGCGGTCATGGCGGGCTCGGAAGGGTCGGCGGGGAGTCTATGCGGGCACCCGGCCCGTGGCCAGCATAGATTCTTTCCGGGCCGGAACCTCGCGGGGGGATAGCCGTTCATGGGGCAGCGTCCTACCCCTCACCGGAGACAGAACCATGGCTAGCGAAAAGACCCTCGACGACCTGTTCCTCGATACGCTCAAGGACATCTATTACGCTGAAAAGCAGATCCTCAAGGCCCTTCCGAAAATGGCGAAGGCCGCGAGCTCTCCGGAACTCAAGGCCGGCTTCGAACAGCACCAGGAAGAAACCCAGGGCCAGATCGAGCGCCTTGAGCAGGTGTTCGAGTTGATCGGCAAGCCGGCTCGCGGCAAGACCTGCGATGCCATCCTCGGCATTCTCGAGGAAGGCAAGGAGATCATGGAAGAATTCAAGGGCACCGTCGCCCTCGATGCCGGCCTGGTCTCGGCGGCGCAGGCCGTGGAGCACTATGAAATCGCGCGCTATGGCACCCTCAAGACCTGGGCCAACCAGCTTGGCATGAAGGATGCCGTCGCCCTGTTCGACGCCACCCTCCAGGAAGAGGTGGCAACCGACAAGAAGCTGAGCCAGGTCGCCACGGCCAACGTGAACCAGAAGGCCGCCTAGTTCCCTCAGGGCGCGGGGGTGACCCGCGCCCAACCTCGAAGCGCGTGCCATGCGGAAAAATTCTCAGGTGGCCGACCGCATTCGGCAGACAGCCTATTTCCTGTGGGAGCAGGATGGCCGCCCAGAGGGGCGCGCCTTCCACTACTGGGTCACGGCCAAGGAAATGCTGCTGCGCGAGCTGGCCTATGACAAATGGCTGGCCGAGGGTACGCCGGTCGACCGCGCCGAGGAAATCTGGCGCGAGGCTGCGCAGGAACTCGAGGCCGAGAAATGAAGACGGGCCCCGCGGGGCCCGTTTTATTGTTGGAGCAAGCCACGATCAGTCCTTGGCGCGCTCGACGTAGGAGTTGTCCTCGGTGAGGATGACGATGCGGGTGCCGACGCCGATATGGGGGGGTACCATGACCTTGAGGCCATTGTTGAGCACGGCAGGCTTGTAGGACGAGGAGGCCGTCTGGCCCTTCACGACCGGCTCGGTTTCCACGATCTCGAAGGTGAGGCGCTGCGGCAGCTCCATGGCGATGGCATTGCCTTCGAAGGTCTTGAGATACACCTTCATGCCGTCGGTCAGATAGGCCTTCTGGTCGCCGACGACGTCGTCGGACACAACAAGCTGCTCATAGCTGACCGGTTCCATGAAGTGGTGGCCCTCGCCATCGGAATAGAGGTAGTCGTATTCGCGCTCGTCGACATCGGCCTTCTCGACCATTTCGACCGTGCGCCAGCGGCCGATGACCTTCACGCCGTCGGAAATGCGACGCATGTTGACGTTGGTGACCGAGTTGCCCTTGCCGGGGTGGACGTTTTCGGCCGTCAGGATGACGTGCAGGTTGCCGTCCTGCTCGACGACGTTGCCCTTGCGCAGCGAAGAGGCGATGACCTTGACCATTATTCTTCCTTGTTCAATCGAGTGGCGCGTCGTAGAGGCAGGGCCGTCGCGGGCGCCGAAAGAGCTATTCGGTGCGCCAACTACCCTATCTGGACAAAATTCGCCAGCCCGGCCGTCACAAAGGTCACATGAGCTCGTTTGAAACCAAGCCATCGCCCTGGTGGGCGCCAGAGGTTCACCTGGACCGCCGGCCTATCCTGCTGGCGCGCGGGCGGATCGAAGCGCGCATGCGGGATTACCTTGGCGAGAATGATTTCCTGATGGTCGACCCGCCCGGCCTGCAGCGCTCGCCCGGCAACGAGACACATCTGCATGCCTTTGGCACCGTCATGATCGGCAACGACGGTGAAGGGCAGGCGATGTACCTGCACACCTCGCCCGAATTCACCATGAAGAAGCTGCTGGCCGCGGGGGAGCGGCGGATCGCAAGCCTGCAGCATGTGTGGCGCAATCGGGAGCGCAGCGCACTACATCACCCCGAATTCACCATGCTCGAATGGTATCGGGTGGGCGAGCCCTATGATGCCGTCATTGCCGACTGCGTGGCGCTGCTGCGCGTCGCAGCGGAGACGACGGGCGTTAAAGCGCTGCGATTCAGGGACCGGGAATGCGATCCCTTTATCGAGCCGGAGCGGATCGGCGTCGTGGAGGCCTTCATGCGCCATGCGGGCATCGACCTGCTGGCGAGCATGGATGAGGAGGGCGTGCCGGATGGAGAAAAGCTGGCAGAACAGATGCTGGCGCTCGATATGGCGGTGCCTGAGGATCGGAGCTGGAGTTACCTCTTCAGCCTGGTGCTGACCGACAAGGTGGAGCCCAACCTGGGCATGGGGCGGATCACGGTGCTCGATCGTTACCCGGCGGCAGAGGCGGCGCTGGCGCGGCGGACGGCGGATGACCGGCGGCTGGCTGAGCGGTTCGAGCTCTATGCCTGCGGGGTGGAAATGGCCAATGGCTTCGGCGAATTGACCGACGCTGATGAGCAGCGGCGCAGGTTTGCGGCCGAGATGAACGAGAAACAACGGATTTACGGGGAGCGCTATCCCCTCGATGAGGACTTCCTGGCAGCGCTGGCGATGATGCCCGCGGCGAGCGGAGTGGCGCTGGGTTTCGACCGCTTGGTGATGCTGGCAACCGGTGCGCCGAGGATTGAGGCGGTGCTGTGGGCACCGGTGGCCGAATGAGATTCTTGCCGCCCCTCTACCGGCCGTCACCCTCGGGCCTGACCCGAGGGGTCTTTAATTGGGGCGGCGTTGGTAAGTGCAGAGCCCTCGGGTCAAGCCCCAGGGTGACGATCCGTGTCGGGGCTGCCTAATGCTTATCAGAACCACACAGCAGCTGATCGAGGCCGGCCTCACCAACAAAAACGCCGATCTCGACGCCGTCGCGGCTCGATATGCCATCGGCATCACGCCGGCCGTGGCGGCTCTGATCGACCGTGACGATCCCAACGATCCGATCGCGCGGCAGTTCGTTCCCGATGTGGCCGAACTGGCGACGACGCCAGATGAGCGGGCGGACCCGATTGGCGATCTCGCTCATTCGCCGGTGGAGGGCATTGTCCATCGTTATCCCGATCGCGTGCTGCTCAAGGCGGTGCATGTCTGCCCGGTCTATTGCCGCTTCTGCTTTCGCCGCGAAATGGTGGGACCACAGGGGCTCGGCACGCTCACCGCGCCGGAGCTGGACGCGGCCGTTGGATATATCGCCGATCATCGGGAAATCTGGGAAGTCATCCTCACGGGGGGCGATCCGCTGGTGCTGTCGCCACGGCGGCTACGCGAGATCATGGCGCGGCTGGCCGGTATCGATCACGTCAAGATCGTCCGCTTCCACACGCGGGTGCCGGTGGTGGAGCCGGAGCGGATCGACCAGGACATGGTCGAGGCGCTCAAGGCCAGTGGCAAGACCACCTACCTTGCCGTGCATGCCAACCATCCGCGCGAGTTCACGGCGGGGGCGCGCAGGGCAATAGCCCGGCTTGCGGATGGCGGGGTGGCGCTGATCAGCCAATCCGTGCTGCTCCGGGGCATCAATGACAATGTCGAGACGCTGGTCGAGCTGATGAGGGCCTTCGTCGAAAACCGGGTGAAGCCTTACTACCTGCATCACCCCGACCTCGCCCCGGGCACCAGCCACTTCCGCATCGGCATCGACGAGGGGCAGGCGCTGGTGACGGCTCTGCGCGGCCGCATCTCGGGGCTGGCTCAGCCAACCTATGTGCTCGACATACCCGGCGGGCATGGCAAGGCCGATATCGGGGCCGCCTCGATATCGGGTGGCGACGGCTGCTTCACCGTCCGGGACTGGCAGGGCGAGGAGCATCGCTACCCGCCGCAGGACCGATAGATGGCACTGGGGCGACGGCTGGGGGCAGGGCGGGTTGCCGAGGTGTTCGAGTGGGGCCCCGACGTGGTCAAGCTCTATGCGGCCGGGATCGGTCCAGAGCAGGCGCAGCGCGAGGCGGCAACGCTGGATGGGCTGCGTGATGGCCCGCTGGTGGTGCCGCGATCGCTCGGTGTCTTCGAGCTTGATGGCCGCTGGGGCCTGGTGATGAGCCGCATGCCTGGGCGTCCGCTGGCCGAACTGCTGGGCGGTAACGGACTTCCGGCGGGCGTTGCACGTTTTGCTGCGCTGCATCGCCAAATCCACCAGCAGTCCGGCGCCGGTTTGATGCCGCTCAAGCAGCGGTTGGCGGTGCGGATCGGGCGGGCGGGAGAGCTCGACGACGCCAGCCGCGTGCGGCTGCTCGACCGCCTGGATCGCCTGCCCGATGGTGACCGGCTATGCCACGGGGATTTTCACCCGTTCAACATCATGGCCGATGGTGACGGTCTCGCCATTATCGACTGGCTCGATGCGACGAGCGGGTCGCCGGCCGCGGATGTCTGCCGCAGCTACCTGCTGATGCTGCACCATGTGCCTGAGCTGGCGGAGCTCTATCTCAACGCCTACACCGAGAGCGCGACTTTCGAACGTGCGGAGGTGCTGGACTGGTTGTCCGTGCAGGCCGCCGCCCGGCTCGATGAGGGGGTACCGGACGAGGTGGAAAGGCTGCTGGAACTGGCGCGGCGATAGGCTACCTCGCGTTTGCGTGATCGGGAGGCCTCACGTAAAAGGCCGGCACCATTGATCCTCGCGAGTCTGTCTTATGAGTTTTGTGGACCTCCCCCTTCCCAACCGGTCGATCGCACTCACCGGGCGCCCGGTAGCGGCACCGGCAGCCATGCTGTTTACGATCGTCATGTTGGCTGGCCTGGCGATCGGCCTGGGCATATGGCAGGGGCCCGGCTTGTGGCGCGATCTGCAGATCAGCCAAAACCCGATGACCCTGCCCAATGGCCAGGTACTGGATGGCGAATGCAGTACCCGCCGCGGGCTGACCGATTGCGAGGCGCAACTGGTCTATGACTATGACGGCAAGAGCTATGACACCCACGTCTCGCTCGCCTTCCTCGATTTTTCGAGCGGCGACTATGAAGTCGATGTGGTGATTTCGCGCGGCAAGCCGGAGTTGGCAACGCTGAGCCTGGGGCTGGAGATGCTGTGGAACCGGCTGGCGGTGTTCGCGGTGTTCATGCTGGTGTTTGTCGGTGGTGTGGTGGCCATGCTCTGGGGCGCGTGGCAGGCCGGGCGGGCTAACCGGGCAGCCGCGACGCCAGGGCGGCTTGTTGTCGTTCCGGTCGAAGTGGCCGGGATCGACAACAAGCGCGGCGCCGGTTTCGTCAGCTATTTTGCGACCGAGAATGGCAAGCGCAAGGGCCACGTCGTGCGCACGCGCTTTGCTGCCGGGCAGGCGCCGCTGATGGCGCTCGATGCCAGGGGCAAGATGTTTGGCGTGGCGGTCAAATCCGAGCATGTGGGTTTGCCGGTGCTGCTCGATAGCGGATTGGAGCGGCTTGAACTTGATGATGCGGAACGACAGCTGGCGCTCTCGACGTTCGACGTGGAGCAGGAAGGGCGTGGTGGCCTCGCCGCCAATGTTCCAGCCAAGCCCTCGGCCGGACGCCGGGCCCTGCGCGGTCTATTGGCCGGCCTGGGCGTGCTGGTGCTGCTGATCGGGGGCCTGGTGGGCTATTGGGTCTACTATGTTACCAGCGGTGGCGATGCGTTTGAATCGCTGGGCATGGAGATCAACAACATGATGCCCGAGCCGCTCAACCTGTGGGGTTGCGAGCAGCTCGAGGCGCGGTTTGGCGGCGGAAGGGCACCCTTTGGTTGCACGGCCGACGACTATACGAGCTGGAAGACGGCGACCACCAAGACCAAGTCCTAGATCGGGGTACGGGCTCGCACCTCACCATGAGGGCTAGTGCCGACGGCATTCCGCGGAGGCGGGAACCCACTCTTTGGCATCGCCCCAAGGCAAGAATGGATTCCCGCCTGCGCAGGAATGACGTCGGGACCGGGAGGGACTACGCGATCTCCAGAGCTTGTCCCGCCGGGAAGATGCCGGACATGACGGTGAAGCCAGGGATGCGGCGGACGCGGTCGGTCCAGCGGCGCAGGGCGGGATAGTCCTGGCGCCCGATGCCGCCTTCTTCGCTCAGCATCACATAGGGGAAGCAGGCGATATCGGCCGTGGTGGGGTGGGCCGGGGAGCAGAGCCAGTCGCGGCCCTCGCGCTCGCCAAACCACAGATGCTCGTCCATCAGCCGGAAGATGCGGTGCGCGCCGGCCTGGGCTTTGGGCACGTCGAAATCGTAGAAGAAGCCCAGCGCCAAGCGGGCCGCTGACGCCGTCGAGGTGATGTCGTCGGCCACCGCGTGCCAGCGCAGCACCTCGGCAGTGACGGCCGGATCGTCGGGGAACCACAGGCCGGTCTCGTCGTATTTCCGGGCCAGGTAGGCCAGGATGGCGCCGGAATCGGACAGGACCAGATCGTCGTCCTTGAGCACCGGGAGCTGGCCGAAGGGATTGAGGCGCAGGAACCAGTCGGCCTTGTGCTGGCGGCCGGGATAGAAATCGACCGGCACGATGTCGTAGCGCAGCTTGAGGATGCTCATCAGCAGCCGCAGCTTGTAGCAGTTGCCCGAGAGTTCGAAGTCGTAGAGGGTGATCATAGGTTGGCCTCGGCTCTGGCGTCGGGCTGGCCACGTCTACCGCGCGGCACTTCCCCCTCGACGGGGGAGGTTGCGAGGGGGTGGGGTTTGGCCCCGATATCCGGGTCAAACATCCCCCACCCTTGATACCTCCCCGCAAGGGGGAGGGTGTCGACTGCTGATCCGGTGAACATCATCATCAAATATCCAGCACCAGCCGCGCGGACTTCGCCCGGCTGACACAGGTCATCATGCAGCGGTTGGAGGCCTTTTCGGAATTGTTGAGATAGACGTCCTGGTGATCGACGTCGCCTTCGATGACCGTGGTGAGGCAGGTGCCGCAGGCGCCTTGTTCGCAGGAGCTGGGGACGGTGAGGCCGGCGTCGCGCATGACTTCCATGATGGTCTTGCCTGATGGAACATGGAGCGTCATGGCCGAGCGGGCCAGCTCGACATCGAAGGCCGACGAATTGTCGATGACCTTGTCGTTCTTGAAATATTCGAAGTGGATCGCCTCTTCGGGCCAGCCCTGGGCGGCGGCGGTTTCGCGGACGGTTTCGAGCATGGGGCCGGGGCCGCAGACATAGACGTGCTGCGCCATGCTCCACTGGCCGAGGGCCGAAGCGATCGTGGCGCCGATTTCGTCGCGCGGCACGCCGGTGTGGAAGGTCACCTTGCCGTGGAGCGCTTCGAGGTCGGCGCGGAAGGCCACGGTTTCGCCGGCGCGGGTGAAGTAGTGCAGCTCATAGGGCAGGCTCGACTTGTCGAGGAAGCGAGCCATCGACAACAGCGGCGTGATGCCGATGCCGCCGGCGATGAGCACGGTGCGGGTCGCGTCGCGGCGCAGCGGGAAATTGTTGCGCGGCTCGGAAATGGAGAGCAGGTCGCCCTCGCGGACGGTTTCGACCAGGACCTTGGAGCCGCCCTTGCTGGCGCTCTCGGCCTTGACGCCGATGATGTAGCTCATCAGCTCGCCCGGGCCATTGGTGATGGAATATTGCCGCGTCATGCCGTTGGGCAGGTGGATGTCGATATGGGCGCCGGGCTGGAAGGTGGGCAGGTGGCCGGTGCGGGCGGCGAGCTCGAAGCCGATGACGCCGTCGGCGCTGGTCCATTTGCGCTTGACCACAACAGTGATGGTGTTGCCCTTGGGGATGGCAATGTCGGGCATGGTCGCCAGGTCGGCCGAGACCTTGTCGAAAGCCGGCTGCAGGGGCTCTGGCGCCGGCTTCTTGCGGGCGGCGCGCTCGAGGCGGTCGCGCAGCTTAGTCAGGGTTTCGTTGTAGTGGCGGAGCGTTGCTACCGGCTCGGCGGGTGGTTCAGCGAGCAGGCCGCGGATCACGGCGCGGCACGCATCGACCGGCTGGACGAAATAATAGGTGCCGCCGAAACGGACGGCGAGGCCGGGCAGGAGATCGGCGGGCTGGTCGTCGGGCGCCAGGCCCGCGAGAGCGGCCAGCACGTCCTCGGGCGCGGCGTTGACGGGCATGGGGCGCAGGGCGAACCAATCATGGCCTTCGGCGCCGGGGAAAGGACGAAAGGCCTGCTCGTCATTGGCCGCTGACCAGATGAGGCCATAGGCCTCGCGCACCGGATAGGTGCGGTTCTGGATGCGGCGGGCCGGCGCGTCGGCGGGGTGGGCGGGAATGTAGGTGCAGCCGGCGGAGCGGTTGGCATAGCGCCAGCCGTGATACTGGCACTTGAGTTCGCCGCCCTCATTGATGCCGATGGAGAGCCGAACGCCACGGTGGAGGCACCGGTTTTCCCAGACGTTGACATTGCCATCATCGGCCCGCCAGACGGCAAGCTCGCGACCCAGGAGCTGACCGGCATAGACGTGGCGGAAGGGCAGGTCCTCGCTGGAAGCGATGGGGTACCAGGTGGGGTCGGAAACGGAGAGGGTCATGCAGTCATCCGAGGTTCGTCAGGGATCGCGCCACGATCGGATGAGGTCGTTGTCCTGCCGCCCTGGCGTACGGGGCGACCCGATCCTGCTCTCAACTACGACGCCATCGGGATGACGCCGTAGGTGATGCCCTTCTGGCTGAGCCAACGGCGGTAGGCGATGGCGGACTTGTCGGCGCGGATGGGGGTTTCCGAGCGCGGGTCGAGGGGGAGGCGCTTGGGATACTGGTTTTCGAGGATGGGCTTGTCCTGGCCGAAAATGGTCTGCTGGAAGCGGCGCAGGTCGGTGATGGTCGAGGTCGAGTCGATCATCGACTGCAGCAGGTGAGCGCGGCAGCGCTCCTCGGTCATGGGCTGGAGGAAAATGGCGATGACGTCGCGGCGCGACTCGTCTTCGGGGCAGGACTTGTAGAGCACCGAACAGAAGGGATGGGGCACGCGGTAGACGTATTCGACTTCCATCGCCGTAGTAGCCGACTTGGCGGCGCGCGGCTGGATGAAACGGCAGCGGGTGGCGAGCACCTCGTCGCGCTCCTCGGACACTTCGACGTCGTATTCCTTGACCTCGGTATGGGGCTCGGCGCCGAGGATATCGGTGTGGACATAGGGGAAGTGGCCCATGTCGAGGAAGTTCTCGACGGCGCGCGGAGCCGAGACATGGATGCCGATGGAGCCGCAGCTCATGTTCTTGCGATCGGCCTCGGCATATTCGGGGATGGGGAAGAGATCGGCGGGCGGATTGCCAAGGCTGGTCCAGATATAGCCATAGCCGGTCGTGGCGGGGAGACGGTCGAGGATGGCCTCGGCATCGACCTCGTCGCCCTGTTCCTCGTCGGTACGGCGCCACACGACGGGATTGCCAGCGTTGTCGCGGGTCAGGGCGATGGGAGTGTCGAGCAGCAGGGTGGTCTCAACAATGCCCGGCGCGATCTCGTCGGTGGCTGCGATGACCTGCCAGAGGTCGCGGGTTGTGGGATCGATGGAGGGCATGGAACGGTCTCAACTGTTGGGTCGAGCATAGTGCGCGCGATCGGCGGTGTCATTCCCGCCAAGCGGGAATCTGGTTTGCGCGGGAATGACGAATGCCGTGGTGGCCTGTAAGGTCCGCACAGCACCGAGTCATCGTCGGTGAGCAGAAAGAGTGGATTCCCGCCTCCGCGGGAGTGACGCCGCGTTTGGGCGAGGTCTTTGAGTTATGCAGGGTAACCAGGCACAGCGGTTTCCGGTAGCAGTTCTGGAGCAGAAGGTCGCGGCGGCGCTGAGAGGGGCAGGTGCCAGCGAGGCGTCGCTGGCGGCCGCGGTGCGGGCGATGCTGCATGCTTCTCTGGTGGGGGTGGACAGCCACGGCGTGCGGTTGACAGAGCACTATTGCACCATGCTTGGCGGCGGGCGGCTCAACAAGAATCCGCAGCTGAAGGTCGATGTTCGGGGCCCTGGCAGCGCCATGGTCAATGGCGATGACGGACTGGGCCACTACGCCGCCTACAAGGCCGTGGACGTCGCGATCGAACTGGCGCTGGAGGCTGGGGTGGGTGCCGTCGGCATCGAACATTCCTCGCATCTGGGGGCGGCAGGCGCCTATGCGCTAGCCGGGGCAGAGCGGGGCTTTGTCACCTTTGCGACGACCAACACCGACTCCATGGTGGCGCTGTTCGATGGTGCCGCGCGCTTTCATGGCACCAACCCGCTGGCCTTCGCCGCGCCGGTGCCCGGCAGCAAGCCGTGGCTGCTCGATATGGCGACATCGTCGATCCCGATGAACCGGGTGTTGCTGCATCGCTCGCTGGGGCTGGAGCTTCCTGCCGGGGTGGCGGCAGACAAGGACGGTCGGGCGACCACCGATCCGCAAGCGGCCGAAATGCTGCTGCCGCTGGGCGGCGCTGAATACGGCTATAAGGGTGCAGCGCTGGCAGGAGTGGCGACGCTGTTTTCGGCCCTGCTGACGGGTACGACGCTCGATGCCGACTTCATCCCTATGTATGGCGGACCCGGAGGCGACATCTCAACGCCGCGCAACATGGGGCATTTCGTGCTGGTCATCGATCCGGACAAGTTCGCCGGACGCGACCTGTTCGGCGCTATGGTCACGCGATACCTCGCCAGCCTGCGCGGCGCGCCGGTGCGCGAGGGCGCAGAGCGGGTGATGGCGCCGGGCGATCGGGAATGGGAAGAGATGGCCCGGCGGCAGCAGGATGGAGTGCCGGTCGATCCAGATACCGCGCGCTTCCTGGGGCTCTAGCCGGCGGAGCCGGTATAGCGGATATCGGCAGGATAGATCGGGCCCTCGGCCGCAGTGAAGATGGCGCGCAGGCCCGAGACGATGGAGTCGCCCTCGGCTCGGTGCACAGCTTCGGCTGCCGGATCTTCGAACTCGGCCCAGAATTCTTGGACTTCGTAGTCTTCGCCGGCGTGGAAGGCGCGGCTCCAATCGTAGAGCCGATCCGCCAATTCGAGGGGCAGGTAGTCATCATAGATGACCCCTTCGCCGGTGTCCGCATCCCGCAACGGGTAGCCACCCCAGGAAGGGGCGAGGCGCACCCTGGCCGGCGGTGGTGGGATTTCACGCGGGGCGGGTTCGTCGTCGTTCCAGGACGATCCATTCCTGCCGCGGCCCTGCCACAGCAGGTGCCGACCGATGGTGCCGAGAAGCACAAAGCCGGTGGCCGGAATGGCGAGTGCCCAGGGGTCGTGCCACGGGTGGAGCAGGCCATAGGCGCCGGCAAGGCAGACCAGGAGGGTGGCCGCTCCAAAGAGCCAGGCCGCGTTTGTCGTCTGGCGGCGGCCCTTGCGCTCGTCATTGTCCTCGGGAGCGAAGGCGGTTTGGGCCCAAAGCAGGTAGAATGCCTGCGTCGCCGCGGCAAAGATGAAGAGTGGCACGGCCCACAGGCTGAGCACCATCAGGGCCATACCGCCCATGCCGATAGCGAGAACGCTGCTGCCCAGCAGCCAGCGCCGCTGACGATCCTTTAATGGGATGGGCTTGAGGCTTATGCCGGCAAGCATCTGGTCCATGACGTAATCCATGACCATGGAGCGCATGCCAAGCAGTCCGGCGAAGACGTAGAAAGCCCCGATCGTGCGCAGGGCGATCTCGACGGCAATCATTTCGTCTTGCCGGGAGGCGTGTAGGCGACACCTGTCGCGACCAGGCCGCCATCGACGATGTCGAGGCTGATGACGGCGCTGCCGCCGGTTCCGCAGCAGTTTGCGTCATCGGAGCGCCAGAGCGGGGTCCGGGCGACCAATCCGGAGTAGGGGTGGGAGAAATCGTATTCGACGCCCTTCCAGATTTCGAGCCCCGCCGGAAGCAGGGAGCCGACCTCATTGAGCCACTGATCCATTTCGATCTTGCTCCAGCCTTCCCGCGGCGCCGCCGCCCCGAGGTCACCCCACTGGTAGAGGCGATCGGTATTGAACGAGCCCGTGCCCTGGCTATAGCCGGGTACATGAAGAAGGCTCTCCTGGTTGAGGCGAGGCACATCGAAGAAGCCGTCAAAGCCGGAATCGAGGACAGACCAGCCGGTGCCGTCGTGCTGGAACAGCACGAAGCCGCCGATGATGCCGTCGGTAGGCGTCGAGCCCAGTTGGGTCTGCCAGGCGAGGAACGGGGCGCCGTCCCGGTCGTCGAAATTGGCCGTGTTGAGGTAGCCGGCGCTGAAGACCTTGCAGTCATCCAGGGGCGTTTCCAGGCATGAGGTGGCCATGTCGGAGAGATCAACTGACTGGGCAGCCCTGAGATCGGCCGGCAGGAGCAGGAGAACGGCGATGCCGAGGGCAGTCAGGATGGGAAGGGCAGGGGTCAGCTTCATCGGAGTCTCCATGGCGCCCGAGATAGACCGGGACGTGCGGCCAGTCAGCCCCGGTTTGAGGGTGTATTTGAAGACAAGGCCACTGAACGACCTTGGACGGCACTTGCCGGCGGCCGAGCAAAGTGGTCAGGCCAGACCGCGCCTGACGGCTTCTCGCGTGGCTTCGGCCCGGCTGGTGATGCAGAGCTTCTGATAGATGACCTTGACGTAGGACGCGACGGTCTGCGGCTGCAGGCCCAGGCGCGTCGCGGTTTCCGAGACAGTGAGGCCGCGGGCGAGCAGGGTCAGCACTTCGGTCTCGCGCGGGCTGAGGCCCGCTTCGTCCTTGACCACGGTCGGGGCGCGGAAGTGGCTCAGCATACGGTGCGCGATGGATGGCGACAGCGGCGGCTCGCCGCGCTCGATCCGGCGCAGATAGCTGACGAGAAGATCGGCCTCCTCGTCCTTGAGCACGTAACCGCGTGCACCTGCGGCGATCGCTTCGAACAGGTGCGCATCGTCATCGTAGATGGTGGCGACGACCGGAAGTACATCGGGATTCTCCCGTTGCAGGCGTCGAACGATATCGACCCCCGAACCATCGGGCAGGCCGATATCGACAATG
Source organism: Devosia oryziradicis (assembly GCF_016698645.1). Classification (NCBI taxonomy): domain Bacteria; kingdom Pseudomonadati; phylum Pseudomonadota; class Alphaproteobacteria; order Hyphomicrobiales; family Devosiaceae; genus Devosia; species Devosia oryziradicis. The sequence continues at coordinate 1,335,311 of NZ_CP068047.1, forward strand.
GCGAGCCACAGCCCTGCGCCGTGCCGATCCAGCCACGCATGGGCGGCCTTCAGCGTGCCCACGGTTTCGATGCGCAAATCGGGAAAAGCGGCGGCCAGGACGCCCAGCATCCAGTCACGGGTGCGAGGCTGATCCTCGATCAGCAGGCAGAGACGGGGCGGCATTGCATCAGCGGTCATGCCGGTGAGTTAAGCGGAAGCGCGTTATCAGGCACCCCCGGTTCCGGGGTGCGGGCGGTGAGAACCAGCGGAATATGAAGCGTGATGCTGGTGCCCGCCGGTTCAGAGGCCAGGGTCAGGCGGCCACCGATATCCTCGATGCGGTGGCGCAGGTTGCGCAGGCCAAAGCCGGCAGTCTCGCCAGCCAGGGCTTCTGCCGGCATGCCGCGGCCATCGTCGGCGAAGCGCAATGCCAGGTGGCCGGGCGACAGGGTGGGCGTCACCGTGAAATGGCTGGCGCCGGAATGCCGGATGGCGTTGGAGACGATTTCGCGCACGGCCGAGGTCAACGCCTTATGCAGGCGATAATCGAGTTGGATCGCATCGATTTCGGTATCAGGAAGCGGCCAGTTGAGCGCGATGCCGGCCGCTTCTAGCCGCCGGGCTGCCTCGTGGCGGGTTTCGGCGAGCACACGATCAAGGCTCGCTTCGTCACCCGCCAGTCCGCTGACAATGGCCCTGATATCGCTGAGCGCGGCCTGTAGGGTGGGACGAGTGGTTTCGTCGGCGGTGTGCAGGCCCGTCAGCAGGCGGGCGCCGACATCGTCGTGCAGGTCGCGCGCCATGCGACGGCGCTCCTCGCCTACGCCGCGCATGTAGGCCTCGCGACCTTCTTCGGCACGGATGGTGAGCGAGACGAGGTTTTCCGCGAGCTTCACATGGGCCGGCGAGAACAGGCCGCGGCCGGCAAAGGGGTAGGCCAGGCGCAATGGGGGAGCGCCAGCGACGGCCGGAAGCAGCATGGATATGCCGTCATCGGAGACGGTTGGCCGGGGGCCGGCGTCAGCGACATCCTCGACTTCCAGCGGGTCGAACAACCGAGCCAGCAAGGCGCGCCATTGCTGCGCGCCAGCAATGCGGGACGGCGCAAAGGCAATGTCGAGCGCAGACCCGAAAAGCTCATCCTGGCCGACACGACGACGGGCCGTGACACGATCCCAGACCCAGTCGCGCGCGGGGAGGTAGACGAAGCCGACAAACAGCAGCGAGACCCCGAAAGCCGGTGCGGCTTCAACGTTGAGGAGGTAGATGAGCCCGGCATCGACGGCCAACAGCAGCAAGGCGCCTAGCGTGTAGAACAGGATACGGTAGGACCAGTCGCCCAGCTCGAACAGCCGATAACGGCTGACGCCCAGGGCCAGGCCGACATAGACGATGACGAGGACGCCGGTGACGTGGCTTTGCGGAATGCCTGCGGGGGTATCGAACAGCACCGGCGCGGCGCCGAGTAAGGTGAAGGCCCCGCAGCCTGCCAGGATGGAAAGTCCCAGCCAGCCCAATGCGGCGCGGTCCGAAGGGCTGCGGCGGGTGCGCCACCATTGCAGGCCGACACAGCCGATGATGCCCAGCATGGCAAGGGCGACGAAGATATAGAGCTGCGACGGTCCCAGGCCGCCATGGGCTAGATCGAGGGCCATGTAGAGGACGATGGCGAGGGGAATGGCCAGGAACCAGCGCGGATGCACCAATTGGCGGGGATAGCTCAGCAGCAGGGCGACCATGGCCAGGCCGAACAGCAATACGCCGACGTGGTTTATGGCAACCATGACGGCAAAGGCCGTGCCGTCGATAGCCAGTTCGCGATTGGCATAGAGCGCGGAAGTTGCGGTGGCCATGAGCAGGCCAATGGCCGTCAGCATGAACATGATGGGCCCCGGACTGCGCGGTCGCAAGGCCCATACCCAGCCCGCTATCAACGTGCCGGCGACGCCGGTCAGCAACTGCACCCAGAAGCCGTCGGGCAGGCGCCACAGGGGCGAGCCCTCGGGGTGGGCGACAACCGTGGTGAAGGTGTTGAGCGGACCGCGCAATCGCAGGGTGACATTGTCCTGAGCCAGCTGCTCGAAGAGCGCCGTCTGTCGCGCGAGGAAGACTTCATACTGCGCGTAGGTCTCGAGGCTGTCGGGCTCGGGAATGAGGTCCTGCGGCGTCACCTCGATGTCGCCGACCGCCAGCAGTTCCGAAAAGCGCTCGACGGGCGCATGCAGGCGCGACGATGGATCGGTGCGCAGGACATAGACGCCCTGCCCATCGATGCCGGAAACCAGGGTGAGGCCCAGGCGGGGCATGACGGTCGCCACCGCAATCACCACCACCACGACAACCACGCAGAGCAGCGTGACCGTCGCGAGAAGCAGATTGGGTGTGGCGGAACTGGGCTTCATGACCGCATGAAACGGCGTAAAGCCCTGTGGCGCAAGACTATAGTGAATATAGTCTTAATGTTCCCGGTGGATATCGAAGGCACCGATGGCTTGCGTGGTCGCCATCAACTGGATCTTGTTGATGTTGACATGGGCGGGCAAAGTCGTTGCCCAGTAAATTGACTCCGCAATGTCGTCGGCCGTCATCGCCTTGGTGCCCTGGTAGGGCTTGGCTGCCTTGGCATCGTCGCCCTTGAAGCGCACCAGCGAGAATTCGGTCTCGGTGAGGCCCGGCTCGATATCGGTGACGCGGACGTTCTTGCCTTGCAGGTCCGAGCGGATCGCCAGGGCGAAATGCTTCACGAAGGCCTTGGTGGCGGCATAGACCGAGCCGCCGGGATAGGCATATTCACCCGCCACCGACCCCAGGGTGACGACGTGACCGCCGCCGCGGGCGATGAGCCCGGGCAGCAGCAGGCGGACGGTATAGACCAGGCCCGAGACATTGGTGTCGATCATGGTCTGCCAGTCGTCCAGATCGGTCTCTGCCGCCGGCTGCAGCCCGAGGGCGAGACCGGCATTGGCGAGGACGATGTTGATCTGGTCAAAGGGCGCGGGAATGGCGGCGATGGCCTTTTCCATGGCGGCACGGTCACGCACGTCGAGTTCGATGATGTGGCAGTTTTCCGCGCCCAGCTCGGCCTGCAGTTCGACCAGCCGATCCCGGCGGCGGCCGGTCGCGATCACCTTGCCGCCGGCGGCGACATAGCGCCGGGCAGCGGCGGCGCCGAAGCCGGACGTGGCGCCGGTGATGAAAACGACGAAGCGGCTGGGGTCGAGCAGCTGGTACATGGGAACGTCCTGAAGTCGGAAGGGGAGGCCGGCAAAGTGGCCCGGACGGGGTGGCGCGGTCAACGGGGTCGGATCTCGCTGGGACGTTTCCAACCTTACCAAGTGCTAACGTGAACTTGGCGGCCAGACGTATTATCCTGCGGCGAAATGATTTTTTGCGGGAATCGGCTGTTTGAAGAGCTTGGCTAAGTGGTTGGTGGTCTTGTTGGTGCTCGGGGGCGCCGGCTTTGGGGCGTGGTGGTATTTCCTGGCCGCGCCACAGGCTGCAACCGTGCCCAATACCGTCGTAGTCGGTCGGGCCGACATCGAGCGCACCGTCCTGGCATCCGGCGTGCTGGAGGCGAATTCGCTGGTGAGCGTGGGTGCCGAGGTCAGCGGGCGGATCGAGGCGGTGCATGTCGTCCTGGGTCAGGACGTCAGGAAGGGCGACCTGATCGTCGAGCTTGATAGCCTCGACCAGGAAAACGCGGTCAAGACGGCGCAGGCTGTGCTGGCGGGGATCGAGGCGCAAAAGCGCAGCCAGGAGGCCACGCTCGCCAAGGCCGAAGCTGCGCTGGCGCGCAACCAGCAGCTGAGTGCCAATAGCCTGGTGTCGCAGACCGATCTCGAAACGGCGCAAGCGGCGGTGGATTCGGCGCAGGCACAGATCGACCAGCTCGATGCGCAGATTGCCCAGTCCGAACTCAGCGTGGAATCGGCGGAGCTCAACCTGGCGCGCACCAAGATCGTGGCGCCCAATGACGGCACCATCGTTGCGCTCTTGGTCGACGAGGGGCAGACGGTCAACGCCAACTCGACCATCCCGACGATCGTCAAGATCGCCGACCTCGATACGATGGTGATCAAGGCCGAGATATCGGAGGCCGACGTGGTGCGCGTGCAGGCGGGCCAGCGGGTCTATTTCACCATTCTGGGCGAGCCTGACGTCAAGATCGACGCAACGTTGCGCGAGGTGGAGCCGGCGCCGACTTCGATCAGCGCGGATACGGCCTCCAGCGACACGGCGGTTTACTACAACGGGCTGTTCGACGTGCCCAATCCCGACCACAAGCTGCGCATTTCCATGACGGCGCAGGTGACCATCGTGCTCGATGAGGTCAAGGACGCGCTGGTGCTGTCGTCGGGCCTGGTGTCGCGCAAGGATCCGCAGGGCAATGTCGTGGTTCCGGTCTATGATCCGGCCACCGAGACTATCGCGCCGCGCCGGATCGAGGTGGGGCTCAACAACAATGTCATGGCCGAGATCAAGAGTGGCCTCAACGAAGGCGAACAGGTGGTCAGCGGCGGCACGGCTATTGTCCGTCCGGCTGGTGCCCAGCAGGGCGGCGGTTTCCGTACACCCGGCGGCGGCATGATGATGATGGGCGGGCCGCGCGGTGGCGGCTGACACCATGAGTGATCCCATCATTTCGCTGCGTGGGCTGACGCGGCGCTTCCAGACCGGCGCGGAGGCCGTAACCGTGCTCCGCGATGTCGATCTGGATATTCATCGCGGCGAGTTGGTGGCCATTATCGGCCAGTCCGGTTCGGGCAAGTCGACGCTGATGAATATCCTGGGGTGCCTGGATCGGGCGAGTGCGGGCAGCTACAAGTTTGCCGGCCGCGATATCGGCAAGCTGGGGCCCGACGCGCTGGCGGAATTGCGGCGCGAGCATTTCGGCTTCATCTTCCAGCGCTACCAGTTGCTGCCCGATCTCGACGCGGTCGAGAATGTGGAAATGCCGGCTATCTATGCCGGCGTCGATGGCGGCGCACGCCGGCGGCGGGCGATCGACCTGCTGACCCGGCTCGGATTGGGCGAGCGGCTCAGCCATCGGCCCAATGCGCTGTCCGGCGGCCAGCAGCAGCGCGTCAGCGTGGCGCGGGCGCTGATGAATGGCGGCGAGGTGATCCTGGCCGACGAGCCGACCGGGGCGTTGGACAGCAAGAGCGGCAAGGACCTGATGGGCCTGTTGGGCGAGCTGCATCGCGACGGACACACCATCATCATCGTGACGCATGACCCCCTCATCGCTGCACAGGCGGAGCGGGTGATCGAGATTTCCGACGGCGTGATCATCGGCGACCGGCGGACGGGCGAGGATACGCGGGTCGACCAGCGCAAGGAGCCCATTCGCCGCATTGCCCGCTGGCGTGAAGGGCTTGATCGGGGCATGGAAGCCCTGCGCATGGCGCTGCGGGCCATGGTGGCGCACAAGCTGCGCACCTTCCTCACCATGCTGGGCATCATCATCGGCATCGCCTCGGTGGTATCAGTGGTGGCGCTGGGCCAAGGCAGCCAGGAAACGGTGCTGGAAAATATCGCCTCGATCGGCACCAATACGATCAACGTCTATCCAGGCAGCGGCTTTGGCGACCGGCGCAGCAATCGAATCCAGACGCTGCTGCCCTCCGACGCCGAGGCCATTGCCAGCCAGCCCTATGCCGACAGCGTGTCGCCACAGGTCAGCTCCAACGCCACGGTGCTGTTCCGCAATACTTCGTCCAACGCCTCGGTGACCGGGGTGGGCGAGGCGTATTTCCAGGTCAATGGCCGTACCTTTGCGGCCGGCGTCGGCTTCAACCAGGCGAGCATCACCCAGCGGACGCAGGAGGCGGTGATCGACGCCAATGCGCGGGATGCCTTCTTCATCAATGGCGAAGACCCGATCGGGCAGGTCATCCTGCTCGGGCGGGTACCGGTGCGCGTGATCGGGGTGGTGGAGAATGTCACCGGCTTCGGGCCAGGCGGCAACAGCGCCAATGTCTATGTGCCCTATACGACGGCGATGGACCGCATCCTGGGACAGTCCTTTCTCAATTCGATCGCCGTGCGGGTGAGCGACGATGCCGACATGGACGAGGCCGAGGCCGAGATAACCGACCTGCTGACCCGGCTACACGACGGCAAGACGGATTTCTTTCTCCAGAACACGGCCACCATCCGCGACACGATCGAATCGACGGCTGCGACCCTGACGCTGCTGATATCGACCATCGCCGTCATCTCGCTGGTGGTGGGTGGCATCGGGGTGATGAACATCATGCTGGTAAGCGTGTCCGAGCGCACCAAGGAGATCGGCATCCGCATGGCGGTAGGAGCGCGACGCGGCGATATTCTCAGGCAGTTCCTGATCGAAGCGGTGCTCGTCTGCTTTGTCGGCGGCGCGGCGGGCGTGGCTTTGAGCTTTGGGCTGGGGAGCCTGCTGACGAGCCTGGTCGCAGGGGCGCGGGTCACCTATTCGGCGGAGTCGATCATGTTGGCCATCGCATCGGCGAGCCTGATCGGCGTGATCTTCGGCTTCATGCCGGCGCGCTCGGCGGCACGAATGGACCCGGTCGAGGCGCTGGCGCGGGAGTAGGGCTAAAGTGTCCTCATTCACCGCCCGTCACCCTCGGGCTTGACCCGAGGGCGCTATACTTGCTGGGAATTTGATCAGTGCAGAGCCCTCGGGTCAGGCCCGAGGGTGACGATCGACTTTGGTGGCGGCACCTGTGCCCCATCCGCCACGATCTGGCGCCTCCTATGCGTACGAAGCTGTTGGCAGGTTGTTCCCATCTCCTGCCAGCCCTAAACTCGCCATGAAATGAACGCCTGTTTGACGGGCGTGCAGCGTCGACGCGGCGGCCGAAAGAGGCTTAACGGAATCTTTCCGGGCCGGAGGGCAATATAGGCTTCTGCCTCAAGTGGTTGAAGCGTAACGGGCGGGAACGGGTCACTGCAAAACGCACGTCTGGGAATTAGTCTTTGCGCCTTGTGCGTGGCCGCGACCCTTTTGGGCGCGAGCGCGATGCCCGTTGCCGCGTTCGACCTGTTCGGTCTCAAGCTGTTCGAGGATCAAAGCGAGCAGGATGCCGAGGCGGTCATCGCCGATCCGCAGCCCTATAGCGTCGTCGTCACCATCAACGCCACCGGCGACGTCGAGAGTGCGGTGCGCAACGCGTCGGCCCTGGTGGCGGACCAGGATGAGCCGGCTTCGGGCGCGGCGGGTCTGCTGGCCAAGGCGCGTGGCGACTACCGGCGCATCGTGGCGGCGCTCTACAACGAGGGCTATTACGGCGGCGTGGCGTCCATCCGCGTTGGCGGCGTTGAAGCCTCCCAGCTTGCGCCCGATGTGAACCTGCCCGACCCGGTGGATGTCGCCATCGTGGTGGATCCCGGTCCGCAATTCCGCTTCAACAGCGTCAATATCGTCAACCAGGCGCTGCCGACCACCGATCCGTATGACCAGGTCGACCTGCCATCGAGCCAGGGCTTCGGCGCCGGCGAGATCGCCAAATCGTCGGTGATCCTCAAGGCCGAGCAGCTGGCGCTGGAGGCCTGGCGCCAGCAGGGATACCCCAAGGCCGAAATCGCAACGCGCGACGTGGTCGCAGACCATGCGACGACGTCGGTGGATGTGACGCTCACTGTCAATCCGGGGCCCAAGGCAGCGTTTGGCGAGGTGACGGTCACCGGCGCGGAAACGCTCGATCCGGGGTTTCTGGCGCGGCAGACCGGGCTGACGCCGGGCGAGGAATACGACCCCGACGAGCTGGCATTGGCGCAGAAGCGTCTCGACCGGCTTGAAGTGTTCCGGGCGGCGCGGCTGGAAGCGGCGCAGGCGGTGGGCGCCGATGGCCTCCTGCCCTATAACCTGATCGTGCAGGAGCTGCCTGGCCGGCGCTTTGGCGTTGGCGCCACCTATTCCACCATCGACGGGCTGGGGCTGGAGGCGTTTCACCTTTGGCGGAACCTGTTCGGCCAGGCCGAGCGACTGCGGCTCGATGCGCGCGTCGCCAGCATAGGCTTTCCCATCGACACGGCGCAGTTCGACTATTTCTTCGGCGGCACCTTCACCAAGCCGGGTATTTTCACTCCGGACACGGACCTGGTTGCGGCCGTTTCGGCGGAGCGGACGATCTACCCGACCTTCACCGAAACCTCGGCCAGCGGGCGGGTGGGGCTGACCCATATCCTGTCGGACCAGATCACGCTTGAGGGTGGGGCCCAGTTCGAAATCAACCGCTTTGACGATGTTTTCGGTACGCGCGATTTCAAGACTATCGGGCTCTATGGCGGCGCGACGCTGGATTTCCGCGATGACAGCGTCGATCCTACCGGTGGCTGGTTCGGCCAGGTCAACCTCGAGCCGTTCTATGAGCTCAACTACGGCAATGCCGCCGCCAAGCTGACGGCGGAGGGCCGCACCTACTTCGGCTTTGGCGAAGACGATCGCTTCGTCTTGGCCGGGCGGCTGAAGGCCGGTCTGGTACTGGGCCCGAGCCTCGCCGAAATTCCGCCCGACAAGCTGTTCTTTGCCGGCGGCGGCGGCTCGGTGCGCGGCTATGCCTTCAAGTCGATCGGCGTGAACAACGGCGCGGGGCTGGTTACCGGCGGGCGCTACCTGCTGGAGGGCTCGATCGAGGCACGGGCCAAGGTCACCGACGATATCGGCGTGGTCGGCTTCCTCGATGGCGGCTATGTGGCGGCGGACGTTTTTCCGGCGCTGACCGACCTGCGCCTCGGGGCCGGCGTCGGTGTGCGCTACTATACCGGGCTCGGCCCGTTGCGGCTCGACTTCGCGGTGCCCCTCAACAAGCGGGCGGGCGACCCGGACTATGCGATCTATGTCGGCATAGGGCAGGCGTTCTGATGGTCGCGCTGTCCTCCACTTTGCGGCGTTTCGCGCTGGTTGGGCTGTGTCTTGCCGGCGTCGCCGCGCCTGCAGTGGCGCAGGACGCGGCCCTACCCGATCCTGGCGTTGAAGTGCTGGCGATGGGCAATGAAGAGCAGAAGGACTGGCTGACCAACTTTGTCCAGGACCGGCTGTCCACGCCCGAGCGGCAGATCAGGCTCAGCAATATCGATGGCGCGCTGGGATCGGATGTGTCGATCCGGGAGATCACCATTTCCGACGCCAATGGCGTCTGGCTGCGCGTCAACAATGCACGGCTGAACTGGAACCAGGCGGCGCTGTTTGGCGGCCGGCTGGAAGTGCGCACGCTGGCGGCCGACTCCATCGAATATATCCGCAATGCCGTGCCTGTCGAAGGGGCGGTAGACCTTCCGGCACCCGAGGCGAGTGGCGGTTTCCAGGTGCCCCAACTGCCAGTGGCCGTGATCCTCGAGCAACTCAGCGTGCCCAAGGTCACGTTCGGCGAGGGCGTGTTCGGGCTGGGCTCGGAGATCTCCCTGGCTGGCGCCATGACGCTCGATGGCGGCAATCTCGACGCCAATCTCGACATCGTCAGGCTCGACGGACCGGGCGGCACCCTCGACCTCGACGTGGCCTATCGCAAGGCGGATAACAGCGTCGATCTGGGCCTGTCACTGGTCGAGCCGGAAAACGGCGTGATCGCCAACCTGCTCAATATCGAGAACCGCCCCGCGGTGACGCTTGCGCTCAAGGGCAGCGGGCCGGTAACCGAGTTGCGCACCGACCTCACCCTTCAGGCCAATGGCCAGACGGCGCTTTCGGGCGTGGCCACCGTCAACCAGCAGGCCGAGGGTATAGCCGTGGTAGCCGACCTGCGCGGACCGCTGGCAACGCTGATCGCAGAGCCGTACCGGCCGTTTTTCGGCGCGGAGACGGCATTGACGGCCAATGCGCTGATCCGGTCCGAGGGCGGCATTTCCGTTACGGGTCTGCGGCTGACCGGTGGTCAGCTGTCGTTGGAAGCGGCGGCGGAAACGACGCCGGACAACTTCCTCAAGTCGCTTGATCTCGATGCCGTCATCGCCGACCCCAATGGCGGGCAGGTGACGCTTCCGGTGCCGGGCAGCGCGACGCGCGTCGGCTCGGCGCAACTGGCGGTCGGCTTCGGCGGAGAGGCCGAGGAGAACTGGACCGCGACGCTCGACATGGCTGGTTTCGAGACGACCGGCTTTGCCGCCGAGACGCTGGCGCTCACGCTGGGTGGCGTCGCCGCCAATCTCAGCGATCCAACGGCGCGGCGGCTGACTTTCAATGGCGATGGGACGCTGGCGGGCATTTCCGGCTCCGAGGAAATCGAGGCGGCGCTGGGGGACGGCATCGGCATCGGCATTGCCGGGCTGTGGAATGCGGGCGAGCCGGTGCAGCTGGCGGAGTTCCGGGTGGCCGGGCAGGCGCTGACGGCGGCGCTGAACGGGCGGTTGGATGGGCTCGATTTCACCGGCGATGTGGCGCTGGAGACTTCCAGCATAGCGCCCTTTTCAGGGCTGGCGGGGCGTGACCTGGCCGGCGCGCTGACCCTGCAGGCGAGCGGGTCGATCATGCCGTTGACCGGCGGGTTCGACCTGACGCTCGATGGCACAGGCAGCAACCTTGCCATTGGCGACAAGCTTGCTGACGGTTTGCTTGCAGGAAACGTGGCGCTTTCCGGTCGCGTGGCGCGCACCGAGGCAGGGCTGACGGCGGACGACTTCCGGATCGCGAACCAGCAAGTTCAGTTGCTGGCCGATGGCACATATTCCAATGCCTTGGCCGATTTCACCTTCAACCTCGATCTCAGCGACCTGGCGCTGTTGTCGGATCAGGCGTCGGGCGCGCTCAGTGTGGTGGGGACGGCCAAGGGGCAGGACAGTGTCATCGACCTGGCCCTCGATGCTGGTGTGGCCGATGGCACCTTGGCCGGGCGGGTGCTGCGCGACGGCGCGTTGCGCTTTGACGGGCGCTACAATGTCGACCGGCTCGATGGCACCATTGGCGGGTCGGCGGCGCTGGATGGGTATCGCACGACGCTGGCGGCCAATCTAATGGTGACGCCCAGCGAGCAGGCACTGGGCAATATCGACTTTCAGGCGGCCGGGACGCGGATCACTGGCGGCGTCACGCGGGTGACCTTGACTGGGCTGCTCGATGGGGGGCTGACGGTGGTTTCCCCCGACGTATCGGTACCGGCGGCGCTGGCGCTGATCGATGCGTCTGGCTCGGTCAATGCCGACGTGACGCTGGCGCCTGTCGATGGCAAGCAAGGCGTGACGCTGCGGGCCGATATGCGCGATCTCGTTGCCAACGACATCAGGGTCGGCGCCGCCGATATCAATGCCAGCGTGGTGGACCTGTTCGGTGTGCCGGTGGTGGATGGTGGCGCCAGCGCCAGCGACGTTTCGGCGGCAGGCGTCGACATCGAACGGCTATCGGCGACGGCGACACAAACCGGCGACACGACGGCCTTCGATGCACAGGCCTCGCTGGCAACAGGCACGGATGTCGATATTGCTGGGTCGCTCACGCCGGTTGAACAGGGCTACCGGCTTGCGGTGGACCGGGCGCAATTGCAGCAGGGGCAGTTGTCGGCACGGCTCGCCCGGCCGACAGTGGTGCAGGTCAGCGGTTCGAGCGTGGCGCTGGATGCGGTGAGGTTCGATGTCGGGTCGGGCTCGATCACGGCCACGGGGTCGGCCGGCGAGACGCTGGGCATCGACCTTGAGATCAACGCACTGCCGCTGTCGATCGCCAATGCGGTGGCACCGGATCTGGGCCTTGCCGGAACCATCAATGGTCGGGCCAGCATTACCGGCACGGGCAGCGATCCACAGGTGAACTTTGAAGCACGGGCTGCGGGCATCAACGCAGCGGCCATTCGCGATTTCGGCATAGCCCCTCTCGACGCGACAGCCAGTGGCACGTTCCGCAATGGCACGGTGACACTGGCGGCAGTGTCGGCCAATGGCAATGGCGGGCTGACGTTGCGCGGTTCGGGCACAGTGCCGCTCGATGGGGGTGGGCTGAACCTGGCTGTGACTGGTTCGGCACCGCTGGCGCTGGCCAATCGTTTCGTGGCCGATCGCGGCGGGCAGTTGAGCGGCGTGGTGGCGCTGGATGCGCGGGTGAGCGGCAGCCTTGTTAGCCCGCAATTCGGCGGGCGGGTGTCCACCAATGGGGCCGGCTATATCGACCCGGAACTCAACTTGCGGCTGCAGGGCATCAGCGGCTCGGCGAGCCTTGAGGGCAGCAATCTCGTTATCGACAGCCTCTCGGGCAACCTGGCGACGGGCGGCTCGGTCAGTGCTTCGGGCTCGGTGGGGCTCAGCGGGGGCGTTCCGGCGAATGTACGGGTCGCACTCAATTCGGCGCGCTATGCCGATGGCAACCTGTTCGTGGCGACGCTTTCGGGCAATCTGGCGCTGACCGGCAATCTCACCGGCTCGCCCTTGCTGGCGGGCGACGTGTTCGTCGAAGAGGCCAATATCACGGTGCCGGAGAATTTCGGCGGCGGAGCCCAGCTGATCGATGTCGACCACATCAACACGCCGCCGGCAGTGGAACAGACGCTTCAGCGGGCCAAGATCGATGACCGGACCGGCGCACCGATTCCGCAGACGCGGCCGGCAGGGTTGCTGCTCGACGTCAATGTGAACGCGCCCAACCAGATCTTCATTCGCGGCCGCGGGCTCGATGCGGAAGTGGGCGGGTCGGTGCGGCTGACGGGGCCGATCAACAATATCCAGCCGGTGGGTGGCTTTTCGCTCAATCGCGGGCGGCTGGCGATCCTGGGGCAGCGCGTCACCTTCGAAAGCGGCACGGTAACGCTGGTGGGCGACCTCGACCCGTTCCTCAACCTGGTGGCGCGCACCGAGGGTGACGGGATCACGGTGTTCGTCACGGTTTCGGGCCGCGCCTCCGATATCGATGTGAGCTTCACCTCGAACCCGATGCTGCCCCAGGACGAAGTGCTGAGCCGGTTGATCTTCAACCGCTCGATGGGTGAATTGTCGCCTCTGCAGCTGGCCAAACTGGCGGGCGCGGCAGCCGAGCTGGTCGGAGGCGGCGGCAATGGACTGGTCGACAGCCTGCGTGGCGCGGCGGGGTTGGCCGATCTCGACATCGTCACCGACGACAAGGGCAATGTCGCGGTGCAGGCGGGCACCTACATCCAGGACAATGTCTATCTGGGCGTGCAGGCCGGGGCCGGGGGGCAGAGCAAGGTGACAATCAATCTAGACGTCACCAATGACCTCAAGGTCACGGGCGCTGCCGGGCAGGACGGCAATTCGAGCCTGGGCGTGTTCTACGAGAAGGACTATTGAGGGGCTCCTCCTCTTAGCTCCCCAATGCCCGTCACCCTCGGGCTTGACCCGAGGGCGTTGAACTTACTGAGCTCGGTAAGTGAAAAGCCCTCGGGTCAAGCCCGAGGGTGACGATCGGTGGGTGGGCTGCGATGTGCCGTGAGGTGGCAATTTGTGTCGTCTTACTGCCCTGCTCCACCCGTCTTTGCGGCCTTCTCGGCGTCCCACCACCAGATTGTCGGGAAGCCGCTCGAAAACTCTGGGAGGTTTTCCGGGCGGCTGAAGCGGTCCCAACGGGCGGTGCGGGAGTTGCGTAGGGTATAGCCCGGCACGACGTAATGGTGGTGCAGCAGGACACGGTCTAGCGCCTTCACGGCGGCTTCCTGGCTGGCGCGGTCGTCGGCAACGATCAACTTGTCGATCAGCGCGTCGATGCCCGGATCGGCAATGCCCGCATAGTTGCGCGACCCCTCTTCAGTCGCGCTTTGCGAACCAAAGAAGAAGCGCTGCTCGTTGCCGGGAGACCAGGACTGGGGCCACTGCGTATAGACCATGTCATAGTCAAAGCTGCGCAGGCGGTTGATATATTGCGGGCTGTCGACATTGCGGATGGTGGCCAGCACGCCGATCGTCCCGAGATTGGTGACCAGGTTCTGGAACATCGGCTCCAGCGAGGGCTGATTTGTCAGAATCTCGATGGTCAGCTGCTGGCCGGCGGCGTCGACGAGCTGGGTGCCGTTGAGGGTGTATCCGGCTTCATTGAGCAGGCTTAGCGCCTGGCGCAGGTTGCCGCGAAGCTTCCCGGCATCGCCGTTGACAGGATTGACGTAAGGCTCGGTAAAGACGCTTGGAGGGATCAGGTCCTTGACCGAATTGAGGATGTCCAGTTCCTCGCCCTCGGGCAGGCCCGTGGACTTGAAGGGCAGGCCGAAGAAGTGGCTATCGACGCGCTCATACTGACCATAAAACAGGGTCTTGTTCAGCGACTCGAAGTCGAAGGCGTAGTTGAGCGCTTCGCGCACCCGTTCGTCCTGGAACTTCTCGCGGCGCAGGTTGGGAATGAAGCCCACCATCAACCCGCTGCCGTTGTAATCCTCGGCGAACAGTTCCTGCACCACGCGACCTTCCTTGACCGCCGGGAAGTCGAAGCCGGTGGCCCAGCGGCGGGCGGTGTATTCACTCCAGAAGTCGAACTGGTCGCCCTTGAAAGCCTCGAACCAGACCGTTTCGTCCAAGAAGAATTCGACGCGGTATTCGTCGAAATTGTTGGTGCCGACATGGGTCGGGTGGTCGTTACCCCAGTAATCCTCTGCGCGCCGATAGGTGACCGTGCGGCCTGCATCGAAGCTGGACAGCTCATAGGGTCCAGAACCCATGGGCGGCTCGAGCGTGGATTCGTTTATGCTGCGCTGCTTGCCGCTGGCGTCCTTGCCCTCCCACCAGTGCTGCGGCAGGACCAGCAACTGGCCCAGGATCAGGGGTAACTCTCGATTGCCGGTCTGGTTAAAGGTGAAGGTGACTTCGCCAGGGGCCGTCACTTCGGCTTTTTCGATACTGGCATAGTATTGCTGCTGGTCCGGATTGACCTCGATGGCCTTGTTGAAGCTCCAGACTACGTCCTCGGCAGTCACCGGTTCGCCGTCATGCCAGCGGGCATCGGGGTCCATGCGGAACGTCACCGAACCATAGTCGTCCCCAATCTTGAGCGCCTCCGCCAGCAAGCCGTAATAGACGCTCTGCTCATCCAGGGACGGGGTCATCAGCGTTTCATAGACCAGCCCGAGGCCGGAGACAGGATCACCCTTGGGCAAAATGGGGTTGAAGGTGTCGAAGCCGCCCATCGTGCCGATGCGCACGACGCCACCCTTGGGCGCATCGGCGTTGACATAATCGAAATGGGTGAAGTCGGGGCCGTATTTCGGCTCGCCTTCCATGGCGAAGGCGTGGACCCATTGGCCGGTCTGCGTCTGCGCCCATGCCGGGGCAATGAGGCCC
Source organism: Devosia oryziradicis (assembly GCF_016698645.1). NCBI lineage: Bacteria > Pseudomonadati > Pseudomonadota > Alphaproteobacteria > Hyphomicrobiales > Devosiaceae > Devosia > Devosia oryziradicis. Next base: position 1,350,475 of record NZ_CP068047.1, read on the forward strand.
AACAGCAGAATGGTAGCCAAGAACGGGACAAGCTTCATCGGATGGCTCCGGGACGGTGCGTTGAATTGCAAAGACTAGGCGTAAACGTCATGGCGCAACAGGGGGCACGGGGGTGATGCGGTCGGTGTTGAAGGCCGCTGCCATCAACGCTTTGGTATAGTCGGACTGCGGGGCGGCGAAGATGTCGGCCGCGTCTCCCTGCTCGACGATCCTGCCGTTGCGCATGACGACCAGCCGGTTGGCCAGCGCCCTGATCACCTTGAGATCGTGCGAGATGAACATGTAGGTCAGGCCATGGCGCTGCTGGAGATCGCGCAGCAGGTCCACCACCTGGGCCTGGATCGACACGTCGAGAGCCGAGGTCGGTTCGTCCAGCACGACGAATTTGGGCTGCAGCACCATGGCTCGGGCAATGGCGATGCGCTGGCGCTGGCCGCCGGAAAATTCATGCGGGTAGCGGAAGCGGCTGGCTGGCGGCAGGCCGACTTCCTCAAGCGCCCGGACCACCCGATCGTTGCGCTCCCGGGCAGTCAGATGGGGGGCGTGCACTGCCAGACCTTCGCCGATGATCTGGTCGACCGAGAGGCGGGGGCTCAGCGAGCCATAGGGATCCTGGAACACGATCTGCATGCTGGCGCGCAACGGGCGCATGGCCTTCCATGAACGCGCCTGCACGGCATTGCCGAGCACGATGATCCGGCCGTCGGACGGCAGCAGGCGCAGCACGGCATAGCCCAAGGTGGACTTCCCCGAGCCGCTTTCACCGACGACGCCCAGCGTTTCGCCGCGGCGGATGGAGAGATCGACGCCATCGACGGCCTTGATATGACCGACAGTGCGGCGCAGCAGGCCACGCTTGACCGGGAACCAGACCTTGAGATCGGCCACGTCGACGATGCTGGGTGCCTGTGGGTCGGACACCGGTGGAGTGCCGCGTGGTTCGGCGGCCAGCAGGTGTTTGGTATAGGCGTGCTGCGGGGCGGCGAAGACGGTTTCGACGGCGCCGGTTTCGACAATCTCGCCTGCAGTCATGACGCAGACGCGGTCGGCGACCTTTTTGACGATGCCCAGGTCGTGGGTGATGAACAGCATGGCCATGCCGAGGCGGCTCTGCAATTCCTTGAGCAAGGTCAGGATCTGGGCCTGCACCGTTACATCGAGCGCGGTGGTGGGCTCGTCGGCGATCAACAGGTCAGGTTCGTTGGCCAGCGCCATGGCAATCATCACGCGCTGGCGCTGTCCTCCGGAGAGCTGGTGGGGATAGGCGGCGAGGCGACTGGCCGGATCGGGAATGCCGACCGCATCGAGCAGTTCCAGGGTGCGCTTGCGGGCGGCTGTGGCGCGCAGGCCGCGATGGATGGCAAGAACTTCGCCGATCTGCCGCTCGATGGTGTGGACCGGATTGAGCGAGCTCATCGGTTCCTGGAAGATCATCGAAATGTCGTTGCCGCGCACGGCGCGCAGTTCGGCCGGCGCAACGGAGAGCAGGTCCTTGCCGCGGAACAGTACCTGGCCGGAGAGGTGCCCCGATGGGGGCAGGAGCTTGAGCACGGAGAGGGCAGTGACGGACTTGCCCGAACCGGACTCGCCGACGAGGGCCACGGTTTCGCCAGGCGCAATATCGAAGGAAACCGAGCGCGCCGCCTGGTTCGCGCCAAAGGCGACGGTCAGGTCGCGGATGGAGAGCAGGGGCGCGGTCATGCCAGCGACTTTCGTGGATCGAACGCGTCGCGCACCGCTTCGCCGATGAAAACCAGCAGCGTCATCATGATGGCGATGGTGAAGAATCCGGTGACGCCGAGCCATGGCGCCTGGAGGTTGTTCTTGCCCTGGGCCAGCAATTCGCCCAGCGACGGCGAGCCCGGCGGCAGGCCGAAGCCGAGCAGGTCCAGCGAGGTCAGCGTCACCACCGAGCCCGAGAGGATAAAGGGCATGAAGGTAAGCGTTGCGACCATGGCATTGGGCAGCAGGTGCCTGAACATGATGGTGAGGTTGGAGACGCCCAGCGCCCGGGCGGCGGCGATATATTCGAAATTGCGGCCGCGCAGGAACTCGGCGCGGACGATGCCCACCAGCGATACCCAGGAAAACAGCAGCAATATGCCCAGCAGCACCCAGAAGCTGGGCGTGATCACCGACGAGATAATCAGCAGCAGGTAGAGAGCGGGAATCGAGGTCCAGATCTCGATCACGCGCTGGAAGATCAGATCGAGCCAGCCACCGAAATAGCCCTGCACGGCGCCGGCGAAGACGCCGATGACCGAGGAGATCACGGTCAGGGTCAGTCCGAACAGAATGGAAATGCGGAAGCCGTAGAGCAGGCGCGCCAGGACATCGCGGCCGCTATCGTCGGTGCCCAGCCAGTGGAAGTTGCCCCAGTGGCAGTTGGGGTCTTCGGCCTGTAGGGGATAGCCGGCGCAGTTCTGCGCCCGGTCCATGGTCCAGCTGGGAGCGACAGCGCCCGAATAGGGCAGGAAGGTATCGACGGTCTGGTAGTTGAAGCGCACCGGGGGCCAGATCATCCAGCCATTGGCGGCGATCTCGGCAGCGTTGAACTCGTCGCGATAATTGGTGACGGCAAGGAAGCCGCCGAACTTGGATTCGGGATAGTCCACAAAGGCGGGAAACAGCAGCTCGCCCTTGTAGAGCGCGATGATGGGCTTGTCGTTGGCGATGAATTCGGAGCCGAGGGTGGCGACGAAGAGCGCCAGGAAAATCCACAGCGACCAGTAACCGCGCCGGTTCTTGCGGAAATTGTCGAGCCGGCGCTGGTTGAGCGGGCTCAGCCAGCGATTGCGCGGCGCCTCGATGGCCGCGGCCTGTTCTGCCATCTCGCTCATACTTCGCGGCTTTCAAAATCCAGCCGCGGATCGACCCACATATAGGTCAGGTCCGAAATCAGCGCGATGATCAGGCCGAGCAGGCTGAAGATGTAGAGCGTGGCGAAGACCACAGGGTAGTCGCGGTTGGCGACGGACTGGAAGCCGAGCAGGCCAAGGCCATCGAGCGAGAAGATGGTCTCGATCAGCAGGGAGCCACCGAAGAAGGCCCCGACGAAGGCGCCCGGGAAGCTGGCGATGATGAGCATCATGGCGTTGCGGAAGACGTGGCGGTAGAGAACCTGGTTTTCCGTCAGCCCCTTGGCGCGCGCGGTGGTGACATATTGCTTGCCGATCTCGTCGATAAACGAGTTCTTGGTCAGCAGGGTGGTGGTGGCGAAGGCGCCTAGGCCCATGGCGGTGATGGGCAAAACCAGGTGCCAGAAATAGTCGAGCACCTGTCGCCACCAGGGAAAGGTGTCGAAGCCGGGCGAGGTGATCCCGCGCAGTGGGAAGATCGACCAGAAGGAGCCGCCGGCAAACAGGATGATCAGCGCGATAGCGACGAGAAAACCGGGAATGGCATAGCCGATGATTACAATGGTGGAGGTGGCGATGTCGAAGCGCGAGCCGTCGGAAATGGCCTTCCTGATGCCCAGGGGAATGGAGACGCCATAGGCGATCAGCATCATCCATAGGCCAAGGGAAATCGAGACGGGCATTTTCTCGACGATCAGTTCGACGACCGATGCGTCGCGATAGTAGCTGTCACCGAAATCGAAGCGGAGATAGTTCCACAGCATCATGCCGAAGCGTTCGAGCGGCGGCTTGTCGAAGCCGAACTGCTTTTCGATGCGGGCGACCAGCTCGGGAGGCAGACCCTGGCTGCCGCGATAGCCGGTGCTCTTGCCGCCAACAGGATTGTTCGGAGCCTGGCCCGCGAGATCACCACTGCCACCCCCACTGATCCGCTCGGTCAGCGAGACATTCTGCCCGGACAGGTTCGCCAGCGCCTGTTCGACCGGGCCGCCCGGGGCAAATTGGGTAATGACGAAAGAGATAGCCATGATGCCGAACACGGTCGGGATCATCAGCAGCAGGCGGCGAAGGATATAGGCGCCCATCGGGTCTCCGCGCAGGCTTGGTCCGTGGAGCTAAGCGCTGGCCATCGGGGCCGGCAAATCACCATGCAGTGAAACGGCTTATCGCAAATGCTACACTTTGACGACGGCTTGGCAAGATGACGGGCTTTGGGGGTTGCTCACGAAGGCCGTGCCGTTCAACATCGAAGCGATCCCTATGGAGCGGACCATGGCCTATCAGATCATCGCGCAAGTGAAGAATGCCTCGCAGGCGCGGGCATTGGTCGTCGCCTTGCGGGCCTATGGCTTCCATCCACTTGAGCAGGGTGATGGCGGACTGCCGGGCGTGCCGAATCTGTTCGGGCCAGAGGGGGTGCCGGTACAGGTGCCCGAGGACGAGGCGGGCGATGCAACCGTTCTGGCTCGGGACCTGTTAAAGGAAATGGCGGCGTCCGACCCCTAAAAGGCCACATTGGCAAGCGTTAGTGCATAGGCGGGACGGGCGGTTGAACGTGGCGTGGCCTTTGGCTATAAGCCAGCCAAGCTGTTAACCTTTATTAAGCCCTAGGGCAGGAGCGAGACCCCATGACGGTTTGGATGCGCGGATCGTTGTCCGCGGTAGGCGTAGCGGCAATGGCCGTTGTGCTGGCGGCATGTCAGTCCACTGGGTCCAACACGGCCAATCTCAATACCATAGGCGCCCCCGCGCAGGTACAGGCCGTGCCCAATTCGACAGTGCAACAGGGCACGCTGCCGGCAATCGGCGCGACCGGCACCCCGGCTCCCGGCTTGAGCGGCCAGCCGGTTCTGGGTGGCGTTCCCGCCAATCAGACGGCCATGGCGACCCCCGGTACATTGCCGGCCACCACGACACCCGGTGCCTCGCCGTCGATCGTTTCGCTCGATCCGCTGGCCCAGCCGGTGGCGGGTGGCATGAGCACCGGGCCCGAAGGGGCCTGGAATGTCGTGGCGGGCGCTGCGACCTGCCGCATCAACCTGCCCAAGACCGCCAAGACCGGCACCAGCTATTTCCGAGCCTCTGCACCGGGCTGCACCGTGCCGCAGATTGCCGGCGTGACCGGCTGGCAGCAGGTGGGCAGCCAGCTGCAGCTTTATGATGAGAACGGCAACATCGCCGCTTTCCTGGCCCCTTCGGGCGGCCGTTATATCGGCACGATGGGTGGTGGCCAGGCCATCTCCATGTCGCGCTGAGTTTTCGGTGAAGCCGGTCTGCAAATGGCCGGCTTCTGCGCTTCCGGTGCTCACGTACTGAAGTACGCTCCGCTCCGGTTCGCGAAGACGACCATTTTCGACTCGGCTTGACCGAAAACGCATCGAGCTCGTTGCTCGCTTGTGCTCCCGCCCCGGCCTTACCCAACCACCGCGTTGCCTCGGGCTTGACCCGAGGGTCAATCTTCACGCACTGGATGCTGCAGCAGGCCCTCGGGTCGAGCCCGAGGGAACGCCACTCTAGTCATGTCATCCAAGTCTTCGGCATCATCCTCTGGCCCTGTCACCTCTGCCTATGCGGAGCTGGCGGGGCGTGGCGCTCTAACCGCGGACCCGGCGCAGCGCGAGGCGGCGGGGCTGCTGGATGCCGTGGTGGCGGCTCTTGTGGCTGAGCAGCCAAAGGGTTTCCTAGGCAAGCTGTTCGACAAATCCGCGCCGGCGGCGAAGGGCCTCTATCTCCATGGCGAGGTGGGGCGCGGCAAGACCATGCTGATGGACCTCTTCTTCGCGGCCGTGCCGATCAAGCAGAAGCGGCGGGTGCATTTCCATGAATTCATGGACGAGATGCATGCCGGCATGGCGGCGTTTCGCAAGAGTGACAAGGGCAAGGATGCCGATCCGGTAGAGGCGGTGGTCAAGCCGATCGTCAAATCGGGCTTGCGCCTGCTGTGCCTGGACGAATTCCATGTGCATGACATCACCAATGCCATGCTGCTCTATCGGTTGTTCGACAAGCTGTTCGCGCAGGGCGTGACGCTGGTGGCAACGTCCAATGTCGTGCCGGACCAGCTCTACAAGGATGGGCTCAACCGCCAGCTGTTCCTGCCATTCATCGACTTGCTGAAGGAGCATTGCGTGGTGGCGAGTCTGGAGGCCGAGAGGGACTATCGGCGGATGAAATTCGCCGGCCAGCACGTCTACGCCTTTGGCACCGGCCCGGATGTGCGGGCCGAGATGGACAGGCTGTGGTTGCGGATCACCGGTGGGGAGCCAGGCCACCCCGATGTGGTCGAGAGCATCGGCCGGAAAATTCACGTGCCGTTGGCGGCAATGGGGGCGGCGCGCTTCGGCTTTTCCGATCTCTGCGAGAAGCCGCTCGGGTCGCGCGACTTCGTGCGTATTTCCCACCAGTTCGATTCCATGATCATCGACGACGTGCCGCAGATGGACCGGACCAAGTCCGATGCCGCCAAGCGCTTCATCCTCCTGATCGACAATCTCTACGATCGGGGCGTAAAGCTGGGGGCCAGTTTCGCCGTGCCGCTGGAGCAATTGGGCAAGGACGACAAGACGGCGTTCGAGTTCCAGCGCACGATTTCCCGGCTCGATGAGATGCAGTCGGAGGAGTATCTGGACAAGGCGCTGCGCGACAGGCCGAGCGAGCTCGCGGGCTAGGCATGCAACGCGTCATGATCATCGGCGGTCCGGGTGCCGGCAAAAGTTGGCTGGCCCGGCACGTTGCTGATTGCCTTGATCTGCCGGTGGTCGCGATCGATGACCTTGTGCATGGCCAGGGCGGCGAGCAGCGTTCGGATGCCGAAATCGACGCTGACGCAATTGCTGCCGCATCTGCGGACCGTTGGGTCATTGAGGGCGGTAACACCAGGACCTATGGGGCCCGCCTCGAGCATGCCGATTGCCTCATACGGTTGAAGCCTTCCAGATTGATCAGGCTGTGGCGAGTGGTTCGACGTGGCGGCGCATCGTGGTCCCTGTTGCGCTGGGCCTGGCGATACGACTTCGTGTTCGGGCCGAGGGACGACAAGCTAGTGCAATCGGCCCGCGGGCGCGTGGAATGTCACGACCTGCGAACGTCGGCACAGGTGCGCGCTTTCCTGTACGCGCTTCCTTGCCCATCCGGCACGACCCCTTCGCTCATCAGCAAGGGCGAAAACGGCTTTACGACGAAGGGTTCACTTGCCCCTCCGGACCGACAGGGTTAAGAGGTGCGCCAATTCAACGCAGTCTGGGATGAGGACTTATGGCGCGCAAGAAGATCGCTCTTATCGGCTCGGGTCAGATCGGCGGGACGCTTGCCCTGCTGGCAGCGCAGAAGGAACTCGGCGACATCGTCATGTTCGACGTCGTCGAAGGTGTCGGCCCCGGCAAGGCGCTCGATATCGCGCAGTCGGCACCGGCCCAGGGCCTGGCCGCTTCCCTCAAGGGAACCTCGGAATACAAGGACATTGCCGGAGCGGACGTGGTCATCGTCACCGCCGGCGTGCCGCGCAAGCCCGGCATGAGCCGCGACGACCTGCTCGAGATCAACCTCAAGGTGATGGAGCAGGTGGGCGCGGGCATTGCCAAGTATGCCAAGGACGCCTTCGTCATCTGTATCACCAACCCGCTCGATGCCATGGTCTGGGCACTGCAGAAGTTTTCGGGCCTGCCCGCCAACAAGGTGATCGGCATGGCCGGCGTGCTCGACAGCTCGCGCTTCATCCACTTCATCGCCGAAGAACTCAACGTTTCGACTGAAGACGTCACCGCATTCGTGCTGGGCGGCCATGGCGACACCATGGTGCCGCTAACCCGCTACTCGACCGTTGCCGGCATCCCGCTGACCGACGTGGTCAAGATGGGCTGGATGAGCAAGGAAAAGCTCGACGCCATCGTGCAGCGCACCCGTGACGGCGGCGCCGAAATCGTGGGCCTGCTCAAGACCGGTTCGGCCTTCTACGCCCCGGCGGCTTCGGCGATCGCCATGGCCGAGAGCTTCCTCAAGGACAAGAAGCGCGTGCTGCCTTCAGCTGCCTTCCTCAACGGCGAATATGGCGTCAAGGGCACCTATGTCGGCGTGCCCGTTGTCATCGGTGCCGGTGGTGCTGAAAAGGTCATCGAGATTTCGCTGAACTCGGCCGAGCAGAAGGCGTTCGACAAGTCGGTCGGCGCCGTCGAGGGGCTGATCGAGGCATGCAAGAAGATCGCTCCCAAGCTCGCTTAAGACTATCAGTAGACCTCATCCTGAGCGTGTCGAAGGATGAGGTCGTGGCAACATAGCGGTACGCCCTCGTGGTTCGACAAGCTCACCATGAGGGCTACTGTTTACCTCGGCTCAGGTCGAACACCCATCCAAGGGGACTGACAAATGAACATCCATGAACATCAGGCCAAAGAGCTGCTGAAATCCTACGGTGCGCCGGTTGCGGCGGGCGTGGCGATTTTCTCGGCGGACGAAGCCGAGGCGGCCGCCAAGTCGCTGCCGGGTCCGCTCTATGTGGTCAAGAGCCAGATCCATGCCGGCGGGCGTGGCAAGGGCAAGTTCAAGGAACTCGGGCCCGACGCCAAGGGTGGCGTGCGCCTCGCCAAGTCGGTCGCCGACGTGGTGGCCAATGCCAAGGAGATGCTGGGCAATACGCTGGTGACCAAGCAGACCGGCGAGGCCGGCAAGCAGGTCAACCGCCTCTATATCGAAGACGGTGCCGATATCGCGCGCGAGCTCTACTGCTCTCTGCTGGTCGATCGTGGGACCGGCCGCGTTTCGTTCGTGATCTCGACCGAAGGCGGCATGGACATCGAGGCTGTCGCGCATGACACGCCCGAGAAGATCATCGCCGTCGATATCGATCCGACTGCTGGCGTGACCGAGGCGAACGTTGCCGAGATCGTCACCGCGCTCAAGCTCGAGGGCGATGCCAAGGCCGATGCGGCCAAGCTCTTCCCGATCCTCTACAAGGCGTTCACCGAAACCGACATGAGCCTGTTGGAAGTGAACCCGCTGATCGTCATGACCGACGGCCACCTGCGTGTGCTCGATGCCAAGGTCAGCTTCGATAACAACGCCGCGTTCCGCCACGAAGAGCTCAAGGCGCTGCGCGACCTGACCGAAGAAGACGCCAAGGAGATCGAGGCGTCCAAGTTCGACCTCGCCTATGTGGCGCTCGACGGCAATATCGGCTGCATGGTCAATGGCGCGGGCCTGGCCATGTCGACCATGGACATCATCAAGCTCTATGGCGCCGAGCCGGCCAACTTCCTCGACGTTGGCGGCGGTGCCTCCAAGGAAAAGGTGACGGCTGCGTTCAAGATCATCACCGCCGATCCGGCGGTGAAGGGCATCCTGGTCAACATCTTCGGCGGCATCATGCGCTGCGACGTCATTGCCGAAGGCGTGATCGCCGCAGTCAAGGAAGTGGGCCTCAAGGTGCCGCTGGTGGTTCGCCTGGAAGGCACCAATGTCAAGGAAGGCAAGGCCATCCTCGACCAGTCCGGCCTCAACGTGATTTCGGCCGACGACCTGGACGACGCCGCCCAGAAGATCGTCAAGGCGGTGCAGGGCTAGCGCCATGCGCGCCGGCCTCGCCCTCATCGCTGCCCTTGCCCTCTGCGCGACGCCTGCCGTCGCGCAAGGCAAGACCAAGGCGGGCGCCGTGCCGCAAAGCGTGCAGGCGCTGGAAATGTGCGAAACCTTTGCCAAGGGCGACGTGCTGGCGGTGGAAGCGGCCATCGAAAAGGGCTGGGACGCCTATGAGGAAACGGCAGAAACGCCGTTCGTAAAGTCCTATTCCGGGAGCAAGGAGCTGCCCGGCATCGGCTACGCCACCATGTTCGCGCTGGTCGAGGATTATCCGCAGAACACGTTCGGCTACTGCCGGGTCGATGTGACCGAGGTGACCGGCGATGCGCAGGTGGCCGTGCAGTCGATCCAGAACCTGGATCGCTACGAAGGCCAGGCGATCCAGAACGGCGATGGTACCTTTGCCAGCCTGGCCGGTACCGATGACAAGAACAGGATGCTGCTGGCGCATCTGGCCGATGGCAAGTTCGTCATCCAGCTATCCAACATTACGCCCAAGGCCGATACGGCCGATTGATTCAACGGCGCCTGGCCCCTGGCAGGCGGAAGACGGCGCCGAGCGCCCAAACGACGGAAGAGAAATAGATGTCGATCCTCGTCAACAAAGATACCCGCGTTCTCGTACAGGGCCTGACCGGCAAGACCGGCACGTTCCATACCGAGCAGGCGCTGGCCTATTACGGTACCAAGATGGTGGGCGGCGTGAACCCCAAAAAGGCCGGCGAGACCTGGTCTTCGGGCGTCGATGGCACCGAGCTGCCGGTCTTCGCCTCGGTGGCCGAAGGCAAGGAGCGCACCGGCGCCAATGCCTCGGTTATCTATGTGCCGCCTCCGGGCGCGGCTGCTGCCATCGAAGAAGCGATCGATGCGGAAATCCCGCTCATCGTCTGCATCACCGAAGGCGTGCCGGTGCTCGACATGGTGCGGGTCAAGGCCAAGCTCGAAAAGTCCAAGTCGCGGCTGATTGGCCCGAACTGCCCGGGCGTGCTGACGCCGGAAGAATGCAAGATCGGCATCATGCCGGGCTCGATCTTCTCGAAGGGCTCGGTGGGCATTGTTTCGCGCTCGGGCACGCTTACCTATGAAGCAGTGTTCCAGACCACCAATGAAGGCCTCGGCCAGACCACCGCTGTCGGTATCGGCGGCGACCCGGTCAAGGGAACGGAGTTCATCGACATGCTCGAGATGTTCCTCGCCGACGAAGCCACCAAGTCGATCATCATGATCGGCGAAATCGGCGGTTCGGCCGAGGAGGATGCGGCGCAGTTCCTGATTGACGAAGCCAAGCGCGGCCGCAAGAAGCCGATGGCCGGTTTCATTGCGGGCCTGACCGCTCCGAAGGGCCGCACGATGGGCCATGCCGGTGCGGTTATTTCGGGCGGCAAGGGCGGCGCGGAAGACAAGATCGCGGCGATGGAAGCGGCCGGTATCCGCGTGTCCAAGTCCCCGGCGCGTATCGGCCGGACGCTGGCCGAGGTGCTCAAGGGCTGAAGCCCACCGGGTATCGGATTTCCGCAGCCGGCAATGACAATGAATTGAGGTGGCCGGATGAACGCGGGCACCAAGATGCGACTAAGGTCGGTCGCGGTTCGGACACAGATCGGTGCTAGTTGTTCGCGGTCTGTGACGATAAGTATGACTAAATGAGCCGCGAACCTGCTCAGGGGACGCATAACTTAACAGGATACTAAGAAAAAGCGGTCAGTATCCGCACAAAATCAGGGACCGCATGAGACCGGTTACGGCCGGTTCGTTGAGAAGGATGGCGGGGCGTGGGCCTCGCATGAAAAGCGATGACACGACAGGAAAAGAACGACACGTTCTTGCTGACTTCGTTCCTCTATGGTGGGAACGCCGACTACATCGAACAGCTTTATTCCCGCTACAAGACTGATCCACAGAGCGTCGATGAGACGTGGAAGAGCTTCTTTTCCAAGCTCGATGACGGCGAAGGTGTCGCCCAGCAAAATGCCGAAGGTCCCAGCTGGGGCCGCAAGGACTGGCCGCAGAGCGCCAATGGCGAACTCGTCAGCGCGCTCGACGGCAACTGGGGCGAAATCGCCGTAAAGACCGAGAAGGCCGTCGCCAAGAAGGCCGAGGCCCTGGGCGTCGCCAAGTCATCCGTCGCCGACGTGCTGCAGGCCACGCGCGACTCCATCCGCGCCATCATGATGATCCGTGCCTATCGCATGCGCGGCCACCTGCATGCCGATCTCGATCCGCTCAAGATGAAGGCCGAAGAGCCTGCGCCCGAACTCGATCCCAAGAGCTACGGCTTCACCGAAGCCGACTATGGCCGCAAGATCTTCATCGACAACTATCTGGGCCTCGAATACGCGACGATCCCGGAGATGCTGGCCATCCTGCAGCGCACCTATTGCGGCACTGTGGGCATCGAGTTCATGCATATCTCGGATCCCGAAGCCAAGCAGTGGATCCAGGAACGCATTGAAGGTCCGGACAAGGAAATCACCTTCACCAAGGAAGGCAAGAAGGCCATTCTTGCCAAGCTGGTCGAGGCCGAAGGCTTCGAGAAGTTCATCGACGTCAAGTATACCGGGACCAAGCGCTTCGGCCTTGATGGCGGTGAATCCACCATTCCGGCGCTCGAGCAGATCATCAAGCGCGGCGGCGCCCTTGGCATTAAGGACATCGTGCTGGGCATGGCCCATCGCGGCCGTCTCAACGTGCTGACGCAGGTGATGGCCAAGCCGCACCGCGCCCTGTTCCATGAATTCAAGGGTGGCGCCTTCTACCCCGACGACGTCGAGGGTTCGGGCGACGTGAAGTACCACCTGGGTGCTTCCAGCGACCGTGAGTTCGACGGCAACAAGGTGCATCTGTCTCTGACGGCCAATCCCTCGCACCTCGAGATCGTCGATCCGGTGGTGCTAGGCAAGTCGCGCGCCAAGCAGGACCAGCACATTTCGCCCGATGGCAAGCTGGTCAATATCGCGGTGGACGGCAAGCCGGACCGCTCGATGGTGCTGCCGCTGCTGATCCATGGCGATGCGGCCTTTGCCGGGCAGGGCGTGATTGCCGAATGCCTGGGGCTTTCGGGCCTCAAGGGTCACCGTACAGGCGGTTCGATCCACTTCGTGATCAACAACCAGATCGGCTTCACCACGAGCCCGATGTATTCGCGCTCGTCTCCATACCCGACCGACGTCGCCAAGATGATCGAGGCGCCGGTTTTCCACGTGAACGGCGACGATCCGGAAGCGGTGGTGTTCGCGGCCAAGGTCGCGGTCGAGTATCGCCAGAAGTTCGGCAAGCCCGTCGTCATCGACATGTTCTGCTATCGCCGCTTCGGCCACAACGAAGGCGACGAGCCCAGCTTCACCCAGCCGCTGATGTATTCCAAGATCCGCGCGCACAAGTCGACGCTGGAGCTCTATGCGGAAAAGCTGATCGCCCAGGGTCATGTGACGGCCGAGGAAGTGGAGAAGCTCAAGGCCGACTGGCGCAGCAAGCTGGAAAGCGAGTTCGAGGCCGGGCAGGACTACCGCCCGAACAAGGCGGACTGGCTCGATGGCGCCTGGAAGGACCTCAAGCCAGCTGAGCAGGAAGGCCCGCGCCGCGGCGAGACCGGCGTCGAGATCGAACGCCTGGCCAAGATCGGCACGGCGCTGACGCGCATTCCTGATGATTTCAACGTCCACAAGACGGTCAAGCGCTTCCTCGACAACCGGCTCGCGGCCATCGAGTCCGGCGAGAATATCGATTGGGCTACGGCCGAAGCGCTGGCTTTCGGTACGCTGGTGACCGATGGTCATCCGGTGCGCCTCAGCGGTCAGGACGTCGAACGCGGCACGTTCAGCCAGCGTCATTCGGTATTGAATGACCAACTGGTCGACAACAAGAGCTATACGCCGCTCAACAACCTCGATCCGCAGCAGAGCCGCTACGAGGTCATCAACTCCATGCTGTCCGAAGAAGCCGTGCTCGGCTTCGAATACGGCTACTCGCTGGCGGAACCGAAGGCGCTGACCATCTGGGAAGCCCAGTTCGGTGACTTCGTGAACGGCGCGCAGGTGGTGATCGACCAGTTCATCAGCTCCGGCGAACGTAAGTGGTTCCGCATGTCGGGCCTCGTGATGCTCTTGCCGCATGGCTATGAAGGGCAGGGCCCGGAGCACTCCTCCGCGCGTCCCGAGCGCTTCCTGCAGCTGTGCGCCGAAGACAATATGCAGGTCGCCAACTGCACGACGCCGGCCAACTACTTCCATGCCCTGCGCCGCCAGGTGAACCGCGACTTCCGCAAGCCGCTGATCCTGATGACGCCCAAGAGCCTGCTGCGCCACAAGCGCGCCGTGTCCGGGCTGGTCGAGATGGGTCCGGATTCGTGCTTCCATCGCCTGTTGTGGGACGATGCCGAGGCCCCTGGCGCACCCAAGACCACGATCAAGCTGGCCGCAGACGACAAGATCCGTCGCGTCGTGCTGTGCACGGGCAAGGTCTATTACGACCTGCTGGAAGATCGCGAGAAGCGCGGCATCAACGACGTGTACCTGTTGCGCATCGAACAACTCTATCCGTTCCCGGCCAAGGCCTTGCTCGACGAGCTCAGCCGCTTCCAGAATGCCGAGATCATCTGGTGCCAGGAGGAGCCCAAGAATATGGGTGCCTGGGCCTTTATTCAGCCCTATGTTGAGTGGGTATTCGACCAGATGGGCCGGAACGGTCAGCGCGTGCGCTATATCGGCCGCCCGGCATCGGCTTCCACCGCTACCGGCCTGATGCGGACTCACCTGGCCCAATTGCAAGCCTTCCTCGACGAAGCCTTCGCCAACTAAAGGACAAGACAATGTCGACTGAAATCCGCGTCCCGACGCTGGGCGAAAGCGTTACCGAAGCCACGATCGGCCAGTGGTTCAAGAAGGTCGGTGACACCGTCGCCGCCGACGAACCAATCGTCGAATTGGAAACCGACAAGGTCACCATCGAAGTGCCGGCGCCTGCCGCCGGCGTGCTCGAGGCAATTGCCGCAGAAGCCGGTGCCACTGTCGATGTCGGTGCCCTGCTGGGCGCTATTGGTGGTGCCGGTGCCGCTTCGGGCACTGCCGTGCCTGCCGCCGCCCCGGCTCCGGCCAAGGCGGAAGTGCCCGCCGCCAACGCAGCCGGCCCCGAGCCCATCAAGCCCAGCGGCACGTCCATGCCGCCGGCCCCCTCGGCCCAGAAGCTGATCAACGAGAACGGCGTCAACGGCGCCGATATCGATGGGTCGGGCAAGCGCGGGCAGGTGCTCAAGGAAGACGTGCTGGCGGCTCTCGCCAAGCCTGCGGCTCCCGCTGCGCCGGCCGTTGCGGAGGCCCCCGCCGTGGCCCAGGCTGCGCCGGCTTCGGCCCCCGCGGCCAAGCCAGCCGAAGCCCCCAAGGCACCGGCCGCGCCGCGTGCCCCGGTTGCTGCTGACGATGCCGGCCGCGAAGAGCGGGTCAAGATGACTCGCCTTCGCCAGACCATTGCGCGCCGCCTCAAGGATGCGCAGAACACCGCCGCCATGCTCACCACCTTCAACGAGGTGGACATGAAGCCGGTGATGGACCTGCGCAATTCCTACAAGGAGCTGTTCGAGAAGAAACATGGCGTCAAGCTGGGCTTCATGGGCTTCTTTACCAAGGCCGTGGTGCACGCGCTCAAGGAAATCCCGGCCGTCAATGCCGAGATCGACGGCGATGACCTGATCTACAAGCAGTACGCCCATATCGGCGTGGCCGTCGGCACGGAAAAGGGCCTGGTGGTGCCGGTGGTGCGCAATGCCGACCAGATGAGCATTGCCGAGATCGAAAAGGAAATCGGCAACCTGGGCAAGAAGGCGCGCGACGGTCAGCTGTCGATGGCCGACATGCAGGGTGGCACCTTCACCATCTCCAACGGCGGCGTCTATGGCTCGCTGATGTCGACCCCGATCCTCAACGCGCCACAGTCGGGCATCCTGGGCATGCACAAGATCCAGGAGCGCCCGGTGGTGGTTGGCGGGCAGATCGTCATCCGCCCGATGATGTATCTCGCGCTCAGCTACGATCACCGCATCGTGGACGGCAAGGAAGCGGTGACCTTCCTGGTCCGCGTCAAGGAGAGCCTGGAAGCGCCGGAACGCCTGGTTCTGGACCTCTAGGGTCCGACAGTCTAGTTTGGAAAGGGCCGGTGCCACGCGCCGGCCCTTTTGTTTGGGGGAGCGAATGAACAAAGGCGTTCTCGTGGTCACCGGCGGGTCGCGCGGCATCGGAGCGGCTACGGCGCGGCTCGCTGCGGCGCAGGGCTATGCCGTGGTCGTCAACTATGCGGCCAATGCGGATGCGGCTCAGGTCGTCTGCGCCGATATCCATGCTGCCGGCGGCGTTGGCGCGGCCGTGCGGGGCGATGTTTCCAATGAAGCCGACATAGACCTCATCTTTGCGGCGGCCGACCGGTTGGGACCGCTGGCAGGGTTGGTCAACAATGCCGGCGCCATAGACGTCGCGGCCCGGGTGGATGGGATGGATCTGGCGCGGATCAGCCGCATCTTTGCGGTCAATACGCTGGGGACCATTCTCTGCTCCGGTCGGGCCGTGCGGCGCATGTCGACGCGGCATGGCGGCAAGGGTGGCGCGATCGTGAACATCACATCAGCCGCCGCCAAGCTGGGAGCCCCGGCCACATATGTCGACTACGCCGCGGCCAAGGGTGCGGTGGACAGCTTCACAGTCGGTCTGGCATTGGAAGTTGCCGGAGAGGGTATTCGGGTCAACGGCGTGCGCCCGGGGATCATCGACACCGAATTCCATGCCTCGGGCGGCGATCCGGACCGGGCGGCGCGGCTTGCGAGCAGCCTGCCAATGCCGCGGGTCGGCACGGCCGAGGAGGTCGCGCGGGCCGTGATGTGGCTCATGTCGGAAGAGGCCAGCTATACAACGGGGTCGGTGATCGACGTGACGGGCGGGCGGGGCATTCGCCCCTAGAAATCGCCGCATTGCAATGTGAAGACCGGGCAAAGCCTGCGGTTCACCGGCTTGTTATGCGTCCTGCCGGTTCGTGCTAACAGTCTATTAACGTCATTGGTCCAGACGCGGTGGGCTGCCCATACGATGTCTCGGAGTACCCGGCCCCTTGCGACCACTGATCTTTCCGGCCGTCATCTGGCTTTCTGCCCTTGCCCCGGTTACGGCACAGGAGGCATCCAATGCCGAACTGATCGGCGAACTGATGGCATTTCATGGATCGCATGCCATTGTTTCGGCAATGACCACGCATTGCTACGAGACGACGGGGCTCGATCCCGCCTACCAAACGGCCAATGACAACTGGTACCTGCGCAATATCGGCTTCCTGGACCTCGCGGATCGGGTCATCGCTCGATTGGGGGGTGGTGCTGCAGGGGAACGGGAGGCCGCCGAGACCTACGGCGGTAGCCAGATCATGAGCGCCTATAACCAGGCCGGGGACAAAGAAGTATTCTGCCGGGCCTTCCTCGAACAGGTCGAGAGCGGGACGCTCGACATCGACAAGCAATTGCCCGACGCATTGGCCAAGGCGCAGGACATCGCGGCGCAATAATACCCCTGCTCGCGGGTTGGCCCTGGCTTGAGGTCAGCTAATGTTGCCCGCTGAACCAAGGGGGACAAGCGATGCTGCGATCAACAATTCTGGCCATGACATTGCTGGGCGGCGTCGCCCAGGGTGCCGAATGCACAATCAGCAATGCACGCTATGAGCACGATCAGGCAGCCTGGTATCTGAGCTTCAAGCCGGTACCCAAATTCGTGGCGCCCAACCAGACCGCCGCCTTCATTATCGAACTGCCCAATTCCGGCATCACGCTGGAAGGGGCGGTGCACCGGCCCAACGGCTTCGGCTCGCCGTTGTGGTCGATCTCGGGTCTATGCTCGGAGGGCAGCGCGGGTCTTTGCACATTCGTTGAAGGCAACCCGGCGGCCTATGGCAATTATGCCGGCAAGGTCGGCTGGTTCGACGACGCCGCCGGCGCCAAGGCGCCCGAGCAGCTTATCCTGCCGCAGCTGGCGGTGAGCCTGTGGTATTCGTCCTATCGTGAGGCCGAGTTCATGCCCGACGCCAATGAAGGCGATGTGTTCACGCTTGTCGGTTGCGAGTGATCATCCGCACGTCCCGCCCGAGAAGAAGGGAATCGCCGTTTCGGATTGATGCCGACTTCGGTAAAGAAAGATTCCCGACCTCTTCTTGGGTGCCGCGCGATGTGACACCGGGTGCGGGATGACTGCGTGGCGGTGGACCCTATGACCTTCCCCTGGTTCGAATTTGCAGCATTGATGCTGGCCTTCGGCATTAATGCCGTGATCCCCGGCGCCGACTTCGCCATGGTGCTGCGCCAATCGATCGCGCATGGCCGCCGCGCGGCATTGTTCACCTCGGCGGGTATCGCCACCTCGATCCTGGTCCATGGCAGCTATACCCTGCTGGGCATCGGCGTGATTGTCGGGCAGTCGCTGCTGTTGTTCAACATCATCAAGTGGGTTGGCGCGGCTTACCTGGTCTGGCTGGCCATTTCGGCCCTGCGCAGCCCGGCGCCCAAGCCACCGGCCGAGGAAGACCTGGCATCGGCGCGTCGCGGCGACTTTGCGGCCTTCGCCCTGGGTTTCCTGACGAACCTGCTGAACCCCAAGGCCGTACTGTTCTTCCTTGCGCTGTTCTCCACGCTGGTCTCGGCCCATACCGCCGGCGACATCAAGGTGATCTATGTGCTGTGCATGAGCCTCATGCTTTTTGCCTGGTTCGCATTGGTCTCGGTTTTCTTTACGACAGCCTCGGTAAGGCAGGGCTTTTTCCGCTTCGGCCGGTGGTTTAATCGGGTTACCGGCATTACATTCATCTTGCTGGCAGTGCGCGTGGCACTGGCCCAGCAGCACTAGCTTTGGGGCACTAAATGGCAGACGCGTTCGATCTCACCATCATCGGTTCGGGTCCGGGCGGCTATGTCGCGGCGATCCGCGCGGCGCAGCTGGGGATGAAGGTTGCGGTCGTCGAGAAATGGGCGACGTTGGGCGGTACCTGCCTCAATATCGGCTGCATCCCGTCCAAGGCACTGCTGCATGCCTCCGAGCTGTTCGAAGAGGCCGGGCATGGCTTCAAGGCGCTGGGCATCGATATTCCCAAGCCGGTGCTGAACCTGCCCACCATGATGAACCACAAGACCGAAACGGTCGCGGCCAATGTCGGCGGCGTGGACTACCTGTTCAAGAAGAACAAGATCACGACCCTGCGCGGCATCGGGACCATCGTGTCGCCGGGCAAGGTGCTGGTGACGCCCCAAACCGGCGACGCCAGCGAGATCGAGACCAAGAACATCGTCATTGCCACCGGCTCGGTGTCGGCTGGCCTGCCGGGCATCGAGATCGACGAGAAGCGCATCGTGACCTCGACCGGGGCACTGACGCTGGACAAAGTGCCGGGCAAACTCCTGGTCATCGGCGCCGGTGTGATCGGGCTCGAGCTGGGTTCGGTCTGGGCACGTCTGGGGGCACAGGTGACCGTGGTCGAATATCTCGACCGCATCCTGCCCGGAATGGATAGCGAGGTGGCGCGACAGTTCCAGCGCATGCTGCAGAAGCAGGGCATGGAATTCAAGCTGTCGAGCAAGGTCGCCGGCATCGACAAGCAGGATGACGGCTCGCTCAAGGTGCGGGTCGAGCCGGCCAAGGGCGGCGACATGGAGATCCTCGATGCCGATGTCGCGCTGGTGGCGATCGGCCGGAAGCCGTTCACCGAGGGCCTGGGGCTCGATATCGTCGGGGTGGCGCTGGATGAGCGCGGCCGCGTGCGCGTCGATGCGCATTACAAGACGTCGGTCGACGGCATCTATGCCATCGGCGACGTCATTGCCGGTCCGATGCTGGCGCACAAGGCCGAGGACGAAGGCATTGCGGTAGCCGAGATCCTGAGCGGGCAGGCCGGACATGTGAACTATGCGGCAATCCCGGCGGTGGTTTATACCAATCCGGAAATCGCCTCGGTGGGCAAGACCGAGGACGAGCTCAAGGCTGAAGGCATCGACTACAAGATCGGTAAGTTCCCCTTCACCGCCAATGGTCGCGCCAAGGCTATGCTGGCGACGCAGGGCTTCGTGAAGATTCTGAGCGATGTGGCGACGGACCGGGTTCTCGGCGCCCATATCGTGGGCAAGAATGCCGGCGAGATGATCCACGAACTGGTCGTGCTGATGGAATTCTCGGGCTCGTCGGAAGACCTGGCGCGGTCAACCCATGCTCACCCGACGCTGTCGGAAGCGGTGCGCGAGGCGGCACTTTCGCTCGGCGACGGTGCAATCCACATCTGACGCAACTGGTCGTTCACCGAACTCGAAAGGCCCCGTGCAAGCGGGGCCTTTTGTTTTGCCGGGAAGGAAGGACCAAAGGCGAAAATCGCCCCAAGTCATCATACAACATAATCAGTTTTGTATGTTGACTTACCATTTTGTCTTCCATACCAGTTTGAGCACCAAGCCGGTACGGAGTCCAGAGGGCACGGGCGGGCTTGAGCGATGGGCAAAACCTGTCGCGTGAAACGGCATCGGCAAACGGCGCGGAGGACGGGCCGGACCGTTGCACTTTGGGAGGACATCCATGTTTCATCTGCCTAAACTGGCAGCGACGGCGCTCGTCGCTGCGACCCTGATGGTATCGACCGCCAGCGCCCAGACGGTGCTGCGCTCGTCCGATACCCATCCGGACGGTTATCCGACCGTGGAAGCGGTCAAGTATTTCGGCGAGCTGCTGAAAGAGAAGACCGACGGCCGCTATTCGGTGGAAGTGTTCCACTCGGCACAGTTGGGCGAAGAGAAGGACACGATCGAACAGACCCAGTTCGGCGTGATCGACCTCAACCGCATCTCGATCGGCGCCTTCGGTACGCAGGTGCCAGAAGCGACCGTGACCCAGTTGCCCTATATCTTCCGCTCGGCCGACCATTTCCATGCCGTGCTCGATGGCCCGATCGGCGAGGAAATCCTGGCGGCCTTCGACAAGGTCGACGTGGTGGCCCTGGCCTTCTACGACGGCGGCGCCCGCTCCTTCTACAACAGCGAGAAACCCATCACCTCGCCAGCCGACATGGCCGGCATGAAGTTCCGCGTCATGCAGTCGGACATCTTCGTGGACATGGTTGGCGCCCTGGGCGGCAACGCCACGCCGATGCCTTATGGCGAAGTCTATTCGGGTATCCAGACCGGCGTCATCGACGGCGCCGAAAACAACTATCCGAGCTACGACACTGCCGGCCACGCCGAAGTCGCCAAGTTCTACTCGCTGGACGAGCACCTGATGGTGCCCGAAGTGCTGGTCATCTCCAAGATCGTCTGGGATGGCCTCACCCCCGAGGACCAGGCGCTGTTCCGCGAAGCTGCCAAGGAATCGGTTGCCAAGCAGCGCGAGCTCTGGGCCGCCAAGGAAGTTGAATCCAAGGCTGCCGTAGAAGCCCTGGGTGCGACCATCAACGAAGTCGACAAGGCTCCCTTCATCGAAGCCATGAAGCCGGTCTACGACAAGTATGTTACCGATCCGGCCCTCAAGGACCTGGTGGCCCGCATCCAGGCCACCGAAGGCTAGTCAAACCCGGGCCGGTGCCACGCACCGGCCCAATTCCTGCCGACCGGGAGGCTATGATGAAGACCTGGCTCATGCCGACCAGCCGCGTGCTGGGCAAACTCTCCAATGCCATTCTGTATCTGGCCGGCGTCGGCCTTGTGGCGATGACCGTCATCGTCGCCTATCAGGTGTTTATGCGCTTCGTGATCAATGCCTCTCCGTCCTGGACCGAGGCGGGATCGATCATGATCATGACCTGGTTCATCTTCCTGGGCGCGGCCGTGGGCGTACGCGAGAACTTCCATATGGGGTTCGACGTGCTGCTCTACGTGCTGCCGCCGGGTGCCAAGCCCTGGCTGCGCGCCATCAGTGACGCCTGCGCTTTCGCCTTTGGCTTCGGCATGGTGTTCTACGGCGGCGAACTCGTCATCCGCTACTGGTCGACGCGCATTCCGGTGCTCGGGCTGCCGACTTCCTTCACCTATTTCCCGATCGTGGTGTCGGGCGTGCTGATCTGCCTGTTCTCGCTAGAGCGCATCCTCTTGCGCGCCGCAGGCGAGCCGATCGACGACGTCGCCGCCGACCCCACGATTACCGAGGCCTAAAGACTATGGAATACTGGATCCTGTTCGGCGTCTTCACCGTGCTGATGATGATCGGCACGCCTATTGCTTACTGCCTGGGCATCGCCAGCTTCGCCACCATTGTCTACCTGGGCCGGCCGGCCATCGTGGTGTTCCAGCAGCTCAATTCAGGCGTGTCGGCATTCTCTCTCCTGGCCATTCCGTTCTTTATCTTTGCCGGCGACCTGATGATGCGCGGCGGGATCGCAGCGCGGATCATCTCGTTCGCCGGCTCGATCATCGGCCATGTGCGTGGCGGGCTGGGGCAGGTCAATATCGCGGCCTCGACCCTGTTCGGCGGCATTTCCGGCTCGGCCGTCGCCGAAGCCGCTGCGGTTGGCGGCATCATGATCCCGCAGATGAAGCAGCGCGGCTATGGCGCCGACTATGCGGTCAACGTCACCTCGATGGCAGCGCTGATCGCATTGCTGCTGCCGCCCAGCCACAACATGATCATCTATTCGCTCTCGGGTGGCGGCAACATCTCGATTGCCGACCTGTTCACGGCCGGCATCATTCCCGGCCTGCTGCTGGCGGCGGTGCTCAGCGTCACGGCCTATCTCGTGGCGGTCAAACGCGGCTATCCGACCGAGCCGTTTCCCGGATTCAAGCGGGCGGGCTACTATTTCCTCGTTTCCATCCCCGGACTGATGCTGATCGCCATCATCTTCGGCGGCGTGCGTTCGGGCATCTTTACGGCGACGGAATCATCCTGCATCGCGGTGATCTATGCGCTGCTGGTGACGCTGCTCATCTACCGGTCGCTGAACTGGAGCGAGTTCGTGCATGCGGTGCTCGGCGCCGTGCGGACGACGGCCATGGTGCTGTTCATCATCGGTGCGGCAGCATCCTTCGCGTGGCTGATGGCCTATCTCAAGGTGGCGGTCATCCTCACGCAGGGCATGGCCAATATTTCGTCGGATCCGCTGATCGTCCTGCTGATGATCAATGTGATCCTGCTGCTGCTGGGCACCTTCATGGATATGGGCCCGCTGATCATCATCACGACCCCAATCTTCCTGCCCATGGTCAAGGCCTTCGGTGTCGATCCGGTGCATTTCGGGGTGATCATGATCCTCAACCTGGGCATCGGGCTCAACACGCCACCCCTGGGGCCGGTACAATTCGTGGCTGCCGCAGTGGGCAAGATCACGGTCATGGAAGCGATGAAGAGCATCTGGCCGTTCTACCTGGCGGGCATCATCGTGCTGGGCCTGGTGACCTACATCCCGGCACTTTCGCTCTGGCTGCCAGCGGTATTCCGGGGGTAGTGGTGAGCCTGAGTGACGATATAGCCATTCCGGGGCGCAAGCCGAAGCTGGCCGACCTGGTGATCGGCACACTGCGCAAGCGCATCAGCGCGGGCGAGTACCGCGCCGGTGCCAAGCTGCCCACCGAGAGCCAGATGACGACGATATTCGGCGTCAGCCGGACCGTGGTGCGCGAGGCGATAGCGGCTTTGTCGGCGGATGGGCTGGTGCAGTCACGCCAGGGAGCGGGGGTGTTTGTCGTCGGCAGTGCGGCGAGCCCTTTCAACGCGATCGGGGCGGACTCGTCCAACAAGATCTCGGTGGCGCTCAATGTGCTCGAAGTGCGCATGGGCATCGAAATCGAGTCTGCAGGACTGGCCGCCATCCGGCGCAGTGCCAGCCAGGACGCGGCGATCCAAGAGGCCTGGAATGAGTTCGAGCGGTTGCTCAAGGTGGGCACGCCGACCGGGAAAACCGACTTCGCCTTCCACCGGGCCATCGCCGCAGCAACCAACAATCCGTTCTATATCGAAGTGCTGGATGGGCTGGGGAGCAGGACCATTCCCTGCGACGTCGCCTCACCCTGGGGCACCGAGAGCGTCCTGACCTATGAATATCAGGCCGGCTTGCAGCGCGAGCACTTGGCTATCCTGCGGGCCATTTCGGCGCAGGATGCCGAGGGCGCCCGCGAAGCCATGCGCCAGCATCTCTCGCTCAGCCAGGAGCGCTATCGCAACCGCCTGCGCGAACAGACGACCGCCAAACAGGAATAAACCATGACCACCGACTTCGACATCCGTTTCGCCATCGATCCGGTGAGCGCCTCGACCATGAATACCGAGGAACTGCGCGACCACTTCCTGATCAATGACCTCTTCGTCCCGGGCGCGGTCAACTGGACCTATACCCACTATGACCGCATGGCTGTCGGTAGTGCGGCGCCGAATGGCAAACCGCTGAAGCTCGAAACCATCAAGCCGACTGGCACCGAGAACTTTCTCGATCGCCGCGAACTGATTGCCGCCAATATCGGCGAAGCAGGCACCATCACGGTCGATGGCACTGACTATGCCGTAGGTTCCCGTGACATGCTCTATGTCGGCATGGGCGCCAAGGACGTGCAGTTTGCCGGCGATGGCGCTAAGTACTACCTCCTCAGTGCACCGGCCCATGCGAGCTACCCGACGACGCTGATCAAGCAGAGCGACGCGAAGCGGCTCGACCTGGGCAGCCAGGAAACGGCCAACGAGCGCTCGATCTTCCAGTTCGTCAACGCCGACAGCGTCAAGACCTGCCAGCTGGTGGTGGGGCTGACGAGCTTTGCGCCGGGCTCGGTGTGGAACACCATGCCGGCGCATATCCACGACCGGCGCATGGAGGCTTACCTTTATTTCGACCTCAAACCGGATGCTTTCGTGGTTCACCTGATGGGCGAGCCTGACGAAACACGGCACCTGATCGTGCGCAACGAGGAAGCAGTGATTTCGCCGCCCTGGTCGATCCATTCGGGTGCGGGTACCGGCGCTTACACCTTCATCTGGGCCATGGCCGGCGACAATGTCGACTATACCGATGTCGACAAGATCGGCATGGACGAGCTGCTGTGACCGACCTTTCCGCGTTCAGCCTCAGCGGCAAGACCATCCTGGTCACCGGCGCCAATACCGGCATCGGGCAGGGCATTGCGCTGGGCATCGGGCGGGCCGGCGGCCGGGTCATCGGTGTCGGACGGTCCAGCATGGACGAGACCGCAGCGCTGATGGCGGGGCAGGGGGCCGATTTCATCGAAGTTCGGGCTGACCTGGGGTCGACGTCTGCGGCGCAGGCCATGTTCGAGAAGGCTTGGGAAACCCATGGCCCCATCGATGGGCTGGTCAACAATGCCGGCATAATCAAGCGCGTCGATGCGGTGGATTTCACCGAGACCGATTGGGACCAGGTGATGGACATCAACCTCAAGACGATGTTCTTCCTGTCGCAGGCGCTGGGCAGGAAGGCCATCGCAGGTGGACGGCCGGCCAAGATCGTCAACATCTCCTCGATGCTCAGCTTCCAGGGCGGGATTCGCGTAGCCAGTTATACGGCGTCGAAAAGCGGTGTGCTGGGGATCACCCGGCTGCTGGCCAATGAGTGGGCGGCCAAGGGCATCAACGTCAATTCGATCGCCCCGGGCTATATTGAGACCAACAACACCGAGGCCCTGCGGGCCGATCCGGATCGCTCGGCGTCCATCCTGGCACGCATTCCCGCCGGGCGCTGGGGAGTTCCCTCCGATATCGGCGATGCAGCAGTTTTCCTGCTGTCGCAGGCGTCCAATTACATGCATGGCGCCGCCATCCCGGTGGATGGCGGCTGGCTCGCGAGGTAGTCAAATGAGCGACCAGAAATTCTTTGCCCAACCCAACGAAACCGAGTGGACCGAGCTGGCGCCGGGCAATACCCGCCGGGTGCTCATCCATACGCCGGAGCTGATGCAGGTCGAGTTCGGATTCGAGCAGGGTGCAATCGGCGCGCTGCACAGCCATCCGCATATCCAGGTGAGCTACGTCGCAGAAGGCCGGTTCGAAGTGACCATCGATGGGCAAACCCAGGTGGTGGAACAGGGTGGCAGCTTCATCGTGCCGTCCGGGCTCGAGCATGGCGTGGTGGCGCTGACGCGCGGCCGGTTGGTGGATGTATTTACGCCGATGCGGGCGGATTTCGTTTAGCCGATCCCTCCGATCTCCGACAGCATCGCAGCATAGGCAGCGTCATGCCTTCCCGCCCAATTGGCCTTGCCCGGCTCCGTCAGCCTGCCGCGTCTGGGCGGGATGAAGCTGTAGATTCCGCGGATTGGCTCTTCACGCCATTGCAGGTTGAAGGCGGCGAGCTTGGGGAAGAACTCCATGTCCGAATAGGGCAGGTGATCGTGTACCCACCAGGCCATGGCTTCCCAGTCGCCGGTGCGTTCGTAGTAAGGCACGAAGCGGTTGACCACGATGCAGGCGGTGGCGCCCATGCGGCCCTCGGCATCGCGGCGATCCCAGATATGGCCGGCATAGTTGGTTTCGTTGCGGCCGCAATTGAGCTTGTTGACGTTGCCGAAGTGGTTAACTTCGGTCGAGCGATAGGCGGAGCGGATGGAGATCTTGCCGAAGCGGGCCTGCAGCGGCTCGAGCAGCGTTTCGCAGAGGACCTTGCCTACGGCGATCGCAAGGTCTGGATCATCGGGGATGTTCCGGAAGCCGTGGATGATGGCAATCTCGGAATGGAGGAAATCGCGCAGGAAGAAGTTTTCACTGAGCCTGACGCGACCGAGGTCTTCGAGGGCGTTGACGGATTTGGGTTGGCGCATTGGGCTTGCTTCCAGGATGGTGTCTGGTCACATGGTATGTCCTGACGAGCGTCCCGCAACCCGGTTTCCACTATGCTGCTGACCGCCTTCTACATTGCTGTTGCCGCAGAAGCGATGACCGCCGCGCTGGCGGCCGGACGACGGAACATGGATTGGTTCGGCGTTTGCCTCATCGCCTGCGTCACTGCCCTGGGTGGGGGCACGATGCGCGACATTTTGCTGGATCACTATCCGCTGGTCTGGGTGCAAAACCCCTACCTGCTGTTGCTGGTGTGCGGTTCGGCGCTGGCAACAATTCCATTGGCCCGGCTGGTCGAGCGGCTGCGTTGGCCATTTCTGCTGCTCGATGCGCTGGGCCTGGTGGTGTTCACGGTGATCGGCTGCAATATCGGCATCGAGGCTGGGGTACACCCGATCATCGTCATCGTGGCCGGCATGGTGACGGGGACGGCAGGCGGTATCCTGCGCGACGTGCTGTGCAACGACGTGCCGCTCATCTTTCAGGGCGAACTGTATGCCACGGTCTCCATGGTGGCCGGCATCATCTACTATCTGGGCCTGATCGGCGGCATGCCGGTCGACCTCATGGCGCTTGTCGCCATCGCGGCGGGGTTTACGTTGCGCGTACTGGCATTGGCTTTCAAATGGGAAATGCCCAAGTTCGTCTATGATCGCGAGATGCGCAAATGAGGCCCCAGCGTATCGTCCTGTCGCGACGCGCCGGTTTTGACTTGCAGGCGATTTCGCGGGCACTGAACGGGCTGCCGGCGCAATCCGTGGCGCGACCAGGGCCTTGGGGCAATCCCTTCACTATCGATGACGTAATGACGGAGACCGGCCTCGACAAGGACGCCGCGCAAGCTGAAGCCGTGGCGCGATTTGGACGCTGGATGCGTGGCGAGATCGAGGGACCCAAGCCGCCGCCCGCGCGCGAGAAAATCCGTGCCGCGCTTGCAGGCAAGAA
Organism: Devosia oryziradicis; assembly: GCF_016698645.1. NCBI lineage: Bacteria > Pseudomonadati > Pseudomonadota > Alphaproteobacteria > Hyphomicrobiales > Devosiaceae > Devosia > Devosia oryziradicis. Next base: position 1,377,611 of record NZ_CP068047.1, read on the forward strand.
CCTCGCCTGCTGGTGCCGGGCGGGCTCGCCGTGCCACGTGGATACGCTGCTGAAACTCGCGAATGCCGCCTAGGTGACGAAGCCGATATCTCGCCGCGTCCGCCTTGTAATCATCAATGGACTCGGCTGCTTGGGGCCTTCCCCGCAAGCGAGTCCTGTGGCAAGGACTACCATACAAGAGTGGAGTGCCTGATTTGCGACAGACGTGGCGGTGGTTCGGACCCAAGGACCTGTGCAGCATCGACGACATCACCCAGGTCGGTGCCGAAGGCGTCGTCAGTGCCCTGCACCACATCCCCAATGGGGTGGTGTGGACGCCCGAGGAGATCGCCAAGCGTCACCAGGAAATCCGGACCCGCAAGGACGGCACGCCTTCCGGCCTCACCTGGGACGTGGTCGAAAGCCTGCCGGTATCCGAGGATATCAAGAAGCAGAAGAACGCCTGGCGCGAGCATATCGAGAACTACAAGATTTCGATGAAGCACCTCGCCGACAGCGGCATCGAGGTGATCTGCTACAATTTCATGCCGGTGCTTGATTGGACGCGCACCGACCTGCGTTGGGCGGTGCCCAATGGCGGCTCGTGCATGCGCTTCGACATCAACGATTTCGCCGCCTTCGACATCCATGTGCTCAAGCGGCAGGGTGCGGCGACCGACTACACCAATGCCATTGCCGATGAGGCGGAGCGGCGCTTTGCCGGCATGGATGACGCGGCGCGCAAGCAACTCGCGCGCAACGTCACCATGGGCCTGCCGGGCTCGACCGAGTCAATGTCGCTCGACGACGTGCAGGCGCATCTGGACGAATATGGCGCCATCACGCGCGAGCGGCTGCGTGCCAATTTCGTGGATTTCCTGGATGCGGTGATACCCACCGCGGAGGACCTGGGGATGCGGCTGTGCTGCCACCCCGACGATCCGCCGTTCGCCCTGCTTGGCCTGCCGCGCGTGATGTCGACCGCGGAGGACTACCAGCACATTCTCGACGCCGTGGACAGCCCGTCCAACGGCATGACCTTCTGCACGGGATCCTTGGGCGCGCGGCCGGACAATGACCTGCCCGCCATGTTCGAGCGCTTCGCCGACAAGGTACATTTCCTGCATCTGCGCAACGTCAAGCGCGACACGACCGACATTGTTGGCTCGTTCTATGAGGCAGAGCACCTTGCAGGCGACACGGATATGGTCGCTGTGATCGCCGCGGTTGTGCGCGAGGAACGTCGACGCCGGGCAGCGGGGCGGAAGGATGCCATCATCCCCATGCGCCCGGACCACGGCCAGGATATTCTGGACGACCTGGGACGTCGGTCGCAGCCGGGCTACCCGACCATCGGCCGGATGAAGGGTCTCGCCGAATTGCGCGGCGTGATGACCGCATTGGAGCATGCCGAACTGGGGCTCTGAATCGCCCCATTAGCTTCACGACGAGAATACTAGTTTACGAGTTGTCAAAAGGTTGGGGCCAGAGTCGAAGCGACGTTTTCGCGCGAGGCGATCCCCGTGGCTTTCCTGACCTTTCTGCAGCGGGTGATGAACTGGTTCGTCCCCGAGCACCTCAGCGGTGACCTGCATACGCGCAAGCGTGTGCAGATGTTCATCATCAGCCATGTGTTCGGTCCGATCATTGCCACGCCGATCCCGGTGTTTCTGTGGTTCGCCGATCCGCAGCCCTGGCCGCAGGTGACGATCCTGGCGGCGTCGATCTATGGCTTTTGGCCATTCCTGGCGCTGGTCAAACTGTTTCCGCGGGCCTACACGCCACTGGCCATGGCATCGGTGCTGAACCTGACGTTCTGTATCCTGTGGGGCACCTACAATTACGGCGGCACCAGTTCCCCGTTCCTGGTCTGGCTGGTGCTGGTGCCACTGCTGGCCTTCATGTATCTGGGCTCGACCTGGACGGCGCGAATTTTCGTCTTTGGCCAGATTATACTGGGCATTGCCGGGCTCTACGGCATCTACCTCTATGGCAACTTCCCCAACCATATTCCCGTGGAGAACATGGTGGTGGCGGGGGTGCTGTCCGCCCTTGGCTCGAACATCTACGTCTTCATGATGGCAGCTTACTATTCCAGCGTGGTGGACAGCCAGTCGGAGCTGATCAAGGAGATCGACCGGCATCAGGCAACGCTCAAGGCGCTGACGCGCGCCAAGGACGAGGCGGAGCGCGCCAACAGGGCGAAGTCGGAATTCCTGGCCAAGATGAGCCATGAACTGCGCACGCCGCTCAATGCCGTGCTGGGCTATTCCGAACTCATGCTCGAGGATGCAGAGCTGGAGGGGCGAAGCGAGCAGATTGCCGACCTCCAGAAGATCAGCGCCGCAGGCAAGCACTTGCTGGCGATGGTCAACGATATTCTGGATATCTCCAAGATCGAAGCAGGCAAGATGGTCCTGCACGTGGAGAATGTAGACCTCGACCAGTTGATCGATGACGTGGAGGCGACGGCCCGCCCGCTGGTTGCCAAGAATTCCAACAGCTTTGCCGTCGAGCGTGGGCACAATCTGGGGACAATGCGCGCCGACATCACCAAGCTGCGGCAAGCAATCTTCAACCTGCTCTCCAATGCGGCCAAATTCACGCATAACGGCCAGATAACCCTCTCGGTCAAGCGGGACGGGGATTGGATGGAAATTGCCGTCCGCGATACCGGAATCGGCATTTCGCCCGAGCAGCAGAAGGCGCTGTTCACCAATTTCAGCCAGGCAAACTCCAAGATTGCGGCGGTCTATGGTGGCACCGGGCTTGGCTTGTCACTCAGCCAGAACCTGTGCCGTTTGATGGGCGGCAGGATCGAACTGGAGAGCGAGTTGGGCAAAGGCAGCCGCTTCATCATCCGGTTGCCAGCACAGTCGGAACACGACCCCGCCGAGCCATTGGCATCGCCGCTGCGTCTGCGGCCACGTCAATCAACGGAAGTTTCCATTCACGCCGAGGACCGGCCAGATACTGCCGAAGCCACGCTGGCGGAGGCCAGTCCGCAGCCGGCCGACCCCGACCAGCGTGCTCGCCTGCTGGTGGTGGATGATGACCGGAATTTCCTGGAACTGGCGGAACGTCTTTTCGTGCGCGAGGGCTACACGCCCATCTGCACCGATGCTCCCCAATCGGCGCTGCAAATCGCCCGTACGGCCAAGCCAACGGCGATTTTTCTTGATATACTGATGCCCGGCTTCGATGGCTGGGATGTGCTGGCGGCGCTCAAGGCCGATCCGATCACCGCCGATATCCCGGTTTTCATGATCTCGATCCTGAGCGAGCGCTCGAAGGCCCTGGCAGCAGGAGCGGACGGGATCGTGATGAAGCCGTTCGACGGCAGCAAGGTCAAGGCGGCCTTGGCCGGGCTCAAGGCCACGCGCGGACGCGCGCGTGCCAAAGCCGCCAACGGATAGGACGGAGTATCGACAATGGCCCTGGTTCTGATCGTCGAGGACAATCCGATCAATCGCGACGTGCTTGGCCGGCGGCTGGAGCGACGTGGATTTTCCATCCGCTTTGCCGAGGACGGACCGAGCGGCATCGCGGCTGCCAAGGCATTGATGCCGGATGTGATCCTGATGGATATCGGCCTCGGCGAGATGGATGGCTGCGAAGCGACGCGCCGCATTCTTGCCGACCCCGAAATGGCCAAGCTGCCGATCATCGCACTGACTGCCAGCGCTTTCGAAAGTGATCGCGCCAATGCTCTGGCGGCAGGCTGCATCGACTTTGAGACCAAGCCAGTGGACCTGCCGCGCTTGCTGGGCAAAATGCAGGTCGTACTGGGGCCCAAGACGCCTCCTGCAGCCATGAACTTCGGCTAGGCCGTAACCGCCTGCGACTGGCCGACAGGTGCGTTCGACGGCCGCGTTGGGTTATGCGGTCAGACGTTGGCCGGGTGGCGGCCGGTAGCGACCTGACCCTGGTGGCCGGCGCGGTATTCCACATCGGCGTCACGCATGGCCTTGGCCAGGATGGAAACAACCTGGTCGATGTCATCCCTGGTATGGCTGGCCATCACCTGGAAGCGGAAGCGCGCGGCGCCTTGGGGCACGGCGGGATATTCCACCAGGTTGGCAATGCCGCCCATGGCCATTAACTGGCGGCTGGCAAAGCGCCCGACGCCTTCGAGTCCCAGGCTGACGGGAACGATAGGCGACGGATCGCCGAGCACTTCGAGACCCGCCTTTGTCATCTGCTCGCGCAGATAGACGATGTTGTCCATCAGTTTGCGGCGCAGCAGCCGTCCCTCCTCGGAACGTACGATGTTGAGGGCACACAATACAGTGGCAGCCTGCACGGGCGACAGCGCGTTCGAAAAGGTGTGGGTGGCGCTGTAGTACTTAAGATATTCGGCGGTGGCGCGGTCGCGAACGGCAATGAAGCCGCCATTGGACGCGAAGGTCTTGGAAAAGCTGCCGATGATGATGTCGGCCGCGGCGAGGGCATTCTGCTTACCCAGGTGGCCCAGGCCATCGTCTCCCATCGAACCCAGATCATGGGCGCAGTCGACCAGTAAAGTCGCGCCATAGGTGTCGCACAGCGCCCGCATCGCCATCAGGTCGGGCGTGTCCGCATGCATCGAGAAGAGGCTTTCAGTGACGACGAGAATGCCATTTTCATGGTCGGTGGCGCGGATGCGCTCAAGCTTGCGCGTCATGGCATCAAGATTGAGGTGGCTGTGGTAGTGGATGTTGGTGGTGGCCGCCTTGGCACCTTCCTGCAGGCAGGAATGGGCCAGGATATCCATGACGATATGGTCGTTGGCCCGCACAAAGCCCTGGACTGAACCATAGCCGGCTGCCCAACCCGTCGGGTAAAGCACGATCTCGCGACCGCCGAGAAACTCCGACAGGCCCTGCTCGAGCAGGAGGGAGTTGGCGGTATTGCCCAGCAGCGCGGCCGAGCCAGCGCTATGGACGCCGAACGCCTCGATCGCCTCGATCGCTGTGGCCTTGATGGCGGGGTGGGACGAGAGGCTCAGGTAATCCTGGCTGGCGAAGTTGATGCCGGAAAACGCAGCGCCGGTGTCGCTTCGAGCCTCGCAGCGGGCCTGCGGAGCGGTTGAGGTCGACCGCGCATAGGGCCAGAGATCGTGCTCACGACGCAGGTTCTGCCACTCATAGAAGCCGGCCACGCGGCCGATCAGATCGGAGCCGTGGGGGGAGCGATAATCGCGCAGACTGCCAGTTAGTGCACGCTCCGGAACCGGGTTGCTCTTGGTTGTCATGCACGTTCTCCGCAAAAAGGGCCCCGGCCTGCTCCAGTGGCTGAAACCGGCGGTGGCACTCAAACTCGACTAAGGACCGCAGTTTATTATGGTTAGCCCCGCCGCTGTACAATTCGAAACTAAGGAAAGGTTAATTGTAGCAGTTTGCGCCCGGTTCGGATGCAGAGTCTCACGCAAAATTAAATGCTGCGCGAGATACTTGGCGCCATGAGCGTCATTCCGGGTTTGGGCCTGATTTCCCTGATCAACGGTTTCGTCGACCGCGCCATCGGGGCGGACGGCCTGACGCCGCGCGTGCGCGACAAACTGCTGCGCCAGCAATTGGCCTCGATGGCGCGCATGGCGCCGGCCATGCTTGCGGCATCGCTCGTGGTGCTTGCGGTCTTTCTGACCCTGACCTGGGGCACGGCCTATTTTTGGCCGGTGCTTGCCGCGGCGTTGCCCATTACGCTGATCGGCCTCCATGGCAGCTACCTGGCAGCCTGGGCGCCGAACAAGGCTACGGGAAGTACCCAGGTCGCCGTGTTTCGCACCACAGCCTACGCAGCCCTGCTGGGATGCCTCTGGGGATTCGTGGTCAACGTGCTGCCGGTGGATCAGAGTCCCACCATCAGGGCCGCCGCGACGATCGGGGTAGGCGGGCTGTTCTGCGTGGCAATGATGGTCCTGGTGCACTATCCGCAGGCACTGGCCGCATTCTGCATTCCCCTGGTTGTCGGGGCATTGAGCACGGTGCTGAACCTGGACAGCGCGCCTGATATCTGGGTGCAGTCCACGCTGTTGATGGGCTTTACCTTCATCATGGTCGTGGTGACGCTCAAACATGCCGCCGCTTTTGCTGCGCATCGGGCGTCGGAGACGCTGGTCAAGGAAAAAGGGGAGATTATCGGCCTGTTGTTGCGCGAGTTCGAACAGAGTGCTTCCGACTGGGTCTGGGGCTTCGACGCGGATGGCGCGATCAACCGCATGTCGACAGGGTTCACCGCTGCAACTGGCGTGGCCGAAGAGGCCCTGCTGGGGGCCGACTTCGTGCACTTCCTGCGCTGCATCACGCCGCCCGACGACCCACTGATGGGGCATGTCGAACGAGACATACAGAAGCGACGCACATTTCAGGATGTCGAGCTGCGGGTTACGGCGGATGGCGTGGAGCGGTGGTGGAACCTGACCGGCAAGCCGGCCTTCGACGAAGCAGGCAACTACCTTGGATATCTCGGGACCGGGTCCGATGTGACCGAGCGCAAGATCGCCGAGCGCCGCATCACCATGCTCGCCCATCACGACCCGATGACGGGTCTGCTTAACCGCACCAAGTTCACCGAACAGCTCAATAGCTGCGTCGCGCGGCTCGAGCGTTACGGAACGCCATTTGCGGTGATGTTCCTCGACCTCGACCAGTTCAAGTCGGTCAACGACAGCCGGGGCCACCTGGCTGGCGACAAGGTGCTGACGCAGGTGGCGCACCGCATCCATTCCGCGGTGCGGCAGACCGACTTCGTGGCCCGGTTGGGCGGCGACGAATTCGCCATCATCCTCCCCAACGACAGCAGCATGGATGGCCTTGGTCGCCTGGCCATGCGCCTGATCGAGGAAATCAAGCGCCCCATCGCGTTGGAGGATGAGCAGGTGACCGTCGGGGCCAGCGTGGGCATAGCGATCGCGCCGATGAACGGCGCGCATGCCGACGAAATCCTGCGCAATGCGGACATCGCGCTTTATCGTGCCAAGGCCGACGGCCGCTCGGCGTTCCGCTTCTTCGAAAGTCAGATGGATGCGGAGGCCCGTGACCGGCGCGCGCTCGAGGCCGAGCTGCAGGATGCGATCAAGCAAGAGCAGCTCGTGCTCTACTACCAGCCGCAGGTGACTGCGGACAGTGCGACGCCAACGGGCTTCGAGGCCCTGATCCGCTGGAACCATCCCGCTCGCGGTGTCGTGCTGCCGGCTGAGTTCATTCCGGTTGCCGAACAGTCAAATCTCATCGTCGATATCGGCGACTGGACTATCGTTCAGGCCTGCATGACGGCGGCAGGGTGGCCCGAGCACCTCACGGTGGCCGTCAACCTGTCGGCCAAGCATTTCCGCCGGTCGGACATTTCGCTGGTTATCAAGCGGGCGCTGGCCATTTCAGGACTGTCGGCCAACCGGCTCGAGATCGAGATCACCGAAGGGCTGCTGATGGAGAATACAGCCGAGGTAATCGGCAGGCTCCACGAAATTCGGGCTCTGGGTGTGACCGTGGTCATGGATGATTTCGGCAGCGGCTATTCCAGCCTCAGCTACCTGCTGAAATTCCCCTTCGACAAGATCAAGGTCGACCGGTCGTTCGCTGACGCATCCGAGGGCGACGACGTGGCACGCGATTTCCTCAAGGCCATTGCAGCCCTGGGCAAGACACTGGGACTGACGATCACCGCGGTGGGTGTGGAGACGCGGGCGGAGGCGGAGTTCCTCGCCGAGATCGCCTGCCATCAGCTACAGGGCTTCTACTTCTCCCGGCCGCTCGACCATGTCGCGCTCGCCGACTATCTGCTGACCCGTGTTGCGCCACAGGCGCCGGTCCTCAAGGCGGAAGCCGAAGCCAGGCTGGCGGCGCTGGCGGGGTAATGCGCTCTCAGTCTTCCAGCAGATAGGCGCCTGCACGCGCCGGCAGGATATCGGTCCCCACGATCTTGGCGATGCCAGCGCCGCGCACGACGTATTTGCCCATGACGCGGGACAGCACGAAGCCGTTCGTCCCCGCCAGGATCGGCCGGCGCGCCATGAAGGCCTCGGGGCCGTCCATCGCGATCAGGTCGGCAATGGGCTGGCCCTTGCTGACGCGCTCGCCTAACTCGACGCGATAGGCCAGCAGCCCCGGGGCGTCGACGCGGAGGACCTCGGTGGCCTCGAAAGGCGTCGGCGCAGGCGCTGGGGCGGGGCGCGGCCCGGGGTCGGTCGCTATCAGTCCCCGACCGGCGAAGAAACCGAAGAGCCCCTTGGCGTCCTCCTCGCCGATGGCGTCGAAACTATCGGCCCGACCGCGATATTCGAGCGTCGCCGTTTCGGCGCCTGCCGGAATGGGATGACCGGGGTGGGCGATACGCGCCTTTCGGTAGAGCGTGGGCAGCACTTCGTCGAAGGAACCGCCGCCACTGTCCTCGGCGGTGAGCGTTGCCGCCAACCCCATCCAGTCGGCCAGGTCCTGCAGGCCAGGCATCAGTTCGGGCGAGGTGAAAATGTGCTTGAGGCTGTCGTCGTCGCAGTGAAGGTCGAGGACGATATCGGCCGCGGCGGCTGACTTGAGAACAAGCAGGCGCAGGTGCTGGATCGCCGTGCGCGGTTCCTGGCTGTCGATCCACGCAGCGACCGCGGCGCGGATGGTGGCGATGTTGGCTCGACCATCGCCGGTCAGCCTACCGGCAATGGCGTCGGCGACCAGCGGGTAAAGGTCGGGCCAACGGCGGTTGTAGTTGACGCCGGTCTCGATGTCGTAGCGGCCGATATGATGCCGCAGCGAATAGTTGGCAAGGCCGAGCGGGTTCACCGAGGGGAAGATGGTGAAGTGTGCCCGGAGCTGGCCTGCGGCATCGGCATCGCGCAGCCGAGGCAGCAGGTGGTGCAGCGCCATGGTCCCCGGCTGTTCGTCGGCATGGAGGGCCGCCTGCAGGTGGACGCGGGTGTCGGCGTCCTCGGGGCCGGCGGTGTACCAGTAGAGCTTGGTGGATACTCCCGGCGTATCGCCTGCGAGATTGGTATGATGCAACTGGAAGGTCATGCTTATTCCTCAGGCGAGGGCGGCCAGCTTGTCGGCCATGGTCTGGGCTTTGTCGTTCCGGGTGGAGAACGACATGGTGCAGAAGATGCGTTCCACGCCCATGTCGTGCAGCCGCGCGCAGCAGGCTTCGACACAGGCGGTGACAGCGGACATCTCGCCCTCGATATTGGTGCCATTGGCGTGCAATTGGTGGCTCAGGCCCGAGGCGTCGATGATAGCCGCCACCTCCCTTATGTAACGGGAAACGGATGGGCCGACGCCCATTGGGACGATGCACAGATCGGCAATGATCTTCATGATGTTCCTCAGCGCAGCCATTTGGGCGCAAAGCGCAGGCCCGGCGCGGCCGGCATATGGCGCATCAGCCGGCGATAGACCAGGCCGAAAAGAAAGAACACCACCAGCGAGACTGCGAGGAACCACAGGGCGGCGACCGAGAAATGCAGGAACGCATTGTAGTCGCGCTCGAATAGATCCTTGGCCGTGATCATCAGGTCGCGCTGGTTGCCGATGACGGGCAGGGCGAAATAGACGATGGCCGTGGCGTGGAACAGGAACACGACCTCGTTGGTGTAGGCCGGCCAGGCAAGGCGAATGAGATTGGGCCAGACGACGTGACGGAACTGCTGGGACCGGCTCATGCCATAGGCGCGGGCGGCTTCGACCTCGCCGCGGGGCACGGCGCGCAAGGCCCCATAAAAGATTTCGGCGGTGTAGGCCCCCGTGTTGAGCGTCAGCACCAACGGGCCGATGAACAGCGGATGCAGCACGAACCAGGAAATGCCCCACGGTTTCCATAGGCCGACGTTGAACGACAAGGCCAGCGAATAGAGCATGAAGAACTGGATGAAGAGCGGCGAGCCGCGAAAGGCGTAGATATAGCCGCGGCTGAGGCGGGAGATGAGCGGATTGGAGGAGGCTTTGCCCAGGGCCAGAAAGACGGCAAACACAAAGCCCAGCGGAATGGAAGCCGCGGCGAAGTAGATGTTGAACACCACGGCTGGTGCAAACACGGCAATTTCCTGGAGCAGGCGGTCCATCAGTGGTGCGCCTCGTTGAGGATGCCACGACCCGCACGACGCATGACGGCGTCGAAGGCCCGCTCGGAAATCATCGTGACCAGGATGTAGAACACGAAGAGCACCAGGTAATAGCGCCAGCGCCAGTCGTCATGCACAAGGCCGACCGAGGGCAGGAAATTTGGCGCGCCCAGGCGGTCTGCCCAAAGCACGATATCGGCGATCTGCAGCAGGGATAGCAGCGAGGTCGCCTTGATGATCAGCATCCACACATTGGACAGGCCGGGCAGGGCATAGACCCACATCTGGCGGATGTGGACGCGCCACAGCACCTGGCTGGCCGACATCCCATAGGCGCGGGCCGCTTCGAGCTGCCCCTTGGGCACGGAGCGCAGCGCGCCGTGGATGACGTTGGTGGCAAAGGCGCCATAGACCAGGCCAAGCGAAACCGAGGCCAGGATCAGGTATTCGGGCGTGCCGAGGAACCAGTTGGCCTCCTTGCAGGGCGGCCAGGCAGCGGTCTGGGCCGCCAGCATGTCGGGCGTGCAGACCTGGCTGGCGATGACCCATTCCACCGCCTGCTCGAAGGCCAGGGGGAAGAACAGGAAGAACAGCACATCGGGCACACCGCGCACGATCGAGGAATAGATCGTGCCAATCAGCCGGAGCGGCAACAGCCGCGAATTCTTGAGCGTGGCGCCGATCAGTCCGAAAACGACGGCCAGCAGCCCGCCGAAGACGGCTGCAAAAATCGTGAACTGGAAGCTGGCATACCAGGTGAGATGCTTGCCGTTGGTGATGTAGCTCAGCCAGAAGGCGAGGTCGTCGCTCATGGGCTGGTCGTCCGGCGCAAGGTCATCGGCTATCCTGGATAAGGCTCCCTCCCGCTGGTGGGAAGGGCTGGGGTGGGGGTGTCAAGACCTCCACTCCCATCATGAGGCCCTGGTCTTTCCCGCAGGATACGGACCAAGGGCGGAAAGTTGGTTACTCGGCGAAGTATGGCCCGCGGCCCTCGAACCACTGAGCGATCAGCTTGTCGACGGTGCCATCCTTCTTGAGGGCAGTCAGAGCGTCGTCGAACTTGGTCTTGAGCACGGCTTCGTCCTTGCGCAGGCCGGCACCGACGCCATTGCCGATCATCACGTCGTCGCCGACGAATTCAAGCGAGCCGCTGGAGGCGGCGACCACGGGCTCAAGATAGGCGCCATCAGCGAGGATCAGGTCGAGATTGCCGCCGGCCAGGTCGGCCATGGCCTGATCGGCGGTGCCGAATGAAACCACGGTGTTCTTGCCACCAAGGTTTTCCTCGGCATAGGCGGCCTGGATGGTGCCGCCCTGGACGCCAACGCGCTTGCCTTCAAGGGCCGCCACGTCGAGGCCCGAACCTGCAGCGGCGACATACTTGGACGGATCGGGCGGGAAGTAGTTCTGGGTGAAGTCGATGGTCTCGAGGCGCTCGTCGGTGATCGACATGCCAGCCATGATCACGTCGTAGTTGCCGGCCAGCAGGTTGGGGATGATTGAATCCCAGTCGTTGATGATGAATTCGCAGGTGAGGCCGGCCTGGGCGCAGATGGCATTGCCCAGGTCGATTTCGAAACCAGCGGGCTCGCCGGCGTCATTGAGGAAGTTCCAGGGCGCATAGGCCCCTTCGGTGGCGATGCGCACGGTTTCCTGTGCCTGGGTGGCAGCGCCCAGCGCCAGGGTGGCGACTGCGGCGAGGAAGAGCTTCTTCATCTGTTTCTCCGTTCGTTTTTGCTATCGTGGCGCGTTGGCCGGGACTTGCCGCCAACGCCGGTGGCCTATTGGTGGCTGGCGGCGTTGAGGAATTGCTTGAGGCGGGCCGATTTGGTGGCCCCGAACACCTGTTCGGGCGGGCCTTCTTCCTCGATCATACCCTGATGGAGGAAGATAACGCGATCGCTGACGGAGCGGGCGAAATCCATGTCGTGGGTCACCAGGATCATGGTCCGTCCCTCGTCGGCGAGTATCTTGATGACGCGCAGCACTTCGACTTCGAGCTCGGGATCGAGCGCCGAGGTGGGTTCGTCGAACAGCATGACCCGCGGATTGATGCAGAGGGCGCGGGCAATGGCGGCGCGCTGCTGCTGCCCGCCTGACAGCTGGGCCGGGTAGGCGCCCGCCTTTTCCCGGATACCCACCTTGGCCAGCATCGCCAGGGCCTCTTCCTGCACCTCGCCTCGATCGCGCTTCTGCACGACCAGCGGGGCCTCCATGACGTTTTCCAGAATGGTCAGGTGGGCCCAGAGATTGAAGCTCTGGAACACCATGCCCAGCTCGGAGCGGATGCGCCGGATCTGGTTCTCATCACCGATCTGGCGATGCGGCGCCGTCCCGCGCAGCTTGATGTCTTCGCCATCGATGGCGACGGTCCCGCTATCGGGCACTTCAAGCATGTTGATGCAGCGCAGCAGGGTGGACTTGCCCGAGCCGGAGGAGCCGATCAGAGATACGACCTCGCCTTCTCGAGCCGCGAAGGAAATGCCCTTGAGCACTTCCAGTTCGCCGAACGATTTGTGCAAGTCGCGGATAGCCACGACAGGCCACTTTTCCGCGGTGGCGGCAGCAGCTTGCGCCATATTCACCCTTTGCCCGCCGTGACGGGCGCCTTCCTGAACCGGATTGCTCGTTTTTGAGGCTGGCAATCCTTACCGCCGTCAAGAAAAGCAAAAGCGGGGCAGATGGCAAGGGAAATGATGGTTCCGCCGACCTTGCCTGGGGACGGAAGCCTCGCTTCGCTGCGACCTGTCCCCTATCCTGAGGCAACCATGATTGGGATATCTGCATGTTTTTCGTGATCTCGAAGGTTTTCTGGGGCGTTGCGCAGCCGGTCAGCCTGATCTTCCTGCTGCTGCTGGCCAGTTGGATATTGTTGCTGCGCGGGAGGCGCAGGCTAGGGCTGTGGCTCGGCGTGTTTGGCCTCATGTTGTTTGTCCTCTGCGCTTTCACCACCCTGGGCGCCTTGCTCATCCAGCCCCTGGAGGATCGCTTTGCGCGACCCCAAACCATGCCGCCTGTCGTCGACACGATCGTGATGCTGGGTGGAGCCACGTCTGGTCGTATCAGCACGGCGCGGCAGGTCGCCGAACTGACCGAAGCCGGTGACCGGTTGGCCGAAACGCTGCGACTGGCCCAGCTCTACCCACAGGCGCGTATCGTGCTCAGCGGTGGTTCGGGGTTGCTGGTCAACGACGGGGAGCCGGAAGCCGATACGGCGGCGCGGTTTTTCCAAAGCCTTGGAATCACCCGCGAGCGGCTGGTGCTGGAATCGGAGTCGCGCAATACCGACGAGAATGCCGAACTGACCAAGGTCATGCTCGGTGACAATCCCGGCGTGGTCGTGCTGGTGACGTCGGCCTTCCACATGCCCCGATCAGTGGGGCTGTTTCGCAAGGTGGGCATCGAGGTGGTCGCATGGCCCACCGATTATCGGAGCGCCGGCAGTGAAGGGTTGGGGTTCGACATCGTAAGCCCTGCCCTCAACCTCACCACAAGCGGCACTGCGATGAAGGAATGGATCGGGCTGGCCGTCTATCACTGGACCGGTCGTATCGATGACCTGTTGCCGGCTCAGCGTTCGAACTGATCTGCGGGTACCGATAGTCTGTAGTGTACGCTGTCATGCTCGATCCGGAAGTCCGCTGTGCCACCAACGGAAAGAGGGACAATCCGTTCGAGCACCATCGTGCCGAAATGGGGTTCAAGGGGGCGCAGATCGATCCTGACCCCAGTTTCCTGCCACTCGATGGCCAGCATGGGCCCCCGGTCTGGCGTGTCGACGATGCGGGCATCGATCTGGATGTTGCCAGGCTTGTCCTTTGACATTGCGCCATGCGTCACGGCGTTGGCAGCCAGTTCGTGCAGAGCGAGGCCAACATGGAGCGACGCATTGGGTCCCAGGCGCGGATTTTCGCCGGTGACCCTAACGTTAGCGAGGATGGCCTGGCCGACGCGCGCGAGTTGCGAAGCGATCAACGATTGAAGGTAGGTACCACGCCAGTTGCTTTCGGTCACCAGATCCTGCGTACCGGACAGGGCATGGAGGCGTCCGCGGAATCGATCAAGGAAATCCCCAATGCTGCCGCTGTGGTGAGCGGTCTGCATGGCGACCGACTGGACGATGGCCAAAAGGTTCTTTGAACGGTGGCTCACTTCCCGGAGCAGGGATGCCACAGCCAGCTCTCGGGCACGCTCATCGGTGATATCGACGACAACAGTGGTTACGCCCGCCTGATCGGCCACCAACTTCGCCCGGAAATGGCGGCGGCGCAGGCTCTCGCCCAATTCAAATTCGATAGTCTGTTCTTCGCCCGTGCGACGTACATGATTGAATGCGAGCGCAAAGGCGCCGGCGGCTTCGGGGGGTAGAACGTCGGCTTCACGCCCACCAAGGATTTCGTGCTGGGGCCAATCCTGTGGCAGGTTTTCGGCGAGGTCGAAACGATGATCTGCATCCTGATGCAGAATGCAGATGCCTTGCGAGCGTAGGCCCGCGGCCAAGGCACTAAGCCTGATATGTGGATCCAGGGCTGGGGGTGACGGCATAAAGAAGCCCCTTCAACGATCGGTGACAAAAACGGCCTCGCCATGGGGCGAGGCCGCATCAACTACCTGGCCGGGCTAGATTATGGGTTAGGCGCGCCGGAAGAAACCGATGACCAGCGAGATGACCAGAAAGGCCAGGAAAAGGAAGAACAGGATTTGCGCTATACCCGCCGACGCCCCAGCAATACCGCCGAAGCCAAGAACACCAGCAATAAGCGCGATAACCAGGAAGACAAGTGCGTAGTAAAGCATCTCACTCTCCTATTGGAAGATGTTGTTCTAAGAACGTTTTCTGGTGTGGGCCGGTTCCTGATGCGCAATAAAAAAGGCCGGGACAACGCCCGGCCTTTTTCGTGTGAACGCTAGCGCTCAGGCCGCTGCGCGCGAGCCTTCGTCAAAGAACAGCGCCTGGCTGATCAGGGCCTTCACCATGTCGGGGTTGAATGGCTTGGTGACCAGGAAAGTCGGCTCAGGCCGCTCGCCGGTAAGCAGGCGCTCCGGGAAGGCCGTAATGAAGATCACTGGCACGGAATGGCTATTGAGGATGTCGTTGACCGCGTCGATCCCCGAGCTGCCATCGGCAAGCTGGATATCGGCCAGGATCATGCGCGGCTGGGTCTGTGCGAACAGATTGACCGCTTCCTTATGGGTGCGCGCGACGCTCACCACCTTGTGGCCAAGACTTTCGACGAGCTGCTCGATGTCCATGGCGATCAGCGGTTCGTCCTCGATGATCATGATCTCGGTCGCGACCTGGCGGGAAATCTCGATCGAGGCCTCGTCGAGAAGGGAGGCAAACTCCTCCTCCGAAACCGAAAGAATTTCGGCGGCTTGTCCGTGCGTGAAGCCTTCGACGGCGACCAGCAGGAAAGCCTGCCGTGGCCGCGGCGCCAGGTTGGCCAGGTTGGCCGCGGCGCGCTTTTCCCACGCATAGGTGGAAGTCGGTTGCGGTACCTTGACGGCTGAAGATGAAAAGAGTGCCGAGAAAAGCTTATAGAGCGCGATGCGGTCGTTCGATGCCTCGGGGAACAGCGAAATATCGGCGATAAGCGCTTCGAGGGTGGCGGCAACGTAGGCGTCGCCTGAAGTTTGAGACCCGGTTACTGCGCGGGAAAACCGCCGTAGATACGGCAGGTGCGGAGCAATCCGCGTGGACAAAGTCATTAGTGAACTCCCAGTGACGCTCAAGCTCGTGCTGACACGAAACCACAAAACGTCATGCAAGGAACAAAGTTCCGAAGCGTTGGGAACTTTTTTTGAAATGGTGCATTGTTGAGCGAACGCGGGCAATTCAACATATCTGGCGGTCAAGACACGCATGATGAAGGAAAAACTGGTGACCCAGCAACGTATGCGAACGCAGACGGGGCGGGCAGAGGATGGGCTGGGTCCAAATACGGACATCGGCGCACGGCTGCGCGCGCTCTATGGTGCGGTGCAGGAGGAGGGTGTTCCGGATCAACTCCTCGATCTGCTTGAGCGACTCGACAGCGCCGAGCAAGCACACAAAGCCAAGAATGCTGCTCGTGACGGAGAATAACGCGGTGGCGGCCGAACCGACTTCATTCAAGCGCGAGATGCTTGCGACGCTGCCCAGCCTGCGAGCCTTTGCGGTGTCGCTGACCGGCAAGCACGACAAGGCCGACGACTTGGTACAGGACACCGTCATGAAGGCTTGGGCCAAGCAGTCCAGCTTCGAGATGGGTACCAATATCAAGGCCTGGCTGTTTACGATCCTGCGCAATGAGTTCTACAGCCAGATGCGCAAGCGGGGCCGCGAGGTGCAGGACAGCGATGGCGCATTCACCGAACGTCTCTCGGTCCACCCTGCCCAGTATGGGTCGATGGACATGCAGGACTTCCGCAAGGCGCTGGCGCAGTTGCCCGATGATCAGCGCGAAGCCGTGATCCTGATCGGCGCGTCCGGCTTTTCATACGAGGAAGCGGCAGAGATCTGCGATTGCGCCGTCGGCACGATGAAGAGCCGGGTGAGCCGGGCTCGCACACGGCTGCAGGATATCCTCAAGATATCAGGTGAAGCCGATTATGGTCCGGATGCGGTGTCGGCGCAGGTCACCACCAGCAACCACTCGTTCTAAACTCGAGGGGCGAGCGCCTCCCGGATGGCGCTCGTCATCTCATCCTCGGGCAGTGGTTTGAGGATGACCGGCAGATCTGGAAAGGCCCGCGAAGTCCTGCCAAGCGTAACGTCGCTCGTGGTCAACACCAGCGGGACGCCTGTATTCCGCAGCTGCTCAACCAGATCGTGGGCGGGCGTGTGGTGGTCGCGCACTTCGACGACCGCCAGGCCGAGGTCCGGCCAATGGGCGCGCAGCTGTTCGGCCTCGGAGGCGGTGCGTGCGAACAGGGTCTGCCCGACATCGAGAGTTTCAAGCATGCGCTGGATGTCGAGTGCGATCAGGAATTCTTCCTCGACGACGAGGGCCGTCCGGCCATTGAGCATGTCGGGTTCCGCTTGCCTTGGGCCCTTTCAGTGGCCGCGGACGTGGATTCTGTCATTTAACTTTGACATGTGCGGGAACGGGGTATCGTTGCCGGCGTTGGCCTGTCGACATCCATCCAGCGTCAATGGTGCCACTTGAGTCTCGTACTCCCCAGTTCTGGCCGCAGGGTTCCCTGCGAGCAGTGCCCGCTCAGGGCTATGCCCAATTTTCGGGAGTTCGAGCCGCAGGAGCTGAGGTTTGTGTCGTCGTTCAAGGCGGGCGAACTGGTTGCCGAGGTTGGCACCACCCTCCTGTCTGAAGGAAACCACAGTGCCCACCTCTACACGCTGCTGTCAGGCTGGGCCTTCCGCTACAAGACCCTGCAGGACGGGCGGCGGCAAATCCTGAATTACCTTCTTCCAGGCGACCTCATCGGGCTGCAGGGTTCGATCATCGGGGAACTGCAGCATTCGGTCGAAGCGCTGTCGCCGCTGGTGCTCTGTGTGTTCCAGCGAGATCGACTGAGCGAGCTGTTCCGCAACCATCCGGGTCTAGGCTTTGACATAACCTGGCTGGCCGCGCAGGAAGAGCGCATGCTCGACGATCACCTGCTCAGCCTGGGCCGGCGCACGGCGCTCGAGCGCGCGGCCTATCTGATCGCCTTCCTCTACCAGCGGGCCGCGTCGGTGGGCCTGGCCGCCTCGAGCACGCTCTATGTGCCCATTACCCAGATGCATGTCGCCGATACGCTCGGACTTTCGATTGTTCATACCAACAAGACCCTCCGCAAGCTGGCCGACAGATCACTGATCCGCTGGCTCGACCGGTCCTGCGAGGTTCTCGATGTGGACGGGTTGATGGATCTTGCCGGATGGGACGGCCTGCCAGAGCGTCGGCGGCCATTGATATGAGCAGCTGCCCAGCCTCAAATCCGCCATTGGGCTGGGCGAAGGAGAGGCGGTCGTCAATCGGCCGCCGCGGACGACAGATACAATGAGCCTTGCGAGCACACTGATCGGTCATCAGGAGATGGGAGTGCGCCGTCATTTTGGCCAGCGACTGATCGTCTTGCTGTCCCTGGCCCTCGTGATGCTAGCCGCCGGGGCGGCACTGGTGATGGTGCAGGGCATTGATCGGCAGATCGACGACGTGAACCGCACCTATGAGGTGCGCAACCAGGCTCGTGAACTCACCAGTGCGCTCAGTGAGGCCGAGAGCAGCCAGCGAGGTTATCTGCTCACGCGCGACCCAAGTTATCTCGAGCCTTACCATGGCGCCGCCGCTTCAATCGACGCCCGATTATTGTCGCTCAGCGCCCTCACCAATGGCGATCCGAGGCAGGCTGAAAGGGTGAAGGCTATTGCGAGCGAGGTCGTGACCAAGGCCGCGGAAATGGCGCGGGCCGTGGCATTGGTCCAGCAGGACCGGGGCTTCGAGGCGCGAACGCTGATCCAGACGGGCTTGGGCGAACGGCTCATGGACAGCATCCAGCTCGCTCTGGAGCGCTTCATCGGTGAAGAAAACCAGAAGCTGCTCGACCGAAACCGCGACATCGATCAATCGCGCAAGCTCCTTGTCGGGGCACTGATCGCGGCTTTGGCGGGTGCGGTGCTGCTCGCCTATACGCTGTTGTCGCGGACGCAACGGGAGGTCAGCGCCCTGGCACAAAGCAAGGAGCGGCTCGTCACCGAAAACGAGGTCCTTGAGGCGCGTGTGCGGGAGCGTACGCAGGCCCTGGAAGAGGCGCGCGGGCATGCCGAGCGGGAACGGCAGCGCGTGGAAGCCCTGTTGCAGGATGCCAACCACCGCATCGGGAACTCCCTGGCAACGGTCTCCTCGCTGCTGGGGCTGCAATTGCTGCGCGGCAAGTCGGACGAAGTGCGTGCGGCCTTGGAGTCAGCCCGATCGCGGGTGCATGCAATCGCGTCGGCGCACCGCAGGTTGCGATTGGGCGAGGATTTCGAGACCGCCAGTGCCGATGAATTCCTGGGTGCCGTGCTTGAAGACATTGCCACCACGGCGGGCAGCGACACAAAAAATGTCCAGCTGCAGGGCGAGTTCGACTCGATTGTCGTGGGCGCACGCGATGCAACGACGCTGGGTATCCTGGTGGGGGAACTCGTGACCAATGCGGTCAAGCACGCCTTTCCCGCAGGCCGAAGCGGCACCATCAGCGTTACGCTGAAGCGGGACCAGTCGGGTGTACCGATGCTGCGGGTTATCGATGATGGTGTCGGCATCGCGGGCGGGCAGCTACCCGCAGACGGCGGGCTCGGTTCGGTCATCATCAAGCAATTGGCAGCACAGTTTGGCGGTGACCCGTTTTATGAGGCGCGCCCTGGTGGGGGGCTCAGCGTCAGCGTGTCCTTACCCGGCATAACCGGCACCTCGCCGCCCCAAGGCCTCTCACCAGGAGCATGACTTGCGCATCATTGCCGTTCTCAATCGCGATGGCGGGACGCTGCGTACAATGGACCTGGCGGCCTTCTGCGCCAGTGCCGAGGAGGTCTTCGCCCGACACGGACATGCACTCGAATGCAGGGTCGTCCCGGGCAGCGACGTGGAGCCGACACTTCGCCAGGCGGCGGGAAGTCAGGGTGTCGATGCCATCCTGGCCGGTGGCGGCGACGGCACGATTTCGACGGCCGCCGGCATTGCCTATGAGACGGGCATGACGCTCGCGGTCTTGCCGGTGGGGACGATGAACCTTTTTGCCCGGGCGCTTGGCGTACCGCTGGTGCTCGAACAGGCGCTGGAGGCCATCGCGGGGGGCGAGGTGGGTGCGATAGACATCGGCACGGCCAATGACCGCCCCTTCGTCCATCAGTTCGGGGTGGGCGTGCATGCCCGGCTGGTGCGTATCCGCGAAAATCTCAGCTATGGAAGCCGCTACGGCAAGATGCTGGCAAGTTTGCGCGCTATCGGTGCCGCGGCGCTGAACCCACCCCAATTCGATGCCGAGTTCCATACTGGCGCCCACAGCGAGACGCGGCGCGTCTCGGGCATAGCGGTCTCCAACAATCCGCTCGGGGATGGCCAGATCCACGCCAATCGCCTCGATGGCGGCGTGCTCGGGGTCTATATAGCGGCGCCGCTATCCACGTCAGCCTTGCTCAAGCTGGCAGCGGACGTGTTCATGGGCACCTGGCGTGCCAGCCCTGCCGTCACCGAGCAAGAGGTTGACGAGGTGACCCTGCATTTCCCAAAGCGGAAGCGCGGTGCCCATGCGGTGATCGACGGCGAGCTGATCAAGCTGGACCGATCCGTAACACTCAAGATACACCCTGGTGCATTGAAGGTAATCTTGCCGAAATCGGAACAACCCGCAGCCGGTTCATAATTCTTTGCAACCAAATCATGCCTTCCGCGTTCGGGATCATTAGCCGTAGGGCTTGGGTATTGCAGGGCACGTTGCGTTAGCGTCAGGACGGAAATTGATTAATGATGGGGCCGACCTGCCCGGCGATGTACGGCGGGTCGTTGATGATCCAGTGCGGTTGCAAGCGCTGGCGGCGATGGATGTGCTCGATAGCCATCCCGACACCGATTTCGAACGGCTGAGCCGGACTGCTGCTTTCGCGTTGGATGCCGAAATCGCCTTGGTGACACTTGTCGATAAAGGGCGGCAGTGGTTCCGCGCCTGTTTCGGCATCGAGGGCGTGAGCGAGACCGAGACCGGAAGCTCGTTCTGTGCCTACACCATCGCGCTACCACAGGATGACGATACGCTGGTCGTCCTCGACGCGACGCAGGATGAGCGCTTCAAGGACAATCCCCTGGTCACCGGCTGGCCTGGTATCCGTTTCTATGCGGGCGCCGCCATTATCGTCGGCGGCCAGAAGGTCGGTGCCCTCTGCGTCATCGACACCAAGCCACGTGCGGCGTTTGCCCCCAGCCAAGTCGAGCAGCTGGTCAACCTGGCGAGCCTGACCTCGACCCTGTTCTCACTCAAGGACGAGGCTCGTGTGCGCGCGCGCACGGCTGCGGCATTGGTGCGGGAGGAGTGGCGCCACGCACTCACGCTCGAGGCGGGCAAGGTGGGAAGCTGGGTCTGGGATGTGCGCACCGGCGACGTGGTGTGCAACGAAATGTTCCACCGCATGTATGGCCTGGCCGAGGGTCCGGTGCTGGTCGGCGATGTTCTGGCCGCCACGCACCCCCTCGACCGGGCAATGGTCGAAGCCAGTATCGAAGCCAGTTTCGAGGATGGCCTGGATTACAGTGCCGAAGCGCGCATCGCGGCCACGGGACGCTGGCTGACCATGCGCGGCCGGGTGTACCAGCGCGACGCCAATGGCAAACCGCTGGTTATGATGGGCGTCAGTATCGACATCACGGACAGCAAGCAGAGCGCCGACCATACCCGGCTGCTGCTGCGCGAGCTCAATCACCGGGTGAAGAACACCCTGGCCATGATCCAGTCGGTGGCACGGCAGACCATTCGCCAGAACCCCGATCCAAAGGACTTCATCGAGGCGTTTTCCGGTCGCCTGCGAACCATTTCGGATGCCCATGTGCTGCTCGCCGACCGAGACTGGTCCGGTGTGCAGCTCTACGAAGTCATTGCTTCCCAGCTGGGTCCCAAGTTCAAGACCAATCCCGACAGGGCAGAGGTGCGCGGTGATGATGTTACCCTGCCGGCCGATCATGCCCTGGGCCTCGGACTGATCCTGCACGAGTTGACGACCAATGCGCACCGTCACGGCGCCTGGTCGGGCCCGACGGGTACCGTCAACATAGATTGGCAGATCAAGCCTGAGCCAACGCGCGGCCTAGCGCTGACGTGGCGGGAAAGCGGGGGGCCGACAGTATCGGCCCCTGCTGAATATGGCCTTGGTGCCAAGTTGATCGAGCGTAGCCTCGCCAAGGTACTCGACAGCGAGGTGGCGCTGAGTTTTGAACCATCGGGCGTAGTTGCCCGGGTCTGGATGCCGCTGCCGGCGGAGGACGCCGCCTGACGGCTAGTCCCCCTTCGGCTCGTTCTGCTTGCGCATCAGGAAATACGCGCCGATCGCGGCTGCGGGCAGGGCGATGGCCCGACCCATGGGCGACTTCAGCACAACAGGCAGGGCGGTCAGCGCCGCCGTGGTGACGAAGGCGCTGGTCTCGGTGGACTTGCGCTTTTCCGCTGCCTGGCGCCGATTTCGGTTTTCCCCGATGCGCGTGCCCAGATACACGGCAAGGGCCAGCACGATAAAAGCACCGGCCAGGATCAGCGCCGCATAGATACCGCCATAGCGGTCGGCAAGGGCCAGAAATCCCGCGACGATCAGGAACACCACACCAACCAGCGCAAGGCCGAACATCACCACATTGACGATGATGGTGTTGCGGACCCGGGCGGTGATGGATTCGACCTCTATGCCGAGCAAGGCGGCAAGCGGAACGAGCAGATGCATGGTTAGTGCCGGGACAGCAGGGCGAGAATGAAGCCGATGCCCAGGGCGCTGGCGACGGCGGTCAAAGGTTTTTCGCGGATGGTGTCCTTGATCTGCTGCTCAAGGGCGCTGGCCTGCTCCTGGACGTCCTCAACGACGTGCTGGCCCTGGCGCTGGAGATGGCGCGCTTCGCTCTTGGCGACATCGCGGACTTCGTTGACCTTTTCATTGCTCAGGCGGGCAAGCGTGGATGCAATGGCCTTGATGTCATCCTGCAGCTGGGCAACCTGATCCTCGAGCCGCGCTTCGCGCGCGCTGGTCGTGGCTGCCCCGGCACGGTTGCCGGTGGTTCGAGCCGATCGCGTGGTGCGGCCGGGGGCCATGTCGGGGGTGTTCGCCATTTGACGCTCCTGTCGTAGTTTGTGGTTCAACGTGCGGAAAACCCTGCGGTTCCAGCGCGGTACAAAGAAGACACCCCGAGGCACGCTGGGTGCATCGGGGTGGCTAAGGGGCGGGCGAAAGGGGGGCAGCTTTCAGCCCGCGGGCGCCTCTCACTGTGTGAGAACCGGAAACCGGCTGCGCCTGTTATCGTTTTGGGAGTGCTAGATGCGTCCCATCAGAACCAGGATGAGGACGACAACCAGGACAACACCCAGGATGCCGGACGGGAAGTAGCCGAAGCCGCGCGAGTAGCCCCAGTTGGGAAGCGCGCCGATCAGCAGCAGAATGAGGATAATGATGAGGATTGTTCCCAGACCCATGGTCGGTCTCCTTGGTTATTATTCTTGTGACGCTTTGGTGCCGGGCTAGAGTATGGCCAGCATCAGGGCGGCGGCGGTGATCAGGATAAACATTGCCGGTGCGAGAGCTTTGAACACGTCGGCATAATGGGTTTCCCCGTCATAGCCTTCGGCCCATACCGTCGCGGTGCGGCTGGCGTTCTCGAGCGCCTTGATTTCCATGTGAGTCACGCCTGCCTCCCCATTGATCGCCACGCAGTGTTGCGCTGCCCCATGAACGGAGCGGGGTCGGCTTTGGTTCCGTGCCGGCAATTGAAACAATTGAATGGGGTTATTCGACCCGAACCACGTCCACCGACTGCCTGGTCTCGTGCGAGCCATGGGTCTTGAGCACGCCAACGATAGGCGAGATGTCGGCATAGTCCCGGCCATGGCCGATCGAGATATGATCGGGTCCGGCGATCATGGCATTGGTGGGGTCGAATTCCATCCAGCCAACATGCTGACCGCACCAGGCGCGCACCCAGGCATGCATGGCGTCGGCGCCCTCCAGTCGCGGCTTTCCAGGCGGGGGATTGGTGCGGAGAAAACCAGATACGTAGCCGGCTGGGATGCCCAGGCCGCGCAGGCCGGCAATCATCACATGGGCGAAATCCTGGCACACCCCCTTGCGCAGGGCAAAGGCCTCGGCGGGCTTGGTTTCAACGTCCGTCGCCTTGGGGTCGTAGGCAAAGTTGCGGTGGATGGCCATGCACAGTGCGAGCGCCGCGGTCATCACCGAGGGCATTTCGGCCGTAACCTGCTCGGCATATTCGGTAATGGCGGGCACCAGTTGTACGCGCGGCGAGGCGGCCAGGAAATGGTGCGGGCTGTCGGGCTGAACCGACCAGTACCGGGCGATCTCCTGCTGCAGGCCGGCGCGCGATGGCGACAGGTCCGCGGGCGGATGAAGATCTTCGACCTGGACGCGCGCGGTCAACCGGATGGACAGGTGGTCATGCGGTGCCAGATAGGTGAGCCGCGTGACCGAATTGCCGAAGAAATCGGTGAAGCTGCTTTCGCGCTGGGGCCGCGGTTCAAAGGATAGCCCGGCGGCGACGACACGCTGGACGCCGGGGACCGTGGCCGGCGCCACACGGATAAGATGGCGACCGCCGTGGACGATGGCGTCGTAGTCGTAGTGCAGTTCGAGGCGGACATCGTAGAGCATGACGGCTACACGAAATAGGCCGCGGCTACGAGGCCAGCCAGCATGCCGGTATCGGCGGCCAGCTTGTCCAGGCGCTTTGGAGTCATGTCGGCGGCAACCGCGATGCGGAGGTCGGTTTCGATCTGCAGCGCGGCCTTCGCGACAGGGGACATGATGCCGTCGTCAATCCCGCCCGGCAGCATTTCGATCTGCGTGCGGAGCTCGGTGACCTGGAACTGTACCGAGCGCGGATTGAGCGGGTCCAGGACCAGGAGGTCCGTGGCGCTCTGCGTGCCGGCGGTCACCGAATAGCGGCGGCGGTGTGACATCACGCTGTCGCCGATTTCGAGCAGCATTTCCAGTGAGCCGTCAGGTGCGTCCTTGTCGGTCAGGTGGCTGACGATGCGCGCGGTCTGTATGGCGCGTTCGAGCCGGCGGCCGAGTTCGAGGAAGCGCCAGCCGGCGAAGCGGTACATGTTTTCGTGCACGAGACCCGAGAAACCGGCCAGCTTGCGCAGCAGCACGGTCATGGCACGCGTGGCGTCGTCACCCGGCTTGATGCGGGTGGCAAAGCGCTGGGCTGTCTTCTGCAGATCGTTTAGCGCCAGCCAGCCGTCGGGCGAGAAGCGATCCCGGATCTGTCCGGCGCTGTGCACCGCGCTGTCGATCGAGGCGAGCAGGCCCTGGGGCATGGCTTCGCTGGCATCGACATCGATCGTTTCGAGGAAATCGGCGCAATGCGTGAGGATGGGCAGGTCGGCCTTGCTCAACTCGGCGAGGCGGGCGTTGTATGCGCGCAGGATGCGGACCTGGGCCTCGCAGCGCTCGGCATAGCGACCCAGCCAGATCAGATTGTCGGCGGCGCGGCTCGGCAGGCTGCCGGGGGCATTGCGGACCAGCTTCTGTCCATCCTGCGGCAGCAGCGAAACCCGCTCAACCGGCTTGGATGACAATACCCAGACGTCGGCCGCCTGGCCGCCGCGCTGCATCGAGATGGCCGAGGCATCGTTGGTCGAGCCGACGCGGGCGAAGCCGCCGGGCATGATGGTCCAGCCCTGCGCCGTGCGCGCCGCATAGACGCGCAGCGTGATGGGCCGCGGCTGCAGCTTGCCATCGACATAAACCGGCGCGGTCGAGAGCTGCACCGGCTCCTGGCCCACATAGTCGGCGCCACCGGCGCGGATGCGCTCGATCAACATCGCCTTCTGTTCCGGCGGTATTGTCGAGCCCAGTGCGGTGCCGCGCAGGTCATCGAAGGGCAGGGTGGTCGCAAAGGCGGGACCGATCAGCATGTCATCAAAATTGTCGAGGACGTGCTGCTGTTCGCGCGGCTGGCCGCACCACCAGGTGGCAATCTCGGGCAGCAGGAGGTCCTCACCCAGCAGCTTCTGCGCCAGGCGCGGGACGAAGGCGGCAAGGGCACGGGTTTCGAGGAAACCGGTGCCAAGCGCGTTGATCATGGAGATAGAGCCGTTGCGCAGGGCCTCCACCATGCCCGGCGTGCCGATACGGCTGTCGTAGCGCAGCTCGAGCGGATCGACGAAGCTGGCGTCGACACGGCGCCACAGCGCGCTGACCGGCTTGAGGCCGGCCACGGTGCGCACCATGACCTTGCCGTCCTCGACGATCAGGTCATCGCCTTCGAGCAGCATCAGGCCCAGGTAGCGGGCGATATAGGCGTGTTCGAAATAGGTTTCGTTGAGCTGGCCCGGCGTCAGGATACCCACCGGGCCGCCGTCGCGCTCGGCGCCCGCGAACAGCGTATCGCGAAAGCCGCGGAAGAAACCGGCCAGCCGGTGCACATTCATGTCCGCATAGATGTCGGAGAGGGCGCGGGTGGTGGCGACGCGGTTTTCCAGGGCAAAGCCGGCACCTGATGGTGCCTGCGCGCGGTCACCCAGCACCCACCATGCGCCATCAGGCCCGCGGCCCAGTTCGAATGCGCAGAAATGCAGGTGGTGATTGCTTGCCGGCTTGACCCCGACCAGCGGGCGCAGGAACTCGCCATTGCGGGCCACCAGTTCCGGCGGCAGCAGGCCCTGCTGCACCAGGGTATTATCGCCATAGACGTCGGCGATGACGGTTTCGAGCAATTCGGCGCGCTGGATCAGGCCGGCGCTGATGCGTGACCAGTCGGCCTCGTCGATCAGCAGGGGGACATGGGCCAGCGGCCAATCACGCTCCTTGCCCTCGGCGCCATCATACTTGCGATAGAAGACGCCGGCGTCGCGAAGATACTGGTCCGCGCGCTCGAAACGGGCGGCCAGCTCGGTCGGCCCGAGCTTGTCGAAGGCCGACATCAGCTGGGCCCAACCGGGCCGGACATTGCCGTGGGCATCGATCATCTCGTCGGGCACGCCTGGTTGCAGGCGATAGTCGGCGACGATGCTCGGTCCGGCCGGAGGCGTGTCCCGCGTCTTTTGATTCCGTGTCATCGGCTACCAGAAGCGCGGGGGCCGGCGCAGGTCAAGCGTCAGCGGGAATTCGTCCGCAGGCTTTTCCGAGCGCAGTTCGTAGCCGCCAGCCGTGTAGTTTTGCGGGATGAAGCGCGCGAGGCGGCGGGCTTCGGCCTCGTTGCCGTTGACGGGGAAGGTGTCGTAGCTGCGGCCACCCGGATGGGCGACATGGTAGACGCAGCCACCTACCGGGCGCTGGGTCCAAGTGTCATAGATGTCGAAGACCAGGGGGGTGTTGACCGGCAGCACGGGGTGGAGACCCGAGGCGGGCTGCCAGGCCTTGTAGCGAACGCCGGCGACGGAAGTGCCCTTGGTATCGGTCGGCCGCAATGGCACCGGGCGCTGGTTGCAGGTAACGGCATAGCGCTCGGGGTTGAGCCCTTCGAGCTTGACCTGCAGGCGTTCGACCGAGCTGTCGACGAAGCGCACCGTGCCGCCGATGGCGCCCTGTTCGCCCATGACATGCCAGGGTTCGAGGGCTTGCCGCAGTTCGAGATGAACGCCTTCATATTCGACCTCGCCGCAGAAGGGGAAGCGGAATTCGAGCTGGGCGGCGAACCAGGCCGGGTCAAGCCTGAAACCGTGCCGATCGAGATCGGCGAGGACGTCGAGGAAGTCCTGCCACACGTAGTGGGGGAGCATGAGCCGATCATGCAGCGTGGTGCCCCAACGGGCAAAGCTGCCATCGGCCGGGTCGGTCCAGTAGCGGGCGATCAGCGCGCGGATCAGCACCTGCTGAGCCAGCGACATGCGGGCATTGGGCGGCATCTCGAAGCCGCGGAATTCAACCAGACCCAGGCGGCCGGTGGGGCCGTCGGGGGAATAGAGTTTGTCGATGCAGATTTCCGAGCGATGCGTGTTGCCCGTGACGTCGACAAGGAGGTTGCGGAACAGTCGATCGACCAGCCAAGGCGGCGGCGCCGGCTCACCCGATGCAGGGTGGGGCACCTGTGCCATGGCGATTTCGAGTTCGTATAGGCTGTCGTGGCGGGCCTCGTCGAAGCGCGGCGCCTGGCTGGTCGGGCCGATGAACAGCCCCGAGAACAGGTAGCTCATCGCCGGGTGCCGCTGCCAATGCAGCACCAGCGACTTGAGCAGGTCAGGCCGGCGCAGGAATGGGCTGTCATGCGGGGTGGCGCCGCCGACGACCACATGATTGCCGCCGCCGGTGCCAGTATGGCGGCCATCGATCATGAACTTGTCGGCGCCCAGGCGCGACTGGCGGGCCTCTTCGTAGATGGCCGAGGTGGTGGCGACGCAATCATCCCAGCTCGACGCCGGATGAATATTGACCTCGATGACACCAGGATCGGGCGCGACGCGGATGACGTTGAGGCGCGGATCGTGCGGCGGCGCATAGCCTTCCAGATGCACCGGCTGGCCGATCTCCCGGGCCGCGGCCTCGGTGGCGGCGACGAGTTCCAGATAGTCCTCGAGCTTTTCAACCGGCGGCAGGAAGACGCAAAGCCTGTGATCGCGGATTTCGGCGGTGACTGCGGTCCGCACCTGGCCCTCGATCTCGCTGATCTGCTGCTCGACCCGCTCCTGCTGTTCGGTGGCGGCAGTGAAATCGGCTGCGAGCTGAGCGCGCGGATCGGCCTTGGGGCGCGCCAGGATTTCGGCCGGATCGGGGAGGTCGCCGCGCGGCGCGCCGGGGTCCTGCGGCACGACATGGGGATAGCTGGTGGGGCTCAGATGCTTGAGGGAGGCCAGGGGCAGGCGGTAGCCGGCCGGGCTGTCGCCGGGGGCGAGGAAGAGCTTGCCGCGGCGTGTCTTCCACTTTTCGGTGAGCCATGGGCTCGAGGCCACGGCGTTCCAGCGCTGCACCGGCAGCACATAGCCGGTGGGATTGTTGAGGCCGCGCTCGAATACCCTGGCGATGCGCGAGCGGGCCTCGGGATCGGCGAGTTCGGAATTGGCCGGATCGACGTTATCGGGCAGCCTGGCTTCCTTGAGCAGCCACTCGCCGGGGTCTTCATAGGCCTCGGCAATGGTCTCGCCGGTGAGACCGAGATTGTGCGCAAAAGCTGCCAGAAATCTTGCAGCATGCTCGTGCGTTGCTGATGTTTTGATGCCCTCGCGGGCGATGAGGCTTTCGTCGGTCCAGACCGGCTTGCCGTCGAGACGCCAATAGAGCGAGAAGGTCCAGCGTGGCAGGGTTTCCCCCGGATACCACTTGCCCTGGCCATAATGCAGCATGCCATTGGGCGCAAAACGGTCGCGCAACCGGCGGATCAGGTCGTCGGCCAGCCTGCGCTTGGTCGGGCCCACGGCGCCGGTATTCCACTCGTCGGATTCAAAATCATCGATGGAAACGAAGGTCGGCTCGCCGCCCATGGTCAGGCGGACGTCGTTGTCCGCCAATATCTTGTCGACCTGCTTGCCAAGGGCATCGAGCTCGTTCCAGCTCTCGTCCGAGAAGGGCTTGGTGATGCGCGGGTGCTCGGCGACGCGGGTGACGCGCATGTCGAAGGCGAAATCGACCTCGGCATAGGAAGCGAAGCCCGAAATCGGCGCGGCGTTGCGGTAATGTGGCGTCGCGGCCAGGGGAACGTGGCTCTCGCCGGTCAGCAGACCCGATGTGGGGTCGAGCCCTACCCAGCCGGCGCCGGGGAGATAGACTTCGCACCAGGCATGGAGGTCTGTGAAATCGTGGTCGGTGCCGGCGGGGCCGTCGAGCGAAACCAGATCGGGCTTGAGCTGGATGAGGTAGCCGGAAACGAAGCGGGCGGCAAAACCGAGGTTGCGCAGTGCCTGCACCAGCAACCAACTGGAATCGCGGCAGCTGCCCCTGGCGTTGCCCAGCGTTTCCTCGGGCGTCCAGACGCCGGTTTCCATGCGCACGATATAGGCGATGTGCTTTTGGATGGAGGCGTTGAGGCCGGTGACGAAGTTCACCGTGTTCTGCGGCGACTTATCGATGCCCGCCAGGAACTGCTGCAGCAGGGGACCGGCCGGTTCGGGCTGCATGTAGATCGATAGATCGTCGCGGATATCCTCTGGATACTGGAACGGCCAGATCTCGGCGCTCTCTTCGACGAAGAAGTCGAACGGGTTGTAGACCGTCATGTCGGCGACGAGGTCGACTTCGATCTTGAGCTCGGTCACCGGCTCGGGGAAGACGAAACGGGTGAGGAAGTTGCCGTAGGGATCCTGCTGCACATTGACGAAGTGCAGCTCCGGAGAGACCTTGAGCGAATAGCTCAGCACCTTGGTCTTGGAGTGCGGTGCCGGCTGCAAACGGATGATCTGCGGCTGGAGGATGACCGGGCGGTCATACTTATAGTGCGTCAGGTGATAGACGGCGGCTTTGATCGACATGCGTTCAGGTCGCTCGCTTCAGGCCACGAATTTGACTTCCCGGCAAGGAGCTTAGCGGGGATTGCCTGGTGGGGCTAGGCGGATGGTGCCCTGGCACCTATGCCATCGCGTCGATGGCCTGCCGCTGGCGGAGCATTTCGAGGAAGATGCGGTAGTCCCTGTCGAACTGCGGGCGGGCGGCCGGATCGGGGGCGCGCTCGCGGCCGCCTTGCTGCATGGCGATGCAGGCCGCATCGAGGCCAGGATAGAGGCCGGCGGCGGTGGCCGCGACCATGGCCATGCCCAGCAGCGTTGCGTCGCGGGCCGAGGACTCCACCACGGTGCAGCCCGTGGCATCGGCATAAAGCTCCATCAGCACGGCGTTCTTGGTGTGGCCACCGGTCACGTGGAGCGTGTCGATGGCGTAGCCGCGGGTGTTGAGGGTTTCGAGGATGTGGCGGACGCCCAGGGCGATGGAAACGGCGGTGCGCCAATAAAGGCGGCAGAGCGAGTCGAAATCACTGTCGAGTGTGAGGCCGGAGATGACGCCGAGGGCGAAGGGGTCGCCAAGGGGCGAGCGGTTGCCGTGGAAGTCGGGCAGGACGTGCAGGCGCTCGGCCAGGGCCAGCCCCTCCTGAGCGCGCAGTTCCATGATGCGGGCGGCGATGGCGTGGTGGCGTTCGGGCGTCGGCTCGCCGCCCGCGCCGTGCCAGCGGATGATGTGGTCGAGCAGGGCACCAGTGGCGGACTGGCCGCCTTCGTTGAGCCAGACGCCGGGCAGGACGGCGCCGAAGTAGGGTCCCCAGACGCCTGATGTCGGGCGGGCCTCGGCCGACAGCGCCATGACGCAGCTCGAGGTGCCGGCGATCAGCGCCAGGTGCCGGTCGATGGTATCGACATCGTGCGTGAATGCGCCGAGCACCCCCAGTGCGCCGGCATGGGCATCGATAAGACCGGCGCCGACGCGGCAGGCGGTGGTGAGGCCCAGATCGGCGGCTGCGGCCGGGGTAAGGGGGCCGAGATCGGTGCCCACCGGGCTGGCCTGTTCGGGAAGGGATGCCTTGTCGAGCAGGTCGTCCAGACCCACACTGGCCAGGAAATCAGGCTGCCAGCCCGCTTCGGTGTGGGCGAGATAAGTCCATTTGCAGGTGAGGGTCGACTGGCTGCGAGCGAGCGAGCCCGTGGCTTTCCAGGACAGGAAATCGGCCAGGTCGAACATCATGCCGGCGCGCTGCCAGCTCGCCGGCATATGGCGCTTGAGCCACATGAGCTTGGGCACTTCCATTTCCGGTGACATGACACCGCCGGCATAGTCGAGCACGAGGTGCCCGGTGGCGGTGCATTCTTCAGCTTCATCGAGCGCGCGGTGGTCCAGCCAGACTACGGTATCCCAATTGTCCGCGCCATTGGTCGAGACCGTGACCGGCCTGCCGTTGCCGTCGCGAACGACAAGGGAGCAGGTAGCGTCGAAACTGAGGCCGACCACATGGCTTGGGTCGGCACCGGCCTTGGTCATCGCTTCGCGCACGGCAGCGCAGACGGCATACCAGATCTGCTCGCTGTCATGCTCGGCATGATTGGCGTCGGTGCGGTTCATGGCGATGGGATGTTCGGCGCGGCCGGCCAGCGCGCCCTGCGCGGTCAGCACGCCGGCCCGGGCACTCCCCGTGCCAACGTCAACTGCCACCAGGAGGCTTTGCGTCAAGGATCGGCGCCTTCTTCTCGGTTAGGGCGCGAAAGTAGCGGAAGGATCGGGGGGAGGCTAGGGGGGCGACCGGCGTGGCACGAAGCGCGGTGTCATTCCATGCTCCAAGTCATTGGAGAAATTCGGACACGGATTCCGGCCTTCGCCGGGATGACACCGCGCATGACAGGGCTCAATGGCCCGATAAAGTGAAGAAGGCCTAAAGCCGATCTGCCAGGTATCGCTCCAATGTCGCCTTGGTGCCGACGCTCCAGAGCGTGGTCAGGGCGTGACCGAAGGCAGCGACGAAGGACTGGCTGCGGCCGAGATCGCCGTAGATGTCGGTCATGGCAAGCCAGGCCTTCGGATCATCCTTGGCCAGCCGTGCCTGGCGGGTCAGGCGGTTCCAGCTTGGGTCGTTGGGTTCGATGACGGCACCTGAATCCGATGTGCCATAGCAGTAGCGACACCAGAGTGCGGAAACGAGCGCCAGACCAATGACGGACTGTCCGGCAGCAACCCGGTCGACTGCCGACGGAACAATGAATTTCGGTTGCCGGTTCGAGCCGTCAAGCGCCAGGCGGCGCACGGTATCGCCGATCTTTGGATTGGCGAAACGGCGCTGGCAGAGCGCGAAATAGTCGTGAAGGTCCGTATCGGGCACGGGCGGGACGACGGGGATGATCTCGTCGTTCTCGACCTTGGCGAGGAACGCCGCGATCAGAGGGTGTTCCATTGCCTCGTGGACAAAGTGGATATCGAGCAGGCCCGCGGGGTAGGCAATGGTGGCGTGGCCGCCATTGAGGATGCGGATCTTCATGTGCTCATAGGGCGCGACGTCGCTGACGAACTGCACGCCGACCCTTTCCAGCGCTGGCCGGCCGGCGGGGAAGTTGTCCTCGAGCACCCATTGCTTGAAGCTCTCGCAGAAGACGGGCCAGTTATCGTCTATGCCGAAGTTGTCGGACAGCAGCGCGACCTCGCGCGGAGAGGTGGCGGGGGTGATGCGGTCGACCATGCCATTGGGGAAGGCGACGTTGTCGCGCACCCACTGGGCGAGCGCCGGATCGACCAACTTGGCCAGCCCGACCACGGCATTCTGGGTGACATGACCGTTGCCGGGAATGTTGTCGCAGCTCATTACAGTGAAGGGCTGAATGCCGGCATTGCGACGGCGGATCAGACCGGCGAGGATGAGGCCGAAGGCGGTCCTGGGTTCTGCCATGCTGGCGGCGTCGAAGGCGATGTCGGGATGGTTGGGATCGAACTTCTGGCTGGCCGGGTCGATATAGTAGCCGCCCTCGGTGATCGTCAGCGACACGATGCGAATGGCCGGATCGGCGAGGCGGGCAATGACGGCGGCGCTGTCGCCCGGCTTGATATAGTCGATCATGGCGCCGGTGATGCGAGCACTGCTGCTATCGGCTTCCTGCTCGACGACGGTGGTCAGCCAATCCTGTGATTTCAGTTTCTGCCGCATGGCCTCGTCGGCATCGCGAACGCCAGCACCGACCAGGGCCCAATCATGGCTGGAACCCAGCGCGAACAGGTCGTCGAGATAGACGGCCTGGTGAGCGCGATGGAAGTTGCCGACGCCGAAATGGACGATGCCGGCCGTGAGGGAGGCTCGGTCATAGGCTGGGAGGGCGGCGGTGGTGATCCGGGGCAGGGTGGCGGCGGAGAGTTTGGTCATTGGATATAGTCCTTCACGCGCTCCCATGAGACCTCATGGTGAGCTTGTCGAACCACGAGGTCGGGTCCGCTGAAACTGTGTGCCACGACCTCGTCCTTCGACAGGCTCAGAATGAGGTCTACGGACACCGCCTCCCTAGATCGCCACACCCGCTGCATCGAATCGATAGATTCGGGTCGGGTCCGGCGTGAGGTATACGTCATCGCCATGGCTGAACATCTGGTCGCCATCGGTGCGAACGGTCATGAGGCCGAGGCCGTCGACATGGACGTGGAGGAAGGTATCCGAGCCGAGCTGCTCGGCTACGCCGACCTTGCCTTTCCACGCACCCGGTGTCGGCGTGGCGGCGAGTTTGAAATGCTCGGGGCGAACGCCGATCGAGTGGGCATTGTGTTTGCCCGCCTCCGGGCCATCGATGAAGTTCATCTTGGGCGAGCCGATGAAGCCGGCGACGAAGCGATTGGCGGGTTTCTTGTAGAGATCGAGCGGCGAGCCGAACTGCTCCACATTGCCGGCATTGAGCACGACGATGCGATCGGCCATGGTCATGGCTTCGACCTGGTCGTGGGTGACGTAGATCATGGTGGTCTTGAGCTGCTGGTGCAGTTCGGTGATTTCGAGCCGCATATTGACGCGCAGCGCGGCGTCGAGGTTTGACAGGGGCTCGTCGAACAGGAAGGCCTTGGGCTCGCGCACGATGGCACGGCCGATGGCGACGCGCTGCCGCTGTCCGCCGGACAAGGCGCGGGGGCGGCGATCGAGATAGGAGCTGAGGTTCAGCGTGCGGGCGGCGTACTCGACCTTCTGGTCGATCACCTCCTTGGGCGCTTTGGCCATCTTGAGCGGGAAGGCGATGTTGTCGCGCACGCTCATATGCGGATAGAGCGCGTAGCTTTGGAACACCATGGCGAGGCCGCGCCGGGCCGGCGGCGCCTTGGTCATGTCCTCGCCATCGAGCAGGATCTGGCCCGAGGTGGTGTCTTCGAGGCCGGCGATCAGGCGCAGCAGGGTGGACTTGCCGCAGCCGGAGGGGCCGACAAAGACGACGAACTCGCCGTCTTTGATATCGAGGCTGATGTCCGGGATGATCTGGACTTCGCCAAAGGACTTCTTGACGTGGGAGAGGGTAATGCAGCCCATTTTTCAGTAGTCCCTTGTTACTTCACAGCGCCGAAGGTGAGGCCGCGGACGAGTTGTTTCTGGCTGAACCAGCCCATGAGCAGGATCGGCGCGATGGCGAGCAAGGATGCGGCCGAGAGCTTGGCGAGGAACAGGCCCTGCGGGCTTGAGAAGCTGGAGATGAAGGCAGTGAGCGTGCCGGCGCGGCCCGAGGTCAGCGTGATGGTCCAGAAGGCTTCGTTCCAGGCCAGGATCACGTTGAGCAGCAGCGTCGAGGCGATACCGGGCACCGCCATGGGCACGAGGACGTGGGTGATCTCGTTCCAGAGCTCGGCGCCATCCATGCGCGCGGCTTCGAGGATATCGACGGGTATTTCCTTGAAGTAGGTGTAGAGCATCCAGATGATGATCGGCAGGTTGATCAGGGTCATGATCAGCGTCAGGCCATGCACGGTATCGAGCAGGCGCAGGTCGCGGAAGATCAGGTAGATCGGGATCAGGACGCCGACGGCGGGCATCATCTTGGTGGAGAGCATCCACATCAGGATGTCCTTGGTCTTCTTGGACGGCGCGAAGGCCATGGACCAGGCCGCCGGGATGCCGATGACCAGGCCCAGCAGGGTCGAGCCGACCGAGACCAGGATCGAATTGGTGGCGTGCTTGAAGTAGTCCGAGCGATCCTGAACGGCGGCGAAGTTTTCCAGCGTGAAGTTCTGCGGAAAGAAGGTGGGGGTCGCGGCGATGGCTTCCGCCTCGGTCTTGAAGGCGGTCAGCAGCACCCAGAGGATGGGTGAGAACAGCAGCAGGGCGACGGCCCAGGCGAGGATGGTGAAGCCGATGCGGGTTTCAACGGGGACATTGCGGGCCATGGTGGTTCTCCCTCACGCGTCCAGGTTCTTGCCGACGGCGCGCATCAGGAAGAAGGCGACGATGTTGGCGAGGATGACAGCCACCACGCCCCCGGCTGACCCCGCGCCGATGTCGTTGGACAGGATGCCGGTGCGGAAGACCAGGAAGGCGATGTTGGTGGACGCATAGCCCGGGCCGCCGCCTGTGGTGACGCGGATCTCGGCGAAGATGCCGAGCAGGAAGATGGTCTGGATCAGGATCACGATGGTGATCGAGCGGGCCATGTGCGGCAGGATGATGTAGCGGAAGCGGTTGATGGCGTTGGCGCCATCCATCTCGGCGGCCTCGCGCTGCTCTTCGGAGAGCGACTGCAAGGCGGTGAGCAGGATCAGCGTCGCAAAGGGCAGCCACTGCCAGGCGACGATGACGATGACGGAAAACAGCGGATACTGGTTGAACCAGTCGACCGGCTGCAGGCCGAAGAATTTCCACAGATGCCCGAGCATGCCATAGCCGGGATGCATGAAGCCGTTCTTCCAGATCAGCGCCGCGACGGGCGGCATGACAAAGAAGGGCGAGATGACGATGATGCGGAGGATCCCCTGGCCCCAGATGGGCTGATCGA
Source organism: Devosia oryziradicis (assembly GCF_016698645.1). NCBI lineage: Bacteria > Pseudomonadati > Pseudomonadota > Alphaproteobacteria > Hyphomicrobiales > Devosiaceae > Devosia > Devosia oryziradicis. The sequence continues at coordinate 1,413,639 of NZ_CP068047.1, forward strand.
GCAGCAGGGCCAGGAACGTGCCGCCGATGACGGTGATGAGCAGGACGCCGCCGACCAGGATCAGGGTGTTGACCAGTGACTGGGTGAAGCTGGGATCGCCGATGACGTAGAGGTAGTTCGCCCAGCCGGCAAAGCCGGTCATCATCGGGTTGATCAGGCTGTAGTTCTGGAACGAGAACCACAGGGTCATGACCAGGGGCACGATCATCCAGATCAGCAGGACGATCACCGATGGCGCCATCATGATGCGGGCGAGGGTGCGGGTCTGTGCGGTGGCCATAGTGTCCTCAACCGGGCGGGGGCGGCAATCTACCAGCAGGCTCGCCATGAGGTCTCATGGCTGGTCTGGCTTGGAGCCGCCCGGTCGCCAGAGGGGACCGTTGACCGGGCGGGGTCGTCGTCGGGAGGAGACTACTTGATATAGCCGGCGCGGGTCATGTCGCGCAGGGTGGCTTCCTGGGCCTGGGCCAGGGCGTCGTCGGCCGACATCTGGCCGGCCAGAGCCGCCGAGAAAAGCTGGCCCACATTGGTGGCGATGCCGGCAAATTCGGGGATGGCGACGAACTGGACGCCGACATAGGGCACCGGATCGACGGTCGGATGGGTCGGGTCGGCGGCGTAGATGGAGCCCAGGGTCATGTCGGCGAAGGGCGCGGCGGCCTTGTATTCGGCATTCTCATAGAGCGAGATGCGGGTGCCGGGGGGAACGTTGGCCCAGCCATCCTGTGCAGCGACCATTTCAAGATAGGCCTTGTCGGTAGCCCACTTGATGAACTGGGCAGCCGCGTCCTGCTGCTGGGAACCCTTAGGGATGGCCAGCGACCACGCCCAGAGCCAGTTGCCGCGCTTGCCCAGGCCGTTGTCGGGCGCCAGAGCAAAGCCGACCTTGTCGGCGACGGTGGAGTCATCGGGATTGGTGACGAAGGAAGCGGCGACGGTGGCGTCGATCCACATGCCGCACTTGCCCTGCTGGAACAGGGTCAGGTTTTCGTTGAAGCCGTTGGACGAGGCACCGGCGGGACCGGCATCGGCCATCAGTGACAGGTAGGTGTGGAGCGTCGACTTCCACTGCTCGCTGTCGAACTGGGGCTTCCAGTTCTCATCGAACCAGCGGGCACCGAAGGAATTGGACATGGCGGTGAGGAAGGCCATGTTCTCGCCCCAGCCGGCCTTGCCGCGCAGGCAGATGCCGTTGATGTCGTTGGCGCGATCAGTCATGGCGCGGGCAGCCTGACCGATGAACTCCCAGGTCGGGGCCTCCGGCATTTCGAGGCCCGCTTTTTCCATCAGGTCCGTGCGGTACATGATGAAGGAGCTCTCGCCGTAGAAGGGCGCTGCATAGAGTTTGCCATCGACGCTGAGACCATCACGGATCGGCGGCAGCAGGTCGTCGACGGCGTAGTCGGCGTCGTTGGTAAGCGCATCGAGCGGCACCAGCCAGCCCTGCTTGGCCCAAATCGGAACTTCGTAAGTGCCGATTGTCATCACGTCATACTGGCCGCCATTGGTGGCTATGTCGGTGGTGACGTTCTGGCGCAGGGTATTTTCTTCCAGCACGACCCAGTTGAGCTCGATGCCGGTCGCTTCGGTGAATGCCGAGGACAGGCCCTGCATGCGGATCATGTCGCCATTGTTGACGGTGGCGATGGTGAGCGTCTGCGCCGAAGCGGATGCCGCCAGCGCAAGGGTGAACGCGCCCACGAGAATGGGTGTCAGTTTCATATATTCCTCCCAGTAGCCGAAACGGGCATTTGTTCCGGCGATGGGCAAATACTCACAATTCGCGCGGCAGAGTCAAGCGTGCTATGCGCTCACCGCAGGACGTCCGGCGCAGGGAAAACGATTTCGATGTGTCGATTATGTAGTTAAATCAATGGACTAGGCGACCTGCAGCAAACCTTCTGCGGTACGTTCGTCAGTGATGAGGCCGTTGACCAAGCGGCGGTTGAGCGTGGCTCGAATGCCGGGCAATTTTCTCTTGCCCATGGCGATTGCCACGACGAGCGCGCTCTCGCGCGATGGAATCGGCGCGGAGGCGACGCGTTCGTTGGTCAGGCCCTCGATCATCTTGCCCTCGGCATCGAAGCTCCAACCGCAGATTTCGCCAACGGCGCCGGCTTTCTGCAGGGCCTTGAGCTCGGCGTCGGTGATGAAGCCGTCCAAATAGAGGGGAGCATCGGGCCCGATATCGCCGACCCCGACGAAGGTGACGTCGGCCTGCGCGGTGAGCGTCAACGTCTCGCGGATCATCGGCTGGGCATGCAGCAGCTCGCGCTCCCTGGCGGAGGAAGCGATGACCGGGAGCGGCATGGGGAAGCTGCGCGCCTTCACCGTATCGGCGATGTTGAAGATCACGTTGTAATACGCGGCCGACCCGTCGGGCGCGATATTGCCGGTCAGGGACACGACCTTGTGGTGCGGACAGGTCATGGGCGTGAGCTGCTCCACGGCGGCCTTGAGCGTGCGGCCCGTACCGACGGCCATCACGATGGGGTCGGTACGCTTGAGCCAGCGTTCGATTTCGGCGGCCGTCGCTTCGGCGACCCCGATCGTCGTGGACTCGCTGGCAGGATCGGAGGGCACGACCTCCACAAGATCCAGGGCGAAGCGCGACCGCAGGCGGCTGGCCAGATCCATGCAGCGCCCGATGGGGTGATCGAGCCTGACCTTGATCAGGCCCTCGCTAACCGACAGCGACACCAGTCGCTGGGCGGACTGGCGCGAAATGCCAAGCTTGGCGGCGATCTCTTCCTGGGTGTTGCCGGCCACATAGTAGAGCCAGCCGGCGCGGGCGGCGTCATCCAACCTGTTCATCGAACCATCGATTCTCTGCGCCATGCGCCGTCCCTGCGGTTGGGCGGATTATTCCGCCATGCCGGGCGCGGTCGCAAGGCGTTTTCTCGATTCGGTGCTATGCGGCAGGTGGGGCCGGGTTGCGCGCGAGCTGGCTGAGGGCCACGCGGATGTCGCGCTCGGTATCCTTGAGGTGGACCCGCATCGCCTCCGCGGCGGCGCGGCCATTGCCGGCCTTGATGCAGTCGACGATGCGCTGGTGCGCGGCAATGGTGTCCAGCATGGTATGGCCGCGTTGCTCGTGACCGCGGCGGCTGATGAAGAAGCCCTCGCGCAACGGCTGCGCCATGGCTTCGAAGAGAAAGCCCAGCACCCGGTTACCGCTGGCCAGCGCCACGGCTTCGTGGAAGCCGACGTCGTGGGTGTGAAATTCCAGCTCCTGCTCGGGGCTCATGTTGATGCCGCCGGGTCCAACCGTATCGCGCATACCCTGCAGCTCGCTCTCGATGGCCGCAATGCCGGCACGCGTCGCCCGCTTGGCGGCTAGGGTGGCGGACTGCACTTCAAGCGAAAGGCGGACGTCCACCAGATCGAACAGGCCTTTGGGGTCGTAGCGGATGATGGAGGTGAGGAAGTCGCCGAAAGCGGCGCCATCGGGCTCGCGCACCACGGCCTTGCGGCCGCGGGCGATGACCAGGAGGCCGCGGCCCTCGAGCAGCTTGACGGCCTCGCGGATGGTCAGGCGGCTGACGTCGTAGCGCGCCGCCAGTTCCGCCTCGCTCGGCAGGGTGGAGCCGGGCGCCAGTTCGCTCAGGATGAGCTGCGCCAAGGCATCTGCCACCGTCTGGGCGGCCGTCGCATGATCCGGGCGAAAGCGCTCGTCGGATAGGGTCACGAATCCTCCAAGGTATCAGATACCTTTGTCGTTCCCGCGACGCTTTGCGCTCTTTCCGGGTACGTACCTGAACAGGTCATGACATCTTAACGGTGCGAATGGCACGCCGCAACCACCGTAAAACATGGGTTACCGTTAATATTCGGTGATCGAAAAAATTCGTGAGGCGCGGGAATCCGGCTTTACACTGGTATCTGATTATCCTAGTTTCCGGCCCGTGGGCTTGGGAGGGCCCGGGCGGCAACCGCCGCCACGCAGGAGGACCTTCATGCACGATAGACTGGCAGCACGCCCGCGGGTGTCGCCTCAGTTTTCGGTCGCTCGCGATTCCCATCTCGATGTGACGCATGCATCGTCCAAGGCCTTTCCCCTGACGACCATCCAAAAAGCTTCTGAACTCGAAATACAAAAGGGAGTCGAGACGTGAAGATTATCAAGACGCTTGCCACCGTGCTGGCCGTCGGCGCCATGGCGCTGACCGCTTCCACCGCGGTCTTCGCACAGGACAAGGGCGCCATCGGCATTGCCATGCCGACCCAGTCCTCGCTGCGCTGGATCTCGGACGGCAACGAACTCAAGACCGCACTGGAAGCCAAGGGCTATTCCGTCGACCTGCAGTACGCAGAAGACGACATCCCGAACCAGCTGGCCCAGATCGAAAACATGGTCACCAAGGGCGTCAAGGCTCTCGTGATCGCTTCGATCGACGGCACCACGCTGAGCGCCGTGCTGCAGCAGGCTGCCGATGCCGGCATCAAGGTCATCGCTTATGACCGCCTGATCCGCGACAGCGCCAATGTCGACTACTACACCACCTTCGACAACTTCCAGGTGGGCGTGCTCCAGGCCAACTCGCTGGTCAAGGGCCTCAAGGAACGCTTCCCCGACACCAAGCCGTGGAACGTTGAACTGTTCGGCGGTTCGCCGGACGACAACAACGCCTTCTTCTTCTATGATGGCGCCATGTCCGTCCTGCAGCCGATGATCGACTCGGGCGACATCGTCGTGAAGTCGGGCCAGCAGGGCATGGAAACCGTTGGTACCCTCCGTTGGGACGGCGCGGTTGCCCAGGCTCGCATGGACAACATCCTGTCGGCCAACTACTCGGACGGCTCGATCGTCAATGGCGTTCTGGCTCCCTATGACGGCCTGTCTCGCGGCATCATCTCGTCGCTGCGCGGCGTGGGCTACGGCTCGGGCGACCTGCAGTGGCCCGTGATCACCGGCCAGGACGCGGAAGCTCCGTCGGTCAAGGCGATCATCGCCGGCGAGCAGTACTCCACCGTCTACAAGGACACCCGTGAACTGGCCAAGGTCACCGCTGACCTGGTCGACACCGTTGTCTCGGGCGGTACGCCGGAAGGCCTCGACACCACCACCTATGACAATGGCGTCAAGGTCGTGCCGTCGATCCTGCTGACCCCGCATGACGTTGACCTGACCAACTACCAGGCTCTGGTCGTTGACTCGGGCTACATCAAGCCGGAAGACCTGCAGTAAGCATCGGCTTCAAGCCAATGGGGCCCCGCGGCGACGCGGGGCCCTTTCCCGTCACCGGGCCCAGGCGCTAGAATGCGACGCCCGCGTGCACACGAGAAAGCGACGAATGAGCAATACCATTCTGGAGATGCGCGGCATCACCAAGACCTTCCCCGGCGTCAAGGCGCTGCAGGACGTCAACCTCGACGTCCGGGAGGCCGAAATCCACGCCATCGTGGGTGAGAACGGCGCGGGCAAATCCACCCTGATGAAGGTGCTCAGCGGGGTTTATCCCGCCGGCAGCTATGACGGCCAGATCATCTACAAGGGCGAAGAGCAGCACTTCAAATCCATTCGCGACAGCGAACACAAGGGCATCGTCATCATCCACCAGGAGCTGGCGCTGGTGCCGCTGCTGTCGATCGCCGAGAATATCTTCCTGGGCAACGAACAGGCTGCGGCCGGCGTGATCGACTGGGACGAGACCCGTGACGGCGCGCGCAAGCTGCTCGGCATGGTCGGCCTCAATGAAGATCCCGACACGCTGATCACCAATATCGGCGTGGGCAAGCAGCAGCTGGTGGAAATCGCCAAGGCGCTGAGCAAGGAAGTGCGGCTGCTGATCCTGGACGAACCGACCGCGTCGCTGTCGGAAAAGGACAGCGCGGCCCTGCTCGACCTGCTCATGGAATTTCGCAAGCAGGGCATTACCTCGATCCTGATCAGTCACAAGCTCAACGAAGTCAGCAAGGTGGCCGACCGCATCACCGTGATCCGCGACGGCCGGACCATCGAGACGATGAACAAGCAGGACATTACCGAGGACCGGATCATCACCTCGATGGTGGGCCGCTCGCTCGAGGACCGCTATCCCAGTCGCGTCCCGAACATCGGCGAGGTGATCCTGGAGGTGAAGGACTGGTCGGTCTATCACCCGCAGCATCGCGAACGGCAGGTGATCAAGAATATCAGCCTCCATATCCGCAAGGGTGAGGTGGTTGGCATTGCTGGCCTGATGGGGTCGGGCCGCACCGAATTTGCCATGAGCCTGTTCGGCAAATCCTATGGCCAGAAGATCAGCGGCCAGGTGTTCCTCAACGGTAAGCAGATCGACCCGTCCACGGTGGGCAAGGCGGTCCAGCACGGCATCGCCTACGCCACCGAGGACCGCAAGACCTATGGCCTCAACCTGATCGACCACATCAAGCACAACACCACGCTGGCGAACCTGCCCGGGGTTTCGCGCCTGGGTGTCATCGACGACCTGGCCGAACTCGATGCGGCCAACGACTACCGCAAGAGAACCAATATTCGCTCCTCGAGCGTCTACCAGGTCACCGGCAATCTCAGCGGCGGCAACCAGCAGAAGGTCGTGCTCAGCAAGTGGCTGTTCGCTAATCCGGACGTCCTGATCCTGGACGAGCCCACCCGCGGCATCGACGTGGGTGCGAAATACGAAATCTACACCATCATCAACCAACTGGCGGCGCAGGGTAAGGCAATCCTGGTCATCTCCTCGGAGATGCCCGAACTGCTTGGCATTACCGACCGCCTCTATGTAATGAACGAAGGCCGTATCGTTGGCGAAATGCCGACCAGCGATGCCAGCCAGGAAAAGATCATGCGCGCGATCGTCCGCGCCGAAGGGAAGGCATCATGACCACCGAAACCGCCCAGCCGGGCACCACTCCTGCCGGCGAGCCGGTCAAGGTCCAGGAACTTTCCGTCTGGAGCGCGCTCCAGGCCAATCTGCGCGATTACGGCCTGTTGCTCGCGCTGATCCTGATCATGCTGTTCTTCCAGTATTTCACGGCCGGCGTGCTGTTCAAGCCGGTGAACCTGACCAACATCATCCTGCAGAACAGCTACATCATCGTGATGGCGCTGGGCATGCTGCTGATCATCGTGGCAGGCCATATCGACCTTTCGGTGGGCTCGGTCTCCGGCTTCGTGGGCGCCCTGGCGGCCATGCTGATGGTGGGCTGGAACCTGCCGCCCAGCCTTGAATTCCTGGCCAACCCCTTCGTCGCCGGTGCGATCTGCCTGGTCGTAGGCGGGGTGATCGGCGCGGCGCAAGGCTATCTGATCGCCTATCACAAGATCCCCAGCTTCATCGTGACCCTGGCGGGCATGCTGATCTTCAAGGGCTTGTCCCTGGCGATCCTGGCCGGAAAGTCTGTGGGCCCGTTCCCTGCCGAATTCCAGCTGCTCTCGGCAGGCTTCATTCCCGACGTGGTCGGGCCGACCACCCTGGTGGCAGCCAGCGAAGGTGTGCAGCCCGTAGTGCTGCACACCACGACCATGGTCATTGCCATCGTGGCCATTGTCGCCATGATCTTCTTCGCCCTGCGTGGCCGTGCCCGCCGCAAGGCGCGCGGCTATGAGAGCGAACCGTTCGGCCTGTTCGTGGTCAAGAACCTGGTCATTGCGGCCCTGGTGCTGTTCTTTGCCTATATGCTTGCCTCTTATCGCGGCCTGCCCAACGTGCTGGTGGTGATGGGCATCCTGATTGCGCTTTTCGTATTCATCACCAAGCGGATGACCTTCGGCCGCCGCATCTATGCACTGGGCGGCAACCTCAAGGCCGCGGCGCTGTCGGGTATCAAGACCGAACGGCTGACCTTCTACGTCTTCGCCATCATGGGCGTGCTGGCGGCGCTGGCCGGCATGATCTATGCGGCCCGCCTCAACTCGGCGACGCCTAAGGCCGGGCAGGGCCTCGAGCTCGACGTGATCGCGGCCGTGTTCATCGGCGGCGCCTCGGCGCTGGGTGGCGTGGGCCAGGTGGCCGGCGCCGTGATCGGCGCCTTCATCATGGGCGTGATGAACAACGGCATGTCCATCATGGGCGTCAACATCGACTGGCAGCAGATGATCAAGGGCGTCGTGCTGCTGGCCGCCGTGTTCTTCGACCTCTACAACAAGAACCGTTCGGCCTAAGCCGGCCGGGATGAATGACGAGGCCGCCGGGGTGACCCGGCGGCCTTTGCCTTGGGACAGGCGCAGTTCAGGTTGCATTCAGCAGCGCCGCGCTAGTGCCCCGGCAAACGGAGCCAGCGCGCAGATGCGAAACAGTTTTGCCTTCATAACAGTGCCTGTTCTTTTCGCCCTGGCCGCACAGGCGGGGGAGCTGCCGCAGGAGCCGATCGTCGAGCTGCTCGTGCGCGGCGAGAGCGCACCGGTCGATGTCGGCAGCGACTACCTGTTCGGCCTGCCCGAGATTGCCCTGGCGGATCAGGCCGCCTCGGCAGGCGGGATGGTGCGCAACGAGGGCAAGGGGGACTTCAGATCTTCGTGCGTTAGCGACGGCCATCGAACCGTCTGGTTTCTCAGCGATGCGTCCAGCTACGAGGGCGAGCCTTACCTGACGGCCATCGTGGTTTCCGCCATCCCGCCGGCCAGCGACACCTGCCAGGCCACGGCCGGGATCGAGGACGTGCCAGCCGATACGCAACTGCCTGGCATCGGGGCACCGCAAGCCGACATCGAAGCGCGCTTCGGGCCGCTGGAATTGAGCGAAGCGGGGCTTGTCGCCTTCCGCAGCCATGACGTGCTTGGCGATGGCGCGGATAGCTGGGAACTGGTCAAGACGGTGACCTATCACCTGGAAGATGGCGTCGTGGATGCGGTGGCCTATGAGCAGGTAACGATCCACTGACATCGACGATGGGCTGGCTCGGCAAAGGTAAGGCTGGCGCGGCAGTCGCGACTCACTGAAGTCTAAGGGGCGGTCACCTGGCGATTGGCGAGCGATGCTAACTTTCCTGTCCGATTTGATTTCGCCCTATTGGGGGCCGGCGCGGCTTTTTGCCTTCTATCCGGTGCTGGCAACCGTTGGCGCGCTGCTGTCGGCCCTGCTGTCGCTGCTGGTGCTGCCCCGGGTTTGGCATGTGCTGACGACCGACAAGGGCCGGGCGCATGCCGTCAAGGCAGAAGAAAGCGTGGGCAAGCCGGTGGGCGTCGGCATCTTCATCGTGCTGATCACGGTGGGCGTGCTGCTGATCTGCCTGCCCTATGATCCCCGCCTCTATTTCTGCCTCGGCGCGATGCTGATCGCGTCCTGTGTCGGCTATCTGGACGACAGCAAGCCGGGCGGGCTCAGCGAGCTGACGCTAGGCCTTACGGACCTGGCGATCTCGCTGTTCGTCTGCGTGGTGTTGATGAATGGTGAAAACACCCACGTCTGGCTGCCTTTCACCTCCGCGCAACTGACGCTGCCCTGGTGGGGCGGCGTGCTGCTCTACACGCCGGTCATGTGGCTGTGCATCAATGCGGTCAACTGCAACGACGGCGTCGATGGCGTGTCGGGTACGCTGTCATCGTTCACCATCTGCGTGCTGGGCCTGATCCTCTATTTCGTTGTCGGCGATGTCGCCAATGCACGATACCTGCTGATCCCCTACAATCCCGACGCGGTGAGCTGGGCGCTGGCGGCGGCGGTGTTCTGCGGCGCCATCCTGGGCTATCTCTGGCACAATGCTCCACCCAGCGCGGCGCTGATGGGGGATGCCGGATCTCGCCCGATCGGGCTGTTCGTGGGCATGTGCGTGGTGGTTACCGGCAATCCGACCATGGTCTTCTTTGTCGGCGCGCTGCTGCTCTTCAATGGCGCGACGGGCCTGGCCAAGGTTGCCCTGATGCGGCTGTTCGGCTGGCGCATTCTCAGTTCGATCCGCTTTCCGTTCCACGACCATGTGCGCAAGAACCTCAACTGGTCGAACTCCCAGGTGCTCCTGCGCTTCCTGCTTATTCACGTGGCAAGCATCTGGGTGCTGGTGATCCTGCTGATCAAGGTCCGGTAGCTAAGGGCGACCCGTGGGGGACCGTCAGGTCTCGACGTCGGCATCCTTGCGGGCGCCCCATTCGGCCCACGATCCATCATAGACCGCCACCTTGCCAGCCCCGGCCAGTTCGGCGGCGAGCGCGAGGGTGGCAGCGGTGATGCCGGAGCCGCAGGAGGTGATGAGGGGTTTGCCCAGATCGATGCCGCGATCGGCGAACAGCTGGGCGAGCTCGGCCGGCGAGCGCATCTGTCCGTTGTCGGTGAGCAGGCTTACCGGAAGGCTGGCACTGTTGGGGATGTGACCGCCGCGCAGGCCGGGGCGGGGTTCGGGAACCTCGGCGTGGAAACGCGGAGCCGGACGGGCATCGGCGATCTGGGCGACGCCGTCACGACTGCGATCCCGCACCTGCTCGAAACTGGCAACGCGATTTGGATCGAAGCTGGTGTGAAAAACCTGGCGTGGCCGGGTGACCAGACCGGTTTCCGTGGCGCGGCGTTCGGCGCGCCACTTGGGCCCGCCGCCGGCGAGAATGCGAACGTCGTGCGCACCCATGGTGCGGAACGTCCACCAGACGCGGGGGGCGGAGAAGAGGCCGAGTTCGTCATAGACGACGATGGTCATGCGCTCCGAAATCCCCAGGGCACCGACCATGCGGGCGAAGTCGTTGGGGGCGGGCAGCATATGCGGCAGGTCGGTGGACGTATCGGCGACGCCATCGATGTCGAAGAAAACGGCGCCGGGGATATGGCCCGCAAGATATTCGGCCTGGGCGTTGCGGGCTGCGTTGGGCATGTGCCAGCTGCCATCGAGCACGACGAGGTTCGGGTCGCTCAGATGGGTGGCCAGCCAGTCGGTCGAGACGAAGGGGGATTCCATTCTGGTGTCGACTCCTTCGATACCGACCAGTGGTACCGCCCTCCCAACCCCAACCGCAAGAGCGAAAGGCACGGGTCCAGCGATGGCGCCGCCGGCACGGGTATCGCTAGAGCACCAGGAGGTCCTTGCTGGCGAGGCTGACGGTGACGGGTTCCCCGCGACTGGGCGGGGCGGTGCGCTGGTCGTTGAACGTGTCGAGACTGAGGATGTTCCGTCCCAGATTGACGCGCAGGCGGATCACCGAGCCTAGGAAGGTTACATCGGCAATGGTGCCAGTGAGCGTGATGTCGTTGCCCTCGCGCGCGCCGACGGAGAGCACTTCGGGGCGCAGCGTGAGCGAGATGGGTGCGCCCGCGGCCGCCGTCGGGGGCAGGGTGGGTACGGCGACGGTCTGGCCATCGATGTCGACGCGGCCAGTGGCGGGATCGACGATCGTCGCCTCGATGGTGTTGAGGTGGCCGACGAAGGTGGCGACGAAGCGGGTGGCGGGCTTGTTGTAGATCTCGTAAGGGGCGCCCAGCTGCTCGATATTGCCCGCATGCATCACCACGATGCGGTCGGAGATCGAGAGCGCCTCCTCCTGATCGTGGGTGACGAAGACGGTGGTGATGCTCAGGTCGAGCTGGATGGCGCGGATTTCCTCGCGCAAGCTGACGCGGATCTTGGCGTCGAGGGCCGAGAGCGGCTCGTCGAGCAGCAGCATTCGCGGGCGCGGGGCGATGGCACGGGCCAGAGCGACGCGCTGCTGCTGGCCGCCGGACATTTCGTAAGGGTAGCGCTTTTCGTAGCCGGGCAGGCCGATCAGCTTGAGCATTTCGTCGACGCGGGCGCGGCGCTCCTCGGCCCCCATACCCGCGATCTTGAGGCCGAAGCCGATATTGTCGCCGACATTGAGATTGGGGAACAGCGCATAGGCCTGGAATACCATGCCGAGCTGGCGCCGGTTGGGCTTGAGGCCCGTTATGTCCTGGCCGTCGACCTTGATGGAGCCCGAGGTGGGGTTCTCGAAGCCGGCGATCATGCGCAGGATCGTGGTCTTGCCGCAGCCCGAAGGGCCCAGCAGCGAGATGAACTCACCCTTGTCGAAGGCGAAGCTGACGCCCTTGACCACCGTCGTGGTGCCGAAAGTCTTGGTGAGGTTCTGGACGTCGAGAAAGGCTGCCATGGGTGAGGGCTCAGTCGGTTCTGGCGGAGGTGCGGGGAGCGAAGCGGCCAAGCACGTTGATCATGCCCATGGCACCCCAGGTGATGATGAAGGAAATGACGGCCAGGGCGGCCGGCTCGTAGGCGCGGTTGGCGCCGATATTCTGCAGATATGGGCCGAAGGCAGGCCGGTTGAGCAGGCTGGCAATGGTGAACTCGCCGATGACGATGGCGAAGGTGAGGAAGGCGCCCGAGAGGACCGCCACCAGAATGTTGGGCAGAATGATGCGAGCGATGATTTGCGCGGTGTTGGCACCGGCGATCTGGGCCGCCTCGGTCAGGGTCTGCACGTCGATGGTGCGCATGCCGGTATCGACGGCACGGTACATGTAGGGCAGCGCCAGGGTGACATAACCGCAGACCAGCAGGATATCGGTGCCGATGGCGCTGCCGGTGAAGGGCACGATCGAGGACGAGTTGTAGAGCCGGATATAGCCATAGACCAGGATGATGGCCGGGATGATCAGCGGCAGCAGGGTGACGAATTCGACGAAGGGGCGCAGCTTGGGCAGGCGCAGGCGGACGAAATAGACGGCTGGAACCACGACCAGGATGCCGACGATGATGGCGAAGATGCCGATGACGGCCGAGTAGCTGAACGTGCGCTGGAAATTGGGATCGGAGAAGACCGACGCATAGCTGTCGAAGCTGTAGTAGCCGCGACGCATCTTGAGCGAGAACTCGAAGGTGGCGACCAGCGGGACCAGGAAATAAGCGAGGCCGACAAGGAAGACGAGCCAGGCCCAGAAGCGCGACTGCTTCATTTCATCCACCTCTCGGCACGCGCGGAAATGACCAGATAGATGATGTTGGCGCAGGCGGTGATGAGGATCATGCCCAGCGCGAGCGCAGCGCCCAAGCCCGGATTTTGCAGGGCGTCGCCGCGGATCTGCGCGTAGAGGAGGATGGGGACGATGTTGAGCGAGGAGCCCGTCAGCGCATAGGCGGTGGCGATGGCGCCGAAGGCATTGGCGAAGAGCAGGCTCAGCGTGCCCAGGAAGCTCGGCCACAGGATGGGCATGCCGACATAGCGCCAGAACTGCCACGGACTGGCGCCCAGGATTTGGGCGGCCTCGCTCCATTCCTTCTTCAGCCCATCAATGGCCGGCGCGATGATCAGGATCATCAGCGGAATCTGGAAATAGAGATAGGTGATCGTCAGGCCCCAGAAGCTGAGGAGGTTGAAGCCGGACTTGTAGAGGTCGATGCCAATGGTCTTGAGGACGATGGTGACCAGGCCCAGGCGGCCCAATGTGGCGATGAAGGCGAAGGCCAGCGGTACGCCGGCGAAGTTGGAGGCGACGCCGGAAAAGGTCATCACGGCCGAACGCAGCCCGGCGGGAAGGCGGCCGCGGATGATGGCCAGCGCGATGGCCAGGCCGATCAGGGCGCCCAGGATGGCGGACGCCCCGGAGATGCGGATCGAAATCCAGTAAGCGGCCATGATGCTGTCGGTGAACAGCGCCGTGATGTTGTCGAAGGTGAACTGGCCGTCACGGCCGACAAAGGCCGCGCCGATCAGGTAGAGCGTGGGCAGGATGAGGAACATCACCGCGAAGATGAGGAAAGGCGCTACGCCCAGCCACTCGAACGAGAGGCGGCGGCGTGAAGGTGATGCGGTTACGTCGGCCATCGTGAACCCGTGGAGCCCCATATTTTGCCGCTTGCTCGATGCAGCACCTCCCCCTTGATGGGGAGGATGGAGGGGGTGGAGTCGCAAGCATTGAGTATGCGGACCCATACCCCCACCCTGCTCGATATACGGACTTAGCTGGCGCTAAGTCCTATCTCGCTTCCCTCCCCTCAAGGGGGAGGGTGGACCCGGTGGTTGGGTCCAATCGAGAGAGGTCTTACTCGACGTTGGCGCCGACGACGGCGTCCCACTGGCCGGTGATGGTGGCCTTGGCAGCGTTCTGCTGGTCGATGCTCGGGAAGACGGCAGCCTCATAGGCGGCGGCCGGCGGGAGAGCGTCGAGCAGTTCCTGCGGGATCTTGCCGTTGGCAGCCAGGTCGTTGAAGCGGATCGGGTGGCAATAGCCCTTCAGCCAACCAAGCTGACCTTCGTCGGAATAGAGATATTCCATCCAAAGCTTGGCAGCGTTGGGGTGGGGTGCGTAGGCCGAGATGGCCTGGATGTAGACGCCGGCGACAACGCCGGTGGCGGGGACCACGATCTCGGTTTCCGGGTTGCCGGCGAAGCCATCACGGAAGGAGAGCAGATTGTAGTCCCAGGCGAGCAGGATCGGCGTCGTGCCCTGGGCGACCGAGGCAGCCTTGCCGATGACCGGGACGAAGTTACCGGCAGCATTGAGGTCGGCGAAGAACTTGAGGCCGGCATCGGCAGCGCCTTCGTCGGCACCGGTCGAGGAGAGACCGGCGGCATAGACGGCCTGGATGGCCTGGTTGGAGGCGCGCGGATCACCGGCGAGGCCGACGCTGGCGCTATATTCTGGCTTGAGCAGGTCAGCCCAGTCGGCGGGAACGGTGGATACCAGATCCTTGTTCACCAGCATGGCCATCACGCCGTAGTAGTCGCCGTACCAGTAGCCCTCTTCATCCTTGGCCTCGGCGGGGATGGAGTCCCAGGTCGCGACCTTGTAGGGCTGGATCAGGCCTTCGGCCTTGGCCGAAGGGCCGAAGCTGAGGCCGACGTCGATCACGTCGGGGGCCTGCGGGCCGGTATTGCCCTTGTTGGCCTTGATGGCTTCGATCTCGTCGGCCGAGCCGGCATCGGGGTTGAGTTCGTTGACGGTGATGCCCGGATACTTGGCCTTGAAGCCTTCGATCACGTCGCCATAGCCGCACCAGGAGTGGGGCAGGGCGATGGTGGTGAGCTGGCCTTCGGCCTTGGCGGCTTCGTAGAGCGCGTCAATGTCGGTCTGGGCGAAAGCGGGGGCAGAAACGGCGAGGACGGCAAGCACCGAGACGGATGCGCCGAGGGTTTTCTTGATGGACATGTTCAGTCTCCCTGAAGGTCGTTCGTGATCGCCCGTTGGGGGACGATCCGGCGAACTCGGGAGGCCTGTAGTGTGGTGGTATGACAGCGCGATGACGGGTTCAGGAGGCGTAGATGACGGCCGACCCGCGGCCGATAACGCCGCTATTCAACCGTTTGCGTGAAATCCCCGTCCAAGCCCGAGCCTCCCAGCTGCAATTGTGACAGTGCCCGTTTGTGACAGTTTCGTCCAGATGGTCAAAAATTTTCGACCGCGGTGGAAAAGGGCAAGCAACGGAAAGCATTGGCCTATTGGCCGGTGGAAGGAAATCGGGGCCTGCCAGTAGTTTAGACTTTTTCTAAACTATTGAAATTTAATTGCTTTCTGAAGCTGACCGGCGTACTCCGCTTACAAATTTATCTGGAGGATCGTCGATGATCTCGGTCAAGCGCACCCTGCGCAGCCTCGCCCTTGCCCTGACAATATCGGTTGCGCCGATGGCCGCGTTCGCGCAGGCGCCGGCCGATCTCGACGTGCTGACCCACTATGCCGACCTGGCGCTGGCCGGTTACGAGGATGCGCTGACGACGGCAAAGGCACTGGACGCGGCCGTCGACGCGCTGATCGCCAATCCCAGCGAGGCGACCTTGCAGGCGGCCAAGGATGCCTGGAAGGCGGCCCGCATTCCCTACCAGCAGACCGAGGCCTTCCGCTTCGGCAACCCCATCGTCGACGAATGGGAAGGCCGGGTGAATGCCTGGCCGCTCGACGAGGGCCTGATCGACTATGTCGATGCCAGCTATGGCACCGAGAGCGACAGCAACGCGCTTTACGTCGCCAATGTCATCGCCAACCCGAAGATCACCATCGACGGCGAGGAGATGGTATTCGACCAGATCACCCCGGCCGTGCTGCAGGACCAACTGCAGGAAGCGGCCGGCGTGGAGTCCAATGTCGCCACCGGCTATCATGCCATCGAGTTCCTCCTTTGGGGCCAGGACCTCAACGGGACGGGGCCGGGTGCAGGGGCACGGCCGTCTACGGACTATTCGACTGCCGAGCATGCCGATCGCCGCGCAGCCTATCTCAAGGCGGCATCGAGCCTGCTGGTAAGCGATCTCGGGGAAATGGTTGGCAACTGGACCGCCGATGGCGCTGCCCGCGCGGCGCTGCCGGAACTGGGGATTTCGGCAATCCTGACCGGCATGGGTTCGCTGAGCTTTGGCGAAGTGGCCGGCGAACGCATGAAGCTGGGTCTGCTGCTGCACGATCCGGAGGAGGAGCACGACTGCTTCTCGGACAATACGCATGTGTCCCATCTCAACGATGCCATCGGCGTCCAGAATGTCTATCTGGGCAAGTACACCCGGATCGACGGATCGGTGGTGGAAGGGCCATCGCTGTCGGACGTGATTGCCGCCAAGGATGCGGCGCTCGACAGCGAGATCAAGGCGCTGCTCGGGGACACGGTCGCCAAGATGAACGTGATGGCCGATCGCGCCGAGGCCGGCGAAGCCTATGACCAGCAGATCGGCGAAGGCAATGCCGAGGGGAATGCCGTGGTGCAGGCGGCGATCGACGGGCTGATCGCGCAGACGCGCGGCATCGAGCGGGCCGTGGCCCTGCTGGAGCTTGAAGATGCCGTGACGATCGAGGACAGCGACAGCCTCAGCAATCCGGACGCGGTTTTCCAGTAGGAGCACGCCGCTCCCAACGCGGCAGTGTCATCCCGAGCACGGGGTGACACCGGGTTTGTTGGAAATTCCGGGCCAAGTTGGTAGATCGTCCGCATGAAAACTGCTCTCACCCTTGCCCTGATCGCGCTGCTTGCCGGCGGGCTTGCCCTTGCGCAGGATCAGGCGGTGCGCAGCGACCTGACGCCCGAGGACCTGGCGCGCGTTGCCAGGGTGACTGCACCCACGACCGATTTTTCCAAGCCGGAGAACTTCGAAGCCAAGCCGGCGGGGGCGGGAACGACGACGTTTGCCCCCAATGCCGATTCCTTCAGTCACTTCCTCGACAATCTGAGCTTCGAGCAGGAAGAACAGTTTAAGCTGGGCAATGCCCTGTTCCGCAAGATCTGGGTTTCGTCGCCCAGCTCGACCCAGGCCTCGGATGGGCTCGGACCGCTGTTCAATGCGCGCGGCTGCCAGAGCTGCCACCTCAAGGACGGGCGCGGCCATCCCCCGTTCGAGGGGCAGGCGGAGAATGTGTCGATGTTCCTGCGCCTGTCGGTGCCACCCGAGGCGGACGACAAGCGCGTGGCGCTCGATGGCGTGTTTGCCGGCGAGGTGGGCGACCCGACCTATGGCACGCAGCTGCAGGATTTTGCGGTGCCGGGGCTCCAGGCCGAGGGGCGGATGGTGATCGACTATGTCGACCTGCCAGTAACGCTTGGCGATGGCACTACGGTGACACTGCGCGAGCCGCACTATTCGGTGGCGGACCTGGCCTATGGGCCGTTGGCCCACAATGTCATGCTGTCGCCGCGACTGGCCAACCCGATGATCGGGCTGGGGCTGGTGGAACAGATTCCGACCGAGGATATCCTGGCACTGGCCGACCCTGATGATCGCGATGGCGACGGCATTTCAGGCCGCCCGAACTGGACGATCGAGCCGGTAAGCCAGAGCGTCATGCTCGGCCGGTTCGGCTGGAAGGCGGGGATGGCCAGCATCCGCAGCCAGTCTGCCGGCGCATTTGCTGGCGATATCGGCATTGCGACGCCCCTGGTGAACCTGCCGCATGGCGATTGCACGGAACGGCAGACCGAGTGCCTCGCCATGCCAACAGGTGTGCAGGACCGGCTGGGGCCGAGCGAGGCGCCCGACCCGGTGCTGGACCTCGTGACCTTCTATGCCCAGACCCTGGGCGTGCCGGAGCGGCGCAATGTGGGCGATGCGGCTGTGCTGCGGGGCAAGGCGGCCTTCTATGGCGCCGGCTGCGCCAGTTGCCATGTGCCCAAGTTCGTCACCAGTCGCGATGCCGAGAACCCGGCGCACCGGTTCCAGCTGATCTGGCCCTATTCGGATTTCCTGCTGCACGACATGGGAACCGGCCTGGCCGACAATCGGCCGGAGGGGCAGGCGGACGGGCAGGAATGGCGCACGCCGCCGCTGTGGGGTATCGGCCTCACCGAGACTGTATCGGGCCACACGTTTTTCCTTCATGATGGGCGGGCCCGCAATCTCGTCGAGGCCATTCTATGGCATGGGGGAGAGGCACAGGCGGCGCGCGACGCATTCGCGCAAATGTCCCAAGCCCAGCGCGATGATGTCGTCGCCTTCCTGGAATCGCTGTGATGCGCCTGCTGCTTCTTGTTCTGATGATGGTCTTTGCCGGCCCGGCGCTGGCTCAGACGGCGACGCCGTCGCAGGTGCTCGACGCGGCGGTGAACAAGGTCATCCGCCCGGCGGTGGCCGCCTTCAAGACGCGGGCCAGTGGCCTGGAAAGCGCCATGGGCGGGCTGTGCGCAGCGCCCTCGGAGGGCGCGCTGGCCATTGCCAGGCAGCAATTCGGCCTGGCGGCACAGGCTTATGGCCGGATCGAATTCCTGCGCATCGGGCCGTTGATGGAGGACAACCGTGCCGATCGGCTGCTGTTCTGGCCCGACCGTCGCGGCATCGGGTTGCGGCAGGTCCAGGCCATCATCGCCGAACAGGATAGCGGCGCCAGCGAGGTGACGCTGCTGCGCCAGAAGAGCGTGGCCGTGCAGGGGTTCGGGGCATTGGAATATGTGCTGTTTGGCACCGATGCAGAGGGGCTCGCAGCGGCTGGCGCGGAATTCCGTTGCCGGTACGGCCAGGCAATCGCCGCCAATATCAGTGGGATCGCCGACCAGGTGGCGATGGGCTGGTATCGCTATGACGGCGTTGCGTCGCACCTGACGCGGCCCGTCCCCGACAATGCCGACTACCGTACCGAGACCGAGGCGCTGGAAGCCCTGGTGGGGCTGGTGGCCCATGGCATCGAGGGCTTGCGCGACACGCGGATCAACCCATTTGTCGCCCAGGGCGGCGAGCCGGCCAAGCCCAAGCAGGCGCTGTTCTGGCGCTCCGGCCTGACGATGGCGATGATCGCTGCCGATATCGAGGGCATGGAGGCATTGGTAGCCGGATCGGGGATGGCGCGGGCCGTCGGACCCGACGATGCGGGCCTCGACAATTCCATCGCATTCGAATTCCGCAACGCCCATCGGGCCATCGGGTTGGTGACGCTGCCGGTCGAGCAAGCCGTGGTGGACGAGAAGCAGGCCCATGCGCTCGACTACCTGATTATCGTGACCCAATCGTTGCAGACAATGATCGGCGAACAGCTGTCGGCGGCGCTGGAACTGTCCGTGGGCTTTTCGTCGCTGGATGGCGACTGACCATGTGGCAGCGACGGGCTTTCCTCAAGGCGGCCGGGGCGGGCTTTGCCGCGGGCCTGCTGCCACGGCAGGTCGAGGCGCTGGAGCGCAGCGACCTGGTCTTTGCCAGCTCGGTGCAGACGGCCGCCGGCAGCTATGGCGCGGTGCTGCTGGGCGAGCGCGGCGACGTTATTGCCTCGATCGACCTGCCGGATCGCGGACATGATATCACCATCAGCCGAGAAGCAGGGCGGGGCGTGGTATTCGCGCGCCAGCCCGGAACGTTTGCGGTGGTGTTCGATCCCCAGGGACGCGCAGCGCCGGTGACGCTCACCAGCGTCGAGGGCCGGCACTTCTATGGGCATGGCGTGTTCTCGCCCGATGGCCGGCTGCTCTATGCGACCGAGAGCGATTTCGAGGCGGCCCGGGGTGTC
Organism: Devosia oryziradicis; assembly: GCF_016698645.1. Taxonomy (NCBI): domain Bacteria; kingdom Pseudomonadati; phylum Pseudomonadota; class Alphaproteobacteria; order Hyphomicrobiales; family Devosiaceae; genus Devosia; species Devosia oryziradicis. The sequence continues at coordinate 1,433,387 of NZ_CP068047.1, forward strand.
GTCGGCATCTACGATGCGACGGACGGCTACCGGCGGATCGGGGAATTCCCCACCTTCGGCACCGGCCCGCACGAAATGCTGCTGATGCCCGATGGCGTCACCTTCGTGGTTGCCAATGGCGGGATCGAAACGCATCCCGATTTCGGGCGGACCGAACTCAACCTCGAAACGATGGACCCTTCGGTGGTGTTCATCGACCGGAGGGACGGCCGGCTGATCGGGCAGTTGCGGCTCGATGCGGGCCTGCACCAGCTGTCGATCCGCCATATGGCCATCGATGGACGCGGGCGGGTGTGGTTCGGCTGCCAGTACAAGGGGGCGCCCGCGGACAAGCCCCAACTGGTGGGCTATGCGACCATGGATGGCGAGATCAGGCTGATCGAACTGCCGCCGGGCACGCTGGCCGACCTGCGCAATTATGTCGGCTCGGTGGCGGTGTCGGCCGATGGGGTGACTGTCGCGGTGTCGTCGCCCGAAGGCGATCTGTTGGTGGCCATCGACGCCGAGGGCAAGCGGCCTGTTCTGGCCGAAACGCTACGCAATGGCTGTGGCCTGGCGGCCGATGGCATGGGGTTCGTCGCTACAAGTGGCAATGGCGAGATGATCGGCATGGCGGGCGCAGACCGCGCAGCGCAGAAGTTCGACTTCCTCTTCGACAACCACATCCTTCGCGTGGGTTAGGCGCACGGCGCGCGCTATTGCTGCAGCGGCCCCGAGCTTTGGCGCAGGACCAGCTCCACGGGCCAGAGCTCATGCACGTCCTGCACCGGCTTGCCGCCGAGGATCTGCAGGATCAGCTCGGCAATGCGCATCCCCGCCTGGCGGATCGACGAGCGGGTCGTGGACATGGTGGGGTACATGTTGTCGGCATTGAGATAGGGGAAGACGTCGTCATGAGCGATCATGGAGACGTCCTTGCCCAACTCGAGCCCGGCTTGGCGTATGGCGCGAAACACGCCCAGCGCGGTCATCATGGAGCCGGCGAGAAATGCGGTGGGACGCGGCCGCAGTTCGAGCATAGCCTGGGCCTGGCGGAAGGCGATTTCGTCGGTGAAGATGGAGTTCCCCATCAATGCCGGATCGAAAGCGACGCCGCGCGCGGATAGGGCTGCGAGGTAACCCAGTTCGCGGTGCTCGGCGAAGGTGCGGCCCTTGAGGCCGTTGAGCAGGGCGATGCGGCGATGGCCGAGATCGAGCAGGTGGCCGGTGGCGCGCTCGACGGCCCCGGTATTGTCGATGTCCATCCAGGCGACCGGTTCGCCGATATTGGTGCGGCCATGCAGCACGAAGGGGACCTTGAGGTCGAGCAGCAATTCGGCACGCTGGTCCCGCAAGGTCGGCGAATGCAGCACCACCGCATCTACCTTCTGGCTCGCGGCGATGCGGCGGTAGGCCGCCAACTCGTCCTCGAGGCTGTTGACGGTGACAACCAGGATGTCGATCTCCTGAGCACCGACCTGTCCGCCCATGCCGGCGAGGAACTCACTCATATGCGGCCCCAGTTCGTCGGCGCCGCGCAGGACCAGCCCAACGGCGCCGGAGCGCCCCGTGGCGAGGCGCAGGGCGCTGGCATTGGGACGGTAGCCCAGGCGCGCCGCGGTCTCAGCAACGCGCAGCCGCGTGGCCTCATTGACTTCGGGATAGCCATTGAGGGCGCGACTGACAGTGGTTTGCGACAGGCCGAGATGCTCAGCCAGATCCTTCAGTCTCATTGCTGCAACTGGCCCCCACGGCACGGCACGACGCTGGCATCCTTTCTTGGATAGCCTGGTCTTCCATGCCTTTAGGGCAGGCAGGCCGCCTTGAACAGCGGTTCCTGCTTCCTCCTCCCGACATCATTCAAAGCGATTTCAAATTTTCACGCAAGGGCTGAGTTTGAGGTTGGGAAAATGAGGTGCGTACATCAGCGGAAATGGCAGCGTCATGCGCGATTGACGGACCAATCCACGTATAAGTACTTGAAGTGTAACGATAAAATATGTACTGAAGCAAAATTCCTTAAAATTTCGTGATCGCGGCGCTTGACAGAAATTCAGCGCTCTGGTTCTTTTTCATTCAAAGCGCTTTGAAAACGTTGGCGGAACAGCCGCTGAAACGGGCGCTTTTGTGGGAGGAGAACCGACGGGCCGGCGCCAGATGCGCAGGGCCAGATTGGTGTGCCTCCCTGACAGTTGGTTCATTCGGGAGGAAATCTAATGAAAATCAACAAGCTGCTCGTTGGTCTGCTGACGAGCGTGACGCTGGTGGCCGGCGCTGCCCAGGCCGCTGAGCTGTCGATCGTTTCGGGTGATACCGGCAACGGCCTCGCATTCCTGCGCAGCCAGCTGGACAAGTTCGAAGCCGAAACCGGCAATACGGTCACCGTTGTGCCGATGCCGTCGTCGACGTCGGACCAATTCGGCCAGTACAAGCTGTGGCTGGCAGCCGGCAACACCGACATCGACGTCTACCAGACCGACGTGATCTGGGCTCCCCAGCTGGCGGACCAGTTCCTGGACCTGACCGACGCAGCCAAGGATGTCGTGGGCAACCACTTCCCCTCGATCATCGAGTCGCAGACGGTTGACGGCAAGCTCGTCGCGCTGCCGGCCTTCACCGACGCTCCCGCCCTGTTCTACCGCAAGGATCTCCTGGAGAAGTACGGCAAGCCTGTTCCGACCACCTGGGATGAAATGGCCGCCACGGCCAAGGAAATCATGGATGGCGAGCGCGCCGCCGGCAATGCCGAGATGTGGGGCTTCGTGTTCCAGGGCAACGCCTATGAAGGCCTGACCTGCGATGCCCTCGAATGGGTCAAGTCGAATGGCGGCGGGCAGATCGTCGAGGCCGACGGCACCATCTCGATCAACAACCCGCAGGCCGCCGCTGCTATCGATCGCGCCGCCACCTGGATCGGCACGATCTCGCCGGAAGGCAACCTGGCTTACCAGGAAGAAGAAAGCCGTGGCGTCTGGCAGCTGGGCAACTCGGTGTTCATGCGCAACTGGCCTTATGCCTACGCGCTGGGCAACGGCGACGACTCCGCCGTCAAGGGCAAGTTCGACGTGGCTCCGCTCCCTGCCGGTGACGGCGAAGGCGCCGGCTCGGCGGCAACGCTGGGTGGCTGGAACGTAGCCGTTTCCAAGTACTCGCCCGATCCGGAAGAAGCGATCAAGCTCGCCCTGTTCCTGAGCTCGCCGGAAGTGCAGAAGGAACGCGCGATCAACCAGTCCAACCTGCCCACCATCCCGTCGCTCTACGAAGATGCCGATGTGCTGGCTGCGTCGCCCTTCATGGCGAACTGGAAGGCCATCTTCGAACAGGCCGTGCCGCGTCCGTCCGCTCCGACCAAGATCAAGTACAACGAAGTGTCTTCGCTGTTCTGGAGCGCCGTGCACAACACCCTCTCGGGTAACGGCACTGCGGCAGAAAACCTGGAAGGCCTGGAAGCCGACCTGACCGACCTGAAGGGCGACGCCTGGTAAGTCCTCCCAGCGCCCAATCCAGAGCGGGCGACGGCTAGCCCCGTCGCCCGCTTTGCGCAATGATGGACAAAACGGGGAGGAGGCCAAAATGGCCACGGATGTGATGGCTGCGCCCGTCGCGGCGACCGGCGGCAAGATCAAATCGGAACTGATGCAGCAGCGCGTGCGCGCCGCCCGATGGTTCCTGCTGCCCATGCTTATTGCGCTGGCCATCGTGGCCGGCTGGCCGCTCCTCCGATCGATCTATTTCTCGTTCACCGACGCGTCCCTGAACAACCTGGGCGGCGCCGAGTGGATCGGCTTCGGTAATTACCTGCGCGTACAGGTGCTCGACAGCGGCGCGGTTCGCTATCGCGGGCTGCTGGCTGATCCGGCCTGGTGGAATGCGGTGTGGAATACGCTGCGCTTTGCCGTCGTATCGGTGAGCCTGGAGGCCGTGCTCGGCATGCTGGTCGCGCTGGTCCTCAATGCCGAGTTCAAGGGGCGTGGCATCGTTCGCGCCGCCATTCTCATTCCATGGGCGATCCCGACCATCGTTTCGGCCAAGATGTGGGCCTGGATGCTGAACGACCAGTTCGGCATCCTCAATGACCTGGGCCTGCGCCTGGGCCTGCTGAGCCAGAAGGTCGCCTGGACCGCCACAGCCGAGACAGCGATGCAGGCGGTGCTGATCGTCGATATCTGGAAGACGACACCGTTCATGGCCCTGCTGATCCTGGCGGGCCTGCAGATGGTGCCCAAGGATATCTACGAAGCCGCCGAGATCGACGGCGTGCATCCGGTCAAGCAGTTCTTCCGCATCACGCTGCCGCTGGTTCGTCCGGCGCTGATGGTGGCGATCATCTTCCGCCTGCTCGATGCCCTGCGCATCTTCGACCTGATCTATGTGCTGACGCCCAACAGCGCGGCAACCAAGACCATGAGCGTGCTGGCGCGCGAGAACCTGTTCGACTTCGACAAGTTCGCTTACGGCTCGGCCATGTCGACCTTGCTGTTCATGATCATCGCCATCCTGACCATCCTCTATATCTGGCTGGGCAAGGTGCGGTTCGACGGGGGAGACCGCTGATGACCGCGACATTCGATCTCTGGAAACTGGTCAAGACCATACTGTTCTACGCTGCGGTGGTCTTCATCGTCGTGGTCAGCGTGTTTCCGTTCTACTACGCGATCCTGACCAGCCTCAAATCGGGCACCGACATCTTCCGCGTGACCTACTGGCCGGTATCGCTCAGCCTGGAAAACTACCAGGCTGTGTTCAGCCAGGGCAGCTTTCCGCGCAACCTGCTGAACTCGATCTTCGTGGCCTCGATCACGGTGATCCTAGCGCTGTTCCTGGCCGTGACAGCGGCTTTCGCGCTCAGCCGCGTTCGGTTCCGCGGCCGCGGCTTTCTGCTCATGGTGATCCTGGCGGTGTCGATGTTCCCGCAGATCGCCGTGCTGTCGGGGCTGTTCGAGCTGATCCGGGCGCTGGGCATCTACAACACGCCCTGGGCGCTCATCTTCAGCTACACGATCTTCACCCTGCCGTTCACCGTATGGGTGCTCACCACCTTCATGCGTGACCTGCCGGTCGAGATCGAGGAAGCGGCCATCGTCGACGGCGCGACGCCCTGGATCATCATCACGCGGGTCTTCATGCCGCTGATGTGGCCCGCGCTGGTGACGACGGGGCTGCTGGCTTTCATCGGGGCGTGGAACGAGTTCCTGTTCGCCCTGACCTTCACGTCGTCGAACGACACCCGCACCGTGCCGGTAGCCATCGCGCTGCTGTCGGGCGGTTCGCAGTATGAAATTCCATGGGGCATCATCATGGCGGCCTCTGTCATCGTGACAGTGCCGCTGGTGGTGCTGGTGCTGGTGTTCCAGCGCAAGATCGTCAGCGGTCTTACCGCCGGCGGCGTCAAGGGCTAAGGGAGAGACAAATGGCAAGCATCGAGCTTCGCAACATTCGCAAGGCCTTCGGCGCGGTCGAGGTGATCAAGGGCGTGGACCTGGAAGTCCGCAAGGGCGAGTTCATGGTGTTCGTCGGCCCGTCGGGCTGCGGCAAGTCCACCCTCTTGCGGCTGATCTCGGGCCTTGAGGATATTACCTCGGGCGAGATGCTGTTCGACGGCAAGGTGGTCAACGCCCTGGCTCCGTCCAAGCGCGGCATCGCCATGGTGTTCCAGTCCTATGCGCTCTACCCGCACATGACGGTTTACGACAACATGGCGTTCGGGCTGACCCTGGAGAAGGGCCACAGCAAGGACGAAATCCGGCAGCGCGTGGAAAAGGCGGCCGACATGCTGCAGATCCGCCAGTATCTGGATCGCCTGCCCAAGCAGCTTTCCGGCGGCCAGCGCCAGCGCGTGGCAATTGGCCGGGCCATTACGCGGGATCCCAAGGTGTTCCTGTTCGACGAGCCGCTGTCGAACCTGGACGCGGCCCTGCGCGTGGCGACCCGCATCGAGATCGCCAAGCTGCATGAGAGCATGAACAACGTCACCATGATCTATGTGACGCATGACCAGGTGGAGGCCATGACCCTGGCCGACCGCATCTGCGTGCTGCGCGACGGGCTGGTGGAGCAGGTGGGCACGCCCATGGAGCTCTACGAGAACCCCAATTCGGTCTTCGTGGCCGGCTTCATCGGTTCGCCCAAGATGAATTTCATTTCCGGCGACAAGGCCAAGGCCTACAACGCCCATACGCTGGGCATCCGTGGCGAGCACATCACCATCGTGCCCGACAACGGTACCTGGACGGGCACGGTCATCCATACCGAGAACCTGGGCGCCGATTCCTATGTCTATCTGGAGATGGGCACCGAGGAGCCGGTGGTGGTGCGCCTGGATGGCGCTAATTCATACAAGAGCGGCGACACAGTGCATGTCTCGCCGATGCAGGACAGGATTCATCGCTTCGACGCGGCCGGAAAACCGATCCGCTAGGCGATCACACTTTTGGTGGCGGCCACATAGCCGTCACCAAGTTCAACCACAGCGTCATCAACGCGAAAGCGGGAAAACCACTCTTTGGCTGCATGAGCGGCCAGAACGATGGCTTTTCGCTTGGGCGGAAATGCCGCGGAGACAACAAGGCGGACGGTGCCTCCCCACCGCCGCCTATATCGCAGGAGACTTCCAATGCCTATCCGTACCCTGGTCTGGGGCGAAAACGTTCACGAACAGAAGAACAAGGTCGTGGCCGAGAACTACCCCAACGGCATGCACAACCAGATCGCCAAGCTGCTGTCGGAAGACAGCAATATCTCGGTGAAAACGACGACGCTGCAGGAGCCCGAGCACGGCTGCACCCAGGAAGCCCTGGCCAATACGGACGTACTGGTCTGGTGGGGCCACGCCGCCCATGACAAGGTTGACGACGCCGTCGTCAAGCGCGTCATGGAACATGTCTGGCAGGGCATGGGCCTGATCGTGCTCCATTCGGGTCACCATTCCAAGGTGTTCAAGGGCCTGATGGGCACCCCGGCAAACCTGCACTGGCGTGAAGCCGGCGAGCGCGAACGTCTGTGGGTCGTCAATCCCGGCCACCCGATCGCCCGCGGCCTGCCACCCTATTTCGAGCTCGAATACGAAGAAATGTATGGCGAGCCCTTCAGCGTGCCGGAGCCGCTGGAAACCGTGTTCGTCTCATGGTTCCAGGGCGGTGAAGTGTTCCGGTCGGGCCTGACCTATCGTCGCGGCGCCGGCAACATCTTTTACTTCCGTCCGGGCCACGAAACCTATCCGACCTATCACGATGCCAATGTGGGCCAGGTGCTGCGCAACGCGGTCAACTGGGCCTATGACGGCAACCGCCATGCGCACCTGATGAAGGCGCCGAACACGCCGGTGGGCGAGGCGATCGAAAAGATCGAGGAGCGGGGCGCCAAGCTCAGCGCCAGCGACCATGCCGGTGAAGTGAAGAAGTAAACCCCTAGCCCCTCCTCGTCATTGCCGGGCTTGTCCCGGCAATCCAGGGGGCCGGTAACACGGTGGTGGATCGCCGGGACAAGCCCGGCGATGACGATAGGACAGGTATCGCGGGCCGGTTTTGGTCGCGGTGTTCGGTGAAACTGCTATCGGCCACGGCGTGGCCAAGGATTCTATCAGATGCGTATCCTCATCCTGGGTACCGGCGGCATGGCCAACCAGCATGCCAAGCATTTCGCGGCAATCGAGGGCGTGACCCTGGCGGGTGGCGTGGACGTCGATCCTGCGCGCGTCGAGGCATTCAACACCACGCACAATATCGAGCGCGGCTTCGGTTCGCTGGATGCCGCGCTGGCCTGGGGCGAGTTCGACGCGGTCGCCAATGTGACCCCCGACTCGATCCACCATCCGACCACGATTGCCGCGCTCAAGGCCGGCAAGCATGTGTTCTGCGAGAAGCCGCTGGCGACAGACCATGCCAAGGCCATGGAGATGACGGAACTGGCCGAGAGCCTCGGGCTGATCAACATGGTCAACCTCACCTATCGCAATGTCAGCCAACTGCAGAAGGCGCGCGATATCGTGCGGTCCGGCCAGGTCGGCAAGGTCAAGCACTTCGAGGCAAGCTACCTGCAGAGCTGGCTGGTTTCCAAGGCCTGGGGCGACTGGCGCACCGAGTCACAGTGGTTGTGGCGGCTGAGCAAGAAGCATGGCTCCAACGGCGTGCTTGGCGATATCGGTGTCCATATCCTGGACTTCGCCGCCTATGGTGCCGGCAGCGACTTCTCCAAGGTCTTTTGCCGGTTGGAGACGTTCGACAAGGCCGAGAACAACCAGATCGGCGAGTATGACCTGGACGCCAATGACAGCTTCGCCATGACGGCGCAGCTCGAAAACGGCGCGCTGGGGGTGATTCATGCCACGCGCTGGGCCACGGGCCACTTCAACGAACTTCGGCTCCGCATCTATGGGGAACTCGGTTCGGTCGAAATCCAGCATCGGCACGACTGGAGTAAGCTGTTCACCTGCCTGGGGCCCGATGCCGAAACCGGGACCTGGACCGAAGTGGCGGTCGATCCGGTGCCGACGAACTACATGCGGTTCGTCGAGGCTTTCCGCGCTGGCAAGAATCTGGAACCCAGCTTCCGCCATGCCACCAACATCCAGAAGGTGCTGGACCTAGCGACGGTTACCGATCGCGATCGGACCGAGCACAGGGTCTGATCCGGTCAGACGATGAAAGGCCCGCGGTGAAGCGGGCCTTTTTGTTTGCGCCGGCCCTGGACATGGCGGGCCATGGCCTTGGGGCGATCAAATGAAAACCCCGGCCGGGCGGCCGGGGTCATCTTCGCCTGAGCGATGGTTAGGCGCGATCGTCCACATAGACGATGACAGAGCCATCGGCATTGCTCTTGACCGCCACCACGTCGGCGCTTGTGTGGCCTTCGGCCTCCAGCTTGGCCTTGATGGCGGCGTTGCCGTCGATGTTGGTGTGCAGCGTCGTCATGCCATCGGCATTGGCGGTTAGCGCCTCATCCAGCGCAGCGGCCTCGTTTGCGGCATTGCCCTGGAGCGAGGACAGCAGCACGATGGTGATGTTGGCCTCTTCGGTGACGGTGGTCAGATCGACGTCGGCCGAGCCCTTGATGGACGAAACGACCGAGCCATAGGTGTTGTCGGACATGCCACCTGCATTGGCGTTGGCATTTGCCTTGGCGTTGGCATCGACACCCGCCGCGGCGTCGACAGCGGGGGTGTCAACCGTAACGCCCGCACCGGTATCGACCTGCACGCCAGCATCCTGCGCCAGGACCGGCAGGGCGCTGGCGCTCAGCAGTGCGGCGATGGTGGTCGCGATGATGGTCTTCTTCATTTGGAACTCCTCAGTGGGATTATGCCCCCCACTTGAACAGCGCCTCAACGGACCGACCGGTCATCCGTTGCACAAAAACTGATCACAATCGGTGCAACTTCCTCCGGGTCGCGCGTAGCGTTTGCTGGTCACGGGGCCTGGACCTCGGGGTCTTGCAACCGGGGCTCGCGGTTCCGACTTATTGCTGCAAGGCTGACAAGGAGCGTCAAATGGGTATTATCTGGGCCATCATCATCGGCTTCCTCGCCGGCCTCATCGCCAAGTGGATTACGCCAGGCGACAAGAAGCCTGCCGGCTTCATCCTCACCACAGTGCTGGGCATCGTCGGCTCAGTCCTGGCGACATGGCTGGGCCAGGCCATCGGCTGGTACGGCCCGGGCGACGGGGCCAACTTCATCGGCGCCATCGTTGGCGCGGTCATCATCCTGCTGGCGTGGCGTCAGCTGGCGCGCGGGTGATCCGCGCTCGACACAAAAGAAAAAGGGCGCCCAATGGGCGCCCTTCGTATTTTCGGCAACCGGCGATCACTTGATCGCGGTGATGCGGCCGTCGGTATAGGGCGTGTATTCACCGCCCAGCTTGGCGATGTACTGCTCCACGACCTGGTCGAGCGGCGGTCCGAAGTCATAGGCATTATCGCCCTCGGCGAAGGTGCCGTAACCGTCGCCACCGGTGCGCAGATAGTCATGGGTAACGATGGTATAGGTGGCGGCCTCGTCGATCGGCACGAACTCCTCGCCCTTTTTGACCAGCACGTCGCTGACGCGCTCGCCCACCGGCTTGCTGATGTCGAACGAGAATTTCAGCCCGGCAACCTGCGGGAAGCGGCCGGCGCCGTTCTCGATATCGCTCACTCCGTTTTCCAGGGCATCGATGATGTCCGCGCCAGACAGATCGACGGTGGCCAGGGTGTTGGAGAAGGGCAGTACCGTGATGATATCGCCCTTGGTGATCTCACCGGCATCGATGGATGCGCGCAGCCCGCCACCGCTGATATAGGCGATGGTGATGCCCTGCTCGGCGACGCTGTCGAGCATGGCATCGGTCACCAGATTGCCCATCTGGCATTCGACGGCCCGGCAGGATTCGCGCGCGCCGTCGATCGGTCCGGTTGTGGTACCGATCACCACGTTCATGGCTTCCTTGATCGGCGCCGCGAGGGCCGCGAGCTGACCTTTGAAGTCCTCGTCGCCGGTCACTGACGCGTCGATCAGGAAGGGTTCGCCTTCGGCCTTGGTCACGACGCCATTGTCGTCCCAGGTGATGGCGATATCGCCCAGATACTTGCCGTACTGGTTGGCCTGCACCACCGGCACTTCCACGCCATCGGGATTCTTGACCATGGTGGGGTAGGGGCCGACGGCGCCTTCCATCGATCCGAGCAGGGAGTGGCTGTGGCCGCCGACAATCACGTCGACCAGAGGCACATCCGCGGCAAGCTGCAGATCGACCGTGTAGCCGATGTGGCTGAGCAGGATGATCTTCTTGACCCCTGCCGCGTCCAGCGCCGCCGCGGTGGACCGCACATATTCAAAGACGTCGTTGAACTCGATATTAGGGCCGGGCGAGGCGATATCGGGCGTGTCCTCCGTGGTCGCGCCGATGATGCCGACCTTCTCGCCGCCGATATCGAGCACGATCGAGCCTTCGATCTTGCCGGCGAGGCTGGGATCCTTGGAGACGTCGAAATTGCCACCAATGATTGGGAATTCGGCGGCTTCGATGAATTTGAGGAATTCTTCCGGGCCATCGTCGAATTCGTGGTTGCCGGTCGCGACCACGTCGAAGCCCATCTGGTTGAAGAAGTCCGAAACGACCTTGGACTTGTAAGTGGTGTAGTAGAGCGAACCCTGGAAGTTGTCGCCAGCCGACAGGAGCAGGGAGTTCTGCCCGTCATACTTGGCGCGGGTATCGTCGATGATGGTCTTGAGGCGGGCTATGCCGCCAAAGCACTCCCCCGCAGCGTCCGTCTCCGCATCGCAATCGGAATTGCTGCCCGTGATGGGGTCGAAGCGGGAGTGGAAATCGTTGATGTGCAGGATGTTGAGCGTGAAATCCGCGTAAGCCACGCCAGAAAAACCGGCGCAGAGGGTGAGCGCCGTGGCGCCGAGGAGCAATCGTTTCATCCCTGTATCCCTTTGTTTGCTTTGGCAGTCCGGGCTTTTGCGGACATTGGGCTCGACATGTGCGGTCCCGCGCATCGGCCAGGCAATGGGACGAGTTAACCAGTCTTTTGTGACAGTGAAAAGTGGACCTGTTGGTCAAATCTCTCGCGGTCATGTGGCGTTCATGACGCGTATGCAGGAATGGGGCTTCAATATCGGTCAACCATGCCGCAAGAACATCAGCGTGCGGCGGGACAGATAAACCGGCGGGAAAGGCAGGGACGCTAGTCTGGTGCCGGACTCGAAAGACCAGAAGGACCAGCCGATGAGTGCAGCCTTGCAGAGCCTGATGCGCGACATGCCTTCGCAGTCGCGCGCGCCGCTATTGGACGGGCTGATCGGCTTCCTGGCGATCGGCGCTGCGGGCGCGGGCGCCTTCGTGGTGTTGTCGACAGCGGTGATCTGGCTCAATACCGGCATTGCCGAATGGCTCACCAACGCAGCCTGCTATGCCGCACTGATCGTGCCGGTTTACGTGCTGCACCGACGCTATTCGTTCAATTCGGACGCTCCGCATAGCCAGGCGCTGCCGCGCTACATGGCGGTTCAGTTCATGGCGCTCGTGCTGGCGGCGCTGTTTTCCTTCATCGTGCATGGCGTGCTGGCCCTGCCCACGGTATTTGCCTCTATCGTGGTCATCGCCTTGACCTCGGGGGTCAATTTCATGGTGCTACGCAGCTGGGCCTTTGCCCGCGCACATTGGGGCGTTGCCGTACCGGCGTGATTGCCGGGGTTTCTTTAGCAGTTTCGTCAGGTATTCTCCGCGCCGTTGATTTGCGGAGTTGGCGGCATGAAGAGCGCTCTAATCGTTTATGGCGGGTGGTCCGGGCATGATCCGGAGGAATGCGCCGCCATCTATCGGCGATGGCTGCACGAGGACGGGTTTTCCGTGCGCATGGCGACGGAAACCAGCGCGTTTGCCGATCCGTCCATTCATGAGCTGAGCCTGATCATCCCCATCTTCACGATGAGCAAGATCGAGAAGGAAGAGGTCGAGAACCTCACCAAGGCGGTCGAAGGCGGGGTAGGGCTGGCCGGTCACCATGGCGGCATGAGCGATGCCTTCCGCGAGGCGGTGGACTACCAGTTCATGGTGGGCGGGCAGTGGGTGGCCCATCCCGGCAATATCATCGACTACACGGTGGACGTGGCCGACCCGCTGGACCCCATCATGGCCGGGATCAAGTCATTCCCCTACACGTCCGAGCAATATTACATGCATGTGGACCCCTCCAACCACGTGCTGGCGACCACGACCTTCACGGGCGATCACGCGCCTTGGATCTCGGGCGTGAAGATGCCGGTGGCGTGGAAGCGCATGCACGGCAAGGGCCGGGTGTTCCACTCGACGCTGGGCCACCAGGCCAAGGAATTTGACGTGCTGGAGATGGCGACGATCATGCGGCGGGGGATAAACTGGGCGGCGCGGGAGGAGTAGGCGGCGAGGGCTGGGTGGGTAACGTGTTAGCGCTTACCAGCGCAGCAAAAACCGGCCCAGCACCGCTCCGATCACGCCGACGATGACGATCCCCAGCGTGTACCACAGCGCCAGGAACATCATGCCCGTTTCTGCGCAGGCGAAGGAATAGACCCAGGCGCCGGCGCCGCCGGCCATGATACCGGCGGCGAAGCCGGCAAGGGTTGGGCTGCGCGGGGCGAGACGGCGCAGGGCAAGGATGGCACCGAACAGGATGGGCAGGCCCAGCACCACGATGCGCCAGGGGCAGACCATCGAGGTGCCGCCGACAATGAGCGGCATCACGTCGTCCGGTTCGGCGCGGACCAGCTGGTAGAACGCCAGGATCACCAGCAAGGCGAGCAGCGCCGAAGCGATATACCAGGGCCAGCGTGTGCGGCCATCGGGACGAGCCAGGGCCAGCGTGGCGACGCCACCGAGCAGGGCCACCGACAGCGTATAGGTGAACTTGGTCCAGAAGTTCATGGTGGCCATGGCGCTGTCCATGTCCGGACGCATGCCCAGCCACATGTTCATGGCGACGATGGCGACGACCGTGCTGAGCAGGGTGGCACCCACCAGCAGCCGTGCCATGGCCATGCGGCGCACCGGCTTGAGATCGGTCGAAAGGCGGGCGATGAGGTCGTCGGTCATTTCGAGCCCCCCGCGAAACGCGCGGCGAGCGCCTTGAGGCCGCGGTGAATGGAGACCTTCGCGGCTGTTTCGGAGATGCCGTGGGCTGCGGCGGCCTCGGCGACGGAAGCGCCATCGACCTTGGTGCGGCGGATTAGATCGCCGGTGCGGGCGGGAACGGCGTCAAGCACGACGTCGAGATCGCGGCGCGCCAAGGCGTCGGCGTTGTCGTCATGGGCGAAGATGGGGGCATCGTCCTCAAGCGGGACGGTGAGGCGGATGGACTGGCGGCGCACGTGGTCGACGAACTTATGGTGCGCGACCGCGTGCAGCCAGGCCGTGAATGGCCGGTTGCGGTCATAGGTCATGCGCCTTGTGTGAACTGCCAGCAGGGTCTCCTGCACGAGATCCTCCGCGTGCGATGCAAAGGCAGGGGTGAGCCGCCGGGTAAAATACGGACGCAGGTGACGGCCGAGTTCTGACAGCAGCGTGCGATAGGCCGCAGCATCGCCGTCGAGCGAGGCGAGCATCAAATCCCGCAATCGCATCTCGGTCGGATCAGTCTGCATTATCCATCCATTCGTGGCAGCCATCAGGATGGTTACACGCTGCCACCGAGAGAGGGAATGACGAAGTGACGATCACGTCGTCGTGAACAGGTAACCGAGTTGGCTGCCTGGTCGAATGGGGTGGCATGATCGCCTGCCACTGGGGCGGGATCGATCCAGGGAGACCCTTCATGTTCAGTACCCTTCGCGGCCTGTCGCTGGCCGCCACCCTTGCGCTCGCCTTCTCGACCGTTCCCGCAGCATTCGCCGAGGACGCCATGGCAACCGATGCGATGGCCACCGATGCGATGGCGCCGGCGATGACGCCGCTCACTGACGATGAGTTCAAGCTCTGCATGGAGCAGGCCGGCGCCATCACCTTTCCGGCAGCGCAGTATGCAGCCACTTCGGCCTGTCATGGCCTCCATGCGGGCATGGATGTGATGGGGGCGATCGACCGGGCGATGGCGCCCGCCGATGCAATGGCGCCCGCCGATGCCATGGCCCCAGCCGATGCGATGGCGCCGGACGCAATGGCTCCCGCCGATGCCATGGCTCCTGCCGACGCGATGGCACCCGCCACCAAATAAATTTCCGTGCTATGCATCATTTGTCCCGCGCAGCTCCGTTACTGCCAGCGCGGGGCAGGTGGCCTCGATGCTCAAGGGGATGGAATGAGCGAAGCCAATGAACTGCCGCCCGGCAAGGGCCCGCTGATCTATCGCCAGTCGATCTGGACGCGCGTGACCCACTGGACCTGGGCGATCTGCCTGTTTTTCCTGCTGCTGACGGGTCTGCAAATCTTCAATGCCCACCCGGCCCTTTACATTGGGCAGCAATCCGGCTTCGAATTCGAGAACGCCATCCTCGAGATCGGCGCTGTTAATACCGATGCCGGTCCGCGCGGTCAGACCACCATATTCGGCAACAGTTTCGACAGCACGGCGCTTGGGCTGGGGCTCAGCGGTACGCCGGAGCGGCCGACCTTTACCGCCTTCCCCGGATCGGTGACCATCCCCGGCTACCGCGACCTCGGCACCGGCCGGGTGGTGCATTTCTTCTTCGGCTGGATATTCGTGGCCACGATCATGATCTGGTTTGTCGCCAGCTTCATCAACGGGCACATCCGCCGGGACATCGTGCCCCGGCCGTCGGACATTGCCGGCGTGCCCAGGGACATCGCCGACCACGCCACGCTACGCTTCCACCATGGCCGGAGCTATGGTCCGCTGCAGAAGCTGGCCTATTTCGGGGTGTTCTTCATTCTCTTCCCGCTGATCGTGCTGACGGGGCTGACCATGAGCCCTGGCATGGACGCGGCCTGGCCGTGGCTGCTCGACCTTTTCGGCGGGCGGCAGACGGCGCGGACCATTCATTTCATCACCATGGCGCTACTGTTGGGCTTTTTCCTCATTCACATCATCATGGTGTTGGCCGCAGGGCCGATCAACGAACTGCGCTCGATGATCACGGGCTGGTATCGCGCCAGCCCCGGCACGCCCACCGCCGAAGGAGACAGACCATGAGCCGGCTCATCACCCGCCGCAATTTCCTGCGCAGTTCCGCAGTGGCCGGTTCGGGGCTGATCCTGGCCGGTTGCGACCAGTTCAACTTCCTGGGCGACAAGACCAACTCGGTCCGCCACGTGATGGAACAGGCCAATGTGCTGACCTACAACGTGCAGCGCACGCTGATCGGCGACCAGGTGCTGGCCCGCGAGTATTCGGCCAGCGAAATCCGCCAGGGGCAACGGCCGAACGGGTCCACCGACCCATCGACGCCGGAATACATGTTCCTCAAGATGCAGAATTTCGAGCCGTATCGCCTGACCATCAAGGGGATGGTCGAGCGCGAAGTGAGCTTCTCGCTGGCCGAGCTGCGCAATATGCCCATGCGCAGCCAGATCACCCGGCACGACTGCGTCGAGGGCTGGAGCTGCATCGCCAAGTGGACCGGCACGCCACTGGGACCGGTGCTCGATATGGCGGGCGTAAAGCCGCAGGCCAGGTTCTGCGTCTATCACTGCTACGACAATATCCAGCGGACGCTGTCGGGCGACATTCTCTACTACGAGAGCAGCGACCTGGTGGATGCCTACCATCCGCAGACGATCCTCAGCTACGGGCTCAACGACCAGGTGCTGCCGGTCAGCAATGGCGCCCCGATCCGCCTGCGGATCGAGCGGGCGCTGGGCTACAAGCAGCCGAAATATCTCCACACGATCGAGCTGGTCGACGACCTGACGCCGTTCGGCAAGGGCAAGGGCGGCTATTGGCCGGACCAGGGGTATGATTGGTATGGGGGGATTTGAGCATTCGACCTTCTCCCCGTGAGGGAGAGGTAGCGCGCAACCCGGCCATGCAGCGCGCCGCCCCGAATTTCCTTGCTATTTCAGGCGCCATCACCCATATCAGCCCCATCGTCACCGGCGCATGGACCTTTGTTGGATCCGCTGGCGCTAGAAATTTGGTGACGGACTTCTCTTCTTATCCCCTGCGGTGAGCGGCGAAGTCAGCCCGGAAACTACCCTGTTCGGCAGGATGTCCGGGTTCGAGCCAGCACCCGCGCGATATCTCCCTTATCGCCCGATTGCACCTGTTGATCCGCCGTTCCCCAGGGAATGGCGATTTGCGCGCTGCACTGTTCTGCGCGCTCGCAAGCGCCCTATCGGCGCAGAAAGACGTGTACACTTGAACGACTTTATTTCCCTCGGCCTGCCGACCATTCTCACCGACAGCCTGACTGCCGGCGGCTTCACCGAGCCCACCAAGATCCAGGCCCAGGCCATTCCCAAGCTCCTCGAGGGCCGGGACATGATGGGCATCGCCCAGACGGGTTCGGGCAAGACGGCTGCCTTCGGCTTGCCGATCCTTGCCGGCATCCTGACCCTCAATGGCCGCCCGCGGCCGCTGACCACCCGTGCGCTGATCCTGGCGCCGACCCGCGAGCTGGCGGTGCAGATCGACGAGAACCTGCGCAAGTTTGCCGGCTCCAAGATGAAACTCGATACCGTGCTGCTGCTGGGCGGCGTGTCGCGCTACCACCAGGTCAAGCGCCTCGAGCGCGGCGTCGACATCACCGTCGCTACCCCGGGTCGCCTGAAGGACCTGATGGACGACGGCAAGATCCGCCTCAACGAAACCCGCTGGCTGGTCCTGGACGAAGCTGACCGGATGCTCGACATGGGCTTCATTGCCCCGGTGCGCCACATCGTCAAGGCGATCGGCATCAAGCGCCATACGATGATGTTCTCGGCCACCATGGCCCCTGATGTCGCCGACCTCGCCAAGAGCCTGCTGCAGGATCCGGTGCGCGTGGATGCTTCGGTTGCCGGTTCCACCGTGGTCAAGATCGACCAGCGCGTCATCCTCTCGGGCGCCAAGGCCAAGCGCGGCGTGCTCAACGAACTGCTGGCCAGCACCGAAGAGAATATGGAACGCGTGATCATCTTCTCGCGTACCAAGCATGGTGCCGACCGTGTCGCCAAGAATCTGGAGATCGACGGCCACAAGGCTGCTGCCATCCATGGCAACAAGAGCCAGAATGCGCGCCAGGCGGCCCTCAAGGGCTTTGCCACCGGCGACGTGCGGATCCTCGTCGCCACCGATATCGCGGCGCGTGGCATCGACGTGCCGGGCATCACCCATGTGGTGAACTATGAACTGCCCGACGATCCGGAGAACTATGTCCACCGCATCGGCCGCACCGGCCGCAACGGCGCATCCGGCACGGCGATTACCCTGTGCGATGGCACCGAGCGCGGCAAGCTGCGCGACGTGGAACGCCTGATCCGCCGTACGTTGCCGGTCTCTGGTGACCTCCATACCGGCAACGACACCGGCGTCGTCGAGGCGCCGCGTTCGGCCTACAAGAAGCCTTCGGGCGGTCGTCCGGGCCCGCGCTCGGCCAAGAACCCGCGCAAGGACCAGACCGACCGCCGCTCGCCGGCCGAGCGTCGACCGTTCGCCGAATTCGCCAAGGAAGTCGGGAGCAAGAGCCAGCCGCATCACCAGCCGTCCGATACGCCGCGCAGCCGCCCGGCTGCGGAGGGCGTTCGTGGCCGGCCCGATGCGCCGCGCACCCGTCCGGTCGAGGGCAAGCCTGTGGCTGCCAAGCCCGCTGCCGGCAAGCAACGCTGGGGCAAGGCGCAGAAGGATGCGGTGCGCAGCGGCGGCCGGTCCAATGCCGATCGCCAGCGCGGCCGTGCATAACTGTCCGCGAGGAATCGATATATGAAGAGGGCGGCCCCGGTGGCCGCCCTTTTGTTTGGAGCTGCCATGACCTCTATCGCCATCATCGGACCCGGCGCGATCGGCGGCACGGTCGCGGCCTGGCTGGCGCAGGACTCCGATTTTGCGATCACGCTCTGCGCTCGCACGCCGCTGGAGGATCTGAGGGTGGAAACGCCCGGCCGGGTTCTCACCGCAAAGCCGAAGGTATTGACCGATCCGGCCGGTGCCGAGCCGGTCGACTGGGTGCTGGTGGCGACCAAGGCCTATGATGTGGAGTCAACCAGGCCCTGGCTCGATCGGCTGGTGGTGCAGGGGACGCGGGTCGGCATTATCCAGAACGGCGTCGAGCAGGTGCGGCTGTTCCAGCACCTGGTGCCGCCCGAGCGGCTTGTGCCGGTCATCATCAACCTGCCAGCGGTGCGCAGCGCGCCGGGCCGGATCGTGCAGAGCCGGCAGGGGTTCATCTGGGTTCCGGCGGGAGACAATGGCGACGCGCTGGTGGCGCTTTTCGCGCATACCGGGATCGAGGCGGTGGCCGATCCCGATTTCATCTCGCGTGCCTGGATCAAGCTATGCGGCAATTGCGGGGCCATCGTTCCGTCGCTGACATTGCGGGCAACGGGGCCGGTCTGGAGCGCGGAGCTCGAGGCCATTGTGCGTGCACTAGCCGAGGAATGCGCCGCCGTGGGCCGTGCGGAGGGTGCCACCATCCCGCAATCGGTTATCGATGGCGTGGTCGACAATGCCCGGACCTCGCCCGAAGGCTCGGTGGCCGGTTCGCTGCATGCCGACCGGCTTGCCGGCCACCCGATGGAGGTCGATGCGCGCAATGGCGTCATCGTGCGGCTGGGCGAAAAGCATGGGATACCTACGCCGGTCAATCGCATGCTGGTGACGTTGCTGGCAGCGTCGGGAAGTCCGTGGCTGCAGTGAGGGAAGCGCGTTACGCCACCGACGCCAGATACAGGATGTCTCGCGTAGCCGTTCCTCTAGCCGAGGCCGGAGCGAGGCGTTCGAGGAAGCTCTTCGACCAATCCTCCACATTGTGGTTGCGGGCGGCGGCCATCAGGCCCTGCCAGCGGGCGATGCGTTCGTCGCGCGGCATGTCGAGAGCCATGCGCAGGGCTTCGGCGGTTTCGTCGGTGTCGAAGGGATTGACCAGGATGGCATCTTCAAAGATCTCCGCCGCACCGGCGAAACGGGAGAGGACCAACACGCCCGGATCCTCCGGGTCCTGCGCGCCCACATACTCGTGGGCGACGAGGTTCATGCCGTCGCGCAGCGGCGTCACCAGGCCGACCCGGGCCAGGCGATAGAGGCCAGCGAGGCTTGGCTGGCCATAGGCGCGCTTCACATAGGTCAGAGGCTGCCAGTCGGGCTCGGCGAACCGTCCCATCACCCGGCCGCAGATGGCGTCGAGCGCGTCGCTGGTGGCCTGGTATTCCTTGATCGTGTCGCGGGAGGGTGGCGCGACCTGCAGCATGTGGACCTGGCGGCGGAAGCGCGGGTCGTTGGCCAGGAGCTTCTCGTAGGCTTCCACACGCTGCGGCAGGCCCTTGGAATAGTCGAGCCGGTCCACTCCAAGGATGAGTTGCTGGCCATGGAGCGCGAGCTCCATGCGCTTGACCATCTTGTTGGCCGCTGGGCTGGTCGCCAGCCGCGCGAAGGCATCGGGGTCCGAGCCGATGGGGAAAGCGTCGACCTCGGTGCGGCCGAAGTCGATCGCCTGGAGCGGCGAGCCTGATAAGGTCGCGGGCGCCTGATGCTCGGCAAATTCGGTGAATGCAGCGACGTCCCTCAGGGCCTGCATGCCGACCAGGTCGTAGCGCGAGAGGTCGCGCATGAGCTCTTGGTGGTGCGGAATGGCGTAGAGGGCATCGGAGGTGGGGAACGGAATATGCAGGTAGAAGCCGATGCGGTTCCGTGCGCCCAGGTTGCGCAGTTCGCTGGCGAGCGGGATCAGGTGATAGTCATGAACCCAGATGATGTCGTCCGCTTTCAACAGCGGCAGCAAGGCATGGGCGAACTGCTGGTTGACCCGGCGATAGCCCTCGTACCAATGCGCCTCGATGGTGGCGAGGTCGAGCCGCAGGTGGAAGCTGGGCCATAGAATGGAGTTGGAGAAGCCGGCATAATAGGCGTGGTGGTCATCGCGCGTCAGGTCGATCTGAGCCACAGAAAGCCCGTCGATGTCCTCGAAGCGGACGTCTGTCGCTGGGGTGTCGACCAGCTTGCCGGACCAGCCGAACCAGAAGCCTTCCCGCTCGGCCAGGGTTTTGCGGAGCGCGACCGCAAGGCCACCGGCCGCCGGACCCTTGCCCGGCGTTCGGTTGGAAACGACGATAATACGGCTCATGAAATGCCCCAGTTCAGTCCAGTCAGTGCATTAGCGCCACTTCGCGATCACGCGCGGCGATATCGCCCAGCCCCTGAATCAGCGCATGCACTGAGGCGACATTAGCGATGCGCATGCGCGCGGCCGTGTCGCCTTCGCCCAGCTTGATGCCGACGCCACCCAGGTCCTGGGCGGCGATGAAGGCGTCTTCATCGGTCGTGTCGTCGCCGATGAAAATGGGGGTACGGCCTAGGAAGGGCTCCTCGCGCATGAAAGCGCGCAGCGCCTCACCCTTGCTGGCGGCACGTGGCCGGGCCTCGAGGACCATCTTGCCAGGGACCAGGGTGAAGTCAGTGACGGCGTGAACCGCTTCTTCCATGGCGATGCGAACAGCGGTTTCCAGCTCGGGCGCCTGGCGGAAATGCAGCGCTACCGCGCCTTCCTTGTTTTCGAGAAGAAGGGAGGGGTTTGCCTGAACAAGTGGCGAAACAGCGTGAGCAATTTCCTCGGCGGCAAGGACGATAGCCGGATCGACGGTTTCGACGACGCCGTCGGCACGGCGGCGTTGGGTACCGTGGGCACCGGCAATAGGCAGGTGGAGGGGCGCCAGATAGCGGTCGATATCGGCGATTTCCCTGCCCGTCAGAACGGCAAAGGCACTGTCGAGTTCGCGCACCGCGCGCTCGAGCTGCTGAGCCAAGGTGTCGGGCACCTCAACGGCGTCGGGCGTTTCGGCGATCTCGACAAGCGTGCCATCGAAATCGGTGAAGATCGCCAGTTGGGGAATTGCATGGGGGGTAACCGCATCGATCGACATCACTGAGCCTTCCGCGAGATGATCCAGATGGGCAACGCGCGGTGCGGATTTTGGTTCGCCGAAACATGGCAGGCATGCGGCAACCGACATTCTGAACGGCAGATTAATGGGGCATTGGTCTGCGGTTCAAAGCGGGTTGATTAGAGGAGCGCATCGCTGACGAAGCCATGACGGCCAAGCCAGCCCAAGCGTCAACGCCATGTCCGGAATATCCAAGATGACCCAGCTTCTGCTCACCGCCCTGTTTGCCCTGGCAATCAGCTTCCTGACCTTCGCCGCCTCGTTCGCCGATGTGCCGCGCAGCGAAGTGCTGACGATCCAGACCCACGAATAGACCAGACTCAGGGCGTGCGAACGAGCCCTGCAAGGGGGATGC
Source organism: Devosia oryziradicis (assembly GCF_016698645.1). Classification (NCBI taxonomy): domain Bacteria; kingdom Pseudomonadati; phylum Pseudomonadota; class Alphaproteobacteria; order Hyphomicrobiales; family Devosiaceae; genus Devosia; species Devosia oryziradicis. The sequence goes on from NZ_CP068047.1 coordinate 1,455,203, forward strand.
CGGCCGCATCGAACAGCTTGAGGGCGTCGCCCATCAATTCGTAACCGACCGTAGCGTCCAGGGCGGCAAAGAAACGCGCCTCCTGTGCCATGACGGCGGGATCGCAGGCCATGCGCGTGCCGGCGATCGGACCGAAGGTCAGCGGCGGCGTCTCGAAGCTGGCTTCGGTGAAGTAGTTGTTGCAGCCCCCATTGCCACCGGCCCGGTGATCGGCCGCAATCGACAGGGTCACGTTGGTCTGTGGCAGCACGGGTTCACCGCCGATGCTGGTGACGGTCCAGAGGACATCGAGCAGCGGATTGGGCGTGTCCACGGGGGGCAGAATCTGCTCGGGTGGGTCGTGCGGCGGAGGTGGGGAAAACTGCACCTCGATCACGTTGCCTGCCGGCTCGTCGCGGTCGACAACCGCCGGCTGCGCACTGCGGAAGATGACATACCCAGCGCTCCAGATTTCGGCGACGAGGCCATACTGGCCATCGGCATCGATCACGTCGCTGCGGACGTTGAGCGTGAACTGGATCGGCGATCCGGCCTTGTTGCCCAGATCGGCATGAGCGGAGGCAATATGCTGCTGGGCGGGCAGGCCCACCAGGGTGACCGTTAGGGCCGCGTCCGATGGCAGCACCATGCGCTCGCGAAAGGTCACCAGGCCGGAAAAGGTGACGTCCTCGGCCATGGCCGGCGCGGCCAGAGCAAATGCAAGCAGGGCGACGAGAATGCGGACCAGCCTCATGGCGACCTCCGTTTTGCCGAGCATAGCGCAGCGGGGTGACAGTTGCGAGGCCGTGGCCGGGACGCAGTGACTAGCGGGTTATCGTCCAGGGTTCGGCGAAGTGATGCTCCTGGAGGTTGTTGCCCTCGCCACCGCGGTCGACGACGAGATATTCGCTTGCAACATCGAGCGGGGTCAGCACGCCATGCCAGGTGTTCATGGCGATGTTGACGCCCTGACCCGGGGCGGGCTGGAAGGCGCGGAGCCGAACCGGCGTGCCGGCCTCGTCTTCGGCAGTGATGACCAGCCAGGGATTGGCAGACAGCGGGTAGAACGCCTGGCTGCCGAGCGGATGGCGTTCGACCAGCCTGAGGCTCAGCGGCAAAGCATAGGGTTCGCCCCGGAAGATGGAAATCAGTGGGCGGGCATGGACACCACCCAGTTCGACCCGCGCCAGGTCGTGGTAGCGCTCGGTCATGCCATTGTTGATGGGATAGTGGTGCGCGCCCGCAGTCTCGATGACCTGGCCGAACGGCGCGAAGGCCGCCGATGTCAGCGGCTCGACCACGATCGTGCCCATGACTAGAGGTCCAGCTTCATGTGGCGGTTAACGTCCTTGTACAGGAGGTAGCGGAACCGGCTCGGGCCGGCGTAGCAGGCCTGGGGACAGTAGGCGCGCAGCCACATGAAGTCGCCGGCCTCGACTTCGACCCAATCCCGATTGAGGCGATAGACGGCCTTGCCTTCGAGGACGTAGAGGCCGTGCTCCATGACATGGGTTTCCTCGAAGGGAATGACCGCACCGGGTTCGAGCGTGACGATGTTCACATGCATGTCGTGGCGCAAATCGGTGGGATCGACGAAGCGGGTCGTGCCCCAGGTATTGTTGGTGCCGGGCATCCAGATGATGGGTTCATCCTGCTCGTTGGCCACGAAGGCGGTCGGTGCCTCGATGCCATCGACCGCTTCGTAGCGCTTGCGCACCCAGTGGAAGCGGACGGGGAAGCTGCCCTTGTTGGCCAGGCTCCAGGCGCAGCCGGCCGGCAGGAAGGCGTAGCCGCCAGGCTTGAGCAGGTGGGTCTTGCCTTCGACCGTCAGGCTGGCTTGGCCATCGACGACAAACAGCACCCCTTCGGCCTGCGGATTGGGCTCGGGCCGGGTGCTGCCGCCACCGGGCATCACTTCCATGATGTATTGCGAGAACGTCTCGGAGAATCCTGTGAGCGGTCGGGCGATCACCCAGGCCCGGGTCTGGTCCCAGTGCGGCAGGTAGCTGGTAACGATGTCGCGCATAACCCCGTGCGGGATGAGGGCATAAGCCTCGGTGAAGACGGCACGTCCGGTGTGGAGAGCGGCTTGTGGGGGCAGGCCCGCTGCTGGCGAGGCGTAGGTGGTATCGGCCATGGGATTCCTCAGGCGGTCGCACGATAATCGGCGACGATGCGGCCGGCGGCAAGGGCTTCGCGCTCATAGGCCTGCTTGCGCCAGGTTTCCTTGACGGCGGCCTGGTACCAATCCTGCATGGACGGCAGGTCGAGCAGGCGCTGGGCATAGGCGCGGGCCGGGGCGCTGAGCTTGAGGTCGTAGCTCTGGATGCGGAAGGCGACGGCGGTGAAGAAGGCGTCGACGGCGCTGAAGCGGCTGCCGGCGAGGAACGGGCCACCGAAGCGGGTCAGGCCCTCGGTCCAGAGTGCGTCAAGGCGGGCAAGGTCGCTAGCGAGCCCGTCGGGGATGGATGCCAGTTCCACGCGAATGCCGACATTCATGCCGCAGACATTGCGCAGGCTGCCGAAGCCTGAATGCATCTCGGCTGCTGCCGAGCGGGCGAAGGCGCGGGCAACCTTGTCGGCCGGCCAGACCGTCGGATGGGACTCGGCGAGATATTCGGTGATGGCGAGTGAGTCCCAGACCACCGTGTCGCCATCGACCAGGCAGGGGAAGCGACCGCTCGGGGAGACATCGCCAAAGGCGAGCGCAGGGCCGTCGGTGAAGGGGCGGACCTGCTCGTCGAAGGGGATGGTCAGTTCGCGCATCAGCACCCAGGGGCGCAGCGACCAGGACGAGTAGTTCTTGTTGGCGACATAGAGTGTGTACATGGGCCCTCCCGATGACATCGCGCATAGCGCCTCGGCACGCGGGCCGCAAGTCAGGCGGGCGTTTCGACCTGGCTCTTGAGCTTGCTCAGCATCGACGTCGCATAGGCGGCGTAAGGGCCGATCCAGCGCTCGTGGATGGCATGGATGGGCAGGGCGTCGAGGTAATTCCAGCGCTCGCGACCGCGCCGCTCGGCCACGACCAGACCAGCCTCTTCGAGCACGCCCAGATGCTGCATCACCGTGCAGCGGTCCAACTCCGGCATCAGGTCGCACAGCATGCCGGTGGTGCGCGGCTCGAGCTTCAGCAGATCGACGATCCGCCGCCGCGAGCGGTGGCCCAGAGCCTTGAAAATCAGGTCGTTTTCGTCTTCGGTTGACATGTTATATTTTTATAACATATGTTGCCCCAGGTCAAGCGGGAGGTGGGTCTCCCTGCGGATTTTTTGGTGATTTTCGAGGGAACGGCGCGGGCCGGCAGAGCAAATGAATCAGAATGATTACACGTCGCATTTCGTGGTGAAGTCCGATCCGGCAGCGGTCTATGCCGCCATCGTCGCGGTGCGCGATTGGTGGGGTGGCGAAATCGAGGGCGACGCCGATCGGATCGGTGGAGAGTTTACGTACCGTTTCAAGGACCTGCATGCCTCGCGTCAGCGGGTGACCGAACTGATGCCAGGCCGCAAGGTTGCCTGGCACGTGGTGGATGGGGCGATCAACTTCGTGGCCGACCCTTCAGAATGGACCGGCACCGACATCGTCTTCGACATCACGCCGGTTGCCGGCGGGACGGAAGTGCGCATTACCCATGTCGGCCTTGTGCCGCAGAAGGAATGCTTCGAGGACTGTTCGCAGGGCTGGAACTACTATTTCGGCGGCAGTCTCAAGTCGTTCATTGAGACGAGCGCGGTCAAGCAGGCGAGTTGAAGGAGGACAGAATGCGAGCAGTAGAAAGCCGCGGTGCCCGGCAGGCACCGGAGTTTCGGGTGTCGGGCCGGATCAGCAAGCCGGTGCACGAGGTCTTCGAGGCCGTGGTCGATCCCAAGCAGCTTAGTGGCTATTTCACCACCGGCGGGGCGAAGGGTCGGCTGGAGACTGGGGCGACCGTGACCTGGGATTTCCATGATTTCCCCGGCGCGTTTCCGGTGCATGTCATCGAGGTGGTGCCGGACCGAAAGGTCGTGCTGCATTGGGGCGCCGCCGACGGTACGCCCGACCAGGGTGGCGCTTATGACACCACGGTCACCATGACCTTCGAGGCTCTCGAAGATGGCCGCACCTTGGTGACCATCGCCGAGACCGGCTGGCGCGACACCCAGGCCGCGCGGAAAGCCGCCTTCGGCAATTGCGAGGGCTGGACCGGCATGCTCTGCGCGCTCAAGGTCTATATCGAGCACGGCATCAACCTGCGCGAGGGATTCTACAAGTAGGGCACTGCGCGCGCCGGACAGAGCTTCACCGGCGTTGACCCCACCAGGCTCCCTGGGAGCTACTGCATGGTAACACCTTGTTAGGGTTACTCTTTCTTCAAACTTTGGCGCGATGCTGGGGGTATGGATCAGTCCAATACCCATAATGGCGTCGCGCCCCAGGCCTGGCTACAGCACCACTTGCCGTGGCTGAGCCTGTTCGCCCTGATGCTGGGCCTGTTCCGGGATGGTACCGCAATCGGCTTCGACCCGGATGCGATGAACGGCTAGGGCCTCACGGCAAAGCCGCCTGTAACCTCAGCAGCGCGATCCGCTCCACTTGCGCGCAGGCCGTGGCAAATTCTGTCTCCGCGCTGTTGTTGATGCGCTGCTCGAAGGCGGCGAGGATCGAGGCCTTGGTGTTGTCGCGCACGGCGATGATGAAGGGGAAGCCGAATTTCTCGACATAGTGTTCGTTGAGTTCGGTGAAGCGCGCGCGCTCGCCGTCCGTAAGCGCGTCGAGCCCGGCCGACGCCTGTTCGGCTGTCGACGCCTCGGTCAGTCGTCTGGCGGCGGCCAGCTTGCCGGCGAGGTCGGGGTGGGCGCGCAGCACGGCGAGCCGTTCTTCCGGCGTCGCCATGCGGAACTGCGTGCGCAAAGCGAAATGGAGGCCAATGGCGGTATCGTTGGCCGGGGCGAGTTCACCGGCCCAGGCACGCTCCGCGATCCAGGGAGAATGCTCGAATATGGAGCCATAGCGAGCAACGAACTCGGCTTGGTCGAGATCAGACGGAACCACCTCCGGCGCGACATAGGGATGTTCCCTCGCCCAGTGTTCGGCAATTGCCAGGCGGGTCGGGATCCACACCTTGTCGAAACCCTTGATGTAGTCGACGAATTTCTTGAGGGCCTGGTAGCGGCCGGGCTGACCCACCAGCCGGCAGTGGAGGCCGATGGACATCATCTTGGGCGAACCTGCCTTGCCCTCGGCATAGAGGCAATCGAAGCTGTCCTTGAGAAACTGGAAGTATTCCTCGCCATTGCCGAAGCCCGAAGCGGTGACGAAGCGCATGTCGTTGGCGCTGAGCGTGTAGGGGATGATCAGCTGGGGCCGGCCCAGATGTACTCGCCAATAGGGCAGATCATCATCATAGGTATCCGAGATATAGGCAAAGCCGCCCTCCTCGGAAACGAGGTCGACCGTGTTGAGCGAGCAGCGCCCGGTATACCAGCCACGCGGCCGCTCCCCCGTTGCGATGGTGTGTAGCCGGATGGCTTCGGCGATCTGTTGCCGCTCGATATCGGGGGGCATGTCCTTGTGTTCGACCCACTTGTAGCCGTGGCTGGCAATCTCCCAGCCGGCCGCCTGCATCGCCGCAAGCTGCGCCGGGGCACGCATCAGCGCGGTGGCGACTCCATAGATGGTGACGGGCAGCTGCGCCTCGGTGAAAAGCTTGTGCAGCCGCCAGAAGCCGGCGCGCGCACCGTATTCGTACATGGATTCGATGTTCCAGTGCCGCAGCCCCGGCCAGGGTACTGCCCCGACCACGTCGGCCAGGAAGGCCTCCGAACCCGCATCGCCATGCAGGATATTGTTCTCGCCGCCCTCTTCGTAGTTGAGCACGAACTGCACCGCAACATGGGCGCCGCCAGGCCAGTTGGCATGGGGCGGGTTGGGGCCGTAGCCGTGCATGTCGCGGGGGTAGCGCATCGGTAAGCTCTTGTCTGGTGATACCGGCAGTATGAATTGGGCAGAGCGCAAGCAGATGCTCAAAAATGGACCAGATGGTAAAAAATGAGCATTGCGCATCGGTCGCGATGCGATAGTCTCGTGCTTCGGGGACGATATACGGAGCAGCAGATGGCGGGTAGTGGACGCCTTACGACTCATGTCCTGGATACCATGCACGGCAAGCCGGCGCGGGGCATGCGTCTCGAATTGCTGTTCGTGCATGGTGACCACAATCACCATATCGCCGACAGCTACACCAATGCCGATGGACGGGTGGATCAGCCGCTGCTGGACGAGGACCAGTTCCAGCATGGCGAGTTCGAGATTCACTTCCATGTCGGGCAGTATTTCGAACGGCTGGGCGTCGAACTCGAAGCACCATTCCTCGACGTAGTGCCTATCCGCTTCACGATTTCGGAAGACAAGCACTATCACGTGCCGCTGCTGGTCAGCCCCTTCGCCTATTCCACCTATCGGGGGAGCTAGCAATGGTCGAGGTCTCCGGCGCCATCCGCTTCATCCTCAATGACGAGGAAATCAGCCTCAGCGACCTGAAGCCCGATACGACCCTGCTCGATTGGCTGCGGCTGGAGCGGCGCCTTCGCGGCTCCAAGGAAGGCTGCGCCGAGGGCGATTGCGGCGCCTGCACCGTGCTGGTCGGGCGGCTGGCCGGGGACGAAATCATCTATGACTCGGTCACGGCCTGCATCCGGTTCGTGGGGAGTCTCCATGGCACCCATGTGGTGACGATCGAGCATCTGCGCGGCAAGGATGGCGTGCTGCATCCGGTGCAGCAGGCGATGGTCGACTACCATGGCAGCCAGTGCGGTTTCTGCACACCGGGCTTCGTGATGAGCCTCTATGGCCTGTGGATGCGCGATCCCGAACCCAGCCAGGCCGCCATCGAGAAGGCGTTGCAGGGTAATCTCTGCCGCTGCACCGGCTATGCACCGATCATTCGCGCCGGCAAGGCGATTTCGAGCTACGGCCGGCCCGAGGCCGATCCGCTCTGGGCCGAGCGCATCGCGCTCAAGGGCAGGATCAAGGCGATCAATGATGGCACGCGGGTCGAAATCGGCGAGGGCACCGACCGCATTATCGTGCCGGCGAACCTGGATGATTTTGCCGCGATCTACGAGGCCAATCCTGCCGCGACCATCGTGAACGGCTCGACCGATGTCGGCTTGTGGGTCACCAAGTTCATGCGGCCCATCGGGCCGGTGATCTTCATCAATCACCTTCAGGAGCTCAAGCGCATCGCCGAGAACGACAGCGAAGTGCGGTTCTATGCGGGGGTGAGCTATTCGGAGGCGCTGCCTGTCGTTGCGGCCAATTTCCCCGATATGGGCGAACTCTGGAACCGCATCGCCGGCGAGCAGATCCGCAACATGGGGACCATAGGCGGCAATATCGCCAACGGTTCGCCGATCGGTGACACGCCGCCGCCGTTCATCGCGCTGGGCGCGAAGCTCAGCCTGCGCCGGGGTGAGCACCGCCGCGAGATCAAGCTCGAGGATTACTTCCTCGCCTATGGCAAGCAGGACCGGCAGCCTGGCGAGTTCGTCGAGAGCGTCACCATCCCGCTCCTGCCCGAAGGCGAGAAATTCGCCGTGTACAAGGTCTCAAAGCGACGCGAGGAAGACATTTCGGCGTTGTGCGGTGCCTTCCGGATATTCGTCAACGACGGGGGCACGGTCGGCATGGCCCGCATCGCCTTCGGTGGCATGGCAGCCACCCCCAAGCGCGCCAGGGCGGTCGAGGCGGCGCTGGTGGGCAAGCCGTGGACCCAGGCAACCGTAGACGCGGCAGTTGCTGCCTTTGCCAGTGACTACCAGCCAATCTCCGACATGCGCGCCAGTGCCGAATACCGGCTGCTGACCGCGCGGAACCTGTTGCAGCGCTTCTTCCTTGAAACCACCGGGCAGGGCCAGCGGCTCCGCCGGGAGGTGGCATGAACAAGCACGACGCCCCCATCGCGCTGGCCAGCCTCCATACCGCGACCCGCCACGACAGCGGACCCAAGCATGTTGCCGGTTCGGCCGAATATATCGACGACATGGTGGAGCCTGAGGGCACGGTGCATGCCTATCTGGCGCTATCCACCAATGCGCATGCCGAGATCGTCTCGATCGACCTGGCCGCGACGAGGGCAGCCCCGGGGGTCATCGGCATTCTGACCGCCGACGACATTCCCGGCGAGAACGATGTTTCGCCCAGCCACAAGCACGACGAGCCGATCTTTGCGATCGGCAAGGTGCATTTCTGGGGGCAGCCGCTGTTCGCCGTGGTTGCCGAGACGCGCGACCAGGCGCGGCGGGCCGCGCATCTGGCCAAGGTCGAATATCGCGACCTGCCGTATCATACCAATGTACGGGCGGCGCAGGCCGCCGGTGGCAAGCTGGTGACCGAGCCGCTCAAGCTGGAGCGTGGCGACGTCGCTGCCGGCATGGCGGACGCGCAGCATCGCATCAAGGGCAGCATTGCCATTGGCGGGCAGGACCATTTCTATCTCGAAGGCCATATCGCCATGGCGGTGCCGGGCGAGGACGAAGACGTCACGGTCTATTCCTCGACGCAGCATCCCAGCGAAGTGCAACTGATGGTCGCCCAGGTGCTCGGCATCCGCCACCATGCCGTGACCGTCAACGTGCGGCGGATGGGCGGCGGCTTTGGCGGCAAGGAAACGCAGGGCAACCTGTTCGCGGCCGTGGTGGCCCTGGCGGCCAAGAAGTGGAACCGCACCTGCAAGATCCGGCCGGACCGCGACGACGACATGACGGCCACCGGCAAGCGGCACGATTTCGTGGTCGATTACGACGTCGGCTATGATGACAGCGGCAAGATCCACGCCGTCGACGCCGTCTATGGTGCCCGTGCCGGATTTTCGTCCGACCTTAGCGGCCCGGTGACCGACCGCGCCCTGTTCCATGCCGACAACGCCTACTGGTATCCGGCCGTGCGGGTGCGCAGCGAGCCGCTCTATACCAATACAGTCTCCAACACCGCTTTTCGCGGCTTTGGTGGTCCGCAGGGCATGATGGCGGCCGAGCGCTGGATCGAAGATATCGCCTATGCCCTGGGCAAGGACCCACTCGACGTCAGGAAGGCCAATTTCTACGGCCTCGACACCAATAATGTGACGCCCTACCACCAGAAGGTGGAGGACAATGTCATCCACCGCGTGGTGGATGAACTCGAAGCCAGTGCGGACTACCAGGCGCGGCGAGCGGCGGTGCTCGCTTACAACCAGGGCAGTTCCGTCCTCAAGAAGGGCATTGCCCTCACGCCGGTCAAGTTCGGCATATCGTTCACGGCCACCTGGTACAACCAGGCCGGGGCGCTGGTACATGTCTACAAGGATGGCTCGATCCATCTCAGCCATGGCGGCACCGAGATGGGGCAGGGCCTCTATATCAAGGTAGCGCAGGTACTGGCCGATGCCTTCGGCGTCGGGCTCGACACGGTCAAGATCATGGCGACGACGACAGGCAAGGTGCCCAATACCTCCGCCACCGCCGCCTCGTCGGGTTCCGACCTCAACGGCATGGCCGCCTTCGACGCCGCCCGGCAGATCAAGGAGCGCCTGACCACCCACGCGGCGAGGCTGCATCAGGTCAGCGAAGGCGAGGTCACCTGGGTGCAAGGTGGCATCCAGGCAGGGACGACCTTTGTGCCCTTCGCCGAACTGGCCGCATCGGCCTATCTCAACCGCGTGCAGCTCTCGGCGGCCGGATTCTACCAAACGCCCAAGATTCACTGGGACCGGGCCACGGGCCGGGGCCATCCGTTCTACTACTTCGCCTATGGCGCTTCGGTCAGCGAGGTGACCATCGATACGCTGACCGGCGAATACACGGTGGATCGCGTCGACATTCTCCATGACATGGGCAGGTCGCTCAATCCGGCCATCGATATCGGACAGGTCGAAGGCGGTTTCATCCAGGGCATGGGGTGGCTGACCACCGAAGAACTCGTGTGGGACGACAAGGGCCAGCTGCGCACCAAGGCGCCCTCGACCTACAAGATCCCGTTGGCCTCGGACGTTCCGCCGGTTTTCAATGTCAAACTGGCCGAGTGGTCCGAAAACAGGGAACCGACGATCGGCCGCTCCAAGGCCGTCGGCGAGCCGCCGCTGATGCTGGCGATGAGCGTGGTCGAAGCACTGAGCATGGCGGTGGCCTCGGTGGCCGACTACCGCATCGCGCCGCGGCTGGACACCCCGGTGACGCCCGAGCGGGTGCTGATGGGGGTGGAGCGATTGAAGCGGGAGGCGCGGGGGTGAGCGATCGCACAGGCATCGCAGTACCCCCTCCTAACCTCCCCCTGATAGGGGGAGGGACCGTTCCGCGTATGAACTGCTGTTCCAGCAAACTCGATCCGCTCCTCCCCCTATCAGGGGGAGGTTGGGAGGGGGTACCCTCTTCATGAAAAGAGCTTCCGACCTCACCACGTTCCTCGCCGCCAACCCAGACGCCATCGTCTGCACGCTGACCTCCGTGCGCGGCTCCAGTCCACGCGAACAGGGCACGTTCATGCTGGTTGGGCCGCAGGCGATCTTCGGCACGATCGGCGGCGGGGCGCTCGAATATATGGTGATTGAGCATGCGCGGCGGCTATTGGCCAACGGCCAAGCCACCGAGGCTATGGACGTGCCGCTCGGCCCAGAGATCGGCCAATGCTGTGGCGGCCGGGTCGAGGTGAAGCTCGCCTATGCCGATGCGGCGATGCGCGAACATCTGGCAGCCGTCGTGGCCGAGGAGGATGCCGCGCTGCCGCATGTCTATGTCTTTGGCGCCGGCCATGTGGGTCGGGCGCTGGCGCAGATATTGTCGCTGCTGCCGGTGCAGCTGGAAGTCATCGATACGCGCCGCGAAGAGCTGGCCGAACTCCCCCACGGCATCAAATCGCGGGTTGTCGCCATGCCCGAGGCCGTGGTGCGGTCGGCGCCCGAGGGCAGTTCCTACGTCATCCTCACGCATGACCACGCGCTCGATTTCATGATTGCACGGGAAGCGCTGGCGCGGCGCGATGCGCCCTATGTCGGCATGGTCGGCAGCCGGACCAAGCGGGCGAGATTTGCGAGCTGGTTCAAGGCCGAGGGCGGTGACGGGGCGGCGCTGGACAGGCTGGTGCTGCCTATCGGACAGCAAGGCCTTGGGGATAAGCGTCCCGAAGTCATAGCGGCACTGGCGGCAGCTGAAATTATGGTCCACATTGGGCAACGGGAAGCTGAAGTTGCGCAGGCACGCGCCCCCAAGCCATTGGGGGTGGTGATTGGACGCTAGTATGCCGTATCGGCTGGAATTGACCGGTATCACCAAACGCTTTCCCGGCGTGCTCGCCAACGACAATGTCACCTTTGCCGTCAAGCCAGGCGAAATCCATGCCTTGCTCGGCGAAAACGGAGCGGGCAAGTCCACCCTGGTCAAGATGATCTACGGGATCATGCAGCCCGATGCCGGCGAGATCCGCTGGGATGGCGCGCCCGTTGTGGTTCCCAATCCCAACGCGGCCCGCAAATTGGGCATCGGCATGGTGTTCCAGCACTTCTCGCTGTTCGAAGCGCTGACGGTGCTCGAAAACATCGCGCTGGGCATGGACAGCAAAATTCCGTCGCGGGAGCTCGAGACGCGGATCCGGGCGGTGATGACGCAGTATGGCCTGGCGCTCGATCCGCATCGTACGGTCGCAACGCTGTCGGTGGGCGAGCGCCAGCGCATCGAGATCGTGCGCGCGCTGCTGCTCGAGCCCAAGCTGCTGATCATGGACGAGCCGACCTCGGTGCTGACACCGCAGGAGGTCGAGCAGCTGTTCGACGTGCTGCGCAAGCTGGCAAGCGAGGGCTGCTCGATCCTCTATATCTCGCACAAGCTGCACGAGATCAAAGCGCTGTGCGACACGGCCACGATCCTGCGCGGCGGCAAGCTGGTCGATACCTGCGACCCCAGGCAGGAAACCAGTCGCTCGATGGCCGAGAAGATGATCGGCACCGGGCTCAAGGATATCGTGCGCGCCGAAGGGCGCAGCATGGGCCAGCCCAAGCTGGTGGTGTCGCGCCTGTCGACAGCCAGGACCGGGCATTTCGACGTCCCGGTCGATGCCGTCAGCTTCACTGTACGGGCAGGGGAAATCCTGGGGATCGCCGGGGTGGCCGGCAATGGCCAGAACGCCCTGCTCGACGCGCTGAGCGGGGAGATTCGCAGCCAGGACAAGGATGCCATCACCCTCGATGGCGTATCGCTGGGCCTGCTCGACACCACGGGCCGGCGCAAGCGCGGGCTATGCGCGGTTCCCGAGGAGCGAAACGGCCATGCCGCGGTGGGCGAGTTCACCCTGAGCGACAATTCGGTGCTCACGGCGCGTGACCGCCTGGGCATGGTGGTGATGGGGCTGATCAATTCGGGCGCCGCCAAGACCTATACGGGTAAAGTCATCGCCGACTTCGCCGTCAAGGCGCTGGGCCCGGCCTCGACAGCCGGCTCGCTGTCGGGCGGCAATCTGCAGAAATACATCATGGGCCGCGAAATCCTCCAGAAGCCCAGCGTACTGGTGGTAAGCCAACCCACCTGGGGCGTCGATGCCGGTGCCGCCGCGGCAATTCACCAGGCGCTGGCGGACCTTGCCGCGGCCGGCTCGGCCATCGTGGTGATCAGCCAGGACCTCGATGAACTGAGAGCACTGTCCGACACGCTGGCGGTCATCAATATGGGGCGGCTGTCGCCCGCGCGACCGACCGGCGAGATGAGTGTCGAGGAGATCGGCCTGTTGATGGGTGGCGTACACGGAACGACGGAGGTGCAGGATGCAATTCCGGCTTGAGAAGCGCCCCGAGCCCTCCCAGCTCATGGTCTATGCGACCCCCGTGGCGGCTGTCGTACTGACGATGGTGCTGGGCGCCATCATCTTCTCGCTGATCGGCTATGACGGCGTCGGCGCCGTGCGCGAAATATTCCTGACGCCCCTCACCAATGCCTACAAGTGGCAGGACCTGGGCGTGAAGGCCGCCCCGCTGATCATCATCGGTACGGGGCTCTCGATCGCCTATCGCGCCAATGTATGGAACATCGGCGCCGAAGGTCAGTATGTGGTAGGCGGCCTGGCTGCAACCTGGGTGGCCCTGAGCACCTATAGTCTCACCGGCTGGTGGATCCTGCCGGCCATGGTGCTCGCCGGCATGGCCGGTGCGGCGGCCTATGCCGCCATCCCGGCCTTGCTCCGGACGCGGCTCGGCGTGAATGAGATCCTGACGTCGCTGATGCTGACCTACGCGTCGGTGCAGCTGGTCTATTTCCTGATCCGCGCCCCGTGGAAGGATCCGATGGGCATGGGCTTTCCGCAAACGCGGCTGTTTGCCGACGCCGCCCGGCTGCCCACGATCATCCCGGGGACCATTGTCCATCTGGGTGTGCCGATCGCCATCGTGGTGGCGCTGGTCGCCTGGTTCGTCATGACCCGCTCGGTGTTCGGCTATCAGATGCGGGTGGTGGGCACGGCGCCGCATGCCGCCCGCTATGGCGGCTTCTCCGAAAATCGTACGATCTGGCTGGCCATGCTGGTTTCCGGTGCCCTGGCCGGGCTTGCAGGTGCCCTTGAGGTGGCGGGGCCGTTCCAGCGCATGGTGCCGGGCTTCCCGACCAATTATGGCTTTACCGCCATCATCGTGGCGTTTCTCGGTCGGCTCAATCCGCTGGGCGTGATCTTTGCCGGCATCGTGCTGGCCATCACCTTTGTCGGGGGTGAGGTGGCCCAGACCACGATCGGCCTGCCTAATGCCGCAACGGGCATCTTCCAGGCCATGGTACTGTTCTTCCTCCTGGCGGGTGACCTCCTGGTCCGCTATCGCCTGCGTCGCGTCAGCAAGGCGCCAGCGCGAGGAGTTGCCTGATGGACCTGGTGCTCGCCATTTTCGTGACGCTGGTCGGTGCGGCCACGCCCATCCTGATCGCTGCCCTCGGTGAACTAGTGGTGGAAAAGAGCGGCGTCCTCAACCTGGGCGTCGAGGGCATGATGCTGGTCGGCGCCATTGCCGGATTCGCCGGGCAGTTCTACACCGGCAATCCTTATTTTGCGCTGCTTTGCGGGGCTTTCGCAGGGCTGGCCGTATCGCAGATCTTTGCTTTCCTGACGCTGAGCCTGTCAGCCAACCAGACGGCAACCGGGCTGGCGCTGACCATTTTTGGTACTGGCCTTTCGGCCCTCGCGGGCGCGCCGTTCTCGGCCCGGCCGGTATCGCTGATGGGGCCGTTGTTTCCGGCCGAACTGGCTAGCCATCCGCTGCTGCGGGTGGTGTTCGGCTATGCCGCACCGGTCTACTTCTCGGTGATCATGGTCTTTGCCATCTGGTATTTCCTGCAACGGACCCGCGCGGGCCTGATCCTGCGGGCCGTCGGCGAAAACGATCATTCGGCTCATTCGATCGGTTATCCGGTCAATGCCGTGCGCTATGCCGCGGTCGCCTTTGGCGGAGCCATGGCAGGTGTTGCCGGAGCCTGTTTCCCGCTGCTGCTGACGCCGCAATGGGCCGAGCGCATGACCGCCGGTCGTGGCTGGATCGCGGTGGCGCTGGTCGTGTTCGCGTCATGGCGGCCATTCCGACTGCTGGCGGGCGCCTATTTCTTCGGCCTGGTCATGACCATGGAACTCTACGCCAAGGCCGGCAGCGGACCGCTGTCATCCATTCCGTCCGAGCTGTGGGCCGCCTTGCCCTATCTGGCGACCATCGTCGTGCTGGTACTGATCTCGATCCGGCGCGACGCATTCACCAACGCACCGGCCTGCCTCGGCAAGCCGTTCTTGCCAACCAGTTGAGGCGGCGCCAATGACCGCCTCGATCCACAACCAAAATCACGTCCAGGAGAAACACATGACTCTGAATCGCCGCTCCATTCTGAAGGCAGGCGCTGCTGCCGCCGCGCTGCCGCTGCTCGGCAGCCGGGCCTTTGCCCAGGGTGAACCGCTCAAGGTGGGCTTCATCTATGTCGGCACCATCAACGACAACGGCTACAACTACGCCCATAACCAGGGCCGTCTCTATCTCGAGGAGAAGCTCGGCGACGCGGTGGAAACCACCTATGTCGAAAACGTGCCGGAAGGCCCGGACTGCGAGCGCGTGCTGCGCGAGTTGGCCCAGCAGGGCAACAAGCTGATCTTTGCCACCAGCTTCGGCTTCGGCGACTCGGTGATCAAGGTTGCCCAGCAGTTCCCGGACGTGAAGTTCGAGCATGCCACCGGCTACATGAAGGCGGACAATGTCGGCCTCTACAATGCCCGGTTCTACGAAGGTCGTGCCGTCTGCGGCACCATTGCCGGCCACCTCTCCAAGACCGGCAAGGCGGGCTATATCGGCTCGTTCCCGATCCCCGAAGTGGTGATGGGCATCAACTCGTTCGTGCTGGCAGCGCGCAAGGTCAACCCTGACTTCACCATTCGCCCGGTCTACATCTCCACCTGGAACGACCCGGCCAAGGAAGCTGACACCGCCCGCGCCATGATCGACCAGGGCATCGACGTGATCGCCCAGCATACCGACGGCCCGGCTGCCCTCCAGGTTGCCCAGGAACGCGGCATTGTCGGTGGCTTCGGCCAGGGTGCCGACATGAGCGAGTTCGCACCGGAAACCCAGCTGACCTCGATCATCGACCATTGGGGTCCGCACTATGCCGCCTCTGCCCAGGCTGTCATCGACGGCACCTGGACGGCCGGCGATACCTGGGAAGGCCTCAAGGAAGACGTGGTCCAGATCGGGCCCTATGGTCCCAAGGTCACCGACGAGGTCAAGGCTGCGGCCGAGGCCGTTCGCACCGGCCAGATCGACGGCTCGTTCCACATCTTCACCGGTCCGATCAAGGACAATACCGGCGTGGAGCGCGTTCCGGCCGGCCAGACTATGACCGATGCCGAACTGCTCAGCATGGACTGGTATGTCGAGGGCGTCGAACAGCCGGCTTGATCGGCTATCGAATGATTAGAGAGGGGCGGGTTTCGGCCCGCCCTTCTTTGCCGCGGGGCAGGTTTAATGCCTTGGTCCCCAAGGCAGGTAGGTTGAGGACGAAACGATGCCCGATTACGCGATTGCCTACGAATGGCTGATGTTTGCCGTGCGCTGGCTGCATGTAGTCACGGCGATCGCCTGGATCGGCTCGTCCTTCTACTTCATCGCGCTCGACCTTGGCCTGCGCAAGACCCCCAGCCTGCCGCCCCTGGCGCATGGTGAGGAGTGGCAGGTACATGGCGGCGGCTTCTATCACATCCAGAAATACCTGGTGGCGCCGGAATTCCTGCCCGAACACCTGACCTGGTTCAAATGGGAAAGCTACTGGACCTGGTTGTCCGGCTTCATGCTGCTGGCCCTGGTCTATTATGTCGGCGCCGACATCTACCTCATCGACCGCAATGTGCTCGATCTCGTGCAATGGCAGGCCATCGGACTTTCCATCGGATCTATCGTGCTTGGCTGGGTGCTCTACGATGCGCTCTGCAAGTCGCCGATCGGGAATTCCACGACCGGCCTGATGCTGGTGCTGTTCGCCATTCTGGTCGCAGCCAGCTACGGCTACACGCTGCTGTTCACGGGCCGGGCCGCCATGCTGCATATGGGCGCCTTCACCGCGACAATCATGGCGGCCAATGTCGCCATGATCATCATCCCCAACCAGAAGATCGTGGTGGGCGACCTCAAGGCCGGCCGGGTGCCCGACGCCAAGTATGGCAAGATCGCCAAGCAGCGGAGCCTCCACAACAACTACCTGACGCTGCCCGTCATCTTCTTCATGCTGTCCAGCCACTATCCGCTGGCCTTCGCCACGCAGTGGAACTGGATCATCGCTTCGCTGATCTTCCTGGTCGGGGTGGTCATCCGCCACTATTTCAACACCCGACATGCGCGGAAAGGCAACCCGCACTGGACCTGGCTGGTGGCCGTGGTGCTGTTCATCATCATCGCCTGGCTGTCGACGGCGCCGAAATTGCCGGGGTCGGCAGGAGAGGAGGTGGCGTCTCGTGCGGCCGAGAGCTTTCTCCATGCTGAGCACTTCGCTGCTGCGAGCCTAGCCGTGCAGACGCGCTGCGCCATGTGCCACACGGCCGAGCCTGCCTGGCCCGGTGTGTTCGAGCCGCCGAAGAATGTCATCCTCGACAATGACATCGCCGTCGCCAACCACGCCAAGGACATCGCCATGCAAGCCGGTTATGCCCATGCCATGCCACCGGGCAATGCGAGCGGAATGACCCAGGAGGAACGGGCGCTAATCGTGGAGTGGTTCCGCGAAGGTTCGGGTCAATGACCAGGACTGTTCTGCGGGGCCGGGTGCTGACCTTCCTCAGCGAGCCGCAGGGGCTCGATGACGCCGCGAGCTATCGCTATATCGAGGACGGCGCCGTCACTATCGATGCCGGCAAGATCATCGCCGTTGGCGACTATGTCGCGGATGGCGATGCCGAGGTCATCGACCATCGCCCGCACTTGATCCTGCCCGGCTTCATCGACACGCACCTGCATTATGTGCAGAGCCAGATCGTTGCCTCCTATGCCGGCTCGCTGCTCGAATGGCTCAATACCTACACCTTCGTCGAAGAACAGAAATTCAGCCAGCAGGGCCATGCCGGCGCCGTCGCCGCGGCTTTCTACGATGAGCTGATCCGCAACGGCACCACCACCGCCGTGGCCTATTGTTCAAGCCATCCGCGCTCGGTGGACGCCTATTTCGGCGAGGCCGAAAAGCGCAACATGCTCATGATCGGCGGCAAGGTGATGATGGATCGCAATGCCCCCGAGGCGCTCTGCGACACCGCGCAATCGGGCTACGACGACAGCAAGATGCTGATCGAACGCTGGCACGGACGAGCTCGCGGGCTCTACGCCATCTCGCCGCGTTTCGCCATCACCTCGACACCGGCGCAGCTCGAAGCCTCGCGCGCGCTGGTGGCCGAGCACCCCGGATGCTACGTGCAGACGCATCTGAGCGAGAATGCCGACGAGATCACCAAGTCGATGGAGCTCTATCCGGACTCGCCGGACTATACCGGCATCTACGAGGATTATGGCCTGTTGGGGCCCAGGACCCTGCTTGGGCACAGTATCCACCTCAACCACCGTGAAACCGCTGTGCTGGCAGAAACCGGCTCGGTGGCCGTGTTCTGCCCCACCTCGAACCTGTTCCTGGGCTCGGGCCTGTTCGACCGCGAGCGCCTCACCAAGCATGGCGTGCGCATTGGCGTCGCCACCGATATCGGCGGCGGCACCAGCTATGGGATGCTGGAAACCATGGCCGAAGGCTATAAAGTCTTGCAACTGCGCGGGCAGCGGCTGACCCCGTTCAACTCCTTCTACATGATGACCCTGGGCAATGCCCGGGCGCTGTCGCTGGAGGGAACGATCGGCGCCATTTCGCCTGGCAATGCGGCGGACCTGGTGGTGCTCAATGCAGCGGCCACGCCGGCGATGGCGCTGCGCATGGCCACAGTCACCACGCTCGCGGAAGAACTGTTCCTGCTGCAGACGCTGGGGGACGATCGGGCGATCGCCGAAGTCTATGTCGCTGGTGCAAGGGCGAAGTCCAGATTAGGCGGGTTGGCAGGTCAGGGTGCATGACTTAAGTCTCGTCAGTCTGCACGAAAAGGAAGCAATGATGAGCGCGCATCTCACAAAGTCCGGCCTTTCGGTTCACCCTCTGCTGGTCGATTTCGTGGAGAAGGAAGCGCTTCCCGGGACTGCGGTATCAGCCGAGCAATTCTGGAGCGGATTTGCGGCCCTGGTGGCGGAACATGCGCCGACCAATGCGCGACTGCTGGCGCGGCGCGACGAGTTGCAGGCCAAGATCGACGACTGGCACCGCAGGTACGGGCCGGTAGCCAACAATGCCCAGGGCTATGAATTTTTTCTGCGCGACATAGGCTATCTGGTTCCCGAGCCTGACGATTTCACCATCGAGACGAGTGGGCTGGATCCCGAGATTACCACGCTCTGCGGGCCGCAGCTGGTCGTGCCGGTCTCAAACGCACGCTACGCGCTCAATGCTGCCAATGCCCGCTGGGGTAGCTTGTACGACGCGCTTTATGGCACCGATGTCATTAGCCGGGACGGCGAACTGGCGCCCGGCAAGGGCTACAATGCCGCGCGTGGTGCCGCCGTGGTCGAGCATGCCGCAGGATTTCTCGATGATGTCCTGCCTCTGGCTTCGGGCAGCCACCGGGACGTCACGGGTTATCACATCGTCAAGGACGGCGAGACGCGCCATCTCGAAGTCGACACCACAAATGGGCGCACGGGCCTGCGCGATCCGGCCGCGTTTGTCGGCTATGGCGGTACGGAAGCCAGCGGCGAAATCGTGCTGCGCCACCATGGTCTCCATGTGATCCTGGTCATCGATCCCGGCAGCGTGATCGGCGGGACGCATAGGGCAGGCCTGAGCGATATCGTCGTCGAGGCGGCGCTGACCACCATCCAGGATTGCGAGGATTCGGTCGCGGCGGTCGATGCCGAGGACAAGGTTGGGGTTTATCGCAATTGGCTGGGCCTGATGAACGGCACGCTGGAGGACACGTTCCAGAAGGGCGGGCGCACCGTGACCCGCAAACTCAATGCCGACCGGACCTACAAGGACGTCAACGGCCAGCCGCTGGTGCTCAAGGGGCGGTCGCTGCTGCTGGTGCGCAATGTCGGACACCTGATGACCACGGACGCGGTGTTGCTGGACGGCAAGCCCATCGGCGAGGGGCTGATGGACGCAGCCGTAACCGCGCTCTGCGCCATGCAGGACAAGGTCAACAGCACCACCGGCGCCATCTATGTCGTCAAACCCAAGATGCATGGGCCCGAGGAAGTGGCCTTCGCCTGCGCGATCTTTGCGTCGGTCGAGAAGATGCTGGGGCTCGAGCCGCTCACCATCAAGATCGGCATCATGGACGAGGAGCGTCGCACCTCGGCCAACCTCAAGGCCGCGATCTACGAAGCCCGCCAGCGGGTGTTTTTCATCAATACGGGCTTCCTCGATCGAACTGGCGACGAAATCCACACGTCGATGGAAGCGGGCGCCGTCTTGCGCAAGGACGAGGTCCGCTCCGAGAAGTGGCTACAGGCTTACGAGGATCGCAACGTGCTGATTGGCCTGGCCTGCGGGCTTTCTGGCCGGGCGCAGATCGGCAAGGGCATGTGGGCCCGACCGGACGACATGGCGGCGATGATGGCCGCCAAGGCTGCCCACCCAAATGCCGGCGCCAATACGGCCTGGGTGCCCAGCCCAACCGCCGCGACATTGCATGCGCTGCATTACCACCGGGTCGATGTGTTCGAGGCGCAGCGGCGCCGTCACAACCAGGCGGTGCCCGCCTTGAGCGAGCTGTTCTCGATGCCGATCCAGGTGCCGTTCTCCCTCAGCCGCGAGGAAATCACCCGCGAGCTGGAAAACAACGCCCAGGGGATTCTCGGCTATGTCGTGCGCTGGGTGCAGCAGGGCGTGGGCTGTTCGAAGGTGCCTGATATCAACAATGTCGGCCTGATGGAGGATCGGGCGACCTGCCGGATTTCCAGCCAGGCGGTGGCCAACTGGCTGCGGCATGGACTGGTGTCGCGCGACGAGGTGGCTGCGGTCTTCGAACGCATGGCCGCGGTGGTGGACGAGCAGAACGCAGGCGATCCGCTGTATCGGCCGATGGCGGAGAATTTCCAGTCGGTGGCTTTCAACGCCGCGCTTGACCTGGCCTTGCATGGGGCGGACCAGCCGAGCGGCTATACCGAGCCGCTGCTCCATGCCGCCCGGCGCAAGGTGAAGGCGCGCGACGGGAAGTAGGGAGTTACCCCTACAAAGTGGGAGAGAGCCTACACCTCATAAGTCGCGAGTCCGAGTTCTGCGCCGATGATCTCCACGTCATTGGCCACCATCCGCGTTGCCGTCCCCACCGGCTCGTCGGTCCCCAGATTGCGCGCATATCTCGGATGCGCGCCTGAAGACACCTGCAGCCGCAGGCGGTGGCCGGCACGGAAGCTGTGGGCGGCGGCGTGCAAGGTGAAGTCGAGCCACCAACTGCCATCCGGCTCCACCGGCGTTTCCGGTGTCACGCGGATGAGGCCGTCGCAGATGTTGAGCGAAATGCCATCTGGCCCGACATCGCAGAGGCGCAGGAAAAAGTCGGCATGGGGGACACTGGCGCGGGCATGCAGCGTCACGCTGGTCTGGCCTATGATGGTCAGGTTTTCCGCTAGTGGCTCGGAGGTGTAACTCAGCACGTCGCCGCGGTTTTCACGCGGTGCATTGTCCACCGGGCCGGCCCCGGTAAAGGCAAACATATTGCCGCCGACATTGGGGGTGGGGTTGGCGGGGTCATAGCGATAGCGGTCGGGCTGCGTCGTGCCCGAAGGTGTCTGCCCCAGGCCACGGGCGGGCTGGATATACCAGGTTTGCATGGCCGGCGGACCGGGCGGATAGCTGTCATAGTCGCGCCATTCGCCCAGGCCGGTGACGAAGATGCGCACGGGCTTTTCGCGCAGGCCGGAGCCGTCGCCCAACAGCTTGGCGCGCATCCAGGTCAGCGTCTCGCGCATGCTTTCGGCCTGGAGGTCATTGGCGATATGCGTCCAGGGGCCGACCGTCAGATAGGGCTGGTGGCCGAAGGACACCAGCGTCTGGTAGTCGCGCAGTAGCTGGTCGAGCATGAAATCGTGCCAGCCGGAAATGAAGTGGTTGGGCGGCGTCTGTGGCCCCAGTCGATGACGGTGGTCGATGGCTTTCCAGAAGTCGTCATTGCCGATGGCGCTTTCGAACCAGCTTTGCCAGAACGGCACGTCGTGGCCAACGGCGGCCTTGTCCGCGTGGAGCAGCGGCAGGGTCATCGCCGCCCTGGCCGTACGCTTCTCGACACCGCCGGAAAACATGGTGCCGCTCATCTTGAGTGGATTACCGCGCAGGCCTTCGACGACCTGCAGCCAGCTCAGCCACAGGCCCAGGTGGAAGGCGCCGGAGGGGAAGACCACCGACTGGAACTCGGCTGAGGTCACCTTGGTGGCCATGGCCGAGGTTGCGGGCAGCTCGTCGCAGATGGCCCATTGCGCATAGCCCAGATAGGATGGACCGGAGAGGCCAAGACGACCGTCATACCAGTCCTGCGCCTTGATCCAGCGCAGGGTGGCAAGCCCGTCGGCGCGTTCGTTGACCAGCGGATCGAAGTCCCCGCCGGACTTTTCGGTGCCGCGACAGGCCTGCAGCACGACGTGAAAGCCGCGTTCGGCGTAGCATTCAGCGACCGTGTCGAAGCCATGCCGCCCATAGGGCAAGCGCATGAGGATGGTGGGGTGCGGTCCCTCGACGCGCGGAGAATAGACGTCGGTCATCAGCGTCACGCCATCGTCCATCGGCAGAGCGATGTTCCGTTGGCGTGTGGTGCCATAGAGCCGGGGTGGCAGACCGTAGAGCTTAGCTAGTACGAGGCTGCTTAAGCTCATCGCCTCAATCCACGAAGTCGAATTTGTCGACGTCGAACAGGCCGCGATCGGTCATCTTGAGGTGGGGGATGACCGGCAGCGCGAGGAACGCGACCTGGAGGAACGGTTCGGGGAGCACGCAATCGAGCGCATAGGCTGCCTCGCGCAGCGCGTGCAGGTCATGCGTCACCTCCTCGAACGGCTTGTCGCTCATCAGGCCGGCAATGGGCAGCGCCAGTTCAGCCGTGACCTTGCCACCATCGGCGACCACGAAGCCGCCATGCAGTTCGATCAGGCGATTGACCGCCACGGCCATGTCCTCGTCGGTCGCACCGATGACGGTAATGTTGTGGCTGTCATGGCCAACCGAGGAGGCGATGGCGCCGCGCTTGAGGCCGAAGCCGCGTACGAAGCCGCGGCCGATATTGCCGTTCCTGCCGTGCCGCTCGATGACGGCAACCTTGAGCACGTCGGCCTCGAGATCGGGCTGCAGGCCCTTTTCGGTCGTGGCCAGCGTGGCTTCGTCGCGGAAGGTCAGGATCAGGCCCGGCTTGACGCCGATGACCGGCGTGCTGTTCCGGCCGGGCTTGGGCTGGGCGATGAAATCGTCTGGTGAGACCGGCTTGGCCTTCATCGAGGAGAGGCCAACGGCGGCGACGGGCTGGCGCGCGGTGAAGAGATCGGGGCCAACCAGCCGACCGCCGGTAACGACGTCGGACACGCGGCAATCCTCTAGGCTGTCGAGCAGGGCGATATCGGCGCGCCAGCCGGGCGCCACCAGGCCGCGATCGCGCAAGCCGAAGATGCGGGCGGCCGAGTGGCTGGCGGCGCGATAAACATGGTGCAGCGGCCGGCCCATGGCGATCAGCCGGCGGATGGAGCTGTCCAGGTGCCCTTCCTCGGCAATATCGAGCGGGTTGCGATCGTCGGTACAGAGCGCCACGAAACTCGAGGTGTTTTCGTCGAGCACTTCGGCCAGCGCCTTGAGGTCCTTGGAGACCGAACCCTCGCGGATGAGGATGGCCATGCCCTTGCTGAGCTTCTCGCGCGCTTCGGCGGCCGAGGTGGCCTCGTGGTCGGTACGAATGGCGGCCGCGAGATAGCCATTAAGCGCAGTGCCGCGCAACAGCGGGGCGTGGCCGTCGATATGGCCACCCTGGAAGGCGACGAGCTTGGCGAGGATACCGGGATCGGCATTGAGCACGCCGGGAAAGTTCATCATTTCCGCGAGGCCAATCACCTTGGGATGGGTGCGGAACGGCTCGAGGTCAGCGATTTCAAGCGCCGCCCCCGAGGTTTCAAAGCCGGTGGCCGGCACGCAGGACGAGAGATTGACACGTATGTCCATCACCGTCTGCTCGGCGCAGTCGAGGAAGTAGCGGATACCCTCCGCGCCCAGCACATTGGCGATTTCATGGGGGTCGCAGATCACCGTCGTGACGCCATGAGGCAACACGCAGCGGTCGAACTCATATGGGGTGACGAGCGAAGATTCGATGTGCAGGTGGGTATCGATGAAGCCGGGGACGGCGAAGCGGCCATTGCCATCGATTACGGTCTTGCCCTCATAGCGTGCATGGGTGCCCACGATACGGTCGCCGACAATGGCGATGTCGGTTTGGGTCACCGCGCCTGTGATGACGTCGAGCAGTCGCACATTCTTGATGACGAGGTCCGCCGGTTCCTTGCCCTGTCCAGCCATGATCATGCGGGTAAGGGTGGCGGCACTGGTCATGGGGCTATCCTGCGTGGTGGTCATGTTCGAAGGTCAGCCTCGGCGCGGGCGGCGTCAAGGCCCGGCGGCGCGATGTCGCGGAACCGGCTTGGCGCGCGCACCGTTGCAACGGCACAAGCAAGGAGAGCGTCATGGAAACCTATGACCCCAACAAGAGCACGACCGAAGTTCGCCAGGCCAGCCCGCGCAAGATGAATGCCCGCGTCTTGGTGACCTCGCTGATCGGCGTCGTCGTGCTCTTCGCCATCATCTACACGATCTATACGCTCACCCAATCCAATCCGACCTGACCATGCGTCTCATCAAGATCGGCCGGAAGGACCTGACCCTCGTGCGCCAGCGCAGTGGCAAGGGATTCTGCTACCGCGACGCGGACGGCGCCCTGGTGTCGGACGAACCGACGCGCGCACGCATCAAGGCTCTGGGTATTCCCCCGGCCTGGCGCGAAGTGCGGATTGCCGCCCATCCGCGGGCGCATATCCAGGTACTCGGTGTCGATGAAGCCGGCCGCGACCAGTATATCTATCATCCGGATTGGGAAGTGCGCCGCGACAGCAAGAAGCAGAAGCGGTTGGCGGCGCTGACCGCGGCTCTGCCGCGCCTGCGCCGCAGGATCGAGGCGGGACTGGCCGCCGAGGCGGGCAGCCGGGCGCTGGCGCTCAACATCGCCGTGGCCTTGATCGACCGCACGGCCATGCGCGTCGGTCGCGAAAAATATCTCGAAACCAGTGGTACGCGCGGCGCCGGCACGCTCTATTCGCGTGATGCGCGGGTCAATGGCGATGAAGTCTGCTTCACCTTCGACGCAAAGGGTGGCAAGCGGGCCCAGTATTGCCTTACCGATGCCAGGCTCGCCGATGCCATCCGACGCATTCAGGCGCTTCCGGGCAAGCGCCTGCTGGTGTGGCGCGACGAGACCGGTACCGTGCGGCCGATCAAGACCGAGGCGATCAACGCCTATCTGAGGGAACTCGCCGGCACCGAGATTTCCGCAAAGGATTTCCGCACGCTGCATGCCAGCGCGCTGGCGGCCGAGGCTTTGGCCGGCATGGAGGTGGGCAAGTCCGAGACCGCGCGCCGTCGCCAGATGGGCGAGGTGGCGCGGCATGTTGCTGAAGTCCTGCGCAACACGCCCGCCATTTCGCGCAAGTCCTACATCGCGCCATGCCTGTTCAAGCTGTTCGATACCGGCAAGCTCAAGCCCATGTGGGAAGCGGCGGGGAGGGGCGGCGCACCCGGGCTGTTGCAGCGGGAAAAGCGGCTGGGCGCCGTGCTGGCGGCTGTGGGCTAGGTTCAGGCCGTCCCGAAGGCCTGCCGCACCCGTGCGTCCAGCAGAACCGGATGGCCTTCAGCCATGGCGGCCACAGACAAGCAATAGCGGTTCCTGCCGCCGGCCTTGGCCTGGTAGAGGGCGTCGTCGGCGCGCGCCACCAGGTCCGCATCGGTCCGCGCCAGATCCGGGGCAGTGGCGATGCCGACGCTGACGCCGATCTGGATGGTCTGTCCCGAAATGTGGAAGGGTGGCTGCAAAGCATCGATGACGCGTTGAGCCAACCGCGCCGCATCGTCATGGGTCGTGATTCCAGGCTGGATGATTGCAAATTCGTCGCCCCCGAGCCGGGCTAGCGTGTCGGCCGGCTGCAACGTCGTGGTGATGCGTGCGGAAGCCTGGCGCAGCAATTCGTCGCCGGCCTCATGGCCCAGCGTGTCGTTGACCTGCTTGAAGCGATCAAGATCGAGTGCCAGCAGGGCCAGGCGTGGCTCGCCGCGCGGCAGGTTGCGCATCGCGGTATCCAGCCGGTCGCGGAACAGGGAACGGTTGCCCAGCCCGGTCAGCGGATCATGCAGGGCGCGATGCTGGGCCTCGGCCCGCTCCGACTGCAACTGGGTCGAAGCGCGCTGCAGGTTGCGCATCAAAACGAGGATGATCGCGCCGGTGACGACGAGGGCGCCCAGCAAAGCCGGGAGGGTGTCATTGAGAATACGGGCGCCGGGGCGGTCGGGCTGCCATTTGACCAGGTGACAGGCTCGCCGGCCTTGTTGCGCACGGCGAAGCTAGCCTGTGTGTCGATCGCGTCCGGACCGGTCTCGAAGCGGGCGTTTTCAAACAGGTATTGGGCTTCCAGTTCACCCGCCAGGACATCGTCGAGCAGTACGACGGAGACGAGGATCGGCTCCTCCCCGACAGGGGCAAAATCGGTGCTGACATCGAGCAGCATGGGCATGACGCTGACAATGGCGGGTCGGCCCTCGACCAGGGCGACGTCCATGGCCGATGGCGGGGCTTCGCCGATGAAGTTGTTATAGGCGTCGATTGCAGCCTGGTTGTCGATGGAGTGCAGTTCCTCGATCAGCGGAGCGAGGGTTTCGCGCACCAGTTCGACCGACTTGCCCGGCACCTGTCCGCCGTCGCGCATGGCGTAGACCGGCTTGCCGCCTGCGTCGAGCAGGTAGAGTCGGCTCTGGCCATGGATGTTGAAGGCTGTGGCGCCGATATTCTCGTTGAGCCAGTCGACATCGCGCCCGGCCACGGCCTCCACGGCTTCGTCCCAGACGGCGAGCTCCTCCTGGCCTGCCGGAACCGCGGCCATCTGGTCTGCGATCGCCTGTTCAAGCAGCCGCGTCTGCCGGGCCAGTGCCTGATCGTCGGCGCGACCGACCGACCAGGCGACGAAGCTGGCCACCGTGCCTATCGTTACCAGGATGGCAACGACGATGGGCAGCATCACCTTGCGCGAAAACTGCCAGTTTGACGTGTTCGATTGCGACATGACGCCTGTCCCCCGACCGTGGCCGGGAGTGTCGGCCCGCTCGCTTAGCGGCTGGTGAATCCACCAGCGGTGCCGCGAATCGCAGTTAATGGAGCTTTCACGCGGCCTTAATGCGCCGGCGGCGCTCCGGCGCGTTGGCCTTGTCGGCGAAGATGGCGGTGATGCGATCCTCGGCGACGCCGCCGGAAAACAGGAAGCCTTGCAGTGTGTTGCAGCCGAGGCGTCCCAAGATGGTGGCCTGGGGCTCGGTCTCGACGCCTTCGGCGGTCACCTCGATATCCATGGCATGGGCCAGGGTGACGATGGCCTGGGTGATGGCGACCGAGACGTGGCCATCGGCCAGCTGCATGACGAAGGAGCGGTCGATCTTGATGCGGTCCACCGGGTAGCGCTTGAGGTAGCTCAGCGAGGAGTAGCCGGTGCCGAAATCGTCGAGTGCGATGTGGATGCCGGCGGCGCGGAAGGTCCGCAGGTTCTGCGCCGATGTATGCTCGTCATCGAGCAGGATGGACTCGGTGATTTCCAGTTCAAGGTCGAGCGGCCGCATGCCGGTTTCGCGCAGGATGTCGAAGACCTGAATGGAGAACCGTGGATTGCGCAGCTGGGTGGGCGAGATGTTGACGGCGATGGTCCGGCCCGGGGCCTTGGCGCCGAGCGCACAGGCACGGCGCAGCACGAATTCGCCCAGGGCTTCGATGAGGCCGGTATTTTCGGCGACTGGGATGAAGCGGGCCGGCGAGATGTTGCCGTATTTGGGATGGTTCCATCGCGCCAGGGCCTCGGCGCCGATCACCTTGCGCGTATGCTGGTCGATCAGGGGCTGGAAGGCCACAGAGAGCTGGTCGTCGCGCTGCAGGGCTTCGCGCAGCTCGCCCTCGATGGTGTGCTGCAGCTGCAGCAGCTCGTTCATGTGCTCTTCGTAGACCACGGCGCGATTGCGCCCGCCCGCCTTGGCCTCGTAGAGCGCGATGTCGGCCTTGCGCACCAGTTCGCGCGGCTCGGCGCTGCCGCCGGTGGCGTTGACGATGCCGATGCTGACGCCGACATGGGCCTTGTAGTGGTTAAGGTCGAACGCCTGGCCGATGGACTCGATGATGCCGGAGGCCAGTCCGCCCAGGTCGGCCGACCCGTCCGGCGAAACCAGCAGGATCCCGAATTCGTCGCCGCCGAGCCGCGCGATCATGATGCCTTCGCCGACCACGTCGCGGATGCGCTGGCCGACGGCGCAGATCAGTTCGTCGCCGGCCTGATGGCCCAGCGTATCGTTGACCTGCTTGAAGCGGTCGAGATCCAGCATCAGCAGGGAGAGTTGCGTCCCCGCGCCCTGGCTATCGGCGAGGACCTTGGCCAGGTGGACATCGAAGCCCATGCGGTTGGGCAGGCCCGTCAGCCGATCGTGGGCCGCTTGGTGTTCGGCATTGCGCCGTCCAACTTCGAGCGCGGTGGACGACCGGCGCAACTGGCGGAGCAGCAGGAAGACCAGGATCGCGGCGACGGCAAAGGCCACGGCCAGGGCAGGGCCTGTCTGGCGCAGCATGGTCAGGCCAGGGCGGTCGCGTTCCCAATCGAAGAAGGCAACGAAGCGTCCGGCATTGTTCAGGATGGAGCGGGTGGCACGATCGGGGTTGTCGACGCGCACGAGACTGAAATTGCCGTCCTCGAACAGATATTCGCTGTTGAATTCGGTCGCGGTGCTGCCATCGAGAAACTCGACGGCCGCCAGCAGCGGCTCCGTGCCCGGCTGCTGGACGATGGCGCCCGTGTCCGAGACGATCGTCATCACGCTCACAATGGCGGGCAGGCCTTCCACCACGGCGAAATCGGAGACCGAAACGGGAGCAGGCGGGCCATCGGGGACGGCAAAGGCCGGGCTCCGTTCGCGCACGCGGTTGACCAATTGCTGGACGGGGCTGGCAATGCGCCGATAGTTCTGCGACTCGACCGAGACGCCGTCCTCCATCATGTAGAGGGGCTGGGCGATGTCATCGAGAACGACGATCCGGTTATGGCCAAAGAACTGGTACATCCAGCGACCGACATTGCGGTCGACCCAGTTCTGGCTGAACATCAACTTGGTGTTGACCACCGTGTCGTCGCGCGCAGCTACGCTGGCCAGCTCGTGTTCGAGCCCAATCCGGCGCGCCTCGATGACATGCTCGAACATGGTGCTCTGCCGCTCGAGGGCTCTCGCGTCGATGTTGGCGGTGGACCAGAAAACGAAACCCAGCACGGCGGCTGCGGTGATCACCAGGGCCAGGACGACGGGCAGCAGGACAGCGGCAGAGAACTGCCAACGTTCGATTGTCGAGCTCTGGGACTGCATCAATTGTCCGGTTTCGTGCCTCGTGGAAAGCGAACATAGCCCGGATGGCCTTGCGGACTGGTTACCGGAGCGGGGGCTGGTAAAACGATTTATCGCGAACGCCTTTTGTCGGTTCCTGCCTTCGCGGCGGCCAGGTTGTGGTTTAGAACGGCACCATTCCTTCCCCATCCCGGACCCTAGAGATGACCAAAGTTCGTGCGCTTGTCCTCGAACGCCAGCACGAGTTGGCCCTGCGCGATATCGACCTGCCGCTGGAAACCGGACCCGGCACGGTCAAGATCGCCATCCACACCGTCGGCGTGTGCGGCTCTGACGTGCACTACTACACCCATGGCCGCATCGGGCCGTTTGTGGTCAATGCCCCGATGGTGCTGGGGCATGAGGCGGCCGGAACGGTGACCGAGGTTGGCGCCGGTGTCACTCATCTCAAGGTCGGCGACCGCGTCTGCATGGAACCGGGCATCCCGGACGCCAATTCACGCGCCAGCCGCCTGGGCATGTACAATGTCGATCCGGCCGTGTCGTTCTGGGCCACGCCGCCCGTGCACGGCGTCCTGACGCCGGAGGTGGTGCATCCCGCCAATTACACGTTCAAACTGCCCGATCATGTCAGCTTTGCCGAAGGCGCCATGGTCGAGCCGTTCGCCGTGGGCATGCAGGCTGCCAGCAAGGCCAGGATCGCACCCGGTGATACGGCCGTGGTGCTGGGCGCCGGTCCGATCGGCACCATGGTCGCGCTGGCGGCGCTGGCCGGTGGCTGTGCGCGGGTGATCGTGGCCGACCTGGCCCGGCCCAAGCTGGACATTGCTGCGCAATATCAGGGCATTATCCCGGTCAATATTCGCGAGAAGAACGTAGTGGAGGCGGTCGCTGGCCTCACCGATGGATGGGGCGCGGATGTCGTGTTCGAATGCTCGGGCTCGCCGCATGCGTGGAAAACCATCATGGACCTGCCCCGGCCGGGTGGCGCCATCGTCGTGGTGGGTCTGCCGGTCGAGCCCGTGGCGGTGGATATTGCCGGGGCCTCAGTCAAGGAACTGCGCATCGAGAACGTGTTCCGCTATGCTCACCAATATGATCGGGCCATTGCGCTGATCGCGTCCGGCAAGGTGGACCTCAAGCCGCTGATCTCGGAGACTTTCACTTTCGAGGATGCCAAGGCAGCGTTCGACCGCGCGGTGGAGTCACGACCAACGGACGTCAAGCTGCAGATCAAGGTCGCGGGCTAGGAGGAGGCGGATATGGACTTGAACCTGCGCGACAAGGTGGCCGTCATCACGGGTGGCACTGTCGGTATCGGCCTGGCAATCGCCGAGGGGCTGGCGGCTGAAGGGGCAAACCTGGTGCTGGTCGGCCGGAACAAGGAGCGGACCGAGGACGCTGCCGTGGCGGTAGCCCAGAAATTCGGCATCATTGCCACGGCCGTCGCCGCAGATGTCGCGACGGCCGTGGGGTGTGATGCGGTCATCAAGGGCACAAGCAAGGCCTTTGGCGGCGCCGACATCCTCATCAACAATGCCGGCACCGGCTCCAATGAGACCATTGCCGAGGCCGACGATGCCAAATGGCAGTATTACTGGGACCTGCATGTGATGGCCGCCGTGCGGCTGGCGCGCGGGCTGGTGCCGTCGATGAAGCGGCGCGGTGGGGGCGTCGTGCTCCACAATGCCTCCATCTGCGCCGTGCAGCCGCTTTGGTACGAGCCGATCTACGACACCACCAAGGCCGCGTTGATGATGTTTTCCAAGACCCTCGCCAACGAGGTGGTCGGCGACAACATCCGGGTCAACACGGTCAATCCGGGCCTTGTCCTGACGCCCGACTGGATCAAGACGGCCAAGCAGATTGCCGGCGAGGATGGCTGGGAAGCCCACCTCCAGGGCGTAGCAGACGAGGCCGGTGGGATGAAGCGCTTTGCCACGCCGGAGGAGTTAGCCAACTTCTTCGTCTTCATGTGCTCGGACAAAGCCAGCTACTCCACCGGCAGCACCTATTTCGTCGACGGCGGCTGGCTCAAGACGGTGTAACCTGGCGCCGACTTGTCCAGTTTAAGTCGAAAGCGGGTATAGGTGTCGAACACGGCGACTTGAGCAAAGCCCAGTCGTTGCAGCAGGCGCTCGCTCCGAACATTTCCTCCGGTCACGCCCGCATAGACTTCCGAGGCGTGCAGGTCCTCTCGCGCAAATCGCAGCAATGCCGCCAGTACGTGTGTGGCATAGCCGGAGCCGGTGGCTTGCTGGGCCAGCCAATAGCCTAGCCCGTATCGGGGCGGGGCCACGGGGTTGAGATCGGCCCGGCCGATCAGCTGACCGGACAGGAAAATGCCGAACCGATGCTGACCGGGAGCTCCAAGTTCGTCTGCCAATGTGTCGACCGGCGCCCTCACCAGGTCGAGATAGTCGCCATGTGCTGTTAGATGGGCACGATTGGCTTGCACCACCGTGTGGAGCGATGCTGCATCTTGCGGCAAGAGCGCGCGGAGCGTGAGTCCGTAGACAACAGTCTTCAGCATGGTGTCATCATCCGGAACCAAGGCCGTCATTGCGGGTTTTCCCGTTAGCGTCACAAATCCCGGAAGTCTGCCATGGATGTCGGCAACGAATTCGGTTTCGTTCAGACCTATCTACCCCAACATATCATTGCCATTCGCCTGCTCATTGCCGCCGCGCTGGGCGCGATGATCGGCTTCGAGCGGGAGTGGAATACTGCCGAGGCCGGATTGCGCACGCATATCCTGGTCGCCATGGCGGCAGCCTTGTTCACCGTCCTGGCCTTCGAGATCTATCACACGATCGATACCGGTGCCGATGGCTCCCGGGCGGACCCGATCCGCGCGGTCGAGGCGGTAACGGCGGGCATTGCGTTCCTGGGCGCGGGCGCGATCTTTCGAGATCGCGGCAGCGTACAAGGGCTGACGACCGGAGCGGGCATGTGGTTGGCCGGAGCAGTCGGGGTCGCAACGGCCCTGGGCTACTACGTCATTGCCTTGGGGGTCGCATTGCTGGCCGTCATCGTGCTCGCATCCCTCCGGGCGCTCGCCCACAAGATCATCGGCCATGATGCGGACGCAGTTGCAGCGGGCCGCGGGGAGAAGCGTTAGTCCTCGGCATCGGCGCTGAGGGACGAGCGCGCTGCCAAATGCTTCTCCCCCCGTGCGGGCACGACCGGGAGGTGTCGCGACCGCGCCCACGCGCCAGCCCCCTTGGAGTAGGACCGACGCCCTCCTCAGCCGCTCTGCAACGGACCAAAGAGGAATGGAGTGGCCGGAGGGACGCTTGGGAATGCAGGAGCGGTCCGAAAACCGTCATGCAGCGTTCCTGCCGGCCGAGGCATGCAACCTGTGGACGCAGGCGTTACATGCCAACCGCATCCAGGCGCTGATTGCGCGCCCAGAAACTGACTATGCCTGCTGCTTCGCGCCGGTAGGCGTCGCGGTCAGCATGGCGAAAGAACACGCCCGAGGCGCCGGCCTCGTGCAGGGCCTCTCGGCCTTGGCGATCCAGTGGCGGTGCCATCACCACCACCGGCACACCCTTCTGGCGGGCCAGCGCCTGGATCGAGGAGACGAATTCCAGGCTGGCATTGCTGTGGGCCTTTAGGTCCACGATCAGAAGTCCGGGCCAGTCGGCTGCCGGATCGCTGAGGATCCTGGCCAGCGCCAGCCGGCCATCCATGGCGCCGCCGAGCCACTGCACGTCCGGCGAACCATGCGCCAGCAGCATCCGCGTCAAGAGCAGTGCGGAATGCTGGTCATCATCCACCAGCGCCAAAAAAGGCACGCCGTCCAGGTACTCGCTCAAAGCACACCTCGTTGCCATGCCCGCCGGCACGGCAATGATAAGGAAACTCACGCCAGCATCCCGAAGGACGACCGGCGACACGGTTCTACACTAGGTGGTCAATTGGCTTCGGACCGGGGCCTAACCGGCGCGAAGCGACGTCGGGTATTGAACGCCGACAGCGGCCGTATGATGCAATCACCGCCAACAAAAAAGGCAACTTAGGTAAAGTCGACGTAACACAGTCTTGTGTTTTACATGTAAATCGTCACAATCCCGGATCACCGGGAGGCGAGATTGACCGATGCTGCGCCGCAGAACAAGGCAATCCACCTGGCACTCGAGCGCCTGCTCGCGTGGCCCGATATTGCGCGCTCCCCGCAGCTCAGCCGTTTCCTCGCCTATATCGTCGAGCGAACACTTGAAGGCAATGAGCAAACCATAAAGGCTTATTCCATCGCGGTCGACGTCTTCGGGCGACCGTCGGATTTCGATCCGCAGGCCGATCCGATCGTCCGGGTTCAGGCCCGGCGACTGCGCGCGCTGCTCGAGGATTACTATAACGGCCCTGGCAACGACGAGACCGTGCAGATTCACCTGCCGGTTGGTCGCTACGTGCCCGAATTCGTGGCTGCACCGGAACCGCATGTTGCCCCGGCCGCGGCTGAAAATGTGGAGAATCACGCGCCGCCGCGCCGCGGCCCGCGCCTTGGGGGGAGGTGGCTCGTTCTGGGCGCGGTGCTGCTCGGGCTGGCAGTGGCGGGCTATGGCTTGAGTGCCTGGTGGCGCAATGCGCCTGGTGCCGGTGGCGCCATCAAGCGACCGACGGTTGCTATCGTCGAGTTTCAGGACCTGTCGTCCCCGGATACCCCGTCTCCCCGCGTGTCCGGTCTGGCGATCGAACTGGTGACCGACTTGGAGCAGTTCGGCAATATTGAGCCCCGCTATGGCGCGCAGGGCGAATCGGCTGGCCTGCCGGCCAGCGACTATGTGCTGACCGGCATTGCCCGGCCGGACGGGGACGTGCTTCGCTATAGCGCCATCCTGACGGAGGGCCGAACCGGGGCCGTGATCTGGAACCACACCGTGGCGCTTGGAGCAGGCGAAGCATTGGGCTCCGACGTGCTCGATCGGGTTTCCAGGTCGCTCAGCCTGCTGCTGGGCAGTCCGCGCGGCCCCTTGCACATGGCGGCACGTCAATACCTCGCCTCGGCTGCTGGTGGCGACAGGGGAATCAATCCTTACCTGTGCCGTGTCTTGTTCGACCTCTACCGCGAGAGCGGCGGCGCTGGTGCGGCCGAGCGGGCCAGCCAGTGCTTCGCGGCGTTGCCCGAGGCCGATCGGGGCAGCGCGGGCGCCTTGGCCGCCACGGGCATCCTGCTCGCGGAACAACCAGGCGCGGTGGACGGCACCGGGTCGGCCATCGATCGGCAGCGCGCGGCAACATCCGACCTCGAGCGCGCCATGCAGCTCGATCCGCTCAGCAGCTTCGTCTGGGAGCAGCAGGCCCACCTGCATGAGGCCGTGGGCGACCTGGCGCGGGCCAGAGCCGAATATAGTTCCTCGTTGCAACTCAATCCGGCGAGCGTCGATGCGCTGGCGGCCTATGCCCGGCTGCTGTCTCTTGCGGGCAAGCTGGATGAAGCCGAACCCCTGTCGATCGACGCGGTCCAGGGGTCGCCCAATCCACCGGCCTGGTATCAAGGCGTGCCAACCCTGCTGGCCCTGCGCGACGGCGATTTCGTTGCGGCGACGGCCAGTGCGGAGCTCTATGCGATAGCCGATCCGGAGCTAGGGCCGATCCTGGCTATCATGGCGGGGCAGGGCTCGGGCGACAGCGCGGTCGTTGGCCGCTACCTGCCCGAAGTGTTGGGCGTGCCAGCCTTCCGCGCCCAGGGCATCCTGCCACGGCTGCGCGAGCGCATCGAGGACGAGGTGTTGATCGGTTCGATCCGCGAGGCGCTGGTCAGGGCCGGCGTGCCGGCCGCTGCGATGATCCGCGCTTTCTAGTGGGCCGAGGATTGCGAGAAGAGGTTGATCACCAGCACACCGGCCAGGATCAGGCCCATGCCGATCAGCGCAGGCAGGTCCAGCGACTGTCCATGGACGAAATAGGCGATCACCGAGATGAGGACGATGCCCGCACCCGACCAGATGGCGTAGCCGATCCCCACCGGGATGGTCTGCAGAGCCAGCGAGAAAAAATAGAAGGTGATGCCATAGCCAACGACCACCACGAGGGTGGGAACGAGTTGGGAGAAGCCGGCCGAGGCGCGCAGGAATGAGGTGGCGACCACTTCCCCGACAATCGCGATGGCGAGATAGAGCAAGCCGGGCATGATGGCTCCTCAGCCGAAAATGGCTTGCGCCAGGGCAATGAAGCGCTGACCGCGCTCCTCGAAATTCTTGAACTGATTGTAGGACGGTGCGCCGGGCGACAGAATGACCGCGTCAAAATCGCAGCGCCGCGCATGCAGGATCTGCATTGCCGCCTCGAGATCGGGCTCGGCGAAGACGACGATATGGGGGGCAGCGGCGCGGGTCGCCGTCGCCAGCCGGGCGCCGGTAACCGGCAGGCAGACCAGCGTTGTCACCCCATACCCCGCCAATAGCGTGCTCAGCTCGCCGTAATCCTGCTCGCGTTCATGGCCACCGGCAATCAGTGCCAGGCGGTAGCCCCGGTAGGCGGCGAGGGCCGCCTTGGTGGCTTCGGGCGTGGTGGAGATCGAGTCGTTGACAAAGATGGTGCCGCCGAACTGATGTTCTTCGAGCCGGTGCGGCAGGGGCTGGAAGGCGGCGATGCCCCGCACGATGCCGTCCAGCCTGGCCCCGGCGGCCAGCGCGATCTGTGCGGCCAACCGAGCATTGTCCAAGTTATGCGCACCCTTGAGGCGCGAGCCCAGCACCGCCTTGTCGATGGCGGCCGATTGCTCGGGCGTCAGTTCGCCGAGCAGCCGGCGATGGTCGCGCACCGCCGCAGCCACCATGGCGTTGCCCTTGGCCGCCGCGCCCAGCGCCACCGGAAACCCGCCATCGCGATCGATCAGGTGCAGCTTGTCCTTGAAATAGCGGTCGATCGAGCCGTGCCAGTCGACATGCTCGGGATAGAGATTGGTGATGGCCGCGATGTCGGGCAGGAAGGCCATATCCGAAGTCTGGTAACTGGACAGCTCGAACACCACGACCGCATGACGGTCGGCGATTTCCAGCGGTGCCACGCCGACATTGCCGGCCAGGCCCGCATCGATACCGGACTTGCTCAGCATCAGGTGGACCAGTGTCGCGGTGGTTGATTTGCCCTTGGTGCCCGAAATGGCAATGACCGTGCGACCGGCCCGATAGGCCGAGCCCCATAAATTGAGGTTGGACGTTACCGGGATACCGGCGTCGCGGGCGATGTCGAATACGTCCTTGTAGCGCGACACGCCGGGGCTTTTTACGATGAGCCCGAAGCGATGGGAACGAATGGCGTCCGGCAGGTCGGCCGGGGCGATGGCCTCGGTTTCGGGGATATCGGCGGTGCCGCTGTCGACGGTGACGAAGACCTTGAGGTCGGGCTGACGCGCCTTGAGGAAGGCGCGGGTCGAGCTTGCCTCGCGCCCGGCGCCATAGAGCAGGACCGGC
The DNA here is from genome assembly GCF_016698645.1 of Devosia oryziradicis. Lineage (NCBI taxonomy): Bacteria > Pseudomonadati > Pseudomonadota > Alphaproteobacteria > Hyphomicrobiales > Devosiaceae > Devosia > Devosia oryziradicis. The sequence continues at coordinate 1,491,795 of NZ_CP068047.1, forward strand.
TCCTCAAACCGCATAGGCAGCCACCTTGGCGGCCAAAGCCGGCGGAATGTGGTGATCGTGGCTGTCGGTGAGGCATTCGGCCATGGCCAGTTGCAGCTTGGGTTCGCCGTATTGGGCGAAGAGGTCGGCCTTGACGGCCTTGACCACGGCGGCGTCATGCCAGTCGGCATGGCGGGTGAGAGTATAGAGGCAGGCCGCCGCCTCCAGGATTTCCCCCACGCATTCCCAAGGCTTCTGCCCGGCCAGCCCGGCCAGTTCGCGGAACGAGCCTTCGTTGGCCTCGATATCGAGCAGGTTCTTGCCGAAGATGGACAGCAGGCGATCCTTGGCCATGAAGGGCGCAAAGATCAGGAAGACGAAGTGACATTTGGGGCATTCGCCGCACCAGAGCGGCCCGTCATTGCCCGTCAGCCGGAAATTGCGGTTGCAGCTCGAAAACACATGATCGAACTTGCTCTCATGGGTGAAGAGCGAAGCGATGCGCGCCTCCGAATAGGGGCGCAGCAGCGAGAAGTATTTCAGCGCGCCGCCGGTGGCATCGCTCAGGATGGAGGCGATCAGCAGCTCGAAGCCGAGCGACTTGGAATATTGGTGATTGGTCTCGCGCCCGTCGAAGGTGACATTGCCTTCGCTGGCCGAACGCTCATTGCTGAGCACGATCTGGTTGTAGCCATAGAGGAGGGCACAAAGCGCCGCGATCATCGAATTGATGGCGGTGGAGGGGACGTGGCCGTTGTAGTAGCCCGGTTCCTTGCCCAGCCGGATCATTTCCGGGTCGAGGGTCCGAGTCACATAGACCGGCGGCGTACCGATCTTGTCGACCGAAGTCAGGATCGGCCCCTTGGGGTTGACGGCAAAGGGCGTGAACGCAACGCCGGCATGGGTCAGGAGATCAACGCTGACCAGCGAATCCTTGCCGCCGCCGATTGGCAGCAGCGTGCGATCAGGCAAGGCCGGGGCCGGCTTGCTCGCCTCGACGTCATGGGGCGCGTGCAGCTCCAGCTTGCCGAAGCGCATGAGGTTGTTTCGGGCATAGAATTCGCCCAGCCCGTTTTCGTAGACGTCTATGGCGAAGGCGCGCTCCGCCTCTGTGAGGGCAATATTGGGCGCCACGATTTCGAAAGGCGCCCGGAGCTTGAAATAGCTCACGCCCAGCACGACGGCAGTCAGGTCCAGCAACTTGCGGAAAGCCGGGCTCTGGGCACTGGCCGCATCGGCCCCCACGGGAAGGCCCAGGGTTTCGACGAAATGCAGGCCGTCCAGGCCATAGCCGAAACTGGCCTTGCCCGTCGCCGGGTCGAAGGTCGGGCGTTCGATGAGAAATTGTTCGGTCAAGACTTGGATCACTCGCGGGGTTGGCTCACCATATAGGTGATTTGCGGGCGTGGCGGGAGTGGGGCCTTCCCTGTCGAAACCCGGCGGCCTCGTTCGTCGTCTCGGCATGAGGGTCATGGGGCCCCAAACACGGAGAAGCTGTCATGCGCGTTGTGGTTTTCGTCAAGGCGACAGAGGAAAGCGAAGCCGGCAAGATGGGGTCGAGCGAATTGCTCGAGGCCATGGGCCGCTACAATGAAGAACTGGTGGATGCCGGGATCATGCTGGGCGGCGACGGCCTCAAGCCCTCGAGCCTGGGCAAGCGCATCGGTTTCGACGGGGCCAAGCGCATCGTCATGGACGGCCCATTTGCCGAGACCAAGGAGCTGGTTGCCGGCTACTGGATCTGGGAGGTCCGCGACATGGACGAAGCGGTTGCCTGGGTGAAGCGCTGCCCCAACCCGATGTTCGGCTACAGCGAAATCGAAATTCGCCCGGTCTACGAAATGAGCGACTTCGCGGAGATCATGACGCCTGCAGCCGAGGAAGTCCACGACCGGGTCCGTGACAAGATCGAAGGCCAATAGGGCGTATGGCGCCCATCGGGGCGGGCTGACCTCCGGGCTTGCCTCGATGCCAAAAGGCCGATCAGATGGCGTCAAAATCCTGAGGAGGACGCCATGCCATCCAAGCCCCCCTATCGCGCCGACATCGTCGGCAGTTTCCTGCGGCCCGCCGCCCTCAAGGCGGCGCGCAAGGCACGTTTCGAGGACAAGTCGCTTTCGGCCGAGGAACTCAAGGCGGTTGAGGATGCGGCCATCATCGACGTTATCCGCATGCAGGAGGCGGCCGGCCTCAAGGCGGTTACCGACGGCGAGTTTCGCCGGGCGTGGTGGCATTTCGATTTCATGGGGATGCTGGATGGCCTCGAAATCGTGCGGCGCGACAGCGGCGCCATCCAGTTCCATGGGGTCAAGACCAAGGCGGATGTTCCCATCATCACCGGCCGGCTCGACTTCCCGGACAATCATCCGATGCTCGAGCACTTCAAGTTCGTGCAGCAGCACACCACGGTCACGCCGAAGATCTCGATCCCGGGGCCGAGCGCCATCCATTTCCGCGTGGCCGAGGACGATATCGACGTCAACGAATACAAGCATGACGCCGAGGCTTATTTCGAAGCCATCACCCGTACCTACAAGAAGGCAGTCGGTGCCTTCTATGCCGCGGGTTGCCGCTACCTGCAGATCGACGACATCTTCTTTGCCTATCTCTGCGATCCCAAGATACGCGCCGAGCGAAAGGCAAGGGGCGAAGACCCCGATTGGCTGATCGGCCGCTATGCCAGGATGATGCATGACGCCATCGTGGATCGGCCGGACGACATGCTTATCGGCATGCATATGTGCCGTGGCAATTTCAAATCCACCTGGGTGGCCGAGGGTGCCTACGATCCGGCGGCCGATGCCGTGTTCAACCAGACGGGCGTCGACATCTACTTCATGGAATACGACACGGATCGGGCGGGCGGGCTGGAGCCACTGCGGCTCCTGCCCAAGGGCAAAAAGCGCGTCCTGCCCGGCTTCATCACCACCAAGACGGCGGCGCTCGAGAACCTCGACGACCTCAAGCGCAAGTTCGAGCTGGCCAGCAAATACGCCGATATCGATCAGCTCGGCATCGCGCCCCAATGTGGTTTTGCTTCCACCGAGGAGGGCAATTCCATCACCGAGGACGACCAGAAGCGAAAGCTTGAGCTGGTTGTCCGTACAGCCGAGGCGATCTGGGGTGGCGTGGACGCCTGACCACCATCCTGTGCGAGCCGGTCACCGGCTCGCGCCTCAGCAGATGCGCATCTGCAGGCGCATCACGATCTCATTGCCCAGGCGCTGAAAGCCGAATTCGCGCATGGTGCAGCTCCAGCCGCCATCGCCGTTGCGGTCGATGCGGAACAGGTTGTAGCGCGCCGGGTCGTCCAGCGTGCCGCCCTGGGCAGCGCTGGCGGCGGCGACGCCCACCACCGGCACTTCCTTGCCCTTGCCGGGGATGGAATGGATCGAGGAGCGATGCGTGTGGCCGTGCAGGACCAGCTCGGCACCGTTTTCGGCAATAACCTGGCGAAACAGCTTGTGCCCCTTCAGACCGAAGGAGGGGTGCTGCAATTCCGGATTGGGCGGATGATGGATCAGAACGACGCGAAACAGGTCGGCGTCGCCCATGAGCCTGAGCATGCGGCCCAGCCGGTCGGCCTGTTTCTCGTCGAACCGGCCCACTGCAAGGAAGGGGCGCGTCGGAACCGCGCTGGAACACGAGATGATGGCCAGTTCGCCCACCCGCCGCAGGAAGGGGAATGCTGCGTCGTCCAGGGTCTCGCCCTGCATGTATTCGCCCCAGCAGGTCTGCGCTGATTCCAGCGCGCCCGAGACATAGGCGTCGTGGTTGCCGGGGCAGGTGGCGACTTTATCGGCAGCGCCGAGCGCGCGCAGCCATTCGCCGGCCCGGTCGATTTCGGGGGGCAGCGCCAGGTTCACCAGGTCACCGGTCACTGCCGTAAAATCGGCATTCTGCGACTGCATGTGGGCAACCAGGTTCGACAGGGTTTCGCTGTTGAGCTCGCCGTGGCGCTTGAGCTTCCAGTTGAGATAACCGGTGATGCGCTTGCCGAGCAGGTCACGCCAGCCGATGTCGGGCATGGGCGACAGGTGGATATCGGAGATATGGGCAAGGATTGTCATTGTCCGCCTAATGCCAGATGCGGGCGGGCAAGAAAACGGTCAATCGGGCGCAGGGTCAATTTTGTCGTCATCAAGTCTCTGCTACCGGTAACGTCGCAAGGAGTGTTTCGATGCAGATGAATAGCAGGCAGCGGCTGACCGCCAAGGTGTTCCTGACCCTCAAGGGCCTGTGGCATCGCATGACCTTGGGCGCCCGCGTCATGGTGGTCGACGGCGACAAGGTGCTGCTGATCCGGCACACCTATGTGCCAGGCTGGCAGTTTCCCGGCGGCGGCGTCAGCCCGGGCGAGACGCTCGAACATGCCGGGGCGCGCGAGACGCTGGAAGAAACCGGATATCGCGTCGTGGGGCCGATGCACCTGTTCGGCATCTATCACAATTCGAGCCCGGTCACCGACCGCGACCATGTCGCCTTCTATGTGGCGACCAAGTTTGAACGGGCCTTCGAGCGCAAGCCCGATCACGAGATCGCCGAAGTGGGCTGGTTCGACCGCCGCGCTCTGCCGGAAAAGGTGACACCGGCAACCAGCCAGCGGATCGATGAATATTTCGACGATGTGCCCAGGCGGGATGTGTGGGGGTACTAGCAAGAATACTCCCTTACCTCGCCCCTCCGGGGAGAGGTCGGCGCGCAGCACCGGGTGAGGGGGGCGTCTCCGCGAACTCCTCACCCAGTAAAGGCCCCTCACCCGACCCTTCGGGTCGACCTCTCCCCAGAGGGGCGAGGTGAGAGGTGCCCTACCTCAAAAACCCCAGCTCCGGCCCAACCGGCACGATCCGCGTCGGGTTGATGGTGATGTGGCTCCAGTAATAGTGCGTCTTGATGTGGTCGAGATCGACCGTTTCCTTGACGCCGGGCACCTCGTAGAGCGCCTTGAGGTAGTGCGAGATGTTCTTGTAGTCGGCGATGCGTCGCAGGTTGCACTTGAAGTGGCCGAAATAGACCGCGTCGAAACGCACCAGCGTCGTGAGCAGGCGCCAGTCGGCCTCGGTGATGGTGTCGCCGGTGAGATAGGCCGTCTCGCCCAGCAGGCCCTCGACCCAGTCCAGGGCAGCGAACAGCTTGCCGAAGGCGCCCTCATAAGCCTCCTGCGTGGTGGCGAAGCCCGCCTTGTAGACACCGTTGTTGATGTCGTCATAGACCCGCGCATTGACCTCATCGATCCGGGTGCGCAGGTGCTCGGGGTAGAAATCCTCGGTGTTGCCGGTCAGCTCGTCGAAGGCCGAGTTGAACATGCGGATGATTTCCGAGCTTTCGTTGGAGACGATGGTGCCGCTCTGCTTGTCCCACAACACGGGCACGGTGACGCGGCCGGTATAGTCGGGGACGGCCTGCGTATAGACCTGCCAGAGAGTATCCTTGCCGAACAGCGCATCACCGGTGGACCCGGTGGCCTTGTCGAAGCTCCAGCCGGTTTCGTCCGGCATGCGGGGCGAGACGACCGAGACCGAGATCAGGTCTTCGAGTTCCTTGAGCTTGCGGAAGATCAGCGTGCGATGGGCCCAGGGGCAGGCCAGCGACACATAAAGGTGGTAGCGGCCGGCCTCGGCCTTGAAACCGCCCTCGCCCGAAGGCCCTGGACTGCCGTCGCGGGTAACCCAGTTGCGGAAGCCGGCCTGGCTGCGCTTGAATTCGCCACCGGTCTTTTTGGTGTCGTACCACTGGGTGGACCATTTTCCGTCGATCAATTGTCCCACGATCGAACCCTTTCCGTCATGTTGCCGACTCGTTGTGGGGATCAAGTCCCCACCGCCGATTGCGTTGCCTGACACATAGAGTGGGCCGGCGGGCGCGATAAGGCACCAATGGCGCAACGAAGCGTTGTGCATTTTGAACACAGAAGGCCTGCGCATCTTGTATTTTGCCAGGCGATCCATGATTTTCGTTTTACGCGAGGCCCCCATGGTGCTAATGCGAATTTCAGGCGTGGAGGCGCCCAGGATGGTGAAGGTTTTGCTGGTGACACGACGACCGTAAGCGGTCTTTCGAAGCGGTGCCTTGTGGCGCCGGGTTTGTCCTACGCATCCCCATTCTGGATCATTGTCATGGCCCTTTCGTCTGCGCCCTCGGCCGCACCTGCAGCTGTCTCCGCCGCCGCTCCCGTCCGCGTTCCCACCGTCCGCCCGGCAACACCCGCCGATGATGCCTTCATCGACGAGCTTCAGGCGATCGCCTTTGGTCCGGGCCGCTTTGCCAAGACGGCCTATCGCATTCGCGAGCGCTTCAAGATCGATCCCAGCCTGAGCCTGGTCGCCGAAGTCGACGGCACGGCCTGCGGTTCGGTGTGGATGACCCCGATTTCCATCGGCGGCATCAATGGCTGGATGCTCGGCCCGCTCGCTACGCACCCCAATTTCCGCAAGCTGGGCGCCGGCAAGCTCCTGGCGCGCGAAGTGACCAGGCGGGCCCTGGCGCGCGGCGACGGCCAGTTCGTCATGCTGGTGGGCGATCGCGACTACTATTGCCCGCTGGGCTGGGAACCGACCACGCTGGGCAATATCGAATTCCCCGGACCGGTCGACCCGACCCGTGTGCTTCTGTTCGCCGAGGACAAGAGCATGGCCACCACCATTTCCGGCCCGATCGCCGCCTGGCAGCAGGGGTAAGGCACCCTTCACCTCTCCCTTTGGGGGAGAGGTCGGCGCGCAGCGCCGGGTGAGGGGGCCTTCTTCGCTGGGTGCGTGGGGAAGGCCCCCTCACCCGACCGAAGACGGTCGACCTCTCCCCCAAAGGGAGAGGTAAGGGATGCCCATCGTCCCGAACTGCACTATCCTCCCGCTCCCGAAACCCACCCCTCGGTGCACCTGTGTCGTCCGACGACATCATCATCGACCGTCTGGCCGCCCGCCTGCTGAACGCGCCACCACCCTTGCCGGCGCCGGATGCGCTTGTGCCCGACTGGATGCCCGAGACCCCGTTCAACCGGCCCCCAACACCGGCGGCAGTGCTGATCGCCCTGGTACGACGGCCCGAGGGCCATACCGTGCTCTATACCGAGCGATCGCCCGATTTGCGGGCCCATTCCGGCCAGGTGGCCTTTCCGGGCGGCAAGGTCGACGCCGATGATGCCGACGTGGCGGCGGCCGCGCTGCGCGAAGCCTTCGAGGAGGTGGGGATGGAGCGTACGGACGCGACGGTCATCGGCTACATGCCGACCTATTTCACCGGCACCAACTATCTGATTACCCCCGTGGTCGCGACGGTCGAGCCCAGTGGTCCCTTCGTGCCCAATCCGGGCGAGGTCCATTCGGTCTTCGAGGTGCCGCTCCGGCGCATCCTTGCGCATGAAACCTATGGCCAGTTCCGTATCAAGCGGAACGGCGAGGAACATCGCACCTGGCAGATCGACCACGATGGCCACCGCATCTGGGGCATCACCGCCAACCTGACCCGCCGGTTCCGCGACCTGGCGATGAGCGAGGCCGTCTCGTGAGCGACGATCCGATCCTCGAGGCCGACTGGCTCAAAAATCCAGAGACGCAGGCGATTCTGGCGGCGCTCGATGGCGCGGAACGGCGCACCCGGATCGTGGGTGGGGTCATTCGCGATACGATCATGGACGTGAAGCGGGCCAGCGCCGATATCGACATGGCGACCGAGTTGCTGCCCGACGAAGTGATGGCCCGCGCCAAGGCAGCGGGAATGGCGAGTTATCCCACCGGCATCGAGCATGGCACGGTGACGCTTAAACTGGGCGAGACCATTGCCGAGGTCACGACGCTACGGCGGGATGTGGAAACCGATGGCCGCCACGCCGTCGTGGCCTTCGGTACCGACTGGGTTGAGGATGCCAGCCGCCGGGATTTCACCCTCAACGCGCTCTATTGCGATGCCGATGGCACCCTGTTCGATCCGCTCGACGGGGTCGGCGATGCTCTATCGGGTGTGGTGCGCTTCATCGGCGACGCCAGTCAACGGATCGCCGAGGACGGGCTGCGGGTTTATCGATTCTTCCGCTTTTCCGCGAGCCACGGCGGCCAGCAGTTTGACGTTGGAGGGCTCGCCGCCTGCGCCGATGCGGCGGGGCGGCTGGAGCATCTGTCACGCGAGCGCGTCGGCGCCGAAATGACGCGCATGCTGGCGCTGCCCAAGGTTGCCGGGACGTTGACTGAAATGGCCGATATCGGCCTCTTCAAAGCCGATGATGACGCCTTGGCGGCCCTGGGTGCCTACGAGGCCATTGGTGGCCAGTCGGTTGCCGCACGGCTGGCGCTATTGGCAGACGGGCGGTTCGAGCAGGTGCAGGACGAGTGGCGCCTCGGCAACGCTTTGGTCAAGGAAGCAACGGGCATCGCAGCGGCGGCGGAAATCCTGGCCGACGAACGCATCGGCGAGGCGGCGTATCGCCATGGCGAACTGGCCATCGAGGGCCTGGCCGTCGCCGCGTCTCGCGGCGGCTGGAGCCGGGCGCGGCTGGCCGAGGTGGCGCGTATGCTGGCGGCCACGGTGGTTCCCGACTTTCCGATCAGCGGACACGACCTTGCCGGCCTCGGCTTGATACCGGGACCGGCCCTTGGTCAGGAATTGGCCCGTCTTGAGCGGGCCTGGCTCGAGAGCGGCTTTGCTCTCAGGAAAGCCGAGCTACTGGCGCTCGTGGGGCGCTAGTGCTTGGTCTTCTGCCCATCGTCGGTATCGACGATGCGCTCCTTGATGCGCTCGATCATGTCGGGCCGCACCTCGGTTTCGCCGTGATAGGTCCGAAGATTTTCGACCGCACGGCGAACCACTTCAGCTTCGCTTTCCGCTTCGGCATGCCAGGTGGCGCCAGGGATCAGCGAGCCTGATTCAAATCGTTTCATGTCGTTGCCCTTTCATCGGTGTGCCAGGGCACAACGCCCGCGGCGCGGAGGGGTTCCCGGATCGTGGCGCCGACCTCAGTCGTCCACGAACTCGCCCAAATTCCCAAGTCCCTCCAGCCAGGTGCCATCGTCCGTCCGCACCACCTCGCGCGGCAGCACGCCGCTTTCGGCCGCGATCGCGTCGGCCAGATCGCGGGCATGGGTAACTACCCAGACCTGGCTGCGCTCGGCGGCCTTGACGATCAGCCGGGCCAGCATGGGCAGCAGGTTGGGGTGGAGGCTGTTTTCCGGTTCATTGAGGGCAATGAACGGCGGCAAACGGTAGGACAGCAGGGCACCGGCCAGCGCAAGGAATTGCAGCGTACCGTCGGACAGTTCATGCGGCTGGAACACCCGCTTGGGCATTTCGGGATAGCGCATGCCGAAGCTGGCATATTCGCCGACCTCGGGAATGACCAGCTCGGCGCCGGGAAAGGCGTCCTCGACCGCGCGATCAAGGTCGATGCGGTCGCCGCGGATATGGTGCAGCGTGGCCAGCACAGCGGCCAGGTTGCTGCCATCGGCGGCCAGGGATGGCGCGGTGACCGCCCTCGATGGCCGGCGCAGCGGCGATTCCACGTCGGTGCGAAAACCGTGGAAGAACCGCCACGCGACCAGCGAATCCCGCACCAGGGCGATTTCCGAGCGGCCCGACAGCGCCGAGAGCGCGGTGTCGCTGGCAAGCAGGTCGTCATGGGCCTGTTCGCGGCGTCCCGCGGCGTCGCGGGCCCAGGCCATGGCGTTCCTGCGGTCCATCAGGTTCACCGCCTTGCCGCGCTGGTGCCAGTCGAGGCTTTCCGTGGTGATCTGGGCTTCGCCGGGAAAGGCGGCGACCGCTTCCTTGGGCGGGAAGCTCACCTCGAGCCGATAGGTCGGGTCGAAGCTGCCGTCGCCCAGGTCGGCGAAACTGGCCTCCAGCTTGAGCTTGTTGGCTTCGCCTTTGCGATAGCCATCGGTGCGATACATCGGGTCGAAGCTGCCATCGGGCGACAGGTTCTTGCCGCCGGCCCAGAAGATCGAGCCGAGGCCGCCTTCGCGGGCAATCTCGTCCGCCAGCGTGCCGCGAGCGGCAGCCTGCAGCAGTTCGAGCGAGCGATAAAGGTTGGTCTTGCCCACGCCATTGCCGCCGACCAGCACCGTCAATTGCCGCACCGGAAACCGGATCTTGCGGATCGAGCGATAGCCGGTGATGTCGACGGCGGTGAGGGTCATGTCACGGCCAGCGTACCTCGGGCGGCATGGATGACAAGATCGAGTTCACATTGCCGCCGGTCTTGAGCCCGAAGGTGGTGCCCCGGTCATAGAGCAGGTTGAACTCGACATAGCGGCCGCGGCGCACCAGCTGCTCGTGCCGGTCGGCCTCGATCCAGGCCGTTTCGAAATTGCGCCGCACCAATTCGGGATAGATGCCCAGGAACGCCTCGCCGACCGCCTTGGTGAAGGCGAAGTCGGCATCCCAGTCGCCCGAATTGTGGTGGTCGTAGAAGATGCCGCCGATGCCGCGCGGCTCGTTGCGATGGGGCAGAAAGAAATACTCGTCGCACCACGCCTTGTAGCGGTCGTAGTCGACGCCCGGACGGTTCTGACAGGCGGCGCGCATGGCGGCGTGGAAATCCACGGTATCGGGATCATCCTGCGTCCGCCGGCGATCCAGCACCGGCGTCAGGTCGGCGCCGCCGCCGAACCAGTGCTTACCGGTGACGATCATGCGCGTGTTCATGTGCACCGCCGGCACATGCGGATTCCACGGATGCACGATCAGCGAAATGCCCGAGCTCCAGAACTTGGCGCCTTCCTCGGTGCCGGGCATCTGCTTGGCGAAATCGGCCGAGAATTCGCCATGCACCGTCGAGATATGCACGCCGGCCTTCTCGAAGACCCGGCCATGCAGCATGCCCATTTCACCGCCGCCTCCGGCCGCGCGGTCCCATGGACTGATCTCGAACTTGCCCGGGGGCATATCGGCATTGGGGCCCGCTACATCGGCTTCGATCTGTTCGAAGGCGGCGAATATCCGGTCCCGCAGGGTGCGGAACCAAGCCTGCGCCGTGGCCTGCTTGCTGGTGATGTCGTCTGGAAGTGTCATTATGTCCAAGATCGTTTGTGTGTGAAATGAACCGTCACGCCAGCCCTGTAAACCCGTCGGTCTGCCTTTTTGCTTCGCCCAGGATAAGCGTTGCCGCCAGCGCCACATTGATCGAGCGCAAACCTGGTCGCATCGGAATGCGGATACGCAGGTCACAAGCCTCAGCCACCGTGTCGGGCACGCCGGCGCTTTCGCGTCCAACCATCAGGATGTCATCGGCGCCATAATCCACGGCGTAGGCCGACGTCTCGGCCTTTGTGGTCAGCAGCACGAGGCGCCGCCCCTGTTCGTGCCGCCACGCATCGAAGGCGCTCCAGCTGACGTGTTCCTGCACGGCGGCGTGGTCGACATAGTCGAGCCCGGCGCGGGCCAGTGCCTTTGCCGAAAACGGGAAGCCGGTAGGGTGGATGAGGTGGATCGTGGTGCCCAGGCAAGCGCCCAGCCGGATCAGCGTACCGGTATTGTTGGCAATGTCGGGCTGGTAGAGGGCGAGATCGACCGGCATGGCGGTTTCCTTCGATTTTGAGGCGGCTCGAGCGGCCCATCTGCGGGCCGGGTCGGGTATAGTGTCGCAGTTCTTGGGTGTCATCCTTGGGCGCACTGGACAAGCGCCTGTGACAGTGCAAAAAGAACCCCGACTGACGGGCCGCTTGAGGGCGGACGGCTGCTGATTCCGCGTATGCGCGAAATGGTTTGCCGCGCCGGCCGCGTCTGAAGTGATTGTACGGGGATACGGACCTTGGCCACGCAAGCTCATCATTCAACGACACGGCGGGATTTCATCTTTGTCGCAACCGGCGCCGTGGCGGGCGTTGGCGCCGCTGCCACGGTCTGGCCGCTGATCAACCAGATGAACCCCGATGCCTCGACCCTGGCGCTGGCCAGCATCGAATTCGACATTTCCGCCATCCCCGAAGGCCAGTCCGTCACCATCATGTGGCGCGGTCTGCCGGTGTTCGTGCGTCACCGCACCCAGGCCGAGATCGACGAGGCCAAGGCGGTTCCGCTGAGCGAGCTCAAGGACCCCGAGACCGACGAGCAGCGCACCAAGGAAGGCCACGAGCAGTGGCTCATCATGATCGCCAACTGCACCCATCTTGGTTGCGTGCCGGTGGGCGATTCCGGTGATTTCGACGGCTGGTTCTGCCCCTGCCATGGCTCGCACTACGACAGCGCCGGCCGTATCCGCAAAGGCCCCGCACCGAAAAACCTGGTGCTGCCGCCTTATGAATTCCTCAGCGATACGCTGGTCCAGATCGGTTAGTGGGGGCTTTTCCGATGTCCGAACATTCGACTTACACGCCCGGCACCGGCATCGAGAAGTGGCTCGATGAACGCCTGCCGATCATCCGGTTCTCCAAAGAGCACCTGATGGATTTCCCCACGCCGAAGAACCTCAACTACTGGTGGACCTTCGGCGCGATCCTGGTGATGTGCCTGGGTATCCAGATCGTCACCGGCGTGATCCTGGCCATGCACTACACCCCCAACGTCGCCATGGCGTTCGACTCGGTCGAGCATATCCGTCGCGACGTCAATGGCGGCCGCATGATCCAGTCGTTCCACGCCGTGGGCGCCTCGATGTTTTTTGCCGCCGTCTACATCCACATCTTCCGCGGCATGTATTTCGGCTCCTACAAGGCGCCGCGCGAGATCCTGTGGATCCTGGGCGTGCTGATCTTCCTGCTGATGATGGCGACCGCCTTCATGGGCTATGTGCTGCCCTGGGGCCAGATGTCGGGCTGGGCCGCGACCGTGATCACCAACATCTTCGCGGCGATACCGGTCATCGGCAATCCGCTGCTCGAGCTGCTGCGCGGCGGGTTCTCGGTGGGCAATCCCACGCTCAACCGCTTCTTCTCGCTGCACTACCTGTTGCCGTTCGTGATCGCCGCCGTGGTGGCGCTGCATGTGTGGGCGCTGCACGTGCCCGGCAACAACAACCCCATCGGCGTCGACGTCAAGGACAGCCGCGATACCGTGCCCTTCCATCCGTACTACACGATGAAGGACGCGTTCGGCATGGTTTTGTTCCTGATCCCGTTCGTCTGGTTTGCCTTCTTCGCGCCGGACATCCTGGGTCACCCGGACAACTACATCCAGTTCAACTCGCAGGTTACGCCGGCCCATATCGTGCCCGAATGGTACTTCCTGCCGTTCTACGCGATCCTGCGCGCCATCGACTTCAACATTCTGTTCATCGACTCCAAGCTGGGCGGCGTCATCTTCTTCGGTGGCTCGATCCTGATCCTGTTCTTCCTGCCGTGGCTGGATACGTCCAAGGTTCGCTCGGGCAATTTCCGTCCGATGTTCAAGTGGTTCTACTGGCTCTTCGTGATCAACTTTATCGGCCTGACCTATCTGGGTGCGGCGCCGGCTGAAGGCATCTACGTTGTCCTGGCCAAGATCTGCACCGCCTATTACTTCATCCACTTCCTCGTCATCCTGCCAGTCCTTGGCCGCATCGAGACGCCCCGGCCCCTGCCGACTAGCATCTCCGAGAGCGTCCTGGCCAAGGCACATTGAGGGTAGGGGCAGGAACCATGTTCAACACCAAGACTATCCTTGCCGCAGTGGCCCTGGTTGCCGGCTTCGCACTTCCTGCCATGGCGCAGGAAGGGCATTCGACCCCGCCTATCGAAAAGCAGAGCTGGTCGTTCGCCGGTATCTTCGGCACCTATGACCAGAACCAGCTGCAGCGCGGCTTCCAGGTGTTCCGCGAAGTCTGCTCAAGCTGCCACAGCGCGCGGCTGATCGCTTTCCGCAACCTGGCGGAAGAGGGCGGCCCGTCCTTCTCGGAAGAGCAGGTCAAGGCGCTCGCCGCCGAGTACGAAGTCGCCGACCCCACCGCCGATGGCGGTGTGCGCAAAGGCGTACCGGCCGACCGCTGGCCGTCGCCTTTCGCTACCGAGCAGGACGCTCGTGACGCCAATGGCGGCGCGCTCCCGCCCGATTTCTCGGTGCTGGCCAAAGCGCGCGGCGTCAAGGAAGAAGGCCTCTGGTGGGTGCTGAACTACTTCACCGGCTATTCGGAAGGCGGCCCGGACTATATCCATGCGCTGCTCAACGGCTATCACGAAGAAGCCCCCGAGGGCTTCGAGCTGCCCGAGGGCAAGTATTACAACGACTACTTCCCGGGCCACGCCATCGGCATGGCGCCGCCGCTGCAGGATGGCCAGATCACCTATGAGGTCGCCGAGGGCGAGACCGAGGTACCGCTGACGCTGCAGCAGTATTCGACCGACGTTGCCGCCTTCATGATGTGGATGGGCGAGCCGCACCTGGCTGGCCGCAAGCAGACCGGCTTCGTCGTGCTGCTGTTCCTCATCGGCTTTGCCGGCCTGATGTACCTGACCAAGCGCCGCATCTGGCAGGGCATCGAGCACTAGGGCTCGGTCATCGAGACGGATATGAAGGGCCCCTGACGGGGCCCTTTGTTTGTGCGGAGGGGCACCTGGGTGGTGATCACAACCGCCTCACCCCCTTGCCATTCGCGCGTCGGACCGCAATATTCCAGCAAGCGCAAATCAGCTGAGGGAGCCGACATGTCCGCCATTCGCATTGCAGTGACTGTCGTCGGCGCCGCCATCACCATGAGCCGGCACCCCGTGGTGCGCGCCGGCATCAATGCGGTGGCGGCCAATCCCAAGGCGCGCGAAACCGCCATCAGCGTCACGCGCACCGCCGCCTATAATGCCGGCGTGATTGCGCGCCATCTCATCGGCCGCCGCCAGGGCTGACCCCTCTTTCCATTCCTCTCGTTTTTCCAAGGCTTGCCATGTCGCTCGACCTCAAGGCCCTCGTGCGCACGATTCCGGACTACCCCAAGAAGGGCATCCTGTTCCGGGACATCACCACGCTGATCGAGCATCCCGAGGGCTTCAAGGAAAGCATCGAGCGCATTGCCAGCCAGTATCGCGGACAGGGCATCACCCATGTCGCCGGCATCGAAGCCCGTGGCTTCATCTTCGGGGCGGGCGTGGCCATCGCCCTGGGTGTCGGCTTCATCCCGGTGCGCAAGAAGGGCAAGCTGCCCGGCGAAACGATCGGGCAGAACTACGCGCTCGAATATGGCGTGGACACGATCGAAATCCATGCCGATGTGCTCGACGGCAGCGACAAGGTGCTGCTGGTCGATGACCTGATCGCCACCGGCGGCACGGCGATCGCGGCCATTGGCCTCCTGCGCCGCACCGGCGCGACCGTCAACGACGCGGCTTTCGTCATCGACCTGCCGGACCTGGGCGGGGCAGCCAAGCTCAAGGCGGAGAATGTGGGCGTGACAGCGCTGATTGCGTTTGAGGGGCATTGAGCCCCCGGTCTGGCACTCTCGACCCCACCCCCTCCCAGCCTCCCCCATCAAGGGGGAGGTGCCGCGCCTTGGTTGTGGCTCGATCGCGCTCAACGAGTGGAGAGATACCTCCCCCCTTGATGGGGGAGGCTAGGAGGGGGTGGGGCCACACGCGCCGTGGTTGGGTCTGGCAGACTCACCAGCTCTTGCGCCCGTCGACCTTCTCGATAGCGAGTGCCGCCCAGTCCAGATCGTCTACCAGCCGCAGGTTGACCGCGTAGGTCCGCGTGGTGGGGAAGGAGCTGGCATCGCCGTTCTTGGGCGTGCCGTCATTGTTGTACATCGAGGCCCAGTCCGGGCTGTCGCCCCAGGTCTGCATGCCGCAGCGGCCGCAGAAATGGTGCAGGTTCATGCCGTCGCTGGCCGAGTAGGTCATCTCATCGGCCTGGGCGAGGAAGCGCATCTCGCCCGGTCCGTAATAGCCCCAGACGGCGCCGGTGCGCCCGCAATAGCTGCAGTTGCATTCCTTGACGTGGACAGGCGCGTGCGGCAGTTCGATCCTGGTGGCGCCACAATGGCACGAGGCGATGAGGGACATGGGATGGCTCCGGTTCTGGTGTGAACCATCCTACGCAACACGCTGACAGGCTCTGTCAGCAGCGGCCGATCAGGCGGCCATCGCTTCGCGGATGTCGACTAGGCAGAACTGGTTGCCTTCGGGGTCGCGCATGACGGTATAGGTGGGCAACACCCGCACGGTCTCGGCGCCCTGCTCGCGCAGCTGTTCGACCGTGCCGGCGCGGTCGCCCACCTCGATGTCGAAATGCACGCGGTTGTTGTCGTAGCGACGACCTTCGACATTCTGGAAGCAGATGGAGGGACCGGGGCCGTCGACCATCACGGTGGGGTCGGTTTCGGGTGTGAGGCCCAGTGCCGCCAGGCGCGCGATCTCGGCCTCGTCATAGGGGCGAATGGCGTAGCCATCGAGCAGGGCCACCCAGAAAGCGGCCAGTTTGCTGGGTTTGTCGCAGTCGAATACGATCTCGTGGATCTTGCCCATGGGTCGTCTCCTTGATGTCACAATCGGACGGTTAACGGCCAATTGCGGCAAGACTGGGCACTCCCCGCAGGGCGGGAATGCCCAGCCGGCGCGGGTCTGGTTATTCGGCGGCAGCAGGACGCAGCGGGGGGACCGGCGCGGCAGGCTGGCCCGATAGCGTCTTCTGGCCGAGCAGGACGGTCAGCAGCGCCAGCGTCCCCGCCGTGACCGAAACCCAGAAGCCGCGGTTGGCGCCAAAGGTGTCGACCACCCAGCCCGAGGCGAAGGAGCCCAGCGCCACCCCGATGCCGATGCCGGTCATCACCCAGGTGACGCCTTCGGTGAGCATGGCGGCCGGGACGCGGCGCTCGATGAGGCCAAAGGTCGTAATGAAGGTGGGCGAGATGGCCACCCCGCTCGCGAACACCGCCAGGGCCAGCAGCGGCACGGTGTTGACCCCCAGCAGGGGCAGGGTGGTTACCGCGATGACGCCGACCGCGATCGCCAACTGCTTCTCAAGAGCCAGCTTGAGGTTGAGCGCCCCGATGACCAGGCCCAGCACGAACGAGCCGATGGCATAGACGCCGACCACGAATGTGGCCGCCTCGGGCTGGCCCAGCGCCTCGGTGATGGCGACGGCGCTGACTTCGGCCGTGGCGAAGATCGAGCCGATGAAGATCATGGCCAGGGTCAGGATCTGGACCGACCGCAGCCGGAAGGCGGACTGCCGTGAGCGTTCCCCCGCCGGGCGGATAGCGGGCTCGGTCGCGCGCTGCACGATGAAGGCCGCCGAGCCCAGCGCCAGCAGCAGCGTGCTTGTCACCAGGCCCGCCTCCGGGAAGAGGGTGACGCTGAGGCCGACGGACAGCGATGCACCGGCAATGTAGACCAGTTCGTCCATCGCCGATTCAAAGGCGAAGGCGGTGTTGAGTTCGGGTCGGCCGCTGAACAGCTCGCTCCAGCGGGCGCGCAGCATGGCCGGAATGCTGGGCATGGCGGCCGCGAGCAGCGCAAAGGCGAACAGGGTCCAGATCGGCCAATGCTGGTTGGCCGCCAGGATCAGCGCGCCGAAGGCGACCACGGACACAAGGGTGGTGGGTGTGAGGATGCGCGCCTGGCCAAAGCGGTCGACCAGCCGGGAAATCTGTGGGGCGACCAAGGCGCTGGTCAGGGCGAAGGTGGCGGAGACAGCGCCCGCCAGCCAATATTCGCCATGCGTCTGGCTCAGCATCGCGACGATGCCTATGGGCGCCATGGCAATAGGCATGCGGGCAAAAAAGCCGGCCAGGGCGAAGCCTTTGGCGCCGGCGGGCCGGAAGATGGCAGCATAGGGATTGGACATTTGGGAAAACGCCTCGACAATAGGGGAAGCGCCACCTACATCGGTTCGCATACGTGGCGTATGCAAATGAGGTAATAACATACGCTCCGTATGTCAATTCACATACGGAGCGTATGAGAAAGTTTTCCGCATGGCTCACAAACCGCGCAAAGACATGATCGCCGAAACCCGCGCCAAGCTGATCGCAGCAGGACGCAAGGCGTTTGGCGAGGTTGGTTTTGCCGACGCATCCATGGACAGTTTCACCGCCGATGTGGGCCTCACCCGCGGCGCGCTCTATCACCACTTCGGCGACAAGAAGGGGCTGCTCGAAGCCGTCATCGTCCAGATGGATGCGGAAATGGCTGAGCGGCTGCGCATTCGCTCGGCGCAGGCGGCGACCCGCTGGGAGGGCTTCGTGCAGGAAGGGATCGGCTATATCGAAATGGCGCTCGAGCCGGAGGTGCGGCGCATCATGTTTCGTGACGCGCCCGCCGTGCTCGGCGATCCGGCCGCCTGGCCCACGGCCAATGGCTGCATCGAGGCCCTCAAGGCCAGCCTCAGTGAACTGGCCGCGGCCGGCGAGATCGCGCCCGATACCGATTTCGAGGCCATTGCCCGCCTGGTTTCGGGAGCTTCCACTGCTGCCGCACAATGGATCGCCAGCACCGATGCCCCCCAGGCCGCGGTGCAGCGGGCGTCGGATGCCTATCGCCAACTGGTCGAGGGCCTGCTGTACAATCGCCCGGCACCGCAGCGCCGGGCGTAGCTTGGTGGTCCTTGGCGGCTAGTGACGCGCCGACCTTAGCAAAGCTTCCAACGCCGGCAGGGACATCGTCGATTCCGGCTTGGCTTGGACTGGCTTTCTCGCATTGGCCTTGGGCGCCGGTATTGGGGCGCCATGGCGCGGCACGTTGTGGTTGCGGGCAACAGCTTGCGGACGCTGGAACTGGTTCTTGGGCATGAGCAAAAGCTTTCGCTGTCCCCGTCCGACGCTTTCAACGCAGCGGCGGGGCTTTGAAACAGGCGCAGCGCAAGGCGCCGCGCGGTGAAGCGTGGTTTTGGTCGGACGCCCGGAATGTCGCTAAGGGGAGGGGATGAGCCGGCTTGCCGCTAGGGCAGGCATGCACATGAACCGTGTCTCGCTCTGAACGGCATCCGTGGTTCTCCGGTCACGCGCAGGCGCGGAACGGCGAAATGACGGGCGTCCGGGGCAAGTTCTCAGTTCATTTGTGCGAGGACCTCATCTTGGAAACGAGGCGGAAGATACAAAAAGGCGCGGGCCGGCGTCAACCGCCGGCCCGCAATTTGCCGCGTCAGGGCTTGAGCTGGCCGCTTTCCGGCACGGTTTCGGCGCCGACATCGGGTTCGTTGCGCGTCTTCCACAGCGAGAAGACCACGCCGCCGGCCAGTATCGCCAGCGTAACCAGTAGGCTCAGGAGCGTATCGATCTTGATGCCCATGGGCACGAGGAAAATCTTGATGCCGACCAGCACCAGGATGATCGCCAGCGACGTCTGGAGATAACGGAAGCGGTTCATCGCGGCAGCCAGGGCGAAGTAAAGCGCGCGCAGGCCCAGGATGGCGAAGATGTTGGACGTATAGACAATGAACGTGTCCTGCGTCACCGCGAAGACCGCCGGCACCGAGTCCACGGCAAAGATCAGGTCGACCGTCTCGACCATGATCAGCGCCACCGCCAGCGGCGTCAGCCAGGTGACGAGCTTGCCGGTCTTGGGGTCGGGGCGCTTGACCGTGAAGTTGCGGCCATCGAGCTCCTTGGTCACGCGGAAGCGTTTGGTCAGCAAACTATAGACCGGGTTGTGCTCGATATCGGGTTCTTCGTCCTGGTGCTTGAACATGCGGAAGCCGGTAAAGACCAGGAAAGCGCCGAAGCCGAACAGGATCCAGCTGAACTGGTAGACCAGCGCCGCGCCAAGGCCGATCAGGATCGCGCGGAAGGCGATCACGCCCAGGATGCCCCAGAACAGCACGCGATGCTGGTAGAGCCGGGGAATGCCGAGGAAGCCGAAGATGGTGGCGATGACGAACATGTTGTCCATCGCCAGGGACTGTTCGATCAGGTAGCCGGTATAGAATTCGAGCCCGGCCTCGCTGCCGCGCTGCCACCAGACCCAGGCGCCGAAGGCCATGGCGATGGCGACATAGAAGCCATAGAGCGTAAGGCTCTCCTTGGCGCCGATCTCGTGCTCATCCTTGTGCAGGATGCCGAGGTCGAAGACCAGAAGAGCAATGACGATCGCGACGAACGCGACCCAAAAATAAACAGGGGTACCGAGAAATTCGCCCATAAGGGCGCCAAGAAGCGATTCCATCGCCGGACCTTTCTCCATGAAGTTGGAGCAGCTCCGACATCACGAGGACATAAGTCATCCTCGCCAGAGGGGCCCGGCGCCGCACAGACAAAATGCAGCATCGGCGAAAAAGTTCAAGCGGGGAGCGGCGGAATGTCGCTTGGGCGTGCTTACCACACACGTTTCCACCAACTCGATCGTCACCCTCGGGCCTGACCCGAGGGCTCTGTACTTACTGAGGGCGCAGCAAATGAAGACCCCTCGGGTCAAGCCCGAGGGTGACGATCTGTGGTTTGGGAGCCTCTGTGTCTCGCCGCCCTACCGCGGCGTACACAGCATCACGATGGCCTCGGCCGTCTCCAGCTGCATGGCGTTGCCATAGGTGGAGTCGGGTATCAGCCGGCCGGCCTGGATCGCCTTGTTGGCGCGCAGGTTGCCGTCATTGAAGCTGACGCCGTCCTGGTAACCGGTGATGGTGCCGGTGCCGGAGCTGGGATCGCCCACCACGGTCGAGGCGAAGCCATAGACTTCGCCATAGATGGTGAGGATGCCGGCCTTGGAGGTGGTGGCGTCGCGGCAGGCCCAGTTGCCCGTGAAATTCTGGGCAAAGGCAGGCGCGGCTGACAGGGCGGTAAGGGCGGCAATGAGGGCGATTCGGCGCATGGAACAGAGAGTGCCGGGGCGCCCTCCTGCTTTCAAGAGCCGCGCTTGAGCAAGGGCCCGATGAGCGGCACTTTGGTGAGCGCGAGCAACAGTCGGAGCCTGAGCGGCATGCGGTAGTCGCGCAGCTTGGAGAAGCCGACCAGGTCGGCGCGATAAACCAGTTCGCCGCGCTGGTTGACCGCAGTGAGCTTGTTGAACAGCAAGCCCCAGCCGGGAATGGAGTTCGAAGCGCGCTTGCCGGTGACCGTCAATTCATAGGTCACCGTGTCCCCCGGGCGGACCGGCACCTTGAACTCCATCGAATTGACGCCGGGCGATGGGCCCGACAGGCCGGGCTCCTGCCCGAGGCCGCGCAGCCGCTCTTCTTCGGCAAACAGCGCATCGACCATCTTGCGATGGCCCACGCTCACCGTATGCCAGCCGCTGGCAACCAGGCCGCCGAAATGGCTGTGCTTTGCCGCCTCGGCGTCGAGATGGAAGTATTGCGGGTCGTAGAGCGTGGCGAAGCGAATGATTTCCTCGGCGCCGAAGGTGTGGCTGCCCAGCGGAAACACTTCGTCGACGATGATATCCTCGAACCAGCGGGTCATGCGGCAACTCCGGGCTCGCTCGCCTCGACCAGGTTTGCCAGCCGCATGGTCAGGACCGGCTGCTTCCGCTGGTTTCGCACGTCGAAATCGAGGGTCACGATGCCCCATTGCGGGTGGCTGCCCGAGCGGCGCAGCTCGGCAATGGTCACCGTGCCGCCAATCGTGTCGCCGACCATGACCGGGTTCTTCCATTTGAGGTCGGTGAAGCCGAGCCCGCCAGCCGAGGCGACGGTGTTGAGGAAGCTGTCCACGAGCATGCGCAGGCTCAGCGCCCCGGTCTGCCAGCCGCTCGACGCGAGGCCACCCAAGAGGCTCGCCTTGGCCGCCGCTTCATCGAGGTGAAAGGGAAAGGGATCGAATTCCCGGGCAAAGGTGATGATCATCTCCTTGCTCACTGTGGTATGCCCCAGGTCGATGACTTCGCCGACGCGCAAATCCTCGAAATGGCGCCGTCCGGCTGTGACAGGATTGGTCATTCGCTTGCCCTATACGTCAACGGCGCCGTTTCTGCGCCTTTTGCCGGGGTATGGCAACCCGGATTTGGCTGTCGCCTGGAAGCACAGTGAGCGCGCCCCAGACGCGGTCGTCACCCTCGGGCTTGACCCGAGGGCTCTTCACTTACGGAGCCCACGGCAAGTATACGGCCCTCGGGTCAAGCCCGAGGGTGACGCACGGTGGGTCGACGACGAAGCCGACATCACCTTGCCTAAGTCCCCGCGGCCAACCTGCCGCGCTCGCGAAATTCCAGTGGCGCTACGCCGCGTTTACGACGGAAGGCCTTGGCCAGGTAATTTGCGTCGGCAAAGCCGGTCGCCCGGGCGATCGCCACCACGCTCATGTCGGTTGCCAGCAGCAGGCGCTCGATGCGCTCGATACGCCGCGCGAGCACGAAGTCGGACGGCGGAATGCCCGTAGTGGCGGCGAACTGGCGGACGAAGTGGCCGCGGCTCATCTCGGCGATCCCGGCCAGGCGCTCCACCTGCAGCGGTCCGCCCAGATTGGCCTCCACATGGGCCATGACCCGGGTAATGGCGGGTGGCAGGGTGCGCTCGGGAAGGGCGGCCGCGCTGAACACGCCATCATGCAGGGCAGCCATGGCCGCATAGGCGGCGGTCGAGGCTTCGCCTGGCGTGATGTCGGGCCGCTGGATGAGCGTATGGCAGGCGCCGGCCATGCGGTCGATGATCGGAGCGGGAAGGGTGACCACGGGCCCGGCAGCATCGATGATCTCGCGCGCCAGCCGCAAAGCCTCGCGGCCGTTGAGGACCATCCAGAAATATTCCCAGTGCCCGCCCCGCTCCAGCCAGTAGCGATGCGCATGAGGCAGGCTCAGCACCATGGTCTGGCCCGGCGTCAGGCGAAACTGCGTCCCAGCGAAGTCGAGCCGGCCCTCGCCGACCAGGGTGTGCTGGATGACAAGAAAAGGGGCCGTGCCGCGCTGCAGCCCATCCCAGGAATAGACCTCGTTCCGGCGTTGCTCATATCCGGCGCTGATGGCCATGCAATGGAGCGGCGCGGCGCTGCGGGGCAGCGCGAGCCGGCGAACATTGTGGCCGTGGTCGACGAGCTGGGTGAGCATAAAATTACCCTATATCGCACAACCTTTCTCTAGCACCCTCGGGCGACAAAAGGCTAGGCAATAACCAAGCGCGCTGGCAGCGAAAGCCAGGCATGGCGCAGGCATGCCGGCGGCGAGTGCCGGTTGGAGGATACCCATGTCGTTCAAAGTCACGGTTATCGGTGCAGGCTCGATCGGCTTCACCAAGACCCTTATTTCCGACCTGCTCAAGGTGCCGGAATTCGTCGGTTGCGAATTCGCGCTGACCGATATCAACCCGCACAACCTGGACATGGTGAAGCAGGTGATCGAGACCATCGTTTCGGTCAACAAGCTGCCGGCCAAGGTCACCGCGACCACTGACCGCCGCGCCGCCATCACGGGCGCGCGCTACATCATGAGCTGCGTTCGCGTCGGCGGCCTCGAGGCCTTCTCGACCGACATTTCCATTCCGCTCAAATATGGCGTCGACCAGTGCGTCGGCGACACGATCTGCGCCGGCGGCATTCTCTATGGCCAGCGCAACATCCCGGTCATCCTCGACTTCTGCAAGGATATCCGCGAGGTCGCCGAGCCTGGCGCCCTGTTCCTCAACTATGCCAACCCCATGGCGATGAACACCTGGGCGGCCGAGATGTATGGCGGCGTCAACGTGGTTGGCCTCTGCCATGGCGTGCAGCACGGTGCGCATCAGATCGCCGAAGTGCTCGGCGTGACCGATGACGAGCTCGACTATGTCTGCTCGGGCATCAACCACCAGACCTGGTATATCGACATTCGTGCCAAGGGGCGGAAGATCGAGAAGGAGGAGCTGATCGCCGGCTTCGAGGCTCACCCGGTTTATTCCAAGACCGAAAAGGTGCGCATCGACGTGCTCAAGCGCTTCGGCGTCTACTCCACCGAGAGCAATGGCCACCTTTCCGAATACCTCCCCTGGTATCGCAAGCGCCCCGACGAGATCAACCGCTGGATCGACATGAGCCACTGGATCCACGGCGAAACCGGCGGCTACCTGCGCTACTCCACCGAGCGCCGCAACTGGTTCGAGACGGACTTCCCCGTGTTCAAGGAAGAGGCCGCCAGGCCGCTGAGCGAGTACAAGCGCACCAGCGAGCATGCCAGCTACATTATCGAGGCGATGGAAACCGGTCGCGTTTATCGCGGTCACTTCAACCGCCGCAACAACGGCATCATCACCAACCTGCCCGATGATGCGATCATCGAGAGCCCCGGCTATGTCGATCGCTTCGGCATCAACATGATCGAAGGCGTCACCCTGCCGACCGCTTGCGCCGCGACCTGCTCGGTTTCGGTCTCGGTGCAGCGCCTCTCGGTCGAAGCGGCGATGACCGGCAATATCGATACGCTCAAGCTGGCCGTGCTGCACGATCCGCTGGTTGGCGCCATCTGCACGCCGGACGAGGTGTGGGCGATGGTCGACGAGATGGTGGTGGCGCAGGCCCAGTGGCTGCCCCAGTTCGCCGACGCCGTGCCGGCTGCCAGGGAGCGGATGGCCAAGTCCACCGTCAAGACCCGAGACTGGGAAGGCGCCGCCCGCAAGCGCGTCCGCCCGGTCGAGGAACTGCGCAAGCTCACCGGCGCTGCCGCTCACGCCTGATCGTTCTGTGGTCCGGGCGCCCTTCGGGGCGCCCGAATGCTTCAGGGCCTCGACGCCGAGCTCGCGGCGCGTTAGTCGCAGACCATGACTGATCTGGTACCGTTCATTCTGGCCGTTCTGGCATTGCTGGCCACGCCGGGCCCGACGAACACGCTCATGGCCGCGGCCGGTGCGCAGCGTGGGCTGGCCCGCTCGCTGCCGCTTCTGGCCGGAGAGCTGGGCGGCTATGCGATTGCGATCACCGTGTGGATCGAGCTTGTGGGCAGAGCGGCCGCAGCGCAGCCACTGGTTCCGGTCATTGCCAAGTTCATCGCTGCCGCCTTCCTGACGTGGTCGGCCTGGAAGCTTTGGGTCAATGCCGGCCATGCTGACCTCGAGCGGCGCGGCATCACGCTCGGCCGGGTGTTTGCCACGACCATGATCAACCCCAAGGCGCTGGTCTTCGCCTTCGCCATCTTTCCGCAGGTCGGTTTTGTGGCGCGACTGCCCTATCTCGGTCTTTTCGTCGGAATGGTGGTGGCGACCGCTATCGGTTGGATGATCTTGGGCGCAGTCGCGGCGAGGTCGTCGGCGGGCCTTTTCACCGGGCCGCGCGTCGAGCGGATTACTGCCGTGGCGCTGGCCGTGTTCGCAACGCTGCTGGCGGTGCAGACCGTGCCGGGGATGGTGGTGGGCTAGCATCGGTCGCACCACGCACTCGATCGAGGGTGACGGCCGGTGGGTGGGGCGACGCCTACGGTACAGGGATGCTGCAGGCTGCGGAAGTGGGGCAGCACGACGCAACAAAGCCCAAACGGCCCCGACGCTTCACGCATCGGGGCCGTCCTTGGAAGCAGGGGAGGACTTTGCGCCGCGAGTTACGCCACGCGTTGCTTCCGGGAACCACGGGCCCATTCGGGCAGCATGCTGCCATGGGCTTCGGTGAGGTCGTCGACGAGGTTCCAGATCTGCTCGAGATCCAGTTCGGCAGCGGTGTGCGGGTCCATCATCGCGGCATGATAGATGTGCTCGCGATTTTCCGTCATCAGCGCGGCGACGGTCAGTTCCTGCACGTTGATGTTGGTGCGGATCAGTGCGGTCAGCTGCGGCGGCAGGTCGCCGATAAAGGTCGGCTGCAGGCCGCTATCATCGACGAGAACCGGGACTTCCACCGCTGCATTGTAGGGCAGGTTGGTGATGACGCCATTGTTGCGCAGATTGCCGTAGATCACCGAGGGCTCTCCGGTCCATACCGAGTTGACGATCGAGGACGCATATTCCTTGGACTGCTTGACCTCGATGCGGTCGGCCTTCTTGTAGTCTTCCGAGGTCTTCTTCCAGTTGGCGATCTGCTCGACGCAGCGCTTCGGATATTCATCCAGCGGAATGCCGAACTTCTCGATGATGTCCTCGCGCCCTTCCTTGATGAAGTAGGGGGTGTATTCGGCGAAGTGCTCGGAGCTTTCGGTGACGAAATAGCCCAGGCGCGTCATCATCTCGTAGCGCACCTTGTTGGGGCAGCGCGGATTCCAGGTCGGTTTGGGCGCGCGGCCCTCGGCATAGGCCTTGAAGAGCTCGGGATAGAGATCCTTATACGAGCCATCCGGCAGGCGCTGCTCGAACTTGAGATAGAAGGCCATGTGATTGATGCCGGCCGACTTGTAGCGGATGTCGTCGTAGTCGATGCCCAGATCGTGCGCCAGTTCCATGGCGGTGCCCTGCACCGAGTGGCAGAGGCCGACCTGCTTTATGGTCGGATATTTCTCCGAGATCGCCCAGGTGTTGATGGCCATCGGGTTGACGTATTGCAGCATGATGGCGTCGGGCGCCACCTGCAGCATGTCCTCGCAGATGCTCCACAGATGCGGCACGGTCCGCAGGCCGCGCATGATGCCGCCAACGCCCAGCGTATCGGCGATGGTCTGGCGCAGGTTGTACTTCTTGGGCACGTCGAAATCGATGACCGTGGACGGCTCGTAACCGCCGATCTGGAAGCAGACGACGACGAAATTGGTGCCGTCGAGCGCCTGGCGCTGGTTGGCATAGGTCTCGACCGTGGCCGATACACCCAGAGTGGCGATCAGCTTCTTGGCGATGATCTCGCTCTCTTCCAGCCGCGTCGGATTGATGTCCATCAGCCGGATGGTGGCGCCCGAAAGGGCGGGGCGCTGCAGGATATCGCCGACGATGTTCTTCATGAACACCGACGATCCGGCGCCAATGAAAGTGATTTTGGGATTGGCCATATAAGTATGCTCCTAGGCGGCTATTTCGAACGCGGCGCGGACGAGGCGGCGCGTGTAGTCGGTTTGAGGGTTGGTGAGGACTTCGGCGACGGGTCCCTGCTCGACGATCTTGCCATGCTGCATCACCATCACGCGGTGGCAGAGGGCGCGAACGACTTTGAGGTCGTGGCTGATGAAGAGGTAGCTGAGCCCCTTTTCGTCCTGCAGCTTGCGCAGCAGGTCGATGATCTGGGCCTGGACGGACAGATCGAGCGCCGAGGTGGGCTCGTCGAGCAGGATGAATTCCGGCTCGAGCGCGATGGCCCGCGCGATGGCGATACGCTGCCGCTGGCCGCCCGAAAATTCGTGCGGGAAGCGGTTGAGGATGGTGTCGGGCATGCCGGCATCGCGCAGAGCCTGGCGAACGCGATCGACGCGCTCGCGGCCGGTGGCGCCGATTTGGTTGACGATCAGGCCCTCCTCGATGATCTGCCGGATCGACATGCGCGGATTGAGGCTCGCAAACGGGTCCTGGAACACGATCTGCATGCGGCTTCGCAGCGGCCGCATGGCCTGGCGGTCCTTGTCGTGGATGGGCTGGCCGTCAAAGAAGATCTGCCCGCCCTGGTTGCTGATCAGCCGGATCAGCGCTTGCCCGAACGTGGTCTTGCCCGAGCCCGATTCACCGACGATCCCCAGCGTTTCGTGGCGCATGAGCTTGATGTCGAGACTGTCGACGGCCTTGAGCTCGAAGTAATCGGGCTTGAAGAAGCCGCCGCGCTTGAGCGTGAAGCTGACCTTGACGTCCTTGCCTTCGAGCATGGTGGCGTGCGCGCCCTCTTCGAGCGGCACCGCGACGCCGGTGGGTTCGGATGCCAGCAGGTGCCGCGTATAGGGATGCTGCGGATTGGCGAAAAGCGCCTCGGTGGCGTTGTGCTCCTGCACCCGCCCGTTCTGCATCACATAGACATATTCGCTGAACTGGCGAACGATGGTCAGGTCATGGGTGATCAGGATCACCGCCATGCCGTACTTGTCCTTGAGATCCTTGATCAGGTTGAGGATCTGCGCCTGCACGGTGACGTCGAGCGCGGTGGTCGGCTCGTCGGCTATGAGCACGTCTGGCCGGTTGGCCAGGGCCATGGCGATCATCACGCGCTGGCGCTGGCCGCCCGAGAGCTGGTGCGGGTAGTTGTTGAGGCGCGCGCGGGGCTCGGGAATCTGCACTTCGGTCAGCAGTTCCTCGGCCTTGGTCATGGCCTCGGCCCGGCTCATCTTGTTGTGCAGGTGCAGCACCTCGCAGAGCTGCTGGCCGATGGTATAGACCGGGTTCAGCGAGCTCATGGGCTCCTGGAAGATCATGGCGATGTCGTTGCCGCGCAGCTTGCGCATGTCGCGGTCGCTCATCTTGACGATATCCTGACCCGATAGCGTGATCCGCGTGTCGGGCAGGATGGTCGCCCGCTTCGTCAGCAGCTTCATCAGCGTGCGGGCCGTCACGGACTTGCCCGAGCCGGATTCGCCCACCAGGGCAATGGTCTCGCCCTTGTGCAACTGGAAGGAGACATCCCGCACGGCGTTGACGATGCCGCCCTCGACCTTGAAATCGACGCCGATATGGCGGGCATCGAGGATCAGTTCGCGGCCGTGGCTGCCCAGGTCGTGGCGGGTGTCGGAAACCGGCATGTGTTGGCTATCGGTCATGGCCGGTCTCTCAATACGGATCGATGGCATCGCGCAGTCCGTCGCCGAGCGCGTTGAAGGCGAAAACGGTGATCAGCACGAAGATGACGGGTGACAGGATCCAGGGATAGGAGCCGATGACCGAGTAGGACGAGGTGTCCTGCAACATCAGCCCCCAGGAGATTAGCGGCGGCTTCACGGCAAAGCCGAGGAAGCCCAGGAAGCTCTCCAGCAGCACCACGCTGGGGATTGCCAGGGTGACCGCCACGATGATGTGGCTGAGCACGTTGGGCAGGATGTGGCGGGTGACGATGCGGGCGTCTGACGAGCCCACGGCGATCGCGGCGCGGACGTAGTCGATGCGGGCCAGCGACAGGGTCTTGGAACGGACCTCGCGGCTCAGCTGCGCCCAGCCCAGGGCGGCGATCACCCCGATGACGAAGGCGATGAACACATTGGACGGAGCGGTTGCCGGGATCAGCGTGGTCAGCGCCAGGTAGAGCGGCAGTTGCGGGAACATCAGGATGAATTCGACGAAACGCTGCGTCCAGGCGTCGAAGCGGCCGCCGAGATAGCCGGAGACGATGCCGACCAGCGTACCCACAACGGTGGTGATGGCCACCACCACCAGCGCGATGGTCAGGGTGATGCGCGAGCCCACGAAGCCGCGCGAGAGGATGTCGCGACCGAACTTGTCGGTGCCCAGGAAGTGGGCGGTCCGCTCGGGGTCGACCGGCCCGAAGAAGTGGATGTTGGCCGGGATCAGCCACAGCAGCTTGTATTCGTAGCCGCGGACGAAGAAGCCCAGTTCGGTGGGGTTGTCGTAGTCCGGGCCGACCAGGGGCTGGAACGTGATCGGATCGAGTTCATCGCCTTCGGCAATGGGGAACACGACGGGCATTGGGGTGAAGCTGCCGTCGCCACGGAAGAAGCTCACTGAATCGGGTGGCGCGAAGCCGATATCGGTCGCCTTGGGATCGAGCGGCGCGAAAAAATCGGCGAAGATGGTGACGACCATCAGCAGCACAACAAGGGCCAGGCCCAGCATGCCCATGGTGGAGCGGCGGAAGCGCCGCCAGACCAGGGTGAAATAGCCCTCGCTGCCATGGCCCCAGCGGGTCTGGACCGGCGTGGTCCTTGCCTCCTCGGCGGGGGTCGGCATGGGACCGGCCGGATCGGCGGGCAGGGGGATGGACGAGTGCGTGCCGACGTCTGGGTGATTGGTCAATTGTTCTTCTCCCCGCCAAGGCGAATGCGCGGGTCGAGCAGGGCCAGCAGCACGTCGGAAATGATGTTGCCGATGATGAGCGTGACGGCGAGCACCATCACAAAGGTCGCGGTGACCCAGACGTCGCCCACACTCATCGAGCCAACGATGGCCGGCCCGACCGTCGCCAGGCCGAACACGATGGCGACTTCGATCTCGCCGGTCAGCATGTAGGGCAGCACGACGCCCTGGTAGGCGACGATGGGGTGCAGCGCATTGGGCACGGCGTGGCGCATGATGACTGCACCCTCGGGGAGGCCCTTGGCCCGCGCGGTTTCCACATACTGCGAATTGAGCACGTCCAGCAGGTTGGCGCGCATCACGCGCATATTGTAGGCGAGGCCACCAATGGCAGCGACGAGGATGACCGGCCACACATGGGCCACCAAGTCCACGAAGCGCCCCCAGCCCCAGGGCTGGCCGCCCCAATAGGGCGAGTTGAAGCTGCCGATTTCGTTCACGCCCAGACGGAACACCAGGATGTAGAGGATGATGATCGCCAGCAGGAAGCGCGGGATGGTCATGCCCATGAAGGAGATGAAGCCCAGGATGGTGTCGACCCAGCTGTACTGGCGGGTGGCGGCAAGGATGCCCAGGCTGATGCCGATGGCGGAAGCGAGCAGGTGGCAGGTGAGGGCCAAGAGGATCGTGCGCGGCAGGCGCTCGACGACCACGTCACCGACAGGCTTGTTGTAGAACAGGGACTGGCCGAAATCGAACCGGGTGACGATGCCGGTGACCCAGCGGAAATATTGGACGATCAGCGGATCGTTGAGGCCGTTGGCGGCGCGGTAGGCTTCAGCCATAGCCTGGGCCTGCTCGGCGGTGGCGCCGGTGCGGTTGATGGCCATGGTCCGGATATAGTCACCATAGTCGCCGGGCGGCGCCTGGATGATGATGAACGTGACGATGCTGAGCAGGATGAGGATGGGGATCGCTCCCAGTATTCGGAATGCAAGGAAGCGCAGCATCATGAACTCTACGATTATTGTCAGAAGGCTGTCCGGCGGCAGCGAGCCGCCGCCGGACGGGAGGTGTTAGTTCGAAACCGGACCGCCGCCGCCGGGAACGTCGGGCAGGGTGTTGGGGTGCAGTTCGTTGGTCGACTGTGCATCGGCCGGAACGTAGACGCGTTCGCGGATGATGTTGTCTTCGGCCCAGTTGAACTGGAAGATCGGGGCGCCGGCCGGGATATTGACGAAGCGCTTGTTGATCAGCAGGGCACCCGGATACTGGGTCAGGCCGATGGCGTAGAGGTTCTGCGTATAGAGCTGCTGGTAGGTCTTCATCAGCTCAGCGCGCTCGGCATTGTCTGCACTGGCGATGAACTTGTTGATGGTATCGACCATCTCCTGCTCGAACGGCATCAGGTCGAGAGAACCGTCGGTGCCGGCGCGGTGCGAGAACGCGGTGCGGGGACCAACCGGAGCCAGGCCTGCAGTACCCTGCACGACCGAGACCAGGTCAGAACCGTTGCGGAGCATCGCCCAGTCATACTTGCCGCCCTGCTGGAACTCGGCCAGCGAGTTGCCGCTGACGGTGTTGAGCACGACGCGGATGCCGAGCTTTTCCATCATCGCGAGCACGCCTTCGGCGAGGCTCTTGTCGGTGGTGTAGTCGGCATTGACGAGCAGCGTGATCTGGACGTCCTGCCCGCCGGCAGTACCAGCCGGGAAGTTTACGACGCCGTTGCCGTCGGTATCCTCGAGGCCGGCCTTGGCCAGGTATTCCTTGGCCGTGTCGAGCGAGTAAGGATAGAAGGCGGTCGAGTCCTTGTCGTAGAAGCTCGTGCCGGCGTAGAGGCCGCCCGGATAGGGCGTGGTGAACGGACCCTTGACCAGCGATTCACCCAGGCTCTGGCGATCGATCGCAAAGGTGATGGCCTTGCGGAAGTCCAGGTTGCGGTTGAGTTCGCGGATCGCCTGGCTCAGCTCGTTTGGCTCACCCCAGCCATTGCCGCTCAGGTTCGGATAGAGCGAATAGCCGATGGTGCGAGCACCGAACTGCAGGCGGGCCGGAGCGCCGTCCTCGGCGGAACGACGGAGCGATTCCACGAAGTTTTCCGGCTGTTCCAGGTTGGAGAAGTCGGCCGTGCCGGCCACCGTCTGGACGTCGCGATCCGACCAGGTGGAGAGGCGATAGCTGACTTCGTTGAGGTAGGGCAGCTGGTTACCTTCCTCGTCGACCTTCCAGTAATAGGGGTTGCGACGCAGCACGATGACGTCGTCCGGACGATATTCGACCGGCACCCAGGCGCCCATGACCGGGAAGTTCAGGTATTCGGGCGGGAAGGCGTCCTTGTACTCTTCGTAGGTGTTGTCGGCGTTGTACTTGGGATGCTCGGGCTTGAGCAGGTGCGACGGGCCGGGGCAGAACGAGCCATAGGCCATCGCGTAGAGATACTGCGTCGGGCGGACTTCCTTGAAGGTCCACTTGACGGTGTAGGCGTCGATCTGCTCGAGCGTGGTGCCCTCGCCGAAGCTTTCGGGCGTACCGCCGCCGGTCGGCGTCACGTTGCTGTCGAGAATGTTGTCTTCCCAATAGAACATCACGTCTTCGGCGTCGAAGGGGTCGCCGTCGGACCACTTGGCGCCTTCGATCAGGTGCATGGTCAGCTCATGACCGTCCTCGGACCATTCCCAGCTCTTGGCCAGGTTGGGGAGCGGTTCGAGCTCGTCGGCCTTGACCTGGAACAGGGGACCGGTGCGGGTCAGGCATTCATACATGCCGATATCGATGCCGCCCCAGCCCTGCTGGGCGCCGCCGATATAATTCCAGCCATCCGGACGGCCGCCGATGACGTGGCGCATGGTGTCGCCATAGATGCCGACGCCGTCGGGCATGTTGCCGGTCTTGAACACCAGCGGCTCCTTGGGCAGGCGCTCGGCGACCGGCGGCAGCTTGCCGGCATCGACGAAGGCCTTGACGAAGTCCGGCTCGTGGTATTCGGGCAGCGCCTTGTATTCCTGGATGTCCGAGACGCTCACGAAAATCGGCTCGCTCTGCGCGGCGAATTCCGGTGGTTCGGGCGGCGCGGTCCATTCGTTCTGGGCGAAAACGACGAGTGTCGAGACGCCCAGCATCAGTCCTGCCCCGCCAAGGGCAAACGCGTGTCTTCTCATAAAACCTCCCATGGCAGCGGGCCGGCATTGATTGCCCAGCCGGACGTTGCTTCCGGCGTCATCCCGTGCTCAGGCCAAAATGGTACGCCTTGCCATGCCCGAAACAATCCGGAATGATAGAGACTTATTTCGGGTTTCTAAGGAATCGACCGATAAGTATGATCGAGAACGGCCCGGCGATCGCGCGTCCGGCGCGCGAAAAAGCGCCGCGTCCGACGCCCCGGCCCGACCGCAGCTTCTACTCATCCGGCAAGGCCTTCGGGCGCTTCGGCATGCGCTCGTTTCCGCCGCAGATCATGCCCCGTCCGCACAGCCATGGCCATATCGAGTTCAACTGGCTGACCCAGGGCACCATGGACTACATGTTCGATGGCGGGCCGCTTTCGGTGGGCGCCGGACGGCTGGTGGCCTTCTGGGCCGGCATTCCGCACCAGACGGTTGGCCTGCAGGATACCGGCGATGGCCGCCAGCTCAATATCTACCTGCCCATGGACGCCTTCCTCGAAATGCCGCAGCTGGGCCGCCTCACCGAAACCCTGATGGGCGGCGGGGTCATCCAGCTCAATCCGGACTGTATCGGGCTCGAGACGCTCGATCGCTGGCACCAGGACTATCGCAGCGGCAATGCGCTGCGCACCGACATCGTGCGCGCCGAGATCGGCACCATGTTCCGCCGGGCCGCCATCACTGGCTGGGACACGCTGCTGCCGGCCTGGCTCGAACGCACCGGTACCCGCACCCGCACCGGGTCGCCGGTGCGCTATGTAGTGCGCATGGTGCGGCACATCGTGGAAAACATCACCGATCCGCTCAGCGCCGAGGACATTGCCAAGGTCGTTGGTCTGCACCCGAACTATGCCACCAACCTCTTCACCAAGGTGATGCATATCTCGGTGCAGAAATTCGTCATCCGCATGCGGCTGATCCGTGCCCGCTCGTTGCTGTTCGATGGCAGCCTTTCGATCGCCAACGTGGCCTTCCAGGCCGGCTTCGTCAGCCAAACCCAGTTCTACGAGCACTTCCGCAAGGCTTATGGCATGACCCCCAGCCAGATGCGCAAGGATACGATCGAGGGCTAGGCGCGGACCGGCAGGCAATCCGATCCAGTTGCGCGATTTGCGGTCGAATGGCGGCACGTGCCGGTTAGACCGGTTGATCATGTTAGCATGTCTTATGCATTCGGGATCAAAACAGATAAATCTGCAGAAAGCAGGAGGTTCGAGATGACGCAGTCACACCTATCGCAGGCGCAACGGGCGCAGTTCGATCGCGACGGCTTTCTGGCCATTCGCGGCCTGATCGCCGCAGACGAGATTGCCGATATTCGAGAACGTTTCATGGCGCAGGCGGCGGATGGTCCCGTGCAGGGACTGTCGGACCTGCCGCGCGGCACTCTGGCGGGCAATGATCCGCTCAGCCGATATCCGCGAATGATGCATCCGCACAAGCATGGCGACAAAGCTGTTGGACAACTGGCCATGCGCTACATGCTCGACCCGCGGCTCGAGCCGATCCTGGCCGAGCTGTTCGGCGAGACGCCCTTTGCGGTGCAGTCGATGTTCTATTTCAAGCCGCCGGGCGCGCGCGGGCAGGACCTGCATCAGGACAATTTCTACCTGCGGGTCAAGCCCGGCACCTGCATGGCCGCCTGGATCGCGGTGGACGACGCCGATGCCGGCAATGGCGGCATGATGTGCGTGCCCCAGACGGCCATGCTGGACATTGCCTGTCCGGAGCCGTCCGATCCGACACTGTCATTCACCACCGAGCATGTCGCGCCACCCCCGGGCTTGGTGCCGCAGATGATGGAGCTTAGGGCGGGGGACGTGCTGTTCTTCAACGGCAGCGTCATCCACGGTTCGACGCCCAATACCAGCACCGACCGCTTCCGCCGCTCGCTGATCTTCCACTACGTGCCCGAAAGCACGGTCGAGATGAGCCACTTCTACGAAGCCCTGAGCTTTGCCGGCGCGCGGCAGGATATTGCGGTCAACATGGATGGCGGGCCGTGCGGGACAGTGCAGGGGATGCCAGCCGGGCCGCATTGATTGCCACGCCCACGATGTCATCCCGGCCTTGAGCCGGGATCCATCTTGGGATCGAGTCACACCTGCGATGGCTCGATATCCCGCATATGTGGGTCACCAGGGCCCTGCGAGCGTAGCTCTCCGGGCCTTGAGGTCTGAATTCGCGCCACTGGCGCGAATTCGCGGCCTTTGGCCGCCGGCCTCAAGTATTAAACTTGAACAGCATCACGTCGCCGTCCTTGACCACGTATTCCTTGCCTTCGTCGCGGGCCTTGCCGGCTTCCTTTGCCGCCACTTCGCCGCCCAGCGTCACGAAATCATCAAAGCCGATGGTCTGGGCGCGGATGAAGCCGCGTTCGAAATCGGAGTGGATGACGCCGGCCGCCGCGGGGGCCTTGTCGCCCTTGTGAATGGTCCAGGCGCGGGTTTCCTTGGGGCCGACGGTGAAATAGGTCTGGAGCCCCAGCAGGTCATAGGCCTCGCGGATCAGGCGGTTGAGGCCGGGCTCGTGCAGGCCCAGGGATTCGAGATATTCGCTCTGCTCCTCGTCGGGCAACTGGGCGAGCTGGCTTTCGATTTCGGCCGAGATGATGACGACGCCGGCGCCGTTCTTGTGGGCGTATTCCTCGACGGCCTTGCTCATGGCGTTGCCGTTTTCGGCCGAGGCCTCGTCGACATTGCAGACATAGAGAACGGGCTTGCTGGTGAGCAGC
Organism: Devosia oryziradicis; assembly: GCF_016698645.1. NCBI lineage: Bacteria > Pseudomonadati > Pseudomonadota > Alphaproteobacteria > Hyphomicrobiales > Devosiaceae > Devosia > Devosia oryziradicis. The sequence continues at coordinate 1,527,180 of NZ_CP068047.1, forward strand.
TGGAGTTCCTGGAACGCCTTTTCTTCCTCGGCGGTCCGTTCCACGAAGCGGGCAGACTTGCCGTCGCGCAGCAGTACGAGCGCGCGGTCGATCAGGTCCAAGGTCAGCTTGGCGTCCTTGTCGTTGCCCTTGGCCTTCTTCTCGACGCCGGCGCGGCGCTTCTCGAGGCTTTCGAGATCGGCCAGCATCAGCTCGGTCTCGACCACCTCGGCGTCGGCGAGCGGGTCGACCTTGTTGGCGACGTGAATAATGTTGCCGTCCTCGAAGCAGCGCAGCACATAGGCGATGGCGTCGCATTCGCGGATATTGGCGAGGAACTGGTTACCCAGGCCTTCGCCCTTGGAGGCACCCTTCACGAGGCCCGCAATGTCCACGAAGCTCATACGTGCGGGCAGGATCTGGGCCGATTTGCCGATCGTCGCCAGCTTCTGCAGGCGCGCATCGGGCACAGGCACGTCGCCCACATTGGGCTCGATCGTGCAGAACGGGAAGTTGGCGGCGGCTGCCGCGGCGGTGCGCGTCAGCGCGTTGAAGAGGGTCGACTTGCCGACATTGGGCAGGCCGACAATACCCATCTTGAAACCCATGGGGGAAGCTCCGGAAACTGTTGGCCTCCACTTGGTTCGGATCGGCGCGGATGTCAATGCGCGCGGCGGTCCGCCGGGCAGCCATGCGCGTTCATCGGCGGTTCAACCGGGCTGGCGCATCAGGCGCCAACCTCGGGAGCCCGCCATGCGTCAGCCGCTTTTACTCGCCCTTCTCGCCCTGCCGGTCTTCACCGCGCCGGCCCTTGCCGACTGCGGCGAGGAGCTTCGCCTGGCCATGAAGCGCGCGATCAATTCCGGGCCCTATCGGGTGGAATCCACGGTCACCATGCCGGAGGCGGTTTCCGAAAGCCGGGTCGATATCGTGCCGGGCAAGGCCATGCATGCGGTCAGCACCAGCGGCGACCTGCACCACCAGACCATTGTCATCGGCCAGCGCGCCTGGATGAACACCGATGGGTCGTGGCAGGAAATGTCCGCCGAGATGGCTGCCGCGGCAGTCGCCGGACTGAAGTCCGCCGCTGCCGACCCCGATACCCTGGGCGTCATCAGCGGCGAAACCTGCCTGGGCGCCAGTGTCGTGGATGGGCGCGACGTGCTGCGCTATGGCTATGACATGCGCACCAGCGAGGCGGTGGGCCACAGTGATGTGCTGGTCGATGCCCAGACCGGCCTGCCGATCCGAACCGAGACCCGGACCACGATCTCGGGCATGGTGGGCACGATCGTCAGCACCTACACCTATGACGCCGCCATCACCGTCACGGCGCCGCCCTGACAGGGCACTAGCCTCGCAGGTACACTTCCCGCGTGACGCCATTGGCGTAACTGGTGCTGCCGGCCAGCGCGAAGCCGGGCAGGTGGTCCCGGTCGATATGCTCGGTGCCATGGCCAAGAGTCTGGGGCATGACGAACAATTCAAGCCGGTCAACCAGGCCTGCCGCCACCAGGTTCAGGGCGAGGTCGGTATCGCCCTGGATCCACACAGTGCCATCGCCCTTGGCGCGGGCGGCGGCCACGATTGCCGCCGGGTCCTGGGCGGTGGCCGTCACCGGCGCGCCGATATCGGGCAATGGCGTCGCGGACGGAACGATGCCCGGAATGGCGCCGTAGGGCCATTTGCCGCCGGCGGCAACCTTGTCATAGGTTGGCCTGGCGATGACTACGGCCGTAACCCCGGCGATGAAGTCGTGGAAGCCAAGCTCCGGGATGAAGTAGGGCCCTTGCCAGGCGGAGGAGCCCTGGGCGTCGGTGACGAAACCGTCCTGGCTCAGCGCCTGGAAGAAAACGACGTCGCCCATTTTACTCTCCCCGCAGTTTCCGCAGCATTTCGGCCATGGGGCCGGTCTTGGGCAGTTCGACCTGCGGCTTGCTCGGCCGGGCCTGCCGGATATGGCTCTGTGCTTTCGGTGCCGGCTTGGCTTCCGCCTCGGCGGCGGGCTTGAGGGCCAGCGCCAGCTTGTTCATGAAGCCATTGTCGTCGCCCTTGATCAGCATGTCGATATGCCTGCCGACGGCATCGAGCAGCGGCTCGAGCCAGTCGCGATCGGCTTTGGCGAAGTCGCCCAGCACGTGGTGGGTGACGAATTCCTTGCCGGGATGGCCGATGCCCAGGCGCACCCGCTTGTAGTCGAGCCCGATCTGCGGATCGATCGAGCGCAGGCCATTGTGGCCGCCATTGCCGCCGCCGACCTTGACCCGCACCTTGCCCGCCGCCAGGTCCAGCTCGTCGTAGAGCACGATGATGTCGGCCGGCGGGATCTTGTAGAACTGGGCCACCTGCTGGACGCTGTTGCCCGAGTTGTTCATGAAGGTCTGCGGCTTGAGCAGGATCACCTTCTCGCCGCCGACCGTGCCCTCGGCCAGGAGGCCATTGTGCTTGCTGCGGAACTGGGTGATGCCATGGGCGCGCGCAATGGCGTCGAGCGCCATGAAGCCGATATTGTGGCGGTTGCCCTCATACTGGCTGCCCGGATTGCCCAGGCCGACTAGCAGCTTCATCACATGCTCCGAAACGAAAGAGGCGACCCGGGGGCCGCCTCAAACTCATAGCAGAAATCGAGCTCGGGCGATTACTCGGCCTTGGGCTCTTCTTCGGCAGCAGCTTCTTCGTCACCAGCCGACTTGAGCGCCGACGGGGCAACGATGGTGGCGATGGTCACGTCTTCTTCGTGGCTGTGGTCGACGGCGCCGGCCGGCAGCTTGACAGAAGAGATGTGGATGGTGTCGCCGATATCAAGGCCGCTCAGGTCGACGGTGACTTCCTCGGGGATGTTGTCCGCCGAAACCGTCAGGTCGAGGGTGTGGTGCACGATGTTCAGCGTGCCGCCGCGCTTGAGGCCGGGGCTGGCTTCTTCATTGATGAAGTTGACATGCACCTGGACGTTGATCTTGGCGCCCTTGCCGATACGCAGGAAGTCGACGTGGATCGGGAAATCCTTCACCGGGTCGAGCTGGTAATCGCGCGGAATCACCTTGTGCGTGGTGCCGTCGACGTCCAGGTCGATGGTGTGCGACAGGAAACCGCCGGCATAGATCGCCTTGTGGACGTCCTTGTAGGGGATGGCGACAGTGACGGGGGCCTTCTTGTCACCGTAGATAACAGCAGGGACGAGACCCTGACGACGCAGCTCACGAGCGGCCCCCTTGCCCACCCCTTCACGCGCCTGTGCCTTGAGCACCTTGGTAGTTGCAGCCATGGAAAAATCCATTCTGGGTTGGTGTATGCGTCACTACAACGGCATACGCGCCCGTCCTCCAGGGGTGACGAGCGCTTCATGGCGCGGGCTATAGCTCAAAGGTCCGGGTGGAGCAAGCTAGAAGGGGGCTTGCGGGTATCCAACGCCGCGGTTGGGAAGGTCTGGCCTAACCGTCTTGCAATCTCGTTCGTTGGCCAACCAGATAGTGGCGCACCGCCTCGTCCGTCGACAAACCGATGGCCAGCGTCAGCGCCTCATGCGCTTCGGCCTTGCGGCCGGCACGGACACATAGATGGCCGCGCGTTGCCCAATAGGGCTGGTAGTCTGCAATGCGTCTGTCGGTGGCAATGGCATCGAGGCTGGCCAATGCCGCCTCCGCGCCTTCCGTCTCGGCCAATGCGGCGGCGCGATTGAGCAAGGCCACGGGCGAATGGGTGAGCTTGAGCAGCACGTCATAGAGCGCCACCACGGCCTCCCAGTTCGGCCGCCCGGTGACGCGACGCGCCACGTGAGCGGACTGGATCGCCGCCTCGATCTGGTAACGCCCGGTCGGTCCGGGCGCCGCATTGGCGCTGCGTAGCAGCGCTTCGGCAGACAGGATCTGCGGCTCGTCCCAGAGTTCCACATCCTGAGCTTCGAGCGGCACATAGGCGCCTTCGGCATTTCGGCGCGCCGGGCGCCTCGCCTCGGCATAGAGCATGAGGGCCAGCATGCCCTTGGCCTCGGCCTCGTCGGGCAGGAGGCTCACCACCAGCCGGCCCAGCCAGATTGCCTCGTCGGCGAGACGGTCGGCGGCCGTATCGCCGATTTCTGTCCAGCCCTTGGCATAGGCCGCATAGATGGCCTCGAGCACGGCGTCGAGCCGTTCGGCCAGGTCCTCGCGTTCGGGTACGGCAAAGGGAATGCCGGCCTCCTTGATGCGGGCCTTGGCGCGCACGAGGCGCTGGCCCATGGTCGCCGGCGGGATGAGAAAGGCGGCGGCGATGTCGATGGCCGTCAGCCCCAATATGGTCTGCAGGATCAGCGGCGCCCGCATGCCGGCCTCGATATCGGCATGGGCACAGGCGAACATCAGCGCCAGGCGCCGGTCGGGAATGGCCTGCGGGTTGCTGGCGGCGTCTTCGATTTCCTCGGTCATGAGCTGGATGTGAACCTCCCCGGCTGTGCGGGTCTGGCGCCGCCGCACCGCGTCGGTCTGGCGGCGGCGAGCGACGGTCAGCAGCCACGCATCGGGATTGTCAGGCACGCCATCGGTGGGCCAGGATTTGAGCGCGCTGGCAAAGGCTTCCGCCAGCGCGTCCTCGGCGCCCGCCACGTCGCGGGTGCGTGCGGCCAGAAAGGCCACGAGGCGGCCGTAGCTGTCGCGAGCGACCCGCTCGGCGGCAAGGCGCGCCGCGTCTCCCATCAGCGCGGGTTCTGCTCGACGATGGGACGGATTTCGATCGCCCCATATTTCGAGCTCGGGCAGCGGTTGGCCCAGGCCACGGCCTGCTCGATATCATCAACGTCGATGAAGAAGTAGCCTGCCAGTTGCTCGCGCGTATCGGCGTAGGGGCCGTCGAGCACGTCGGTCTTGCCGGCGCGGCTGCGGACCACGGTCCCTTCCTTGCCCGGGCTGAGGCGCAGTCCGCCGGAAAAACCTTCGCCAGCCTTGTTCAGCGCTTCGTTGAAGGCGGCGTATTCGGCCCAGAGCTCGCGCTGCGGTGCCTTGGCCATGGCTTCGTCGTCGTGGTGGATGATCATCATGTAACGCATTCGATGTCCTCATGCTGGTCGGTGCGACATGCCCCGATGCAACAGTGTCGCTGGACCACGACCGTTTTTTACTTTTGACGACGAGATTTCTTCAACCCGGCGAAAAACCGGGGTGATAGGGCCGGATCTCGATCTTGCCCCAGCTCGCGGCCGGGCACAAAGCCGCCATGCGGACGGCCTCGTCCATGTCACTGGCCTCGATGATGTAGTAACCCCCGAACTGCTCGCGCGTATCGGCATAGGGGCCGTCATGGACCTTGAGTTCGCCATCGGCGGTCGAGATTGTCCGGGCCGTATCGGTGGGTTGCAGCGCCGCCGTCGCGACAAAGGCGCCGGCCTTGCTCAGGGTTTCCTGATAGGCCGCCAACTGGCCCATGAAGCCGGCCATTTGGTCGGGTGGAATGGCGGCGCCGGCTTTCTCGTCGGCCATCAGCATCAGCAGGAATTTCATCGCGTCTCTCCTTGCGGGCACCATAGCCCTTCAGGCTAGTGTCGCGCGAGGGGAGGCGATTTCGACAGGTGCTATGAGATAGTGGCATAGAGGCACTGGGGCGCCTCGCCCACCGCGCGTCACCCTCGGGCTTGACCCGAGGGCACTGTACTTGTCGATGGCTCGGTAACTTTAGAGCCCTCGGGTCAAGACCGAGGTGACGGCCGCTGGTGGCGGCACGTTCGTGCCATTCGAGCGTAGCTCTCATGGCCTAGTCAGCTAAAATCGCTCCACTGGAGCGATTTTGCCTTCGGCCGCTGCCTCAGTCGAACAGGCTCGAAACGCTCTGCTCGCTCGCGGTGCGGGCGATGGCTTCGCCGATCAGCGGGGCGATGGGCATGCGGCGGATATTGCCGGCCGCGGCAATTGCCGGGGTCTCCTCGATCGAGTCCGTTACCACCAGCTCCTTGAGCTTGCTGGCGGCGATACGCTCGGCAGCGCCCTCCGACAGCACGCCATGGGTGATGAAGGCGGAGACTTCCTTGGCGCCAGCCTTGAGCAGCGCCTCGGCCGCGTTCACCAGCGTGCCGCCGGAATCGACGATGTCGTCGATCAGGATGCAGGAGCGGCCCGAAACGTCGCCGATGATGTTCATCACTTCACTGACGCCGGCACGGGGGCGGCGCTTGTCGACGATGGCGAGATCGGTGCCGATACGCTGTGCCACGGCGCGGGCACGGGCCACGCCGCCGACGTCAGGCGATACGATCGTGGTGTTGTCGAGTTTGTAGTTGTCCAGGATGTCGCGCGTGATGATCGGCGCGGCATAGAGGTTGTCGGTGGGGATATCGAAGAAGCCCTGGATCTGGGCAGCATGCAGGTCAAGCGTGATGACGCGGTTGACGCCGGCCTCGGTGATGAGGTTCGACACCAGTTTGGCCGAGATCGGGGTGCGACCGGTGGCCCGACGATCCTGGCGGGCATAGCCGAAATAGGGCAGCACGGCCGTGATGCGGCGGGCCGACGACCGGCGCAGCGCATCCGTCAGGATCAGCAGTTCCATCAGGTTGTCGTTGGCCGGGTAGCTCGTCGATTGCAGGATGAACACGTCTTCGCCGCGCACATTCTCATGAATCTCGACGAAGACTTCCTTGTCCGCGAAGCGCTTGACGGTGCAGTCGGTCAGGGGAAGTTCGAGATAGCTGGCAACTGCCTGGGCGAGGGCGCGGTTCGAGTTACCGGTCACCAGCTTCATGGGCGCGATCCTGTCTCAACTGGCCCTGGGGGGTAGGCCATCCAGTTTCGCGGGCACCTTTATCGAGTCCGTTCCGGCCGTGCAACGCAACAAATGGATGACGCCGCATTTTGGGTAAACGAAGCGGTGGGCGCTATGCCAGGCCGATAATGGCGATCTGGCGGCCGGTCGTGCCCTTCTGGTGGGTCGCGTAACGGTGGGAGAAGTAGCGGTCCGGATGGCCATAGGTACAGCCACCGACGCGCTCCACCCTGGTCACGCCCGCGCGCTCGAGCTCTGCCATGACGAAGCCGGGCAGGTCGAAATGGGCCCGCCCGCCATGATGCGACGAGAAATGCCGCCAGCCATCGGGCCGCAGCTTGACGAAATCGTCCATGAAGTGTGGGCCGACTTCGTAGTTCTCGCCCGAAATAGTCGGACCGATGGCGGCGACGATATTGGCGGGGTCGGCGCCCAGCTCGACCATCGCCGCAACCGTATTGCCCACGATCCCGTCGACCGCGCCGCGCCAGCCGGCATGGGCTGCCCCGATGACACTGGCCTGCGCATCGGCGAACAGGATCGGAGTGCAGTCGGCGGTGAGGATGCCCATTGCCAGTCCAGGCCGGTGCGTGACCACGGCGTCGGCTTCGACGGGCGCGTCGCCTTGTGGCAGTTCGGCCAGCCGATGCACACGGTTGGAATGCACCTGCTTGAGCAGGAACAGCTGGTTGCGGCGGAAGCCGAGCGCTTCGGCGGCCCCGGTGCGGTTGATTTCGACCAGGCGCGGCGTATCGCCCACCGCGACCGACATATTGTTTTCGGCAAATTCGCCCAGCGAGCTGCCGCCCTTGCGGCCAAAAAAGCCGTGGCGCACGCCGCCCAGAGTTCCGAGCGCTGTGCTTTCCTCGAAATGCTGGGTCATGAGGCAAATCCCTGCGGCTGTAGTCCCGGGCTGGCGGCGCAGAAGACCTTGAACAGGTCGCCCATTTGCCCCCTGTCCACCAGGCGGTGCCGGGCGGTCTCGATATCGGCCGCCGAGGCGGGATTGGCTGCGCTCAGCGCCCTGGCGCGTTCGTTGATCCCCAGGCGCGTGAGGAACTCGCCCTGCGTCGCCAATGGATGGACCACCAGGCCGCGATTGGCAGCCACGCCATCGAGCGCCTGGAAGTCCACATGCGCCGACAGGTCGGTGTCACCGGGGGATTCGAGGACATCGGCATAGCGATGCTGCCTTACCCCCTGCAGGGTCTCGCCGGTCTGGCTGCGGGCATAACCATAGTCGATGGCGAGGATCGCGCCGCCCTGGGTGGAGACGATGCCGGCAAGCCGCTTCATGACTTCGGCCTGGGCAAAGCCGACCTCGTAGACACTGTTGAGTTCGGCCTCCCATGCCGCCAGCGGCATGGTTGTGACCGGGATGGGGGTAGGGTCCAGTCCGAAGCTTCGCTTGCCCTCGGTCAGCCCGATCATGCGCTCATGCCAGCCATCGGGCTGCAACACATATTGGCGGATCGGCAGGGCGTCGAAGAATTCGTTGGCCACGACAAGCAGCGGCCAGTCACCCACCTTCTCGAAGCTGTCGATCCATTTTGGTCCATACGGCTCCAGACGCGCATTCTGCTCCGCGATCAGGGCCGGATTGGTCTCGAACAGGCGCAGGTCCAGCGCATCGCGAAAGCCCTCGGCACGGCAGGCGACGCGCAACATGTCGGCCATCAGCGTGCCGCGGCCGGGGCCGAGTTCGAGCAGGGTCACGGCCTTGGGGCTACCCATCTGCTGCCAGAGATTGACGAAGAAGAAGCCGATAAGCTCGCCGAACATCTGGCTGATTTCGGGCGCCGTGACGAAATCGCCCGCGGCGCCGAGCGGATCGTCGGCCTTGTAGTAGCCCTTGGTCGGGTGCGTGAGGCAGAGCGCCATGTAGGACGCGACCGACATCGGTCCGCTTGTGCGGATCTGCATGTCGATCAGTTCGGGCAGGGTGGGGGCGGGCGTATCAACCACGAACCAGACTCTCCCGCCGTGTCGCTGCCCAGATCACCAGCCCCAACCCGCCGATCACCAGCGGCAGGCTGAGCATCATCCCCATGGTCACCCAGCCGGTGCCGTAGAGATAGCCGATCTGGCTATCGGGCAGGCGGACGAATTCCACCGCTATGCGGGACAGGCCATAACCGATCCCGAAGGTGCCGGCGACGAGGCCGGGTCGGCGTAGGCCGTAGAAGACGTGGGTGACGAGCCGGATGACCAGGAACAGCAGCAGGCCCTCCAGCGCCGCCTCATAGAGCTGGCTGGGGTGGCGGGGCAACTGCTCGGGATCGGTAGGAAACACCACGCCCCAGGGCAGGCTGGTGGGCGCGCCATAAAGCTCGGCATTGATGAAATTGGCGATGCGCACCAGGAAGATGCCGATGGTCGAGACCGAAGCGATGAGATCGAGCCCGCTCAACCAGTTGCCGCTTCCCTTTCGCCAGGTGAACAGCACCACCGCCAGCATCAGCCCCAGCATGCCGCCGTGGTAGCTCATGCCGCCATCAAGCGTGTTGATGATCTCGGCCGGGTTCGCGAGGTAATAGGGCAGGTTGTAGAACAGCACATAGCCGACGCGGCCGCCGATCACGATGGCCAGCATGGTCCAGAAGGCAAAATCCCAGATATCCTTGGCCGCGAAGGGCGGCTCGCCCTTGTGCCAGAGCCGGCTGTTGGCCAGCAGCAGATAGCCGTAGGCGGCCCCCAGGCCCACCCCGAACAGGTAGCCAAGCGCATACCAGCGCACCGCGAACGGACCGATGGCGAAGGCGATCGGATTGATATCGGGGAAGGGCAAAACCAGCTCCTGCGGCAATCGGCCGGACCATCACCGCTTCGGCCGCTCTGGTCAAGTCGGCGGGTGTATCCTAAGTATAGGGACAAGGGGCCGAACAGAATGGGTGTGCGATGAGCCAGAACAGCAGGATCTTCGACGATCTGGGCCGATTGATGAACGAGGCAGCGGGCGTCGCCGACGGCGTGCGCCGTGAGGTCGAGACCGTCGTCAAGGGCCAGGCCCAGCGCTTCGTGGCCGACATGGACCTGGTCAAGCGCGAGGATTTCGACGCGCTCCGCGAACTGGTGCAGGTGCAGGGCGAAGAGATCGACGCCCTGCGCAAGGAACTGGCCGCCCTCAAGGGCACCACGACCAAGACCAACTAGAATTGCGCTTCGCCGTCATTTCCGACGTGCATGGCAATGCCATGGCGCTGGACGCCGTGCTGGCCGATATTGCCCTGCAGGGCGTCGACGCGACCATGTGCCTGGGCGATCACGTCAGTGGCCCGCTTGATCCCGCCGGATCGGCTGACCGCCTGATGGGGCTCGATGGTCCGGTGATCGGTGGCAATCACGATCGCTGGCTGGCCCAGGGCCAGCGGGACGATCGCGACCTCGATGCCACCGACCGTTTTGCCCTCGACCGGCTGCGGCCCGATCAGCTTGCCTGGCTCGCGGCCATGCCCGCAACGTCCGTGTTCAACGGCGAAGTCTTCCTCTGCCACGGCACGCCGACCAGCGACGAGGATCCCTGGCTCGATGGCTGGTACTATGATCGTCGCACCACGCTGCCCGATGAGGCGGCCGTGACCAAGCTCGCCGCGGGGCTCGACTACCCTGTCATCCTGTGCGGCCATACCCACATGGCCCGCTCGGTCCGCCTGCGCGACGGCCGCCAGATCATCAACCCGGGCAGCGTTGGGCTTCAGCTCGTCCACGGCTCGCCCGATGCGCGTTACGCGCTGGTCGAGCGGCGTAACGGCAAATGGCTCACCAGCCTCCGGGTGGTGGAATATGACCACCATGGCGCCGGGCAGCAGGCGGCCGACAACGGCTTCCTGCCCTGGAAGGAAGCGCTGAGCACCGGCTGGGCCGATCCACATGGCTTGTTCTGAGACGGCTTTGCCTGTGCAAAGGTCCCTGCGTTAACAGTCCGTTAACCCTGCCGCGCCCATCGTCATCCACAAGAGATTACCGTCCGCAACCCGCGTTGCGTCCCCTGAATCAGTGGGGCGGTGTAGGGTCGATCATCAGGACGATTCGTAAGCCCCTCGTGCGTGCGTACAGTTCCCTGAGTACCCAAAACTGCCGGTTAACGGACGGAACCGTCGATGTCACTTCTGCAAGTCGAGCCCGATCGCAATGTCCACCCGGTGGACATTATCGAGCACATCGCTTCGATCAACGACTGGACGTTCGAGCGTCAGGATGCCGACGAGATATCGATCTCGGTGCGCGGCGGGTGGTCCGACTACCACGTCTCCTTCAACTGGATGGAAGACCTCGAGAGCCTGCACATCGCCTGCGCCTTCGACCTAAAGGTTCCCGAAGGCCGCCGGGCCGAGATCAAGCAGCTGATTTCGCTGATCAACGAGCAGCTCTGGATCGGCCACTTCGACATCTGGAACAAGGAAGGCGTGGTGCTGTTCCGCAATTCGCACCTGCTGACCGGTGGTGCCGACGTCTCTCCGCAGCAATGCGAGGCACTGCTGCGCTCGGCGACCGATAGCTGCGACCTTTATTACCAGGCATTCCAGTTCGTGGTCTGGGCGGGCAAGACCGCCGCCGACGCGCTGAGCCATGTGATGTTCGAAACGGTCGGCGAGGCGTGAGCGTGTCGCTCCGCAATATCGGACCGGTCATGCTGGTCGGCGCCGGCAAGATGGGCCTGGCGCTGGCACGCGGCTGGCTCGATGCCGACCTGCCGCCGTCCAACCTGGTACTCGTCGATCCCAATCCAGGCGATGCGGCGCGCGAACTGGCCGAGGATTATGGCCTCACCCTCAACACCGAGGCGAGTGGCCTCCAGCCCAATGTGCTGGTGCTGGCGGTCAAGCCGCAGGTCATCGACCCGGTCATGGAGGCGCTGCGCCCGGTCGTCGGCCCGCAGACGCTCGCCATTTCCATCGCTGCCGGCATCGACATTGCTAGGCTGTCGCGCGGCCTCGACATGGGCCGCGTCGTCCGAACCATGCCCAATACGCCCGCACAGATCGGCAAGGGCATTACCGGCGCCGTTGCCGGCCCGGATGTCGGGCCCGAGGGGCGCGACGTGGCGGAGGCGCTGCTCCGCGCGGCTGGTCCAGTCGTCTGGTTCGAGGACGAGGGGCAGCTCGATGCGGTCACGGCCGTGTCCGGTTCGGGTCCCGCCTATGTGTTCCACCTGGTCGAGGCGCTGGCCGCGGCCGGACGGCGCCAGGGCCTCCCCGATGCCATCGCCGACCAGCTGGCCCGCCAGACGGTGATCGGCTCGGCGGCGCTGCTGGAGGTCGATCCGGCCCCGCCCGCCGTGTTGCGACAGAATGTGACCTCGCCCAATGGCACGACCCAGGCTGGCCTCGAGGTCCTGATGGGCGAAGGCGGGCTCACAGATCTCATCGATCGGACGGTGGACGCCGCACGGCGGCGCAGCGAAGAGCTCGGCCGCGGTTAGCGGCGGCGGGTCGACCTTCTGTCACCCAGGTCGGCGAGCTGGTCCCGGATGGCCAGCACCCAATCGTGCATTGCGGTATCGCCGGCGCCCTGCATGGCCTGTTCCACGCCATCCAGTGCCAGATGGGCCGCCATCAGGTCGTCCCGGTTGCCGATGGCCTCGTAGAGCGCCAGGCAGACCACGGCGAGGTTGGCCCGGGTGGTGGCCCAGGCCGCGGGCACGAGGTTGCGCGGACGGCAGGGGACGGCGTCGGCCAGCAGTCCACGGGCCTGCACGAGTTTGGCAACGGCTACCTCATCGCGTTGCCCCTGCACCGACAGGCACAGCGCCGCGCCCAGGTTGGTCAGCACCTCGCCCCGCAACGGTGTGTCGAGGTCTCGATCAAGCAGTTGCTTATACTGCACTATTGCCGATTCGAAGTCGCGGGCCTCGGCGAGGGCCCGGGCATGGTTCAGGATAGCCGATACGCCATCATCCGCGGGTCGCGGTTCGATCATTGCATTCACTAAGAGACGCCTTTCGTCCGCCGGCCGCGGGCGGGAGGCTTTTTAATAAACCTGGACAGGTTCAACAACAAGCAATTGCATGCGCCATGCACTGCAAACGAAAAGGGGCGCATCCCCTCCACGTGGATGCGCCCCTTGCCGTCAATTCCGGCCTGAAGATCAGGCGGCTGTCAGATTGTCGGCGGCAGATTTGCCGGTCCGCTTGTCCTTGACGATTTCGTAGGTGACCTTCTGGCCTTCATCCAGGCCATTCAGGCCCGAGCGCTGGACGGCGGAGATGTGGACGAACACGTCCGCCCCGCCTTCGTCGGGCTGAATGAAGCCATAGCCTTTTTGGCCGTTGAACCACTTTACGGTGCCAGTTGCCATGATGCGCGTTCCCTCGTGCAGTCGCTGCTGTAGGCAGTCCAGGGCCAGGATTGGCCAGGGACAGAGTGATATCGAAATATCGGAAAGTGACGTCAGCAGGCGCGAATGGAATTCGCAGGATCAGATCGGTCGGCCGCAATATTCGATCCGCGGAGCGTAGCCCGAATAAATTCCGTGTTCAATATGTGTTTACACATGACAAATCGCCCTGCGAGAACAGCGTTCCGGCCAGGGTGAAGCCTAGGGTCGTCCAGTATTTGCTCCAGGCTGTCACAACCTGGCGCTCATTCGGAACCGGCGGGGCGGGACTTGGTCCTGTGCCGGGTCGTCCTGTCGCAGCACGATGCCAATGCATCGAACCGGACAAGCCACAATACCGCAAAATGGTGTCCTGCAAACCGTCTCAATGGTCGCACCTGCGATTGGCGCGTCGCGAGGCGCTTGCTTTCCGTCCCGATTTGCGGCAAACCGCCGCCCGCCGGGCGATCAGGCCCGCTTGCCCCCAGAGATCACATCGTCTTGACCAAGGCGTTTCATTCCTCCGGCGACGTCATCCCCGACCGCCGTGCCGGCTACGCGAAGATGCTGGCCGAGAGCGGCGACCACGCCGCGGCTGCGGACCTCATGACACAGGCGCTGGATATTGTCCCCGGCTGGGCTGCAGGCTGGGACATGCTGGGCAGCTACGCCGAAAAGGCGGGTGACCTGGCCGGCGCGATTTCAGCCTGGCGGCATCTGGAGGCCCTCGACGATGCGGGCGTGTTCGGCGCCGGGCTCAAGCTTGCGGCACACGGGGCGGGCAGGGCCGCCGATGGCACGGCCGTCAGTTATGTCGAGGCGCTGTTCGACCAGTATGCGCCAAAGTTCGAGCAGTCCCTGGTTGAGCGGCTGGGCTACCGCGTACCGCAGATGCTCGATGCACTGGTCAACCAGGAGATGGCACGACTGGGCATTGGCGGCTTCGCCCGGGCGCTGGACCTTGGCTGCGGCACTGGCCTGATGGGCGAGCAGTTGCGCGAAAAGGTTGCCTTCCTCGAGGGCATCGACGTATCGGCCGCCATGATCGCCGAAACCGCCCGCAAGGGCATCTATGACAGCCTGCAGAAGGCTGAGCTGGTGGCCGCGTTGTCCGCGCGCCGTGCGGAGGCCGACCTGGTGACCGCCGCCGATGTCTTCATCTATTGCGGCGCATTGCCACCGGTGCTCGCGGCGCTGGTGCCGGCCTTGCAACCGGGCGGGCTGCTGGCGTTTTCGCTCGAAGCCCATGATGGTCCCGAGCCGCTGTTCCTTCGCCCATCGCTGCGCTACGCCCATGGCATTGCGGCAACGCGCGATACCTTGGTGGTCGCGGGCCTTGAGATCCTGCGCTTCGAGACCGCAGTGCTGCGCCAGGACCGCGGGGCTCCCATAACCGGCATGCTCATCGTGGCGCGCCGCCCACCTGTCGAACTGACGGCCGCCAATGACGGTCAGGGCGGCAACGTGGCTGCCTGACAGCTAGGCAAACCGCCCGCAGCTTGGCACAAAGGCGTTCCTCCAGGTGCCGAGTTTGCCATGAACACCATCCGCTACGATTTCCGCTCCGATACGGTGACCCGTCCCTCCGCCGGCATGCGTGCTGCCATGGCCGAGGCTGAGGTCGGCGATGACGTGTTCGGCGATGACCCGACGGTCAACCGGCTGGAGCAGCGCATGGCGGCGATGCTGGGCAAGGATGCAGCCATCTTCGTGCCATCGGGGACGCAGTCGAACCTGCTTGCCCTGATGAGCCATTGTGGCCGTGGCGACGAATACATCGCCGGCCAGGATGCCCATCTCTACAGCCACGAGGCCGGCGGGGCGGCAGTGCTGGGCTCGATCCAGCCGCAGCCCATCGCGCACCAGGCCGACGGCACGATGGATCTTGGCGATATCGAAAAGGCCATCAAGCCCGACGATCATCACTATGCCCGCACCCGCGTGATCGCGCTCGAGAACACCTTTGGCGGCAGGATCCTGCCGATCGACTATATGGGGCAGGTGGCCGACATTGCCCGGCGCCATGGTCTGGGCCTCCATCTCGACGGGGCCCGCGCCTTCAACGCCTGCGTGGCGCTCGGCACCGACATCAAGACGTTCACTGCGCCATTCGACAGCGTCTCGATCTGCCTTTCCAAGGGGCTCGGGGCGCCGGTTGGCTCGGTGCTCAGCGGGCGGCAGGACCTGATCGACAAGGCGCGCCGGCATCGCAAGATGCTGGGCGGCGGCATGCGGCAGGCCGGCATTCTCGCCGCGGCCGGGCTCTATGCGCTCGACAACAATATTGATCGGCTGGCCGAGGACCACCGTCGGGCGCGCCGGCTGGCCGAGGGGCTGGCGGCTTTCCCCTCACTCAAGGTGGTGATGCCCGACACCAACATTGTCTTCGTGGATGTCGAGGAGCGCCTGGGTAGCCGGCTCACCGATTTCCTCCAGAGCCGGGGCGTCGGCATGTTCGGCTATGCCCGCCAGCGCTGGGTGACCCATCTTGACGTCACCGACGACGATGTCGACGGCGCCCTGGACCAAGTAGCAGCTTTCTTCCGGCAAGGCGCGGAAGCAGCTTTCCGGTAACTCAAGAGGACTGATGGGTGGGCGGGGCAGTACCCGCCCACCATTCTGCTACTTGTCCAGGGCCACCCTGACCGCCAGTTCCACCGGCGAATACGTCCCATCGGCCCGCTCCAGCACCAGCTCACCCCGCGGCATCAGTGGCGGCTGGGCCATGAACTTGACCACCTTGCCCCGGTGCTTCTGCGCGGCATGCACAAGGAAGGGATGGCAGAGATAGACGGTCCCCGCGGGGCCCGTCGCCAATGCCTCCTTGCCGGTATCGAACCAGTCGGGCCGGTCGGCAATCATGTTCCGCAGGGATCGCCCGGCATCACCCGCCGGCGCGAGATAGCGTGCGACCTCCAGATGCGAGCCGACGCGGATGCGGGTGGGCGCATCGTCCTCCCCCACATCTGAGAACAGGAACAGCATCAGCAGGGCGCGGCCGCGGGAAACCACGTTGGCGCGGACATCGAGGAAGTCCTGGAAGTCGTCGCCGGTGAAGCTGCCATCGATGTGCCAGCCGTCGTCGCCCGGCTCGTCCGGCGAGGGAAAGCGCACTGGAAAGGTGCCCAGCCCCTGTGGTGGCACCCAGTGATTTTCGCCGACAAGCTGGTCATAGGCCGAGACCAGGCGCGGCGTATTGGCGGCCTGCCTGAATGGCAGGTCGGAATAGCCACCCAGGCGGATGACCGGCCTGGTCCAGGTGGCGGGATTGTCGGGGTCGCAGCCGGTGGCTTTCCACAGGATAGCGCGACCCTGGTCGGCCAGTTCGGCGGGAAAGGCATTGTCGATGCGGACGAAGCCGTCGGTGATGAATGCGTCGATTTGCGCTGTCGAAAGCGCGGGCAAAGTGCCAGGCATTGGAAAATCCATGAGTTCGCAGGGCCGCGATGCGGCCGGATCGAGCGGAAACCGCTCAACGAGTGCCCGGAAAGGGCGCCATCAGGCGCCAAGGAACACTGCGAACTTGTATGACTGGATCATCATCATGGTGCGTGAAAGCATAGCCAGGAAAGCCTGGGTGTCAACTTTTGCATGCCGAGCGAGCGCGAATGTCTCTTCGCGCGCCGAACGTCACCCTCGGGCTTGACCCGAGGGCTCTATACTTGCCGACCGCTCCGCGAGTGCAGGGCCCTCGGGTCAAGCCCGAGGGTGACGATTGAGCTTTGGGGCTACGTCCTGGCCGTCACCGGCCGGGTCGCTAACGAATCAAGCCGCGAAGTAATCCTGCAGCGGGCGAACCACCAGGCTTCCCTTCTGCAGCGCCACGATCCCTTCCACCGCTGCCAGCGCGCCGTCGATGGTGGTGTAATAGGGAATCTTGGCCAGCAGCGCCGTGCGGCGGATGTCGCGCGAGTCGCTGATCGACTTCATGCCGTCGGTGGTGTTGATCACCAGCTGCACGCCGCCATTCTTCATCGAATCCACGATATGCGGACGGCCCTCGAGCACCTTGTTGATCTTGGTGGCCGGCACGCCGTTTTCGCTGAGATACTTCTGGGTCCCGCCGGTGGCGAGAATTTCAAAGCCGGCCTCGACCAGATGCCGCGCCATGTCGACGATATACTGCTTGTCGGCATCGCGCACCGAGACGAAGGCCTTGCCCGCCGTCGGCACCTTCTGGCCGGCGCCCATCTGCGACTTGGCGAAGGCCATGGCGAAATCGGTGTCGAGGCCGATGACCTCGCCGGTCGACTTCATCTCCGGGCCAAGCACCGTGTCAACGCCGGGGAAGCGGTTGAACGGGAACACGGCTTCCTTGACGGCGATATGCTTGAAGGTCTTTTCGACGAGACCAAAGCTGGCGAGGCTCTCGCCGGCCATGATGCGCGAGGCGATCTTGGCGATCGGCTGGCCGATCACCTTGGCGACGAAGGGCACCGTGCGCGAGGCACGCGGATTGACCTCGAGCAGGTAGATCACGCCGTCCTTGAGCGCATACTGCACATTCATCAGCCCGCCGACCTTGAGCGCGAAGGCGAGTTCGGCCGTCTGGCGCTTGAGCTCGGCGAGGATTTCCGGGCTCAGATTGCGTGGCGGCAGCGAGCAGGCGCTGTCACCCGAATGGATGCCGGCCTCCTCGATATGCTCCATGATACCGGCGACGAACACGTCCTTGCCGTCGCAGAGCGCATCGACGTCGATTTCGGTGGCGCCCGACAGATACGCATCGAACAGCAGCGGATTGTCCGACAGCACCGAATTGATCTGGCCGGTCTTGTCGTTGGGGTAGCGCTGCAGGATATCGGGCGGCACCAGGCCCGTCAGCGTGTCCTGCACATAGCGCTCGAATTCGTTGGCCGAATGGACGATGGCCATGGCGCGGCCGCCCAGCACGTAGCTGGGGCGGATCACCAGCGGGTAACCCAGGCGCTCGGCGACGAGGCGGGCCTGCTCCAGCGAATAGGCGATGCCGTTCTTGGGCTGGGTGAGTTCGAGCTTGTTGAGGAGCTTGGAGAACAAATCCCGGTCTTCGGCCAGGTCGATGGCATCGGGCTGCGTGCCCAGGATCGGCACGCCGGCCTTCTGCACGGCTTCGGCCAGGTTCAGCGGCGTTTGTCCGCCGAACTGCACGATGACGCCGTGCAGCGTGCCGTTCTGCTTCTCGGTCAAGAGGATTTCGATGACGTCTTCCTCGGTCAGCGGCTCGAAATAGAGGCGATCCGATGTGTCGTAGTCGGTCGACACGGTTTCCGGGTTGCAGTTGACCATGATGGTCTCGTAGCCGGCGTCGGCCAGGGCGAAGGCGGCATGGCAGCAGCAATAGTCGAACTCGATGCCCTGGCCGATGCGGTTCGGCCCGCCACCCAGGATCACCACCTTCTTGCGATCGGACGGACGCGCTTCGTCGTCCACCTTGCCGGCAAACGGGGTCTCGTAGGTCGAATACATATAGGCGGTCGGCGAGGCGAATTCGGCAGCCGAGGTGTCGATGCGCTTATAGGCGGGGCGAACCTCCAGCGAATGGCGCAGCTTGCGCACATCCGAGGGCTTCACATTGGCCAGCTGGGCCAGCCGCGCGTCGGAGAAGCCCATGGCCTTGAGCGCGCGCAGGTTCTGCGCATCCTGGGGCAGGCCGAACTGCTTGACCTTGTTCTCCGTGTCGACGATCCCCTGCATCTGCTCGAGGAACCACGGGTCGATCTTGCAGGCCTCGAAAATGTCCTCGAGGCTCAGCCCCAGTCGCATCGCTTCGGCCACGTGCAGCAGGCGCTGCGGGGTGGGCGTACCCAAGGCGGCCTTGATGGCGTTCTTGTCTTCGCCTTCGCCGATGCCGGGAATGCCGATCTCATTGAGGCCGGTGAGGCCGGTTTCCAGCGAGCGCAAAGCCTTCTGCAGCGATTCCTGGAAGGTGCGGCCGATGGCCATGGCCTCGCCCACCGACTTCATCGAGGTGGTGAGGCGCGGGTCGGAGCCGGGGAACTTCTCGAAGGCGAAGCGCGGGATCTTGGTCACCACGTAGTCGATGGTCGGCTCGAACGAGGCGGGCGTCATGCCGCCGGTAATGTCGTTGTCGAGTTCATCGAGCGTGTAGCCGACCGCCAGCCGCGCCGCGACCTTGGCGATGGGGAAGCCGGTGGCCTTGGACGCCAGCGCCGACGAGCGCGACACGCGCGGGTTCATCTCGATCACCACCATGCGCCCGTCGGCCGGATTGATGCCGAACTGCACGTTGGAGCCGCCGGTCTCGACGCCGATCTCGCGCAGCACCGCCAGCGAGGCGTCGCGCATGATCTGGTATTCCTTGTCGGTCAGCGTCAGCGCCGGGGCGACGGTGATGGAGTCGCCGGTATGGACGCCCATCGGGTCGATATTTTCGATCGAGCAGACGATGATGCAGTTGTCCTTCTTGTCGCGTACAACTTCCATTTCATACTCTTTCCAGCCGAGCACGCTTTCCTCGACCAGCACCTCATTGGTCGGCGAGGCGTCGATGCCGCTCTCGCAGATATTGAGGTATTCCTCGCGGTTATAGGCAATGCCGCCGCCGGTGCCGCCCAGCGTGAAGCTGGGGCGGATGATGCAGGGGAGGCCGATTACTTCGAGCGCCTGCAGCGCCTCGATGGTGTTATGCGCCAGCATCGAGCGCGGGGTTTCGAGCCCGATCTTTTTCATGGCGTCGCGGAACAGTTCGCGATCTTCCGCCTTGTCGATGGCCTCGGCCGTAGCGCCGATCATTTCGACGCCGAACTTGTCCAGCACGCCCATCTTGCGCAGCGACAGCGCGCAGTTCAGCGCCGTCTGGCCGCCCATGGTCGGCAGCAGCGCATCGGGGCGCTCCTTCTCGATGATCTTGGCGACCACTTCGGGGGTGATCGGCTCCATATAGGTGGCGTCGGCCAGGTCCGGATCGGTCATGATCGTCGCCGGGTTCGAATTCACCAGGATGATCCGGTAGCCCTCTTCCTTGAGCGCCTTGCACGCCTGGGTGCCGGAATAGTCGAACTCACAGGCCTGCCCGATAATGATCGGACCCGCACCGATGATGAGGATCGACTTGATATCGGTACGTTTTGGCATGGTGCTCGCTCGACTTTAGTGCGCGTCATTGACGCTGGGTCGGGCGAGAGAATCACCCGGCTCGTGACCACCCGCACCACATGCGCACGGCAACAGGGCGTTGCGGCGCTCGGGGAAGGCTTGGACCGGGTGGTTAGGTGGGCGGTGTAACCGAAGTGAGGGGGGAAGGGAAGGGGGCCGTCGAAGGCGCCAGCTCGACGAGTTGCGTGGGCAAGGTCCTTGGTAGGGTGTAAGTCGCCAATTGGCGACTTACTAGGTTGGCGGTCAGGCCGCCGTCAGCGTCATGCCAGCCGCAATAGCGTGCCGCTGAATCCAAGCATGGATATCAGGCCGCATCTCATGGCCGGCGAACGAAGTCACCTTCATTACCATCAGGCTGTCGTTGTAGTCAGCGAACGGGAGCAACAACTGCCGGAATTGGAGCGGCTCCATTGTGACCGCCGTCCACCAGAGGGACTGCTGAATGCGTATGGCCCCGAGCGCCTCAAGTTTCTCGATGAGACCGCGGTAGTTCTGGCCTTCACGGTACAAGTCGTAAGCAACCGCCAAGATGTGGGGATGCGCCGGCGGAGGAGGCTGGAAGTAGGTGGTCCAATCGACCACGGACGGTAGGGTAGTCATGAAGCGGGAACTCCTTGCTTCGTGGACCCCGCGGCGCTAAACCCTGCAGTGTTAGAACCTGGTCGCGTGCCGCCCTGCGTCGTGCAGCTTGGCACGAATCAGAAGAGGGGTTTGTCCGATATGGACATTCCCCTCTTATCCTGGCGCTTTTATCACCACAAGCTCAGAGCGTGTGGATATCACAGCCAGAAGTGTTTTGGTTCTGTTCGTGCCTGGTGTCAAGGCGAACAATGCGTGATTCATGCACTCGTGATGTTGTGTCGCAGGCTAATGGGCCCCCAAACGAGCTTTCTTCTGCTTCTGTACGGGCAAGCGTGTAGGATAAGGCCGAGCCTCTTCAAGAAGCTCGCGGACCGATGTCACACTTCTCTAGGAGTCGGGATCAGTCGCACTGCGTTGATGTCATTCCGGTGAGGGCCGGAATCCATCCCGAGGTGCGACCTCAGCCGCCAGCAGCGCTGGCTATCCGCGGCTTGACTAGCCTGTTAGGACGGATCCCGGCTTCGCCGGGATGACACGGTGGGTGGGGGTGGGCATCGTGCCCGCATTAGGGTCGATCCCCAATTCCACCCACTCACCGCGCGTCACCCTCGGGCTTGACCCGAGGGCTCTGTACTTCACGATGCCGGCAATGGGCGGCTTTGCATACATCCTGGCCAATATGTGACCCGGGCGCACCTATATCGGTGTGACCAACGATCTCGTTCGTCGGGTTTATGAGCACCGTGAAGGGCTGGTCGAAGGATATACGAAGTCCCGCGACATCAAGCGTCTCGTGTATTTCGAGCAGCATGACGACATCACCACGGCCATTCAGCGCGAAACGTCGCTCAAGCGATGGTACGCCCGCTGGAAGCATGCGCTGATCGAGGAGAGCAACCCCGAATGGCGCGACCTTTGGGACGACATCGTCAAGTGAAGAGCCCTCGGGTCAAGCCCGAGGGTGACGGCAGGTGGGGTGGCGGCCGGTGATGGGTACCGGAAGCGGCACGCGCCCACACCAGGTCGCCCCGATTTCCACCCCCCCACCGCGCGTCACTCTCGGGCTTGACCAGAGGGCTCTGTACTTCAAGATGTCGGCAATGGGCGGCTTTGTGTACATCCTTGCCAATATGCGACGCGGGCGCACCTATATCGGTGTGACCAACGACCTGGTTCGCCGGGTCTATGAGCATCGGGAGGGTATGGTCGAGGGATACACGAAGTCCCGCGACATCAAGCGCCTCGTGTATTTCGAGCAGCATGCGGACATCACCATGGCCATTCAGCGCGAAACGTCGCTGAAGCGATGGTACAGCCACTGGAAGCATGCGCTGATCGAAGAGCACAACCCGGAATGGCGTGATCTCTGGGATGACGTCGTCAAGTGAAGTGCCCTCGGGTCAAGCCCGAGGGTGACGGCCGGTGGGTGGGGTAAACCTTTGTGCCCAACAAAAACTTATCCCCGCCCCCCAAAATCACGCGCCATACTCCGCCCATTCCCGCCGCTCACGCGGTGCCGACGAAGCATCGGGCGGGGAGATGGGTGGATCGGGGTCGCCTGGTCCAGGCAGGGGAAACCCGGCAGCTGCGCTTGCGACACAGCGTACCTGGCCCGAACCTGCCCAAAACCCCAGTCGTGTGAAGCGGCTTTCGCCTCTTCAATAATCAATCAGGCGGCGCAAGCCGTCGGGGCGAAAGCCGCTTCATGCCGTGATCTAGGGCGCTCTTGCGCTCCGTAACCGTAAGCGAAAGCCGGGCGGCATATCATGCTGGGCGGCGCAGCCCGCCTTTCAGGAGTTTATCTTGACGCCACTCGCAGCTTCACCCCCTCCCTACCTCCCCCATCAAGGGGGAGGTTTCCCTCCACTCTTTGGCGCCATCTCGCACCAGGCACGGAACGGCACCTCCCCCTTGATGGGGGAGGTTGGGAGGGGGTGACCGGGACGTGGGCAACTCCCAGAATTGACCATGCGTCCACAACTCCCCTTAAGCATTGCGCGCTATCCTCCCCGCAGCATCGGGAGTGTCCCATGACCACAGCCACCATCCACCTCTCCGAAGTCGTCGGCGCGCTCAGCTATGCGCTCGACATCACCGAGGGCCAGCCGGTCGGCCATAGCCTGCGCTGTTGCTGGATCGGCATGCATGTGGGCATGGAACTGGGCCTCGAACCCGCCCAGCTCTCGGAGCTCTATTATACGCTGCTGCTCAAGGATATCGGCTGCAGTTCCAATGCGGCGCGCATCTGCCAGCTCTACCTGGCCGACGATCTGAGCTTCAAGGCGGGTTACAAGACCGTCGACAGCAGCCTGCCTGATATCCTGCGCTTTCTCCTCGCCCATACCGGGCGCAATTCGGGTCTGGTCGAGCGGCTGCAGGCCATGGTCAACATTGCCCGCAATGGCGGCGAAATCTCGCGCGAGCTGATCGAAACCCGCTGCCAGCGCGGCGCCGATATCGCCCGCAGCATGCGGTTTTCCGAAGACGTGGCGCAGGGCATTCTCGATCTCGACGAGCACTGGGACGGCAGCGGCCAGCCGCTGGGACTGACGGGGACGCGGATTTCGCTGTTCGGGCGCATCGCGCTCATGGCGCAGGTGGCCGATGTGTTCTTCATGCGCGGGGGCCCCGAGGCGGCGATAGCCGAAGTCACGTCGCGCGCCGGCCGCTGGTTCGATCCCGATCTCGCCGCGATACTGGCCGCGATCGGCCGCGATCCCCAGTTCTGGGCGCCGCTCCTCGGCAATGACCTCGATGTCAGGGTCGTCGATCTCGAACCGCATGCGCTGATGCGCGCGGTCGACGAGGATTATCTCGATGACATCGCCGCCGGCTTTGCCCGCGTGGTCGATGCCAAGAGCCCGTTCACGGCGGGCCATAGCGACCGCGTCGCCCTGTTCGCCGACCTCATCGCCGAGGAACTCGGCTATGCGCCCGACCGCCGCCGCTGGATCCGTCGCGCCGCGCTGCTGCACGATATCGGCAAGCTGGGCGTGTCCAATGCGGTGCTCGACAAGCCGGGCAAGCCCGACGAGGCCGAATGGGCCGCCATCAAGCGGCACCCCGAACTGGGCCGCATCATCCTCTCCAAGATATCGGCCCTGCGCGACCTGGCGCGGGTCGCCGGCGACCATCATGAGCGCCTCGACGGCAAGGGCTATCCCAAAGGCATCAGGTCCGACGAGATCGATCGCGATACGCGCATCGTCACCACCGCCGACATTTTCGATGCCCTCACCGCCGACCGCCCCTATCGCAAGGCCATGCCCGTCAGCCAGGCCTTCGTCATCATGGAAGCCGACCTGGGAACGGCCATCGATCCGGATTGCCTTGCCGCCCTCCGGCGCGGCTTTGTCCGCATGGAGGGCGTCGCCGCCTGACCGGGTGCAAAGAAAACTTGGCTCGGCTGTCGAGGCGTGCTCGTCTCGTTCGTTGTCTGGATGAAGTCCACCCACCGGAGCCTCGTCATGACCGCCACCATCACCGCCTTCGCGACCTCCCCCGACCGCGGCCGGGGCCTGGCCCGCGACATGCAGGTGCGCTGGGCACTGGAGGAAGTCGGCCAGCCCTATGATGTCCGGCTGGTGTCGTTCCAGGCCATGAAGGCCCCGGCGCACCGGGCGGTGCACCCCTTCGGGCAGATCCCGACCTACGAGGACGGCGAGTTATCCCTCTTTGAATCGGGCGCCATCGTGCTGCATATCGCCGAGCGCCATCTCGGCCTCCTGCCCGAGGAGCCCAATGCCAGGGCACGGGCCATCATGTGGATGTTCGCCGCCGTCGACACGCTCAAGGCGCCGATCATCGAGCGCGAAGCCGCCTGGCTGATCGAACGCGACAAAAGCTGGTTTGCCGAGCGGCAGATCATGCTCGACGGCAATGTGCGCAAACGGCTGGGCGAATTGTCCGTCCGGCTAGGCGAGGCCGATTGGCTCGATGGCGATTTCAGCGCCGCCGACATCATGATGGTGGGGCTGCTGCGGCGCCTCGAGACGACGAGCCTGCTGGATGACTATCCCAACCTCCTCGCCTATGTCGCCCGCGGCAAGGCGCGGCCCGCCTTCAAGCGCGCCTTCGCGGCGCAGTATGCGGTATTCACCGATAGCCAGCCCGTGGGCTGAAAAGGAGTTCTGTCATGACCGCCGGGAACAGCTATCTGGTCCTGCTGCGCGGCATCAATGTCGGCGGCAAGAACAAGCTGCCGATGGCGGCGCTGAGGTCGTTTCTGGAAGACCTCGGCTTCGAAAATGTCAGCACCTATATCCAGAGCGGCAATGCCATCGTGCAGTCCGACCTTGGAGCGGCCAGCATCGCCAGCAAGATCGAGAAGGAACTGGTCAGCGCCTTCGAACTGGATAGCGACCTCGTCAAGGTCCTCGTGCTAGGCCGCAGCCAGCTCAAGGCCGTCGTCGATGACCGGCCCAGGGGTTTCGGCGACGAGCCGGACAAATATCACTCGGACGCGATCTTCTTGATGGGTCTCAGCCCGAAGGAAGCGCTGACCGCATTCTCGCCGCTCGAGGGTGTCGATACGCTGTGGCCGGGCAAGGGCGTCATCTATTCCCAGCGCCTCAGCGCCAAGCGCACCAAGAGCCGGCTGAACCGGATGATGGCCTCGCCGCTCTACAAGTCCATGACCGTCCGCACCTGGGGCACGGTCACCAAGTTGCTGGACATGCTGTGACGATGTTTATCGCGGCCGGATATTTATGGTCACGGTGACGGAGTCGCCAGCGGTAAGGCCGGCCTGGCGGCGCACCGCGTCTTTGAGCGGCAGCAGGTAGCCGTCGTCCTTGGGAAACAGCGAGGTGGTGAAGGTGATGTCGCCGATTGCCGCCGTCACCGGGATCATACCCCAGCCGTAACTCACCCGCCGGGCCGCGCTGGAGATGTCAGCGACGTGGGTGGCGGGAACAGGGGCAAAGAAGAACGGGGATGGGCCGCGCCATTCGATGATCTCGGTTTCGAAAGCGAATTCCATCCCCGGATCGCTCACAGCTGCCATAATCCCACGCGCAGCCCGCCATGGAGAACGGTGGGTTCGGTCAGTTTCAACCCCAGGCCGGTGGCCCTGGCCAGGTCCTTGTCGGTGGTGATGATCCCCACCCGCCAGCCGGGAAACCTGGCGCGGATGACATTGCCAAGGGTCCTATAGAGGCCCATGAGCGGCGCCTTGTTGCCGATGCGGGTGCCATAGGGTGGGTTGACGACGAAGATCCCCGGGGGCCCCGGGGGCGGCTCCAGCGTCTCGATCGTACGCTGCTCGAAGCGCACCCAATCGCTTACGCCGGCGCGTTCGGCATTCTCGTTGGCCAGGCGGATGGCGCCGGCATCGCGATCCGAACCATAAAAGCGGGCGCCCGGTGTTTTCGCTGCGGCTGCGGACCGCAGCTTGTCCCACGTCTTCGCATCAAAGCCAACGAGGTGCTCGAAAGCAAAGCTGCGTTCGCGACCGGGCTTCAGGCCCAGGGCGATTTCCGCGGCCTCGATGACAAAGGTGCCCGAACCGCACATCGGGTCGAGCACGGTCTGGCTGCCGTCGAAGCCGCATTGGCGCAGGAACATGGCTGCCATGGTTTCGCGCATCGGCGCCTTGGCCACGCCTTCCTTGAAGCCGCGCTTGTGCAGCGACTCGCCTGTGGTGTCGACGCTGATGGTCACTAGGTCGTCCTCGATCCGCACCATGACGCGGACCTGGGCATCGTCGGCAATGGGGGCGCCCAGTTCTTCGGCTATCGCCTTGGCGACGCGCTGGCTGGCGGCGCCGGCATGGTAGATGCGGGAGCGCTGGCAGCTGGCCTCCACCTTTACCGACACATCGGGGCGCAGCATGCCGGCCCAATCGAGTTTGCGGGCGCGCTTGTCGAGCTGGGCCAGGTGCATGGCGCGGAAGCTGGCCATGCGCGCCAGCACGCGGGTGGCTCCGCGCAGTTCGAGGTTGGCCCGCCACACGTCCGGCCAGAGGCCGGTGAAGGCGACGCCGCCCTCGACCACCGTGGCGTCGAAGCCGGCAGCACGCGCCTCATCGCAAAGCGGTGTTTCGAGCCCCGGCGTAGCGACGAGGTAGATTTCGAACGGCTGCGTGGTCATGGGTCAGCACTAGCCCGTCGGCCGGCGGGCGGCAATGGTCCGGCGCGGCGCGGAGGTCATTGACCAATTTGAGACGCGCGTATCATATTGACACCAGCGTATCGCAACGAGTGGGCATAAGCCCACCGCGCGGTTTAGGGAGGATGGGATGGAACGCAACAACTACCCGCGACTGCACAATGCGGCGTGGCCAGGCGTCGTGGGAAAGGGCGCGCCCGACAGCGAGCCCATCATTGGGCTCGACACGCTGCTGGAATTGACCGCCGGCGCCGAGCATGAGGGGCAAAAGTTCGATGGCATCGACCTCTGGCTGGCCGACCCGCATATCTCCATCGATTCCAGCCAGGACGACATCAAGCGCGTCTCGGACCACATTGCCAGCTATGGGCTGACCGTCGGGTCGTTTGTGGCACCGATCTGGGGCGGCGCCGGTGGCGGTTCGGCGATGGGCGACGATGCCGAGGTGGCCCGCTTCCTCAGCCAGGTCGAGAAGGCGTGCCGCATCGGCCGGTGGATGCGCGATATCGGCATCCGGCCCAGCGGCGGCGTACGCATCGACTCCTCCGTTGGCGTCGGTCCATGGGACGCCGACCCTGAAGGCAATACCAGACGCATTGCCGAGACCTTTCGGGCTGCCGGCAAGATCGCCCAGGATCATGGTGAGTTCCTGGTGGCGGAAGGCGAGATCTGCTGGGGCGGCATGCATTCCTGGCGCGAGAATGTGAAGCTGCTCGAAATGGTGGGCATGCCCGGCGTCGTTGGCTACCAGGCCGATATGGCGCATTCGATGCTGTTCGTGCTCGGCGCCAATGCCGAGAAGGACAGGCTGCTCCCCGCCGACTTCGACTGGTCCGACAAGGCGGCGCTCGACGCGGCTTATAAAAAGGTGGCGGATGCGCTGCGGCCCTGGACGATGGACTTCCACGTCGCGCAGAACGATGGCACGACCTTCGGCTCGGGCGATCATGAAAAGACCGGTCGGCATTGCCAGATCGACGACCCTAATGGACGGCTCGATGTCACCAAGCATGCGGGCTACTGGCTGCGCGACAGCTCGGGCAATCTCACCAAAAAGATGCGCCACATCTGCTGGGACGGTTGCATGTTCCCCAATGCGGTGATGGAGCGGCAGGACACCTGGAACAAGGTGCTCGGTGCCATGGTCGCGGTGCGCGACGCCCATGGCTGGCGCG
Organism: Devosia oryziradicis; assembly: GCF_016698645.1. Taxonomy (NCBI): domain Bacteria; kingdom Pseudomonadati; phylum Pseudomonadota; class Alphaproteobacteria; order Hyphomicrobiales; family Devosiaceae; genus Devosia; species Devosia oryziradicis. Next base: position 1,555,163 of record NZ_CP068047.1, read on the forward strand.
AATAGGAGGCCGACATGACCAAGCAACTCAATATCGGCATGATTGGCTATGGCTTCATGGCCCGCGCCCATTCCAATGCCTGGACCAATGTCTCCCACTTCTTCGACACCGGCTATCGGCCTGTGCTCAAGGCGGTGGCGGCCCGAAACGTCAGCAAGGTCCGCCACTTCGCCGAGGCCTGGGGCTATGAGAGCCAGGAGAGCGACTGGCGCCACATGGTCGAGCGCGCCGATATCGACGCCATCGATATCTGCGTGCCCAATGACCTGCATGCCGAAATCGCCATTGCTGCTGCGCAGGCCGGCAAGATGGTGCTGAGCGAAAAGCCTCTCGCCCGCACCGAGGCGGAGGGCAAGCCGATGGTAGACGCGGTGGAGAAGGCCGGCGTCGCCAACATGGTCTGGTACAATTACCGGCGTGTTCCGGCAGTTATGCTGATCAAGCAGATGGTGGAGTCGGGCCGCCTCGGCACGATCTTTCACTATCGCGCCAAGTTCCTGCAGGATTGGACGATTTCCCCCGACGTGCCGCAAGGCGGCCAGGCCACGTGGCGCCTCGATGTCGACGCCGCCGGCTCGGGTGTCACGGGCGATCTGTTGGCCCACTGCCTCGACACGGCGATCTGGATCAATGGCGGCATTTCCTCGCTGACGGCGATGACCGAAACCTTCATCAAGGAGCGCAAGGACGCGGCCACCGGAGAGAACAAACCTGTCGGCATCGACGATGCTGCGGCCGTGCTGACCCGCTTCGCCAATGGCTCGTTGGGTACGTTCGAATCCACGCGCTACGCGCGCGGCCACAAGGCCGGCTACACGCTCGAAATCAATGGCGAGAAAGGCTCGCTCGCCTGGGACCTGCATGATCTGAACCGCGTGCAGTTTTTCGATCATTCGGTCGCCGGGGCCCAGCGGGGCTGGACCAATATCCTGGTCACCGATGGCGACCACCCTTATCTGGGCAAATGGTGGGTACCTGGCCTCATCATCGGCTACGAGCATTCCTTCACTCATCAGGTTGCCGATTTCCTCGACGGGGTGCGAACCAGCAAGCCTGCTGCTCCGACCTTCCGCGAGGCGCTGGAAACCAACCGGGTCTGCGATGCCATCCTGGCCTCGGGCAAATCCGGGCAGTGGGTCAATCTCTGACGCTCACGCCTTGTGCGCGGCCATCGCCTCGTAAAATGGCCGCGCCTGGTCGGCGATAACACGCAGACGGTCGGGCAGGGTGATGGCCTTGTCGTCGGGTGGCGCGAAGCCGGTGCTCTCGAAGATGGCCCCATACCAGTGCGGCGCCCAGACTCCGTCGTCGGGATGCTGTCCCTTCGGCCAACTGAGCATGGCCTTGGAAAACGGCAGGTCGATCGCCGCGCAGAGTGCCGACAGGGCGCGGTGCGGATCGCGGCGTACATCCTCGGAGTCGACGACGACCGGCGGCTTGCCTGTTCGTTGGGCGACACGGTCGAACAGCCTGGCCTGCTCAGCAAAGCCGATATCGCGCAGGGCGACCTCTTCGCGCTTCTGCGCATAGGAGGCAAGCACCCGTTCAGGGCTGCGCAGCAGGAAGACGTTGGTCACGTGGTCCATCCAGTCGAGCGGAAAGCCCTCGATCATGTGATGCGCCATGTGCTTCTGGTACCAGACCGTCTTGCCAGACGGCACGGGGCCAAGCATGTCGGCTGCGACCTCGTGCGGGTCCTGTGGCTGGCTGGCAAGCACTTCGGCATTCATCGGATGGACGATGCCGGTCGCCGCAAGATAGGCCGCGTAAAACGGCTCGTCGCTGACGGCACAGTCACCTCGGGACGAAAAGGCCCGCATCATCGCGGTCGACAGGTTGCGCGGCCCCGACCACATGGCAATACGGCGGATGGTCATGGCCGATAGATCTCCTCTTCGATCAGTTCTCGATACAGCTCCTGCAGCCGCAGTGTCATCTTGCCTGGGATCGGGCCTGGGTCGGTCAGCGGATGGCCCATGCGGCGGCCATCGACCTCGCGCACCGCGGTCAAACCGGCAAAGGTGCCGGTGACGAAGGCTTCGTCGGCGCCATAGACGTCGGTCAGTGAGAAGTTCTTCTGCCGCACGGTGATGCCGGCGCGCTCGGCCACGCGGATGATGTTGCCGCGGGTAATGCCGCCCAGGCAGTAGTCGCCGGTCGAAGTCCAGACCTCGCCGCGGCGCACGATAAAGAAATGCGTGGAATTGCAGGTCGCAACAAACCCCTGCGGATCGAGCATCAGCGCTTCGTCGGCCCCGGCCTTGGCCGCCTGGATGCAGGCCTGGATGCAGTTGAGCTTGCTGTGCGAATTGAGCTTCTGGTCCTGCATATCAGGCGCCGTGCGCCTGATGGTGGAGGTGAAGAGCGAAATCCCATCCGGCTTGGGTGAGGGCGCCTTGTATTCGGGGATGATGACGATGGTCGCGTCACCGATGGTGACCCGCGGGTCCTGGTACGGCGTCGCCTTGATGCCGCGCGTGACCATGAGGCGGATGTGGACGCCATCGGTCATGCCATTGGCCGCAAGGCAGTCGAAGATGCGCGTGACCAGGGCATCGGGCGTCAGGCCGACCGAAAAATCCAGAGCCTTGGCCCCTTCATAGAGCCGCTCGAGATGCGCCCACAGGAAGGGTATCCCGCCTTGGTGCAGCCTCAGTCCTTCCCAGACGCCATCGCCGAGCACGAAGCCGGAATCAAAGACCGAGACGACGGCCTGGTTGCGCGGCACCAGCGTATCATTGACCGCAATCAGGATATCCGCGTTGCGGAGGTCATCCGCATAGGCATGCACGCCGTAAGCCATTCCAGCACCACTACAAGTTCGATGCGCCACTGTCGGCGTTCGCCGGCCAATGGGCAAGACAGGCAGAAAAATTCTGCGCATCATGTCGATCCGACCCTGATGGCGTCGACTAGATGCATCAGATGGAGGAATGCCCATGAAATATCTCTGCATCGTCTATGCCGGCACTGGCGCCGCGAGCCTGAGCGAGGCGGAAGGAACCGCCATCAAGGATGCCTGCATCGAGGGCGACAACGCGCTGTTCGAAGCCGGCAAGCTCTATATGGCAAGCCCGCTGGAAGGGCCGGCAAACGGCGCGCACCTGCGTCAGGTCAACGGCAAGACAGTCCGCATCGACGGACCCTATGCCGAGACCAAGGAACTGGTCGCCGGCTTCATGGTCATCGAGGCCGCCAACCTGGATGAGGCCGTCGCCATTGCCGCACCGGGTCCACTCGATGGGCTGGTCAGCATGGAAATCCGGCCGCTGCGGGACGAGACGCATAGCGTGACCGGGCAGGACCGTTCCGCTTTCTTCACGCGGAGGTCGTGATGGTCGAGCGGCAACTCTACTACACCCACAACATCAACCCCCGGGTCGCCGTTGCGGTGGCTCGCCATCTCAAGTCGCCGGTCGAGCTCATTCGCTACGAGCCCATGGGCAAGGACCGCGACGCCTTCCTGTCGCTCAATCCCAATTCGTTGGCGCCCCTGCTGGTGGAGGATGGCAAGCCGTTGTGGGAGGCCGACGCCATCGCGCTGCGCCTCGCGCGCCTCGCCGGCGGCGAATTCTGGCCCGACGATCACGCTGTCGACATCATGCAATGGGTGAGCTGGAGCGCTCATCACTTCACCGTCGCAGGTGCGGGCCTCGTCTGGCACAATCATACGGCAGTGGCCTGGATGGGGCCGCCAGATCCCGCCGTGGTTGAGGGCATCGAAGCCGACTTCCACCGCTTCGCCACCATTCTCGATGCTGCCCTGGCGGATCGTCAGTGGCTGGTGGGCGACCGTCTGACATATGCCGATTTCCGGGTCGCATCGGCGCTGCCCTATGCGCAGCGCGCAAAAATCCCAGTGGGCGGCTATCGCTATATCTTGGCCTGGCATGACCGGCTCAACGCGATTGACGCCTGGCGGGACCCGTTTGCTGGCCTCGCCTGATTGGCTTGGCGGGAAACATCGCTGCGGTGTAGCGTTTCCCGCCAGAGACCGGAGTTCCGCCCATGTGCCGTAACATCAAGCCGCTGTTCAATTTCGAGCCACCAGCCACCCGCAACGAAATGCATGATGCCGCGCTGCAGTTCGTGCGCAAAATCTCGGGCTACAGCGTACCGTCCCATGCCAATGAAGCGGCGTTCCACGAGGCGGTGGAGGATATCGAGAAGGTGGTGCGCAAGCTGCTCAAGTCGCTCGAAACCAATGCCCCACCTAGGGATCGCGAGGTCGAGGCGGAGAAACGGCGTGAGAAATCCCGCCTGCGCTTCGGCACGGCGTGAGGGCTACTCCTCAGGCTCCGTGCTGAACAGCAGTGGAAAGCCGTGCTGGCGGGCAAAGTCGGTGGCTCGTGTCGCCTTCTCCTCGGCAATTTCCTTGGTGAAGACCGCGACCACGCAGGCGCCCTTGGTATGCGCGGTCAGCATGATCACGCTGGCCTGGGCCTCGGGCACCCGAAATTCCGCCTTGAGCAGCCTCACCACGAATTCGCGTGGGGTATAGTCGTCGTTGAGCAGGATCACCTTGTGCAGCGGCGGCTTGGCCGGCTTCAGGACTGTATCGGTGCGTTTCTTGGTATCGGTGTCGGCCATGCTGGCCTCCGGGGCGAATGGCGCAGCATCACGGAACGGCCGCGATGCCCTGGCGTTAGGGAAGCAAAGCGGACCACCAGGGGTCAAGTCATGCTGCAACTGTTGATCATTCTCGTCATCGTCGCCGTCGTTTCGGGCGCGCTTGGCTTTACCCGCCTGTCGGCTGGCGCCGCAACGCTGGCCAAGATCATCTTCGCCATCATGCTGATCGGCATCGTCCTGCTGATCATACTGGCCTTCATGGGCATCGCCATCCTGTTTTAGCCGTCTGCCTAGAGCATCAGCTTGAAGCCTTCATGGCTTTTGCTAAAGCCGAGCTTCTCGTAGAACCGATGAGCGTCCACGCGCACCTTGTTGGAGGTGAGCTGGATCAGCCCGCACCCAGCCTCGCGACAGTGTTCAATCGCCCAGGTCACCATCTGGGTGCCCAGCCCCGAGCCGCGCTGGTCGGAGCGGATATGGACGTTTTCCAGCAGGCCGCGCTTCATGCCAAACCGGGGCATGCCGGGAATGATGGTGATCTGGATGGTGCCGACCACTTCGCCATCCTTCTCGGCCACGACAAGCCGGTGTTTGGGATCGGCGCTGATTTCATCGAAGGCGGCACGGTAGCGCGGATCATCGAGCGTCGCTGGGTCGAGCGGCGGCGTGTCGTTGCCGCGGGCATCGCCAGCGTGGCTCAGGGTGACGATGGTGGCGATATCGGCCGGCTCGGCATCGCGGAAGCTCAACTGGGACACTGCATCCTCCTTCAGATGCCGCCTTGGTGCAATTGATGGCGGCACCTGTCAACCAATCGGCGAACTAGGCGCGGCGCGGGCTGATCAGCTTGGCCACTACCAGCACCAGCAGGGCAATCGTGGCGGGGGCGAGTGCCAGCCAGCCGCCACCGCCTGCCACCAGCGCACCGGTGCCGGCCCACATGATCGAGGCAAAGGCTTCGCTCAAGGTGGCGGCTCGCGATGCGACCTGGCGCCGACGGAACATGGAGCGCTTGGCGACGACGCGGAACCAGAGCTGGATTGCGGTCGCCGATCCGGCCGAGAGTGTGGCGAAGATGGCCGTCACCAGCGCCATGCCGGGTGAGGAGAGAGCCATCAACAGCAACAGCGGCGTCAGCACGACGGCAATGACCGTAAGCACGGCCTCGATCTTGGCGATCAGCACGGTGCGTGGCGCGACCGGCGCGGTGACCACCAGGTCATGGGCGTCTTCGCCCGATATGGCGAGCCAGGCCAGCCCGCCGGCGAGTTGCCCGGCAGCCATGACCAGCACCGGAACGACAACGACAAAGGCGCCGGCATCGCTGCCGAAATTGAGCCATAGCAACAGGGCCGGCGGCGCGAGGTAGAGAATCTGCATCAGCGTCTGCGACAGCAGCCACGGATCGCGCTGCAGCAGCCGCCATTCCTTGAGGCGCAGAACGTGCCGCTGCGAGGCCGACCGGAATGCGCGGGCGGACGGTTTGCGCTGGCTGGCAATATGATTGAGTCCGGCAGCAGAGATGGCAAGCCGCGCATAGCTCGACGCCGATATGGCAATGGCCAGGACCAATGCGCCCAATGCGATCCCGAGCATGACCAGAAGCGCGGTCATATCCCCCATGGCTGCCTTGGCGGGTAGCCAGATCGGACTATCGAGCCCGGGCGCAGCATTGATGACGGCATCCGACTGGAACACCGCCAAACGCGAATAGTCGCCATAGTAGAGGATGGCGGCGCCCTGTACGCCGATGACGAAGCCGGCGCCGATGACGGCGGCGACGATCTGCGAGATGAAGCGGGTCTGGCGCGGCCCGACCAGCTTGAACAGGGCCATGGTGATGCCCACGGACAGGGCCGTCGAGATCGCCGCCATGGCGATCACCACGCCATAGGCGGCCAGCCAGCGCTGTCCGTCGAACAAAGCCAGCATGTTGATCAGCGGGCTGGCCAGTAGGGCGGTCAGGGCGACGCTGCTCAGCGCCACCGCCCCTGTCCGCACCGCGAACAGGCGTTGCGACGAGGCTGGCGAGGATAGGATCAGGTCAAGGTCGGAACGGCCGTAATAGATGCGGGTCACGGCTTCCAGCGCCTGCGACAGCATCACCGTCCAGAACAGCAGGCCCGTGCCGGTCAGCATGACGAGGCTCTGCGCGTCAGAGCCAATGCCGCCCCTGGCCCAGCGCGCCACCAGGCCATAGGCCAACAGATGCAGCACGACGGCGACGATGCCCAGAAAAACCACGAGGCCGAAGCCGCGCTTGCGGCTGCCGCCTGTCATCATGGCCACAAGCTCGCGCCAGGCCAATGTCAGTTCGTGGCGGGCAAACCAGGGCAGCGAGGCCGGGGCAAGGCTCATGCGACTTCCGCGCCCGCTGCCACGAGGTCGAGAAAGATGTCCTCAAGGCTCGATTCGCGGCCGATGCGTGCCCGCAGGTCCGCCAGCGTGCCCTCGGCGATCAACCGGCCCTGGCTGATGACGCCAATGCGCTCGGCCATGCGTTCCGCGACTTCCAGAATATGGGTGGTCATGATGACGGTAACGCCCGAGCGCACCTTGTCCAGCAGCACATCCTTGACCTGGCGGGCAGAACCGGCGTCGAGGCCGGTCAGCGGTTCGTCGAGGATGATCAGTTGCGGGTCATGCACCAGGGCGCCGGCCAGGGCTACCTTCTGGAGCATGCCCTTGGAGAAGCCTCCGCACAGGTCATTGGCATGCGGGCGCAGGCCGAGCCAGTCAATCAGTTCATTGGCCTTGGCCTGGGCCGCGCGACCGTCGATCTGCCAGAGGCCGGCGACGAATTCGAGATACTCCATTGGCGTCAGCCGGTCATAGACCATCGGCTCGTCGGACACCCACGCCACGACGCGCTTGGCGGCGACGGGATCGCGCTGCGCATCGATGCCGAAGATGGCGATGTCACCAGCGTCGGGTCGCAACAAACCGGCGACCATGCGCAGGATGGTGGTCTTGCCCGCGCCATTGGGACCGAGCAGGGCATAGAACTCGCCGGCACGGATTGTGAGGTCGAGATCGACGACCACCGGCCGGTCGAAGCTCTTGGTCAGGCGTGAAATGGCGAGGGCAGGGACGGTCAAGGCGTCGCTCCGGCGGAAGGGCAAGAGTCAGCCTATGCTGGCTGCCTTTCCCGGCGATGAATCGCCAGCGTTAAGTTTCCCGTATTCAGGCATACCGATCGAGCAGACGAAACGCGGGGTCGGCGACAGAAACCCTACTCGGACGCTCGCGATCAGCCAGCGCGCCGCCGAATGCGACCGCAGGCACTTCGCCCCTGGCCTCGGCCGGGTCAATGTTCCTCTTGGCCGCCGAGAGCCGTTGACCGTGATCGGACGTGGATAGTCGGTGCTGATGGCCATGCGAACTCGCTGGACTGTTGTGCAGTCTATTCGAAAGAGCCGCAGACAAGGTTACGGCCGCCTGGAGGTCCGGGCGGCCGCGACAATTCATGGTTCACAGATGGTTTAGAGAACGGTCAGCGTCACGTCCACATTGCCACGGGTGGCGTTGGAATAGGGGCAGATCTGGTGAGCCTTGGCCACAAGATCTTCGACCTGCGCGCGCTCGAAGCCGGGCACCTTGATCTTGAGTTCGGCGGCGATGGCAAAGCCCGGGCCCTTGGCGTTTTCGCCGAACGAAACGTCGGCGTCGATGGTGGCTTCATCGGGGATCTTCACCTTTTCGCCGCGCGCCACGGCCTTGAGGGCGCCAAGGAAGCAGGCCGAATAGCCGATGGCGAAGAGCTGTTCCGGATTGGTGCCGGCGCCGCCATTGCCACCCATTTCCTTGGGTGTGTCCAGCGTCACCGACAAGCGGCCGTCATCGGTTGCACTGGTGCCGGTGCGGCCACCGGTGGTGTGGGCATGGGCGGTGTAGACGGCGGATTTGATGGTCATGGAAAGCTCCTTTGGCGGGTTGAAATCATCGGCGTGAAAATTACCTAGCGCACAATTGAATTGTGTGCAATAGAAAAATGCATGCTAATTTGCAGTTGGAAACGGAAGGTGAGCACATGACCGAGCAGGCTGATCCGCTCAAACTCGATTCGATGCTGTGCTTTGCGGTCTATGCTGCCGAGCATGCCTTTACCCGCTTCTATAAGCCCAGGCTGGATGCGCTTGGCCTAACCTACCCGCAATACCTGGTGTTCCTGGTGCTGTGGGAAAGTGATGGCCTGACCGTCAAGGCGTTGGGCGACAGACTGTTCCTCGATTCCGGCACGATTACGCCCTTGCTTAAGCGGCTCGAAGGCCGCGGCCTGTTGCGGCGCCAGCGCGATGAGGAAGACGAGCGCCAAGTTCGCATCTATCTAACCCCCGAAGGTCGGGCGCTGCGGGCGAAAGCCATGGCAGTGCCGCTGGCCGTAGGCGAAGCGTTAGGGGGGGATCCCGCCGCCGGTGACGCCCTGCGTCAGAGCCTCCATCAGCTGCGCCAGCGACTGGACGCGGCTCTGAACGTGTAAGCCCGGGCTATTGAAGGCCCACCGCATCTACCTCGCCGGCGTCGCAGCCACCGTCAGTCGGGCGGGCGTCCTGCAGGCGGTCGGCGATACTGGCGGGTCCGTCAATGTCACCGGTCAGGCCGATCGTCAGTTCGCTGATCAGCCGCCTGCTGCCATCCTCGACGCAACTGACGCGCACGCGCTCGCCTGCTCCCGGACCGAAAGCGGCGTCAAAAGCGGCGCGAATCTCGGTCTGCGTCAGGCGCTGGCCGATCGAGCCGGCGAAAAGCCCGGCCACCGCGCTGTTGTTGATTGCATCCAGCATCGCCAGTGAATCAGCGAAATACCCCTCCGCGTCGCCGTCGTAGCAGGTGCCGTGCTTGATCCATTCGTGACGTTCCAGGCCCGATTGCGTGCCGGGCATGGCGACTTGCAACTCGGCCCAAAGTTCACGAGAGAGTTCGGGTGCCGGCAGTCGGTCCCAATCGCCATCTTCGTCGATGCGCACAGTCGCTTCATCCACCCCGCAATAGTCGCGTGAGCGGGGCTGGGGCCACAAGCCGTGCAGGGCGAAATGGCCAGCATCGAACCGGTCTTCCGTCTGGCTTTCGCATTCGGGCTTGTTAGGCCGGGTCTCGCAGAAGGCCGGCTGCCAGCTGATGGCAAGCACGAATTGCGTGCGCTCCTGCGCCTGCGTGGGCGAAGCGAGCAAAGCGAACAGAGCGGCAGCGGCAGCCAGGCGCATGGGGTACCTCGGAGAAAGGGGCGGCCATGGCCGCCCCGGTAGTTTAGAGCGTGATGCGATAAAGACCAAAGCCGTCGGCGTTTGTCTCTCCTGTCGCCTCGATCTTGACCGCCGTCACGTCGGCCAGGTGCTCGGCCGCCTTCGGCCCGGTGGCAAAGAGCACTGTGGTGTCGCCGATGGGGGCGAGGGACCAGTTGCTGTCGGCCTTGGGGTTGATCGTGCCGTTTTCGACGATGAAGCGGACAATCAGGTCGCGGTTGGTGTCAGGACCCTTGAAGACGATGTGATCCGCCCCCGTGCCTGGGAACGAGCCGCCGCCGCCAGCGCGGTAGTTGTTGGACGCGATGACGAACTTGGCCTCCGGATCGATCGGTGCGCCCTCGAACTGGAGGTCGACGATGCGGTTGGCGTCCGGGTTGGTCACTTCCTTGCCGTCGCTCGAATATTTGGAGGGCTGGGTCAGGTCGATCTTGTAGGTAATGCCGTCGATGACGTCGAAATTGTAGGACGGGAAATCCGGGTTGATCAGCTCGGCATCCTTGGCGCCTTTTTCGACCTGGTTGAAGATGCCGGCGGAACGCTCCAACCAGTCCTTGACCTCGGCGCCCGTCACGACCAGCGCCTGGATGGTGTTGGGATAGAGGTAGAGGTCGGCGACGTTCTTGATCGCCACGGGACCGACCGGCACGTCGGTATAATATTCCGGGCCGCCACGGCCGCCGGCCTTGAAGGGAGCCGCGGCCGACAGGATCGGCAGGCTTTCCCATTCGGTGCCCTTCATCATCTGGGCGACGTACCAGGTCTGGGCCTGGCTGACGATCTGCACGGACGGATCGTCGGCCACCAGCGCGAAGTAGGAATGGAGCGGTGCCGAGGTTTCGCCAACGGCACGGCGCACATATTCGAGCGTTTCGTCATGCTCGGTCTGGGCGGCAGCCTCCACTTCGGGCTCGCTTTCAACCAGGGCATTGACCTTGCCGTCGACACGCTCGGAGATCGGCCGTGCCTCGGACGTGTGCGACACCACCGTCCACTTGCCATCGGCGTCCTGTTCGAGCAGCAGGTCGATGAGGCCCATATGCGAGCCCCAGAAGCCAGCCATCACGGCAGGCTTGCCGCTCAGCGTGCCGGCTTCGATGTCGGCGCCTTCGACGCCTTCATAGTCCGGGCCCGGGAAGACCAGATGCTGGTGACCGGTCAGGACCACGTCGATGCCATCGACGGCGGCCAGCTGCAGGGAGGCGTTCTCGGCGCCGGCCACCTGATCGGCCGCAATGCCGGAATGGGACAGGGCGACGATGATATCGGCGCCTTCTTCCTTCATCTTGGGCACATAGGCCTTGGCCGTCTCGACGATGTCGCGGGTATTCACCTTGCCGGCGAGATGGCTGGCGTCCCAAGTCATGATCTGCGGCGGCAGGAAGCCGATGAGGCCGATCTTGATGGTCTTGGTGGCACCCGAACCGTCGGTCAGTTCCTTTTCGACGATCAGGTAGGGCTGGATATAGGTCTCGTCGCTGAGCGGATCGGCAGCCAGTTCGCCGCGCACCAGGTTGGCCGAGACAAAGGGGAAGTTGGCGCCCGACAAAGCCGTGTCGAGATAGTCCAGGCCATAGTTGAATTCGTGATTGCCCAGCGTGGCGGCTTCGTAGCCAAGCGTGTTCATTGCCGCGATGATGGGGTGGACGTTGTCTTCGAGCCCCTTCTCGTAGGCGATGTAGTCGCCCATCGGGTTGCCCTGGATGATATCGCCATTGTCGACCAGCATGGAGTTGCCGGCTTCGGCCCGAATGGCCTCGATCAGCGATGCGGTGCGCGCCAGGCCCATGGTCTCGTTGGGGGCGTCGGCATAGTAGTCATAGGGGAACACGGCGACATGCAGGTCGGTGGTTTCCATGATGCGCAGATGCGCCTGGTTGGCCTGCGCCAATGCAGCAAACGGGTGCATGGCGGCCATGGCCCCGATACTTGCAGAGCCGGCAAGGAAGGTGCGTCGAGAAATCTTGGGCAGGAAATTCATGTGGTGTCTCCCTGAAGCGTTCATGTGCTGAACAGGTCCGGGGGCGCCGCGCTCCCGAACGGTGGACCCGCGGGTCCGGCGTGTCGCTCCGCTGGAGCGCGCATGCTCATGCCGCCCATAGGTGACGCTGGGATGACGGCAGTGGAGCGAGGCTAGGGAATTTTGACCGGGCGGTCAAATTGTGACCTCGGGCGCTGACTGGCGGGTGCCACTTTCGCATCGACGCAGGAACCGATTGCATCGATCCGGCTTGTTGCTACGCTGGGGACAATTCGGAGAACACAGACCATGAAATGGCGCGGCAGGCAGCAGAGTTCGAACATTGAGGACCGACGCAGCCAAGGCGGTTTTGGTGGTGGCTTTGGCGGCAGCCCATTCGGGCGCGGCGGTGGCGGCATCCGCCTGCCCACGGGCGGCGGCGGATCACGCGGCGGCATCGGCAGCATCATCGGTATCGTGGTGGTGCTGGGCATCATCTGGGCTGTGACCGGCACCAACCCCATCGATATTTTGACGGGCGGTTCGAGCAGCGGTGGCAGCTCTGCCACTTCATCCAGCCAGGTGCCGACAACGGGCGAACAGGCCGAATTGCGCGATTTCGTCGGCGTGGTGGTCAAGGAGACCGAGGACCTGTGGACCGGCGTGTTCCAGGCTTCGGGCGAAGATTATCCGGAACCGACGGTGGTGCTGTTCAGCAACCAGGTCAACACCGCCTGCGGCGCAGCCGATTCGAGCACGGGTCCGTTCTATTGCCCCGGCGACCAGAAGGTCTATATCGACCTCGCTTTCTATGACGAGCTGCGCGAACGGTTCGGCGCGCCGGGCGATTTTGCGCAGGCCTATGTGCTGGCCCACGAGATCGGCCACCACATCCAGAACATCACCGGCGTCCTGCCCGAATTCAACCAGCGCCGCCAGGCGATGAGCCAGGAAGAGGCCAACGCCTATTCGGTGCGCGTCGAGCTGCAGGCCGATTGCTATGCCGGGGTCTGGGCCAACTATGCTGGCCAGGAAGACCTGCTCGACAATGGCGACGTGGAAGAAGCGCTGAACGCGGCCAACCAGATCGGCGATGATACGCTGCAGAAGCGGATGCAGGGCTTTGCCGTGCCAAAGACGTTCAACCACGGCACGTCGGCGCAGCGGAAAACCTGGTTCGAACGCGGTTATCGCTCTGGCAATCCATCCGATTGTGATACGTTCTCGGGTAACGTGTAACGATACAATCGGCGGAAAGCATAGTGTTGGGTATCCCTGAGAGCGTGATGCCGCATGTGCGGCGGTTCGGCTTTTCCGGTGTCATCGCGCTTGGCGTGGTGGTGGTGATGATCTTCGGCATCAACCCGGTGACGGTGCTCACCGGGCAGGTTGCCGAGCCATTGCCGCACACCACGCTGACGGCGCTCGACGCGATCGCCAAGGGCGAGGGCAAGCCGGAGGATCTGGTGGGCGCGGTAGAGCGCGAGGCCAACGGCTTCTGGGAGCGTGCTTTCCGCAGCGCGGCGGTCTACTACCCGCCCGTAACCCTCAAGATGGTTCCCTCCAGCACCGAACTCGGCTGTGGCATGGCCGGGTCTGCGGTGGGGACGTTCTATTGCCCGCAAGACAAGACAGTCTATGTCGACATGGCGGCCTATGGCGACCTTGTCGCGGCCTTTCCCGAGCAGGGCCACAAGGCCGAGGGCTACCTGATCGGGCTGGCCTATGGCCACCACGTATTGGCGGCGCTGGACCAGTTTGCGACGCTGGACGGGCTTACGGGCGCCGACCGCGCCAGCCGCGAACAGCAACTTGGTGCCCGTGCCGCCTGTTATGCGGGGGCCTGGACCAAGTGGGCGGGGCTCGAGGAACTGCTGGACGATCCGCAAGTGGTTCGAGCCATCGATTCCACCGATACAGGCAGCGATGTCGCGCAGATGCCCTCGCGCGCTACGATTCCCCGGGCCATGACCCCACCCAGCCCCGCCTATCGGCAGCATGGCTTCGACCTTGGCTACGCCATTCCCGCAGCGGGTAGCTGCCGTGACGAAAAGATCGGCGCCCCGATCTGAACGCCTGCCGGGCTCCCGCGTTGTCTTAGCCAGCACGGGAGCATGCCATGATCGGGAATTTGAGCGGCACGAGTTTTGAGTATTTTGCCGATGACGGGCGCTTCCCCAATTCGGCGCTGCCGGTGGTGATTTACCGGCAGGCGGTAGCGCCCGACCAAGCTTCCGCCGAGGCGCTGGAAGCCCTGTTCGACGGCAATGGTTGGCCGAGCCAGTGGCGCGCCGGGGTTTATGATTACCACCACTACCATTCGACGGCCCATGAATGTCTGGGTGTCGCGAGCGGCTCGGCGACGCTGCAGCTGGGTGGCCCCGGGGGGCGGGAGTTTACCGTAAGCCCAGGCGATGTGGTGCTGCTGCCGGCCGGCACTGCCCACCGGCGCCTCAGCGCGGATGCGGCTTTCCTGATGGTCGGCGCTTATCCGCCCGGCCAGAGCTGGGATATTCTACGGGGCGATCCGGCTGATCGGCCCGAGGCCGACCAGCGCATTGCCAGGGTCGCGCTGCCCCAGACCGATCCGGTTGGCGGGCAGGGCGGACCGGTCCTCGAGAAGTGGCGCTAGGCCGCCGGGGCGGCGTGCTCAGGCAATGGGTCCATGCCTTTCTGGGCGCGGACGTGATTGAGGAAGCGCGTGAACAGGTAGTGGCTGTCGCGCGGCCCGGGACTGGCTTCGGGGTGGTACTGCACCGAGAAGATGGGCTTGCCATCGACCGAAAGCCCGGCATTGGACTGGTCGAACAGCGAGATATGGGTCTCGGTCACGCCGGCCGGCAGGCTCGACTTGTCTACGGCAAATCCATGGTTCATCGAGGTGATCTCGACCTTGCCCGTGGTCAGGTCCTTGACCGGATGATTGGCCCCGTGGTGGCCCTGGTGCATCTTGGAGGTCGTGCCGCCCAGGGCCAGGCCAAGCAATTGATGGCCAAGGCAGATGCCGAAAACCGGCTTGCCTGACTCCATGAGCTTCTGGATCGTGGGCACGGCATATTTGCCGGTCGCCGCCGGATCGCCAGGGCCATTGGAGAGGAAGATGCCATCGGGATTGTGCGCTAGCACGTCCGCAGCCGTGGCGGTGGCGGGCACGACCGTGACCTTGGCGCCCTGGTCGGCCAGGCAGCGCAGGATATTGCGCTTGGCGCCGTAGTCGATGGCCACGATGTGGAAGTCGGCATTCTCGACCTTGCCGTAACCCTTGTCCCAGGCCCAGCCGGTCTGGTCCCAGTGGTAGGTCTGGGCCGTCGTGACCTCCTTGGCGAGGTCGAGACCCTCAAGGCCAGGGAAGGCATTGAGCTCGGCCTTGATCGAAGCTTCGTCGAACATGCCCGACGGCTCATGGGCGATTACCCCGTTGGGCATGCCATGCTCGCGAATCTTTGCCGTCAAAGCGCGCGTGTCGATGCCGGCAATGCCCACGATATTGCGCTTCTTGAGCCAGGCATCGAGCTTTTCGGCGGCGCGATAGTTGGACGGATTGGTGATGTCGGCCTTGAGCACGACACCCCGGACGCCGGAAAGCGCAGCCATATTGACTGTCTCAATGTCCTCATCGTTGGTGCCGACATTGCCGATATGGGGGAAGGTGAAGGTGATGATCTGGCCGGCATAGGACGGGTCGGTCAGCACTTCCTGGTAGCCGGTCATGGCGGTGTTGAAGCACACTTCGCCGGCGGCGTGACCCACGGCGCCGATGCCGCGGCCTTCCAGGCGCGTACCGTCTGCGAGGATCAGAAGGGCGGTCGCGGGGGATTGCTGCCAGCCGGTCACGGTGGGCCTCCAAGGGTCAGGGGATGTCGATTGAGGCTTCTCCTTAGAAGCCCGGGCGGCGCAGCGCAAGTGGCGCACACGGCTTATTGTGCCTATATGGGGCCAACAAAACGCATAGCAAGAGGAGCAAGACCCATGCGCGAAGAGTTCAGCGAAGGCCTCAAGCAGGCGCTCAAGGCGCGCGATAGCCGGCGCACCGCAACGCTCCGGGCCATCACCGCGGCCATCAAGGACAAGGATATCGCCATCCGCCAAGAGAACCGCGGGCCGGCGACCAATGAGGAAATTCTCGCCATCGTCCAGAAGATGGTCAAGCAGCGCGAAGAGAGCTTCGCTATCTACGCGCAGGCGGGTCGGGCCGACCTTGCCACCGTCGAGAAGGAGGAGATCGACATCCTCAACGAGTTCCTGCCCAAGGGGCTGAGCGAGGAAGAAGTCGAAGCCGCCATCCGCGCAGCCATCGTCGCCACCGGTGCGGAGGGCGCCAAGGACATGGGCAAGGTGATCGCCCAGCTCAAGGTGGACTATCCGGGCCGGATCGACTTCGGCAAGGCGAGCGGCAAGGTGCGAGCGGCGCTCAGCACCTAGGCGACGAGACGGGGCGCGGGCGCGTGCACGCGATTGCGCCCAGCGGCCTTGGCGGCGTAGAGCGCATCGTCGGCGCGTTTCAAAACGGCCTCGAACGGCTCGCCATCGATGCTGCTGATGGCTACGCCGGCGCTCAGCGTTGTTTCGGCAATCCCACGGTCGGTCGCAAAATGGGCAGCCTCGAAGCCGGCGCGGATGCGCTCGGCGACCCCGGATGCCGAGCGCTTGGTAAGGTCTGGCAGCACCAGGCAGAATTCCTCTCCGCCAAGCCTGGCGGCAATGTCATCGCGGCGCAGGTCGGCCTTGACCAACGCGGCGAAGCCTTCGAGCACCGCGTCGCCAGCGGCATGGCCCAACTGGTCGTTGATCGACTTGAAGTGATCGAGATCGAACATGATGACGGCCGCGCCCGGAGGCAGTGTTGTCTTCATGCTGTCGAACAGGGCGCGTCTGTTAAGCAGCCCGGTCAGCGAATCGGTCATGGCCTCGCTGCGGTGATGGCGAGCCCAGCGCGATTGGTTGAGCGTCAACGAGATGGCGCCGATGCCGGTGATGCCCACGATCAGAACGATGGAATTGATGTCCTCGGCCCAGTTTCGCGGCTGAGCCGTCATTACCCACCGTTGCTCGGAGAGCAGCACTGCGGCGCAGAGCACGAACGAGATTGCGGAAACGGCATAGAGGGCCGCATTGGCCGTCATGGGCATCGGCGACTCGCTTCTGCCGCACCAATATTCGCGTGCGCACAGCGCCATCAGCAGCGCCATGCTCAGGTTGGCAAAGATGGTGCCCAGGCCTGACAGCCCGGCGAGAAAGGCCACGCCTGTCAGGCCGATCAGGCCCAGCCCGATAATGGCGACTGCTGCCATGGGCACCGGCTTGGCGCGGAACTGGATGGCACCGGCATAGATGAAGGCAAAGCCTCCCTGTGTCAGGGCGAAGGAGGCGAAATTCAATGTGGGATCGTAGCCCTCAGCCAGCAAGCCGAACATGACCACGCCCGCCACAACGAGCATGAGGCCGATCGACCAATTCAGGAGATAGGTGTCGCGGCGCGCGCCAAGCCAACCCACGAAGAGGGTAATGGTGAGGGCCGCCGATGAAAAGGCGATGGCGGTCAGCAGCGATAGTTGGTCGAGTGGCATTGTCGGTCCGGACGAGCCGCGCACGGCTCTGGTGATTGCTATCCTACTCCGTTCCCGGAGCCCCGCCGATCACGTGTCCGAACTTGGTGTGCAATTGCTTACTGCCCGGCGACAATTCCGGCCGATGCCGGCGGCGTCTCGCCCCGGCGGCGTTCCCAGACATAGGACAATGTGGCGACACCGACAGCCAGCAACAGCGCCACGGCACCGGCAAGCGGCAGGCTGCGATAGCCCAAGCCTGCATTGAGCATGCTGGCGCCCATGAAGGCCGCCAGCGCGATGCCGACGTTGAACCCGGCGGGGATGAGCGAGGAGGCCAGGCCTGGCGCATCGGCGGTCCAACCAAGGATGCGGGCCTGGATCGGGGTGCCGATGGCAAAGTTCAACGCGCCCCACACGAACACCGCGACCACCATGGGCAGGGGATAAGGGCTGGCAAGATAGAAGGCCAGCAGCACCACCACCTGGGCTGCGAGCAGTCCGATCAGCGCGGGCATGAGCTTCCAGTCGGCCAGCCGCCCGCCGAGGAACACCCCGAGGGTCGATCCAACGCCATTGAGCAGCAGCACCCACGGGATCCATGCAGCATCGAGGCGCGTGACCTCCTGCAGCAGTGGGGCGATATAGGTGAAGGGCACGAACTGGCCGATCATCAGCATCAGCATGAGGAACAACGACGTCCAGGCTTGCTGGCGGCCCAGAACCTTGATTTGGCGACCGAGGGCAAGGCCGGCCTCCGCCGATCCCTGGGTGCCGGGCACCCACAAGGCAACCGCCAGACTTGCCAGCACTCCCAGCGTGCCCATGGCCCAGAACGTCATCCGCCAACCCAGGTAGTTGCCGATCGCGGCGCCCAGCGGCACGCCGATAACATTGGAAACGGTGAGCCCGGAAAGGATCAGCGCCACCGCGAACCCTCTGCGCTCTGGTGCCACCAGGCTCGTCGCAACAACCATGGCGATCCCGAAGAAGCAGCCATGGGCGATGGCGATCAGGACGCGCAGGATCAGCATGGAAGCAAAGCCGGGCGCAAGGGCGCAGGCAATCTGGCCGATGGTGAAGACTGCAATCAGCCCCAGCAGCAAGGTGCGACGGGATAACCTGGTTGTCGCGAGCGTGAGCAATGGTCCACCCAGGGCGATGCCGATGGCGTAGCCGGAGACCAAATAGCCCGCGACCGGTATAGTCACATCGAGGCCCGAAGCGACCTCCGGCAATATGCCGGCAATCACGAATTCGGTTGTGCCGAAGGCGAAGGCGGCGAGGAACAGGGCAATCAGAGGGAGCGACATGAGCGACATACCGGGCAGCGGGCCACGATCTGGACCATGAGGGGCGCCGGGGAAGCAATCCACAAAATGATCGGGGCCCTTTAGATTATCTAGAACCATCCGGGCTCTCTTGGATCGGCCGCCGAGTGCGCTACAATTCAGCAGGACGGCGAGTCCGCATGGAGGGCAAGATGACGGTTTCGGCTGAGACGAAGAGGCGGTTTGCGCTGGCGACGGCGCTGCGGGGCGTATTGATGCTGCTGGCAGGGCTCTATGCCATTATCTGGCCCTCCGAGGCCCTGACCGTGCTCGTACTGGCCGGCGGCATTCTGCTCCTGGTCGACGGCGGGCTGGGACTGTGGAGCCTGACCTTTGGTGGTGGCAAGAGCGGCAATTACTGGTTCGACGTCGTTTCGAACGCCCTATCGCTGATCCTTGGCGTCCTAATTCTCATCAGTCCGCTGCTGGCGACAATCCTCACCGTCACCCTGCTGGCCTCGCTGGTTGGCATTGCCGCGCTCGTGGTGGGTGTCATGCAGATCGTCGTGGTCACGCGCGAACGCGAGCACTACGCGCGGATCTGGCCGGTGGTGCTGTCGGGCATATCCTATATTCTGCTTGGCCTTGTGTTCCTGTTCTTCCCGCTGATTGCCAGCGCCACGGCGGTTATTTTCGGTGGCGTGCTTTTGGTGATCTTTGCGCTGAGCCTGTTCGGTTGGGCCTGGCGGCTCTACCAACGCAGCAAGGCATAGCGGACGGCTACTTATAGATTATGGAAATGCCGCCGGCCTCGGGCTGCTGCTTTACCACGACGGCCCCTTCCGGGATGGTGACTTCGAGGTTGCCATAGGCGTCCCAGCGAACGCTGGGAGCCCGCCTGCCTTCGAGCGCAAGAAAACCGGACGCGTCTGCGTCCAGGGTGCCGCCCGCCGGCAGGATTGCAGCTTGGGTGTTAAGGCCCGCATGGCCGCAATCGCGAGTGAACACGATCAGGGACCTGGTCTTGTCCGGCGACTCCAGCTGGCTCACCGGACTGTTGCTGCATTCGGGCACGAGGCCCGTTAGCCACCATAGCATGCCCCCAACCAGTGCCGCGGGTATGATGGCGATGGCGACCAAGCTGCGGGTGCGTTTGTTCAAGATCGTGATGCCTGGGCGTGCTGTGGATAAGTTCGCTGCCCGTGACTCGGGCCCCTCGAACGCTTACTTAACACCCCATGCGCTTTTCCGATCAATTCCTCGACGAAATCCGCCAGCGCCTGCCCATTACGCAGGTGGTGGGCGAGCATGTCATCTGGGACAAGCGCAAGAGCCAGCCCGGCAAGGGCGACATGTGGGCCTGCTGTCCGTTCCATGGCGAGAAGAGCCCGAGCTTTCATGCCGATGACCGGCGCGGCATCTATCACTGCTTTGGCTGTGGCGTTTCGGGCGACCACTTCCGGTTCCTCACCGAAAAGGCCGGCATGAGCTTCCCCGAAGCGGTGGAAAAGCTGGCCGGGATGGCCGGCGTGCCAATGCCGGCGCGCGACGAACGGCAGGAAAAGCGCGAAGCCGAGCGACGCAGCCTCCTCGACGTCATGGAACTGGCGACGAAGTATTTCGAAGCCGCCCTGAGCCACAATATCGGGGCGCGAGCCCGTGGCTACCTGCTGGAGCGCGGGGTGTCGGCACAGAGCCAGACGCGATTCCGCATCGGCTTTGCCCCCGACAGCCGCAACGGGCTCAAGGAGCACCTGGCGGCAAACGGCGTCTCGGCGCAGGACATGATCGATACCGGGCTGGTGGCCAGCCGCGAGGACGATCCGCTGACCTATGACCGGTTCCGCAACCGCGTGATGTTTCCGATTACCGATTTCCGTGGCCGCGTCATCGCCTTCGGCGGCCGGGCCATGTCGGCCGACGTGCCGGCCAAGTATCTCAATTCGCCCGAGACCGAGCTCTTCAGCAAGCGGCGGACGCTCTATAACGGCCAGACGGCGCGGCAGGCCGCCCGCGACGGCAGCACGATCATCGTGGTCGAAGGCTATCTCGATGTGATCGCCGCGGTAGCGGCCGGTTTCGAGGGCGCTGTTGCGCCGCTGGGTACGGCGATGACCGAGGAGCATCTGCAGATGCTTTGGCAGATGACGCCCGATCCGGTGCTCTGCTTCGACGGCGACAAGGCGGGCCTCAAGGCCGCGGAGCGTGCTGCCGACCTGGTCATGCCCCATCTGAAGCCCGGCTACACGGTGCGCATCGCGACGCTGCCCGAGGGCCTGGATCCCGATGACCTGATCAAGGCGCAGGGCAGGGGGGCGTTTGCCGATGTGATCGACCGGGCGCGCAGCCTTTCGGATGTAATCTGGAGCATGGAAACCGGCGGGCTGGTGCCCGAGACGCCGGAGGCCCGGGCCGCGCTACAGGCTCGCCTGCGCGAGCGAGCCAATGGCATTGGCGACAGTTCGGTGCGGTTCCACTACGCCCAGGCCTTCGACGAGAAACTGCGCGCCTTCCTAGCGCCGGTGCGGCAGAACCGCTTCGAGCCGCGTGGCGGGCAGCCGCGCTACGGACAGAGCGGGGCCTATGGCTATCCAAGCCGCGGTACGCCGCGCCTGGTGGTCAGCGATACGCTGCGCAATTCGCGGCTTCTCAAGCCCGGTTCAGTTGCCGAGGCGACGCCGCGCGAGGCAGCGATCATCCTCAGCCTGGTCAACCATCCGGCCCTGGTCGAAGACAAGTTCGAGATCCTGGCGGCACTCGATTTCGATACGCCGGTCGCCCAGAAGGTGATGAGCGAAATCCTCAGCCTGGTCGTCCGGCATCACGACATTTCAGCCGATGATCTCAAAGCGGCGCTTGGGGTGCGTGGGCATGGCCCCGCGCTCGACAGGATGAGCGACGTGCTCAACCGGCAGGGCGTGTGGCAGATCGCCTCGGAGATCGCCCTTGTCGATGCCGAGACCGGATTGAGTCATGCGCTGGCCTTGCATAACAAGAAAGTTCAGCTAAATAGGGAACTCAAGGCAGCCGAAGCGGCGCTGGGCGAAGACCCAAGCGAAGAAACCTTTGAAAGGCTGCGGGACATCAAGAACCAGATTACCACTGTCGATGGCACAGAGGCATTGATCGAAGGATTTGGTTCGTTATCGGGACGCGCGACACGCAGCTTTTAGGGGATGACTCTGAAGGTCGGCGGGTACGCGCGATTTTGCATATGGCGATATGTGAAGTCATCCGAGGCGAACCCGGGTTGCATCTGAGGCGTTAACGCCTGAGTGACCAAACCTTTACCTTGCCTTGAGGTGTCACCACTTAAGCCTTACCCGGACCCGGGCGCTTGCGGGTTCCGACGGAGTACCACATGGCCACCAAGGCAGCACCGAAGACCACCAAGGAAACCGAGAAGCCGGAAGCCGGCGCCCCAGAGGCGACGAATGACAGCCCGCTGCTCGACCTTTCCGACGCCGCCGTAAAGAAGCTCATCAAGGTCGCCAAGAAGCGCGGCTATGTGACCTATGAAGAGCTGAACGCGGTGATGCCGTCGGACGAGGTGTCGTCCGAACAGATCGAGGATTTCATGTCCATGTTCTCCGACATGGGCATCAACGTCGTCGACGAGGACGAGGTCGAAGAGACCGAAGTCGAGAAGGACGATGAAGACCAGGGTCAGGAAGTGGCCCAGTCCGGCAGCACCGCCGTTTCCACGACCTCCAATACCAAGGCCGGCTCCGATCGCACGGACGACCCGGTGCGCATGTATCTGCGCGAGATGGGTTCGGTCGAACTGTTGAGCCGCGAAGGCGAAATCGCCATCGCCAAGCGCATCGAGGCCGGTCGCGAGACCATGATCGAAGGCCTCTGCGAGTCGCCGCTGACCTTCCAGGCCATCATCATCTGGCGCGAACAGCTCGCCCAGGGCGAAATCCTGCTGCGCGACATCATCGACCTCGAAGCCACCTATGCCGGTCCCGATGCCAAGCAGGCGGCTCCTGCGCCGGACATGGTCAGCCTCAACGCTGCCCCGAAGATGGAAACCGTCGTCGAAAAGCCCAAGCCGGCCCCGGCGCCCAAGCGCGCCTCGTCGGGCGACGAGGATGACGACTACGTTCCCGAGGAGCCGCAGGCGCCGCAGGATCCTGTCGAGGAAGACGACGACGAGTTCGAGAACGCTTTGTCGCTGTCGGCCATGGAAGCCGAGCTCAAACCGCAGGTGGTCGAGACCTTCGACCGCATCGCCAATGCCTATGGGCAGATGCGCGAAATGCAGGACAAGCATGCCGAAGACCGTTCGGCCTCAGTGTCGGATGCCGATAACAAGAAGCTCGACGTACTGCGCAGCGAGGTCATTGCCGACGTCAAGTCGCTGTCGCTCAATGCCAGCCGTATCGAGAGCCTGGTCGAGCAGCTCTACGACATCAACAAGCGCCTGGTGAAGCTGGAAGGGCGCCTCCTGCGCCTCGCCGAAAGCTATGGCGTCAAGCGCGAGAAGTTCCTCGAGAGCTATTACGGCCAAGAAGTGAACCCGGCCTGGGAAGCCAACCTTGCCGATTTCGAGGGCAAGGGCTGGGGCGAATTTGCCAAGCGCGAAGCCGATACCATCCGCGAAATCCGTGGCGACGTGGCGACGCTGGCCACCGAAACCGGCCTCAACATCGCCGAATACCGCCGTATCGTGCACAAGGTGCAGAAGGGCGAGCGCGAAGCCGCCATCGCCAAGAAGGAGATGGTCGAGGCCAACCTGCGCCTCGTGATTTCCATTGCCAAGAAGTACACCAATCGCGGCCTGCAGTTCCTCGACCTGATCCAGGAAGGCAATATCGGCCTGATGAAGGCCGTCGATAAGTTCGAATATCGCCGCGGCTACAAGTTCTCGACCTATGCCACCTGGTGGATCCGCCAGGCGATCACCCGCTCGATCGCCGACCAGGCCCGCACCATCCGCATTCCGGTGCACATGATCGAGACGATCAACAAGATCGTCCGCACCAGCCGCCAGATGCTGCATGAAATCGGCCGCGAACCGACCCCCGAGGAACTCAGCGAAAAGCTGCAGATGCCCTTGGACAAGGTCCGCAAGGTGCTCAAGATCGCCAAGGAACCCATCTCGCTCGAAACCCCGATCGGCGACGAGGAAGATTCCAACCTGGGCGATTTCATCCAGGACGTGAACGCGATCCAGCCGATCGACGCGGCGATCCAGAGCAATCTGCGCGAAACCACGACCCGCGTGCTGGCGTCGCTGACGCCGCGCGAGGAACGCGTGCTGCGCATGCGCTTCGGCATCGGCATGAACACGGACCACACGCTGGAAGAAGTCGGCCAGCAGTTCTCAGTCACCCGCGAACGCATCCGCCAGATCGAAGCCAAGGCCCTGCGCAAGCTCAAGCACCCGAGCCGCTCGCGGAAGCTGCGGAGCTTCCTGGATAACTAGGAGCGGCGTGATGGCCGCTCCGCGCCTCAAGCTCACCAGCATCCGCGCTGTCGTGCCGTTCAAGCTGGTGGTGACGTTTTCCGATGGATCGTCCGGCACCTTCGATGCCGGACCGATGATCGGGGAGCGGGGCGAGGGGACCGAGCCGTTGCGGGATCGGCGCTTCTTTGGCACGGTCGAGCTCAAGAACGGCGTGCCGACCTGGCCGAACCACTTCGACATCTCGCCGGACTGGTTGCGTGAGGAAATGGAAAAACGCGGCGAACTGCAATTGCCGCTGCCGGTCCGGCGCTTGCGCGGATCGACACAAAACTAGGAGACGGATCCATGTCGTTCTGGAAGAATTTGTTCGGTGGCGGTTCGTCCAGCACCGAGCCTGCTGGCGACAAGGTGCTGGGCGAGGAAAGCTACAAGGGCTTCCTGATCAAGGCGATCGAGATGAAGGCCGGCAGCGAATTGCAACTGGCCGGCACGATCGAGAAGGATATTGGCGGCGAGCTCAAGACCTACCGGTTCGTGCGCGCCGACCGCATGAGTTCGCGTGACGATCTGATCGTACTGGCCCTCTCTAAGGGCCGGCAGATCATCGACGAGCAGGGCGAAAGCATCTTCCGCTAAGGCTCGACTGATTCAATTTCTGGCACGCGCCGGGCTCGCGAACCGCTGGGGTTCCGCGGGGCCGGCCTGCCGCACAGGAGAATACCAAATGGCCAAGAAACCCACTGCACGCAGCGAATTCGTGATGTTCGACGTCGTCTATGAGGACGGCAGCCAGCGCTCCAACCGCAAGGTGGATGCCAGCCTGCTGGGCAGCCTCGATGGTGACGAGCCGGCCCGCGAAGCGATCATGGAGCAGGATCGCGCCATTGCCGAAAAGTCCGGCCTGCCACCACTGGCAATCAAGACCATCAAGCGCTCGGGCAAGTAGAAGCCAATTGCGGCGATCCCGTATCCCGTCGAGCCTTTTGGCAGCGATGCTGGTTTTGGCGACGGCATCGGGGGCATCGTCGGCGCCTCCAGCTTTTGCGGACGGCGAGCCGCGCTATGCCTGCGGCAAGCGGTGTCCGGACACCAAACTGGTCTGCGTGCGCGATAGGCAGCCGGACGCGCCGGCGGGACTGACGGCGCAGGACATTGCAGCACGGTTGCCCTTGGGACAGATCGACTACTGGTTCATGATCGGAGCCATGGCGGACCGCCCGGAAGGCGGGATCGTCGATGGCGTACGCGTCGACGGTCCGACTGTTGTTTCCTTTGGCGGGGCCGATTGGGTATGGGCGGAGTATGACCTACCCGCGGCGCGCGGCGTTGATTTTCAAGGCAGCCTGGTCATGTGGCCGGAGGATGACCAGATGGCGATCCTGCGGTGCTCGTTCGTGGCTGAGGCCAGCACCAGGGCCTTGGTCGAGGAACTGGCAAGGAGCGCGCGGCGCTAGCCTTGCGGCCCCTTTTAGGCGCCCAGCGCCTTGTCCACTGCCGGCTTCACGACGGTCCCGTAGAGCTCGATGGCCTTCATCACCTTGTCATGCGGCAAGGTACCGACGCTGAGCTGCAGGCCGAAGCGGTCGTGTTTGAACCATTCGTGCTGCATCAGGATCTTGTCGATGACCTCCTGCGGCGACCCCATGAAATAGGCACCCTGTGGAGTGGCGCCGGCGTCGAACTGGGCGCGGGTAGTCGGCGGCCAGCCGCGCTCCTTGCCGATGCGGCTCATGGCCGCGCTATGGGCAGGGAAGGCGATGTCGCGGGCATCCTGGCTGTCGGCGGCGATAAAACCGTGCGAGCTGATGCCGACGGGCAACGACTTGGGATCGCGACCGACCTTGTCGGCGGTCTCGCGGTAGAACTGCACCAGCGGGGCGAATTGCCTGGGCTGCCCCCCGATGATGGCGATCATCAGCGGCAGGCCATAATAGGCAGCGCGGGCCACCGAATTGGGCGTGCCACCCACGGCGATCCATATGGGCAGGGGATCCTGCGCCGGCTTGGGATAGATCTCGATGCCGGGAATGGGCTTGGTGTGGGCACCGCCGGCCCAACTCACCTTGCCGCCATCGCGGATTTTGAGCAGCAGTTCGAGCTTTTCCTCGAACAGGGTGGCGTAGTCGTTGAGATCAAGCCCGAAGAGGGGGAAGCTTTCAATGAACGAACCGCGCCCGGCCATGATCTCGGCCCGGCCATTGCTCAGCAGGTCGAGCGTGGCAAACTGCTGCCAGACGCGGATGGGATCGTCAGAACTCAGCACCGTCACCGCTGTGGAAAGGCGGATGTTCCTGGTCCGCGCCGCGGCTGCGGCAAGAATGGTGACGGGTGCCGAGGCGACGAAATCGGGACGGTGATGCTCACCCAGGCCATAAAAGGCCAGGCCGAGCTGATCGGCCAATTCGATCTCCTCGAGCAGATCCTTTAGACGTTCCGACGGGCTTTGCAGCCGGTCGCCGTTCAGCGGGTCGGCCGTGTTTTCGGCAAAGGAATAAAGTCCGAGTTCCATCGTGGTGACCTCATGTTTGGCTCACTGATGGCGGGCATGCCGGGCGCGATCAAGAACGCACACGAGTGTAACCAAGACGCCCACCGGTGGACGGCGGGCGAGAGTTGGTCAGACGTTGTTTCCCGACGGCGTATAGGCGAAGGGTGCGGCAGGGGCCGGAGCCGGTTCGGGAGCACGTTCGCCGGCGGCCTTGTGGATCTCAGCAACCAGTGCGGGTGCGAGACGGAGCTTTCCGGCAAGGGCGTCGAGATAGGCTCGTTCCGATGCGGTATCGGCCGTGATGGCAACCAGCGAAGCCGCGTAGATTTCGGTCGCGTGCTCGGGGGTGTCGGCGCGTGCAGCGACGGCATTGATGTCGAGCGGACTTGAAAGCTCGTCGAACACCCAGGCCTTTTCCTCGGACGACAGGTTCATCGTTTCGAGCTTGCCGAAAATGGCTTCCTTCTCATCGGCATCGATCCGACCATCTGCCTTTGCCGCCGCGATCATGGCGCGCACCAGCGACTTGCCGAGCTCTTCCTGGCCGCGGCTATCGCTGGCGGCCGGAATGAACGCGTCTTCGCCGGTCGTGGGGACAGTACCCTGCTGGTTGCGCTGGTAGTTTTGCCATGCGTTATAGGCCAGCCCGCCAACGGCAGCGACAGCGCCAATCTTGACGGCGTTGCCTGCAAGTTTTCCCAAGCCGCCCCCGCTGAGCAGCATGCCGGCGGCAAGCCCGGCCGCGCCCGTCATGGCGGTGCGCTGGGTATTGGGGTCCGTCTGGAGGGCCTTGACGATCTGGTCGATGTTGAACATGTGGGCTCCCTTTTCTTTCGACATCGCACATGGGGATGCGAAGCAGACGCCGCAAGGCACACGAGGGACGTCGAAATGTCGCGCCGAAAAGGCAAGACCCCGGCGGGGCGGCCGGGGTCTCCTTTGGAAGCGATCAGAGGGAGGGCTGATGACTTCCGGGAAGTATCTACGCGCCGATTAGGTAGCGGGCGTCGTAGCAGGCTCGGCAGCGGGAGCTGCCTCAGTAGCCGGGGCGTCAACGGCCGGGGCTTCGGTAGCCGGAGCCGCGTCAACGGCCGGGGCCTCAGTCATCGGGGCCGCTTCGGTCGCCGGAGCTGCCTCGGTCATCGGGGCCGGAGCCACTGCCGGGTCAGCCGGAGCCTCAGTGGTCACTGGGGCGCCATTGACGTCAACCGTGGTCGACGGGCCCGAATTGGCCGAGAATACCAGGTAGCCGATGGCCAGCAGGGCGAGGGCGACGATGATGCCGACGAACCAGCCGGTACCGCTGCTTTCGCGGGTATAAACCGTGCGGTTGGTGTCGTTGTTGTAAACGGTATCGCGTTCAGGGATAGCCATGATTTCGCTCCTTTGTTTCACCGTATGGCAAAGAAACGCGGGCTTTTTGTTTTCGTTCCCGAACGTGTGATCACAGCTGTCCTGACAGATCAGAGTTTAATTACGCTTTTGATTCAAGAGATTGCAGATCCGTTCGCCGCGCACAAATCATCAGGCTTGTGAAATTTTCGCCGAAAATTTCACAAATCCGGCTCTTTAGCCTTCCCCGGCTTCTTGGAAATCCGGTCGATCACGGCCAGAAACAGCGCCGAGACGATGAAGGTCAGATGCAGCAGGGTAAACCACATGATCTGATTGTCAGGGTATCGCGGCACGTTGAGGAAAATCTGCAGCAGATGAATTGAGGAAATCGCCACGATGGTGGAGGCGACCTTGATCTTGAGTGAGCCCGCATCGATCTGGCCCCGCCAGTGCACGTCATCCTTGTTGTCGAAGCGGGATACGAAGTTCTCGTAGCCGGAGATGATGACCATCACCACGAGGCTGGCAATCAGCGCGGCGTCGATCAGTCCGAGAACCTTGAGGATAGTCTCGGTCTCATCCATGCCCATCATGTGGCTGGCAAAATCCCAAAGCTTGAAACCGAAGGTGACAGCATAGAGCGCCAGCGCAATGCCCAGGCCGATATAGAAGGCGACCAGCAACCAGCGCGATGCCAAGATGACGCTTTCGACGAAGACTTCCAGACGCTTCATGGGACGCTCCAGCTTTGGACGCTGGTGCAATAGCAAGTTCTGTGCGCCTGGCAAGGCGGCGTGCTGGCGCAGCGAGGCGAATGCAAAAAGGCCGGGCACAAGGCCCGGCCTCCTGTCTGAGCTGCGGTACCGTCAGTTGTTGGCGACGGTGATCAGCGGGGTGATGCGGCGGATGGTGACGCGACGATTCTCGCGTTCCGCGGTCTCGGTGCGGATCTTGAGATAGCGCTCGCCATAGCCCTGGGTAGCCAGGTTCTCGGGCGGGACGCCGTAGAAGTCGGTCAGGATGCGGGCCACGGTCGCGGCGCGCTGGTCCGACAGGCGCAGGTTGGAAATCTCCGAACCCACGGCATCGGTGTGACCTTCGATCAGGAAGGTTTCGCCCGGGTTCCGCTCCAACAAGGCCAGCATGGCGTTTGCCGTAGCGGAGAGGGCTCCGACCTGGTCCCGGCCAATGGTGGCGGCACCGGTATCGAAGGTCAGTCCACCGACTTCGAGGCGACGCACGCTGTCCCGGATACGGGCCGAGCGCTTCACTTCGTCGATCGAGTACAGCCGGGCGACCTGCTCAACCGGCGGCTGGGCGAAGAAGTCCTCGACCTGTTCCTCGTCGGCATAGCGGGCGTCCAGAATATAGTCCTGCACCGGGATGTTGAGGCGCAGCGGCGGCAGGTCGTCACCCGGGTCACGCCACACGACCAGGTCTTGGTCGTAGCGATCATCGAAATAGGCCAGAACGTATTCGCGGCCATCCGGTGTGAAGCGCGAGCGACGCAGTACGTCGCCGTAGCGGTTGCGAACCGTCACGATCTGCGAGCCGTCCGGCCGGGTGATCACTTCACGCACGCGACCATCGCTGAGGTTCTCGTAGAAGATCTCGTCCTGGTCGGGATTGTAGAAGCGGTCCGTGTCCTGGCCGATCGAATTGACGATCAGCTGGGTACCAACCTGCAGGATCACCTGGGTGATCAGGTCGCCACTGGTAGCGGTCGCAACCGGGGCCTGCTCGACAACGGTGACATTGTTCTGCTGGCCGATATTGGTCTGCGTGTTGTTGGTCACATCGCCATTGATAGTCGTGTTGGTCACGTTGTTAGTGACGTTGGTGATGTTGTTGACGTAGTTGTTGATCACCGTCTGGTTGACCGTAGTGTTGTTAGTGGCGGTCACCTCGGTGCCCTGCTCGGCGACGGCGGATTCAACCGGCTCAGCAGCAAAGACGCGAAGGTCTTCCGACTGGGCAGCCGCATCGCTCTCCGGCAGAGTTTCGAGCGTCACGACGGTCGGCTCCACATCGGTGCGTGTCGGAGCGGCCGGGTCGGCCGTTGGGGCAACTGCAGGATCGACCGCAACGGTCTCTTCCTTGCCGGAGTCGGTCAGGGGCGCGGCCTCGCCGCTGGAACCCTCAGGCACAGGTTCAGTCGGCATGGCGGTCGGATCGACAGCCGGGTCCACTGCAGGTACCGAGCCTTCTGCAGGCGGCTGAACAGCAGGCTGCTCCTCCAGCGGGGGCTCGGCAGGTACCGGCAGGCCGGGCACTTCAGGCAGCGACAGGCCATACTGGGCCAGGCAAGAGTCAAGGTCGGTGAAGCCCGCACTGGCGCACAGTGCCGCGATCTGGGCCTGGGCATCGGCAATCTGGGCCTGCGCCGTTGCCGCATCGCCGCCGGACATCAAATCGGCGACAGCAGCATTATACGCATCCACCTGGGCCTGGAGGTCTGCAGAAATGTCCACCGAGCTGCGTGTATCGGCTGGCTGCTCGGCAGGAGCCTGGGCGGCAGCGGCAGCGGCAGCCGCTTCGGCTTCCGCAGCGGCCTGAGCATCGGCAGCGGCCTGCGCATCGGCAGCAGCCTGGGCGTCAGCGGCGGCTTGGGCATCAGCCTCAGCCTGGGCATCAGCCTCAGCCTGTGCATCAGCGGCGGCCTGTGCATCAGCCGCAGCCTGTGCATCAGCGGCGGCCTGTGCATCAGCAGCAGCCTGGGCGTCAGCAGCAGCCTGTGCATCAGCAGCGGCCTGAGCGTCGGCAGCAGCCTGAGCGTCGGCAGCAGCCTGCGCTTCCGCAGCGGCCTGGGCTTCTGCGTCAGCAGCGGCCTGTGCCTCTGCGGCAGCCTGCGCTTCTGCAGCAGCCTGAGCCTCGGCGTCGGCGGCGGCCTGTGCATCAGCAGCAGCCTGTGCTTCGGCGGCGGCCTGTGCCTCGGCAGCGGCGGCGGCGTCCGCGTCAGCCTGCGGGTCGGCGGCCGGCGGTGGGGCTTCTGCAGGGGCGGATATGGCCGCGATGCATTCGTCCAGGCTTGCATAGCCGGCGACGATGCAGAGTTCTGTGAGTGTCGCCTGCGCTGCATCCAAGGCTGCGGAATCTCCGGATGCCTGGGCGGCTGCATAGGCCTGGTAGGCGGCGACGAGATCGCCGTCCTGCGCACGCACGGTAAGCGGCAGCAAAGCCATCAGACCGATACTGGTGCCGGTCAAGAGCCAGTTTCTAAGGCGCATTGTTCTTTTTCCTTATGTCGATAGACATTCCTGCCAAGCATCGCGAGGCCAGTCTGAACGCAAACTGAATGGAATCGATGGTCCGATTTGACGACGCTAGTTTCCCGCAATGCCCGCAACGCCTGGGTTCAGCGATAGTTCCCGGCCGTGCGAACGGAGTGACGGAGCAGCCCGATCATGGCGCGAGTTGGGCAAGTGAGCGGATAGTGCGCTCGATGGCTTGGCCCGCCTGCTCGGAACATGATAGGCCCAAATCATGCAGCAGGCCGCCGACACACTGACCATTTCCACGCAGGGGCAGGGGCTCTACGAATTTACCCCGGCGCTGCGCCGGTTCGTGGCCAATGCCGAAACAACGACTGGCCTGCTTACCGCTTTCGTGCGCCACACGTCCTGCTCGCTGCTGATCCAGGAAAATGCCGACGACGACGTGAAGACCGATCTCAATGGCTTCTTCCGTCGCCTGGTGCCGGAGGGCATGGATTGGCTGGTGCACACCACCGAGGGTCCTGACGATATGCCGGCGCACATCAAGGCAGCGCTGACGCAGACGTCGATCGGCATCCCGATCATTGACGGCCAGCCGGTCCTGGGTACCTGGCAGGGCATCTACCTTTTCGAGCATCGCCGCCGGCCGCATCGCCGACAGGTCGTGCTGCATCTTATCGGGGAACGCTGAATGGATTGGGCGACGCTGGCCGCGTATTGGCCGTTCGTGCTGGGGCTGATGGCGACGGGGGTGGTTTCGGGAATTGCCGCTGGCTTGCTCGGCATCGGCGGTGGGGCAATCATCGTGCCGGCCTTGGGCAATGCGTTGCTGCTGCTTGGCTACGATGCCGAGGTGGTCCAGCATGTTGCCGTGGGCACTTCGCTGGCCATCATCATTCCCACCGGCATCATGAGCGCCCGATCACACTACAAGCGCGGGGCGCTCGACCTTGCTGTGCTCCGGCTCTGGGCGCCGTTCATTGTCGTCGGCACCTTTGTCGGCGGCCTGATGGCAGGCTTGTTTTCGGGCGACGTGCTGCGGGTCGTCTTTGCTGTGATGGCTTTCGTCATTGCGGCCAACATCATCTTCGCGTTCCAGACCCGGTTGATGGGGCATCTGCATGGATCGGCGGCGACGCACCGGATTTCGGCGCTCGTGGTCGGCTACATCTCGTCATTGATGGGCATTGGCGGCGGCTCGCTGACCGTCCCGACGCTCGTCGCCTTTGGCGCGACGATGCATGCCGCCGTGGGGACGTCAGCCGCGATCGGCGTGGCGATCGCGATATCCGGCACGCTTGGCTTCATCATTTCGGGGTGGGGCGCTTCGGGGCTGCCGCCACTCAGCCTTGGTTACATCAACCTGCTGGCGCTGGTGCTGATCGCCGTGCTGGCCGCGGCCTTTGCTCCCCTGGGTGCGGCCCTGGCTCACCGCCTCGACCAGAAGACGCTCAAATACGTCTTTGCGGCGTTTCTGGTAGCGGTGGGCCTCAACATGCTGTGGAAGGTGCTTGCCGGCTGAAAGCAAAGGCCCCGCGGAAGCGGGGCCTTGCCAGATCAGGTTGGTGGGGACGGGTGACTACGGTAATATCCGATCGTCCCCACCGCCCAAGCCCCCTCAAGAGGGGTATGGGAATTGATTACTCGGCGCCGGTGCCCATTTCCCACTGGACGTTGACGTTGATGGCGAAGGCCATCTCGCCAGCCTCGACGGGAACGCTGCTGTCGGCGGCTTCGGCCCTGGCGTACATGGGATAGGGCTGCGGGTTGTTGAAGCCCTGCGTTTCAGAAATCGACTGAATTTCTTCCAGTGTTGCACCGGCCGCAGCGGCATAGAGCTCGGCCTTGGTGCGGGCATCCTCGAAGGCCGCCTTGCGTGCTTCGTTATAGAGCTCGGACGGATCGGCGACCGCAAAGGTGACGCCGTTGACGGTGTTGGCGCCAACAGTGACCGACTTGTCGAGAATGGCGCCCAGCGAATCGAGGTTGCGCACGGTGACGGTCACCGTATTGGCCACCTGGTATCCGTTGATCTTGGGCGGCAGCGAATAGCCGTTGGCATCGCGTTCGTCGGTATAGACGTAGTTCGGGTTGACCGAAAAGCCCGAGGTCTGGATGTCACGAGCTTCGATGCCGGCCGCCTTGAGTTCGGCAATCAGGTCGGCCATGGCAGCGGTGTTGGCGTCGAGCGCTTCGCGGGCGGTGGCGCCCTGCGTGGTTACGCCCGAATTGATCTGCGCCATGTCGGGGGCCGCCATGACTTCACCGTGACCCTCGATGGTGATGGTTCCGGCATAGGCTGGCAGGGAAACGCTGGCGAGCAGGGCGAAGGGAGCAAGGGCAACAAGGCGACGCATGAGACACTCCAATAGTAACGTGAGGGACTACTCCTCATCCATTGCGTCAGTATTGGGGCGCAGATGAACCGGAGTTGAACGAGCTGTGGAGATCGCCCTACCGCCAAAAGTATGACTTTTCCGGCTTGCACTTGTGGGGGCGGGTGGGGTAGTCACTGCACTGACATTTCAGGGGGCGGACCATGGGCGACAAGCACTATCCCGACGGCATCCTGCTGGGCCGCGCCCGCGTTCCGGGACACGATCATCCGCGCATCGTGACCGTTCGCAACGGCGAACTGGTCGATATCACCACCAGGGGTCTTGCCACCGTGCGGGATATTGCCGAGAGCGGCAATGCCGCCCAACACGTGCGCGACGCCGCGGGTGTCAGCCTGGGCAGCGTCGACAGCGCCCTCGCCAATTCGGTCGCTGCCAACACGGATGTCTCCAAGCCCAGCCTGCTCTCGCCAATCGACCTCCAGGCGATCAAGGCATCGGGCGTGACCTTCGTGGTGTCGCTGCTGGAGCGGGTGATCGAAGAACAGGCCCGCGGCGACAAGGCCCGTGCGGATGCGCTGCGGGGCGACATTACCGGCCTCATCGGCACCGATCTCAGCGAGCTGGTTCCCGGCTCGGAAACGGCGATGAAGGTCAAGGCAGCGCTGATCGAGCGCGGCGTGTGGAGCCAGTATCTGGAAGTCGGCATCGGCCCGGATGCGGAAATCTTCACGAAGGGACAGCCGATGAGTTCGGTCGGCTATGGCGCCGAAGTGGGCCTTCATCCGGTATCGAGCTGGAACAATCCCGAGCCGGAAGTGGCATTGGTGGTCACCAGCAGCGGCCAGATCATCGGCGCGACACTGGGCAATGATGTCAATCTCCGCGACGTGGAAGGCCGATCGGCGCTGCTGCTGGGCAAGGCCAAGGACAACAACGCCTCGGCATCGCTGGGCCCGTTCATCCGCCTTTTCGACGGAGAGTTCACGCTCGAAACCGTCAAGCAGTCGGAAATCTCGCTGCGCGTCGAGGGCGAGGACGGCTTCGTGCTCGAGGGCCATTCCTCGATGAACCAGATTTCGCGCACGCCTGAATCGCTGGTGGCCGCGACGATCGGTGGGCACCATCAATACCCCGATGGCCTGGTGCTCTATCTGGGCACCATGTTCGCGCCGGTGAAGGACCGCGACGGCGCCGGCAAGGGCTTCACCCATAAGCTGGGCGATGTGGTTTCCATCTCGACATCTGAATTGGGCACCCTATCTAACAGGGTGAACCTCTCCACGATCTGTCCGCCCTGGACCTATGGCGCCAGCCACCTGCTGCGCGACCTGGCGAAGGCCGACCTCCTCTAAGCGTACCCGAAAGGCATCCTAAAATGGCTGAACTACACAAGAACCTCATCAACGGGGAGTGGGTAGGCTCGGATGGTGTGGAGAACATCAACCCGTCCAACACGGCCGAAGTCGTCGGCGTCTATGCCCGCGCCACTGCGGAGGAAACCAAGCAGGCCATTGCCGCCGCCAAGGCCGCATTCCCGGCATGGTCGCGTTCCGGCATCCTCGAGCGCCATGCGATCCTCAGCAAGACCAGCCAGGAAATCCTGGCGCGCAAGCAGGAACTGGGTGAACTGCTGAGCCGCGAGGAAGGCAAGACGCTGGCCGAGGGCATTGGCGAGGTTACCCGCGCGGCGCAGATCTTCGATTTCTTCGCTGGTGAGGTGCTGCGGCTGGCCGGCGAAGTGCTGCCGTCCGTACGCCCCGGCGTGGGTGTCGAGATCACCCGCGAACCGATCGGCGTCATCGGCATCATCACGCCGTGGAACTTCCCGATCGCCATCCCGACCTGGAAGATCGCGCCGGCACTCGCGTATGGCAACACGGTCGTCATCAAGCCGGCGGACCTGGTGCCGGGCTCGACCTGGGCCATCGTCGATATCCTCAATCGCAACGGCCTGCCCAAGGGCGTGCTGAACCTTGTCATGGGCAAGGGCTCTGTGGTCGGCCAGACGATGCTCGACAGCAAGGACGTTACCGCCATCAGCTTCACCGGCTCGGTGGGCACCGGCAAGCGCGTTGCGGCCGCCTCGATCGAACACAATCGCAAGTTCCAGCTGGAAATGGGTGGCAAGAACCCGACCGTCGTGCTCGACGACGCCGACCTCAAGGTCGCCGTCGAAACGGTGGCGCAGTCGGCCTTCTTCTCGACCGGTCAGCGCTGCACGGCGTCGAGCCGCGTCATTGTCACCGAGGGCATCCACGACAAGTTCGTTGAGGCCCTGGCCGAGCGGACGCGCAACCTGCGGGTCGGCGATGCGCTCGACAAGAATACCGAAATCGGCCCGGTGGTCGATCCCAGCCAGCTCAAGCAGGACACCGACTATATCGCCATCGGCAAGGCCGAAGGCGCCAAGCTGGCAGCGGGCGGCGAAATGGTGAAGGCGGCTACCGAAGGTTACTTCCTGCAGCCGACGCTGTTCACCGAAGCCACCAATTCCATGCGCATCAGCCGCGAGGAAATCTTCGGGCCGGTGGCCTCTGTCATCCGGGTCAAGGATTACGAGGAAGCCCTGGCCACGGCCAACGACACCGAGTTCGGCCTCAGCGCCGGCATCGTCACGACCTCGCTCAAGTATGCCACGCACTTCAAGCGCAATGCGGAAGCCGGCATGGTGATGGTCAATGTGCCGACCGCAGGCGTCGACTTCCACGTGCCGTTTGGTGGGCGCAAGGGCTCCAGCTACGGGCCGCGCGAACAGGGCAAGTATGCAGCCGAGTTCTTCACCGTGGTGAAGACGGCTTATACCGCCGCCGGCTGATAGCGCCCTCGGCCACACGCTCAATCGTCACCCTCGGGCTAGACCCGAGTGTTCTGTGCTTACGGAGCGGCAGGCAAGTGAAGTTCCCTCGGTCAAGCCCGAGGGTGACGTGGTGGGTCAGGCGGCTCGCTAAGCGCTGACGACCTTCGCCATGCCTTGCTGGCCGATCAACTGGCACAGCTTGAATATCCCCACCTCGATCTGGGCTTCGTCACACAGCGAGAAGCTGAGGCGCATCGTGTGGTGGCCTGAGCCATCGGCATGGAAGGCGGCGCCGGGCACGAAGGCCACGTCCTGGCGCAGCGCCTGCGGCAGGAGGGCGGCGGCATCGAGGTGCTCGGGCAGTTCCAGCCAGATGAACATGCCACCATCCGGCTTCTTCCAGCGCAGGCCCGGCGGAGCATGGCGCTCCAGGGCGCTGAGCATGGCATCGCGACGAGCGCGGTAAACTGCGCGGGCCCGGGCGACCTGCGCCTCATAGCCGGCCACTGCCACGCGATGGATGACCATCTGGTTGGTGGTGGCGGTGTGGAGGTCGCTACCCTGCTTTAGCAGTGTCAGCTTGCGGATCAGGGCCGTGGGGCCACACACCCAACCGACGCGCAGCCCTGGCGACAGCGTCTTGGAAAATGAACCGCAATAAAGCGTGCGCGACCGTTCCACGCCTCCCGTAGCCGCATCGAGAGCTGCAATTGGCGGAAGGTCCTCGCCGTCATAGCGCAGCGCTGTATAAGCACCGTCCTCGACTATTACCGCATCGAGCGTACGTGCCTGGTCGAGCGCCTTGTGACGCGCGGCGCGGCTGAGCGTTGTGCCATCGGGATTGGCAAAATCGGGCACAAGATAAATGAGCCGCGGCGCCCCCGGGCCGGTGGGTTGGGGCGCATCAAGTCCTGAAAACTGCGGCTGGTAGGCCGAGAATGACTGCAGTGCGCCAAGATAGGTCGGCTTCGCCGCGATGACACCGCTGCCTGGATCGAGCAGCAGCTTGCCGATCAAATCCAGCGCTTGCTGCGATCCCGTCGTCACCAGGATGTTGTCCGGCCCGGCCGGCACGCCACGCGCCGCCATCTGCTCGGCGATCCACTGGCGCAGCGGCAGGTAGCCCTCGGTGGTCGAATATTGCAGAGCCTCGCGTGCGATCGACGGGCCGGCGAACACCTCGCGCCACGCCTCCTGAAACAGGCCGACGTTGAACAGGGCAGGGTCGGGGATACCTCCAGCAAAGGAGATCATGGTCGGCTTGCCGACAAGCTTCAGCAACTCGCGGATTTCGGAAGCCTTGATGGACTGGGCGCGGAACGACAGGCGAAATTCGGTTGACGACATTTGTATCACCTTGTATCGATACGAACGATACAATCATATCTAGATTGTTATGTCAATAGTGCTGACCATTATGGGAAATGGTTTTGATTTGCTGCGGGGGTCTGGCTCCGGCAGCCTGTGAAAGGAGCAAGCGATGAGTTTTGTCAGTGAATACCCCGTTGCAGCACCGGACGAGGCGGTGGAGCACTTCTCGCGGCGGCTTGCGCTGGAAACAGACTGCGCAGATGTTGCGGCTTGCCTGAAGTCAGGCGACGTTGACTTCGTGCTCCTGCATGTCGTGGGGTCACCCGAGGCATTTGCCAGGCGCCACATTCCGAGTGCCAAGCACCTGCCGCATCGGGAGATCACCGAGGAGCGGATGGCGGAGTGGCCTGACGATACGCTATTTGTCGTCTACTGCGCTGGGCCGCATTGCAACGGTGCAGACCAGGCAGCTCTGAAACTGGCTCGCCTGGGCCGCAAGGTAAAGCTGATGATCGGCGGCATTACGGGCTGGGCTGACGAGGGGCTGGCCTTCGCAACAGGCCTTGATCCAGCGCGGCAATTTGCCTGAGCATGACGGCGCGCCGGCATGGACCGCAGCACGCGGAAGCGATATTGTCGTCTGAATGAGTGATACAATTTCTTCCGGCGCAGCCGCAATGTCTTTGCCCGATAACGGCCAGCCGGTGCATGAGCGGCTGGCCGGTGCGGTAGAAGCTGCCATAGCCGAAGGGCGCTATCGTCCCGGGGAACGGCTGCCAACCCATCGGCAGCTGGCGCAGCAGTTCTCCGTGTCCATTGGCAGCGTGACCCGTGCCATCGACTCCCTAAGCGCCCGTGGCGTCGTCCGGGGCGAGATTGGCCGGGGTACATTTGTGCTCGGGCGCGAAGAGGCAGCGGCAGAACCCGGTGGCGTCATCGACCTGACGATCAATGCGCCGCCGCCGATCCTTTCGGCACAGCGCATGGCCGAGGCGACCGCGCTCGCCAGTCGGCATGCGCTTGCGCTGGCCCATGGGGGCTATGGCGACCTGAGCG
The DNA here is from genome assembly GCF_016698645.1 of Devosia oryziradicis. Taxonomy (NCBI): domain Bacteria; kingdom Pseudomonadati; phylum Pseudomonadota; class Alphaproteobacteria; order Hyphomicrobiales; family Devosiaceae; genus Devosia; species Devosia oryziradicis. The sequence continues at coordinate 1,593,709 of NZ_CP068047.1, forward strand.
GAACGCCACGGCAGCGAACCACGGTGGCAGCCTGGCTGACGGCAATGCGTACACCGCTTGAGGCCGACGATATCCTGTTATGCAACGGCGCGCAGCAGGCGCTGCACCTGGCCTTTGCCACATTGCGCGAAACATCGGCCGTCGTTCTGACAGAGAGCGCGACGTTTCCCGGCGCGCTCGCGGCTGCGGCCAATCTGGGGATGACCATGTCTCCGGTCGGCCACGATGGGGAGGGTATGCTTCCCGAGGCGCTCGACATGGCGCTGGTCAGCACCGGCGCGCGCATCATCTACACCACGCCGGTCTGCCAGAATCCGCTAGGGTTCGAAACGGGGCCGGAGCGGCGGCGGGCGATCGCCAGGATCGCGCAACGGCATGGCGCTGTCATCGTCGAAGACGACATCTACGGCATCTACGCAACCAAGGGGAAATTGACCTACCGGGAGCTGCTGCCCGGCCAGGTCATCTATGTCACCAGCCTCTCCAAGAGCCTGACGCCGCTGGTGCGGCTAGGCGTGATTGCGCCGCCACCGGCACTGCACGCCGCGGTGCGCAAGCGGCTGCGGGCGGAAAGCTGGGGTCTGCCACCCTATGTGGCGGAACTCGCCACCGCCATGCTGGAGATCGGCATGGGTGACGAGGCAGCCGTCACGCTGCGCGGCGAGGCCCTGGCGCGGCTAGACATTGCACGGAACAGGCTGGGCCTTCACGCGGTGCCCATGCCGCATGGCGCACCCCACTTGTGGCTGGACATGAGCCCGGTCAAGGCGGAGCAGTTTGCCCGCCGCGCCAGCGAGGCAGGGGTGCGGATCACCCCGCCTGCGGCGGCGCAGGTGGGAGACGCCCCGGTAGCCGGCGTCCGCCTGTGCATCATGGCCCCACAAAGCCGTGTGGTGCTCGAACGTGCCCTCACCATCCTGGCCGGAATTCTGGGTAGCGACGAAGACGTCGTGGTCTAGCGCCTGATCCGGTAGCGCAGGTGGGTGACGCCGCCGTGGCCCTCGAGGACGCGAACGCGTTCAAGTTCGCGCTGACGGACACCCAGATGCTCGAACAACCGCAAACCTTCACCCAGCAGGACGGGCATGAGATGGATTTCGATTTCGTCCAGCAGACCGCCCGCGATTGCCCGCTGGGCGATGCTTGACCCATGTACCAGCACATCCCGGTCCCCCGCCGCCTCCCGCGCGCTGCGCATGGCGTGATCGAGGTTGCTTACGTAATGCACGAGTGGCCAGTTTGCCGCCCATTGCGGGGCAGGGTGGCGGCTGAGGATGTAGATCGGCACCTCGCCATGGTGATCGCCGTTCCAGCCACCCGCCGGCTCGAAGGTTCGCCGTCCGGCAACGACGGCTCCAGTCGCCATCAGTTCGTCGACGATCTGCCGGTTGACGACACCTTCGGCCGTGGGAATGATCCAGTCATGCAGCCGCTGGCCGTTGTCACCCAAACCGTTATCCGGGCGAATGTTCGGACCGGCAATGAAGCCGTCGAGGGACATGGACATGTAGAGGACTGTCGCTGACATGGCGGGCTCCGTTGGTTGCTACCGAGCTAACGACGAGCCGGGCCTGAGGTTTTCGACTGCATACAAAATGCTTTGTTGGTGGTGCAGCGATCTGGTGCCTCGCAGGTTGCATGGTTGTCAGGAGCGGTCCGGTAGACCACGACAGGCGGCTGGGAAAGGACGCTCGATGACTGATCGACCCTCCGTATTGGCGCCGTTTCGCCACGAGACGTTTCGCTTGTTGTGGCTGGCCACGCTGGTGTCCAATCTGGGCGGCTTGGTGCAGTCGGTGGGCGCGGGGTGGATGATGACCACCCTGACCTCCTCCCACAACATGATCGCCCTGGTGCAGGCCTCGACGACACTCCCCATAATGGTGTTTTCGGTCGCAGCTGGTGCCTTGGCCGACAATTTCGACCGGCGCACCGTCATGCTCATTGCCCAGGGTGGCATGATGCTGGTGTCCCTAGCGCTGGCAGTCCTGGCCTTTCTTGGCCTGCTCAATCCCTGGCTGCTACTGACCTGCACCTTTCTGATCGGCTGCGGCACAGCCTTGTTCAACCCCTCCTGGCAGGCTTCGATGGGCGATATCGTGCCGCGCGCCGACCTACCGGGCGCCGTGACGCTCAATTCCATCGGCTTCAACATGATGCGCAGCGTCGGCCCGGCGGTGGGTGGCCTGATCGTTGCCTTGGCCGGGGCGGCGGCGGCCTTTGCCCTCAATGCGATCTCCTACCTGCCGCTTATCCTGGCTCTGGGCCGCTGGCGGCCGGAACGGACACCCAGCCGACTGCCGCGGGAGAATTTCGGCAGCGCCATGTGGGCCGGCATCCGCTACGTATCGCTCTCCCCGAACCTGACGACGGTGCTGTTCCGCGGCTTCCTGTTCGGCTTTTCGGCGACTGCGATCCTGGCGCTGCTTCCCTCGGTGGCCGCCGAATATGTCGGTGGCGGTGCGCTGGCTTATGGCACTTTGCTGGGCTGCTTCGGCCTGGGCGCCATTGGTGGGGCATTCCTCAACGGCCGCATCCGCGAGCGCTACAGCAATGAGGTGATCGTGCGCCTGGCCTGCATCGGCTTTGCCGCCAGCAGCGTCGCACTGGGCTATAGCCGCGATCCGCTGCTGAGCCACATGGCCCTGCTGCCTGCCGGGGCATGTTGGGTGCTGGCATTGTCGCTCTTCAATGTGTCGATCCAGCTGTCTTCGCCCCGCTGGGTGGTGGGACGGGCACTGTCGCTCTATCAGACGGCCACGTTTGGCGGCATGGCCGTTGGCGCCTGGATCTGGGGGCTTAGTGCCGATGCGCTTGGCCCCGATTCCGCGCTCGGGCTTGCCGGAGCGAGCATGTTGCTCTGTGCTCTGGTTGGGTTCCGGCTGCCGCTGCCGCAGTTCAATGCGCGCGATCTCAATCCGCTGAACACCTTCAACGAGCCGATCCTCAAGCTGGACCTGCGCCCGCGCAGTGGCCCCATCATGGTAATGATCGACTACGCGATCGCGCAGGACGATATCCCCCGTTTCCTGGCGTTGATGGCCGATCGGCGGCAGATACGCATTCGCGACGGCGCCCGCCAATGGGCCCTGTTGCGTGACCTCGAGCGTCCTGAAATCTGGACCGAGTCCTACCACGTGCCGACATGGATCGACTACCTGCGGCACAACCTGCGGCGGACCAAGGCGGACGCCGAAAATATCGAGCTGATCCGCGCCCTGCATCGTGGTGAGGGCATGCCAGTGGTCCGGCGGATGATCGAACGGCAGACGGTACCGCTGCGCGATGACACGCCGCTGCGGGAGACGCCGGAGGTTTAAGCCGTGGCGCGGCGGATATCGTCCGCCGGCGCTGGTGCTGCCTTGCCCGCCAAGCTCCGGACCAGCTGTTCTGCGGACACCGGCTTCGACAGCAGGTAGCCCTGCAACTGGTCGCAGCCCATGGCGGCCAGGATGCGCTGCTGCTCCGCCGTTTCGACCCCCTCGGCCGTCACCTGCATGTGCATGGCTCGGCCCAGTTCGATGATGGAGCGGACGATGCCCTGGATTTCCTGATCCGTGGCCAGAGCAGCGGTGAAGGATTGGTCGATCTTGAGCTTGTCCACGCCATAGGTCCGCAGGTAGCTGATCGAGGAATAGCCCGTGCCGAAATCGTCGAGGGCGACCCTGATGCCGCGGGCGCGCAGGCGGTTCAGTGTGGCCTGAACCAGGGGTGAGTTCTGCAGCAACAGGCCTTCGGTGATTTCCAGTTCGAGCCGCCGCGCCGCCAGCCCGGTCTGTTCGAGGACTCCGAAGACCCGGTCGGCGAACTTCTCGTCGCGGAACTGAAGGGGCGACACATTGACGGCCACCCAGGGCAGGTTCGAGCCCTGGGCGAAGCGGCAGGCCGCGGTCAACACCCACATGCCCAGCTGGTCGATCAGCCCGCGATCCTCTGCCAAGCCGATGAAGAGGGCCGGCGAAAGCTTGCCGCGCGTCGGGTGATCCCAGCGCACCAGCGTCTCGGCACCGGCCATCCGGCCCGAATGGGTGTCATAGATGGGCTGATAGACCAGTCCCAGGCCGGTCTCGCTGGTGAGAGCGAAACGCAGGTCCATCTCTAGAACGCGCTGGTCGCGGACATTCTCATCCATCTCGTCGACGAACAGGTGGTATCGGCCACGACCGTCGCCCTTGGCGCTGTAGAGCGCGATATCGGCCTGCCGCATCAGTTCTTCTCCAGACGCAGCGGGGTCGGACGTGACCACGACGCCAACGCTGGCGCCAACGCGTACCTCATGACCAGAAAGCTCGAAGGGCGCACCGATTACTTCAACCACGGTGCGCGCCAGCGACAGGGCCAGGGCATTGTCGGCGAGGCCGACCTGGATGATGGCAAATTCATCGCCGCCGATGCGCGCGACGGTGTCCAGTTCGCTCACGCAGGCGGAGAGGCGCTGCGCGGCCGCCTTGATGAGCTCATCGCCGATCGGGTGGCCCAGGGTGTCGTTAACATGCTTGAAGCGGTCAAGATCGAGGTAGTGCAGCGCCAGGGACGAGCCGGTGCGCCGCATATCTCCCAGCGCCTGGGCCAGACGGTCTTCGAACAGGGCGCGGTTCGCCACGCCGGTCAGTGCATCATGGAAGGCTAGGTAGGATGCCTCCGCCCGGCTGTCCTCGAGCATGGTGCTGGTGCGCTTGAGTCGCCGCAGCAGCAAGGCCGCCGTCAGGCCAGCCAGGGCCAGGGCCGTGGCAAGCGCGGGGGCGGTGTCCCGGATCAGCGTATAGGCAGGCTCATCGGGCACCCAGGTGAAGAAGCCGATGATACGCCCGCTGTCGTTGAGGATGGGCGAGGCAACTTTTTCGCCGTCCTGCGGTTCGAAACCGGAATAGCCCAGGTCCTCGATGGCAAATTTCTCCGAAATCTCCCGCGCTACTTCCGCGTCGATCTCGCGCACGGATATGTGGATGAATTCGGAACCTGGCGATTGCTGAACGGCGTCCGTTCCCGGCACGACCGGGCGCATGCTGATCACGGCGGGCTTGTTGCCAGCCAAGGCTACGACATCCTCGATCCCCAGGCCGGTGACCGCAGCAGTGGAATCGCTCTGGCCCGCCGACGCCACGGCCATCGTTTCGCGCAATGCGGCTAGCAGCGGCGCAGCGGCGCTGCGGATGGCATCATAGTCCTGCGGGTCGACGGCGGCGCCATTGCGGGCTGCATGAACCGGCCTGTCCGCGTTGTCGAGAATGTAGATCTGGTCGTGCCCGAAATACTCGCTCATCCAGGCGGTGAGGTTTTCCTCGATCCAGGACGCGTTGCCTGCCCGGAGATTGAGCACCGCGTCATCCCAGACGGCGGACGCATTCTGCTCGACGGGGATGCGCTTCTCGATTTCGGCAAGCCCGGTCTGGATCGATCTGGCCTGGCGGGCGATCGAACGATCGTCAATCCGCGACGCCGCCCACCAGCCAAAGCAACCGACGGCCACGATCAGTGCCAGGGCAAAGATGATCGACAGGTTGGTGATCTGACGGGAAAGGGTGGACTGGCGCGGTTTCACTTGGGCCTCGATGCCCCAAAGCTAGCGCGCTAAACCTAACGACACATCAAAAGGCGCGGTCAGATTGCAATTGGTGGCCGCTTCGTGCCGACTTGGTTTACATCAGGTTTGGCGGCTCGCCGGACGGGGGATCCGCTGATCGGCGAAGCCCGGCCAGGTGCGGCTGCGGGAATTGATCAGCATATCGACCGAATAGCTCTTTTCCGGGCATTCCAGGGCAATTTGCGCCAACAGGTCCTGGCCCTGTTCCAGTTGCACATAGAGGGCGTCACTGTCGTCCTTGCTGAAGCCTCCCACGGCCATCGTCCAGGCCTTGAGCAGGGCGCGGTACTTGCTGAGATGGACTTCGGCTTCCTGGCTGGTCATGGCCTGATGTTGTTCCCGAATCGAGGTGGTGGCATCGAACTGGTGTCGATGCGCGGCAGATTAGGACATGCTCGATGTTGGAACCGTGACCCGGGTTGTCAGTGTTTTGTCAGCCTGGAGAAGGTAAATGAATTCCACCATGACACGCACATCGCTTGTTACAATGCTGGCCATTCTGGTGGCCCTGGCGCAGCCCGCATGGGCGCAGGGGAACGGCCATGGCCCGGGCGACGACAAAGGACCCGGTGGTGACAACCCGGGTCATGCCGACAATGATGGCAAGGGCCCCGGCGATAACAATGGCAAGGGGCCGGGCGACAACAACGGCAAAGGACCGGGCGACAACAACGGCAAAGGCCCCGGCGACAACAATGGCAAGGGTCCCGGCGACAACAATGGCAAGGGTCCCGGCGACAACAACGGCAATGGGCCTGGAAATGGCGGTGGCCAAGGGCCGGGGGGGACTCCAGGTTCCAGCGGCGGCGGCAAGGGCCAGGGGCCCGTTGCTCCGAGTGGTTCGGATGCCGCTGGCAACCAACCGGCATCCAATGCGCCGCAGGAACTGTCAGAGAACGATGCGCTGGCCGCAGTAGCGGCGGGGCGGGCCGTGGAGCTTTCGGCTATTCTGCCTGACCTGCGCGCGAGGACGGGGGGCGAAGTCATCAACGCCCAGTTGCAGCAGGTTGGGAGCTTCCTGCTCTACGCCGTGACGGTGCTAACACCCTCAGGCGAGGTGATCACGGAACATTACTATGCGCGCACGGGCGCGCATGTGGGCCGATAGGTCTATTTGACCGCCACCGGCTGGTTGGCGGCGAAGCGCTCGTCAAATGCATAACCGGCGCCGCGAACCGTGCGGATGGGATCGGTATCCCGCCCGCGATTGATCGCCCGACGGAGCCGGCCGATATGGACGTCCACGGTGCGTTCGTCGACATAAACGTCGTTGCCCCAGACGCCATCGAGCAACTGCTCACGCGAGTAGACCCGACCCGGGTGACGCATGAGATATTCGAGAAGGCGGTATTCAGTCGGCCCCAGATGCACGTCCCTGGTCGCGCGCCGGACACGATGGGTGGTGCGGTCCAGTTCGAGGTCGCCGACCTTGAGGGCCGCCGTGACCAGGTTGGGATTGGCGCGACGCAACAGGGCATGGATGCGGGCTGTCAACTCGGGCACCGAGAAGGGTTTGACGACATAATCGTCTGCCCCGGTGGCAAGGCCCCGGACCCGTTCTTCTTCCTCGCCGCGCGCAGTGAGCATGATGATCGGGATCCGGGCGGTTTCCTCACGCGCACGCCAGCGGCGGCACAGTTCGATGCCCGATATTTCCGGCAGCATCCAGTCGAGCAGGATCAGGTCGGGCAGCTTTTCCTGCAGCGCCCGCTGTGCCTCTTCGCCCGTTTCCGCGGTGACGACGCGGAAGCCCTCCGACTCGAGGTTGTAGCGCAACAGGATGGCGATATCGCCTTCGTCTTCAACGACGAGAATGGTGGCGGGCATGGGTGGCTCCCGTCTGGGCGGCCTTTGTTGCCGCCGGGTTTAGAGACCTCATGGTGAGCTTGTCGAACCACGAGGTCGAGCGAGTGCAGGCTTGAGTGCCACGACCTCGTCCTTCGACAGGCTCAGGATGAGGTCTACTGAGAGCGCCGAGTAAGGAAAGATCCTCACCCGGCGCCGGGCGCCGACCCTCGGGTCAAGCCCGAGGGCAAGCCTTCGAGACGTTACGCCTTGATTTGCGTCCGCTGCAGTTGCTGCACGTCCGATGTCAGCTGCTTGCCGGTCTGGAGGTAGTAAGCCCGCTCGGCAATGTTGGTGGCGTGGTCGCCGATGCGCTCCAGGCTCTTGGCGCAGAACAGCAGATGCGTGCACGGGGTGATGTTGCGCGGATCTTCCATCATGTAGGTGAGGAGTTCGCGGAACAGCGAGGTGTGCATGGCATCGACCTCGTCATCGCGGTTGCAGACGTCGATGGCGGCGGCGGAATCGCGGCTGGCGTAGGCGTCGAGCGCGCCCTTGATCTGGCGCAGGACCAGGGCCGTCATGTTCTTGACGCCGTTATAGAACGTCGGCTGCAGGCTGAGGCCCTCGAGCTTGAGCGAGCGACGGGCCAGTTGCTTGGCCATATCGCCGACCCGTTCGAGATCGGAGGCGACGTGGATGGCGGTGACGATCGACCGCAGGTCGCTGGCCATGGGCTGGCGGCGTGCGATCATGGAAACCGCCATGTCGTCGATCCTACGCTGCATTTCGTCGATGCGCTGGTCGGCGATGATGGTGAGGTCGGCCAGCTCGCGGTCGAGCTTGAGCAGGGCCTTGGTGCCGTTTTCAATGGCGACTTCGACCTGGCCACCCATCTCGGCGATGGTCTGGGCGAGGGCAACGAGTTCGTCATTGTAGGACGAGACGATGTGGTCTTTGCCGATATTGGCCATGTTTTGCTCCTCCGGTCCCGTCAGCCGATACGGCCCATTATGTAGTCCTGGGTCTGCTTGTTGACCGGATTGGTGAAGATATCTTCGGTCACGCCTTCTTCGATCAGGTTGCCCAGGTGAAAGAAGGCCGTGCGCTGCGAAACGCGAGCGGCCTGCTGCATCGAGTGGGTGACGATGACGATGGTGTAGTTTTCACGCAGTTCGTCAATCAGCTCTTCGATGATGGCGGTGGCGATCGGGTCGAGGGCCGAGCAGGGCTCGTCCATCAGGATGACCTCAGGCCCCACGGCAATGGCGCGGGCAATGCACAGGCGCTGTTGCTGGCCGCCGGAGAGGCCGGTGCCGGGTTCGTTGAGGCGATCCTTGACCTCTTCGAACAGGCCGGCCTTGCGCAGCGAGGATACCACGATCTCGTCCATGTCGGTCTTAGACTTGGCGAGGCCATGAATCTTGGGTCCATAGGCGACGTTGTCATAGATCGACTTGGGGAAGGGATTGGGCTTCTGGAACACCATGCCGATGCGGGCCCGCAGTTCGACCACGTCGAGGCTGGGGTCGTAGATGTCCTCGCCATCGAGCTTGATCGTGCCGCCCACCTTGGCGCCTTCGATCGTGTCGTTCATGCGGTTGATGCAGCGCAGGAAGGTCGACTTGCCACAGCCCGACGGTCCGATGAAGGAGGTCACGGCGCGGTCGGGAATGTCGATGGAAATGCCGTGCAGGGCCTGCTTGGCACCATAGTGAACCGTCACGTCGCGAGCGGTCAGGCGGATGGGTCGCTCGAGGGCGTCCGTGGGGTTCATGGCTGAATTCACCGATTGTTGGGTCATCTTAACCTTGCCGGCCAGCATATCCATTTGAGACATCCTTGTATCCAGACGTTGCGATCAGGCGCGCTTTTCGAGGCGCGAGCGCAGGTAAATGGCGACGCCGTTGAGGCAGATCATGACCAGGAGAAGCACCATGATTGCGGCGGCCGTGCGGGGTTCGAAGAAGTTGCGGTTTTCATTGCCCTGCCAGAGGTAGATCTGCACGGGCAAGGCAGTGGCCTGGTCGAGCGGGGTGGCGGGTACGGCGGCCACGAAGGCTTTCATGCCGATCAGCAGGAGCGGGGCGGTTTCGCCCAGAGCATGGGCGACACCCAGGATGGTGGCGGTCAGGATCGAGGGGAAGGTGACCGGTAGCACATGGTGGAACACCATCTGCGTCTTGCTGGCGCCCATGCCCAGCGCGGCTTGGCGCAGAGCGGGGGACACGCCGAGCAGGGCACCGCGGGTGGCGATGATGATGGTGGGCAGGGTCATCAGGGTCAGCACCAGGCCGCCGACGATGGGCGCCGAGATCGGCAGGTGCATGTAGTTGATGAAGACTGCGGCGCCGAGCAGGCCGAAGACAATGGAAGGCACGGCCGCCAGGTTGTTGATGTTGACCTCGATGAAATCGGTCAGCCGCGACTTGGGCGCGAATTCCTCGAGGTAGATGGCGGAGGCAACCCCGATCGGCACCGCGAGGAAGATGACGATCAGCATCATCCACAGCGTGCCGACAAAGGCGCCCAGCAGGCCGGCGGAGGCAGGCGCGGCGCGGCTGTCGACATTGGTGAAGATCGACCAGGCAAAGCCGTTGGTGATGGTGCCATTGGCAACGAATTCGTCGATCAGCGCACGGGCAGGCGCCGAAAGCTGTTGCTGCGCATCGCCGAGCGAGCGGTCGATATTGCCGCGGATCCAGTTGACGGCATTGGCCGAGGCCAGCACGTCGACGTCCACCGTCTTGCCGAGCAGGGTCGGGTCGGCAACGAACATTTCGCGCACTTCGTGTCGGGCGTCGGTCTCTGCGATGGAAAGGATTTCCTTGGTGTCGATGTCATAGCCGGCGGGCGCCGCGGCACGGAGCGAGGCCTCGATGACCTTGTTCCAGTTGAGCAGTGCCAGGTCGCGCTGCCATTTGAGGTTGGCAGCCTGGAAATCGGCGTCGGACTGGCCCTCGGCGCGGACCGGGGCCGGATCGGCCTTGATCAGCGCGGGATCGAAGGTCACCGCCAGATGCAGGTTCGACTGCGTGAAGGCGGGCGCACCCTTGCGGACGATATCGACAAACAGCAGGGCGACAAAGCCGAGCGCCAGGATGATCGCCGCAAGCCCAAGGACCCTGAAGATGGCCTCGCTGAGATGGCGCTTGCGCAGGCTGGCGCGAATGAGCCTGGTGCGCTCGACGGATGCCTGGCTGGTGGAGAGCGTATCGGTTGCCATTATTCGTACTGCTCCCGGAAGCGGCGCACGATGTAGAGCGCGAAGATGTTGAGGCAGAGGGTGATGACGAACAGCGTCAGGCCCAGCGCGAAGCCCACCAGGGACTGCGGCCCGGCGAAATCGGTATCGCCGGTGAGCTGGTTGACGATGGAGACGGTGATGGTCGCCACCGGCTCGAAGGGATTGCCGCGGAGCACCGGCGCATTGCCGGCCGCGAGCACCACGATCATGGTTTCACCCACGGCGCGGCTGACGGCGAGGAGGAAGGCGCCGACAATCCCGGGCAGGGCGGCGGGCAGCAGCACGTTGCGGATGGTTTCGGATTTGGTGGCGCCCAGGCCATAGGCGCCGTCGCGCAGGGTACGCGGCACCTGGTTGAGAATGTCATCCGACAGCGAGGACACGAAGGGAATGATCATGATGCCCATGACGACACCGGCCGTCAGCGCCGAGGTGGCGTTGATGTCGAGGCCCACGAGGTTACCGGCATCGCGCAGGAAGGGGCCGACCGTCACCAGAGCGAAGAAGCCGAAGACGATGGTGGGAATGCCGGCCAGGATTTCGATGATGGGCTTGGCGACGGCGCGCAGATTGCGGTGTGCGTACTGGCTGAGATAGATCGCCGCCATCAGGCCGACCGGTACGGCGACCAGCATGGCGATGGCGGTGATCATCAGCGTGCCGACCAGCAGCGGCAAAAGGCCGTAGCTGCCCCAATTTCCTGCCGAACCGGCATTGTTGGGGTTCCACACGGTACCGAAGAAGAAGTCGAGCGGGCTGATGAAGCTGAAAAAGCGGATCGCCTCGGTGACCAGCGAGGCCACGATGCCCACCGTGGTGAGGATGGCGACGGCCGAACAGGCGAGCAGCGCGATGTTGATAACGCGCTCGACCGCATTGCGGGCGCGGTGGCGGGCAGTGATGCGGCTGCGAGCGTAGAGCAGCGCCGCGACACCGGCCACGGCGGCAGCGCCGATGACCACGAGGAAGGTAATGAACTGGAACGAGCGCAACGCGTCGCCGGCCGTCTGCTCGTAGGGCAGGACCTCACCGGCAACACCGTAGCCGGAGGCTAGCGCGTTGATCCGGCCGATGGTGGCATTGAGACCTGTTTGGTCGAGCGACTGGAGCGTTTCGACCGGGATTTGCGAGACGATGAAATTGTGCGTGATGCCGTCGCCGAGCCATGCCCAGAGGCCGACAACCAGCAGAGCCGGCACCAGCGCCCAGATGGCGACGTAGGAGCCGTGGTATTGCGGGCGTGAGTGAACCTTGACGCCGTTCGTAGTCGCCAAAGCTCGGCTGCGCGACCAGCCGGACTGATACGCTACGCCGAGCAGAACCAGCAAAAGGCCGGCAATCACCAGGGAATTCATTGTTCGCGCCCCCGCGGAGGAATGAAGTGGGCCGCGCCTGGCGGCGCGGCCCCTTGGTCTTATTGAGCGCCGGCTTCGAAGGCAGCCAGGACTTCAGCGGTCTTTTCGGCAGGCTGCGGGATGAGGCCAGCGGCTTCCAGCGCGCCACCTGCACCCGACATCTGCTCGGACAGGAAGAACTGGACGTATTCTTCGATGCCCGGGATCACGCCGATATGCTGGCCCTTGACGTAGAAGAACAGCGGACGGGACACCGGGTATTCGCCTGCGGCAACCGACTCGGGCGAGGGAACGACGCCGTTGATGGTCGCGACCTTAAGGGTGTCGGTGTTCTGTTCGTAGAACGACAGGCCGAAGACGCCCACAGTGTCGGGATTGGACGACAGGCGAGCCAGGGTTTCGGTGTAGTCGCCCGAGATTTCGATGACGACGTCCTGACGGAAGGTGGTCAGGGCAGCGTCCTTTTCCTCGTCGCTCAGGCCTTCGGGGAGGCCGGCTTCTTCGGCGCCGGCGTCGACAACTTCGAGCTGGAACACTTCACGGGTGCCGTGGTTGGTGCCCGGGATGGCCAGCGAGATGGCCTGGTCTGGGAGCGACGGGTCGATTTCGGACCACTTGGTGTAGGGGTTGTCCACCAGCGCGCCGTCCACCGGGACCTTGGCGGCGATGGCCTTGTAAACCTGGAGCGGGGTCAGGGCGAAGTCCGGACCCGAAGCGGACGAAGCGAACACGATGCCGTCATAGCCGAACTGGATTTCACGGATGTCGGTGACGCCTGCGGCGGTGCAGGCTTCGAGCTCGCTGTCCTTGATCTTGCGCGATGCATTGGCGATGTCGATGGTGTTGTCGCCGACGCCTTCACAGAACTGCTTGAGGCCACCGCCGGTACCGCCCGAGCCGACGACCGGAGTCTTGAACTCGGGGAAAGCGGCGCCGAATTCTTCGGCCACGATCGAGGCGAAGGGCAGAACGGTCGACGAGCCCGCGACCTGGATGGTGTCGCGCGATTGGGCGAAAGCGGGGGCGCCGAACGCGACGAGCGCGAGCACGGCAGCACTGGCGAAAAGTGCAGACTTCATGGGATTTCCCTTCGGAATTCAGTTCAAACCTGGCTGGCCGATCCGGCAGTTCATTCCCCGGCGCCGCCCTTTGACGTGGGGACCATATGTGGGCTCGGCGACAGTTTTATTGCGGTCGCGTGACGCGTTTATGACGATCCAACGCTCTGATTTCAAAGTGAAATTTACGTAGTACCACGCGACAGCGGACGCTTTGTCGAATGAATCGTGATAGGCAGCGGCATCTTGTTTGAGGCGGTGTTGGTGTCGATCACCACCCTGGAAGGCACGCTTAGCGCAGCAGCGGGCGCACTTCCGCCTGCACCTTGCGCATCAGGGGCAGGAAATTGGCGATCATGTGCGAGGTCGAGGCTCTGGCCGACTGCGCGCCGATATTGAGCGCCGCCACCGTGTGCCCCTGGGCATTGAACAGCGGCACGGCGATGGAGCAGAGGCCCAGTTCAAGCTCCTCGTCGATCACCGCAAAGCCCTGTGCCGCCACCACCGCGAGTTCGGTGGTGATCGAGGGCAGATCGGCCTTGGTCTTGGCCGTATAGGCAATCAGTTCGGAGCGGTTGAGCACTTCCCGGGCCGCCGGCGGGGGTAGGGCGGCCAGCAGGATGCGACCCATCGACGTGCAATAGGCCGGCAGGCGCGCGCCAGCGCCCAGGTTGATCGACATCACTCGGCGATAAGAGGCACGGGCGATATAGAGGATCTCGGTATTGTCGAGAACGGCGGCCGAAGAGCTTTCGTTGATCTGACCTGACAACTCCTCGAGAAACGGCTGGATCAGGCGCGGCAGCGGCGTCGCCGCCAGGTAGGAGTGGCCCAGGTTGAGAACGCGCGGCGTCAGGCGGAAGAACTTTCCGTCATAGCTGGCATAGCCCAGGTGGACCAAAGTCAGCAGGCACCGCCGCGCAGTGGCACGCTCCAGACCGGTGCGATTGGCAACATCGGTGATTGACTGGCTGGCATGCTCTTCGTCGAAGCATTCGATGACCGAGAGGCCCTTGACCAGGCCATTGATGATATCGCCTTCGCGCATCGGTGCTCCTTGCTCTCGTGGTCCGTCGTGATAACACGGGCGTTTGGCGAACAAACAGCGATATACGCACGGTCAGACCCGACCGGGCCGCTGATAGCGATCTGGTCGCAGGTTAGCCCACTTCCCTCTTGCCAGCGGGCGATACCCTGCTAAGACGCGAGCGGGGGCCTATAGCTCAATGGTTAGAGCCGACCGCTCATAACGGTCTGGTTCCAGGTTCGAGTCCTGGTGGGCCCACCAATCCTTCTCCAGTTGTTGCCTCGCGCGGATAACCCGAGTCAGCGGGGCTTCAGTGATCCGCGAAGGATGGCTGGCATTTCGATCAAGGCTTCGCCTGCCGGGTGCGGTCCGAGCAGCATCTCGACGGCGCGGCGACCCATGGCTTCGTGGGGCAGGCCGATGGTCGTCAGGCCGGGCCGGAGGTATGAGGCCAGTTCGTCATTGTCGAACGACACCAGCGAGACATCGCGCGGAATGACTAGGCCGACCTCGCTCAGGGCCTGGTAGGCGCCGAAGGCGAGGCGATCGTTGAGGCAGAGGATTGCCTGAGGCTTGCCATGTCCGAGCATGGCCTGGACCAGGTCGTAGCCGGGTGCCGGCTCCCAGTTCCAGGTGCTCAGTTCAAGATCAAAGGCCAGGCCCTGGGCACGCATCTCGTCGCGAATGCCGGAAAGCCGGCGAGAGATGGATTCGGAACGGAAGAGGCCGCGCTCCTCTTCGGCATTGTGGCCGAGCAGGACGATGTCGCTGCGTACGCCCGTACCGGCCAGCAGGCGGACTGCGGCGCGGCCGCCTTCATACTCGTCAGGCAATACCGAGGCAGGGAAGCGGGCGCTGGTGCCGTTGAGCATTACGACGGGCACATTGACGGCAAGGTCCGGCACGAAGACCTCGCGCGCACGCATGGCGGCGAAGATCAACCCATCGACCTGGCGATCGAGGGCCGCCTCCACCGCTTCGATTTCCCGTGCGGGTTCGCCGCCTGTTTCGAGCACCAGCATGACATGCTTGGCCTGCTCGGCTGCCGCCAGAGCGCCGCGGATGAGGCCGCTGGCGAAACGGGTCGTCGCGACATAGTCCGAAATGAAGGCGATGGTGCGCGACTTGTCGGTCCGCAGGGCACGCGCGGCAGCATTGGGCCGATAGCCAAGGCTGGCGGCGGCGGCATGCACCTTGGCATGGGCATCGGCGGATAGACGCGTGTCGGGGCGCCCCGTCAGGATCATGGACGCGGCGGCGGTGGAAAGGCCGGCCAGGCGGGCGACATCTGCCAGTGTAACGCGCTTCTTCTGCAAGCGTTGTCGCCCCTGTCCCATCGGCCATCTGGATAGCCACGTGGCTTCCGCTTGACAACCACTTCCAACCACGGTCATTGCTAAATGGTTTTAGCAGGGGATTCAGATGGCTTTCAACCTACCCGATCATTGGGTCTGGGATTTCTGGCTGGCCGATGACGGTGCGCGCCATCATCTGTTTTACTTGCATGCGCCCAAGTCGCTGGGTGACCCCAATCTGCGGCATCGCAATGCGCGCATCGGACATGCCAGTTCAACCGATCTGCGGGAATGGACCGACCACGGCCAGGTGTTCGATGCGGGTGCGGCAGGCAGTTTCGACGGCAGCGCCACCTGGACGGGCAGCGTCGTACGCGGTGCCGACGGGCTGTGGCGCATGTTCTATACCGGCTCCCGGTTCCTGGCGCCCGACAGCAACGCCAATATCGAGACGGTCGGACTTGCGACTTCCCAGGACCTGTTCGAATGGACCAAGCAGGCGGGTCCAGTCTGTGTCGCCGACCCGCGCTGGTACGAGACGCTGGGCACATCGAGCTGGCCGGAAGAAGCCTGGCGCGACCCTTGGGTTTTCTGGCGGGAGGCAGACCAGAGCTGGCACATGCTGCTCACTGCACGCGGCAAGGAGGGCACGGAGCCCGATCGCGGTGTCATGGCGCACGCTACCTCACCCGATCTCGCATCGTGGACCGTGCAGCCGCCACTGAGTGAAGCGGGCAGCGGGTTCGCCCATCTCGAAGTCTTCCAGGTCGTCGCGATTGATGGACAGAACCATCTGGTCTTCTGCTGCGATGCGGCAAAGCTGGCCGGAGCGCGGTCGGGCCAGGCTGGCGGCATCTGGAGCCTGCCGGTGCGCGACATGCCGGGCCGTGTCGATTTCAGGCAGGCGCGGCTGCTGGTCGACGAGCGGCTCTATGCGGGGCGCGTCGCCGTCGACAGGCAGGGCGTCCCCTGGCTGCTCGCCTTCAATAATGTGGGGGCTGGCGAAAACTTCGTCGGTGGCGTCTGTGATCCGATCCGCCTTGTCACCGATGACGATGGCTACCTGGCCGTGGAGGCCACGCCATGACAGCTGCCATATCAGGAACTGTCGCCCCAGGCTTCGAGCTTGTAGCCGAGGCGTTTGCCGCGGCATTCGCCGGCCGGCCCGCCATGGGCGCCGGCCTGCATGTGATGCTTGAGGGCGAGAGCGTCATCAACCTCTGGGGCGGGGTTGCCGATGCGCGCACCGGGCGACAGTGGCAGGAACAAACGCCCTCGGTGATTTTCTCCTGCACCAAGGGCCTCGTCTCGATCCTGGCGGCGCGGCTGGTCCAGGAGAGGCGGCTCGACTACCAGACGCCAGTTTGCCACTACTGGCCCGAATTCGCCGCTGCCGGGAAGGACGGGGTGACAGTCGGGCATGCCCTGGCGCATCAGGCCGGGCTATCGGCACCGCGGGCGGACCTGGTCGAGGACGACATCGTCGATTGGGACCGCGTCGTCGCCATGCTTGCTGGCCAGGAGCCGCTATGGCCACTGGGCAGCGGCTATGCCTATCATGCCCTGACGCACGGCTGGCTCGCTGGCGAAATCATCCGCCGGGTCGCGGGCCAATCGGTCGGCAGCTATTTCCGTGATCTTGTCGCCCACCCGTTGGGCGTGGCGGCCTATATCGGCTTGCCGGAAGTGCGGCAGGATGACGTTGCCCATCTGCAGGTCAGCGAACCGCTCTCCGCGCTGTGGGCCGAGGAGGCTGCGCGGCCCGGCCCCAACTGGCCCTATAAGGCCATGACGCTGGGTGCGGCGCTGCCGGCCGATCTCGTCTCCGAAGATGGTGGTTTCAACAAGCCACGCATCCGGGCCGCCGAGATCCCTGGCGCGGGCGGCATTGCCACGGCACAGGCGCTGGCGACCATCTGGTCTGCCACGGTGGTGCCGACGCACGGCATCCGGCTCATCGATGATACCACTATCGCGACTGCGACACGTCCACAGAGCCAAGGCGCTCCCGTGTTCGGCGGCGAGCCGCCATTCTCGCGCTGGGGTTACGGCTTCCAGCTTGATTCCGAGGCCCGGCGATACCTGGCCGATGGGAATTTCGGACATGATGGGGCAGGCGGGCAGGTGGGCTTCGCCGACCCGCAGCGCCGCATCGGGTTCGGTTTTGTCACCAACTGGATGATGGGGCCGGAAGATCAGCGCGCGACGCAGATCATCGACGCGCTGCGGTCACTGATGTAGCGCCCGCGAGCGCGTCGAAGGGGTTATTGACATCCTCAGGCGCGCATGTGCTAAATCCTTTTAGCAAGCGGAAACATCCGCAGCAGATTTGACCTGGAGGAGGTTGTCTTGAGAGCCCATTCTCGCCATGCATTTCGCATCGCCCTAGCCCTGTCCGCGGCGGCCACGGCCGGCACTGCGCTGGCCGCGCCCAGCTGCGGCACCGATCCGGTGGTGCTGAACTCCTATTTCGAGACCGGCTTCCCGCTGCCGACAAAGCTTGCCGAAGAGTTCACCCGGCAATTCCCCAATGTCACCTTCGACATCAAGGAAGACCAGTTTGCCAACATGATGGAGAACTCGCCGCGTATCCTGTCGGAAGGGAATGGGCCTGATCTCATCCGCCTGCCATCGCTGACCGACCTCGTCGCCAATGACCTGCTGCTCAACCTGGACAATTACTTCACCGAATTCGGCTGGGACAAGTTCCCGGCTGGCCAACTTGTGCAGCTGCGTGTCGAACCCGGCGGGCGTCCGCGCGGCACCGGCTCACTCTATGCGCTGGGGCTCAACTATTCGATGACCGGCGTGTTCTACAACAAGGCTCTGGGCGAGCAGCTGGGCATGACCGAGCCGCCGCAGTCCCTCGCCGAGCTCGATGCGCTGCTGGCCAAGGCGAAGGAAGCCGGGATCCAGCCGATCATGCAGTGGAACAAGGGCACTGCCGGACTCGCCTTCCCGCTGCAAAACCTGATGGGCGCCTATGGCCCGCCCGAGCCGATCAACGACTGGATTTTCCAGAAGGACGGCGCCACCATCAACACGCCGGAAAACCTTGAAGCTGCCGAACATCTGGATGGCTGGATCAAGGCGGGCTACTTCCCATCCGATGCCAATGCCATCGACTATGCCCAGATGATGAGCCGCTTCATCGGTGGCGAGGGCCTGTTCATGTTCAATGGCGACTGGGAGTCGGGCAATCTGGACACCAATGCCGCCGGCAAGTTCGGCTTCTTCATCATGCCGAGCGAGGAAGCCGGTGGACGCCATGCGACCATGTCGGCTCCACTGACCTTCGGCATCGCCGCCAATGCTGCCCATGCCGACTGCGCCGCCTTCTTCCTCGACTGGGTTGCGACCAACGAGGAAGCCCGCAAGATCAACGTTGCGGTGGGTGGTTCCAACCCCGGCGGCCCGACCGATCTGCCCATGCCAGCCGTGACGCCCGGCTCGGTCACCGAAGCTTCGCTCGCGGCGGGTGCGACGCTGGCCCAGGACAATGGCGCGATGGACTTCATTGCCAATGCGACAGGAGCCATCTTCGCCGCGGGATGGACGCCCGAACTGCAGAAGATGATCGGTGGCCAGCAGACGGCTGCAGGTCTTCTCGAAGCCGTGCAGAAGGAATACGAGACCCAGCTGGCGCGATAGCCTTCTATCCCCGGGGCGGAATGAACCATGACTGAAATCTCTTCATCCGCCCCCCGCGTCTCCGACACGACCAGGCGGCTCCCCCTGTTACAGGGGAGCCGCCTCACGGCCTGGCTGTTCATCGCCCCCGCAGCGCTGGCCTATTCGGCCTTCGTGCTCGTCCCGCTGGGGATGAGCCTCTACTATTCCTTCCTGCGCTGGGATGGCATCGGCAAGGCCCGGTTTCATGGCCTCACCAACTACATCACCGTGCTGACCGATGCCGATCTGCTGCAGATCATCGGCAATGCCTTTCAGCTCGTGCTCTACTTCACCGTGATTCCCGTGGGACTGGGCCTCGCCGTCGCCTCCGTCATCCGCGGCCAGATGGCTGGGCGGTTCGGCACGGCGACCCGTACGATCCTGTTCCTGCCCCAGGTGATCCCGCTCGTCGCGGCCGGCATAGCCTGGAGCTGGATGTTCGCGTCCACCGGCCTGGTAAACCAGACCCTCAAGGCGATCGGCCTGTCGAGCTGGACGCGCGGCTGGCTGGGCGACTTCGTCTGGGCACTCCCGGCGGTTGGCATCATCGGCGCCTGGGTGTTGCTGGGCCTCTGCACCATGCTGCTGGTGACCGGCATCACCAAGATCGACCCCACGCTTTACGAAGCCGCGCGCCTCGATGGCGCAAACCCATGGCAGGAATTCCGCCATGTCACCCTGCCAGGCCTCCGCCAAGAGATCGGCGTTTGCATCACGGTCACGGTCATCGCGGCGCTGGCCAGCTTCGATATCGTCTATATCTCCACGCAGGGCGGACCGGGCATCACCACCACCGTGCCGGGGCTCGAAATCTATCGCCTCGCCTTTGCGCATCGGCAGGTGGGGCTCGCCTCGGCGCTGGCGATCGTCCTGATGGTGCTGGTGTTGATCACGATCGCCCCGGTGCAGTGGTTCACGCGAGACAAGAAATGACGACCACGGCACCCAATACGGTGGTCGCCCGCGGCCTCATCGTGCTGTTGATGCTAATGACGCTGTTGCCATTCCTCAGCATGCTTTCGGCGGCGCTGGCGCCGCAGGGCAGCTATCCCAATGGCCTGCAATGGCCGTCCGATCCACAATGGGGCAACTTCGCCAAGGCGTTTGAAGTGGCCAGGATGGATCAACTGCTGCTGTCCAGTACATTGATCGTGCTGGGTGTCGTGCCGGTGGCGGTGCTCATCGCCACCATGGCCGGCTATGGGCTCGCCAAGCTCACGACCCAGAAATACAAGTGGCTCTACCTCGTCTTCGTTTTCGGCCTGACGCTGCCTTTCGAAGCGGTCATCACACCCCTCTACTACGAAGTGCGGGCCCTGGGCCTACTCAACACCCGCTTCGCCATCATCCTGCCGCTGATCGGGCTCTACATGCCCTTCGGCGTCTATTGGATGCGGGCCCATTTCCTCAACGTGCCACAAGACCTCAGCGAAGCGGCGCAGCTGGACGGGGCGAGCCGGTGGCAGGAATTCCTGTTCGTTCAGGTGCCGCTGGCGCGGCCGGCCATCATGTCGCTGACCATCCTTCTGTTCCTGTGGACCTGGAACCAGTTCCTGCTGCCGGTGGTGCTGGTGCAGGACCCGATGCAGCGCACCATGGCCGGTGCGCTGGGAGCCTTCCAGGGGCAGTGGGGAACGGATATCCCACTGCTCTGTGCGGGTTCGTTGCTGATCCTGACGCCGACTGTCGTGCTCTTTCTTGCCTTCCAGCGCCAGTTCGTCGCTGCCCTCATGCAGGGTGCGGTCAAAGGGTAGCCCTTCCCGCCAGACCTCGCGGTCTTGCTTGTCTGTTCCGCACGTGCTTTCTCGCGCCGGCCAACAAACATTGGAGCCGTCAGTGGCTTGGGAAGCTCTCGCGCAATGGGGTGAGGACGCGGTTCGGATCGAGCCGCTGTCCGGCGGCGTCGCCAATGATGTGTGGCGCCTGCGGGTCGGCGGCCGGATCGCCGTCGGACGTCTGGGCACCCGGAGCGATGCCGATCTTGCCTGGGAAACCGGGCTTATGCAGCATCTGGACCGTGCCGGCATGGCCGTACCCGTGCCGATACCGACGCTGGATGGCCGGCTCTTCGCCGATGGCTTGGTGGTGATGACCTATGTCAAGGGCACCGCGCCCCAGACGGAGGCGGATTGGCGACGGGTCGCCGAGACGCTGCGCCAGTTGCACCGCCTGACCGCCGGCTGGCCCCAACGGCCGGGCTGGCAATCCTCGATCGACTTGCTGCAGGCCAGAACCGGCACGCGCATCAACCTGGATGCCATGCCCGAGGAGGCGGTTGCCCGATGCCGGGCCGCTTGGTCCCGCCTCGTCGGGCGGACGGTGTCAGTCGTTCACGGCGACCCCAATCCGCGTAATATTCGCGTCACCGACGAGCGGGTCGGTCTGATCGATTGGGACGAGTCCCATGTCGATGTTTCCGATCTCGACCTCAATCTGCCGCACAATGCTGCCGGCTACGATCCCATCACTCAGGACGTGGTTTCGCAGGCCTCCGCCGCATGGGAAGCTGCCGTATGCTGGAACGACGATCACTCCATCCAGCAACTCGCCTTGGTGAGGCCGGTCGAGGACAAAATCACCTAGAGCCGGCAACAAAATACTGGCGAAATTTGGAACGTGTATTCCGCGTTGACAGTTCACGGAACCTGTGTTTCACCATGCCAGACTAGTTGTCTGCCGCCACTTTCGGAGAATTGCTATGACTGTTCGCTTCGGCCTGCTCGGCGCCGGCCGCATCGGCAAGGTGCATGCCAAGGCCATCACGTCGAGCCCCAAGGCCAAGCTGGTAGCGGTGGCCGACGCCGTCGAGAAGGCAGCCAGCGATCTGGCCGGCCAATATGGCTGTGACATCCGCACGATCGAGCAGATCCTCGCATCGGACGATATAGACGCCGTCGTCATCTGCACGCCGACCGATACGCATGCCGACCTGATCGAGCAGTTTTCGCGCGCCGGCAAGGCGATCTTCTGCGAGAAGCCTGTTGATCTCGACGTCGAGCGCGTCAAGGCTTGCCTCAAGGTGGTGGATGCCGAAGACGCGACGCTGATGGTGGGCTTCAACCGGCGCTTCGACCCGCATTTCATGGCCGTGCGAGACGTGATCGCCAGGGGCGAGATCGGCACGGTGGAGATGGTGACAATCGTTTCGCGCGACCCCGGCGCGCCGCCGGTGGATTACATCAAGCGCTCGGGCGGCATTTTCCGCGACATGACCATCCACGACTTCGACATGGCCCGGTTCCTGCTCGGTGAAGAGATCGACACCGTCACGGCCCAGGCCTCGGTGCTGGTCGACAAGGCAATCGGGGAGGCAGGGGACTTCGACAGCGTTTCGGTGATGCTGTCGACGGCATCTGGCAAGCATGCGACGATCTCGAACTCGCGCCGCGCCACCTATGGCTATGACCAGCGCATCGAGGTGCACGGCTCCAAGGGCGCCGTGGCGGCCGAGAACCAGCGCCCGGTCTCGATCGAAGTCGCCAATGCCGCCGGCTATACGCGTCCGCCGCTGCATGACTTCTTCATGACCCGCTATACCGAGGCTTATGCGCGCGAAATCAGCAGCTTCATCGACGCTGTTGAATCGAAATCTCCGGCATCCCCGAGCGGCCTGGACGGGCTGATTGCGCTGGCCATGGCCGACGCGGCGCTGAAATCGGTGAAGGAAGGCCGGGCGGTGAAGCTGAGCGAAGTCACCGGCGCGCTGGCGGATAAAAGCGTGTTCCAGGGGCGCTGAGCCCGTTCAACTCACCGGCCGTCACCCTCGGGCTTGACCCGAGGGCTCTTCACTTACTGGCGCTTCCACAAAAGCGGTGTCACCCCGGCGAAGGCCGGGTCCATCCCGAGATGGCCGAACCTGCCATGGACGCGGGATGACCTCAGGATGGATCCCGGCTCAAGGCCGGGATGACATCGTGGTTGGGGATGTCGACGGTGAAAACTACTTCAGCAGCCACTCATGCTCGGGCGCATTGTGGAACTTCCACACCCGCTTCGGCCCAGCCATGACGTTGAGATAATAGAGGTCATACCCTGCCGTCGTCGCCACCGGGTGATAGCCCTTGGGCACCAGCGTCACGTCGCCGTCCTCCACCGCCATCGCCTCGTCGAGGCTCCGGTCATCGGTATAGACGCGCTGGAAGGCGAAGCCCTGCGGCGGGTTCATGCGGTGATAATAGGTCTCTTCGAGAAAGCTCTCGTGCGGCAGGTTGTCCTGGTCGTGCCTGTGCGGCGGATAGGACGAGGTGTTGCCCTGAGGCGTGATGACCTCGACCACGAGCAGCGAATGGGCCGCGCCATCGTCCTCGGGCATGATGTTGTAGACGTGGCGGACATTGGTGCCCCTGCCGCGGCTGATGCGCGGATGGGTGCCGGGAGGAATGACCTTGGCGGGGTAATTGCCGCCGCCGGGGGCAGCGCAGACGGCCAGCTCGAGCGCGGTTGTGGCATCCACTACCCATTCACTGCCTGCAGGCACATAGACGGCCCAAGGCGCGCCCTCGAACGGGCTCATGCGCTCGCCGAGTTCGCCGAAATCGACGCCGTCGACGGCGATGCGGGCCTTGCCGCTGACCAGCACCAGGCACAGCTCCTGGCTGCCCGAATTGCCGCCAGTGACGGTGCCCGCCTCGAGCTTGTGCAGCGCGAAGCCGACATAGGTCCAGCCGGCCGAGGCCGGGGTTATCTCATGGACGAGGCCCGTCTTCGCCTGCGGGCGGCGGAGTAGGGGGGATTTGCTCATCGGGCGTTTCCTTGGGGAAGGCATAGAAGAAATTGTAGAGCGAATAGGCCAGCGCTGCGCCGACCAGCACGCCCCAGAAGGGCTCACGGTTCCACAGCCATTCCCAGGCGCACCACACAGCGAGGAAGCCCGTGACGGCGACGCGCCGCCACAGGGGTCGAAACCAATTGAGGTCACTGCTCTTGAGGGCCAAACCGCTATCCTCCGAATTGTCGTTCCGAGGCTTCTACGGGAAAGCCTAGCGGTTGGGAAAGCCCTGCGTTTCGACGGTGTAGCCGGCAGCGGTCATGACGCGCATGAGCTCGGCGTGGCCGACCTGGGCCATGCGCAGCGGCGGATTGGGCTTGGGGTCCTGCTCGGCCTCGACGACGAACCAGCCCTCATAGCCGTAATCGGCGAATTTCTGCACGATGGCGCCGAAATCGAGCGAGCCGTCGCCGGGGACGGTGAAGGCGCCCAGCGCCACGGCATCGAGGAAGCTCTGCCTGGTCCGATCGAGCTTGTTGATGACGTCCATGCGCACATCCTTGACGTGGACATGGTTGATGCGGGCGTGGTGGTTGTCGATGGCGCGCAGCACATTGCCGCCGGCAAAGGCCAGGTGGCCGGCATCGAGCAGCAGTGGAATACCTTCGCCGGAGTTCGCCATGAAGGCATCCAGTTCGGCCTCGGTCTCGACCACCGCGGCCATATGGTGGTGGTAGCTCAGCGGCATGCCCTGCTCGGCGCACCATTCGCCGAACTGGGTGACCTTGCGGGCATAGGCCTTCATCTCTTCGCCGGAGAGTTTCGGCTTATGCGCCAGCGGGATATCCCGTTTGCCCTGGATGGAGCGGCCGACTTCGCCATAGACGATGCATGGTGCGTTGACAGCCTTGAACAGCTCGATCATCGGCTGGATGCGGGCCTGGTTGGTGGCGAGGTCCTCGTCGACCAGCGTGCCGGAGAACCAGCCGCCGCACAGCGTCACATCGGCGGCCTTGAGAATGGGCAGCATGACATCGGGATCGTCTGGAAAGCGGCGGCCCTTTTCCATGCCGGTGAAACCAGCGGAACGCGACTGGCGCAGGCACTCTTCGAGGGACACGTCGTCGCTGAGTTCCACGAGGTCATCGTTCCACCATGCGATGGGGGACATGCCGAGTTTGGCTTTCAATTGGGTACTCCAGGTCTTTGCCCCGAGGGCCAGTTTATTTCGCGATGTCATCCCGGCAAAGGCCGGGATCCAAGTCCGTATCTAGGTCACTGCGGCGGCGTGTGCGGCCAAGTCCGGACATGGAAGCCGGCCTTCGGCGGAATGACCCGTGGTTGGGGCGACTTACCCCGCCCGCTGTGCCTTCAAGGCCTTTACATAGGCCTCGCGGGCGGCGTTGACTTGCGGGCGATCCGAAACCTCCGGCACCGCGACATCCCACCAATGGCCACCAGCATCGGTGGCAATGAGGGGGTCGGTGTCGATGACGATCACCGTCGTGCGGTCGGCGCTTTCGGTTTCGTGCAAAGCGGTTTCGAGCTCTGCGATCGAACTCACCTTGCGCGCAACGGCGCCCATCGAGGCGGCGTGGGCGGCAAAATCGATTCCCGGAAGAGTGACATGGTGGGTGTCCTTCAACAGGTTGTTGAAGTTGGCGCCGCCGGTGGCCATTTGCAGCCGGTTGATGCAGCCGAAGCCGGAATTGTCAAGCAGCACGATGGTGAGCTTGGCGCCCAGCATGATCGAACTGACGATTTCCGAATTCATCATCATGTAGCTGCCGTCGCCGACCATGACGACGACATCGTCATCGGGGCGTGCCAGCTTGACGCCAAGGCCGCCAGCGATCTCGTAACCCATGGTCGAGAAGCCGTATTCCATGTGGTAGCTGCCGGGGCCGCCGGCCTTCCACAGCTTGTGCAACTCGCCCGGCAGGCCGCCCGAGGCGCAGACCAGCGTGGCATTTTCCCGCGCGCGCTGCACGGCGCCGATCACTTGAGCATCAGACGGCAATTCGGCATTGGTTGAGGCGGTCACCTTGTCAGCCGCGACGAGCCACTCGTCCTTGTCCGCCTTCGCCTTCTCCGTCCAGGCGGGGTCGGCCTGCCATCCGGTAAGCGCCTGGTTGAGGGCATCGAGGCCCACCTTGGCGTCGGCGACCAGGGGCAGGGCCTGATGCTTGTGCGCATCGAACGGCTGTGTATTAAGGCCGATGATTTTGAGGTCGTCGTTCTTGAACAGCGCCCAGGAGCCCGTGGTGAAATCCTGCAGGCGGCTGCCAACGGCGAGGACCACGTCGGCTTCCTCGGCCAGCACGTTGGACGCCGACGACCCGGTGACGCCGACCGAGCCCATATTGAGCGGATGGTCATGCGGCAGGCTGGATTTGCCGGCCTGGGTCTCCATGACCGGGATGCCATAGCGCTCGGCGAAGTTACGCAGGGCGCTGGTGGCCTGCGAATAGAGCACGCCGCCGCCCGCGATGATGACGGGCTTGCTGGCCTGCAGCAGAGCCGCGGCAGCCGTGGCGAATTCGTCGCCATCGGGCATGACGCGGCGGAAGTTCCAGACCTTCTCGGCAAAGAAGCTCTCCGGATAATCGTAGGCTTCGGCCTGTACGTCCTGGCAGAGGCTGAGGGTGACCGGACCGCATTCGGCGGGGTCGGTCAGCACGGCCATGGCGCGGCGCAAGGCCGGGATGATCTGCTCGGGACGGGTGATGCGGTCGAAATAACGGCTGACGGGCTTGAAGGCATCGTTGACCGTGGTGGTGCCGTCGCCAAAATCCTCGGCCTGTTGCAGCACTGGGTCGGGGAGGCGGTTGGCAAACACGTCGCCGGGCAGGAACAACACCGGCAAGCGGTTCACATGGGCCAGGCCCGCCGCAGTGACCATGTTGAGTGCGCCCGGGCCAATGGAGGTGGTGCAGGCCATGAAGCGGCGGCGGAAACTGGCCTTGGCATAGGCGATGGCGGCATGGGCCATGCCCTGCTCATTCTGGCCGCGATAGGTCGGCAGCGTGTCGCGCACGCCGTAGAGCGCCTCGCCGACACCGGCGACATTGCCATGGCCGAAAATGGCGAAGACGCCGCCAAAGATCGGCACGATCTCGCCGTCGATTTCAGTCTTCTGCATGGTCAGGAACCGGGCCACGGCCTGGGCCATGGTGAGGCGGATGGTGGATTGGCTCATGGCGTCGTTTCCTCAAAGTCGTTGAGCCATCGGCTCCATCTTTCCCCTCCCCCTTGTGGGAGGGAAGCGAGATAGGACTTAGCGAGAGCCAAGTCCGTTGCAACTGCAGTAGTCTAAGCCGCCTGGCTCTTGCCAAGCCGTTCCCAGATTTCTACCAGGGCGCCGAACCGACGCGCCATGTCGTCGATGGCCGCATCGTCGCTGATCGTGCCGGCCAGCCATCTCTTGGCGGCATCGGCGAAAATGGTGCGACCCACGGCAAAGCCCTTGACCGTGCGCGCGGTGCGCGCGGCGGCAAAGCCGGCCTCAAGCACGTCCTGCGGCGCTTCGAGGCCGAGCAGGACCACGCCGCGGCAATAGGGGTCGTTGGTTTCGATGACCCGGTCCACGGCAGCCCAGGCGGCTGGACTGGCCTGGGGTTCGAGCTTCCACCAGTCGGGCTTGATGCCCGCGTCATAGAGTTCGGTCAGGGCGCGACTGATGGTGTTGTCATCGAGCGTGCCGTGCTTGCCGGCGATGATCTCGACCAGCAGGTCCCGGCCCACCTTGCGGGCCGCCTCATAGGCCGAGCGCAGCTTGTCGATCTGCACGCGTTTGAGGTCGGCAGCATCGTCCGGATGATAGAAGCACAGCACCTTGATGCAGTGGTCGACCGGCCAGTCGATCAGCCGCGAGCCCAGGTCCTGGCTGAACTCGAATTGCAGCGGGCGCGAGCCGGGCAGCTCGATCGGCTTGCCGATCCAGAAATCCTTGAGCGCGCCGGCGGCAAACAACGCGTCGCGGCCATATTTGTCATCGAGCAGCATGCCGAAGCCGGGCCGGCCATTGGCCACGCGCGCGGCGGCCGTGACGGCAAGCGCCTTGAAGGCCGGGATGCGCGCCAGCAGCTTTTCGTCGCCATTGGCCAGGTCTTCGAGCTGGCTGCGGTGATCGATGGCCAAAGCGGTGAGGCTGGGGATTTCGCGGCGACGATTGGTGGCCCAATGAATGTGGTTGAGCTCGGCATCCTTGCGCAAGGCGCGCTCCCTGCTGCCATGGGCCAGGAAATGGCTCAATTCTTCCCAGCTCGGATATTCCGGGGCGCAGAGCAGGCGCGAGACGGCGAAGGCGCCGCAGGCATTGGCCCAGGTGGCACTGGTGGCGTGGGGTTCGCCGCGCAGCCAGCCGCGTAGCCAGCCGCTCATGAAGGCGTCGCCGGCGCCGAGCACGTTATAGACCTCGATGGGGAAGCCCTTGCCGACAATACCATGTTCAAGGTCATCCGGAATGGCCCCATCGTAGACGATGCAGCCCATGGGGCCGCGCTTCAGGACGATCGTGGCGGAGGACAGGCTGCGGATCGTCCTGAGCGCGGAGAGCAGGTCGGCCTGGCCGGAGGCGATCAGCACCTCCTCTTCCGTGCCGACGATGAGATCGCAATCGGGCAGGATGGACTTGTATTTCTCCGAAACGACATCGGAGGCGACGTAGCGCGAAAAGCCCGCCTCGTGGCCGGCCAGGCCCCACAGATTGGGGCGGTAGTCGATGTCGAAGGCGACGCGCGCTCCATGGGCCTTGGCCAAACGTATGGCCTTCTTTTGCGCGGCTTCGCTGTTGGGGCGCGAGAAATGGGTGCCGGTGACGACGATGGCCCGGGCGCTGGCGATCTGGGCTTCGTCGATGTTGCTTTCGTCGAGCGCCATGTCGGCGCAGTCGGTGCGATAGAAGATCATGGGCGAAACGCCCTCGGCCTCCACCGACAGCAGCACCAGCGCGGTCAGCCGGTTGGGATCGGTGGCGACGCCCGAGGTGTCGACGCCTTCGCGGTCGAGCTGCTCGCGGATGAACCGGCCCATCTGCTCGTGGCCGACGCGGGTGATCAGCGCCGACTTGAGCCCCAGCCGGGCCGTCCCGACGGCGATATTGGCAGGGCAGCCGCCAACCGATTTGGCAAAGCTGCCGATATCTTCGAGGCGCGTGCCGATCTGCTGGCCATAAAGGTCGACCGACGCACGGCCGATCGTCACGACGTCGAGGGTTTTCGTCCCGTCATCGGGGTGCGCGTTACTCACGGCAATTCTCCGAGCCGGCTCTTGGCCGATATGCAAATACCCGGTCAGCGTCCGGTTGCGCAGCGAAACATTAGTTCCGGCAATTCGTCAACCTGGAATGTACGTTCCACTGATGGAATTTGCTTGTTTGACTGACGGGCGTACATCATTCGCCGAGCAGTGCGACAGTCGGTGGGGTCAGCCGCGGCGGCGCTTTTCGGCGATGGAAACCGTCAGCGCCATGGCAAAGGCCATGCTGGCCGACAGCGAGCGGAAGCCGGCATGGTCGGCCTCGACCACTTCGAACCATTCCGCCGAGCATTCCGCGAGCGGCGAGAAAGCCGAATCGGTCAGCGACACGACCGGGATGCCGCGCGCCGCCATCTGGCGCGCCTGGGCGGCGCTTTCGGAGGCATAGGGCGAAAAGCTGACCGCAAAGGCCGCATCCCGGGTGCTGGCCATGGCCAGCATGTCGTCGTCTATGCCGGCCGATGTGCCGACCAGCTGGCACCGTACTTTGAGCTTGCCGAAGGCATAGGCCATGTAGCTGCTGATGGGGTAGGAGCGGCGCTTGGCGATGAGGTAGATGGTTTCCGCCCCGGCCAGCAAGGTTACGGCACGCTCGAAGGCCTCGGGCTCCACCGCCGCTGCCACTGCATCGATGGAGCGATGCGCGGCGGCAATGAAGCCGTTGAAGATGGTCGTGCTCTCGGCCAGTGCGGTGCCGTCCTGTTCCAGGATGCGCAGGCGCTCCTCGTAGGAGGATGTGCGTTCGCGCAGGCGGGCACGAAACAGAAGCTGCAGGCCCGAGAAGCCATCGAAGCCGAAATGCTGCGCGAAGCGCACCAGCGTCGAGGGCTGCACGTCAGCCGACAGCGCTATGCTTGCGGCCGTGCCGAAGGCGATTTCGTCCGGGTGGTCGAGCGCATAAATCGCCACCTGGGTCAGCCGCTTGGGTAGGTCACCCTTGCGCTCCAGAATGGTCGCGCGAAGGCTGTCGAAGTCGTGCGGGGGCTGCGGCTTGGCTGACGAGTCGGACATGGGCATATTCTCGCTATCGGCGCACATAATCTCCAATATCGAGCGGCAATCAAGTCACGCTAGAAAGCCTATTCCGGAAATGGAACGCTTGAATTACTCATTTCGCCAGCAGTGGAGGGTGGAATGAAAACGACCATCGGCGTTGGCCTCATCGGCACCGGCTACATGGGCAAATGCCATGCCTTGGCCTGGAACGGAGTCAAGGCGGTATTCGGCGACGGACCGCGACCGGTATTGGTGCACCTGGCCGAGGTCAATGCCGCGCTTGCCCGTGAGAAGGCGGACGAGTTCGGTTTCGAACGGTCGACGGGCGACTGGCGGGCGCTGGTTGCCGACCCGGATGTCGAGGTGGTCTCGGTCACCACCCCCAATGCCTTCCATGCCGAGATGGCCGTCGCGGCGCTCGAGGCCGGCAAGCATGTGTGGTGCGAAAAGCCGATGGCCGTGGCGCTCTCCGACGCCGAGCGCATGGCGGCAGCGGCCCGCGCGTCTGGCAGGGTGGCCGTTCTTGGCTACAATTACATTCAGAACCCGCTGGTGCGGCAGATCGGGGCCATCCTTGCAGACGGCACCATTGGTGCGGTGAACCATGTCCGCCTCGAGATGGACGAGGACTTCATGGCCGATCCGGACGCGCTGTTCTACTGGAAGAGCGAGGCCAGCTCCGGCTATGGCGCGCTGGACGATTTCGGGGTGCATCCGCTGAGCCTGTTGCACGTGCTGTTCGGTGGCGTGACCAAGGTCTTTGCGCATCTGAGCAAGCCCTATGCCGACCGGCCAACCAGGGACGGGGCGCGGCGGGCAGTGGAGACGTTCGACATTGCCAGCGTGCTGTTCGAAATGGCTGGCGGCATCAGCGGCATGATGGCGCTCGATCGGTCCGCCTGGGGCCGCAAGGGCCGCATCGCGTTGCAGATCTTCGGCAGCAAGGGTAGCATTGTGTTCGACCAGGAGCGGTTCAACGAGCTGCAGCTTTATGTGACCTCGGACAGGCCGACCGAGCAGGGCTTCCGCACCATCCTGGCGGCGCCGCAGCACGCGCCCTATGACCGGTTCATTCCTGCGCCGGGGCACGGGCTCGGCTTCAACGATCTCAAGATCATCGAATGCCACGAACTGCTGCGGGCGATTGCCGGCGCGCCGGCCCGGGTCATCGACTTCGATGCGGGCCTGCGGATCGAGCGGACCGTGCATGCCATGGCACAGAGCCATCGCGAACAGCGCTGGGTTGACGTGGCGCACGCGTAGATGTGGCGCGCAACTAGAAGATGGCGTGATCGCGCCGCACGATGTCGGTGAGGAATTCGGCGACGGTGCTGACGCGGCGGATGCTGCGCAGGTCTTCGTGCACCACGGTCCAGTAGCTGCGGGTCAGCGTGTGCTGCGGCAGGATGGGGACGAGACCGGCGTCTGACCGGGCCATGAAGGCGTGGAGGATGCCGATGCCGGTGCCGGAGCGCACGGCCTCGGTTTGGCCCATGGCGGAGGATACCGCGACGCTCGAGCGCCAGCCCTTGAGGAACTCGGCAGTGTAGTCGAGCGTGGCGGTATAGAGCAGGTCTTCGACATAGCCGACGAGGCGGTGGTCGGCGAGGTCGTCGAGCGTCTGCGGCGTGCCGTGGGCGGCGAGATAGGAACGTGCCGCGTAGAGGCCTAGGCAGTAATCGGTGAGCTTGCGCGCGACGAGCCGGCCTTCGCGCGGACGTTCCAGGGTGACGGCGATATCGGCCTCGCGACGCGACAGGGAGAAGGCGCGGGGGACCGGGACCAGTTCGATGCGCAGGCCCTTGTGGCGCTCGGTGAGCTCGCCCAGGCGCGGGGCGAGGAAGGCGACGCCGAAGCCGTCAGGGGCGCCGACGCGCACGGTGCCTTCGATGAGGCTATCGGCGCCAGCGGCCTCTCGGGCAGCCAGCATGGCGCTTTCCATACGCTCGGCATGGACAAGAAAGCGCTCGCCATCGCCGGACAGGTCCGAACCGTTGGTCTTGCGGGTGAAGAGCTTGCTGCCCAGCGCCGCTTCAAGCGCGGTCAGGCGCCGGGCCACGGTGGCGTGGTTGAGGCCCAGCGTCTTGGCGGCGCCGAGTATCTGGCCGCTGCGGGCGACGGCGAGGAAGATGCGAACGTCATCCCAGTTCATGGTGGCCCTCCAAACCAGTTATTCCCCCGCGTCATTCCCGCGAAGGCGGGAATCCACTCTTGGACACCGCGCCGGCAGAGTGGATTCCCGCCTTCGCGGGAATGACGCGGTGATGAACGTTAGTCAATTTTCGCACAACGGATGCAAAATCTATGGTGTTGCGATGCGTGGAGTGTAGCGCCAAGAATGCTCGCCAACAAGGGAGAGCCTCATGCGCACTATCGGCCATTTCATCGACGGCGTCGAAACTTCGGGCAACAGCGCCGAATTCCAGGACGTGTTCAATCCCGCGACCGGCGAGGTACAGGCCCGCGTGGCGCTGGCAACGAAGGCCGATCTCGATGCCGCCGTGGCGTCGGCTGCCGCGGCGCAGCCCAAATGGGCGGCGACCAATCCGCAGCGCCGGGCGCGTGTGTTCTTCAACTTCGTCGCGCTGATCAATCGCGACATGGACGCACTCGCCGAACTGCTGAGCGCCGAGCATGGCAAGACGGTCGACGACGCCAAGGGCGATATCCTGCGCGGTCTCGAGGTCGCCGAGTTCGTGGCCGGTGCGCCGCATCTGCTCAAGGGCGAGTTCACCGACGGGGCAGGGCCGGGGATCGACATGTATTCGCTGCGCCAGCCGGTTGGCATCGGCGCCGGCATCACCCCGTTCAACTTCCCGGCCATGATCCCGCTCTGGATGCTGTCGCCGGCCATCGCCGCCGGCAATGCCTTCATCCTCAAGCCATCCGAGCGCGACCCGTCCGTGCCGGTCAAGCTGGCGCAGCTGGCGATCGAAGCCGGGCTGCCCAAGGGCATCCTCAATGTCGTGCATGGCGGCAAGGCGGTGGTCGACGGTATCCTGCATCACGACCAGATCGGCGCGGTGAGCTTTGTCGGCTCCACTCCGATCGCCCGCTACGTCTATGCAACCGCCGCCTCCGAGGGTAAGCGCGTGCAGGCCTTTGGCGGTGCCAAGAACCACATGATCATCATGCCCGACGCGGACATGGAAAAGGCCGCCGATGCGCTGATGGGCGCCGGCTATGGTTCGGCCGGCGAACGCTGCATGGCGGTGTCGGTGGCTGTGCCCGTAGGCAACGAGACCGCCGACAGGATCGTCGCAGCGCTTAAGCCGCGCATCGAAAAGCTCAAGGTTGGCCCGGCCACCGACAAGTCGAGCGAAATGGGGCCGGTCATCACCAAGGCCTCCAAGGATCGGATCGCCTCGCTGGTCGAATCCGGTATCGCTCAGGGCGCGACGCTGGCGGTCGATGGCCGCGGCTTCTCGCTGCAGGGCTATGAAAATGGCTACTTTGTCGGGCCGACCCTGTTCGACAACGTCACAGCGGAAATGGATATCTACAAGGAAGAGATTTTCGGGCCGGTGCTGTCGGTGGTGCGAACCCGGACTTACGAGGAAGCGCTGAAGCTGACCATGGACAATCCCTATGGCAACGGTACCGCCATCTTCACCCGCGACGGCGATGCGGCGCGCGATTTCGCGGCGCGAGTCAATGTCGGCATGGTGGGCATCAACGTGCCGGTGCCGGTGCCGCTTGCCTATCATAGCTTCGGTGGCTGGAAGGCGAGCGCCTTCGGCGACCTCAACCAGCACGGTACGGATTCGATCAAGTTCTGGACCCGGACCAAGACGGTCACGGCGCGCTGGCCATCGGGCATCAAGGACGGTGCCGAATTCCAGATGCCGACGATGAAGTAAGAGACAAAGGTTGGGGCGCGCCTAGCGCCCCAATACCATGGCCAGCAATACGACCACCGCGCCCGCCAGCACCAGTGATAGCAATTGCCAAAAGAGCACCGGGTTGCGCACCAGCAGCGACCGGGGCGGCAGGGTGGCGAAATCCGGATTTGGATGGCGGAGATCGTAGGTGAATTCCGACAGCGCCTCGTAGCGCTGCGCTGGATCGGGATGGACGGCTCTTTCGAGCGCGCGGTCGACCCATTCCGGGATACCTCGGTCAGTGGACACCGGCTGATAGTGCAGGCGGGCCAGGTCGCCGCGATTGCGCAGCATGGCGGCGCTGGCGCCATAGGGTAGTTGTCCCGTCAGCATCTGATAGGCGATGACGCCGAGCGAGAACTGGTCGGAACGGTCGGTGCCGGCATCGCCGATGCGGTATTCGGGCGCCGCATATTGCAGGGTGCCGAGCAGGGCTTCGTCTTCCACCGGCTGCGCCTCGACGACGCCGGCCACCTTGGTGGAGCCGAAGTCGATGATCTTAACCGTCCCGGTCTTGTCGATCATGATGTTGTCGGGGCGCAGATCCTGATGCACCATTTCCTGGCGATGGAAGGCGTTGAGCCCGCGGGCGATCTGCTCGATCAGGTCGCGCACCGTGTTGAGATCTGGCCGCGGATTGTCGATCATCCACTGCGTCAGGGTCTGGCCATCGACATATTCGGTCACAAGATAGAGGTAGTGGCGCTTGCGATCCTGCTGATGGATGCGCAGGGCATGCGGCGTGTTGAGGCGCCGCGCGATCCACTCTTCCATCATGAAGCGGCGGAGGAATGCCGGATCGTCGCGCATGTCTGCTCCGGGCACCTTGATCACGGCGAGGCGTTCGTCGGTCTTGTCCTGGGCGAGGAAGACCTGGCTGCGCGCATTGGCGTGCAGCGGGCGGATGATGCGGTAGCCGTCGAAATCTGTTCCCGGCTCGATCGGGGTCGGCAAGGGCAGGTCGGCGGACTGGCCCAGGAAATCGGCAGCCTCGCCCCCGGGCAGGGCATCGATGCGGACAATCTGGATGGTGAGATTGTCGCTGCTGCCATTGTCCATAGCGCTGGCCACCACATGTCGGGCGGCGGCATCGAGATCGTCAGGGTGCGCCGCGATGGCTTCGGCGATAATCGCGCCATCGACATGTTCATGTACGCCATCGGTAGTGAGCACGAAGATATCGCCGACGCCAATGGGGACGCTGCGATAGTCGACCTCGACATTGCCGCCGATGCCCAGGGCGCGACCCAGATAGAAATGGTTGCCGCTGGCGGGGACGCGGTGGTCCACGGTTAGTTGCTCCAGCGAGCGGCCGGCCAGGCGATAGATGCGTGAATCGCCGATATGGAAGATGTGCGCGGCGCGCGATTTCAGCACCAGTATGCTGAGGGTGCACACATAACCGCTATCGACATCGTCGGCTTGGCGGGCGCGAGTCTGGGAATGCAGCCAGGCATTGGTGGCCGCGATGACACGGTGGGCGGCCGTTTTGACCGGCCAGGGATCGGGCGTGTCGTAGTAGTCGGTAAGGAAGCTCTTGATGGCCGTCTGGGCGGCGATGGAGCTGACTTCGCTCGAGGAAATGCCGTCGGCCAGGGCGATGGCGATGCCCTTGAGATCGAGCGCCGGCTGGGCCGGGATCAGCGCGCCATAGAAGTCCTGGTTAGCCGGCTTGCGGCCCTTGTCGGAATGCTGTCCGAGCGAGATGGCGAGGCTGGCGCTCATGGCTCTCCCGGATGGCGGCGGGCGCTCCGCTTTTGCGAAGCGCCCGGCAGTTGACTTATTCGGCCGGTGCGAACCGGGCGGCCGCGGCGCGCTGGGTAGCACGGCTGCTGTGGGTGGCATAGAGCGTCAGGCCGACGAAGGCGAGGCCGCCGACCATGTTGCCAATGACGGTGGGGATCTCGTTCCAGATCAGGTAATCCATGATCGAGAACTGGCCGCCGAGCATGATGCCCGAGGGGAACAGGTACATGTTCACGATGGAATGCTCGAAGCCCATGTAGAAGAACAGCATGATGGGCATCCACATGCCGATGACCTTGCCCGAGACCGAGGTGGACATCATGGCGGCGACGACGCCGGTCGACACCATCCAGTTGCAGAGCACGCCGCGGATGAACAGGGTGAGCATCCCGGCGGCGCCGTGGGCGGCATAGCCGACGGTGCGGCCCTCGCCGATATGGCCGATCTTTTCGCCGATGGCGTCGGGAGCCTGGCTGAACCCAAAGGTGAAGATGATCGCCATCATCACGGCGACCGTGAAGGCACCGGCGAAGTTGCCCGTGAAGACGAGCCCCCAGTTGCGCAGGACGCCGTTGAGCGTCACACCGGGCCGCTTGTCGATCAGCGCCAGCGGGACCAGGGTCATGACGCCGGTCAGCAGGTCAAAGCCCATCAGATAGAGCAGGCAGAAGCCCACCGGGAACAGGATGGCGCCGGCCAGGGGCTGGCCCGTATTGACGTTGATGGTGATGGCAAAGGCGGCAGCCAGCGCCAGGATGGCGCCGGCCATGTAGGCGCGGATCAGCGTGTCGCGCGTGGACATGAAGACCTTGGCCTCGCCGGCGTCGATCATCTTGGTCACGAATTCGGTTGGTATGACGTAGGCCATTGGTTCTCCCTGCCGCCAATGCGGCTCGGTTGGTGGTGGACTATTCGGCGGCGACCAGATCGGCCGTGAACGCCATGAAAATGCGGCCATCGACCAGGTCGATGGGATAGGTCCTGACCTGGCCCTCGTCGGCGCCAAGCGCCTGGCCGGTGGCAAGGTCGAAAACCCAGTTGTGCAGCGGGCAGGTGACGGAGGCGCCGTGGACGATGCCTTCGCTGAGCGGCCCGTGCCTGTGCGGGCAGCGGTTCTCGATGGCGAAGACCTGGTCTTCCTGCGTGCGGAACACCGCGATCTTGCCGGCTGGCGTGTTGACGCAGCGCGAGCCGCGGCGGGGAATGGCGTCGATGGTGCCGATCTCGATCCAGTCGCTCATTGATGCTCTCCTTATTCCGCAGCTACGGGCATGCCGAACTCGGCCATGGCGGCGAATTCGTGCGCGTCCTTGCCGTTGACGCGCTCTTCCCACGGGTCGACCTGGGCAAAGGTCTGCGAATAGACGAAGCGCTCGAAGTAGTGGCGGCGCTTGGCCAGGTCGTCGACGATGTTGGCCTTGATCGAGGGCGTGCCGACGCGCTTGGCCCACTTGTAGATGCGTTCGAGATAGCGGCCCTGTTCGCGGTAGAGCTGGGTCAGGGCGACGATGATTTCGAGCGCCTCGTCCTCGGTATCGGCATGGCAGAGCAGTTCGGTGCCCTTGATGTCGAGCCCCGCTGCCCCGGCAAAGTGGATGTCGTAGCCACTATCCACGCAGATGACGCCGATATCCTTGCAGGTGGCCTCGGCGCAGTTGCGCGGGCAGCCCGAGAC
The DNA here is from genome assembly GCF_016698645.1 of Devosia oryziradicis. NCBI lineage: Bacteria > Pseudomonadati > Pseudomonadota > Alphaproteobacteria > Hyphomicrobiales > Devosiaceae > Devosia > Devosia oryziradicis. Next base: position 1,630,997 of record NZ_CP068047.1, read on the forward strand.
GGCGAGCTTGACCTTGGCCGGCGTCCAACTGCCCCACATGAATTTTTCAAGCCGGATGCCCAGGCCCGTCGAATCCTGGGTGCCGAAGCGGCACCAGTCCGAGCCTACACAGGTCTTGACCGTGCGCAGACCCTTGGCATAGGCGGCGCCCGAGACCATGCCGGCGGCATTGAGATCGGCCCAGACAGCCGGCAGGTCTTCCTTCTTGACGCCCAGCAGGTCGATGCGCTGTCCGCCGGTGACCTTGACGGCCGGGATGGCGAACTTGTCGGCGACATCGGCGATGGCGCGCAGTTCCTTGGGGTTGGTCATGCCGCCCCACATGCGCGGCACGACCGAATAGGTGCCGTCCTTCTGGATGTTGGCGTGGACGCGCTCGTTGATGAAGCGCGACTGGCCATCATCCTCGTATTCACCCGGCCAATCGGAGACCAGGTAGTAGTTCAGCGCCGGGCGGCACTTGGCGCAGCCGCAAGAGGTCTTCCACTCCAGCTCCTGCATGACGGCGGGAATTGACTTGAGACCCTTGGCGATGATCAGGCGGCGGACGTCGTCATGGCCATATTCGGTGCAGGGGCACATGGGCTGGACGGCGGCGGGGTTATAGGCGTCGCCCAGCGTGACGTGAAGCAGTTGCTCGACCAGATGTGTGCACGAACCGCAGGATGCGGAGGCCTTGGTATGGGCGCGCACGCCGTCCAGGGTCGTCAGGCCCTTGCCGGTGATTGCGCCGGTGATCTTGCCCTTGCACACGCCGTTGCAGCCGCAGATCTCTGCCTCATCCGGCAAGGCTGCAACGGCCGCCATAGGGTCCAGGGCGGCACCGCCCTGGTATGCCTGGCCGAAAATAAGCGTGTCGCGCATTTCGCGTGTATCGACGCCGCGCTTGAGCAGGTCGAAGAACCATGGGCCGTCGCTGGTCTCGCCATAGAGCACGGCGCCGATGATGCGGTCGTCCTTGAGCACCAGGCGCTTGTAGACGCCGGCGCTGGCGTCACGCAGCACCACCTCTTCGCGGTCTTCGGCCTCGCCGAAATCGCCGGCGGAGAACAGATCGATGCCGGTGACCTTGAGCTTGGTCGAGGTGACCGAGCCCTGGTAGGCAGCCGCCTGGCCGGCCAGGGTCTTGGCCAGCACCTCACCCATCTCATAGAGCGGCGCGACCAGCCCATAGCAGGTGCCGCGATGTTCGGCGCATTCGCCCAGGGCGTAAATATGCGGGTCGTCGGTGCGCAGCTGGTCGTCGACAACGATACCGCGATTGACGGCGAGCCCGGCAGACTTGGCAAGGCCGGAAGCTGGGCGGATGCCCACGGCCATCACGACCATCGAGCAGTCGATGACGGTGCCGTCGCTGAGTTCAACGCCGGTGACGCGGTCAGTGCCCAGCACCTGCTTGGTATTGGCCTTGGTCATCACGGCAATGCCGCGATCCCTGAAGGCCTTTTCGAGCAGATAGCCGGCGGCGGGATCGAGCTGGCGCTCCATCAGGGTTGGCTGCAGATGCAGCACGGTGACGTCCATGCCCTGCATCTTGAGGCCGGCGGCGGCTTCGAGGCCGAGCAGGCCGCCGCCAATGACCACCACCTTGCAGCCGACACCTGATGCCAGCATCTTGTCGACGTCGTCGAGGTCGCGATAGGTCACGACACCCGGCAACTGGTGGCCGGGCACGGGTGGGATGAATGGGCTGGAGCCCGTGGCGATGACGAGCTTGTCGTAGTCTGCGACGATGCCGTTGGTGGAGACCACGCGCCGGTTCTCGCGGTCGATCAGGGTGACCGGCGAGGATTTGTGCAGGGTGACGTTGTTGGCCGAATACCAATCGTCGCCATGGGTGATGATGTCCTCATAGGTTTTTTCGCCGGACAGCACCGGGGAAAGCATGAGGCGGTTGTAGTTCACGCGCGGTTCGGCGTTGAAAATCGTGACGTCGAACTGGCCGGGTGCAGCCTCGAACAGATGCTCGAGCATGCGCCCGGGGGCCATGCCGTTGCCGATGATGACTAACCGTTCTGCCATCCGTGTCTCTCCACCTGCCGCCGCTAGCGCGGCGCGAAAACAAAAAAGCTGCCAACCGACCTCCGGCCCGACGTGGGTCGAGCAGTGTCAGTTGGCAGCTTTGCCTGAAGTGACGCCCAGCACTGGACGCCGAAACTGGTGACACCATGGGGTGCCGCAGCAACAACAATGCAGGAAGCGTGCCAAACCCTCGCGGTTGACGTTATGCCAACGAAATCAAGTATTTGACCTAACTGGTCGCTTTTGCCAAAACACCATCCCAGCCAGCAGCGCCGCCCAATCGAAGGTCAAACTGCGCAAAAACTGTGCAATAGGCAGTTCTTCAGGAAACTGCCCAAGGCTTGATCATGCGTGAGGTTGTCGAAGTCCGTGCGGCTCATTCGTCGTTGGCATGGCCGTGGAGCGGCAAGAGGAGATGAAGATGAAGTTCATGACATTGGTGAAAACGACGAAGCCGGGCACAGGTGCGCCGCCCATGGCATTGATGCAGGCCATCGGTCAGATGGGCGCCGAAGCTACCGCCGCGGGCGTACTGGTTGCTCAGGGCGGACTGATGGGCAAGGACGAAAGCACATTCATCGCTATCCGGCAGCGCAAGGTAATGGTGACAGATGGTCCGTTTGCCGAGAGCAAGGAACTGGTCGGCGGCTATGCGGTGTATGACGTCCCGACCAAAGCAGAGGCTATCGAATGGGCGACGCGCTTTGCGAACCTCCACACCGAGCACTGGCCGGGCTGGGAGGGAGACATAGAGGTCCGGCCGATCATGGGGTAGGGGCGTTTCCTCACTCTCCCCAAGGGGAGGGTGAGGAAGCTCAATGCTGCCAGACGACAAGTCCGGCGGCGGTGGCCATCATGGCGCCGGCGGTCTTGTTGAGGCGGCCCAGGGCGCGCGGGCTGCGGAACATCTCGCGGGCGGCGGAGGCCAGCCAGGCATAGCCACAACCGATGATCAGCAGAACGACGATCACGATGAAGGTGAGCTCGGTGAACGCGACGGGGTTCATCTGGTCGAGCGGGATCACCGTGGGGAGAATGGCGAGATAGAAGACGATGGTCTTGGGGTTGCCCATGGTCAATGAGAAGCCGGCCAGAAAGGTCTTCCAGCCATCTTCGTTCTTTGGCTTCATCTGCTCGCTGCCCGGACGCGCGGTCCAGAACCTGTAGGCGATATAGAGCAGGTAGGCCGCGCCGGCCCAGCGGATGACCACAAAGACCGGGCCGAACCAGGTGGCGATTGCGGCGAGGCCGAACACGGCAAAGACGAAATAGACGAGATCGCCGGCAAGGATGCCCAGCACCATGGGGAAGGCGCCCCTGAAGCCGCCACCCAGGGCGCGCGCGACAACTGCCGCCACGCCCGGGCCGGGCACCAGCACGGCGATGGCATAGGCAATGGTGAAGGTCGCGAGGGTGAACAGGTCCATGGCAAGGGTCTCGGTTGGGAGGCGGACACTACGCCGGGGTTGGGAGATCGGCAAGACGGGCCCGATCTCTCGTCGGCTCGGTCCCCAGGCGCGCGAACTTATCCACCCTTCCCAAACCTCCTGCATACTCCTTCCATCTTCACGGCAGAGCCGGTCATGACGAGTGATGACCGTGGAGACAGCCAGGGATGGGAGGTCGCTTCCATTGGGCGGGGGGAACTCGGCAGCTACGCTTGCGACACAGCGTGCCTGGCCCGGACCTGCGAAAATCCTGGCGTGGTGGCGAGGCAATGGCCTCACTTCCTTCATCTACCCCTTCGAGGCAGGCGCCTCGCCACCATAGCTCTCGGAGCGCCCCTTGGCGTTTCCCAGAGCGAAGCGACGACGCGATAACCGCAGCCAGGCGGCACCTTGGCACGTCCCTAGGGCAGCCGTGCCAAGCGTTCCAGCAGGAGGGCAAAGAAGCCTTCGGCATTGCCGTTGCGGAGATAGTTGACGTTCCGGATCTTGCCGGTGACATGCCAGAAGTCCGCGACGGTCATGCCCACCGTCAGTTCGCTGGCGGTTTCGACAGTCACATTGCAATGCCGGCCCTCAAACAGGTCAGGCTGCAGCAGGTAGGCGATGACAGTGGGGTCATGCAGCGGTGCGCCGGCCCAGCCGTATTTTTGCAGGTCAAAAGCTTCCGAAAAGGTCAGCATCTCATAGATTGCCTTCCCCGATTTGTTTCCCAGACCAAAAATGGCGGCAAGGCGTTCGGGGGTCGACTGGATCTGGTGGGTGACGTCGAGCGGCAGCATGGTGATCGGCACGCCCGAGCGCAGCACCACATCTGCCGCTTCCGGATCGACATAGATATTGAATTCGGCAGCAGGCGTGATGTTGCCCACCTCGAAATAGGCGCCGCCCATCATCACGATTTCGGCGATGCGCTCGGCAATGGCAGGCTGCTTGACCAGCGCCATGCCGATATTGGTCAGCGGTCCCAATGTGCAGAGCGTTATGCTGCCCGGTTCGGCAGACATGAGCGTATCGATGATGTAGTCGACGCCGTGCTGTTCCTGAAGCGGGATCGTGGGATCGGGCAGGTCGGGGCCGTTAAGCCCGGTCTCGCCGTGGACATGTTCGGCGGTCACCAGGTGCCGTCGCATCGGTCGCGCGCATCCGGCGTAAACGGGGATGTCACGGCGGCCGGAGAGCTCGACCACCTTGCGGGCATTGGTGGCGTTGTGATGAAGGCCCACATTGCCGGCCACCGCCACGACACCAAGGACGTCAAGCTCTTCCGGCGATGCGAGCGCGAGCAGGATGGCGACCGCATCGTCCTGGCCGGGATCGGTGTCGATGATGATTTTGCGTGGCATGAAAGGACCTTGGGCAGGCAGGGGAATCGAGGCGGCACAGTACCCAGTGACGGGCGCGCGGTCGACAGGGCGACGCGGGCTTGCTCAACGGAACGTTTGCACCCGGCCAACGTTACCGAACCGCGAGGGGTCTCGAACACTGGAAATCACATGGCACGCGCAGCAAAGCTAGCGGCACCCACAGACATGAGCGAAAGCCAGTTCGAGCGGGTTGCAGCCAATGCGTCTCGTATCGCCATGATTTTCGTCGGCTTCCTCGCCCTCCTGGTCGCCCTGCAGGTCGGCCAGGTCTTCCTCGCCCCCGTGACCCTGGCAATCGTCATCGGCCTGATGTTCGGCCCGGTCGCTGACCGCGTCGAGCGTTTCGGTATCCCCCCGGCGCTGTCGGCTGGCATCGTGGTGCTGATGCTGATCGGCGTGATTGCAGGCGGCGTGGTGTTGTTCGCAGTGCCGCTGTCGGAGTGGGTCGCTCGTGCCCCGCTGATCTGGACCAAGTTGCAGCAGCAGCTTGCGACCCTGGAAGGCCCCCTTGAAGCCGTCACCGCGTTTCAGGAGCAGGTGACCTCGATTTTCGGCAAGGACAATGCAATGTCCGTCACCGTCGAGGATGGCGGTCAGGTCATCAGCATGGCCATGCTGGCGCCGGCCATTCTCGCGCAAGTGCTGATTTTTCTCGCCAGCCTCTATTTCTTCGTGGCAACCCGCGACCATATCCGGATTTCGGTGCTGTCGCTCTGCGTCAGCCGGCGCATGCGCTGGCGCACGGCGCATGTGTTCCGCGACGTGGAGACCAAGGTCAGCCGCTTCCTGTTGTCGATTACCATCATCAATTTCTGCGTTGGCTGCGCCGTATCGCTGGCCATGTGGGCCATCGGCATGCCGTCGCCGCTGCTGTGGGGCGCCATGGCTGCGGTGCTCAATTATATCCCCTATGTGGGGCAGGGTGTTATGATCCTGGTGTTGCTCGCCGTGGGCCTTGGGACGCAGACCGGCCTCCAGCATGTGCTTTTGCCGGCAGGGTGTTACCTGGCGATCAACTTTGTCGAGGGCCAGATCGTCACGCCCCATTTCATCGGGCGCACGATGACCCTCAACCCCTTCCTGATCTTTCTTTCGATCACCTTCTGGCTTTGGGCCTGGGGGCCGATGGGCGGCCTGGTGGCCGTGCCGACGCTGCTGATCGCCACCTCCATGCTGGCGCACATGCTGCCCAGCAAGCCGCTGGTGCCGAGCCGGCCCGTGCGCCGGACGCGCAATATGACCGACCGCGAAGAGCTGCTCGCCAACACGGCGCGGGCTATTCGCGAGCAGACCGAAGACGAAAAGAGTCCGTCCGAAAAGCGCAAGGAAGAGCGGTTCGAACCTCCCGAGGGCACCGCACCGACCGGCGCGGAAAAGGTCGCGTAGACCCCCGCATGCCGCCAGCGCGCTTGACGCGGCGCGTCAGGTCAACAAAGACTCCGCCTCTGAATTGGGCGGGAGAATTTCGTGGCGGGTGAAGTAGCTGGACATGCGGTCGAGGCGGCAGCGCATGGCGTCGACCTGATACCGGTGGTGGCGCTGCTGGGGGCGGCGGTGGTCGCGGTGCCGCTGTTCAAGCGTATCGGGTTGGGGTCCGTGCTCGGCTATCTGGCCGCCGGGCTGCTGTTGGGACCGTCGGGCATCGGTCTCATTACCGATCCCGAATCGGTGCTCACCACGGCCGAGTTGGGGGTCGTGATGTTCCTCTTCATCATCGGCCTGGAAATGGAGCCCGCCAAGCTGTGGGCGCTGCGCAAGCAGATCTTCGGCCTGGGACTGGTGCAGGTGGCTGCCTGCGGCATGCTGCTGACGGGCGTCGGCGTGATCCTGGGCTTCGCCCCGGTGGTCGCCTTCATATTCGGCATGGGTTTCGTGCTCACCTCCACCGCTATCGTCATGCAGATCCTGGGCGAGCGGGGCGAGTTGTCGACCGATAGCGGTCAACGCATCGTTTCGATCCTGCTGCTGGAAGACCTGGCCATCGTGCCGCTGCTGGCCATCGTGGCGTTCCTTGCGCCCGGCACGGGTGAGCAACAGGTGGAACTGGCCACGCGTCTGCTGGGGATCGCTGCGCCCATCGGGGCGGTGCTGCTGCTGATTTTTGTCGGCCGCCGCATCATGAACCCGCTTTTCGGCCTGCTCGCCTCGAGCAAGTTGCGCGAGGTGATGACGGCCGCTGCGCTGCTGGTGGTCCTGGGCGCGGCCCTGCTGTTCCAGGCGAGCGGCCTCTCCATGGCCATGGGCGCATTCCTCGCCGGTGTGCTGCTGTCGACCTCGACCTTCCGCCACCAGCTCGAAGCCGACGTCGAGCCGTTCCGCGGGATCCTCCTGGGCCTGTTCTTCCTGGCGGTCGGCATGTCGCTGGATCTCGATATCGTTGCCGCAAGCTGGCAGATCATCACGGTCAGCGTGGTCGCCTTCATGCTGGTCAAGGCCAGCGCCATCTATGGCATCGCCAGGCTCCTCAAAGCCCCACATGCCGAAGCGGTGGAACGGGCGGTCCTGATGGGGCAGGGCGGCGAGTTCGCCTTTGTCCTCTACACGACCGCCGTCACCGCCGGGATCATCGACGGACCGACCAATGCCATCTTCACCGCCACGGTGATCGTCTCGATGGTCCTGACGCCATTTTTCATCATCGGACTGCGGTTCCTGGTGCCAAGGCAGACCCAGTCGATGGAGGGCGTGGAGGAAGTATCGGGCCTGTCCGCGCGGATCCTCATCATCGGCTTCGGGCGGTTCGGACAGATAGCCAGCCAGCCGCTCCTGGCCATGCGCCACTCGGTTTCCATCATCGACAATGACACCGAGATGATCCGCGCCGCGGCCAGCATTGGCTTCAAGGTCTATTATGGCGACGGCACGCGCCTGGACATCCTGCGCGCCGCCGGTGCGAGCACGGCCGACCTGATCCTGGTCTGCACCGACAAGAAGGAGCAGACCACGCGGATCGCGGAACTCGTGCGTGACGAGTTTCCGCTGGTGCGCGTCATGGCCCGCGCCTTCGATCGCGCCCACGCGATCGAACTGGTCAAGGCGGGTGTCGAGTATCAGCTACGCGAGCTGTTTGAATCCGCGCTCGAATTCGGCGGCGAGGCAATCCGCTCGCTTGGCGCCGATGCCGAGGAGGCTCAGGAGATTGTCGAAGGGGTTCGGATGCGGGACCGTCAGCGCTTCGACCTGCAACTGGCAGGTGAGGACTGGCGTAACCTCGGTACGCTGCTGATCAGCAATGCACAGGAACAGGCACGGGAAAGCGGTGTCACGGTTCCCCATGCCCAGGCGGAGGATGCCGTCGCCAAGAGCACCCAGCCAGCGCAGCCCGCATAGGAGGGGGCTTCCGCCTGCCCAAATTAAGTGCAAGACTAAAGTCTCTAGAGGGGAATACATCGTTATGAAACCTGGATTGCGATATGCCGCAACAGCCGATCGTTTACGACGCCCCTACGCCGGAACCACGTGCCCGCACCGTTGAGGCCATCCAGGCGGAAATACTAGAAAGGCTGATCTATTCAGTCGGTAAGGACCCCATTGTCGCGCGGCCACATGACTGGCTGGCCGCGACGATCCTGGCGGTGCGCGACAGGGTCATGGACCGCTGGATGGAATCGTCCCGCGAGACGTGGCGCACCTCGCACAAGCGGGTCTATTACCTCAGCCTCGAATTCCTCATCGGCCGGTTGATGCGCGACGCGATGAGCAATGTCGGGCTCATCGAGCCCGTGCGGGATGCTCTCAAGAATCTCAATGTCGATCTGGGCGACCTGATCAACCTCGAGCCTGACGCGGCCCTGGGTAATGGCGGCCTGGGGCGCCTGGCGGCCTGCTTCCTTGAATCCATGTCGTCGGTAAAAATCCCCGCTTATGGCTACGGCATTCGCTACGTGCATGGCCTGTTCCGCCAGGAAATGAGCGAAGGCTGGCAGGTCGAACTGCCGGAAGAATGGCTTGCGCACGGCAATCCGTGGGAATTCGAGCGGCGCGAGAGCGCCTACGAGATCGGCTTCGGCGGCCATGTCGAGCCAGTGACCGACCCCGATGGCACGGTGCGGCAGGAATGGCGCCCCAATGATCACCTCCTGGCGGTGGCCTACGACACGCCGATCGTCGGCTGGCGCGGAGCGCGGGTGAATACGCTGCGCCTCTGGAGCGCCCAGCCGATCGATCCGATCCTGCTCGACAAGTTCAACTCGGGCGACCACATCGGCGCACTGGAGGAAAGCGCACGCGCCGAGGCCATCACCCGCGTCCTCTATCCTGCGGATTCCACGGCCGCCGGGCAGGAGTTGCGGCTGCGGCAGGAGTTCTTCTTCTCGTCGGCTTCGCTCCAAGACATCGTGCGCCGGCACCTGCAGCAGTATGGCGACCTGGGCTCGCTGCCCGACAAGGTGGCCATCCATCTCAACGATACCCACCCGGCCATCTCGATCGCCGAACTGATGCGCATCCTGGTGGATGATAACGGGCTGAAATGGGCCGATGCCTGGAAGCTGAGCCGCGGCGTGTTCGGCTATACCAACCACACGCTGCTGCCGGAGGCGCTTGAGAGCTGGCCGGTGGCGCTGCTGGAACGACTGCTGCCGCGGCACATGCAGATCATCTACCAGATCAATGCCGAAGTGCTGACCGATGCCAGGGTGCGGGCAAAGTTCACCGATGCACAGATTGCCAATGTCTCGCTGATCGATGAGTCCGGCGGACGGCGAGTGCGCATGGGTCAGCTCGCCTTCGTAGGATCGCACTCGATCAATGGCGTCTCGGCACTGCACACCGAGCTGATGAAGCAGACGGTGTTCTCGGACCTCCACAAGCTCTATCCCGACCGCATCAATAACAAGACCAACGGCATCACGCCGCGGCGTTGGCTGATGCAGTGCAACCCCGATCTCACCAAGCTGATCAGCGAGCGGATCGGCCCGGACTTTCTCGACGATATCGACCTGCTTAAGGGGCTGGATGCCCATGCCGACGATCCGTCGTTCCAGTCGCAGTTCGCAGCGGTCAAGCAGGGCAACAAGGAGCGGCTGGCCAAGCTGATCAAGGACCGCATGGGGATCGTCGTATCACCCAACGCGCTGTTCGACGTGCAGATCAAGCGCATCCACGAATACAAGCGGCAGCTGCTCAACATTATCCAAGCTGTTGCGCTGTATGATGAAATTCGCGCCCATCCGGAACGGGACTGGGTGCCGCGCGTTAAGATCTTCGCGGGCAAGGCGGCTCCCGGCTACTGGAACGCCAAGCTTATCATCAAGCTGATCAACGATGTCGCCAAGGTGATCAACAACGATCCGGCGGTGCGTGGCCTGCTCAAGGTGGTGTTCCTGCCAAATTACAATGTGAGCCTGGCCGAAGTGATCGTTCCTGCCGCCGACCTGTCTGAACAGATTTCGACGGCCGGCATGGAAGCATCTGGCACCGGCAACATGAAGTTCATGGCCAACGGCGCCATCACCATCGGCACGATGGACGGGGCCAATGTTGAAATGCACAAGGAAGTGGGGGCGGAAAATATTGTGATTTTCGGCCTCACGACCGAAGAGGTGAACGAGAAGCGGGCCAAGAGCGAGGTGCCGCGCGCGGCCATCGACGCCTCGCCGCGTCTCAAGGAAGTGCTGGAGTCGATCGCTTCGGGAGTTTTTTCCCCGGATGATCCGCACCGCTATCGCGACCTCATCGGCGGCCTATACGACCACGATTGGTTCATGGTCGCACGTGACTTCGACGCCTACGTGGCTGCGCAGGCGCAGGTGGATGCCATCTGGCTGGACAAACGGCGCTGGAACGCCATGGCAATTCGCAATACCGCCCATGTGGGGTTCTTCTCGTCCGATCGGACGATACGGCAGTATGCGCAGGAAATCTGGGGTGTTCCGGTGGCGTCGTCATGAAAGTGGACGCCGATCGGGCACCGGCAGGCAAGATCGGCCGAACGCTGATTTATCGTTGAGAGAACGCCGCAGTAGTGCGGGCGTTTTCGTCGGGGGAGCGTGCGTGTGAATAAGGAAGACTGGCAAGCCGATGCACGGGAAGTGGACGCGATCGTCGCCGGTCGCCACCATAACCCGTTTGCATTTCTGGGGCTGCACGACGTCAACGGCCAGTGGGTGCTGCGGACTTTCATTCCCCATGCCGAAATGGTGTCGGCCTATTCACTCGAAGGAACGGCGCTCGGCCATCTGATCCCGCGTCACGCTGGTGGATTCTTCGAGGGCAAGGTCAGCATCGACAAGCGCCAGCCCGTCCGTTACCGCGCGAAAAATGCCGGCGGCGAGTGGGACGTGTACGACCCCTATTCGTTCGGGCCGGTGCTCGGGCCTCTCGACGACTACTATATCGGCGAAGGCAATCACCTGCGCCTGTTCGACAAGCTTGGCGCCCACGAGATGGAATTCGAGGGCATTCACGGCACACATTTTGCCGTCTGGGCCCCCAATGCACAGCGCGTGAGCGTGGTGGGTCCGTTCAATGAGTGGGACGGCCGGCGTCACCCCATGCGTAATCGGTTCGAGACCGGCATCTGGGAAGTATTCATCCCGGTACTTGGAACAGGCACGCTCTACAAATACGAGATCGTCGGCCCGGACGGTACGGTGCAGCCGCTCAAGGCCGATCCGTTTGCACGGCAATCGGAATTGCGGCCGCGCACGGCATCGGTGGTGCCTGACCCGACAGAGTTCGTCTGGACGGACAGCAAGTACATCGAGGAGCGGGCGACCCGCGACTGGCGGCGTACGCCCATGTCGATCTACGAGGTGCATCTGGGCAGCTGGCGGCGGCGGCCGGATGGTGGTTTCCTGACCTATGACCAACTAGCCGAGCAGCTCGTGCCCTATGCGGCGGACATGGGTTACACCCATATCGAGCTGTTGCCGATCACCGAGCATCCGTTCGATCCAAGCTGGGGCTACCAGCCGACCGGCCTCTATGCGCCAACCGCACGTTTCGGCGATCCCGCGGCGTTTGCCCGTTTCGTCAATGCGGCCCACGAGGCGGGCCTCGGGGTTATCCTGGATTGGGTCCCGGCGCATTTCCCGACGGACGCCCATGGCCTGGCCCATTTCGACGGCACGGCGCTCTATGAGCATGCCGATCCGCGCCAGGGCTACCACCCGGACTGGAACACGGCGATCTACAATTTCGGCCGCCGCGAGGTGGTGAGCTTCCTCGTCAACAATGCCCTTTACTGGCTGGAGAAATTCCATCTCGACGGACTGCGTGTCGATGCCGTGGCCTCGATGCTCTACCTCGACTACTCGCGCCAGCAGGGTCAGTGGGTGCCCAACAAGTTCGGCGGCAACCAGAACCTGGAAGCCGTGGAATTCCTTCGCCGGGTGAATTCGGAGGCCTATCGCCTGCACCCGGGAACCTTCATGATCGCCGAGGAATCGACGTCATGGCCGGGGGTGAGCCATCCTGCTTATTCAGGTGGGCTGGGCTTCGGCTTCAAGTGGAACATGGGCTTCATGAACGACACGCTGCGGTATATGAGCCGCGAGGCGGTGCATCGGAAGTACCACCATAACGACATGACCTTTGGCACGGTCTACGCGTTCAGTGAGAACTTCGTGCTGCCGCTGAGCCACGACGAAGTGGTGCATGGCAAGGGGTCGCTGCTCGAAAAGATGCCGGGTGACGACTGGCAGCAATTTGCCAACCTGCGCGCCTATTATGCGTTCATGTGGGGTTTCCCAGGCAAGAAACTGCTGTTCATGGGCCAGGAATTTGCCCAGCGCGACGAGTGGGCCGAGGCAAAGTCGCTCGACTGGTACCTGCTCGAAGCGGGCATGCATGAGGGGATGCGGCGGCTCATCGCCGATCTCAACCTGGCCTATCGGCAATTGCCGGCTTTGCATGAGCGCGATTGCGAGCCGGATGGCTTTGAATGGGTGATCGGCAACGATCACGCCAATTCGGTGTTTGCCTGGCTGCGCAAGGCACCGGGGAGCGACCCGGTCCTGGTCGTGAGCAATTTCACGCCAGTGCCACGTAGCGGGTACAAGATACCCATGCCGCTGGCCGGCAAATGGGTGGAGCGCATCAACACCGATGCCGGTTGGTATTCCGGATCCAACACCGGCAACCAGGGTGCGGTGAAAGCCTATGCCGTCGAGGGCCAGCATTGGCCTGCGGAAGCAGAGCTCTATCTGCCTCCCCTGTCGACATTGTTCCTGAAATTCGAGCCGGCCTGATCCGGCAACAGCGCGATACGTCCCGGCAAACGGGCATAGTGGAGGGTAGAAGAATGGCAGATTACAGGACACCATCGCCGCTGGCCCGCGAGGCCATGGCCTATGTGCTCGCCGGTGGCCGGGGCACGCGCCTGATGGAACTGACCGACCGACGCGCCAAGCCGGCGGTCTATTTCGGCGGCAAGTCGCGCATCATCGACTTTGCGCTCAGCAATGCCATCAATTCGGGCATCCGCCGCATTTCGGTGGCGACGCAATACCAGGCGCACAGCTTGATCCGCCATCTGTCGCGTGGCTGGAACTTCCTGAGGCAGGAGCGTAACGAAAGCTTCGACGTGCTGCCCGCGTCCCAGCGGGTGCGCGAGGACATGTGGTATGCCGGCACGGCCGACGCCGTGTACCAGAACATGGACATCATCGAGGATTCCGGCGCGCGCTACATCGTCATCCTGGCGGGCGACCACATCTACAAGATGGACTACGAAATCATGCTGCGCCAGCATGTGGACACCGGTGCCGACGTGACCATCGGGTGCCTGGAAGTGCCGCGCATGGAGGCTACGGGCTTTGGCGTGATGCATGTGGACGGGCGCGACCGCGTGGTCGACTTCGTCGAGAAGCCCAAGGATCCGCCGGGCATCCCCGACCGACCCGACATGGCGCTGGCCTCGATGGGTATCTACGTGTTCGAGACACGCTTCCTGATGGAGCAGTTGCGTCGCGATGCAGCCACCGAAGGCTCCAGCCGCGACTTCGGCAAGGACATCATCCCCTATATCGTCAAGAACGGCACCGCCTGGGCGCATCGTTTTCCGCGCTCCTGCGTCCGCTCCAGCAACGAGGAAGTCAGCTACTGGCGCGACGTCGGCACGATCGACGCCTATTGGAAGGCCTCGATCGACCTGACCGACATCAAGCCGCAGCTCGATCTCTACGATCGCGATTGGCCCATCTGGACCTATGCCGAGATCACGCCCCCGGCCAAGTTCGTGCATGACTTCGACGGGCGGCGCGGCTCGGCGGTCAATTCGTTGGTTTCCGGCGACTGCATTGTTTCGGGCGGACACCTGCAAAAGACGCTGCTTTCCACCGGCTCCCGGGTGCACTCCTATTCCGAGCTCGATGAAGCCGTGGTGCTGCCCTATTGCGACATCGGCCGCAATGCACGGTTGCGCAAGGTGGTGATCGACCGCGGCGTCAACATCCCGGAGGGACTGGTGGTGGGCGAAGATCCGGAATTCGACGCCAAGTGGTTCCGCCGCAGCGATGACGGGGTGACGCTCATCACTCAGTCAATGATCAACAAGTATCTGGCTGGCCGATGATCGAAGTTCTCTCGGTTGCTTCCGAGGTCTATCCGCTGATCAAGACCGGGGGGCTCGCCGACGTGGCGGGTGCCTTGCCGGGGGCGCTCGGCAGCCGTGGCGTGACCATGCGCACGCTGGTACCAGGCTATCCTTCGGTGATGGAAAAGCTCAATGGCGGGCGCGTGGTCAAGGAACTGGATGACCTGTTCGGGGTCAGCGCCAAGCTGATCGCCGCGCGGGTTTCCGGCCTCGATGTCATCGTTATCGATGCGCCGACGCTCTACGACCGGCCGGGCAACCCTTATGTCAGCCCGGATGGATGGGATTGGCCCGACAACTGGAAGCGCTTCGCTGCGCTGAGCTGGGTAGCTGCAGAACTGGGCATGGGGATGGTCGATGGCTACCGCCCCCAGGTGCTGCATTGCCACGATTGGCAGGCGGGACTGGCCCCGGCCTATATCAAATATGGGCCGACTGACACGGTCAAAACCGTGATGACCATCCACAATATGGCGTTCAAGGGGTTCTTCGGTCCCGAGATTTTCGGCCAGCTGCGCCTGCCGCCCCATGCCTTCGGGGTGGGGGGCGTAGAGTATTACGGCGGCATTTCCTACCTCAAGTCGGGCATGGAATGCGCCAACTTCGTCACGACGGTGAGTCCGAACTATGCCGACGAAATCCGGACGCCGCAGTTCGGACTGGGGCTGGAAGGGCTGCTCAACGGCCGAGCCGACACAGTGGTTGGCATCCTCAACGGTATCGACACCGATGCCTGGGATCCGACCAAGGACACGGCCCTGGCGCAGACCTATTCGGCAAACACGATCCATATGCGGCAGGCCAACAAGCAGGCGCTGGTGGAGAAATTCGGGCTCGACGGATCAGACGGGCCGCTGTTTTGCGTGATCAGCCGGCTGACCGACCAGAAGGGCATGGACCTGCTGCTGCAGGCTACGGACGGCCTGGTGGATTTGGGTGGGCGATTGGTCGTGCTCGGCTCGGGTGAGGCCTATTTGGAGGACGGGTTCCGCCACATGACGGCTCGACATCCCGGGAAGGTCGCCATGACCACCGGCTATAACGAGGCCCTCAGCCACCTCATGCAGGGCGGTTGCGACGCCATTGTCATTCCCTCGCGGTTCGAGCCTTGTGGCCTGACGCAGCTCTATGGTCTGCGCTATGGCTGCGTGCCGGTGGTGAGCCGCATTGGCGGCTTGGCCGATACGGTTATCGACGCTAATCCGGCAGCCATTGCGGCCGAGGTGGCTACCGGCGTCGTGTTCGACCCCAACAGCGCCCACGCGCTTTATGAAGCGATCCGCAAGACGGTGCGGCTCTATCGTGACGACAAACTCTGGAAGAAAATCCAACGGCGGGGAATGAAATCGGACGTGTCCTGGGACGCCAGTGCCGCGCGCTATGCCGATCTCTACGCCAACCTTACCGGGCTGATGACCAATGACGATCCAGACCATTAAGACCACGCCTTATGGCGATCAGAAGCCCGGCACATCGGGCCTGCGCAAGCGGGTGACCGTCTATCAGCAGCCGAATTATGTCGAGAACTACATTCAGGCGATCTTCGATAGTCTCGAAGGGTTCGAGGGCAAGACGCTGGTCATCGGCGGGGACGGGCGCTTCTACAACGACGTGGCCATCCAGAAGGCGATCCGCATCGCCGCGGCCAACGGTTTCGGCAAGGTGCTCGTGGGGCAGGGCGGTATCCTCTCGACGCCGGCCGCCAGCCATGTGATCCGCCACTATAAGGCTTTTGGTGGCCTCGTACTCTCGGCCAGCCATAACCCAGGCGGGCCGGAAGGCGACTTCGGCATCAAGTACAACATCGGCAATGGCGGACCTGCGCCCGAGAAGATTACCGACGCCGTCTATGCCCGCAGCAAGGTGATCGACAGTTACAAGACCGTGGACGCGCCCGACATCGCGCTGGGACAGATCGGGACGCAGCGGGTCGGCGACATGGTGGTGGAAGTCATCGATCCGGTGGCGGACTATGCAGCACTGATGGAAACGCTGTTTGACTTCGGTGCCATCAGAGCATTGTTCGCCTCCGGCTTCCGCATGACCTTCGACGCCATGTCGGCGGTGACCGGGCCCTATGCGCACAAGATCCTCGAGGACATGCTCGGGGCACCCAAGGGCACGGTGGTCAATGGCACGCCGTCACCGTCGTTCAATGACGGCCACCCCGATCCGAACCTGGTCTATTGCAAGGACATGCATGACCTGCTGATGACCCCTGCGGGTCCGGATTTCGGGGCGGCATCGGACGGTGACGGGGACCGCAATCTCATCATCGGCAAGAACCGGTTCGTGACGCCGTCGGATTCGTTGGCCCTGCTGGCGGCCAATGCGCATCTGGCGCCGGGCTACAAGGGTGGCATCGCCGGTATCGCCCGCTCGATGCCGACCAGCGCCGCGGCCGACCGGGTCGCCGAGAAGCTCGGCATCGAAATGCATGAGACGCCGACGGGCTGGAAGTTCTTCGGCAACCTGCTCGATGCCGGTCGCGTCACGATATGCGGTGAAGAAAGCGCCGGCACGGGCAGCAACCATGTGCGCGAGAAGGATGGTCTCTGGGCCGTGCTGCTGTGGCTCAACATCCTTGCCGTCCGCAAGCAGGGTGTCGATCAGATCGTGCGCGAGCACTGGGCGACCTATGGCCGCAACTATTATACCCGGCACGATTATGAAGAAGTCGACGCGGCCATCGCCAACAAACTGATGGACGATCTGCGGGCGCAATTGCCGGGCTTGCCGGGCAAGACGTTCGGCGACGACCTGCAGGTCGCCTATGCCGATGACTTCACCTACCACGATCCTGTCGACGGCTCGACCAGTGCCAGGCAGGGTGTCCGGATCGGCTTTTCGGATGGGTCGCGCATCGTTGTGAGGCTGAGCGGAACCGGCACGGTCGGCGCCACGTTGCGTCTCTATCTTGAGCGATATGAGGCCGCCGATGGACGACATGATCTCGACACCCAACTTGCCCTTGAACCGCTCATCGGACTGGCAGACCAACTCATCGGGATCAAGCAACGCACCGGACGCCAAGAGCCCAGCGTCATTACCTAACATCGGAAAACCAATGAAACCCATGTTGGTCCCCAACGGGGGCAGTATCACCCATCTCGGCGCCACGGTGACCGAGGTGGGTGTCAACTTTGCCGTCTATTCGGAAAGTGCCACCAACATCTGGGTGTCGATCTTCGACGAGACCGACCAGGAAACAGATCGGTTCGAGCTGGACGTCCGCCAGGACAATATCTTCGCCGGCCTGGTTTCCGGCCTGGGCGTGGGCACGCGCTATGGGCTGCGCGCCGATGGTCCGTATGATCCGGACCAGGGCTATTTCTTTGATCCGATGAAGCTGCTGGTCGATCCCTATGCCAAGCGGCTCGACCGTGTCTTCGTGCGCTCGCCCCGTTTGCGGCTGGATCGCTCGGAGGCGGTGGATACCGCGCCGCTGATCCCCAAGGCCATCGTCGTCGGCCTTGGAAACGAGAACATCCTGCCGCGCAAGAAGGCGCCTGGGATGTTCTACGAGATGAACGTGCGTGGCTACACCATGCGTCATCCCGGCGTGCAGGGGCCGTTGCGCGGCACCATTGCGGCGCTGACGACGCAGCGGGTGATCGACCACCTGAAATATATCGGCGTCGACACCCTGCAACTGATGCCGACTGCCGCCTGGATCGACGAGGGCCACCTCCCCGTACTGGGCCTGACCAATGCCTGGGGATACAATCCGGTGGCCTACTCGGCGGTCGACCCACGCCTGGCGCCGCGCGGACCGCAGGAACTGCGGAACATGACCGATCTCTATCGCAAGAACGGCATCTCGGTGATCCTGGACGTGGTGTACAACCACACCGGCGAAAGCGACGCCAATGGCCCGATGCTCAGCCTGATGGGGCTCGACGCCAAGACCTATTACCGGTTCGTCGAAGTCGACGGCAAGCAGCACCTGGTCAACGATACGGGCACGGGCAATACGCTGCGCTGCGATCACCCGGCCACGCAGCGGCTGGTCATCGATTCCTTGCGCTACTGGGTCGAGGAAATGGGCGTCTCCGGCTTCCGCTTCGACCTGGCGACAGTGCTCGGCCGTGACCCGGGCTTCAACCCGAATGCCGAAATGCTGCAGAAGATCAAGGCGGACCCGGTGCTCAAGCAGTGCATCCTGGTCGCCGAACCCTGGGATCCGGGTCCGGGTGGCTATGGACTGGGCCAGTTCGGCAAGGAGTTTAAGGAGCACAACGACACCTATCGCGACGAAATTCGCGAGTTCTGGCGCGGCGAGAACGGCAAGATCGGCGCGCTGGCCGGCAAGGTTGCAGGGTCGGCCGAAATCTTCAATTTCGCAGGCCGCAAGCCGAGCCACGGTGTCAATCTGCTGGCCGTGCATGATGGTTTCACGCTGCGCGACCTGGTGAGCTACCAGGACAAGCACAACGACGCCAACGGCGAAGGGAACCGGGACGGCCACAATCACAACGCGTCGTGGAATTGCGGTGTCGAGGGCGAGACCGACGACCCCGGCATTATCGCGGCGCGAAAGCGCGACGTTCGTGCCATGCTGGCGACGCTGCTGCTGTCCCGGGGCGTGCCGCTGCTGCAGCAGGGCGACGAGATGTATCGGACCCAGCACGGCAACAACAATGCCTATGCCCAGGACAATGAAATCACCTGGGTCGACTGGGAAGGTGCCGATGGAGACCTCGTCGACTTCGTGGCGGCGATGTCCAAGTTCCGCAAGGCCCACGTGGCATTGACACATGACCACTTCCTGTCCGGCCAGGACAAGGCCGGTATCCGGGACGTGGTCTGGCTGCACCCTGACGGTCGCGAGATGAACGAAGGTGACTGGAACGATTCCGGCGCCTCGGTGCTTGGCATGCACCTCCGGCACAAGGATGACGAGGTCCTGGTCTGGTTCAACCGGCGGGTCGAGCCGGTGGTGGCAAGGTTGCCCGAAGGCGGCTGGCAGGTCGGAATCCTGTCCGAAGCCACCGCCAGTGTCCCCGTCGCGGATGGCACTGCGACACTGTCGCCTCGCTCGGTCATTGCCCTCGTGCGGGCATGATCGTCGGACAGCTCAGTGACATCCACGCCGATGGCAGCGCCGAAGCGCTGCAACGGCTGGATGTGGTGCTGGGCTGGCTGGGACCGCTGCGACCCGACGCAGTCATTGTCAGTGGCGACCTGGCGGAGTCCGATCATCAGCGCAGCTATCGCGCGGTGCGCCAACGGCTGGAGAACCTCGGCGCACCGTTCTTCGTGGTGCCCGGCAATATGGACGACCACGGCCTCATGATGGAGGCATTCGGCGATCTTTACGGTTGGTCCAGCCCGCGGCCACTCAATGTCGTTGGTTCGCTGCGTGACCTGCGCCTCATCGGGCTCGACGTGACCGTGTCCGGTGCGCACCATGGCGATGCGCGCCCCGTGCTGGATTGGCTGTCACGGGAACTCAATTCGGACGACCCCCCAGCACTGATCTTTCAGCATCAGCACCCTTTCAAAACCGGCATCGACGGCAAGGACCGCAATATCTGCTTTGGCGGCGACGAACTTGCCAGGGTGATCGAGAATGCCCGCAGTCCCGTCATTGCGCTGACTTGTGGTCACGTGCACCGGCCCATGTTTACACGCTTCGCTGAACGCCCAGCCACTATGGCCCCGTCCGTGGCACGCGCGAACCGGCTGCGACTTGACGGTCGGGAGAGCAATATCAGCGACCCCCCCGGCTTGCTGGTCCACCACTGGTCTGAGGGCCGCCTGGTCAGCCATGCGGTGGCGGTGCACTAAAGCGGCACTTCGACCATGCCGGCGCGCCGGTATAGGCTGAGGGCAGGGGCGTTGGCCGCGCCGACCTTGAGATCGACATGCGACAGGCCCCTGTTTCGAAACTCCGCGAAGGCTTCAGCCAGCAGGGCGTCACCAATGCCTCGGCCGCGCCAGGGTGGCACCACGGCGAGGTCCTTGATGAACCCCGATGTCCAGCACTGCGCGAGGCCGACGGGATTTCCTGCTGCGTCGAGCGCAACAAACACCAGCGCCGGATCATATTCGCTGTCCGCGGTGAGCAATGTCCACCAGTCCCCGAAGGCGGGTGGGACAGTGCCGAAGCCGTTCCGATAGGCGTCGGCAAGAATGGCATGGACCAAGTGCGGGCGGTTTTGGTTCACCCTCGCCGGGCGTATGCCTTCAGGCCATGTGGGGGGTGACAGGGGAGGCACCAGGTCCTTGCGCATGCGGAGAATAGGGCTCACGGACAATCCTTACCAAGGTTACCGATGGTCCACATTTGGAGTGCTTCCATAATCCACCGGAAAGCCGAAATCATGCCCCGACAATTCCCAAGATCGATCCAAAATCCGCCGTGGCGCGGCAGCGATATAGCACCCGTCGACGCGATGTCACGCCGATGACCGCTCGCAGAACCTGCGGCCTAATCTCGTAATCGTATGGAGCTTTCAAATGAACCCGATGCGTTCCGTATCGGCGGCAGTGCTGCTCGCTGCCATTGTTGCTGTTCCCGGCACCGCCGCCTTCGCTGCCACGATGCCGGCGGATACCGCCAAGCTGACCGTTGGCGCCAAGACCGACCTTGTCCCCGTGGGTAACCTGGTGGACATGATCGGCAGCTGGACGGCCGGCGACCTGGCCTTCCTCGACAAGGCGACCAGCATCAAGACCTACGATACCAAGGCACTCTACCCGGCGGCCGAGCAGGCCAAGATCGCGAGCGCGGAAACTGCCAAGGCGAGCCAGCTGGGCAAGTTCCGTGAGGCCATCCGGTCCGATGCCGCACTCAATGGCTGGTTTGCCGCCAACCACATCGACGTCAACCGGGTGATCGCCGTGGCCGATCCGCACGGCAATCCCGAGATTTTCCTGTACTAGGGCGCCTGTACCCCGGGCCTTGCCAGCCCGCGCCCTGAGCCTGGTGCGTCCCCGAGCCAGGCCAACGCGCCGGATCCTGAAGGGTCCGGCGCTTTTGTGTTACGCTGAGCCGTTGCGCAGAACTTATTCGGCCGCCTGGCTATCCACGAAACCGCCGGTTTTTTCGATCCAGTCGATGATCTGGTCCAGGCTTTCGCGGCGCAGCAGGTCGGTGAAGACATAGGGGCGTCCGTCGCGGACCTTCCGGGTGTCGCTTTCCATCACTTCGAGACTTGCGCCGACATAGGGAGCCAGGTCGGTATGGGTAATGACCAGCAGGTCGGAGCGCGAGATGGCCGGGCCGCCCTTGCGCGGCACCTTTTCGCCCTGGGCGACCGAGATCACATAGATGGTGATGTCGGCAAGGTCGGGCGAGAAAGTGGCCGCGAGATTATCCCCGCCACTCTCGATCAGGATGATGTCGAGGTCGGGGAACTTGCGATTGAGATCGTCGATGGCCGCCAGGTTCAGCGAGGCGTCCTCGCGGATGGCGGTATGGGGACAGCCGCCCGTTTCGACGCCGACGATGCGGTCTTCCGAGATAGCCTGGACACGCGCCAGGATCATCGCGTCCTCGCGAGTGTAGATGTCGTTGGTGACGACGGCCATCGAGTAGCGATCGCGCATTGCCTTGAGCAGCATTTCGCACAGCGTCGTCTTGCCCGAGCCGACGGGGCCGCCAATGCCGATGCGCAGGGGACCGTTGAGAGATTTCATAGCAGCCTCAGGATGACGAGTGCGACAAAGCCCAGGCCCAGGAACAGGCAGAGCGGGGAATAGACCCTGGTGTCATTGAGCCGGAAGTTTGGTTCAGGCGTCTTGTGCGCCCACCAGGCGGTGTAGCCAATGACGCCGCGAGCGAGGAACACGGCTGCGAGCGGCAGGCCGAGCAGGCTCAAAGGAAGACCGCCGCTGTCATGATCGGCGAGGGCCAGGGCCATGATCCCAGCGGCGAGGGTGGCCACCGCCACCGCGAATGAGGCAAGGCGCGGCGGCATGCGCTCGATGCCCTCGAAGCCCACCACGGTCTGGGCCAGCAACTTCTCGCTGCGGATGGGCCATGTGCGGCCGATGGACCAGAGGAAGTGGGCCGTGGAGACCGCCAGCAGGACGATGAACATGAAGGCGGCGATCAGCATGCTCATGAGCGGAAAATTCTCGTGGTCAGGGTTTCATGGGACATCTGGGCAATATCCGCGGCGTAGGCTACCGAGCCAATATCGTCGAGTGCGGCATGCTGGCACATCTCTGCTACCGAGGCTATTTCCGGCTCGAGATCGGCCATGATGGCGAGCCCATCGGACTGGCCGATCGGCACCAGGCGAACCGCGACCGATACCTGACCGTGGACGCTCGCCGTAAGCCAGGCGAGCAGTGCCGCGTTTACGGCAATGCCATGGCCGCCAGTAATTGCGCCGACGGCGATGGGATAGGGGCAGGGAGTCGGCATATTGGCGAGGACCGGTGTGGGCCAGGCGCGCGCCGCCGTGGCAAAGGCGGACCCGGTAGTCGTCGTCTCCTCGTGGCGTTCGCGCGCCGGGGTCAGGGCCAGGCAGAGATCGGCCAGGTCGCGGAGCTCCGTTGCATCGTGGGCAGCACGGTGGGCATGAGCGAACAGGATGGCATCGGTGCGAAGGCTCCCGTGGGAGAGCATGCCCCGGACCCAGGCTTGCGTGGTTGACCGGTCGTGTACCGTGCCTGACGCAATGGCGGATTCGAGGCCCGCAGACCAGGCGAATGCGCCGACTGGAAAGGCTGGAGAGAGCCAAGTCAGCAGTTTCTGCAGATCGCTGGTTTGGCTCATCGCGCCAGCAGGGCGTGGCCGTGGCCCTGGTCGCCATGGCTGTGATAGGCGCCGTGTTCGGCGAAGAACGGTTCGGTGACATCGCTCACGGCGGCGCCCAGGCCTATCAGCATGGCCTTAAGCACGTGGTCGCGCTTGATCAGGATGCGGTCCGCTTCGAGTTGGGCCGAGGTGTGACGATTGCCGATATGCCAGGCAAGGCGCACCAGATGGGCAGCGTCGCGACCGCGCACTTCGTAGAGCAGTTCCTCGGCGGCAACAACGCCCGCAAGCCGCCCGTCTTCGAGCTCGAGCGCGCTGTTGGGCTCCAGCGTGATGGTCTGGGGGAAGTCGACCATCACTTCGTCGCCACGCGTAAGGCGCAGCAGCTTGCGGCGCAGGCGGCGTTCGCTGTGGTCCAGGATCACCGTATCATAAGGAAGGCCGCGTCCATGATCGGGCGGCAGGAGGGAAACGACGCGCAGCATTGGCTCGGGCAGTCCGTGATCGAAGTCACCTTACCGTATAGAAAAACCTGCCTGTCCAACAGGTGCGATGGACGATGTGCAGCTATACGGCGATGAGATGGTTGGGGCCTGTCGACCGAGCCAAGTTCGATGGCGGCCGCTAGGGCGTATTGGTCATCTCCGAACAGGTGAGTACTGGTTCTGCGTCATCGCCCAATGTCGCGTCATAAAGGCTAGCGTCGGCGCCCTTAGTCCACCAAACCCATTGGCCGGCGGCGTATCGGGCGCCCGAGGCCGCGACGACGGATGCAAAGACGAGAGGCTCCGGTTCCCCCTCTATAGGGACCAGGGCGAGGAAATTCGGCGCGGCGTTGATGTAGGTGACGCTGAAGGGTTCGCCGGCCGAGCAGTCGTACTGCATCACCCGGCGCTCGAAATCGGATTGCGGATTCAACTCGATCTGCAGTGAAGCCTGGGTGGCGAGTGCGGCGGTGGGCGCGAGCATGCTGGCGGTGAGCAGGGCGACGAGGGTGGACTTGATCATCACGATCTCCATTGCAGTTCGGACCATGCTGCCGGCGACCCGCGGCGGAATTGGGTCAGACCGTTTCGGATCAGGCGAGGTAGACAATGAGCAAGGCGCCGATGATGGCAACCACGTCTTCGGTGAGCGCAGCTGGCAAGTCGCGCCCGAAAGCGCGCGCCAGGGTAGCGCGCAGGCTGGCGCCACCCAGCGTGCCGATAACTGCGCCGACCGCCCCGGCAATGCCGCCGGCGATGAGGTAGGTCAGGCTCTCCCCATTGGGTACGACGGCCAGGCAAGCGCCCGCGAATAGACCCGCTAGGATGCGGACGCCGAATTGCGGTGGCGTCTTGCGGCTAGGAGTGCGCGGCAGCTTGTCGTTGACGATCTCGGCTGCAGCAAAGGCAATGAAAAGCCAGAGCGCGATTGGCGCGAGCAGAAAGGCGAATGTCGTGCCTTCCAGATAGATCCAGCCAAGGGCCCCGCCAATGGCAAGCGCCGCGATTGGCGTGACGGCACGAAGGCCGGCGACGATACCAATAAGAATTGCCAGAACGTAGATCATTTGCGGTGCCCCGGTTGACGCTGGGACTCAGCCTGCGTCAGCCGCGCGCGCCTGTCGAGAGGCTAAAGCGTCAACGGGACAGGTCGTTTCCCGTCGATGTCGGCAATGTCGTATTCCTGCGCCAGGGCAGCGGCGACATGGACGCCACCGGACTTGTCCATGAGCGCTGCGTCACGCCAGAGGCCGGCGATGACATGGCCGATGAACTGCGGGGATTCCGAATTGCTCATGTCGAAATACTCGGCGTTGCGCATGACCGCCTCGGTGCGGACGAGGCCGGGGTAGAGCGAAATCGCGGCCACGCCGTGTGGGCGAAGATCGTGTGCGAAGTCGGCGGCCATCTTGTCGGCGGCGGCCTTGGCGATGCCGTAGATGGCGTTGCCGTCATAGCGTTGGGCGGCCCAGAAGGAGATGTTGACGACAAGGCCCGACCGGCGTGCCACCATGCCGGGAGCCACGGCGCGTGCAGAGACAAAGGCCGCTCGTAGAGCGACGTCCATCATGCTCCGCCAGCGCCACATGGGCTGCTCCCAGAACGGTCGGATCCAGGTGAAGTCCTCACCCTCAACCATGTTCTCGTAGCCAGGCCAGGCGTTGTTGACCAGAATGTCAATGGGACCATCAGTAGCGACGGTATCGGCAACCGCGCGCTCAGTTTGCGCATCGTCGGCATGATCGCAGACATGGATGGTCAGCGTGCCAGGTAGGGACGCTGCTTCAACCTGAAGGCCATCGAGGGAGCCCTCGAGCTGGGGATGGACTGCGGCCTGGCTGTCGGTGACGGTGCGCCCGGTGACATGCACCCGGGCTCCTTCCGCCAGCAGGGTCAGCGCAATGCCCCGCCCGATCCCGCGACTGGCGCCCGTGACCAGACAGACCGCGTTGTTGGTATTGCCCATTGCCAGTCCTCCCGACTCGGATGGAACATAGCATGAACACTGCGATTGAACACGAGCCACTGCGCGCCGCGTTGCGTATTCGTACTAAGTTCATTTCCCACACGAAATAAAGCGACATCGGCAGCACTCACGGGGGTGCAAATGGCGGTTGGCGTCGAAAAACTGGAAGAGCTGCTGGAGCGCGGACTTTTCTCCACCATGCGGGCAAGCAATATCGACCTCGGTACCGGGCCGCTCTGCTCGGAATTCCACGCTATCCTGCGTAAATTTCTCAACAGTATCGCGCGGCAATACCAGCCGGAGATCGATAGGCTGCTGCAGCAGGCGGTCACGCGTCACACCGAGACGGACCTGATCTCGTGGGTGGTTGCGGAAATGCGGAATCTGCAGTCGATTGCCTTTCAGAACTTCTACCACCGCATCTGCCACCACGAAAACCTCAATGCGGGTCAGCATCGCGTCGATTGCGTCATCGCGCATTCGCATGCCTACGCCCTATCTCAGGTTTTTCAGGAGGCCGTGGCGCAATGGAAAGAGGGGCATGCGGTACCGCCTTCGTCGCCAAAATACGTGCGAAGGTGGCATAGCCGCGACTGGGCGCCATGGCTGATCGACCTGTTTTTCCCGCATGACGATGATCCTCCCACTGGCCGACACAGGGCAGCCTAGCCGATGCAGGATGGTCACAAGGAAGCGGCCAAGGAGCTGATGGCGACGTTTCGGCTGCTGGTCGCGACATCCATCTCGTTTTTCGTGCTGTTCTTCAGCCTGCACACACAGGGCTTGCTGAGGCCAACCAACCCGGACCTTTTCAATGTCGGCTTGATATGCGCGCTGGCCTCGTCATTCCTGTCGGCGTGGCTCTTCCTGGTCGTGGTGGGCATGCTGCATCGCGAGGCGGACGGCATTGCTTACCGGCCTTCGGTGCGGGTGCTGGGCGGGGGTGCACTGCTGGCCTTTGTCGCCGCCATCGCATGCCTGGTGGCAGGCCAGTGGCCGGACGCCGGAACGACGTCGAGCCCTGCCGACGTGGCGTTTGCCAGCCCTGCCAACTAGCTAGAACAGGAAGTAGCGCTGGGCCATGGGCAGGACGGTGGCGGGTTCGCAAGTGAGCAATTCGCCGTCGGCATGGACCTCGTAGGTTTCGGGGTCGACCGAAATGTCCGGTGTCGCCGAATTGTGGACCATCGCATGTTTACCGATACCGCCACGGGTATTGGTGACGGGGAGCAACTGCTTGGCAACGCCCAGCTTGTCGCGCAGGCCATCGTCATAGGCGGCCTGCGAGACGAACGTCACCGAGGAATTGGTGAGCAGCTTGCCGAAGCTGGCAAACATGGGCCGATAATGCATCGGCTGCGGGGTGGGGATCGACGCATTGGGATCGCCCATCGGTGCGGCGGCAATAGAGCCGCCCAGTAGCACCAGTTCGGGCTTCACGCCGAAGAAGGCGGGGTTCCACAGCACCAGGTCGGCGCGCTTGCCGACCGCTATGGAGCCAATGTGCTGGCTCATGCCGTGCGCGATGGCCGGATTGATGGTGTATTTGGCGATGTAGCGCTTGACGCGGAAATTGTCGTTGTCGCCGGTCTCTTCGGCGAGCTTGCCGCGCTGGCGCTTCATCTTGTCTGCGGTCTGCCAGCACCGGATCAGCACTTCGCCGACACGGCCCATGGCCTGGCTGTCGGACGAGATGACCGAGAGCGCGCCCATGTCATGCAGAATGTCTTCGGCAGCAATGGTCTCCTTGCGGATGCGCGACTCCGCGAATGCGACATCTTCGGGGATGGACGGCGACAGGTGGTGGCACACCATGAGCATGTCGAGATGCTCGGCAATGGTGTTCACCGTGTATGGACGCGTCGGGTTGGTCGAGGAGGGAATTACATTGGGGAGACCCGCGACCATGAGGATATCGGGGGCATGGCCGCCGCCGGCGCCTTCGGTGTGGAACGCATGGATAGTGCGGCCCTTGAACGCGCCGATGGTGTCCTCGACGAAGCCGGACTCATTGAGCGTGTCGGTGTGGATCATCACCTGGACGTCGTAGTCATCGGCAACCGACAGACAGTTGTCGATAGTGGCGGGTGTGGTCCCCCAGTCCTCGTGCAGCTTGAGGCAGGATGCGCCGGCCAGGATCATTTCGGCCAGCGGCGCGGGACGGCTGGCATTGCCCTTGCCGGCCAGCGCCAGGTTCATCGGGAATCCGTCGAAGCTCTCGATCATGCGCTGGATGTGCCAGGCGCCGGTGCAGGTGGTGGCGAGGGTGCCATGCGCCGGACCCGTGCCGCCACCGAGCATGGTGGTGACGCCGCTCATCAGAGCCTCCTCGATCTGCTGGGGCGCGATGAAATGGATATGTGCATCCATGGCGCCGGCGGTAAGGATACGGCCTTCGCCCGCAATGACTTCGGTAGAGGGGCCGATGATGATGGTTACGCCCGGCTGCGTGTCGGGATTGCCGGCCTTGCCGATCGAATGGATGCGGCCATCCTTGAGGCCCACATCGGCCTTGTAGATGCCCGATACGTCCACCACGAGCGCGTTGGTGATGACCGTATCTACGGCACCCTCGGCCCGGGTACGCTGCGACTGTCCCATGCCGTCGCGGATGACCTTGCCACCGCCGAACTTCACCTCTTCGCCATAGATGGTGAAGTCCTTCTCGACCTCGATGAAGAGCTCCGTATCGGCCAGCCGGACACGATCGCCGGTGGTGGGCCCATACATGTCGGCATAGGTGGCGCGGGAAATGCGAGCGGGCATGGGGCCTCCGGTTAGTTGACTGGCGCAGGCCCATTCGGGGCATGCTTGCGATAATTGGCGAGGGCCGTGACGATAAGGTCGTCCAACAGGTCCCGGGCGGCTTGGATCTTCGGGTCTTCAGCGCCGATGGCGGCGATGGACAGACCCAGGGCCTGCAGGGCGTAGCCTTGCTTGTCCTGCCCCTTGGCCACGGCGGTCCGCCCTTCGGCATCGATCTGGGCGAGCAGGCCTACGGTTTCGACGGTGCTCAGCTTCGGTTTCAGGGCCGGCCATTCGGTCTCCTGGCCGGTCTTGCAGATCCAGTCTGCTCCGGCGCCGAGATAGAACATCGCTTCGCCATCCTGGGTGCCGCGTTCATGCAAATCGCGCAGGACCTCGGTGAGATTGTTGAGCAGGGCGGCTTCAGCCTGGGAATTCATGGTTGTTCCAATGTGCAGAGTTTCGGTTGCGCACCGTTTGCACTGTCTGCCTGTGTCTAGTCCAGAGCGCCCATGACCTGTTGCCGGAAGCCGTAGACGACCCGGTCGCCACCAAGCGGGATCAAACGAACTTCGCGCGCCTGGCCGGGCTCGAAGCGAACCGCCGTGCCGGCAGCAATATCGAGCCGCATGCCCCGAGCCTTTTCGCGGTCGAAGCTCAGCCCGGCATTGGTCTCGAAGAAGTGGTAATGCGATCCGACCTGGATGGGGCGGTCCCCGGTATTGGCGACCTCCAGCACGATTTGCGGCGCGCCGACATTGAGCTCGATTTCACCGGATTTGGGGATGATTTCGCCTGGGATCATGAGAACTACCGGATGGGTTGGTGGACGGTGACGAGTTTGGTGCCGTCCGGGAACGTTGCCTCGACCTGCACGTCGTGGATCATCTCGGCGATACCCTCCATCACCTGGGCACGGCTCACCACATGGGCTCCGGCCTCCATCAATTCGGCCACCGGCCGGCCGTCGCGGGCGCCTTCCACCACGAAATCGGTGATCAGGGCGATGGCCTCGGGATGGTTCAGCTTGACCCCGCGCTCAAGGCGCTTGCGGGCGACAATGGCAGCCATGGCGATAAGCAGTTTGTCTTTTTCACGCGGGGTGAGATTCATGGTCGGGTCCTAGAGATGCCAGAGGCGGGGCAGCGAACCGGCCCCAGAAAGTTCGGATAGAATTGGGACGATCAGCCGCCGCAAGGCAAGTCCGCTCTGGGCCAGGACGCGGACCACCAGGCGCTCGCCGTTGGCACTGGCCGCAATACGGCTGTCGCCGGGGAGGACGGCGCGCAGCCGGGCGAGGGTGGCTGCGCATTGATCGGCAGATGGCGCGACATGCAGCACCGAGGCGAAGGCACGACGGCCGGCCAGCAGGGAAAGGCCATTGCGCTCGGCGAGCGTGCCGTCCAGTCGTGTGGCTTCGGCATGGATCAAGCGGCCGTTGCGGCGGATGCGCCAGTTGTCGCGCAGGCGAGCATCCAGTGCCATCTCGCCCATGGCGTCCCGTCCCAAGAGAACAGCTTCGATCGCGGTGAGGCTGGCTGCCTCAGCCAAATCTATCTCGATGCGGCGATCGAGTTGGCTGGCGGCGAAGAGAATTGTTTCCTGGGGCAGCCAATCCAGATGTGCGCCTGCACCGACGCTGAGGCGGGTTTCGACGCGTGCCGGTCCGCCAATGGAGCGATAGATGCGCTCGCATGCCTGCGTGGTCAGGACCATGCGGCCTCCGGCAGCCAGCTCGGCTGACCACTGCATGTGGTCGCCGCCGGTCAGTCCGCCCGCGGTGTTGATGAGGACGGCTTCAAGCGCGCGGCTGTGGGTATTGGGCAAGCGGATCTTGGAGCAGCCGTCCTGATAAAGGGTAGCCAGGCGCGTGACGCCGTCGCGTTGCTGTGTGCCGATACGTCCATGGCCGCGTGCGCGCTGCAAGTCCTGCATTGGAGCATGACTTGCTGTTTTCGCGAGATTTTCGGCAACGATTGTCAAGGCTCGGCGTTTCCTATGCGAGCAGGCGCTCATTCATTGAGACATTATAGAAGGCTGTTAAAATGCACATCAAAACCATTGTTTCTGCTGTCGCCCTTTCTGCTGCCGTGACCTTTGGTGGCGTGGCTTATGCCCAGGACGCCGCCCTTCCCACTATGATCGGCGAGCAGCAGCTCACCGCCGCCGACGCCCAGCGCGTCAAGACCTATTGCGAAGACCTGCAGAAGGCCGACACCCAGGCCGCAGATGCCGCTGCCTCTGACGCCGACAGCGACGCCAACACTGCCATGACCAGTGAGGAGTCCGAAGGCGAGGAAGGCGATGCCGCCGCAGCCGGCTCGGTCGACATGGATCTGATCACCGTCGAGGCTTGCACGGAAGCTGGCTTCATCACGGCTCCTTAATCGGATATTTCGGTATCAGTGAACGCCCGGCATTTGCCGGGCGTTTTGCGTTTAGACCATAAGATGACGCCTGACTTCCGGCAGGTCGAGGTCGCTCGCCGGACCCGAATGGCGGATTTCCCCTCGATCCATCACATAAATGTCGTCCGCAATTTCTCGGCAGAAGTCGAGGAACTGTTCGACCAGCAGGATAGTCATACCCTTCTCGTCCCGCAGGAACTGCAGCGCGCGGCCGATGTCCTTGATGATGGAAGGCTGAATGCCCTCGGTGGGCTCATCGAGCACCAAAACCTTGGGTCGGGTGACCAGGGCACGCCCAATGGCGAGCTGTTGCTGCTGGCCACCCGAGAGGTCACCACCGCGCCGGCCCAGCATGGACTTGAGCACGGGGAATAGCTCGAAGATGTAGGGCGGAATGTTCTTTTCCGCACGCGCCAGGCCGGCATACCCGGTTTCGAGATTCTCCTTGACCGTCAGCAGCGGAAAGATTTCCCGGCCTTGCGGCACATAGCCAATACCCATTCGCGCACGCTTATAAGGCGGCGACTTTCGCAGAACCTCGTCGCCAAAGGTAATATCGCCAGCGGTGATATTGTTGATCCCGGTTATGGCGCGCAGGGTAGAGGACTTGCCGACACCGTTGCGACCGAGCACGGCGGTGATGCGTCCCGGCTGGCACGTGATCGAGATGGACTTGAGCGCCTGGGCGGCGCCGTAATGCAGGTCGATAGCGTTGATGGAAAGGGCGGTGCTCATCGTCCCAGATACCTTTCGATGACGACCGGATTGGCGCTGACCTGATCCAGCGAGCCCTCGGCGAGCACTGAACCCTCGGCGAGGCAGGTGACGCGGGAGCCCAGTTCACGGACAAAGCTCATGTCGTGCTCGACCACCACTACGGAGCGAGTCCTGGCAATGTCCTTGAGCAGCTTGGCTGTTTCGACGGTTTCGGCATCTGTCATGCCGGCGACGGGCTCGTCGACCAGAAGAAGTTTGGGGTCCTGCGCCAGGAGCATGCCAATCTCAAGCCATTGCTTCTGGCCATGGCTCAGGTTGGCGGCGAAATCGTCCTTGCGATCGAGCAGACGCACGGTTTCGAGGATTTCGGTGATGCGGGCGATGTCTTCGTCACTGGCGGTGTAGAACAGCGCAGCAAAGACGCCGCGCGGCTTTTTCAGCGCCATTTCGATATTGTTCCACACGGTGTGGGACTCAAACACCGTGGGCTTCTGGAACTTGCGGCCGATGCCCAGATTGGCGATTGCGGCTTCGTCCAGCCTGGTGAGATCGGTACGGCCGTCGAACAGTACCTGTCCATCATCGGGGCGGGTCTTGCCGGTAATGATGTCCATCATGGTGGTTTTGCCGGCGCCGTTGGGGCCGATGATGGCCAGCATTTCGGCCGGATGGACAATGATGGAGAGGTTGTTGATGGCTTTGAAACCGTCGAAGGCGACGGAGACGCCATCGAGGTAGAGCATCGTGCCCAGCTTTTCCTTGGCTTCGGACATGCGTCTTACTCCGCCGGCTTGGGTTGAGGATCGACGCCGGCCTCGATTTCCTGGGCCGAGGGGGAAAGCTGCTCCCGCTTGGTCGTTGCCGCGCGGTATTGGCCGATAAGGCCGACAATGCCCTTGGGCAGGAAGAGGGTTGTGACCACGAACAGCGCGCCGAGGGCGAAGAGCCAGTATTCGGGGAAGGCACCGGTGAAGTAGGATTTGCCAACGTTCACGAGGATGCCGCCGATGATCGGGCCGATGATCGTGCCGCGGCCGCCGACGGCAGTCCAGATGACCACTTCGATGGAATTGGCCGGATCGAATTCCGACGGGTTGATGATACCGACCTGAGGCACGTAGAGGGCCCCGGCAATGCCCGCGATGATGGCTGAGACGACGAAAGCAAAGAGCTTCACATATTCGACGCGGTAGCCGATGAAGCGCGTGCGGCTTTCGGCATCGCGGACGGCAACCATAACCTTGCCGAGCTTGGAATTGACGATCATCGAGCAGGCGAGCACCGCCAAGGCCAAGGCGATCGCCGAGGCGGCGAAGAGTGTGGCGCGGGTGCTCGGCGCCGAGATCGACTGGCCCAGAATGTCCTTGAAGTCAGTCAGGCCGTTATTGCCACCAAAGCCCATGTCGTTGCGGAAGAAAGCCAGCAGCAGGGCGTAGGTCATGGCCTGGGTGATGATGGAGAGGTAAACGCCAGTGACGCGGCTTCGGAACGCGAGGAAGCCGAAGACGAAGGCAAGGAGACCCGGGACGACCACCACGGCGATCATGGCGATCCAGAAATTGTCCATGCCGTACCAGTACCAAGGCAGTTCCTTCCAGTTCAGGAACACCATGAAGTCGGGTAGGATCGGATTGGCGTAGACCCCGCGCGTACCGATCTGGCGCATGAGGTACATGCCCATCGCGTAGCCGCCGATGGCGAAGAATGCACCATGGCCGAGCGAGAGAATGCCGCAATAGCCCCAGACCAGGTCGAGCGCCAGCGCGAGCATGGCGTAGGTCAGGTATTTGCCGAAGAGGGGCACGGCGTAGTTCGGCAGGCGGACCGGATTGCCTTCGGGCAGCAACAGGTTCGATGCCGGCACGAGGATGGCGACGGCCAACAGGATGGCGACGATCCAGATGGCCTTGCGGTCGAGGGCGCGGAACAGGGCTTGCGTAATCATGCTTCGATCGAGCGTCCCTTGAGCGCGAAGAGGCCGCGCGGGCGGCGCTGGATGAAGAGGATGATAAGGACGAGAATGATGATCTTGCCCAGCACGGCACCGGCATAGGGTTCGATGAACTTGTTGGCGATGCCCAGGGACATGGCGCCGACCAGGGTGCCCCAGAGATTGCCGACACCGCCAAACACAACGACCATGAAGCTATCGATGATGTAGCCCTGGCCGAGATTGGGCGAAACATTGCCGATCTGGCTGAGCGCCACGCCAGCCAGGCCAGCGATGCCGGAGCCCAGGCCGAAAGTCATGGCGTCGACCAGTGGAGTGCGGATGCCCATGGCCGATGCCATTCGGCGGTTCTGCGTGACGGCGCGCATATGCAGGCCAATGGCCGTGTACTTGAGCACAGCCAGCAATGCGACGAAGACGACCAGGGCAAAGATGACGATGTAGAAGCGGTTCCAGGTGATGGCCAGGCCGCCGAGATCGAAGGAACCCGACATCCAGGATGGGTTGCCGACCTCGCGGATATTGGCGGTGAAGATGCGCTGGATCGCCTGCTGGATGATGAGCGAGAGGCCCCAGGTGGCAAGCAGGGTCTCCAGCGGGCGCCCGTAGAGGAAGCGGATGATACCGCGTTCGATGATCACGCCGACCATGCCAGTGAAGAGAAAGGCCAAGGGAAGGGCGATGGCCAGCGACCAGTCGAACAGTTCGGGCGCGTTCTGGCGGATGATCTCCTGGACCACGAAGGTTGTGTAGGCGCCGAGCATGACCATCTCGCCATGCGCCATGTTGATGACGCCCATCACGCCGAAGGTGATGGCAAGGCCAATTGCTGCCAGCAGCAGAACCGAGCCCAGCGAGACGCCGAACCAGACATTCTGCGCGATGTCCCAGACGGCGCGGTCGCGAGCGAGGCCGTCGATGGCGGACTGGATGGTCGGCTTGAGGTCTTCGGGAGCCGAAGCAAGCGCGGTGGTGAGCGTGTTGAGCGCGTCACGACCGCCGATCGCCTGGACAACTGGCACGGCGGCCGTCTTGTCCTCGATCGAAGCGTCGGGCGACTTGAGCATGATGACGGCGCGCGCCTGTTCCATCACGCGCTTGATGGTGGCGTCCGTCTCGGCCGATATAGCGCTGTCTAGTAGCTCGAGCTGCGCAGGATCGGCATCGCGGAGCACCGATTGGGCGGCCGCCAGGCGCACGCGTCCATCGTCGCTGAGCAGGGTCATCTGACCGATAGCGGTGCGGAGGACGCGACGCAGGCCGTTGTTGACCTTGACCTTGTCGCGGTCGCCATCGGCAAGCTCGGGGAGTTCGGCAGCCGTCACCGGATCTGTCGCGGCGCCTTTACCACTGGAAGCCGACGTGAAAATGACCTTGCCGGTGGCTTCGTCGACATAAAGCTCGCCTTCGAGCAGGACTTCGAGGATCGGCACGACGCGCTGGTCGCCCGTCGCGACAAGCGCACCGATAGCGGTTTCGCGATCCTTGTAGTTGCCGGGGGCAAGGGCATCGACAAGCTGCGTCAATTCAGCATCGGCGATTTGGGCGTAGGCGGGCAGGGCGGCCACAGAAAGCCCAAGAAACATCATCAGCGCAGCGACTTGGCGGAGAAATTTCATGGTGGCCCCGATCGGATCGTAAACTCAGTGTCATTCCGGCGAAGGCCGGAATCCAGGTCCGCAGCTCGTCGCAACACCCAGCGTGAAGGTCATTCTCCGCATGGATCCCGGCCTTCGCCGGGATGACATCGTGGGTTGCGCGAGTGACGAGGGCGGAATGCGCCGCCCTCGTCGAATTCATCGCGGGGCGTCAGGTACCCGAGCCGCCGCAGGTCTTGGTTTCGGTATTGTAGTTGCCGCAATTGATCGGGGCGGTCCAATCGGCCTCGAGCATCTTGGATTCGGGCAGGAAGTCGGTCCAGGCGTCGCCGGGCACTTCTTCTTCGGTTTCCCACACGACGTCGAACTGGCCGTCAGCCTGGATTTCACCGATCAGCACCGGCTTGGTGATGTGATGGTTCGGGAGCATCTTGGCGACGCCGCCGGTCAGGTTGGGGGTTTCGAGGCCGATGATGGCGTCGAGCACGGCATCGGTATCGGTGGTGCCGGCCTTCTCAACGGCCTGGACCCAGAGGTTGAAGCCGATGACGGTGGCTTCCATCGGGTCGTTGGTGACCTTTTCCGGGTTGTTCATGAAGGTCTGCCAGGCAGAGATGAATTCCTCGTTGGCGGGGACATCGACGGACTGGAAGTAGTTCCAGGCGGCCAGGTGGCCGACGAGCGGGGTGGTATCGAAGCCGGCGAGTTCTTCTTCACCGACCGAGAAGGCGACGACCGGGATGTCCTCGGCCTTGATGCCCTGGTTGGCGAGCTCCTTATAGAACGGCACGTTGGCGTCGCCGTTGATGGTCGAGACCACGGCAGTCTTCTTGCCGGTCGAGCCGAAGGTTTTGATGTCGGAGACGATGGTCTGCCAATCGGAGTGACCGAACGGCGTGTAGTTGATCATGATGTCTTCTTTGGCCACGCCCTTGTCCATGAGGTATTGCTCAAGGATCTTGTTGGTGGTCTGCGGATAGACGTAGTCGGTGCCGGCCAGGACCCAGCGCTCGACGCCTTCTTCGTTCATCAGGTAGTCGACGGCGGGGATGGCCTGCTGGTTGGGAGCCGCACCGGTGTAGAACACGTTGCGCTGGGACTCTTCGCCTTCGTACTGCACGGGGTAGAAGAGGATGGAATTCAGTTCCTCAAAGACCGGCAGAACCGACTTGCGCGAGGACGACGTCCAGCAGCCGAAGACAGCGGCGACACCGTTCACTTCAATCAGTTCGCGCGCCTTTTCGGCAAAGAGCGGCCAGTCGGAGGCCGGGTCGACGACGACGGCTTCAAGCTGCTTGCCGAGGAGGCCGCCCTTCTTGTTCTGCTCGTCGATCAGGAACAGCATCGTGTCCTTGAGCGTCGTTTCGGAAATAGCCATCGTGCCCGACAGCGAATGCAGG
This sequence comes from Devosia oryziradicis, assembly GCF_016698645.1. Lineage (NCBI taxonomy): Bacteria > Pseudomonadati > Pseudomonadota > Alphaproteobacteria > Hyphomicrobiales > Devosiaceae > Devosia > Devosia oryziradicis. The sequence continues at coordinate 1,667,352 of NZ_CP068047.1, forward strand.
ACGCCGACCTTGATGGTCTCGTCCTGGGCGACTGCCGGAATAGCAACCGCGCTCATAGTCATAGCCACGCCCAGCCCCAGCCCCGCAAATGCGCGGTTTACTACTGTCATGTTTACCTCCGACAGATGTTTGTTTGCACCGCCGGAATAATTGCAAAGGCCGTGCCACGCCTTGGCGGGCTGCGCTAACATATTGATTCAGCTGGACATCACTTGTTCGGCGCGATCCGGCCACGGAAGCGGACGACGTTAACCTTGCATTAAGTGCCTGTTTTCTAGGCGTCGCATTTTACGTATGGTCAATTTGTAGGCAGTGCGCTGCTGGCGTCAAATGAACTGCTCGAAAATCGGGCGGCGGGGTGACCTGCACGCTGCTATCGGGTAATCTTGCTCCACCGAAGTTCGACTTCGGCAGAGGTCGTTTGCACCAACAACCTCGGCCCCGCGCCTCCGGGCGTGGGGCTTACCCAGAGGCCGTCCCGCCACTTTTCAGGTTGTCGATCACAGATCGTATTCGTGGGAACCCTTGATGCCCGACGTCGTTGATGGAGCAAGCCGGCAGCCCAAGGGCCCGGGAAAGTTTGGTGCCGGAGTATTGGCACCAGCGATCGGCGGACTGCCGCAGAGGCTGACGCTCCTCTGTGGTGTCTCCGGTGGGGGCGCGAAACTTCGGTTTCGCGCCCTTTTTACTTCGAGCAAAGGCGTCATTGAAAATGCTTGCGCTAGCCTGTGTCCATGCCGCACTACCGAACAGAGTTCGGTGACGGAGTGTTTCGGGGCAATGACATTGCAAGTGGACCCGATCGACCGCAAGCTCTTGCGCTTGCTCCAGACAGACAGTCGCAAGAGCGTTCAGGAACTCGGAGACCTGGTAGGGCTATCCGCTTCTGCATGTCATCGGCGGCTGAAGGCGCTTGAAGAGCGTGGCCTCATCGAAGGGTACAGGGCAATTCTCAGTGCCGAGCGACTAGGCTACTCGATGCAGTTTTTCATCGAGGTGGGGCTGACCAGCCAGAGCGAGACGGCGCTGGAAGCCTTCGAGGCTGCCGTCCAGGATATTCCCGAGGTCCTCGAATGCCATCTCATGGCAGGACAATCGGACTACATCCTGCGCGTGGTATGTCAGGATCATGACGACTTCGAGCGTCTGCATCGCCGGCTGAGCGCGCGGCTGCCGGGCGTGGCGCGCATCCATTCCAATATGAGCATCCGGACCGTGAAGGTGCGGACGGGGCTTCCGATCTAGAGGCCGACCGTCAGGTTCAGGCGATCCAGCACGGCGTGATCGGCGGGCTCGACCATGCCAACCAGGAAGCGGGTGACCACACGGCGTGAATCGGGGGGAAGGGCAGCAATTGCCGCCTGGATGCGGCTTGATTGCGTGGCTGACAAGGTGGCAAAAAACTGCCGGCCCTTGTCGGTCGCATACAACAGACGCTGTCGGCGGTCTGCGTGGCCGGTCTTCTGTTCGATATAGCCATTGTCGATCAACTGGCGCAGGACGCGAGCCAGGCTCTGCTTGGTGATCTTGAGGATATCGAGGAGGTCGGCCACTGGCATGCCGGGGCGGAGGTTGACGAAATAAAGCACGCGGTGATGCGCCCGGCCGAAGCCCTGGCGCTCGAGCAGCGCATCGGCATCGCCGGTGAAATCGCGATAGGCGAAGAAGAACAGGCCCATGATGTCGAGGGGCAGCGCCTCACCGCCGGGCGGGGCGGAATTTATGTCAGCTATGTTGACATTTTTTTGGGTAACTGCCATTGTCTTTCCATCAGGACGCCGTCACGTCTTATCCTCCAGCCTTTGTGGTTTGCCAAGGCCTTGGGCCTGAGGCATGATCGGCGCCAAACCGCGACCGCAGCAGCAGCGGCGCACAGAAATACTCGGGAGAGGGATCATGGCAGGCGTGCCCATGGACCAGCGCGAAGGCTGGATCTGGTTTGATGGCGAATTCAAACCCTGGAAAGACGCGAAGATTCACGTGCTGACGCACGGGCTGCACTATGCCAGCTCGGTGTTCGAGGGCGAGAGGGCCTATGGCGGCGAGATCTTCAAGTCGCGCGAACATACCGAGCGGCTGATCCGTTCCGGCAAGACGCTGGATTTCACCATTCCGTGGTCGGTCGAGCAGATCGAAGAAGCCAAGCGCGAAGTACTGGCCAAGAATGGTCTGGTCGACGCCTATATCCGCCCGGTCGCGTGGCGCGGCTCGGAAGAGCTGAGCGTGCCCGCCCGCAACAATACCGTGCATCTGGCGATCGCTGCATGGGTCTGGCCGAGCTATTTCTCGGTCGAGGAAAAGCTCAAGGGCATCCGGCTCGAATGGAGCAAGTGGAAGCGCCCGTCGCCGGAAACCATCCCGTCCTCGGCCAAGGCCGCCGGTCTCTATATGATCTGCACGCTCTCCAAGGACGCGGCGATGGCCAATGGCTATGCCGATTCCATGATGCTGGACTATCGCGGTTATGTGGCGGAAGCCACGGGTGCCAACGTGTTCTTCATCAAGGGCAAGGACATCACCACGCCCAAGCCGGACTGCTTCCTCAACGGCATCACCCGGCAGACGCTGATCGAACTGGCCAAGCGCAATGGCTACACCGTGACCGAGCGGCATATCATGCCCGAGGAACTGGTGAATTTTGACGAGTGCTTCCTCACCGGCACGGCCGCTGAAGTGACGCCGGTCAGTGAGATCGGGCAATACAAGTTCACGCCGGGTGAAGGTTGCCGCACGCTGATCGATGCCTATTCGGCCGAAGTGCAGCCCAAGCGGGTCGCTGCGGAATAAGCGGAATCAATTTGTGAAAAAGCCGGGCCAAGTGCCCGGTTTTTTTGTTGTTGTCACGCCCACCGCGCCTTGGCCGCGTCGTCTTCGGCTTTGGCCTCCACCCAGTGTGTCCCGTTCGGACCGGTTTCCTGCTTCCAGAATGGTGCGTCCGTTTTGAGATAGTCCATAAGGAACTCGGCGCCCTTGAACGCGGCGTCGCGGTGAGGCGAGAGGGTCATGACCTGGACGATAGGTTCGCCGGGGGCGAGTGTGCCGTAGCGATGGATGACGGTCGCTCGGAGCAGGTCGAAGCGGCCAGTGGCCTCGGTGACGATGGCTTTGAGCTGATTGATGGCGAGCTCGGGATAGCACTCAAGCGTCAGGGCGGTGATCGGGTCGTCCGGCTTGCTCCGCACCACCCCAGTGAAGGTGGCGGCAGCACCGGCGCCGTTACTGGCCGAGAGGAAGGCGTTGAGCTCCGCCCCGGGGTCGAAACGTTCGGTCTGAACACGGACGTCCATGTCAGCCGCCGGTCATCGGCGGGAACAGGGCAACGACGCCGGCGCCGGCAATGGGCGCGGCCTGCGTAACCAACTTGGCGTCAATGGCTGCCTTGATAAGGGCACGCTTTTCGACCGCATGGGCGAAGGCTTCGTCGCGACCGGCTAGCCAGTCGATCAAGTCGGCGACGGTCACCACCGCGGGCGGCGGCGATACCTCCTCTTCGCCGCGATTGAGGCGTTCGCGCAGCCAGGCGAAGTAGAGGATCTTCATTTCTGCTCCTCGACGAGGTGCGGCCAGCTGGCGCGGAGATATTGGAACCCCGTCCACAGCGTCAGAGCGCCGGCGATCCAAAGGAGGATGTCGCTGACCAGGCCGAAACCCGGCACGATGCGCTCGAACAGCACCACGGCCAGGGCGACTAACTGGATGGTGGTCTTCCATTTGGCCAGCCAGGTGACAGGCAGCACAACAGTGATGTTGCCGAGGAATTCGCGAAGGCCGGGGATGAAAAACTCGCGGAACAGGATCGCGCAGGCGGGGATCATGTCCCAGCCGGAGAAGCTACCGTCCCAGGCGAGGGCCGCGATCAGAATGCCCACCAGCAGCTTGTCGGCAATGGGGTCGAGCATGCGGCCGAGCGGGGAATATTGATTCCAGGCGCGCGCGAGGTAGCCGTCGAGCCAGTCGCTGGCGGCGGCGACGACATAGATGATGAGAGCCACCAGGCGCAACACGACGTCGCCCTGCATCACCAGCGCGACGATCGGAATGATCGCCAAAATGCGGGCGATGGTGATGAGGTTGGGAACAAGCGTGAGCGGGTTTCTGGCCATGGACGGACAGAACAGGAATGGGTGAGGAGGGTCAAGGCTCTTCCCCGCTCCCGTGAGGTGAGAGGGGAAGAGCTTGTCGAACTATGCGACCTGCTGGTTCGTCGCGGCCCGGCGCTGCGTCACGGCTTCGGCCAGGGCCTCCAGTGCCGTCACGGTCGTATCCCAATCGATGCAGCCATCGGTGATGGACTGGCCATAGACCAGCTCGCGACCCTCGACGAGGTCCTGGCGGCCTGCAACGAGATTGGATTCGATCATGACGCCGATGATACGACGGTCGCCGGCAGCCAGCTGGGCGCCGATGTCTGCCAGTACCAGTGGCTGGTTTTCCGGGTTCTTGGACGAATTGGCGTGACTGGCATCGATCATGACGGTGGGCTGCAAGCCCGCCTTTTCGGCGGCGGTTGCGGCAGCATCGACGCTCGCTGCGTCATAGTTCGGGGTTTTGCCGCCGCGCAGGATGATGTGGCAGTCGTCATTGCCCGTGGTGGCCGCAATGGCGGAACGGCCGTCCTTGGTCACCGCCAGGAAATGGTGCGGCTGGCTGGCTGAGCTCACCGCGTCGAGGGCGATCTTGACGTTGCCGTCGGTGCCGTTCTTGAAGCCGACCGGGCAGGAAAGACCCGAGGCGAGCTCGCGATGGATCTGGCTCTCGGTGGTGCGGGCACCGATGGCGGCCCAGCTGACCAAGTCGGCAATGTATTGCGGGGTGGTCATGTCGAGGAATTCGCAGGCGGCGGGCAGGCCGAGATTGGCGATATCGAGCAGCAGCGCTCGCGCGGTATGAAGTCCCGTGTCGATGTCGAAGCTGCCATCGAGGTTGGGGTCGTTGATCAGGCCCTTCCAGCCGACGGTGGTGCGGGGCTTCTCGAAATACACCCGCATGATGATTTCCAGCCGGTCGCCCAGAGACTCGCGCAGTGCCACGAGGCGCCTGGCATAGTCCAGCGCCGCAGCAGAATCATGGATGGAGCAGGGACCGACGATGACGGCCAGACGGTCGTCGGCGCCTCCCAGGATTTTGTGGAAGGCGTGGCGGGCGCTGAGTACTGTGCGCGTGGCAGGGTCCGTACGCGGATGCTGGCGCATGACCTCGATCGGCGTGGTGAGCGGTTTTATTTCGGTGATGCGAAGGTCGTCGGTGGACTTGAGCACTTGGTGGTCTCCTCGGGAATTCTGGGAGGCGGCCAACAAAAAAGCCGCCTCGGATCGGGGGCGGCTGGCTTCGGGTTTGGTCGTATCTTTGTGAGATCAGATCAAGCGCGCGGTAGCCTCCGCCGGGAGCGGATAGCTAAACCAAAACGAATACGCGGCGGCGGAACGGATCATGGCACGGTTTGTAGCGCGGGATTTCGCGGTTTGTCGAGTCCGACTTTTCGGGCCAGCGTTAGACCGAGCTACTCCACCCGATTGAAGTGATCGTAGATCAGCTGCGCCATGGCCTTGGAGATGGTCGGTACGGCTTCAAGATCGGCCAGGCTGGCGCGGCCGACGGCCTTGGCGGAACCGAAGTGGTTCAGCAGCGCGCGCTTGCGGGTGGGGCCGATGCCCTCGATCTCATCCAGCGGGTTCTTGATGGCGGCCTTGTTGCGCTTGGCGCGGTGGGTGCCAATGGCGAAGCGGTGGGCTTCGTCGCGGAGGCGCTGCACGTAGTAAAGCACGGGGTCACGATGCGGCAGCATGAAGGGCTCCCGGCCCTCCATGTGAAATTTCTCGCGTCCGGCATCGCGCTCCTCGCCCTTGGCGATGCCGATGAAGGTCACTTCCTTAGGCAGGTTCAGGCCGGCAATTACCTCGCGGACGGCGTTCAGCTGACCGGCGCCGCCGTCGATGAACACAACGTCGGGCCAATCGGGCATGCCGGTGTTTTCATCCTCGGCGTCGTTTTCGCTCTCGTTGGCGAGGCGCGTGAAACGCCGGGTCAGCACTTCACGCATCATGCCGAAGTCGTCGCCGGCGACGATGTCGGATTTTATGTTGAACGTGCGATAGTGCTTCTTGGAGAAGCCTTCCTCTCCGGCCACCACCATTGCGCCGACCATGTTGGTGCCCGAGATATGCGAGTTGTCGTAGGTTTCGATACGCCGTGGCACATCATCGAGGCCGAAGGTCTCGGCGACGCCTTCAAGCAAGGCGCGGTTGGTGGCACCCTCGGCAAGCTGGCGGCCGAGTGCCTCCCGGGCATTGTTGAGGGCGTGATTGACCAGGTCGCGTTTCTCACCGCGCCTGGGCTGCTCGATATAGACCCTGCGGCCGGCGCGCGTTGACAGTGCCTCTTCCATCAGCGCCGGTTCGGACAGTTCGTGGCTGACAAGGACGAGGCGGGCGGGTGTTCTGTTCTCATAAAACTGGCCGATAAAGGCTTCGAGTACCTCTGCATCGGACAGGCTGGCATCGGCGCGTGGGCGATAGGGATAGTTGCCCCAGTTCTGGAAGGCACGGAAGAAGAAGACCTGCACGCAGAACTGGCCACCCTCATGGTGGATGGCAAAGACGTCCGCTTCCTCGACCGTTTTGGCAGTAGCGCCCCCCTGCGACTGGATAAGCGCCAGAGCCGACAGACGATCGCGGAGCAGCGCGGCCCGTTCGAAGTCGAGCTGCTCGGCGGCCTGGTTCATGTCGCGCTGCAGATGGTCGCGCACACCCTGCGACTTGCCCGACAGGAACTGGCGGGCGTCCTCGACCAACTCGCCATAGGCCTCGAGCGAGACCTCGCGCGTACAAGGGCCGGCGCAGCGCTTGATCTGGTGTTGCAAACAAGGCCGAGTGCGCGCGGCGTAAAAGCTGTCCGAGCAATTGCGCAGCAGGAACGCCTTCTGTAGGGATGCAATGGTGCGGCCCACAGCAGTTGCCGAGGCAAAGGGGCCGAAATAGTGGCCTTGCCTGCGCCGGGTTCCCCGATGCTTGGTGAGCTCGGGTGCCTCGTGATCGGTGGCGATCAGGATGTAGGGGAAGCTCTTGTCGTCGCGCAGCAGCACGTTGAAGCGGGGCTTGAGCCGCTTGATCATGTTGGCTTCGAGCAGCAGCGCTTCAGACTCAGTCTCGGTGCGCACGAATTCCATGCTCACCGTGGCGGCGATCATCCGCTGGAGGCGGACCTCAAGCCCATCGGGGCGGGTATAATTGGTGACTCGCGCCTTGAGGTTGCGGGCCTTGCCCACATACATCACTTCGCCTTCGGCATCGAGCATGCGGTAGACGCCCGGGGCTGCGGGAAGCGTGCGAACAAAGGCGCGGATGACCTCGTGGCCGGATGCAGGCGGAGGGCTGTCGCTCATTTCCGTCTCGGCGTGGGCTTGCGGCGCGCCGGCCATTCAAGATGCTGGCCGCCATCGAGGGTGATCATCTGCCCCGTCATGGCGCCAAGCGTCAGCACCGCGACAACCCCGTCAGCAATGCCATCGGGGTCGGCGCTGCGGCCCAGCGGCAATTCGCTGACGCGCTTGGCATGGACGTCCAGCGACACGCCGGGCGGCGGTACGGTCGGGCCGGGGGCAATGGCATTGACGCGGATGCGCGGGGCCAGCGACTGGGCCAGGGTGCGAGTCATGGTCCAGAGCACGGCCTTGCTGAGGGTATAGCTGAAAAAGGCAGGCGACAGGTCCAGTACGCGCTCGTCGATGATGTTGATGATGTTGCCCGTTTCCGTTTCAGGAAGCTGGGCAGCGAAGTCGCGCGCGAGAAATGCAGGCGCTTCGGCATGAACGGCGAAATGGGCGTCCCAAAGCGCTTCGTCAAGATCGGCCACGGAGTCGCGCTCGAACAGGGACGCGTTGTTGACCAGCAAGGTCAGCGGACCGAAGACAGCGCGGGCAGTCCCGATCAGTCCATTGCGTTGCGCACGATCAGCCAGATCGGCCTGGATGGTCATGGCCAGCCCCCCGGCGGCCCGGATATCGGACACGACTGCATCGGCCTTGTCAGCCGAACTGCGGTAGTGAACGAGCACCGCCCAACCGTCGCGGGCGAGACGGCGCGCGATGGCGGCGCCGATGCGGTCGGCTGCGCCGGTGACAAGCGCAACGGCGCGGGGCGGGGAAGATGGGCGATTCGACATGATGGGCTTTGGCACCTTTGGGCGGACCATAGGCCGCTTTGGCGACTTAGTTCAACGTTTGGCCCAGCACCGATTTATTCGGAGCTGCTGACAGGTTCGGACAGGAGCATTGTCCTCTGGTTCAAGCCGCTTCAAGCGCCGTATCCATACACTGGATCCTGTGGGCTTTCCGGGAGCGTTGCGGTGCTGCCGGCACTGGGGCGACAGCACCGCAATTGCCGGCATCATTAACTCGGCTATGGCCAAGGCATGAGCTTTGCGATAGCGCTTCGAATGCTCCGGCTGCGTCCGTCCGGGGCGTTTCATTCTGCATTTTGATTGTGCTCCCATGTCTTCGCCCATTGCAGCTGACGCCCGTGCCGACAACGTCGGCCGCGCCATTGTCCTGACGCTTATTACCATCGGCGTGTTTGGCGTGCAGGACGCGATTTCCAAGATACTGGTGCAGACCTATTCGCCGTTCCAGATCACCATGATGCGCTACTGGGGCTTTGCGGTTTTTTCGCTGTTGCTGGTGATGCGCCAAGCGCCCTTGCGGCAAGCCCTCAACTCGAAGGTGCCGCTGTGGCAGGTGCTGCGCGGCGTATTGCTGATGGCCGATATCTGGTTCTTTGCCCTGGCGTTGCGTACGGTTCCGCTGGGCGAACTGCAGGCCATCACTGTGGTTTATCCCCTGCTGGTGACGCTTTTTGCCATCCCTATCCTTGGGGAGAAGGTCGGCATCTTCCGCTTCGTGGCGGTGGGTGCAGGCTTCGCGGGGGCCCTGGTGATCGTCAGGCCAGGCGGACTGCCGCTCGATTGGGGCGTTGGTTTTGCGCTGATTTCGGCGACGCTTTATTCCATCTACATCGTCATCACCCGCAAGGTTGGCCAGCATGACAGCGCCGCGACCAGCATGACCTATACGGCGCTTATCGGTCTGGTGATGTCGGCCATGGTCGGCGTGTTTTTCTGGCAGCCGATGGGATGGGGCGACTTCGCCCTCGTCGTCACCGTGATGGCAACGACATGTGCGGGGCATGGGCTAATGGTCTATGCGCTGAGCATGGCGCCGGCCAGTGTCGTGCAGCCGTTCAACTATTTCTCGCTGCCTTGGGCGATCGCCCTCAGCGCCGTAGTTTTCGGGCACTGGATCGATCCGATCTCCATGATCGGCGCAGCAATCATCGTGGCGGCAGGACTGGTCGTGATGGCGCGCGAACGCGTCAAGCGCGTTGCTGTCGTCGCCGATCCCGCTATGCCCGGGCGGGAATGAGGGGCGGGAGACGCGATGCGTCTCCCGGAAGGTTCCTACAGTACAACCTTGGCGTTCTCACCGATCTTGGGGGTACGACCGGTCACAGCTGCCGCGAGCATCGAGATGGTGGTGACGATGCGGCCGGGGCTGTCCCAGAGTTCGGCATCCTGCGGGGTGACCTTGATCACCCGGATCGCCGGGTCTTCCGGGCTATCCCACCAGGCCTTCGCGAATGGGCTCCACAGTTCCTTGATCTTGGCGCGATCGTTCGAAACAGTGGCCTTGCCCGACAGCGCCACAAACTTGGAATGCTTGTGGTCGGCGAAGCTCACGCTGACATGGGGGAATTCGGCGACCTGATCGTCCTTTTCGCCGTTCACGTCGGTCAGGAAGTAGATGGCGCCTTCGTCCTTTTCGACCGTCGCGGCGAGCGGGCGCGCACGCTGCTCCTTGCCGTCCCAGGTCACGAACATGGCGATGCCGATCCGCTTGGCGAGTTCCCAGATGCGTTCGACGTGATCGTCATGTTCCTTGGCGGTCATGCTGGAGTCGCGTGACTGCCGGTTCGCGGGCGCGGTAGCGCGTTCGGCGACCTTGGTGGCCGTGGCCTTCTTGGCGGGCTTGGCGCTGGTGGGCTTGGCAGCGGCCTTTGCCTTGAGCGTGCGGGCGGCGTCGGAATTGCCGGCCGGCTTGCTGTCCGACTTGGGCTTACCGGCCGACTTGACTGAAGCGGTGGCGGGCTTTGCCGCGGCGGCGTTCTTGGCCGTGGAGGTTGGTCTTGCCGCAACTGCGGCAGGGGTCGCGGTGCGGGCAGACTTGTCTTGGGTGGTTGCGGCAGTTGCCATTGTGCAATCTCCTCTGGTTGGCTTGATAACGAGCCAGGTGCCAGCGGGTTGCTTGGACAGTAAAACGCCGCCCCGAAGGGCGGCGTTGCGTTGGCTAGTTGCCGATGCAGAAGTATCCGTTTGGTCCGTTGAAGCAGACACTGCCATTGTTACCCGGACGGGTCGGCCAGGGCTGAGGCTGCGGCCACGGGCGCGGATTCCAGTGCGGCGGACGCGGGGGACGCGGGTTCCAGTGGGGCGGACGATCCCAACCCCAATCGTCGTCATCCTGCCAGCCGCCGCTGCGGCTGAGGTAGTTGGCGGAAACCCAGCCGTCGGGACCGCGCTTTTCGATGTAGCACCAGCTGCCGCGGCATTCGATGACGTCGACCTGCTGGCCGGCGCGCAGCGTGTCCACACGGCTGTAGCCGGTGCCGGGACCCGAACGCACATTGACGTTGCCGGTGGCGTAAGCCTGCGCTGCAAAGGCGGATGCGGTCGTCGCCAAAAGCGCCAGCGCCGCTATGCCTCCAGCCATGAGTTTCTTGCTCAGAGCCATTGTCGATCTCCTTGGTTCAAGTGGCACGTAAATGCCTGTGAACCCTAAAGAACGCCATTGAGCCTGAACCGAACCTGAATGAAACCTTCAGGTAAGCCTAGAGTCGCAACAGCTCGACGAAGCGCTTCAGGCGTTCGCCAAGTTTTTTGCGCTGCTTGGGCTTGAGCTCGCCCATCAGGGCTTCCTCCAGCTGCGTCCAGTGGTCGACCAACCCATTGCGGATACGAACGCCGCGCTCGCTGAGGGCCACGCCCGGCGCGAGTTCGGGACCAACCGCTTGGCGGGTCACTAGTTCGCGGTCGAGCAGCCTGGACAGGCGCGTGCTCAGGGCGACCTCACTGATGCCAAGTTCGGCCGCCAGATCAGCCTCCGTCGTGCCGGCCCGACCCAGCTCGAACAGCACGGCATCATCGCCAGGCTCCAGACCACGTTCCATCAGCGGCAAAAGCAAAGCCTTGTGCGCAAGCTGCCCGGCCTCGATGAGCCGGTAAAGCGTGGATCGGGATGAAGGTCTGGACATGGGCGGGAAAATAGTCCGAACTCCTCGGGCGCGTCGATTGGCGTTTCCATCCTATCGTTAATCGTGGAACGACCAAGGCCGCTTATTGTTCGCTCCATGCAGATGAGTTATGCGTTCATTACGTCGCTAGCGTGAACGGAAGTACCATGACGCAGGATCTCGCCCGCATCCGCGCTTTCGTTCAGGTATTTGATTCCGGCGGGTTTTCTTCCGCTGCCCGCCAGCACGGACGCTCCAAGGCCCTGCTCAGCAAATATGTCACCGACCTCGAGGACTATCTCGGGGTGCGGTTGATGAACCGCACCACCCGCAAGCTGAGCCTGACCGAGGCTGGCGAGGCCTATTATCGCGAAGCCAGCGCGCTGCTGCAGCAGCTGGACGACCTCGACGCCACCATCACTGACCAGACGGCGGAGCCGCGCGGACTGTTGCGCGTTTCGGCCCCGCGAAATTTCGGCGAGTCGACGCTGGCCCCGGCAATCTACGAATACCTCAAGAAACACCCCAAGGTGTCGCTGGACCTGCGGCTTGAGGATCGTTACGTCGACCTGGTCGACGAGGGGATCGATGTGGCCCTGCGCATATCGACGCTCGCGGATTCCTCGCTGATTGCGCGCAAGATTGCCGATATGCATGTTGTGGTCGGTGCGTCACCAGCACTGCTCAAGCAGCATGGTACGCCCAAGCACCCCGAAGACCTCCGCCACCTGCCATGCATCGTCGATGTCAATCTGCAGGGCCAGTCGAACTGGCGCTTCGTAGAGGATGGCAAGACCATCTCGGTGCCGGTCAACGGGCCCCTGCGCGTGAACTCGCCACTCGCGGCACGACAGGCGGCGGTGATGGGCCTTGGATTTGTCGTATTGCCCTCCTACCTCGCCGACCCGATGGTCGCCGGCGGCGAACTGGTGCCTGTGCTGGCTCACTACCTGCCGACGGGCCAGACGTTGCAGGCAGTCTACCCGCATCGGCGGCACCTTGCCGGCAAGGTGAGGGCGCTGATCGATCACCTCGTCGAGTGGTTCCAGAACCACCCAGTGAGCTAGAGGCGGGCATGAAGTTTCGCGATGTTGGACGCCGGCTTGCCGGCGCGGCGATCGGTCTGTGCGCGCTGACGCTGCCGGCCGTCGCGCATCCGCATATCCTCATCGACGCCAAGGTCCGCATCACCTTCGACGCCAGCGGCGCCGTGGTCGGGCTGCACCACGAATGGACGTTCGATACTGCGTTCTCGGCCTGGGTGATCCAGGGCCTCGATACCAACGGCGATCGTGAGACGAGCCCCGAGGAACTGCAGGGGCTTGCCGACGAGAACATGACCGGCCTGGCCGAATATGGCTTCTACACCATCGCGGGCGACACCGCCGAACCGCTGCAATTCGAGCCAGTGGGTGACCAGCGCATGGTCTATGCAGATGGACGCACGACGCTCAGTTACTCGCTGGCGACGGTGCAGCCGCATCCGCTGGGGGAGCGGTTCGAGCTTGGGGTGTACGACCCCGAATACTACGTGGCGATCACCTTTGCCGATGCCAGTGATGTCACGCTGGAAAATGCGCCGGATGGCTGCGCCGTGACGCTGGAGCCGCCCAAGGAGATGGCTCCTGACGTCGAGCAGCGGCTGTACGCGCTGGGGCCCGATGTCACCGAATTGCCGCCGGACCTGGCTGCCGCCATGCGCGGCACGCAGGGGCTGATCGTGGTGAGCTGCGACGGCGCGCCTGCCGCAGCGCCGGCAACGGCATTGGACGCGGTGACGGAGGTTGCCGAGGCCAAGCCGGCCATGCCGTTTGGCGGGCCGCCGCCTGAGCCGGGTCTCAATCTGCCCCGGACAGGGTTTTTCGGCTGGCTGCAGACGCAGCAGCGCGATTTCTATGCGGCGATGACCAGCTCGCTGGACGCGTTGCGCACGGACTGGACGGCATTCTGGGTGCTGGGTGGGCTGAGTTTTCTCTATGGCATCTTCCACGCTGCCGGGCCGGGCCATGGCAAGGTAGTGATCTCGTCCTATGTGCTGGCCAACGAAACGCAGTTGCGGCGCGGGGTTCTGCTCAGCGTGTTGTCGGCGCTGCTGCAATCGGCGGTGGCAGTGGTGTTCGTGCTGATCGCGGCGGGACTGCTTGGCATGACCAGCATCGCCATGGGCGACGCGGCCAACTGGATCGGCATCGCCTCCTACGCGATGGTCGCCTTGCTGGGACTGTGGCTGGTGCTGCGCAAAGTGTTCGGCTGGGGACATAGCCACCAGCATGAGGATATGGCCAGCAAGGCGCACGGACACCTGCACGACCACGGTGGGCACGATCACGGGCACCACGCGCACGATCATCGCCATCATGATGACCACCATCACCATGACCACGATCACGATGACCATGCCGGGCATGCGCACATCGTGGGGCCCGAAGCCACGACGGGCAGTTTGCGCGAGCAGTTGAGCGTGGTGCTAGCCGTGGGGCTGAGGCCATGCTCGGGAGCGCTGGTGGTATTGGTGTTCGCATTGTCGCAAGGCCTGCTGCCTGCTGGCATCGCCGCGGTCTTCCTCATGGGGGCTGGCACGGCGATCACCGTGGCGCTGTTGGCGACGCTGGCCGTGACGGCCAAGGGTCTGGCGCGGCGGATCGGCGGCGTGGACAACCCGGTGACCGGTGCCGTCGTCTGGTGGGTGGAACTATTGGGAGCGGCCGCCGTGCTGGCGTTTGGCGTGCTGCTGGTGATTGCCAGTCTCTAGCCGACGCGACCCATCGCCGCCTTGCGGATGACGAGGGAGGGGTTATGGTGCGCCAGCCTAGAACTCCTCCAAACTGGCGCTCCATGTCCGATCATCGCCCTGCCAATCATCCACCTGTCCAAAAGCCGAAGATCGGCGTGGTCCTGCTCAACCTGGGTACACCCGACGCCACCGACTACTGGAGCGTGCGGCGCTACCTCAAGGAATTCCTCAGCGACCCGCGCGTCATCGAGACGCCGAAGTGGTTGTGGTGGCCGATCCTCAACTTGGTGATCCTGAGCTTCCGGCCGCAGAAGAGCGGCCATGCCTATGGGCAGATCTGGGACAAGGAGAAGAACGAGAGCCCGTTGCGGGTGATCACGCGCAACCAGACTGAGGCGCTGGCGCAACGTCTGGCCGGACACGGCGAAATCGTGGTCGACTTCGCCATGCGCTATGGCAACCCCTCGACAAAGAGTGTTCTGGAAAAGATGCAGGCGGCGGGATGCCAGAAGATCCTGCTGGTGCCGCTCTACCCGCAATATTCCGCCACGACGACGGCGACCGCCAATGACAAGGCGTTCGAAGCGTTGAGCAAGATGCGTTGGCAACCGGCCGTGCGCACCGCGCCGGCCTATTTCGAGGACCCGAAATATATCGAGACGCTGGGCAACTCGATCCGCGATGGCGTCGCGGCATTGGATTTCGAGCCGGACCTGGTGATCACCAGCTATCACGGCATGCCCGTCGAATATCTGGAGCGGGGCGACCCCTACCATTGCCAGTGTTTCAAGACGACGCGGCTGGTGCGCGAATATCTGGGCTGGGACAAATCCAAGCTGATGGTCACCTTCCAGAGCCGTTTTGGCCCAACCAAGTGGCTGGAGCCTTATACCGACGTGACGCTCGAGGCGCTTCCGGGCAAGGGCGTCAAGACGGTGGCGATCCTGGCGCCGGCCTTTTCGGCGGACTGTATCGAAACGCTGGAAGAGATCGCCATGCAGGGCAAGGAAACGTTCATGGAAGCGGGGGGCGAGAAGTTCGCCTATATCCCGTGCCTGAACGACAGCCCCGGCGGCATGGACATGATCGAGGCGATGGTCCGGCGCGAGTTGAGCGGGTGGGTTTGATCTTACCTCTCCCCTCTGGGGAGAGGTCGGCGGCGAGCCGCCGGGTGAGGGGACTTTACTGGGTGAGGTATATGCCGAAGCACCCCTCACCCGACCCTGCGGGTCGACCTCTCCCCGGAGGGGCGAGGTAAGGAAGGGGCGCTAGCCCTTCCGTCCCTCGATGATCGCCTTGACCTCGCGTTCGACCGTATCGAGCAGGCGGTTGATTGCGTCCAGGGCCTGGTCCACGTCCGCGGCGAGGATGGCGTCGGCCAGTTCGCGGTGGATGGGGAAGGAATCCAGACCGAAGGCGTCGGCCGTGAAGGGGGATGAGCCGCCGCGTTCCAGCGCGTGGTCGAGGTTCATCAGCAGCTGGCCATACATCGGGTTGCCGGTGGCGTCGTAGATGGCGCCGTGGAAGGCGTGGTCGGCCTTGCGCCATGGGCGGCCGGCATTGACCTCGATCAGCAGGACATCGCAGAGCTCGCTGATCTGCCGGCGCTGGGCCGGGGTAGCTTTCTCCGTCGCCTTACGGACGACGTCGTTTTCGAGCGTACGGCGGATTTCCATCAGGCGGAGCAGGGCTTCGCCCTCGAGGCGCACCATCGTCGGCACCAGGCCGCGCGAGGTCTGGACGCGAGCGGACAGGTACGTGCCGTCGCCGCGGCGGCGGCGGATGATGCCGAGGCCCTCCCATCGGTTGAGGGCTTCGCGGATGGTGGAGCGACCGACGCCGAGCGTGGCGGCAAGGGAGACTTCAGGGGGCAGGCGATCGCCGATCTTGAGGCCGGAGCGCTCGACCATGTCGGCCAGCGCGTCGAGCACCGCAACGCCACGCGTGCGGGTTTCGAGCGGCTCGAGATAGCTCAACGCCTCTGGTCTCACTGCGCCAAATCCTCCCGGCGTGTGCGTTCGGCAGCACACACACCACAGTTCGCGGCTTTTGTCAGCCTCGCGATGACAGGCGCGGTGCCGAGCCGGATTTGAGATCGAGCAGGTCGGTCAGCGCGTCGATGAGCAAATCCATCTGCGGCTTGGAATTGTAGCCCTGCACCGACAGGCGGACGATGCAGGTGTCCTGCCATTTGAAGACCGGAATTTCGATGCGGTACCTATCGTAGAGATCAACCTTGAGCTTGTCGGTGTCGCATTCCGGGATCGGCATGGCGATCATCTGCGGAGCGCTGAACTGGGGGGCGCTGAGCGGGGGCAGGCCAGTGCGTTCGCCGAGGCGCTGGGCCGTATCGAGCGCCAGGGCATGGCAATGAGCCTGCACGGCTTCCCAGTCGTTGTCGCGGCGATAGTCAAGCGCGGCGGGGACGGTGAGCCACGGCGCGGGGTCGCGGGTGCCCTGCATTTCGAGTTCGTCGATGAAGGGCGAATTGCCGAAGGCGCCCTTGGCGCCGGGTTCCTTGGATTTATCGGTCCAGCCGTGGCTGATCACCAGCGGATCGATCAGGCCCTGCACTTCGGGGCGCGCATGGAGGAAGGCCGAGCCCTTGGGCGCCATCATCCACTTGTGGCAATTGCCGGAGTAGAAATCGGCACCGAGCTTGTCGAGTTCGAGCTTGATGTGGCCCGGCGTGTGGGCGCCGTCGATGACGCTCCAGATGCCGCGCTTGCGGGCTTCGGCGATCGAGCGCTCGATGGGGAAGAGCAGGGCCGTCGGCGAAGTGATGTGGCTAAGGAACAGCACGCGCGTGCGGTCGGTCATGCCGGCAATGATGGTATCGGTGAACTGCGCCTCGGTCATGAGCGGCATGGGCACCTTGACCACGACCACTTCGGCGCCGGTCTTGCGGCAGACGTAGGCCCAGGTCTTTTCCAGTGCGGAGTATTCGTGGTCGGTGGTGAGGATCTGGTCGCCCGGCTTAAGATCGAGCGACTGGGCGACGATGTTGAGGCCGAGCGTGGCATTGGTCAGGCCGACGATATTGTCCTGCGTCGTGCCCAGTTCGGTGGCCAGGGCGATGCGGGGCTGGCGCATGGTCTCGGTCAGGTTGCGGCCGAGGAACTCGACGGGCTGGCGCTCGAGTTCGAGCTGCCACTCCTGGTATTTGGCAAAGACTGGGCGCGGACAAGCACCGAACGAGCCGTGGTTGAGAAAGACGACATCCTCACGGATGAGGAACTGCCGGGCGAGATTTTCAGACAATTCAGCGGCCTTTCAAAGTCGGGTCGAGCGCATCGCGCAAGCCGTCGCCGAACAGCGAGGTCGCGAGGACGGTGATGGCGAGCGCGGCCGTGGGGAAGACCGCCAGGTGCCAATAGAAGAACATGAAGTCGATGCCCTCGTTGATCATCTGGCCCCAGGTTGGCGTCGGCGGGGGAACACCCACGCCGAGGAAGCTCAGCGAGGCTTCGAGCATCATGGCGAGCGGGATGGAGAGGACGAAGCCGATGATGATCGGGCTGATGGAATTGGGGATGAGGTGGCGGCGGATGATGTACCAGGGCGAGGCGCCGAGCGCCTGGGCGGCGCGGACGAATTCCTTCTCGCGGAAGGATTTGACCTGGGCGCGGACGAGGAGGCAGACCTGTACCCAGCCGAAGAGCGCGGCGATGAAGACGATGGTGCCGTAGCCGCCCCGGGTGATGGCGCCGAGCAGCAGGGCGGCGAGCAGCGGCGGGACGACCGAGAAGACTTCGATGATGCGCATGATCACCCAGTCAATGCGGCCGCCGAAATAGCCGGCGAGGGCGCCGAGCGGGATGCCCACGAGAACGCTGAACAGGGCGGCGGTGAAGCCGATGGTGAGCGAGACACGGGCGCCGTAGACGATACGCGAATAGAAATCGCGCCCCAGATTGTCGATGCCGAACCAGTGCGTTGCCGACGGAAAGGCTAGCGCTTCGGTGAGGAAGCTCTGCGCTTCGGGGTCATAGGGCGTGATGAGCGGCGCGAAGATCGCCATCAGGATCAGAATGCCGAGCACCGTGCCGCCGATGACGGCGGCCTTGTTGGAGAGGAAGCGGCGCCAGGCGAACCAGAGCGGGCTGCGCTGGCCGGAGGCGGAGACGGGCGCTGTGGTGTCGGTCATTCCGTGCCTCCCGTGCGGATGCGCGGATTGAGCAGAGCATAGGCAAGGTCGGACAGCAGATAGGCCAGGCAGTACATGAACGTGATCAGCAGCATCAGCGCCATCTGCAGCGTATAGTCGCGCACCTCGATGGAGGAGACGAAGTAGGCGCCAAGGCCGGGCACGCGGAACATGGCCTCGACGAAGATCGAGCCGGTGGCGGTGCCGATGAACATGGGCAGAAATACTGTCACCAGCGGGATGGCCGAGTTGCGCATGACGTGCTGGAAGATGATGCGACGCTCGCTCAGTCCCTTGGCGCGCAACACGGTGACGAAGGGCCGGTTCAGCGTGTCGAGCATGGCCGAGCGCGTGTAGCGCGCATAGGTCGCCAGCGGGATCAGGGCGTAGCAGATGATCGGCAGGATCCAGCGGTTGGGCTGGGGCCAGCCGCTGGCCGGCAGCCAGTTGAGCCAGACCGCAAAGATCAGGATCAGCAGCATGGAGGTGACGAAGACTGGGATGGTGAGGCCCAGTGTTGCTACGGTGGAAGCGAGGTAGTCGATCCACGAATTGCGGTTGAGGGCGGCAGCCATGCCGAGGAGGATGCCTAGGGGCGCGCCGATCAGTACGCCGGAGCCGCCCAGGATGAGGCTCGGGACCCAGGCCCGGGAGATCAGTTCGACCACGGTTTCGCCGGGGCTCTGGAAAGGCACGCCGAAATCGAGGTGGAGCACGCCCCACATGTAGTTGAGATACTGGACATGCAGTGGCTGATCGAGTCCCCACTGCGCCATCATCTTGGCGCGCACGGCCTCGGAAACCGGCATGTCATTGGCATCGAACGGACCGCCGGGGACGGAGTGCATCATCAGGAAGATGATGATGGAGACCACGATGAAGGTGAACGCGACCGAGAGGATGCGGCGGATGATGTGGGCGATCATGGCTGGCTCCTCACGTCGTCACGATGGCCTCGACCCGGTGGCCCGGGGCGATGGTGACCAGTTGCGGGGTGGCATTGGGAGCCGCGCCGGTCTGGATGACGGTGAAGCGCGGGGTCTGGGCCTTGATCTCGTCGGCCGAGAGAAAGGTGCGCACGCCCCGCTCCCGGGGATCGGTGGCTGGAATAGCGTCGAGCAAGGCGCGCGTATAGGGGTGCTGCGGCTCGGCGAACAGGCGCTCGGTTGGGCCTTCCTCGACGACGCGGCCGCGATACATGACGACGACGCTGTCGGTCAGCGACTTGACGGTCGAGAGGTCGTGGCTGATGAAGAGGATGGAAAGGCCCAGTTCGGCCTGCAGCTTCTTGAGCAGGTTGATGATCTGCGCCTTGACCGTGACGTCGAGCGCGGAGGTCGGTTCGTCGGCGACGAGGACTGAGGGTTCGAGGATCAGCGCCCGGGCGATGGCGACGCGCTGGCGCTGGCCGCCGGAGAGTTCGTGCGGATAGCGGCTGCCGAAGCTGCGGGGCAGGCCGACGCGTTCAAGCCAGCCGAGGGCTTTTTCCGTCTGCTCGCGCGATGTGCCCAGCCCATGGATATGCAGGGGCTCGGCGATGATCTGGGTCAGCGTCAGCATGGGATCGAGGGCCGAATAGCTGTCCTGGAACACGATCTGCATGCGCTTGCGGAAGGGGATGAGCGCTGCTGGATCAAGCCCCGAAATGTCGGTGCCATCGACCAAAATCTGGCCCCTGGATGGTTCGGTGAGACGCATGGCCATGAGGCCGGTCGTGGTTTTGCCGGAACCGGATTCGCCGACGATAGCGACGATGCGATTACGTGGCAGCACGACATCGACAGCCTGGACCGCCTGGAATTCGCCGTGGGTGATCCGGAAGCCATTGCGGCGGCGGATCGGGTAGGCCTTGGCGAGGCCGCGCAGTTCTAGCGCAGGCGCGATGGCCTCGGGGTCACCCTTGGAGGGCTCGAAGCGGGAATGGAGGCTGGCCAGCAGGGTCTTGGTGTAGTCGTGGCGCGGCGCCTCGAAAATCTGGGCGACCGAACCTTCTTCCATCACCTCGCCGCCATACATGACCAGCACGCGATCCACCGTTTCGGCAATGACGCCCAGGTCGTGCGTGATCATGATCAGTGCCATGCCGAATTCGGCCTGCACTTTCTTGATGAGCTGGAGGATTTGCGCCTGGATGGTGACGTCGAGCGCGGTGGTCGGCTCGTCGGCGATAAGCACCTTGGGTCGGCAGGAAAGGGCCATGGCGATCATGGCGCGTTGCAGCATGCCGCCGGACAGCTGGTGCGGATAGTATTTGACGACGTCGGCGGCGTTCTTGATCTCGACGCGGAGCAGGAGTTGCTCGGCCTCGGCCAGGGCCTCGCGCTTGCCTATGTCGCGGTGGGCCTGGATGGTTTCGGCGATCTGGTGGCCGATGGTGAAGACCGGATCGAAAGCGGTCATCGGATCCTGGAAGATCATGGCAGCGGAGCGACCGCGTATGCGCTTGAGGTCTTCCTTGTCCGCTTTCAGCACATCGATGCCGTCGAGTGTCATCTTGGCCGCTGTGACCTTGGCGGTCGTCGGCAACAGGCGGAGCAGGGCACCGCAACTGACCGACTTGCCTGAGCCGCTTTCGCCGACGATGCCCAGGCTTTCGCCCTCGTTGACCGTAAAGCTCACGCCACGGACGGCATCGATCTGGCCATCATACTGGCTGAAGCTGACCCGGAGGCCTTCGATTTCGACGAGAGGCATGAAGCGGCCCTTGGTGGAGGGCACTCCCCGACATAAGCCGGGGAGCGCATTGATCGATCGCGACTACTGCTTGGTAATGTGCGTGAAGAAGTAGTGGCCGAGGCGGTCGAGCTGGGTGAAGCCGAGCGAGTTGGGCTGGACGCCATCACCTGTGATCTGATCGGAGACCACGGCGATGGTGACGGGGTGTACGAGCGGGACGATGAGGCCCTGGTCGATCATGACCTGCTCGGCTTCAGCGTACAGCTTGTAGCGGGTATCCCAGTCGCTCTCGGAGTCGGCCTTGGCGACGATCTCGTCATATTCCGGAATGAAGTAGCCGTGGCGGCCGCCATTGTAGAAGATGCCGTAGAAGTTCGACGGATCGAGATAGTCGTACTCATAGGGCGCGATGAAGATGTTGTTCTTCTTGCCGCGCAGGCCATCCATCCATTCCGGGCCGGGCAAGGCGCGGATGTTGAGGCTGATGCCCAGGACTTCCTTGAATTCTGCCTGGAGATACTGCGCCATGGCCGGGATGATGGCGCCATTATAGCCGCCCTCCTCGCGGTACCAGATTTCCACCTCCGGGAAGCCTTCGCCATTGGGGAAGCCGGCATCGGCGAGGAACTGCTTGGCCTTTTCGGGGTCGAAAGTGGCTTGGGCAACGACATCGGGATTGTAGCCAGGATAGCCGGGCGGCAGGATCGAGCCTGCCGGAATGGCAATGTCCTTGAGGACAGTGGTCGTCAGTTCCTCGCGGTTGACGGCGTAGTAGAAGGCGCGGCGGACATTGACATCGTTGAACGGCGCAGCATCGAGGTCATAGGAGATGTACGAGGTCGCAAAGACGGCGTTCTTGCGGATGCCGTCGGGATAACGCTGGGTCGCTACCGGCACTTGGCCGGTATTGAGGAACGAATAATCGGCGTCACCGGCGAGGAAAGCCGGTAGGCCGACTTCAGGTGCATTGAGCGTCGGATCGAGTTCGAGGCGATCGATCTGCGGCGCCCAGGGGCCGGTATAAGTATCGGACTTGGTGAAGACGACCGAGTTGTTCGACTTTTCCCAGCTCTCGATTTCGAACGGGCCGGACGAAACGATGTTGGCCACGTCGAGGGCCCAGTCATCGCCGAGTTCGTCGACCTTGTGCTTGGGAACCGGGTACCAGAGGCTCGTGACCGACGGGAAGTAGGGCTTGGGCGCGACGGTGGTGACTTCAATGGTGAGGTCATCGACGGCCTTGAGACCAAGGGTGGAAACGTCGGCGGTCCCCTCGGTGACTTCCTTCCAACCCTTGATGCCGCCGGCAAAGTCCCAGTACCAGGCGAAATCATAGCCCGAGGTGGCGGCGCGCTGCAGCGCGAAGACGAAGTCTTCGGCCGTCAGTGGTTCGCCATCGGACCAGACAAGGCCCGAGCGGAGCTTGAAGGTCCAGGTCAGGCCATCCTCGGACTGCGACCAGCTTTCGGCTGCCATCGGGGTCAGCTCGAACTCCTTGTCGAAGGTCGCGATCGGGATCTGCAGCAGCTCGGAGCCGGTGCCTCGATCATACACGGTCTTCATGTAGTCCATGTAGGTGCCGGCGGTGCTGCCGCTCGGGGCCACCACAGTGGTCTGGGCGAGTGCCGGGGCCGACAATGCCGTGGCGACGGCGAGCCCCCCGGCGATCTTGAGCAATGCGTTCATTAAGCTCCCTCCTTGTTGCAGAGCCAGTTTCTGGACGTTTCCCTCATGCCGGCGCTGGCAGGCGCCGATCATTTTTCGTGTCGACTTGCGTCGCTTTGGCGGCGCCCTTTCCCTCGGCAGCTGCCTAATGACATATGTCTGACAAATACATCTGGGGTTGGCAAGGCGGTCTGTGGATAGGTGCTCACTTTCTCAATGGCCGTGTCGAGAGTGGGGGGCGATGATGCTCCTCGCCGCGTTTTCGATGGCGGCCGCATCGATACCGAAATGGGCGTAGAGGTCATTGACCGTGCCGGTCTGGCCGAAATGCTCGACGCCCAGCGTGATCGTGCGGTGGCCCAGGACGCTTCCGAGCCAGCCCAGCGTTGCGGGATGGGCATCGATGGCGGTAACGAGGCCGGCGCGATGAGGGATTTCGGCCAGCAGGGTCTCGATATGGCTGGTGGCACTGTGGTCGCCGTGCAGACGAGCGCGCTGGGCGGCATGCCAGCCGGCATTGAGGCGGTCGGCCGAGGTGACGGCGAGGATGGCCACATTGCGCCGGTCGCCCCCGATGGCGGCCGCTGCCGCGATGGCTTCGCTGGCGAGGACGCCCTGATAGGCGATGACCACCTCGCATTGCGGGGTTGGCGGTTTCAGCCAATAGGCACCGCGGATGATGCCATCGCTGAGGGCTTTGTCCACGCTGCGTGACGGTTGCTCGATGCTGCGGGTCGACAATCGCAGATAGACAGAGCCGCCGGTGACATCGCGTGGCCAGTCGGCCAGGTCGGGGCGGGCATCGCCCGAGCGCTGCATGTAGTCGAAGGCCCAATCCATGATGACAGAGAGTTCGTCGGCAAAGGCGGGTTCGAAGCTGGCGAGGCCATCCTGCGCCATGCCGACCAGCGGGCTTGCAATGGATTGGTGTGCGCCGCCTTCGCCGGCCAGTGAAACGCCCGATGGCGTGGCGACGAGCAGGAAGCGCGCATCCTGGTAGCAGGCATAGTTGAGGGCATCGAGGCCGCGCGAGATGAAGGGATCATAGAGCGTGCCAATGGGCAGCAGGCGTTCGCCGAACAGCTCATGGCTGAGCCCGGCGGCGCCGAGCGCGAGAAACAGGTTCATCTCGGCAATGCCGAGTTCGAGATGCTGGCCCTCGGGCGTGAAGCGCCATTTCTGGGCGCTGGGAATGGCCTCCTTCTGGAAGACGTCGACCATTTCCCTAGCGGCGTAGAGATTGCGGCGATTGACCCAGGTGCCCAGGTTGGTCGAGACCGTAACGTCGGGCGAGGTGGTTATGATGCGACGCGCGAGGTCGCTGTCGGTCTTGGCGATGGCGTCGAGGATCTTGCCGAAAGCGGTCTGGGTCGAGGTCGCGCCAATGCCGACAAGTTGCGGGCCGATGGTGGCGACGGCGGGCGAAGTCAGGCGGCGGGGGGCTGTGGTGTTGAACGGCACCTCGGCGAGGAAACGCTCGATAGCGGCGGGATCAGCCAGGCCTTCGAACTTGTCCCATTCGTGGCCCTCGCGGACGCGCATCGACTGGCGCAGGGTATCGATCTGCGCCCCGGTCATCTGGCCAGCATGATTGTCCTTGTGGCCAGCCAAGGGGGTGGCCCAGCCCTTGACGGTATAAGCGATGAAGACCGTTGGCTTGTCGCTGCCGGCCGCCTCGAACTGCTCAAGCAGGCTTTGCGTGCAATGACCGCCCAGATTGGCCATGAGCTCGGCGAGCTCGGCATCGCTGCGGCGCGCGATGAGGGCGGTGACGTCCCCCTGGTCGCCGATCTCGTCATTGAGACGCTCGCGCCAGGCCGCACCGCCGCGGAACATCAGCGCCGAGTAAACCGCGTTGGGAGCGGCATCGATCCACTTCTTGAGCCTGTCGCCGCCCGGCTCGGCGAAGGCAGCCCGTTGCAATGCGCCGTATTTCAGCGTGACCACATTCCAGTCGAAGGCGCGGAAGATGGCTTCGATACGATCATAGAGCCCCTCGCGGACCACCCCGTCGAGGCTCTGGCGGTTGTAGTCGATGACCCACCAGGTGTTGCGCAGGCCGTGTTTCCAGCCCTCGAGCAGGCATTCATAGACATTGCCCTCGTCGAGTTCGGCATCGCCCACGAGAGCAACCATGCGGCCTTCGGGCCGCGACTTGTCGGCCCAGGGTTTGGCGCGGACATAATCCTGGATCAGGCTGGCAAAGGCGGTGAAGGCGACGCCGAGGCCCACCGAGCCGGTGGAGATATCGACGTCATCGGTGTCCTTGGTGCGGCTGGGATAGGACTGGGCGCCGCCGAAGGCGCGGAAGTTTTGCAGCTTTTCGAGGGTCTGCTTGCCGAACAGATACTGGATGGCGTGGAAGACCGGCGCGGCATGGGGTTTGACAGCGACGCGATCCTCAGGTTTCAGCACGCCGAAATAGAGTGTCGCCATTATGGCGGCCATGGAGGCGGAGCTCGCCTGGTGGCCGCCGACCTTTACGCCATCGACATTGGGGCGGATGTGGTTGGCGTGGTGGATCATCCAGTTGGACAGCCACAGCGACTTGCGCGTCAGCGCCTCGATCGGGGCGATGCGCGTGTCCGTCGATCCGCTCATGCCGCCCTGATCCATGTGACCTCCTTGTCATTGCCATGACTTTGCGCCTTGCGGGGTGGCAGTTCTCGTCTATTTTGACCGTGTTGGCGCCGCCCTGCGCAGGATTTTGCAAGTTCGGAGGATGAAAGTGGCGGAAAGCTCCAAGATTGACCTCAGTACCCTCGACCGCAAGATCCTGCGTGCTCTGCAGGAGGATGGGCGGATGACCATCCAGGCCTTGGCGGACCGGGTAGGGCTATCGGCTTCGCCCTGCCTGCGCAGGATACGCCAGATGGAGAAGGCGGGCATAATTGCCGGCTACAGCGCGACGGTGGACCAGAAGGCGGTCGGCCTGCCGGTTTCGGTTTTCATCTCGATCAAGCTGGAGCGGCAGCGGGCGCGGGAACTCGATGCCTTCGCGGCAGCGATCGGCGGCTGGCCCGAAGTGATGGAATGTTACCTGATGACCGGGCAGTTCGACTTCCTGTTGCGCGTCGTTTGCGCCGATCTCGAAGCCTATGAGCATTTCCTGCGCGAGAAGCTGACGCAGGTGGAGGGTGTGGCCTCGATCGAGAGCAGTTTCTCGCTGGGCCAGGTCAAGGCGTCGCGGGTGCTACCGCTGTGATTTTGCTACCAACCAGGGCCGGCGAAATCGGGCGGGGTGACATTGACCAGGCCGCGGCCGACGATCCAGCTGCGCTCGACCCAGCCAGTATCCGGGATGTGGCACCATTGCGCCGAACCATTGCCCCAGAGCGGATAACCCGCATCGCCCAGCGTGCCGCGGCGCGAGTCGCCGTCGACCTGGGTACACTCGTCAATCGGGATTTCGGTGCCGTCGGCGAGGCGGCCGACCACGGGATAGCTGTGATGTGGGCCGGTGTGGATGGCGATGTTGCCGCCGGAGACGCGGGCGGTGATCGTCATGGCCTGCGCGGGCAGCGCGGCGATGAGGGTGACGAGGGCGGCGAGCAGGAGGGGGCGCATGCCCCTCAGATGCACCGTCCGGGCGCTGGTTTCAAGGCGGTCAGTAGCGCAGCGGACGGCGACGCTTGATGGCCGCGATGCGCTCGGCGTCGCCCTCATTGAGATGGCGGCCACGCTCGAGGATTTCGAGCGTGTATTCTTCATAGGTGAGGCCCAGGGCCTGGGCGCGGCGGGCGCGCATGACGGCGATGGCATAGGGGGTGTCGTAGGCCGCCTTGATGGCGGCGCCCCATTCGAACCAGTGGCCGATGCCGTTGCGGCCCCAGGGTGGGGCATCGTCATCGAGCGGTGGGCCGTTGTTGGACAGCATGCCCCGATCATGCGGGGCGCCGGCCCGATCGTCCAACCAATGTTTTCGATCGTACGCATCGGGCCGGCTTATCGCTTATAGCGGGACCTGGGCGTTTTCGCCCACGTCGGCGCCCTTGCCGGTGACGGCGGAGGCCAGCATGATGGCGGTGGTGACGAGGCGGTTGGGGCTGTCCCACAGCTCGCCATCTTCGGGGGTCACCGTCATCAGCCGAATGGCCGGATCGCGTTCGCTCTCCCACCAGGCCTTGTCGAAATCGGTCCACAGCTCGTGGATCTTGGCGCGGTCATTGCTGACCTCGGCCTTGCCCGACACCACGACATACTTGTTGGACTTGGTATCGCTCCAGGCCAGCGAGACGAAGGGGAAGCGCTCGACCTGGCCGTTTTTCTGGCCCGATTCATCGACCAGGAAATAGATGGCGTGCTCGTCGCGCTTCACCCGGGCGCTGAGGGGGCGGGAGCGCTGGCGCTCGCCATCCCAGGTGGTGAACATGCAGAAATCGATCTTCTCGGCCAGCTCCCAGATGCGATCCTGGATTTCGGCCGGCGTCTTGTCGGTGCTGTTGTCGTCCTTGGACATTTGTTGGCGCTCCACTGTTGGGTGGAGGGCAACGGCCAGGGCGGGCACCGGTTGCCGCCGGCCCGATCACGACTGGCGGATGGTGAGCATGTTGCTGTCGCGGATGATCACCAGCTCATAGGGCTTGCTCAGGCGGAAGCGGCCATATTCGGGGTCGAATTCGGCGAAGCGGAAGCCGGCTTCGGCCATCTGGCTGGCCTCCGCCAAAGTGAGCGGCAGTTCGCGCGTGGTGCGATTGGCGAGCTCGGTGGTAAAGGTGGGCATGGCGACCTCGACAGGTTGTGTTCCTGTTATGTTCTAGCGCAGGTGGGCGGAAGAGTCGAGGGTCGACAGGTTGCCGATCATCGTTCGGTGGTGGTGTCGAGGATGCGCAGGGCCTTGGCTTGCTTGCGGCCCTCTTCGGTCAGGTGCGCATAGCGCTCCTCGAAGGCGAGGCAGGCGGCAGTCAGCTGCGCGACGAGGATGGCGAGATCGGCCTGGCTCATGGTGGTTTCGAGGCTGACCTGGACGAAGTGCGGCAGGTCGGCATGGCGGCGGAACAGCCGGTTGGCGCGATTGAACAGGCCATTGAGCGTGAACAGCGTATGCGCATTGCAGACGCCGGACGGTTTGGCGACGCGCAGCACGTAGTTGAAGGCGGCGAGGTCGCGGTTGAGCCGGTTGTAGCTGGCAATGCCGCGATTGCCGAGTTGGGGTAGGGTCACGGTCGCCTCCTTGCGATGAGGCGGAGCATGATAGGGCGGCCGAAGCGGGCGGGGATAAGTGGGGCGAATGAGCGAGGTTGGGGACGTGCCGAAATGGCGCCCGGCCAAGAATGCGGCGTCGCGCTTATACGGAGTGCGGGCACCCGTCGGGCGCAAGATGCGCCCGAGGACGGGTAATGGGCGGCCTTTGACTCGATCCAGTTACTAACTCAGGGAGCCAAGGGCCGCCCATCACGGATCTGGAGCTTCCTCACTGGGTCCGGTATCGAGCGGGACTATTGTTGCAAGCCCGGTTGCCGACTTTCTGCCCAGCCAAACGGGCGCCCCCGTCTCCAGCCTCCCCACCCGAACCCTGCGTCGGGGCCGCGTGTTGGCGGGGATGGGTGCAGTATGGGGGAGGTGTAGGGGGCGGGGATAAGTTTTTTTGGGTAGCGCGAAATCTCCCTAACCAGAGCGTCACCCTCGGGCTTGATCCGAGGGTGCTGCACGCACTCTGACATCGAAAAGTACAGGGCCCTCGGGTCAAGCCCGAGGGTGACGCGCGGTGGGGTGATGCAAGGTGGCGACAATTCAGAAACAGCAAATCTGATGCAACTGGGACCTACCTGCCATTGCATTCCAAATGCGACGCCTGGGGTGATGCACCAAGTGCAATTAGGACCTATTTGCAACACGGAGGCCGTGAAGTGGGGAGGGTGCGAGCAAAGGGAGGCGGGAGAGAGTGGTAGGCGGCGGAGGTAGGAGCAAGGGTGGGGACGGCCGGGAGGTGTTGTCATGCTAATCCTTGTTCCGGCGCGCAGCATAGTCCCGCTCCGGTGCGCGGGGAGAAGTTTACGCGGATAAGCTGCGCCCGCCTCCGCATTGCAATCAGGACCTATTTGCAACTTGGGTGGACGTGGGTGGTGTTTGGACTGTGGGATGGAGGCAGGATTTAGGGGGAGTTAGGGCGTGACTGGCTGGGTTCGGCCAGGGTGAGCGGCAGCGCGCGCGTCGTGCGGTTGGCGAGGGTGGTTGGGTGAAGGTGGGCATGGCGACCCCGACAGGATAAGTTCTGGTGTGTGTGTCGGGGGCGGAGTCGGGAGGGTGGTAATCACAAGGTGAGTGGGATGCGTGCTGCTGACGGGTGCCTGTCTTGGTGACGAGTATCGCCTCCAGCGCGGTGTCATTCCGGCGAAGGCCGGAATCCATGCGGTGAGCTATCCACAATCTGGTTGTGGCGTGTCGCCACGGACCTGGATACCGGCCTTCGCCGGAATGACATCAAGGAGTTGTGCAATTCGGACCTATTTGCAACAAGGGTGGCGCGGGTTGCTGGGAGAGAGGGGATAGGCGGAACGGGGCGGCGGGCTGGACGGGCGGCAGCTACTGGCGGATGGTCAGGGTGTTGGTGTCGCGGATGATCACCTGCTCATAGGGCATGCTCAGGCGGTAGCGGCCATATTCGGGGGCGAATTCGGCAAATTCGAGCTCGGCCTCGGCCATCTGGCTGGCTTCGGCCCGTGTGAGCGGCAGCTCGCGCGTCGCGGTTGGCGAGGGTAGAGCGCATTAGGAGTGTGTAGAAAATACCGCATGACAATCAGCGAGCCGACAGTTACAAAACGGGATAAGAACAGCAGGTGGCCCTAAAGCCGCCGCAAACGACAACGTCTAGGGAGGACGTCGGCAAGAGCCTAGCGCTGTGTAAGACCGATGGTTTGTCGACTACTAGGCAGGGCGAGTCCCTGCTTTTTGTTTGCCCTAAATTCCCTCGTCGTAAAACGCTGTCATGGCCGTCGCAAACCAAAACAGCTGGTCTTCGGAGAAATCATCGCGAACCCAGTCGGGAAGGCTGTTCCTGGGAAACTGCAGCTTGGCCAACGATGCTGAAAGCCTCAGAAGGCGCGCATTGATGCGCGCTTCGATACCGGCCTCTTCTATACCGCCACTTAGGGCCTTTGACAGAGCAAGTAATATTTCTAGAAAGACATGCTTGGCAGTTTCGACAGCATTCGGCTGTCCAATGAATGACCAGAATTCGCGGCCGATGCATCGATAGACGCGGATAGACCTAGTCGCGCTGTCTATGAGAATTCCGGGCTTGTTCCCCGGATCCTCTTCAACGAATCCCTGGTCAAGAAGTTTTATAAGTATTTGATTTTCTTTATTATTTGTGGTTTTGTCGGTTCCGTACGTAAGTCCTAATACTATGTCAAGACTGGTAACATTTGGATAAGTATTTTTTGTCTCGGTCATCCATGTTTTGTGGTTCGTCACTATAGCTGTGGTCATCCCGGCGACTTGCGTGTCGTTGATTGTGTTCGGGCCACTCTTGATTGAAGTAATAAAGCGGCGGCTGCCAACCACGCATGATCGGTCGATTTCGCGCCACACTGACCCGACGCGCTTTTGAGCCCGCGCTTCGCGATCCAACCCTGCAAGTGCGGCGAACTCTGCTACCTTTTCCGGTGCATCGGTCCACCTATGGTCGGCAATCAAAGGGTACTGGCCTACAAAAGCAGCTTCGATCTGTTTACCGAACGAAGTCTCCAATGCCATGTAGAGCTTGCTATTAAAGAGAAAGTCGCCGAACTTTGCTGGGTCCGACAAACCCATCACGCTCGCGGACGTCATCAAAACGTATGGATTTGTTCTGTAGTCGGACAAACCCTCGCGCTTTTCGAAGGCCGCGGGTAGATTGGTGCTTATGTATCCTCGAAGCGAGTTACTGAGAGCATCCACCCGGCCTTCGTCCACCAACTTGAAAAGTGCGACGATCTCGGCAGTGTCAAAGACGTGTCGTCTCGACCTTAGTGCATTGGAAAAAGGTAAAGCTCCTCTCGCCATATCTTTCAACCTATCGCTGACACACGGCGTACCGTTTGAGGTGGCTCGTACGAAACCCCATTATTGACGCCCCCATCTTCCCAAACCATTGTTTTGCCGGCCTTATACCACTGCCTAGTTCGTACGTGAGATTGGACGTAGACTATCCGAAACTCCTTTGGCGGAGCCTCCACTTTCCAATTTTTTGTAGCTAGACGGTCGAAAGCGCCGGCGACAACATTGCCAGCGACTCTCCCAAGTCTTACTGGAACTGCGTTTCCGACCTGAGCGTACTGTTGCGCCGCAGTGCCTGAAAACTCCCAATCTTGTGGGAACTCCTGAATGGCGGCGTATTCTCGGAGCGTAAGCGCCCTTAGCTCCGTTGGATGGCAGAGAGACGTGCTAGCGTGGTTGGGCATAGTTACCAGCGTGGGGCTGGGCAAATCGAAATTAAGCCGCCGCCACCAACCTGATCGCCCTCCTTTTGCGTGCCACGCTTTGCCCATAGAGAGTCTCTGCAGTTCTTCAGGGAGACTTCTCCAGTTCGATCCCGGCGGAACTTCCTTCAAGAAAGACTTCTTGCGATCGCTGAAATCCATAATAACGTCACCAACGTCGGTCAGGCCGCCTATAGCGTCCCTGAGCGTTCTCCAGGGAAGTAGCGACGTATCGTCGTCAAAAAGAGTTGACTCTTCTATCCGCTCTGGTCCGTGGGTGGGGTCAGGAAATTCGGTTACTTCACCATACCTATTGCCGATGAATATCACTCTCTCGCGCAATTGAGGGGCGCCATAGTTCACGGCGTTTACTTCGAAGCAGTCCATATGATATGGCGTCTGTAGTTTACGCAGGTCATCAGCAAACAGTCTGACCACCGAGCCAGGTAGTTCATCCGGCGCAAGTTCAGAATCCTTCCGATTAGCGATGGGTCGATGCCGCAACGCGGCGGACAGCAGGCCTCTCACGTTCTCGATAATGAAGAATTTGGGCTGCAAGGCCTCCACGAACCGTAGAAAATCCCAGAGCAGCGTTCCCCTGGGATCTTGTACCGTTCCTCGTCGCCCAGCTGTGCTGAATGACTGGCACGGGGGGCCGCCGACAATGAGGTCAATTTCTCCCGGCTTGATGCCACAGCGCTTCATCACTAGTTGAGGATCTAGTGATGACATGTCCGCCTCGAACACCTGTAGGTTCTTGCTTAGCCTGCCCTTCGTTTGATTGAGACGTATCGTGTCGCAGAAGGCGCGTTCCTTTTCGACACATGCAATTAGCTCAAACCGGCCGGTGCTCTCCAACCCAAGATCGAGGCCCATCGCGCCTGAAAACAGAGACAGAACGGTATATTTTTGGGGCAAGGCGCGACTCACGGATTATTACGAGTACGTTCAACAATCTGCTTGCTTTTGGCCAGCGAGATAGTCGTTTTCACACCGGTCATTTCATGCCGGGACGACGTGGAGGTAGGTCCGCAAAAGAGCGGCACGTGGCTGCCCGCCTATGAGACCTCCCCCTCCAACGTATCCAACTCCATCTCCCGCAGGCGTTTGACCTCGTCGCGCAACCTTGCCGCTTTTTCGAATTCCAAATTCGTCGCCGCCTCTCGCATCTGGGCTTCCAAATCCTTGATGACGGCGGCGAGGTTCGCTCCAACCGCGACCTGTTCCTTGCCGTCCTTGCCTTTGCCAATGCTGATCGTGACGTGGTCCTGTTCGTAGACGCTGTCGACGATGTCGTGGATGTTGGAGCGGACGGAGGCGGGGGTGATGCCGTTGGCTTCGTTGTAGGCCATCTGCTTTTCGCGGCGGCGGTTGGTTTCGGCGAGGGCGCGTTCCATGGAGCCGGTGATGGTGTCGGCATAGAGGATGACGCGGCCGTCGACGTTACGGGCGGCGCGGCCGATGGTCTGGATCAGGGAGGTTTCGCTGCGCAGGAAGCCTTCCTTGTCGGCGTCGAGGATGGCGACGAGGCCGCATTCGGGAATGTCGAGGCCTTCGCGCAGCAGGTTGATGCCCACCAGCACGTCGAAGGCGCCCAGGCGGAGGTCGCGGATGATTTCGATGCGCTCAATGGTGTCGACGTCCGAATGCATGTAGCGCACGCGGATGCCCTGTTCGTGCATGTATTCGGTGAGGTCTTCGGCCATCTTCTTGGTCAGCACGGTGCAGAGCGTCCGGTAGCCGGCCTTGATGGTGTTGCGGATTTCGTCGATGACGTCGTCGACCTGGGCCTTGGCCGGGCGGATTTCGACCGGGGGATCGATGAGTCCGGTGGGGCGGATGACCTGTTCGGCGAAGACGCCGCCGGTCTGGTCCATTTCCCATGAGCCGGGCGTGGCCGACACGTAGACCGATTGCGGGCGCATGGCGTTCCACTCCTCGAAGCGGAGGGGGCGGTTGTCCATGCAGGAGGGCAGGCGGAAGCCGTATTCGGCCAGGGTCGCCTTGCGCCGGAGGTCGCCGCGATACATGGCGCCGAGCTGGCCGATGGTGACGTGCGATTCATCGACGAAGACCAGGGCATTGTCAGGGAGGTATTCGAACAGGGTCGGCGGGGGCTCGCCGGGCTTGCGGCCGGAGAAGTAGCGGCTGTAGTTCTCGATGCCGGCGCAGGAGCCGGTGGCTTCCATCATTTCGAGGTCGAAGAGCGTGCGCTGTTCGAGGCGCTGGGCTTCGAGGAATCGGCCGGCGCCGTTGAGCTCCTGGAGGCGCGCGGCGAGCTCGGAGCGGATGGCCTTGATGGCCTGGTTCATCGTGGTGCGCGGCGTCACGTGGTGCGAGTTGGCGAAGATGCGGATGAAGGTGAGGTCGGCCGACTTCTTGCCGGTGAGCGGATCGAACTCGACGATGGACTCGATCTCGTTGCCGAAGAGCGAAACGCGCCAGGCGGCGGCTTCATAGTGGGCGGGGAAGATTTCGACGGTATCGCCGCGCACGCGGAAGGTGCCGCGGACGAAGCCGGTGTCGCCGCGCTTGTATTGCAGGGCCACCAGCTTGGCGAGCAGCTCGCGCTGGTCGATCTTCTGGCCCTTCTGCACGTCGATGGTCATGGCGGTGTAGTCTTCGACCGAGCCGATGCCGTAGATGCAGGAGACGGAAGCGACGATGATGACGTCGTCGCGCTCGAGGATCGCCCGCGTCGCCGAGTGGCGCATGCGGTCGATCTGCTCGTTGATGGTGGATTCCTTCTCGATATAGGTGTCGGTGCGCGGGACGTAGGCTTCGGGCTGGTAGTAGTCGTAGTAGGAGACGAAGTATTCCACCGCATTGTCGGGGAAGAAACTCTTGAACTCGCCATAGAGCTGGGCGGCGAGGGTCTTGTTGGGGGCAAGGATCAGCGCGGGGCGGTTGGTCGCAGCGATGACCTGCGCGGCGGTGAAGGTCTTGCCCGAGCCGGTGACGCCGAGCAGCACCTGGTCGGTCTCGCCATTGTTGATGCCTTCGACGAGCTCGGCGATGGCGGTGGGCTGGTCACCGGCCGGGGTCTTGTCGGTCATCATGCGGAAGGGGCGGGAGGGCGCGCGCTTTTCGAGGCGATTGTGCGCCTTGTGCGGCACCCAGGGGGAGGAGCCTTCCACCTCCTTGCGGCCATGCAGGATGATCTGTTCGAGCGCCTTGACCGTGGCGGTGACGCCGACGGTGGTGGCGTTGGAGACATCCTCGTTGTTGCGGGCCTTGTTCTTCTTGACCGAAGCGTCGAGCGCCTCGCGCAGGCGGGCCTGCGCCTCCGGATCGGCGGCGGCGGCGCGCGAGATTTCGCGGGCGGAGGGCTTGTGGTTGAAGCCGGCCTGCTCGGTTTCGCCGAAGCCAAAGTCGATACGGTCGACGGAGTTGATCTTGGTCTTGTTCACGCGCGCCGACATGCCGGTGGCGGTGTCGTTGGTGGCCTTGCGGGTGCGGCGCTTCTCGAGCGGCGTCTTGGGTTCGGCGGCAGCCTTCTCGGCGGCCTCGGCGCGGTCGAGCGCGCGCTTGTTGCGCATGCGCTCCGCATAGAGCGGCTTGTTGGCGGCGAGGTCCTCGGCCTTCTCGATCTCGCCAAGGAAGTCGTCGATGGAAAAGTCGGCTTTGCCGGGACGTGCGGACTTGTCGGCCATGGGACTACCAATGCTCTGGGGGTGCGACTCACATGGGGAACGAGGCGCGGATGTTCAATGTTCCCCTGAGCTTATCGGGGAATGAACGGAGAGGGAACGGGGGCTGCTGACAGCCCGAGTCAGCAGCGATCGCCCGGCCGGCTCACGGCCGATCCTCGACCCGGCGATAGAGCCTGACCATGGTGGTGGGCTGCCCCTCCTGCTGGAAATAGACCCGGCAGCGCAGGTCCTTGCGCTGGCCGCTGCGCACCAGCACTTCGCCGATAGCAAGCCGCGCGGCCTCCTCTGGCGACCGGGCGCTGGCAACAAACAGTTCCTGGGGATTTTCCGGGTCGGTCCGCAAATCGACGATGCGAAATCTGGCGCTCATGATTCCGCCATTAGCATGCGACGAAGCCGCGCAAATTAACCTGGGTTAAGCTCCGGGGAAGAGAGAAGTGTAACGATTGCGGGCAACCAAGTTGCGCCCCGGCTGTTTCCCCGGCGACGACGATAGTCTTTCCGGATGAGGTCATGTCGATAGAGCGCACTTCCGTGGAAATGCTCCTCCAGCCGTTTTTCCGCAAGATGCAGATCCGCGACAAGCTGGGGATCGAGGAGCAGCAGGCGCTGGCCGCCGCTGCGGACCAACGTCTCGACTTCACCCAGGGGCAGGACCTGGTGAAGGAGGGCGACCGCCCGACGCGGAGCATGCTGGTGACCAATGGCTTCACCTGCCGCTACGGCGTGGCGCCCGGCGGCGACCGGCAGATCACCGCCATCCACCTGCCCGGTGATTTCGTCGACCTGCACAGTTTCCTGCTCAAGGAAATGGACCATTCGGTCGGTGCGCTCACCGACTGCAAGGTCATCACTTTCCCGCACGAGAACCTGGTGCGGGTAACCGAGCGCTTTCCGCACCTGACGCGCCTCCTGTGGCTGATGACCCTCTTGGACGGGGCGATCCACCGCGAATGGCTGCTGGGCATGGGGCGCCTGTCGGCACCGCAGCGGACGGCGCACCGCATTTGCGAAACCTATACCAGGCTCAACGCCCTGGGACTGGCGGAGAACCACCGCTTCGTCTTCCCCATTACCCAGGCGGCGCTGGCCGATGCGGTGGGCATCACGCCGGTGCATGTCAATCGTGTGCTGCAGGATCTGCGGCAGCGCGGCCTGATCGGCTGGGACAAGGGCATGATGGAAATCCGCGACTGGAACACGCTGGCGCGTGAGGCCCAGTTCGACAACCTCTACCTTCATCTTGTGGAAGAGCCCCGCTGATGCCGCACTATTTCTTCGATATCCACGACGGCGAGGGCGTATTTACCGACGAGGTGGGCATGGACCTGCCCGACATGGATACGGCGATCCGCGAGGCCCGGCGCGCCCTGGCCGACATGGTCCGCGACGCGCTGCGCGACCAGGACGGCGCCAAGGTGCTGATCTGCATCCGCGACGGCGCCGACGGACCTGTCATGCTCTCGGTATCGCTGACCACCGACCGGCCAAACGGGGGATAGGCTCAGCGCGGAATGAAGTAGCGGGTTTGGCCGTCAAGCTGACCGGAGCGCGCGAGGCCGATGGTGGTGAGGGTTTGCAGCAGGGTTTCGATGCGGTCGCGGCGCTTGGGCGTGTTGCGGCCATCGAAGGTGGCGGAGAGGGATTCCGTCGGGACCGGGGCGGGGGCCTTGCGGAGGAGGTCGACGAGGATGTTGATCTGCTCGGTATCGCTCGTGGGCCATTTGGGCTTGTCGCTTGATGGGACGATGGCGAGATCGGCTTCCTGCTGCACGCCGTCGGGGCGGGCGACTTTGTGGCCCAGCTTGGGGATCTGGTAATCGGGGCGGAGCCAGCGGACGAGGCCGCGGGCTTCCTCGGCTGCGCGTTCCTGGTTGAGGGCGACGAGGCGGGTCAGCAGCTCGTCCTCGGCGGCCATTTGGTCGTCGGTCTTGTAGGGGCTGGGCGTGGTGGCACCGGGGCGGCCGACGAGGCGCGGGGCGAGGTCGGACCAGCCATAGGCGGCAAAGACGAGCGTGTCGATCTCGTCGTAGATATCCCTCAGGATGGCGATGTGACCGGCGTCGTAGATGTCGCGTTCCTTGTCGGAAAGCGGTTCGATCTAATGACGTATCAGTCGCTCCTTCGGGGTGCGTAGTCTAGGTTTGGGAGCATGAACGCGGGCGACGCCGCGTCCCATTCCAACCGACGTGTCACACGGGAGAGATCAGGTGCACTCACGACGAATCGTTCGTCGTAGCGGGCAAAGAGCGTGTCGAAGAACCCACCCAATACGAGGGGGCTGTCGGGGAAGGGGAAACTATCAAGCAAGGTACTGCGCTGTGACCCATGCATCTCGACCAGACCAAAGCCAATTGCCTCATATCGGCTGACATCGTTACGTATGCCACGGCGGCCAACCAGTTCACGAAGGGCGTTATGAAAACGCACAATACCGGCTACCGGCTCGCCGCCTTCGGTCATGGCGATATCATTGGCGGCCAAAGTTTTGGTGCCTTCTGAAGCGTCGTCCATTCCAGGCGAAGCTTCAGCCGCGTCGTTGAACGCGGTTTCAACGAGGCGATTTGCGCGGAGGAGCACGAGGTAGCCTAGCACGAGGGCCGGATAGGTGATGTGCAAATTGGTGCACTCACCTATCGTTTCCTCCATGCGGTTGGTGAGGTTGCGAAATGCTCCAGTTACGCCCTTGCAGGAGACCGCAAGTACGGGCCCAATCCCATCCTTGGTCACGACGACGTCAACGTTCTTGGTTTTCAAACCGCCGAGAACTGTGCGCTCGCCCCCGCCCGCCATGGAAGGGTCGTAGTGAAGTACCGGTGCGCGGCCTGACCGGCGTTCTACGCGGAACGGCGGGCGCGGAACGATATCGTCTGGATCAAAGCCGCCTTCGAGCACGAGCCTACATGCGACATGCCAATGCAGCGGCTTAATATGGTTGGCACTCTGGGTTTTGCCGGTGAACTCAGCAAACGCCGCCAAGGCCTCAGACTGGCTAGTCCACTGGCAGCTCTTTGTGTCTACGTCAGTCGCCATAGTGCCTCCAGCGGTGGAGAGTCTTGACCGCGTCTTCCAATGCCTCTTTATTCGCCTCCCCAGTCGCATTGTCCGAAGGAAAGAGAATGCGGCTCGCTTCCCCTGGCTCAAGTTTCAACATGCCACCACCGAGAGCGTGACCTTCGAGCTCACAACTTAGTCGGAGGAAAGGTGTTGACCACTGTGGGAACAATTTCCTTGCCAGAGCTTTGTCACGCACGCGAACTGAATGAACGCTGTTTGTGCAAGTTACGCCAGCCAAATTCTGCACCAAGTTTGCCGCTCGGCCGGACATGTAGCTCAGCATGAAGTCGGGAATCTGCACGTCGGGAACGGCATACCAAGGGGTGCGATTTCGACACTTATAACCGAGTCTGGCTTCACGCCCGGCGCCGCTGTCGAGATACGCTTGCACACTGGTCGGAAGATCCTGCCCGCGATTTAGGCGAAGCAACAGAACTTTCTCGTCAGCCTTCGTCCAAGATTCCACAGTCGCCGCTGTTATCTGGCTGGCAGGCATAACCCGGCCACTACGCAGGCTAGGATGGAGGAGTTCAGTTGGAATTTTCCAACGATTCACTTCGGAGGGGCGGAGGTGAAAAAAGTCGTTGTCGCCGCTAACGTAGCCAATGCCTACGGTAGCAAAATCGCCAAGCCGCCTGCTCGCAGAATCCTTAGATGCGGCCGCATAGATATCGCGAATTTCTCGTGGCAACAGGTATGCACGCAGCCGCCGCGCCCACACGGCGCGCCATTCATGAACATCGATTTGGACCGTGGGTCTTGGCCGATGCCTGCTAGGCTTAAATTCGTCACAGACAGTAAAATCGATATGCGTCGTGGAGCCGCCCTGCCCCTCCGCATAGAGCAACCAGCAATCCTCGGAAAGTTGGGGAAACAGCTTGTTCCGGATCGCAATGATCTGCACCCCAGAAAACGAACTCACCAGGTATTCCAACAGTGGCGCCGCATATGGAGCATGCCCAATTTCGGCTGGCACCACAAACGCCATGCGGCCGCCCGGTTTCAGTAAAGCGGCCGTCGCGACGAGGAAAGGTGCCCACGATGATGCTAAACCCGAGAACGGTGCGCCATGACGAGCGCATAGATTCAGAGCGCGGCGCCGAACCTCACCTTTGAAACTCTGGTAGCGAATGAACGGTGGGTTTCCTGCTGCACATTCAAAGCGCTCGTTCGTTTCGCCGGCCCATGCAAAAAAGTCGCCCTTGTGAACAAGGGCAGACGGCGCAACACTAATTGCAGCTTGTGCAGAAACGGGATTCTGCTCAATGCCCACAGAATTGGGGTGAGCTGAAAGAAACTGCCCATCACCACAAGACGGATCAAGTAGCCTGTCTGTAGGCTTTCGGAGCGCCCACGAAACTAGCGATTGGGCGACGTCGTGAGGAGTGAAATAGGCACCCGATTGTTTTTGATCAGAAATCGGCGGCTCATCGTCTAGCATCACGTCCCCCTAGCTCAAGCGTGTAGTAGTTCTAACCGTGCTCCACACGCTCCTTAGTCAGAACATACCAGGAACGTCGGTTGTGTAAACTGGGTACTTGGCTTGCTTGAGATCGCGAGCTTCCTGCCCTCCAGGCGCTGATGATGGACAGGCGGCCGGCAATGTCGCGGGTGACTTCGGCGGATTTCTTGGCTGGGTCGAGGCTGTGCGGAAAGGTCCAGACGGCCTTGAGGCGGGCCTGGATGGCGGGGTCGCGCAGGTGGTCCATCTCGATGCGGAAGCCCTGCGCATCGGGGAACTGGGCGTAGTTCTTGCCCTGGCCGGAAAAGTCGGCATAGA
This sequence comes from Devosia oryziradicis, assembly GCF_016698645.1. Taxonomy (NCBI): domain Bacteria; kingdom Pseudomonadati; phylum Pseudomonadota; class Alphaproteobacteria; order Hyphomicrobiales; family Devosiaceae; genus Devosia; species Devosia oryziradicis. The sequence continues at coordinate 1,706,745 of NZ_CP068047.1, forward strand.
GCTCGATGACGTGGCCGACATCGACCAGGATGACGAAGGGCGGGTAGCCGTGTTCTACCGGCAGGTGGCGGGTGTAGTCGACGGCCTGGGTATAGGCGGCGCGCATGACGCGGTCCCAGCCGCGCGAGCCACGGCGGGCGTGGCCGAGCTTGCGGGACTGGGCCTCGGAGCCGAAGAGGCTGGCCTGGCGCTCGTCCTCGGCCTGGCGGCGGGCGGATTGCTTGGCTTCGAGCACGAAGCTGCCGCGCTTGTAGCAATCGACATAGAGCTTGGTGGTGGAGCCGTCGGGATGGCGATAATCGAGGCTGCGCTCGAAGACGTAGTCGTTGCGGGCGTTGGCTTCCTGGCTCATGGCGGGGCGGGGTACGCCCAACACGTCACAAAGGCCGGTGACAAAGAGCTGGTAATTGGCGCGTTCGGAGCCGCCCGAGGCGGTGGCTTCGGCGATCAGGTCATCAAGTGTCGTCAATCGCCGGCGGCCTCCCCACGGGCGACACTATTGCCGCAGGTTGGCGGGGGAGGGAAGGGGGATGCCGCTCGCGTGCCTGTGTTCGCGGTGGACTGGGCGGTCTGGTTGAGTTTTTGGCGCTTTGAGACTATAGGCTTGCGCCATGGAAACCATTGCCATTGCCCAGAGCACCGTGACGTCGCTGTCGCGGCCCCCGATGCATGTTGGACAGGCGGCCGCGCCGTTCCTGCCGATGAGCCGCGCCGAGATGGAGGCGCTGGGCTGGGACCAGTGCGACGTCATCGTGGTGACGGGCGATGCCTATGTGGATCACCCCAGCTTCGGCATGGCCATTATCGGGCGCCTGCTCGAGGCGCAGGGGCTGCGCGTGGGCATCATCTCGCAGCCGGACTGGCAGTCGGCCGAGGCGTTCAAGGCGCTGGGCCGGCCGCGGCTGTTCTTTGGCGTCACCGGCGGCAACATGGATTCCATGGTCAACCGCTATACGTCGGACCACAAGCTGCGCCATGACGATGCCTATTCGCCCGGCGGCGAGGGCGGCAAGCGGCCGGATCGCTCGACCATCGTCTATACCCAGCGCTGCCGCGAGGCATACAAGGACGTGCCGATCGTGCTGGGCGGCATCGAGGCCTCGCTGCGCCGCATCGCCCACTATGACTACTGGTCCGACAAGGTGCGCCGCTCGATCCTGGCCGACGCCAAGGCGGACCTGCTGATCTACGGCAATGCCGAGCGCGCCGTGGTGGAAGTGGCCACGCGGATGGCCGAGGGCGAGAGTGTGCGCGACCTGGACGACGTGCGGGGGGTGGCGATGTTCCGCAAGGTGCCCGAGCATTATACCGAGCTCCATGCCGACGACCTGGATTCGGACGACGAGGGCGCGACGCGTACCCGGGGCGATACGGTGATCCGGCTGCCCTCGTTCGAGCAGGTGGAGCACGACAAGGAGGCCTATGCCCGCGCCTCGCGCGTGCTGCATCGCGAGGCCAATCCGGGCAATGCGCGGCCGCTGGTGCAGCGCCATGGCGACCGCGACCTTTGGCTCAATCCGCCGCCCATTCCGCTCAAGTCCGAGGAAATGGACGCGGTCTATGACCTGCCTTATGCGCGGGTGCCGCATCCGTCCTATGGCGACGCCAAGATCCCCGCCTGGGACATGATCAAGAATTCGGTCACCATCATGCGCGGCTGCTTTGGCGGCTGCACCTTCTGCTCGATCACCGAACATGAGGGCCGCATCATCCAGAACCGCTCGGAAGCCTCGATTTTGCGCGAGGTCGAGAAGATCCGCGACAAGACGCCGGGATTCACGGGCGTGATCTCGGATATTGGCGGGCCGACGGCCAATATGTATCGCATGGCCTGCAACAACCCCAAGATCGAGGCGGCGTGCCGGCTGCCGTCCTGCGTGTTCCCCAATATCTGCCCGAACCTCAACACCTCGCATGACGAGCTGATCAGCCTTTATCGCAAGGTGCGCGAGACCAAGGGCATCAAGAAGGTGATGGTCGCGTCCGGCGTGCGCTACGACCTGGCGGTGACCAGCCCCGAATATGTCAAGGAACTGGTGACCCACCATGTGGGCGGCTATCTCAAGATCGCGCCGGAGCATACCGAGCGCGGGCCGCTCGACAAGATGATGAAGCCGGGCATCGGCACCTATGACAAGTTCAAGGAGATGTTCGACGCGGCGGCGGCAGAGGCGGGCAAGAAGTATTACCTGATCCCCTATTTCATCGCGGCGCATCCGGGCACCACCGACGAGGACATGATGAACCTCGCGCTCTGGCTCAAGAAGAACCGCTATCGCGCCGACCAGGTGCAGACCTTCCTGCCCTCGCCGATGGCAACGGCAACGGCGATGTATCACACCGGGGTCAACCCGCTCAAAGGCGTCAAGCGCGGCGGCAGCGACCAGGTCGATACGATCCGTGGTGCCAAGCAGCGCCGCCTGCACAAGGCGTTCCTGCGCTACCACGATCCGGACAACTGGCCGATCCTGCGCGAAGCGCTCAAGGAAATGGGTCGCGCCGACCTGATCGGCCAGCGGCCTGACCAGTTGGTGCCCAACTACCAGCCGCCGGGGACGGGCAAGGCTGCCGGCAACAAGCGTCCGGTGCGGAGCAACAGCCGCGCGCTGAAGTTCACCACCAAAGGCGTGCCGATGTTCAAGAAATAGCGGGCTTCACCTCTCCCTTGGGGGAGAGGGGTGAAGACTGCCGCACCATCACGGCCGCGAAGAAGCCATCGGTGTCGTGCTGGGCCGGGGTCAGCGACAGATAGTAGGGCTGGGCCGAGGGCAGGCCTGGCGCGGCTTCGCCCAGGGGCACCAGCTTGAAATCGGGATGCGAGGCGAGGAAGATCGTTACCTGCTCTTCGTTTTCTTCCGAGAGCAGCGAACAGGTGGCGTAGACCAGGCGGCCGCCTGGTTTCACCAGCCGGGCGGCGCTGGCGAGGATTTTGGCTTGTAGCGCCACCAGGTGGCCTACGCCCTGCTCGTCCTCGGGGCGCCAGCGGGCGTCGGGATTGCGGCGCCAGGTGCCGGTGCCGCTGCAGGGGGCGTCAACCAGGACACGATCGAAGCCCAGCTTGTGGCGCTTGACCCATTTGTCGGTTTCGCTGCTGAGGAGCCTTGTCTGGATATTGTGCAGTCCGGCGCGGCGGAAGCGTTCGGCGGCGCGCTCCAGGCGGCCCTCATTGATGTCGCATGCGACGACATGGCCTTTGTTGGCCATCTGCGCCGCGATAGCCAGGGTCTTGCCGCCGGCTCCGGCACAGAAATCGACCACGCGGTCGCCGGGGCGCGCGTCGACCAGCATGGCGACCAGTTGGCTGCCTTCATCCTGGATTTCCACCGCACCACTCTTGAGCATGGGCAGGTTGGCCAGCGACAGGCGCTCGGGCATGCGGATGCCCAGCGGCGCCATAGTGGTTGGCGCTGGCTTGAGGCCAAGGTCGCGCAGCGCGGCGAGCATGTCGTCGCGCGTCGACTTGATCGGATTGACGCGCAGGTCGAGCGGCGCCGGCGTCAGCATGCCGGCCATTTCGGCGGCAAAGGTCGGCCCGAAGCGGCGCTGCAGGGGTTCGAGGGCCCAGTCCGGACATTCGAGGCGCACCGCATCGGGCATGTCCGGGTGGTCGACGCTGCCGCCCTGCAGTTTGGCCAGCATGGCGCGCTCGGGTTCGGTAAGGGCTGATGGCGACGAGCGATCGCCGTTAAACAGGCTGCGCAACTGATCGGGCGACTGCCCCGATAACGCCAGCCAGGCGATGAGCCGGTGGCGCGGGATGTCCTTGCGGCCGATCCGTTCGAGCCACCAGCCCAGGCGGGCATGATGGCGCAGCAGGGTATAGAGCAGTTCGATGATCTGGCCGCGATCGGCGTCGCCGATCTGGCGGCGCGCGCGGAACCAGGCGGAGATGACCGCGTCGGCAGGGCGGGCGACGTCCGCGACTTCCTGCATCAGTTCAATGGTGGCTTGCAGGCGGGCGGCAGGGGTCACGGCAATCTAGGTGGCACGGGGCTGTTGCCGACGTCTTAGCGCAGGCGGACCGATTTGGCACTGGCTTGATTGGTCCGCAAAAAATCTGCATTGGCGCTGTCGAAACGGCGTGCACCCTTTCGTCGTAAGGGCATGAGCGGCGCACAGCCACGGGCTCGGAGATGAAAATGAAGATAGCAGGTTGGATATTGAGTGCGCTAATTGCGCTGTTCCTCGCAGGAGCTTCGGCGGCACCGAAGTTCATGGGCATCGCGGCAGCGACCGATGCGATGACCGTGGTAGGCTGGCCGATGAAGTATCTGGTGCTGATCGGCTGCATAGAAGCCGGATGCATGATCCTGTTCCTGATCCCGCGCACGGCGCTGCTGGGGGCAGTGCTGACCACGGGACTGCTGGGTGGTTCGCTGGCGGCCAACCTGCGGGTGGATAATCCGCTGTGGAGCCACACTCTGTTCTCGATCTATCTGGGCGTGGCGGTCTGGGTGGCGCTTTGGTTGCGCGAAGAGAAGGTACGCGCGGTGTTTCCGCTGGTGCGAGGCTGACATGACCGAGAAGACCCAATTGCGCTGCAGCTGCGGGCAGGTTCGTCTCGAGGTTCGGGCGGCACCCCTGATCAGCGCCGAATGCTATTGCAACAGCTGCCGCGAAGGCGCGGCTCGGATGGCGACCCTGCCTGGCGCGCCTGACGTGACCAATGGCGTCGGCGGGACGCCCTATGTGCTCTATCGCAAGGACCGGGTGAGCATCGTCGCGGGGCAGGACAAGCTGCGCGCCTTCCGGCTCAAGCCGGCTTCGTCGACGCGGCGGGTGATCGCCACCTGCTGCAACACGCCGGTTTTCACCGAGTTCAAGGGCGGGCACTGGCTGAGCCTTTATGCGGATCTCTGGCCCGATGGGACCGCGCCGGCAATGGATGTGCGGACGCAGACCGGGGACCTGCCGGCCCAGTTGCAGCCAGATGACAGCGTGCCATCTGGCGGCTGGCCGACAACCAAGTTCTATGGTCGGCTGCTGGCCGCGTGGATCGCCATGGGCTTCAAGGTACCCGAGGTGAAAGTGGACGGGCCGGAACTGGCAATCTAGCCACGATCACGCTGGCTTGCCGGGCCGGGTCCCGATCCAGATGGTATGGCGCTCACCCTTGCCATTGCTGCGGGCGCGGACGGTGACTTCTTCAACCTGCAGGTTGGCCTGCTTGAGGCGCTTGGTGAATCTGGCATCGGGGGCGGAGGACCAGACGGCGAGGTGCCCGCCGGGTGTCAGGGCTGCCCGGGCGGCGGCGAGGCCGGCGGCATTATAGAGGCGGTCATTCGCCGGGCGGAACAGACCATCTGGCCCGTTGTCGACATCGAGCAGGATGGCGTCGAAGGGTTGGCCGCCGCTGATCGCGGTGGCGACGTCGCCCTGGTGGATGCGCACGCGCGGATCATCGAGGCTGGTGCCGTGGAGTACGGCCAGCGGGCCGCGGGCCCAGGTCACGACTTCGGGCACCAGTTCGGCAACCACGATCTCGCTATCGGTGGCGAAGCATGCGAGGGCGGCGCGGAGGGTGAAGCCCATGCCCAGGCCGCCGATCAGGATGCGGGCCTTGGGCCGGGTGCCGATGCGGGCGGCAGACAGGTTGGCCAGCTGGACTTCGGAATTGCTGAGACGGCTGTTCATCAGGGTGATGACGCCGGACATGATGGAGAATTCGGTACCGCGCTGCATCAGCGTCATGGCGCCGCCCCCGGGCATCACCGCTTCGCCGAGCTTAATCCAGGGCAGCATGGGGAACTCCTGTGGCGAGTTGGCTTGCATAGGCCGCTATCGTGGCGTCATCGCGTCGGCCCGGCGCATGCTCGAAAGTCAAGTCGTGAGCGATGGTGGCCGGGCGAGCGGCCAGGGTGATGACGCGAGTGGCGAGGCGGGAGGCGTCTTCGGGCTGGTGCGAGGCGAAGATGACGGTAGCGCCTGACGTGGCGGCGAGGTTAGCGATGAGCCGGTGCATGTCATCGACCAAGGCCCGGTCGAGCGAAACGAAGGGCTCGTCCAGAAGGAGCAGGCGGGGATTGGTGGCGATGGCTCGCGCCAGGGCGACGCGGCGCTGCATGCCGCCGGACAGGGCGTGGGGCCAGGCGGTGGCGTCGTCGGCGAGACCGACACGGGCCAGGGCGGCGTCGGCGGTTTGGGCAGATATGGCAGGCGAGGCGGCGCGGACATTGTCGCGGGCGGTGAGCCAGGGCAGCAGGCGTGGGTCCTGGAAGACGTAACCTGGAGGCGGTGCCTGGTGCGCGGGGGCGCCATCGATGGTGATGCTGCCGATGAAATCGCGGTCGATACCGGCGATGAGGCGCAAAAGCGTGGACTTGCCGATGCCGGAGGGACTGAACAGGGCCACGACGCTGCCCGGCACGATGTCCAGGCGAAAATCGGCTAAAAGCGGCGCGGCGCCGGCAAAGCGCTTGTCGGCGATGTCGATGCTCAGGCCGGGGCCGGGCGCCATTGCAACACTTTTCGTTCGAGGGGGCGCAGCAGGCCGTATTCGAAGGCGAGGACGACCAGGATGAAGGCGGTGGTATAGGCCAGGATGCCCGTGATGTCGAAGAACTGGAACTGGATGCTGACGCGATAGCCGACGCCGCCATCGCTGCCCAGCACTTCGAAGACGAGGACGATCTTCCAAATCAGCGAGAGGCCGGTGCGCGCGGCGGCGAGGATGAAGGGCATCAGTTGCGGGAGGGTGATGAGGCGAAGCCGGCGCAGCGGCGACAGGCGCAAGGCGGCGGCGAGCTCGTCATAGTCGACCGAAAAACTGCGGACGCCTTCCCTGACGGTGGTGATGACGAGGGGGACCTTGTTGATGACCACGGCGGTGACCAGCGCCAGCTGGGTGAGACCCAGCCAGATATAGAGGACGATGGCGACGACGATGGCGGGCAGGTTGAGCCCGACCAGCAGCCAGCCGGAAAACAGCCGATCGAGCCAGCGCCGGCGGCCGAGCACGATGCCCAGGACGGTGCCCAGCAGCATGGCGATGGCGAAGGCGCTGGTGGCGCGCAGCAGGGTCTTGCCGAGGTCGGTCAGCAGCGGGCCGCTGACAGCCAAGGTCCAGAGTTCAGCGGCGACGGCTATCGGCGTTGGAAACAGGCGATGGGCGAAGGCCATGGCGAGGGCCTGCCAGATCAGCAGCAGCAAGGGCAGCGACAGATATTCGAGCGCCGAGTGCCGGCTTTGGCGGCGGGGCTGCGGTCGGTCGGGCGCCGGGGAGCTTATTTGCGATACCCTTCCCAGAAGGTGCCTGGTGCGAGTTCGGTCTGATCGCCAACCAGTTCGGCGCCGCCATACTGGGCGAGCAAGGCGAAGGTTGCTTCGGCGGCAGCGGTGTCGGCGGGATCGTAGCCTGAGACGATGCCAGCGCGATAGTCGTCGCGCAGCTGGGTGAAGAGGGCCGGATCGCCCGATGCGCCCATAAGTTCGGTGAGCTTGTCCCAGGCGGTGTCGTCGGTCCGCAGCACCGCCTTGGCCTCGAAGGAGGCATCGAGGAAGGCGGTGATGGCGGCGGTTTTGGTCGCGGCGATCTGGTCGGAGAAGGTCCAACCGAGCAAGGGTGGTTGCTCGGCGACGCCGAGGGTTTCGAGCATGTCGGCGACCGACAGCAGCTCGGTCATGCCGGCGACCTTGGCGCGGGCATTCCACTGCCAGAAATTGAGCGCGGCATCGACGCCGCCGGTGGTCAGCAATTCATTGACCAGCGGCGGGGCGCCGAAGCGGGCGCTGGCATCGGTCGACAGCGTGCCTGACGTCGCCTGGTTGTAGAAGGCCTGGAGGATGATCCAGCTCTTGTCGACCGGGCTGCCCGATACGGCGATGGTCTTGCCGGCAAGGTCGGCTACCGATGCGATCGGACTATCGGCCGGGACCATCAACCCGCCGACGGCGAGCGAGTGTGGCACCATGGTCACCATGTTGCCCTCGCTGCGCTGGATGGAAACCCAGACGAAGTCGGAGAGGATGACATCGACGGCGCCGGCCTGGAGGGCGATCTGCCCAGCGCGGCTGTCGGCCAGCGGCCTGATCTGCAGGTCGAGACCATGCTTGGTATCGAGGCCGAGATTCTTGATGGTCTGGATTTCCCACTGCACCGTGCCACTTTCCTGCACGCCGACCACCAGGGTTTCGGCGGCGAGCGTGGGGGTGATGAGGAAGGTGGTGGCCAGTGCAAAGACGAGGGGGTGCATGGGGGCTCGTTTTAGCGGGTGGTCAGGGTATTGGCGAGATGGGCTGGGCCGCGCGCTCGGTGTTGGAAGCCCACCCACCCTCATTCTCTCCCCACAAGGGGGAAGGATTGAGGGTGGGGTGATGCCGCCACGGAGTTCCGCCGCTCAAGCGCCGGTGACGCGCCAGATGACGTCGCCGACGTCGTCGGCCATGAGCACGGCATTGTCGGCGGCGAGGGCGACGCCGACCGGGCGGCCATAGGCGTATTTCTCGTCGGGCGACAGGAAGTCGGTGAGGATGTCGCGCGGCAGGCCAACGGGCTTGCCGTTTTCGAAGGCGACAAAGGTCATCTTGTACCCGCTCAGCTTGCTGCGGTTCCAGGAGCCGTGCTGGCCGATGGCCATGCCTGCGGGGAAGCCGGGCAGGGTGCCTGCGGGCAGGTGGCAGAGGCCGAGTGAGGCGGTGTGCCCGCCCAGGGCGTAGTCGGGATGGTCCTGCTTGCTGGCGGGGCGTGCCGGGTTCTGGGTGACGCGGTCATCCACGACGCCCCAATAGGAATAAGGCCAGCCATAGAAGCCGCCGTCGCGTACCGAGGTCAGGTAATCGGGCGGGGTTTCGTCGCCCAGGCCATCGCGCTCGTTGACCACGGTCCAGAGGGCGCCCGTGGTCGGCTCCCAGGCCATGCCGACCGGATTGCGCAGCCCGCCGGCAAAGATGCGCGAGGTGCCCGTAGCGATGTCGAATTCGTGGATGCAGGCTCGGTCGATTTCGGCCTCCGGGCCGGCATCCTCGATGTTGCTCAGCGAACCGACGGCGACATAGAGCTTGCTGCCGTCCTTGCTGGCGATGAGGTTGCGCGTCCAGTGGCCGCCGGGCTTGAGGTCCATCAGCTTCTTGCCGGGCGCGGTAATCCTGGTTGCGCCAGCTTCGTACGGGTAGGCGAGGAGGGCGTCGCTGGCGCCGACATAGAGCGTGTTGCCCAGCAGGACCATGCCGAAGGGCTGGCGGACGCCTTCGATGAAGGCGTGGCGGATCTCGGCGATCCCATCGCCGTCGGCATCGCGCAGCAGGGTGATGCGGTTGGGGCTGTTGCCCGAGGCGCGGGCGCGCTTCATGGTGGCGGACATGGCGTGACCGAACAGGTCTCGCGGCTTGCCGTCCTCGCCCATGGATTCGGCTACCAGTACATCGCCATTGGGCAGGACATGCATGTGGCGGGGATGGTCCAGTCCCCTGGCGAAGGCGTTGACCTGGAGTCCTGCAGCAGGGGTGGGCTTGTGGTCACCTTCCCACCCACGGGCGCTGGGCATCTTCAGGGTCGGGATGCTGCCCTGTGCCTTGGCAGCCGGAATAACAGGCGCCTTGCCGTAGACGGCGGGGCGGGGGCCATCGTTGCGATGGCGGATGGCGACGGCCGCCGCGCCGACGGCGGCGACGATGCTGGCGAAGATGGAATCGGACATTGGGGCTGCTCGACGAATAGTGAGGCGTTGCCAAGCTAATGGCATCTGGACGGCAAAATTACCATGCCCGAGTGATGCGATCCTGGACCCGGCAGGCCGGGTCCAGGGGCAAAGCCTATTCGGCGGCCTGCGGCATGGCGCGGGAGCCGGCGCCGGCCGGCATCCACACGATCCAGGCGAAGAGCAGCACGCCGGCAAAGGTGATGAGCGAGCTCACGGCGACGATGGGCTCCATGCCGGCATTGCCCGCCAAGAGGAGGTAGAGCGACACGCCCATGATGACGACGCCCACCGTATAGACGACGTACTGCACCATGGGCAGGCGACCGGCGGCCTTGGCCGGGTTGAGCGCATAGTAGCCGCCGAACAGGGCCGACGTGACCCAGCCGAGCAGGTTGATATGGGCGTGGGCGCCGATGACGTTGTGGTTCTGGCTGATCGACATGTGAATGCCGATGGAAATGCCCGCGAGCAGGAACAGGATCGCGGAGCGGAAGAAGTATTCGGATATGCGTGGCATGATGGTTTCCCCCTTGGCCGGCCTAATGCGCCCCCTCACGGACTCGGCTCGGCGGGGAAACGTTAGGCTGCCGCCGGGGCGAAATCCAGCCATGTCGGGGGCATGGCAAAGCGCCGCCCCGAAGGGCGGCGCTGCGCTCACGAACGGATGGCTTACCAGGTCTGGAAGCTCGAGATGACGTTGTCGTAGACACCCAGATTGGGCTTGCTGGAGGTGATGACACCGCACGAGCCGCCGCTCCACCAATCTTCGCAGACCTGGACCTGGGCACCACCGATCAGCTTGATCGAGGAAATGCGGTCGTTCCACGAGCCCATCAGCTGGTTATCGACCGTGCCGGCCGGGACGCAGAATTCGGCGCCCGAATAGCCCATGTTCTTATAGAAGCAGACCTCGGGAGCCACGGGTACCGGCACCGGGGCGGGCGGGGGCGCATCGCCGATGCCGAAGGAGAAGGACGGGCCGCCCGGGCCGACGGTGACGCCGAAGTTGAACGGGATGTCCGGCTCGGACGGGGCCGGCTGGTTGTTGACCGGCTGCAGGTAGTTAGCCGAAGCCCACCCGTCGGTGCCGCCATTGCGGTCGACGAAGCACCAGGAGCCCTGGCACTGCTTGACGTCGACCAGTTCGCCGGCGCTCAGCGTGCCGACCTTGGCATAACCGGTGCCGGGACCGGTGCGAACATTGACGGCGCCGGTGGCAACACCCGGCTGGGCGAAAGCGGAAGCGGTCGACAGCAAGATGAGTGGGGCGGCGGAAGACAAGACGGTGATCTGCTTGACGTTCATTTTGATGTTCCCTCAATGCAGGGAGCACAGCGCTCGCCTGTTGTTGAGGGCTAATAGACAATGTTGCCGCTGAACTGCCGCTGAATGGCGTGTTTATTGGAAGGCGCGGAGAAGCCACCTTTGCTGCGCGGCAAGATGAACGGCGACGGTCGCCCGCTATCTGCTCGGGGAGATTCCGTCGATGCAGCGCCCAGAGGACGACTTGCGCCCGAAGGCCAGGACTGTTGGTCAGTAAACCCGGATCGATGACAGGGCGCGGCGCAGGTAGGGGTGCAGGGCTGGCTGGTCGGCAATGATGCGCTCGCAGTAGCTCTGGAAGTCTCGATCACGGCAGGCGGCGGCAGAAGCACCCAGCACCCTGACCGAGGCGAAGCCGTTGTCGATGCCGAGCAGGGCCAGGTCCTTGATCACGCGGCCGGTGCTCATGCACAGTTCCGAACCGGTGTAATTGGTGCCCGAGTAGAAGCAGATGCTGCCGCCTTCCGGATAGTTGGGATTGACGCCGCCGGGCCAGTCGGTCGAGGTGAGGCCGAACACGACATACTGCTTGGTGGTCCAGCCGCGACCCCCGGGGCCGTCGACGAGGCACCAGAGCTCCTCGCAGCGCAGGACCTTGATGGCAAGGTCAGCGGCGATCTCGCCGGTGACGTCGTAGGCCAGCCCCGGACCGGTGCGCAGCGTCAGATGATCGGCGCTCCAGGCGTGCGTGCCGCTCTCGGAGGCGGCTTGGGCAACTGCCGTGGACAGGACGATCAACGCAGCGAGGGTGGCGAGAAGGCGGCTGAACTGACGCATTGGGAATCCCTGGCTCTGAATACGGCGGCACACTAGCGCGGCAGGGGCCGCGCTCCAAGGGCACAAAATGCAAAGGGCGCAGCTCGACGCTGCGCCCTGCTTGTGGTTGCGTGCCGCGCTTAACGCACGCGGATCGAGACGATGTAGTCGTCGAAATCACCCAGCGAGGAGGCGCTGGTCGTATAGGTGCGGCAGTTGCGGTAATTGCTTTCCGAGCAGACCTGAACAGACAGGCCATCGGCATTGTCGATCGACGAGATCCGGTCAGCCCAGTCGCTGAGGTTGCGGACGCTGTCGCCCGGCTCCATGCAGAAGCTATCGCCACGGAAGCGGGTGCGGTCGTAGAAGCAGACTTCGGCGTAAGACGGCTCGGGGACGGGGCGCACGACAACCGGCGGCTGCGGCTGGCCGACACCGATGTTGAACGAGGGGCCATTCGGACCGGTCGAGAAGCCGAACGAAATGCCAGGCTGCTGCGGATTGACCGGGGCGCCACCGGCCGCAGTCAGGTAGGTGGACGAAACCCAGCCGTCGCGACCGGGCTTGGCAATGTAGCACCACGAGCCCTGGCACTGCTGCACATCGACCTGCGTGCCGCGGCGGACGGTGTCGACCACGGCGTAGTTGGTGCCTGGGCCGGAGCGCACATTGACGTTGCTGGTGATGGTACCCGGCGCTGCATTAGCGGCGGGGAGGAAGACCACGACTGCCGTTGCGGCAACGGCTACGCCGGTGGCGATATTGAGCAGCATCCTGCGGGTATGACGGTTCATGTTCTTGGCGCTCCTGTGTCTGGCCCGACCGGTCCGGGTGGACGACGCTCGCGGCGGCCAGTAGTTTTTATTTGCGTGGGAAACGGGGGGACGGAGCGAAGAGTTCCGGCCCCCCAAGGGAAATTGGCTATGTGTTAGTAAACGTCGATGGACGACGCCTTGCGATCGATCTCTGGCGGCAGGCGCGACGCGTCGCGGCGCAAGGTGACGCAGCTGCCCCGATAGTTGGAGTCGGTGCACAGGTCGACGCGGGCGCCACCGAATACCTCTACCGACCGGATCTTGTTGTCCCAGTTGCGCAGGCGGCTATAGCTGTCACCCTCTTCAACACACAGGCTCGAACCGCGGAAGTTGCGTTCGGTGTAGAAGCAGGCGCCGGCCTCGTCGTCGATGACAGGGGGCAGTGGCGGGCGCGGGGGCTGCGGATGCGGCTGGGGCCACGGCCAGCCCGGATTGACCGGCGGCTGGGGAAGAGGCGGCTGGGGCTGCGGTTGCGGTTGCGGCTGCGGCTGGGGCTGGGGAGGCCGCGGCGGCGGCGCCATTTCGACGATGTACTGCTGACCGATCCATACGGGCGAACGGCCGTAATAGACCATGCAGAAGCTGTTCTCGCAGCGCTCGACCGTGACTGGGGTGTTGACGGGAACGGTGGTCACATAACCGGAATCCACGCTCGGGCCGTTATAGGCGCTGACGTCGGCCGATGTCACCGCCTGAGCCATGGCAACGACCGAGGTCGCGAGGAAAATGGCGGCCGACAGGAGGCCGAGGCGAAAGGGTTTCATAGGCGGAAACTCCGGAAAGATGGGCCGACTTCGGCTTGTGACCCGGTTTGACCATAGTGTAGCTGAACGCTGTCTGAACGGTTCGGTTCAGCCAGGATCGGGCAAGGTCAAGGGTTGATGCGGCGCTTGGTGCCGTCTTCACCCAGCGCAACATAGACGAAGCGACCATCGGTGACCTTGACGCGATCGGCGATGCGATTGCGTCGCGCCCAGGCCTCCATGCTGATCGTGACCGAGGTGGTGCCGACCCGCTCGACGGTGGTGTAGACGCACAGGATATCGCCGACCTTTACCGGAGCGATGAAGGTCATGGCCTCGACGGCCACGGTGACGACGCGGCCGCCGCTGCGCTCGACGGCGGCGATGGCGCCGGCAATATCCATCTGGCTCATCACCCAGCCACCGAAGATGTCGCCAGCGGGATTGGTATCGGCAGGCATGGCCAGGGTGCGAATGGTAAGTGCGCCGGTCGGCTCGGTGGCGTCAGACTGCATGTTTCAAGGTCCCTTTACCGGCCAGCGGCCGACCGCTTCTTCCCAATGCCTGCGGCAGAGCGAGACATAGACCGATTTCTCGATCGCGACCTGCTCGCCGTCGGTAATCACCCGACCCTCGGCATCCTGTCGCACCACCATGGTGGCCTTGGCGCCGCAGGCGCAGATCGTGCGTATCTCGCGCAGGACGTCGGCGACAGCCAGCAATTCGGATGAGCCGGGGAAGAGCTTGCCCTGGAAATCGGTCCTGAGGCCGAAGCACATGACGGGGATGCGCAGCCGATCGCTGACGCGGGCCAGCTGCCAGACCTGCTGGGCCGTGAGGAACTGTGCCTCGTCGACGAAGACGCAGTCGATCTTGCCGGTTTCGGTTTCCTCGCGCACGGACTGGTAAAGGTCGTCGTCGGCAGAATAGAGCGCGGCCTGTTCGGAAATGCCGATGCGCGAGGAGATGAGGCCGACGCCGTTCTGGGCGTAGAGCGCCGATGTGTAGAGCAGCGGCCGCATGCCGCGCTCACGGTAATTGTAGGCGGCCTGCAGCAGCAAGGTGGACTTGCCGGCATTCATCGCCGCGTAGGAAAAGTAGAGCTTGGCCATGGCCCCGTTGTGCCGGAGCGGCCGGCGGTGCGCGAGTGCAAAGACGGCTGCTCCACAAAAAAGAGGCCGCCACGGGGGCGGCCGAAATGCCGATCGGATCGGCGGGGAGAGCGGGGGTTGGCGGCCGCACTCTCCAGGGGCCGGGCGCGACGTTGGGGACGTGGGCGCGGCAGGTTCGGGCCACATGGGGGATGCGCCGGAACGATCCAAGGATTATCGAGCTTGTATGACGGAGGCGTGACGCGCTCGGTCACGTGACGTTCAGATGCAGTTCAGACTGGCTCTGGCAGCGTGGATATCCACAGTTTGGAGTGATCGAAAATGCGGAAAACCGTTCTCGCGCTGGGTACCCTGGCCATGCTGGCGCAGCCGGCACTGGCCTCCCCCGAAGGCACCTGGGAAATCGAGATGCGCGACTCGCGCTACAGCGTGGAGCTCTGCGGTGATGGCACGCAGTTGTGCGGCACGTTGATCTGGCTGGGCAACGGCGCCGACAATGCGGAAAACCTGCCCTACCTCAATACGCTGCTGATCGACCACGCGCAGCAGACGGCACCCAACCAGTGGAAGGGTGACCTCAACATCTACGGGCAGCGCGCCAGCGGGACGATCACCCAGGTGGGCGAGGACCAGATCACCCTCCAGGGCTGCGTCGCCTACATCATCTGCAAGACCTACCAGATGTACCGGTATGGCGACTAAGACCGCCTAGTTGGTGGTTCGGGCGATGTGCGTCTGCCGCCTGGCCCAGAGCGGGGGCAAGGCCTCGACGGCGATGATGGCAACAAAGATCAGCGCGGCGCCTGCATAGCCAATGGGCGGCAGGCGTTCGCCCAGCAGCACGGCGCCGCCGAGTGCGGCGAAGAGGCTTTCGGCCGACAGAATGATGGCCGTATTGGCCGGCGGCACATGCTGCTGGCCAATGGCCTGGAAGGTAAAGGCAATGGCGGTGGAGAAGATGCCGGCATAGGCGATCTGCATCCAGCCGGCCGAGATACCTGCCACGGTCGGGTTTTCGATCACGAAGGCCAGCGCCAAAGCAGCAGCGCCCGCCACCAGGAAGCTGATGGCTGAAACAAAGATGGGCAGGCCCGTGGCGCGCGCGATCTGGCCGAGCAGGATCACATGCAGCGCCCAGAAGACGGCGCAGGTAGCGACCAGCCAGTCGCCCTGGTTGAAACTGCCCAGGCCGCCGCCATTGAGATAATACGTTCCGACCAGCGCCAGCGGTACGCAGACGAAGATGATCGGGTGCGGGCGGGTGCGGAACAAAACAAAGCCCAGCAGCGGGACGAAGAACACGTAGAGGCTGGTGAGGAAGCCGGCATTGGTGGCGGTGGTGGTGCCCAGGCCCGCCTGTTGCAGCCACGATCCGATAAAGAAAACCAGTGTCACGCCGCCCACCATGGCCCAGTGGCCCGATTTGAGCGGCTCCGGGCGGCGGCGCTTTTCCCACAGTGCCAGGGGCAGGATGAGCAGGCCGCCAAGCAGGTAGCGAACGCCGGCAAAGGTCAGCGGTCCCATCGTGCCCATGCCCGATTTCTGCGCGATGAAGGCAAAGCCCCAGAGCATGGTGCAGATCAGGAGGAGCAGGGTGGCGACGGGGCGGGACATGGGTTTCTCAGCGTGTCAGAGGTGTGTCACCTCTTCCGTTGGCGACGAGGTGGAGAGCGCCGCGCTTAGGGCAGTTCAGCATCCAGCGCAGCGATCAGCCGCTGGATCTCCTCTGGTGTCGTGTAGTGCACGAAACTGAGGCGCAGGACGCCGTGGGTTGGCGCGATTCCGACGGCCTCGAGCAGCCGGTAGGCGTAGAAGTGGCCGCCGCCGGCCATGATGCCGTGCCTGGCGAGGCGCGTGGCCACTGCGGCGGCGGGCTCGGCAAGACCCACGGCAATGGTCGGGGCGCGCGTGGCTGGATCGGCGGGGCCGATGAGGCGGACGGAGTTCTTGCGGCTGAGATAATCGAGCAACGGGGTCGCGAGCGCGATTTCCTGCGCGCGCATGGCGGCGTGGGCGCGGCGGAAGGGATCGGCGCCCTCGACGCCGTCGCCGGCGATCGCCGCCACGGTTTCCAGGTAGTCGGCAATGCCGGATGCCGCGGCGATCTGGGCGTGGTCCGGGCCGGCGGGGGTCAGGCGATAGCGGGGCTTCTCGTCGTTGAAGAAGTGGCCCTGGTTGGGCAGGGCCATGGCCAGCTCGGGCCGTACGGCCATGATGCCCTGATGAGGCCCATAGACCTTGTAGGCGGAGAAGAAATAGATGTCGGCGCCCAGTGCGGCCAGGTCCGGCAGGCCGTGTGGCGCGTAGCTGACGCCGTCGATGGCGGTCACCGCACCCACCGACCTGGCACGCACCGCAATCTCGGCAACAGCATTGATCTCGCCGGATATGTTGGAGCAGTGCGGGGCGGCGATCAGCTTGACCTTGCTGTCGAGCAGCCGGTCAAGATCGGTCAGCGAAAGGCGGCCTGTCTGCGGATCGACTTTCCACTCGCGGATTTCGGCGCCCATCCTGGCGAGCTTGCGCCAGGCGCCGGTATTGGCTTCGTGATCCTGGTTGGTGACGATGACGGCGTCGCCCGGCTTGAGCCATTCGCCGAATGCCTTGCCCAGGACATAGGTATTGGCCGACGACGAGGGGCCGAAATGGATCCAGTCGGGGGAAACGTTGAGCGCCTGGGCAATACGCTCGAAGCTGAGGTTCATCGCCTCGCCTGCGGCCTGGGAGGCTGGATAGACGCCATAGGGCTGCACCTTGGTGGCGCGGTAGTAATGGTCGAGCTTGGCCAGCACGGCACGCGAGGTGTAGGAGCCGCCGGCATTTTCGAAGAAGGCCTGGCCCTGGAGGGATGGCTCGGCAAAGGCGGGAAATTCGGCGCGCAGGCGGGCCGGATCGAGGGGCAGGTCGGTCATGATCTATCCAGTCGGTTCGTGGCCGATTGGTAGGGGATAGCGCAGCAAAAGCAAACCCCGGCCGTTGAGAGCCGGGGCCTGTGCGACAGCAGATTGAAGCGCTGCCGCTAAGTTGCGCTGCCCGAAGGGTGGCAGCGCCGGTGAATCAGCCGTTGGCCGGGGCGGCAGGACCGCCCTCGGGAGCAGCGGGGCCGCCCTCGGGAGTGGGGAGGCCACCCTGGTGATGGCGCGGGCCGCCTTTGCCGAAGCCGGGCATGCCGTCGCGGTCGGGCCGCTGCGGGGTCAGTTGAGCCTTCTGTTCGTCGGTGAGGCTGTCGAAGAAGGCGGTGGCTGCCGGCTGCACGGCCTCGAGGGCGGCAAGGTGGGCCTTTTCGATGGCGATCCGGTTCTCGAGCCGCTCGGACATATCAGGCGGGGTCACCGCCGCCACTTCACCTTCAACCGGCCGCTGCGGACGGAGACCCTCGGTAGCCGTTTCGAAGTCGGCGGCGGCAGACAGGGCCGTCGTCTTGAGCGTGTCGAACAGGGCCTGCTGCTCCGACGTCAGCTCGATGCGGTGGCTGAGATGAACGAGGGCGACCTCGATGGCTTCGGCACCACGCGCGAAGTTGAGGAAATCGCCCCCGCGCTGGCCACCCATCGGGCCGGGGCCCTGGTTATCGCGGCGCAGGTGGAAGCCGGGGCCGTTGTCGGCATGGACCTGCATCGGTGCAGCCTCCTGGGCGAAGGTGGGGGAAATGGCGGAGAGCCCGGTGGTCGCAGTCATCAGTGCCACAATGGCGGTCGTCGTGATCGTCTTCATGGTAGGTCCTTTGCATGGGAGCCGGTCGATCCGGCAGAGACGACCATAGTGCGTGCCGCCTGTTCACGACCTTGCGAGCGGGTGAACACTTGGTCAGGTTGGTAAGGAAGCGGAGGTTGATTTGATCGAGATCGTGAGCGACCCGTTTCCGGGGGACGAGGCGATGCGCCGTTTGTGGCGCGTGGCATGGGACGGGGAGGGGCCGCAGAGCTTCCAGCCGATCCTGCAGCGGAGCCTGGGCCACGCGGCTGCCTATGACGGAACGGCGCTGGTCGGCTTCGTCAATGTCGCCTGGGATGGCGGCGTGCATGCCTTCATCCTCGATACCTGTGTCGATCCCGGCTATCGCCGCCGGGGCATTGCGCTGCAGCTCGTCGAGCGTGCGGCCGAGCTGGCGCGGCAGCGCGGGGCGGAATGGCTGCATGTAGATTTCGAGCCGCATCTGGAGGCGTTCTACCGCCAATGCGGTTTCCGGCCGACCGCCGCGGGATTGATGCGGTTGGTCTAGGGGCGGAGGTCGCGAGCGCCGGAGAGGATGAGGGTGGCCCCCAGTCCGCCGAAGGCGAGGCCGAAAGCGGTTTCGATCCACCGCCAGAAGCGCGCATAGCCGCGACTGGCGAGGCCGGTCGAGAACATGATGCCGTAAAAGCCATAGATCAGCGTGGCCGAGACGGCGACGACGGGCCCGAAGGAGAAGACCTGGACAGCCCCAAGTCCGGCACCGAACAGGAAAGTGGCAATGGCCATCCACATCAGCAGCGCCTTGGGATTGGTCATGACCACAAAGAAGCCGCGCCGCCACGCGGCGCCGTCGGAGATCGCCCGGGTTTCAGCACGCAGCGCGGCCTCGCCGCCGCGCAGGGCAGCGCGCAGACCACGAAAGCCCATGTAGCAAAGGTAGCCGCCACCGACGAACTTGAGCACGGTCAGCAGGGCGGGGACACTGGCAAATACGGCGCCAAGGCCAAGCGATGCCAGGGCAGCCCAGACCAGTGTGCCCGAAGCTATGCCTGCTACCACCAGCAATGCGGCACGGCGGCCGCGGCCCAGCGCGGTTTCGATGACGGCGAACATGTTGGGGCCCGGTGAGGCCTGCGCCGCCACGACACCGGCCAGCACGATGAGGAATGTTTGCAGCATGGGCGATCCGGCCAGGTCAGGAGGCGATGTATTCCCGGAGCACCTCGGCTTCGTGCTCGGCTTCCTCGATCTTGTGCTTGACCACGTCGCCGATCGAGACGATGCCGACCAGGCGGTTGTCTTCGGCCACGGGCATATGGCGGATGCGTAGCCGCGTCATGCGCTCCATGACCTCGGCGATACCGGTATCGCGGCTGCAGGTGACGACGCCGCGGGTCATGCATTGACCGACCGGTAGCCCCAGGGCGGCGGACGGGTTCCTGCCCAACTGGCGGACGATATCGCGCTCGGACAGGATGCCGATGATGGTGCCGCCAGCGTTGGTGACGACTACGGCCCCGATATTGTGGGCATTGAGGGTAGCCACCGCATCGGTCAGCGTGGCGGTCTCAGGCAGGGTGTGGACGACCACGCCCTTGGTTTGCAGGATGGTGTCGACAAGCATGTTGAAGTCCTCCTTACCCGCTGACTTTGGACCTCGTCCAAGCATACGGCAATAGGTCAATGGTGGGTGCGCGCCGGACAAAAAAAGGGCCGGCGCGAGGCCAGCCCAGGGGGATCGTGGTCGGGGAAACTGGAGGTCAGCCTTCGTCCTTGCCGGGCGACCAATGGCGGCGGACCGGGCGGCGAACTGGGGCTTCGACTGGAAGCGTACCGCGGAAGACAATGCGCGCAGCTTCGAACAGCATCGCCATGACGAGGATGGTGAGCGGCACCATGAACACCGCGATCTGGGTGTCCGGCTGGGTCGCAAGATTGGCAGCGGCTACTGGCGACACGCCAGCCATCAAGGCAGCCACCGAACCGCCGGCCACCAGGACCGTCGATGCAATGGCGTAGAGCCTGAAACTTTTCCGCTTGGTGGACGTAGATTTGTGCATGGGATCGACGTCGTCCTCGGCTTTGGCAATGGCTGCAATAGGCCATGCGAATGCGGTTCGAGTTTGGGTCGAATGCGGTGCTCGGCGTACCATTTAGTGGCGAAACTGTGGCAGGCCGGGAGGCGAACAATGCGGATCTGGGCGATAATCGTGGGGCTGATGGTGCTATTGAGCCCGGCCGTGGCGCAGGACGACGCGCCCTGGCAGGCGACGGTGACGGGACAGATCGAAGCGTTCAGGGCGCAGGACGGTGCCGCGGCGCTCCAATTCGCCGGGGAGGCGTTCCGGGTGCAGTTCGACGGGCAGCCCGAGGCGTTTTACGCAGCGATCATTGCGTCTGGCTATGAGCCCATCGTGCGGTCTCGATCGCACAGCTTTGGCGAATTCAAAGCCATGAGTGCGGCGCGAGTATTGCAGGTGGTCGAATTCGTCGGGCCCGACCAAGGCCTGTACCAGGCCCTTTATGAGCTCGGCGACGAGCCGGGAGAGGGTTGGCGTGTCCTGGGCGTCGTGCTGCGGCGCGAGGCCGGCGTCGGCATCTGAGCCGAACACCGGCATGGCTGCGCGCTGGCTCATTCATACGCATGGCCGCCGAGACGGTGGGCGCGAATGGTTGGACGCTGAGCCAGGATGGCGCTGATCGCCCCGGCCAGCGGCGTGGTGAGACCATCGAAAAAGCGCTGGCGGCGCAGGACCACAGGCGCTTCGGGTTCTTCCCAGGACTGGCGATAGACATCCTTGAACAAATAGCTTGCGGGGATCATCTTCAGTCTCCTATTCTTGAATCGATTCAAACAATACGTAGCATTGGGTCGTTGAACCGGTTCAAATGTATGACTGTCGCCCGCTGGCGTCAAGCAAAAATTTGAACCGATACAAAAATTTTGCTACAACGTGTGTCCACGACAAGGGAGTTCGACAAAGCGGTGGCCCAGCGCGGTGAAACAACCATCAAGCTGAAGGATGTAGCAAAGGCGGCAGGCGTGTCGCAGGGCACGGCATCCAACGTTTTCAGCAAACCGGAGGTCGTGCGCGAGGAAGTCCGCGAGCATGTCTTGGCGGTGGCAAAGGAGCTTGGCTATGCCGGGCCGAGCATAACCGGCCGACTGCTGCGCCAGGGCAAGGTGAATGCGGTGGGCGTCGCGGCGATCGAGCCGATCAGCTACTTCTTCGAAGACCTGTGGGCGCGCCAGCTCATGAGCAAGATTTCCGAGATCTGCGACGCGCGCGGGGCGGGGGTGGCGCTGGTGTCGGCGCTCAACGACGAGCGACTCTCCTGGAACATACAGTCGGCGCTGGTGGACGGTTTCATCCTGCTTTGCGTCGAGGGCGGCGAGAAGCTGGTGGAGATCACCCGGCAGCGTCAACTCCCCTATGTGGCGCTGGCCATCGGCGCCGCTGACCAGACCGTACCGGCCATCGGCGTGGACAATGTCGGCGGCGCGCGGCTGGCGGGCGAGCACCTGGTGGCGTTGGGGCACAACCGCTTTGCAATCCTCTCCACCTCGATCGGGGAACAGGGCGAAGGGCGACGCACGCCAGCCGAGGTGCAGGCGGCGCTCTATTCGACCTCTCGCGACCGCGCCATCGGCTATTGGCAGGCCCTGGAGGGCGGCGGCATCAGCCGAGACAGCGTGCCGTTGTTCGAGACACGGGAAAGCCAGGCCAGTACCCAGGCGATGATGGAACAGATGTTTGCCGGCGACAAAAAGCCGACCGCGATCCTTGCCATGTCGGACAAGATCGCCATGTGGGCGGTGGACTGGCTGTTCCGCAACGGCCACAGCGTGCCCGGCGATGTCTCGGTGGTGGGTTTCGACGGCGTGCCTGAATCGGCGGTGTCGACGCCCAAGCTGACCACCGTCGAGCAGCCGATCGAGGAGATTGCCCGCCGCGCGGTGGAGGCGGCATTGGGCGGCAAGCAGGTCGAGGGCCGCCAGGTGCTGCAAACCAAGCTGCTGGTCCGCGAAACCACCGCACCGCCACGGGTGAAATAAGACTTCAAGCCAGTTGCCGCGCCGCGACCGAAGCCGTATCAGTCTGCCCGGATTTCCGGGAGGTTGGCATGGGTTTTCTGTCCGAAGCATTGGAGCGCGTGGCGCCGTCGGCAACGGTGGCGATCAGCCAGAAGGCGCGTACAATGGCGCAGGAAGGCCGCGACATCATCGCGCTTTCGGCCGGCGAACCTGATTTCGATACCCCGCTCAATGTGCGTGAGGCCGCCATCAAGGCGATGTCCGAGGGCAAGACGCGCTATACCAATGTCGATGGCATTCCCGAACTCAAGGCGGCGGTGGCGGCCAAGTTCAAGCGTGACAACGGATTGGACGTGACGGCGGCGGATTGCTTCGTCGCCTCGGGCGGCAAGCAGATCATCTTCAACGCGCTGATGGCGACGCTCAATCCGGGTGACGAAGTGGTTGTGCCGGTGCCCTATTGGGTGAGCTATCCGGAAATCGTGCGGCTCTGCGGAGCCGAACCCGTCTTTGCGGTGGCCGATGACACGACCGGGTTCAAGCTCAAGCCGGATGTGCTGGAAGCGGCGATCACGCCCAGGACCAAGTGGTTGATCCTCAATACGCCGTCCAATCCGACGGGCGCGGCCTATACCGCCGACGAGCTCAAGGGCCTGGCCGAGGTGCTGATGCGGCATCCGCATGTGCATATCCTCACCGACGATATCTATGAAGTGCTGGTCTATGACGGCGGCAAGTTCGCCACGATCGCGCAGGTAGAGCCGCGCCTCCAACCGCGCACGCTGACCATGAATGGCGTATCGAAGTCGCATGCCATGACCGGTTGGCGCATCGGCTACTGCACCGGTCCGCGGCCGCTGCTGGCGGCGATGCTGAAGCTGCAAAGCCAGTCGACCACCAACCCAAGCTCGATTGCGCAATGGGCGGCGGTGGAAGCGCTCAACGGCCCGCAGGAATTCCTCGCCGAGTGGCGGCAGGTGTTCCAGGACCGCCGCGACCTCGTGGTCAGGGGGCTCAATGCCAATACCGGGCTCGATTGCCTGACGCCGGAGGGGGCCTTCTACGTGTTCCCCTCGTGCAAGCGGCTCTTGGGCAAGACCAGCGCCGGCGGCAAGCTGCTCGCGACCGACGAGGATTTCGTCATGGCGCTGCTCGAGGAAACCGGGGTGGCGCTGGTGCATGGCGCAGCGTTTGGTTTGCCCGGACATTTCCGGCTCAGCTATGCCGCCAGCAACGCCGAACTGGAAGACGCGGTGAAGCGGATCCAGGGGTTCTGCGCGGGGATTAGCTGAGGCTCTTACCTCGCCCCTCTGGGGAGAGGTCGGCGGCAAAGCCGCCGGGTGAGGGGCCCTTAATGGGTGAGGTGCGTGGGAGAGACCCCTCACCCGACACTGCGGGTCGACCTCTCCCCAGAGGGGCGAGGTAGGATCCTACTTCCCCATCCAGCTCAAAAATCCCGTGGCGCTGCCGCCGGCTTCGGCGAACATCTGGGTCAGCTTGCTGGTGGACGTATAGCTGTCGACGGCGGCCTGGTAGAATTGCTCGCTCCAGCCGGCCGCCTGCCGCTCTTCGGTGCTCATCGAGGCGAAGATGGACATGATGTTCTGGCTGAAGGCGGTGGGGTCGCTCGACTTGGCAGCACTCTGGAAGCCGGCGAGCAGGGCGGCGCCGCTCTTGTCGCGCAACGCAGTCCTGGCCGCATTGACTTCCTCGGTACTGAACTGGCTGGTGCCATCCACCACGATGGATGACAGCGTGCGGCTGGGCAGCTTGGACAGGTCGATATAGGTGCCCACTGTGGTCGCCCTGTTGTAGGTGGGCGCCTTGCCGGCCTTGATGGCATCGGCATAGAGGGCGTCCAGCGTCTTGCGCGCCCCCTTGGCCACGTCGGCAATGTCCTGCGGCTGGGCCGCCTGGCCTGCCTCGACGAGCGCCAGGTAGAGCGCGACGGGATCGTCCGGCCCGGCATCGGGCATGGTCTTGGGTGCCGCCTGCAGCTGCTTCTGCGCTTCGGTGACCGCTGCGCGGCCGGCGATCCAGTCGGCGCCGTCCTTTTCCTCCGGCCCGAGGCTATCAAGGTACTCGGCGGCGGCCTTGTAGAGCGCGGTGAAGTTGCCGGTGACCCTGGCCACGGCGGCGGGACCGGCCAGGGCGGCCTCGAAGCGGCGTTGCATTTCGAGGCCCGCCGCCTCCCGCTCGTCATCGCTGAAGCTGTCGTCGCTGGCCATGGCGAAGAGTTGGCGGGCATCGAGGCTGCCGAGGTCGACCGCCAGCTTGCCATCCTGCAGCGGGGAGGTCCGATCGGCCTCCTTGAGCAAGGCAGTCAGCTTGGCGCGAGTTTCGGCAACCACCGTAGCGAAGTCGGTCACGGCGAGAGCTGCCATCGCCTCGTCGGAGAGGGTAACCGACGTGGCCGCCTGTTCGGTAGAGCCGCCGGCCGCCACGCCAGTGGCCGTACCAGTGGCAGCATGCGCAGAGGCGGCAGCCCGGTAATAGGGATTGGCGGAATAGGCAGTGCTGACGACGGCAACCATGGCGCGCTCCTGCAATCGATCAGGAACCACCATGCAATCGGCGTGCCGCGCCGGACCCCAGGAAAGCCGGGAGTTTTCGGCCATTGGCGCCATCGCGCTCGGCAAAACTTGCCGCTGATCGGGAAGGAATGACCCGCGCAAACAAAATGGCCCCGCCCGAGGGGATGGGCAGGGCCAAAGGGTCATGTGCCGAAGCGATGACCTTGGAGGAGCGGCGCCACGAACGCCGCTGAACTGGTCGCAATGACTATCGGACGCGCTGCGAGCGGACACAAACGCGCAATTGGAAAAGCTGCCATGCATATTCGGTGGTGATGGGCAAAAAAAGAGGCTCCAACCGAAGTTGGAGCCTGATGATAGGGCCGAAGCCAAATCGAAAGTAAGGGTTCTGCGCCAGGGAGGAGGAGAGGCGCCGAACCGATGGACCCAGGCCGAGGGAGGAGGATACGGCCTTGATCCGGTGTCGCAAGAAGCGGGTCCGAGGGAGGAGGATACGGAGCGGCTTCAACAGCGACGACCCACATATAGATTTTGACCGGATGGTCAGCAATGCGCCTGCTGACATGTCAGCCATGCGGTTTGCACAGCGACAAGTTGTCATTCGGTGCGCCGCTGTTTCCATTCAGCGGGCCAGCAAGCGGCGGTCGCTGATGGCCAGCAACAGGCAAGAAAAAAGGCCCTGTCCGGAGACAGGGCCTGATGACTGGGCCAAAGCCAAATCGAAAGTGGGGCAGAGAGCAAGGGAGGAGGGTATGCGCTCTGCCGGTGAACCAGGATCGAGGGAGGAGGATACGATCGCAAGTTCGGTGTCGCGATACATGGTCCGAGGGAGGAGGATACGGAGCACGCCTCAGCGACGGTGTTAATATGAACTCTATCGGCCCGGTCGACAATGTAATGTCGGACATGTCAGCCATGCAATCGATGCAGATGCTGAAAAAAGAATGTGGCCCCGCTCGAGGGGAGAGCGGAGCCACATCAGTTGCAGGAACGAGTTCCCGCAAGGAGGGAACGCAGCAGGAGCAAGGGAGGAGGAGAAGCGCCCGCTGTGCTGAGCGCCGATATAGGCCCGGCGCTTCTGCCCAACAACCGGGCAAGTGACATGGAAGCCATGCGCGAGCCGCATGCGATTTGGAATAAGCGTTTCGAATCAATGGGCGGTGGATCGTTCCGAGCGGCTGGTCTTGGCCACCGACCCTATTGCTCGAATGCCTCGAACGTGGCGGCGATGAACCCGCGCAGGGTGTTGCCGTCGCCGAGATCGACATCATTGATGCGCCAGATATAGGGCGGGCCGTTCTCGGGATAGGAGGGCAGCAGGATCAGGTTGTTCGAGTAGTTCGCTTCGGGATATTCGGAGAAGGTGTAGTTGATCGGCACTGTCGCGACCAAATCCTTGACCGTGGCTTCGCCGACCGTGCAGCCATCTGCATAATCCGGCCAGGTGCGCCACGGCACGCCATCGCCCAGGGGCGGTTTGTCGCCGGGATGGGTGTCCAGGTACGCGTTACTGCGTTCAAACGCTTTGTCGATGACGAATTTCAGGTCATCGGTCAGCATGGCGCCGGCGGGTGTCATGTCGTTGCCCAGGCTGCTGATGCAGAAAATCTCGCCGACCTGTTCG
Organism: Devosia oryziradicis; assembly: GCF_016698645.1. Taxonomy (NCBI): domain Bacteria; kingdom Pseudomonadati; phylum Pseudomonadota; class Alphaproteobacteria; order Hyphomicrobiales; family Devosiaceae; genus Devosia; species Devosia oryziradicis. Next base: position 1,733,001 of record NZ_CP068047.1, read on the forward strand.
GGCGTGATGGTGACCATCTCCTCCTGCGCATGGCCAGGCAAGGCGGACAGCAGAAGCAGCGGCAGGGTGGTGAGCGTAATGGCGTGACGCATTTGTTTGCCCCAGATTGATGTGGCGCTGCTCTAGCGGCGACCGGCTGAATTGACGATGAACGACGCCTAGCGTACCGCCTCGAGCCGCGCGATGGCGTCTGCCAGCTCGCCGAGATGGGAAATTCTGGCATAGCGGGGCTCGTTCACGGGCTCCTCGGCATGTTCGTAGGACCAGGTAAGGTCATGCGGAACGTAGATGGCATAGCTGCCGGCGGCCAACGGCGGCAGGATGTCGGATCGCAGGGAATTGCCGACCATCACCGTGCGGTCAGGACCATCTGTATGCCGCGCAAAGATACGCGCATAGGTGGCAGGGTTCTTGTCGGCGACGATCTCGATGGCGGCGAAATAGTCAGCCAGGCCCGAGGCTGCCAGTTTGCGCTCCTGGTCGAATACGTCACCCTTGGTAACCAGGATAAGCCGGTGGGTCTCCTGCAACCGGCCGAGCGCCTGGTCGACATAGGGCAGGGTCTCGATAGGGTAGCTCAAGAGCTCACGGCCGGCCGCAAGGATTTCGGCGATGACCGTGCCGGGCACGCGGTGGTCGGTGACATCGAGGGCCGTCTCGACCATGGAGAGGGCAAAGCCCTTCATCCCGAAGCCATAGAAGCTGAGGTTTTTGGTGACCGAGGCGATGAGGCGATCGTTGAGATCGGGTGCGTCGGTGTAGGGCGCCAGGAGATCGGCGAAGCGCTGTTCGGTGATGCGGAAGAACTGCTCGTTCTGCCAAAGCGTGTCGTCCGCGTCGAAGGCAATGGTGGTGATGGGCATGGGCGCCCCTGGTTCAGTAGACCTCATCCTGAGCCTGTCGAAGGACGAGGTCGTGGCGAGATCGAAGTACCCGACCTCGTGGTTCGACAAGCTCACCATGAGGTCTCAAGGCAGCCGATCAGAAGCTCCACTCTCGCGCCTTGCCCACCAGGAAGTCGCGGAACACGCCGACGCGCTTGGAGTTTTTTAGCGCCGGCGGATACACGAAATAGGCTTCGTAGGCGGGCAGCTCGATTTCGGGCAGCACCTGGACCAGGCCGTCTTCCTTTTCGGTGACGTAGTCGGGCAGCATGGCGATGCCGATGCCGGCGCGGCAGGCCTGCATCATGCCATAGATGGCGTTGACCTTGAGCACGGCGCGGCGCGGGCTCGAATCGGTGCGGCCCATGCGCTCGAGGAAGTTGATGTCGCCCAGATAGGACGGTACCGGCTCGCCGAAGCTGATGACGCGATGCTCGTCGAGCTGTTCGGCGCTCGAGGGCATGCCGAATTCGTCGATATAGGCGTTGGAGGCGTAGAAGTGGTTGTGCACCGTGAACAGCTTGCGCTGGATCATTTCGGACTGGTTGGGGCGGTGCAGGCGGATAGCGACGTCGGCCTCGCGCATGGCAAGGTCGAGCTCGGCGTCGTTGAGGCGGATTTCGAGCTGGATCAGCGGATAGAGCTTCAAAAATTCGTCGAGCCGCGAGGATAGCCAGGTCGAGCCGATACCCACGGTGGTGGTGACGATCAGCGGACCGGTGGGGACGTCCTGCGATTCGGACATCTGGGTTTCGACCTGCTGGAGCTCCCAATGCATCCGGTGCGCGGTGCGGAAGAGCTGCTCGCCGACTTCGGTCAGCACCAGGCCACGGGCATGGCGGATGAAGAGTTTCAGGCCCAGGTCGTCTTCGAGTGCGGATATCTGCCGCGACACGGCCGACTGGCTCATGCCCAACTTTTCGGCGGCATGGGTGAAACTGCCCGACTCGGCGGCGGTGTGGAAAATCCGGAGTTTGTCCCAGTCGAGCATGTTTGACGCTTTCTAGTTGGGGGGCAGTCTACTCCGCCGCTTCGGCGAGTTCGTGTTCAGCGAGATATCGTTCGGCTTCCAGCGCCGCCATGCAACCCATTCCGGCAGCCGTGATTGCCTGGCGGTAAACGTCGTCGGTCACGTCGCCGGCGGCAAAGACGCCGGGAATGTTGGTTTCTGTCGTGCCCGGCTTCACCTGCAGGTAGCCGCCCGGCTTCATGTCCAGCTTTCCTGCGAAGATGGATGTGGCGGGAGCATGGCCGATGGCGACAAAAATGCCGTCGATGGGCTGTTCGTAGGTTCGATTGCTGGCGATATCGCGCAGCGTCACCGTGTTGACCGACGGGGGCATGGCCGAGCCGCCGATTTCCGCAATCTCGGTATTCCAGCGCACTTCGATCTTGGGGTTCTTGAACAGACGCTCCTGCAGGATGCGCTCGGCGCGGAACTCGTTGCGGCGATGGACCAGGATGACCTTGGAGGCGAAGTTGGTGAGGAACAGGGCTTCCTCGACCGCGGTATTGCCGCCGCCGACGACCAGCACTTCCTTGTTGCGATAGAAAAAGCCATCGCAGGTGGCGCAGGCGGAAACGCCGAATCCCTGGAATTTCTGCTCGGAGGGCAGACCCAGCCACTTGGCCTGGGCGCCCGTGGCGATGATGACGCTGTCGGCCGTGTAGACGTCGCCGCTATCGGTGGTGAGCGTGAAGGGGCGCCGGTCGAAATCGACATGGGTGACGATGTCGTTGACGATGCGGGTGCCCACATGCTCGGCCTGCGCCTTCATCTGGTCCATCAGCCAGGGGCCCTGGATGACATCGGCAAAGCCGGGGTAGTTCTCGACATCGGTGGTGATGGTCAACTGACCGCCGGGCTGGAGGCCCTGGATCATCACGGGTTCCAGCATGGCGCGCGCCGCGTAGATCGCAGCGGTATAGCCGGCCGGGCCGGAACCGATGATGATGACTTTCGCGTGCATCGCGACGCTCTCCGACAATAACGAGTATCCCTCGGCCCCTAGTTAAAGGCCGAAGGTGCACTCTTTCAAGGCAAACCGTTCCATCCGGAGCTACGCCCTGTGGAACAGATGCAAATGTCACACTTGGTGCAGGCAATTGCCCAAAGTTTGGGCGTCAGACATACCTGATCTTGATGATTTCGTAGCTGCGGGCACCACCGGGAGCAGAAACCTCGAACGAATCGCCCTCGGACTTGCCGATCATGGCGCGCGCGATGGGGGAGGAAATCGAGATGCGGCCGCTCGAAGCGTCGGCTTCCGGATCGCCGACGACCTGGTAGGTCTTCTCCTCTTCGGTGTCCTCGTCCAGATAGGTGACGGTGGCGCCGAACTTGACCGTGTCGCCGCTCAGCTTGCTGACATCGATGATGTCGGCAAGGGCCAGGATGGTCTCGAGTTCCTTGATACGGCCTTCATTGAGGCTCTGCTGCTCCTTGGCGGCCGAATATTCGGCGTTTTCGGACAGGTCCCCGTGGGCCCGCGCTTCGGCGATCGCGTCGATGATCCGACGGCGCTCGGTTGCAGTGCGGTGCTCAAATTCGGCGGTGAGGGCCTTGTGACCGCCCACCGTCATCGGGATCTTGTCCATTCGTCGCCTCCATTCGGCACGAGAGGGCCTTATGCGATCCGAAGTCGGATCACCGGCCCTCCGTATTTTGTCGCCTCGCGTTTGCGGAAAACCACTTTCCGCGGCACGCCCAATAGCTTCTTCCCCAGCCAAATCCGTTCGGCGTGCGCTTCACGATTAGTTTTGAGGGGAGATGGCCCAAATTGCCCGCCTGCTGCGTTGCGGTCAAGCGGGTGTCGGCATGAACATGGTCATGTCCACACGCCCCTTCAAGTTTCCACCACGCGAAAGGTCCGGTCGATGTCCGTTCTTGCCAAGTCCCTCGTAACGCTCGTCGCCGTGCTTGCCGCGCCCGCCGTTGCGCAAACGGTGGAATCCAGCGCCGGCAATCTGACGGCAACGGTTGTCGCGGAGGGGCTCGACCATCCCTGGGCGCTGGGCTTCCTGCCCGACGGCCGCATGCTGGTGACCGAGCGCAGCGGGCAGTTGCGGGTGATCAGCGAGGGCGTCGTGGGAGAGCCGATCGCGGGTGTCCCCGCGGTTTACAACCAGGGTCAGGGCGGTCTGCTCGACCTGGCGCTCTCACCGGATTTCGCGACGAACGGGCGGATTTACCTCACCTTTGCCGAACCGGCCCAGGAGGCCGGTTTGCAGCGCGGGCAGGGTACCGCGGTGCTGTCGGCAAGGCTGGTGCTTGATGGCGATAGCGGCCGGCTGGAGGATGGCAAGGTCATTTTCCGCATGAACAAGTTCACCACCACCAACCGCCATTTCGGCTCGCGCGTGGTGATCGGGCAGGATGGCAACCTGTTCGTCACGCTGGGCGAGCGCGGTGAGCAGGACCGGGCGCAGGATGTGACGGATCTGGCCGGGGCCATCGTGCGCATCGCACCGGACGGCTCGGTGCCGCCGGACAATCCCAAGCCCGAGGGCTGGGCGCCTGAATTGTGGAGCAAGGGCCACCGCAATCCCCAGGGCGCCACGCTGCGGGACGATGGCGTGCTGTTTACGGTGGAACATGGTGCGCGGGGTGGTGACGAGGTGAACATGCCGAAAGCGGGCGCCAACTACGGCTGGCCGGTCATCAGCTATGGCGTCGACTATTCCGGGGTCACCATCGGCGAAGGCACCCAGAAGGACGGGCTGGAGCAGCCGCTTCACTATTGGGATCCGTCCATCTCGCCCTCCGGCCTCGACTTCTACGATGGCGACCTGCTGCCGGCCTGGCAGGGCGATCTCCTGGCTGGTGGGCTCAGCGGGGAACTACTGGTGCGCCTCGACATGGAGGGAGACACCGTCGTGGGCGAAGAGCGCCTGTTCTCGCGACAGCTCGGGCGTATCCGCGACGTGCGGGTGGGGCCGGATGGCGCGATTTACCTGCTCACCGACGAGGACAATGGCCGGCTGATCCGGGTGGCGCCAGAGGGGCTCTAGGCCTTGACCGCCTGCCAGGCGGCTTCGGCAAAGAGGTCGGCAATGCGGCTGGCCTGATCGGCAGGCAGAGCTTCGGCCGTCCGCAGATAGGCATAGGCCGGACCCAGCATCAACGCATGGGCGATCGAAAAGGGCAGGGTGCGTACCGCGCCCTCGGCGGCCATGCGTGCATATTGCGCGGCGCCCAATGTCCGGCCCTCCTCGAACAGGCTCCGTACGGCGGCGAAATCAGGGTCGGCAGGGGCCAGGCTGCGGATTTCGTCCATGAATCGGAACTGGGCGGGATGCTCGAACGCCCAGCGCACCAGCCCGCGCACCGAGGACTTGAGCGCCTGCTCCGGTGTCGCTTTCGGATCCAGGGCTGCCATCGACTGGGTGGCCCAGCCGGAGACCGCCTCGCGCAGCAGCGCCTCGGCCAATGCACCTTTGCCGGAGAAGAAGTGATAGATGCTGCCCGTGCTGGCGCCGCTGCGGGCGCGAATGTCGGCAATGGACGTCGCGGCATAGCCGCGCTCCAGGAACGCCTCCAGGGCTGCATCGAGAATCTGGCGCCGACGGTCACTTGTCATGCAAGGACACTAGACGAGACTAGAACGATGTTCTAGATGTTGCTGCGACTAGAACGTCGTTCTAATTGGGAGAATGAGATGACCTCGATCGAGACCGTCCGCGCCTATATCGCAGCGGTGGAAACCTTTGACGAAGCGGCGGCCTTCGCGCTGCTGCATCCGCAAATGCGGTTTCACGAACTGCCCAACCGGATAAGGCCGAAAGGCGGCGTCGACGACCTCGAGGCGATGCGCGCCGGGTTTCGGCGTGCTGCCGAAGGCACGGTATTGCGAGCCCAGCGCTATATCCTGGGCGAGGTCATCGATGCCGGCGATCGCGTGGTAGTCGAGGCCCGGTGGGAGGGGGACCTGGTCGTCCCGGTCGGCAAGCTGCAGCCCGGCGACCAGCTGGTGGCGCATCTCTGCATGGTGGTTCGGCTGGAAGGCGGTCTGATCATCGAGCAGCGCAACTACGACTGCTACGAGGATTTCACGGCCGCATAATCGGACAGGTCTGCCCGGATTGCGGCGCGACATGCGCTGGGCTTAATAATCGGCGGGCAAATCTGCCCTTCCTGGAACACGCCCAATGCACTTCCCGCAGGATACGCTCCGGTTTCTCCGCGGCATCGCCGAGCATAACGAGAAGGCCTGGTTCGACGACAACAGGGCCCTTTATGAAGCGGGCTATGTCGAGCCCGGGCGGGCCTTCGTCGAGGCGGTGGGGCCGCAGCTCAGGGCGATATCGCCGGAGGTGCAGTTCGCGCCCAAGGTCAACGGATCGGTATCGCGCATCAACCGGGATATCCGCTTCTCCAAGGACAAGCGCCCCTACAAGACCCATCTGGGCCTGTGGTTCTGGCATGGCGACAGGAAGAGCTGGAGCGCGCCGGGCTTCTACTTCCATGTCAGCGCCGAAGAAGTGTTTATCGCCACCGGCATGTATGGCCTGGACAAGGAGGCGCTGGAGACGTTTCGCAGTGCCATCGTGCTCAACCGGCCGGGCAGGGCGCTGGTGGACGCGGTGGAGCAGGTGCGCGCGGCTGGCGCCTATGCGATCGGCGAGAAGACGCGCAAGTTGATGCCGCGCGGCTTCGAGGCGCCGCCGGATCGGGCGGAGTTCCTGCTCTACGAAGGGCTCACCGCCAGCATTCGCCTGCCGGCCGAGTACGCCCTCGAGCCAGGCTTCTCAGAGCGCTGCGTGGCCCATTTCGCAGCAATGTGGCCGATCGGGCGCTGGTTATTGGCAGAACTGGGCAGCTGAGCGGCACACTTAACGCTTCCCTTACCATATCGATACATTGTCGAGCCGGGAAATACTTCGGCCTGTGCTGATTGATCTGCAATATTTCGATCGGCCGGGCACCCAAGGTGCATTGGGGCGCAGGTATGAATTCGAAGGAAAATACGGCTGTTGCCGCCTCGCCGCGCGCCATGCGCGTGGTGATGGATGGCATCAGCGGCGAATTGCAGAGCTACTCGAGCAGCAATCTGCAGATCGTCAAGCAGACCAAGCTGCTGGCTATCAACGCCATCATCGAGGCAGCGCGGGCGGGGGATGCCGGCAAGGGCTTCGCCGTGGTTGCCGACGAAGTGCAGCGGCTGGCCGATCGGGCAGCCGATATTGCCACGCGCTTTCAGGAGGTTTTGGTCGGGCGCATTTCGCTCAGCCGGACCATGAGCGAAACGCTGGTCGACGAAATGGAAGGCGTGCGCCTGATCGACCTGGCGCAGTCGCTCGTGCAACTGATCGTGCGCAATCTCTATGAGCGCACCGCCGACGTGCGCTGGTGGGCGACGGACACCGCCTTCTGGCAGGCGCTGGAGGAGCGCGCCGCGCCCGAGGCCATGGCCTTCGCGGCCAATCGGCTCGCCACCATCAACAAATTCTACAGCGTCTATCATGACCTGGTGCTCACCAACGCGCAGGGCCGGGTGGTGGCCAGCGCCAATGCCAGCTACGAGCGGAACATTCTGGGCGCCGACTTCTCCCGGGAGGCCTGGTTCCGGGCGGCGCGCAACACGGCGACGGGCGATGACTATGCCGTTGGCGAGGTGATGGAAAGCGCGCATCACGGCGGACGGGAAGTGCTCGTCTACAGCACGGCCGTACGCAGCAACGGCCGCGCCGATGGGCCGGTGCTAGGGACGCTGGGCGTTTATTTCGACTGGCAGGAGCAGGGCCGCTCCATCGTCCAGACCGAGGCGGCCTTGCCACCCAAGATCGCCGAGCGAACGGAAGTCATGCTGCTCGACGGCAATGGCCGGGTGATCGCGTCGACGCGGCCGGAAAGCCGGTTCACCCAGTTCGCCCTGCGGCACGAGGACAGGCAGCGTGGCAGCTATTATGACGGGCAAGGCAACATCATCGCCTTTGCCCGCACCCTGGGTTACCAGGAATATGACGGGTTGGGGTGGTGGGGCGTTATCCTACAGCGCACCGAACACGATGACAGCATTCGTCAGGCCCTGGGCATGGGACGGTAGCTCGCCTTGCGGCGAACACCTTTTCGGTTTCTTTACGTAGAGAGCCCAAGATCGGGGGCGTAATCGTGAGCCCGGGCGTAGCCGTGCAAAGACCGGATGTCCCAAACTTCGCCCATGCCCTGAACCACACCTGGCATATGGGGCGCACCGGCCGTTCCGCGGAAGCCCTGGAGCAGGTCCACCAACTGCTCGAGCAGGCGCGTGCCGCCGGGGATGATCGGGGCATCGCCGGATGCCTCACCCAGATCGGCTGGTTCTGCCTGCAGCTTGGACATGCCGAGCAGGGGATCGACTCTGCCAAGGCTGCGCGGGACATGTGGGCCAGGCTGCGGAAGCCGGGGGGCGAGGCCCATGCCGGCGCCATCTACGCCTGGCTGCTGGTCGAACTCAGCCTGGTGGACGAAGGGTTCGCTGAGGCGAGCACTGCGGTCGGGCTGGCCGAAATCGTCGACAATCCGGCCATCCTAGCTTTTGCCCTCAATGCCAAGGCAGTCGCCCTCATGTATGGCCGGCAGGACCAGCTCGTGGGCCCGCTGTTGCGTCGCAGCCTGGCGCTGGTCGCTGGCACGGACGATCTTTCGGCGCAGGCGCTTTACGCGACCAACCTGGCGTTTTCGCAGGTGTCGCTGGCCGAGGCCGCGGAAAACGAAGGACGCCTCGAGGAAGGGCGCACATGGCGTGAACAGGCCCTGGTCAACAATGACCTGGCGATCAAGGTCGCGGAAACCTGCGGCGACAAGTGGGCCTTGCGCACGGCGCTGTGCAACGGGGCCGAATACTATGCCCTGCTGGGTCGCGAAGACGTGGCGCTGAGCTATCTTGCGCGCTGGGAAGAGGTGATCGGCACCGTCGGCCTGCGCGAGCACGTCCACTACCTCTATACGCGCGGGGAGCTGCTGACCCGGATGGGGCGGCTGGGCGAGGCGCTGGAATTCTGCGAGCTGGCGGTCGAACTGGCAGAGGCCAGCTCGCATGTCGATCATCAGGTCAATACGTTGCGCCGACTATCCGACGTACACGAGGCCCTGGGCAATCATGCGGAGGCCCTGCAACTCTACAAGCGATTCCACACGGCCTATCAGCGGCAGATGGGCGAGGTTATTCGCCGGCGCGCCCAGTTGCTCGAAATGCAGCTCGAAACCAGCAAGCTGCGGGTTCGGGCGGCTGCGCTGGAAGAGCAGGTCGGCCAGGACCCGTTGACCGGCCTGCCCAACCGGCGCAGTTTCGACGCGGCGTTTGCGCAGTTGCAGGGCAGCCGCTTCTGCCTCGCCATTGCCGACCTCGATCATTTCAAGGCGATCAACGACCAGTATTCTCATGTTGTCGGGGACGCAGTCTTGCAGCGGGTGGCGATCATCCTGACCGGGCTCGGCCGGCAGATGCGCGCATTCCGCCTTGGCGGCGAGGAATTCGCCCTGCTGTTTCCCGGGCTTGAGCTCAACGCCGCGGCGGCAGTGGCCGAGGCGGTACGCGGCGAGCTCGAGCGAGCCGACCTGACCGACCTTGCCCCGCGCCTGAAGCTCACCGCCAGTATCGGGGTGGCCTCTTCCGCCGGCGGACCCGCGACCGAGTTGATGACGGTGGCTGACCGGCGACTCTATCGGGCCAAGGCGCTGGGCCGCAATCGCGTCGTCAGCAACGATCTCGCCGACGACATCAGCATGTCGGCCTAGTCGCGCGGGTAGGCCACGTAAGCCAGACGCCGGCTGTCGGGCGACCAGGAATTGACGTTGATGGTACCCTGGCCGCCCAGGAACTCGGCGAGGACACGCTGGCTTTCGCCCGTCGGGCCCATGAGCCGCAGCATCACGGCCTTGTCGGGCGGATGGCCAGTTGTCCCCGGCGGATAACTCAGGAAGGCCACCTTCGTGCCATCTGGCGACAGGTGGGGGAACCAGTTCACATAGCTGTCGAACGTCAGCTGTTCGAGACCGCTGCCATCGACGGCATTCATGCGGAAGACCTGGGCATGGCCCGGGCGGCTCGCCGCGAGTTCGGAGTTGAAGTAGATCCAGCGGCCGTCAGGCGAGTATTCCGGGCCGTCATTGGGGACGGTGAGGTCGGTCAGCCGCGTATCGGGACCACCGGCCGAGGGAATGGTGAAGACGTTGACCTGGCGCTCGCCATTGCGCTGTTCGATCGCGACATAGGCCAGCGTGGCGCCATCGGGCGAGATGCCGTGCAGATAGTAGTGGAATGGTGATGGGTGCAGGTTGGACACGCGGCGCGGCGTACCGCCCGTGAAGGGAACGGCATAGAGGTGGCCGTCGTCCGAGCTCACATAGATGGTCGAGCCATCGGGGGCGAGCACGTGGTCGTTGTTGAGGTCGGCCAAATGGCCGGTGTCGATCTGTTCGGGCCGCCCGCCCGTTGTCGGGATGCGGAACAATAGGCCGCCGGCATTGAAGACCAGCCATTGACCATCGGGCGACCAGTTCGGTGCCTCGATGACCTCGTCGGTGGTCAGGATCACCTGCTTGTTGCCGTCGAGGTCGATGACGACAAGGTCCGAACGCTGCCCCTGGGCGAGTGAACGGCCGCGGCGAGGAAAGGCGATGGTCACGGTGGCACCTGCGCTTTTGGGGAGAACAGGGGAAGCCTAGCCGAGGATTCTCGCCCAAACCACCCCTACGCTTGATCCCTCCCTCGATGAGGAGAGATCGAGGCTGGGTGACAGGCGCCACCCAGCCAATAATCACGGTGCCGCCTTGGGCCCGAGCAGCATGATGGTGGGCTTGACGCCCAGCAGGCGAGCGGCGACCGCTTTGACATCCTCGACCGTTACCGCGTTGATCAGCTCTTCGCGGCGCGGCAGGTAATCGATGTCGAGATCCCACAATTGCAGACCGATCAGCGTACCGGCGATGGCCTGGGACGAGCTCATTTCCTGCAGGGCCGCCGAACCGATGGTGTACTTCTTGGCGGACGCGAGTTCGGCCTCCGTGGGGCCCTCCGCGGCCAGCCGGGCAATGACGGACTTGATGACCTCGAGCGTTTCGGCGGCGCGGTCGGCGCGGGTGGCTGTACCCACCACCAGGGCATTGGCGTGCTGCTGGTTGAGCAGCGACGAGCTGACGCCATAGGTCAGGCCCCGCTTCTCGCGCACCTCGTCGGTAAGCCGCGACAGCACGCTGCCGCCGCCGAGGATTTCGTTCATCAGCGCGGCGGCAAAATATTGCGGATCGGTGTGGGTGATGCCCGGATAGGCCATGTAGATGCTGGTCTGGGGCAGGGGATATTCCACCTGCAGATCCTGTCCGAGCACGGGCGCAATATCGGCGACCGGCACCAGGCTGGCTTCGGCAGGCAGGGCACCGAACAGCAGGTCGAGCGTGGCGGCAGCCGCCTCGGCGTCAATGGCGCCGACAATGGCGACATGGAGATTGTCGCGCGCGAACAGGGCCTTGTGCTGTGCCCGCAGGTCGGCTGGCGTGATGCCGGGCAGGGTTTCGGCCGTGCCGTCCACCGGGCGGGCATAGGGGTGGTCGCCGAAGAGGGTTTCGGTCCACAGCTTCTCGGCAGCGGTAGCCGGGTTCTGCGCCGACATGGCGATGGCGCTCAGCACCTGGGCGCGCATGCGGTCGACCGGGTTCTGGTCGAAGCGCGGCGCCTCGATGGCGAGCTTGAGCAGGTCGAGCGCTTCGTCCTTGTTGTCGGCCAGCATGCGCATCGAGCCATAGACTGCATCGAGATCGGCGGCGAAGCTCATCTCCGCCCCCGCTGCGTCGAGCGCGATCTGGAAGGCGTCGCTGTCGAAATCGCCGGCGCCTTCGTCGAAAAGGTAGGTGAGCAGATTGGTCACGCCTTCCTTGCCTGCGGGGTCCTGCGTGGTCCCGCCCTCGAAGGCGAAGCGGATGGTGACGATGGGGACGGCATAGTCTTCCACCAGCCAGGCCTTGATGCCCTGAGGCGAGGTGATCTGCTGGAACTGGACTTCCGCCCGGACGGGCAGGGTGGCGAGGAGCAGCGCCGGAATGGCGACGATGGCGAGACGGCGGAGCGCTGACAGTATCGACATCATTGGGCTCCGTTGTCGCTGGGCAGCAGGTAGCCGGTGACCGACACGCTGGGATCGAGATACTTGGCGGCCACGGCCTGCACCTGCTCTGATGTAACGGCGCGGATACGGTCGGGCCATTCGGCGACGTCGGCAATGGTGCCGTCATTGGCGAGACGGCTGCCATAGATGTCGGCCATGCTGGACTGCTCGTCGCGGGCGAAGATCAGGCTGCGCACATAGCGCATCTTGGCGGCGTCCAGTTCCTCCGCCGTCACGCCATCTCTTACCAGTCGAGCCACCTCGGCATCGATGGCGGCCTCGACCTCTTCGAGGCTGTGCTCGCCCTGGGGCACGCCAAAAAGGGTGAAACTGCTCGGGTCATAAGCTCCACCGTCATAGCTGGCGCCGGCGCCCGAGGCGATGCCGGATTTCACCACCAGTTCCTGGTAGAGCCGGCTGCGCAGACCACCGCCGAGGATTTCCGACAGCAGGTCGAGCGCCTCGGCTTCGCCGGGCTCGGCCATCCGGTAGGTGGGCGTGATCCAGCCCTTGGCGAAGCTGGGGACGCTGACGCGCGGGTCGCGCAGCGTCACCCTGCGGGCAGTGTCGTAATGCGGCTCGGCCGGGCGGATACGCGGCGGCAGGTCGGGGCCGCGCGGCACCTGGCCATAGGTGGCCTGGGCAAGGGTGCGGACATCATCGGGCTCTACATCGCCGGCCACGACCAGCACGGCATTGTTGGGTGCGTAGTAGCGATCGTAGAAGGCCACCGCGTCGGCCCGATTGAGCTGCTCCATCTCGTGCAGCCAGCCGATGGTGGGCAGGCGATAGGGGTGGTTCTGGTAGGCGGTGGCCGCGGTTTCCTCGGCCAGCAGCGCCTGCGGACTGACATCGACGCGCTGGTTGCGCTCCTCGATCACCACGTCGCGCTCGGCGCCGATCACGTCTTCGGTGAGGACCAGGCCGCGCATCCGATCGGCCTCGAAATCCATCATTTCGTCGAGATAATCGGGCGGCACGGTCTGGTGATAGACCGTGACGTCCTTGGTGGTGAAGGCATTGGTATAGCCACCGATCTCGGCGATGACCCGGTCCATCTCGCCGGCAGGATGGCGCGCCGTGCCCTTGAACATCAGGTGTTCGAGGAAGTGGGCGATGCCCGACTTGCCGGGCTGCTCGTCGGCGCTGCCCACCTTGTACCAGACCATGTGGGTGACGATGGGCGCACGCCGATCGGGGATGACAACCACTTCGAGCCCGTTTTCGAGGGTGAAACTGACCACCTCGGCTTCCGACGGGGCGGCCTGCGCCCAGGCACCGGCGCACATCATCGCGCCCATTGTCAGGGCCAGCGCGGATCGAAGAATCATCGGAGCTCCAAAAATGGCAGGCGGGTGAGGCCCATAGGCAGGATTGGCACGGGCGGCGCAAGTCATTGCCGGTCATTGCGGCCCAAATCGGACCGCTGCGCGGACCGGTTGCCCCCTGCGCGGGCTTGGCCTACATAGACGGCCAATTCCCGGAAGTCTCCAAGAGGTCAGCAAGCCTATGGCTCGCCAGTTCATCTACCACATGCACGGAATGTCCAAAGCCTATGCCGGCGGCAAGAAGGTGCTGGATAATATCCATCTCAGCTTCTACCCCGATGCCAAGATCGGCATTCTGGGCCCCAACGGCTCGGGTAAGTCGACCCTGCTCAAGATCATGGCCGGCATCGACACCGAGTTCACCGGCGAAGCCTGGGCGGCCGATGGCGCCAAGATCGGCTACCTGGCGCAGGAGCCCGAGCTCGATCCGGCGCTCAACGTTCTCGGCAACGTGATGACCGGCGTCAAGGAAAAGAAGGCCATCGTCGATCGCTACAACGAGCTGATGATGGAATATTCCGACGAGACCGCCGACGAGGCGGCCAAGCTCCAGGACATCATCGACAGCCAGAACCTGTGGGATCTCGAATCGCAGGTCGAAGTGGCGATGGAAGCCCTCGGCTGCCCGCCTGGCGATGCCGACGTCACCAAGCTGTCGGGTGGCGAGCGCCGTCGCGTGGCGCTCTGCGCCCTGCTGCTGAGCAAGCCCGACCTGCTGCTGCTCGACGAACCGACCAACCACCTGGACGCGGAAACCACGGCCTGGCTCGAACGCCACCTGCGCGAATTCGAAGGCGCGGTGCTGATCATCACCCACGACCGCTACTTCCTCGACAATGTCACCGGCTGGATCCTTGAACTCGATCGCGGTCGCGGCGTGCCTTACGAAGGCAACTACTCGGCCTATCTCGAGGCCAAGGCCAAGCGCTTTGCCCAGGAAAAGAGCGAGGACGCCGCACGCGCCAAGGTGCTGGAACGCGAGCGCGAATGGATGGGTCAATCCCCCCAGGCGCGCCAGTCCAAGTCAAAGGCCCGTATCAAGGCCTATGACGAGCTGGTCAAGATCAACGAGGCCCGCACCCAGTCTTCCACGGCGCAGATCATCATTCCGCCCGGCGAACGGCTGGGCCACAATGTTATCGACATCGAGGGGCTCTCCAAGTCCTATGGCGATCGCCTCCTGATCGACAACCTCACCTTCAAGCTACCCCCGGGTGGCATCGTCGGCGTCATCGGTCCCAACGGCGCCGGCAAGACGACGCTGTTCCGCATGCTGACCGGCCAGGAAAAGCCCGATGCCGGCACGGTCACCGTCGCCGAGAACGTGCACCTCGGCTATGTGGACCAGAGCCGCGACAGCCTCAACCCCAACAAGACCGTCTGGGAAGAAATCTCGGAAGGCGACGAAGTGCTGCTGCTGGGCAAGCGCGAGGTGAATTCGCGCGCCTATACGTCGAGCTTCAACTTCAAGGGCGGCGACCAGCAGCAGAAGGTGGGCAACCTCTCGGGCGGCCAGCGCAACCGCGTGCACCTGGCCAAGATGCTCAAGAGCGGCGCCAATGTCCTGCTGCTCGACGAACCGACCAACGACCTCGACACCGAAACCCTGGCGGCGCTCGAGGAAGCCCTGGAAGAATTCGCCGGCTGCGCCGTGATCATCAGCCACGACCGCATGTTCCTCGACCGGTTGGCCACGCACATGCTGGCGTTCGAGGGCGATAGCCATGTGGAGTGGTTTGAGGGGAATTTCGCGGACTATGAAGCGGACAAGATCCGGAGATTGGGCGCAGACGCTGTGAACCCGAAGCGGGCGACTTATAAGCCGCTGACGCGGTGAGGGCTTCTGGGCGGAGTGGGTAGTCATTCCGCCCACCCGTTGACCTACTGCATTGGGGTGGCGAGCCGACAGTCAGGCACCCGGCCGCCGACGTCTGCTTCGCGCCAGTAGCAGACAGCCGGAGGGCGGCTAAGCAGATGGCATCTCGAGACACTCGATGATCTCGACCGAATTTTTGTCTGAGAACACCGCGAAGTGTGGATGTCTCTCGAAAATCCGAGCGGCCTCTTCGTGGCTCGCGGCTTCGACTAACACGTATCCGGTGATCAGGTTCGATGTATTCGAAAGGCCGTTCTTGTCCATGCGCTTCGTCTTCCCGAGCGGGGCGCCCTGTTCGACGATGGCGGCAGTGTGCGAGGCAGCCCATTCCCCCCAGGCGGCCATGCCCTTCTGCTGCGTTTCTGCGTCCGGCGGCGTGCTGTCCACGTTCTCTGCCGATCCCATGTAAAGTGCCAAGTATCGTGTCATAGTTTCTCCTCCGGTTTGAATTCCACAAGATGCTGATGCGTCAGGCGATCTGTGCCTGCCACTGCATGGAAAGCGGCTTCTGCATCGCTTTCAGGTAAATCGACGCCTTGCCAAGAAAGATCAGCACGGCCTCGCGATAGATATGAAACTGCACGAAAGGGGTCGGCGCCCAGTGACCGCGATCGATCGTGCGGGTGTTCAACTCCTGCTCAGAGTAGCCGCTGATCACCCGCTCAAATTCTTCGTCGAGTTCGGTCCACCAGTGCCGAAGGTCAGTGACGGTGAGAGCGCTTTCCGTTCTGGTTCGGCGCAACGACCAGTCTGTCTCTAGCGATACGAACGATTGGATATAGGTGTGTTGGATGTTGCCTTGCTCTTCGCAGAGTTCACCCAGGGACAAGGTGTCGCCCGGGAGCCGAAACTTGAGGTCGGCATCGGTGAGAAGATCCAAGAGTTCGTGCCGCAGGCTTTGTGTCGCACGCAGTGGAAACTCGTCCGAGATAAGACTGTTCATGTTCGTTCCCACTCTGCTTGCATCTAAGCCCAAAGGCGTTTTAGGTCCGACACGGTGCGCGCGCTAACGCTGTCGCCTGTATTCAGTGTGGTCGTTGGTTCGAACATCAACACCACAGGCTCTACGGTCAGCGACCGCGGGCGGTGTTCGACGCCGCGTGGCACCACCACGAACTCTCCTTCGCGAAGTTCAACCACACCGTCGCGAAAGTCGATGGCGATACGTCCGCGCAGCACCAAGAATGCTTCGTCTTCGCGGGCGTGGGAATGCCAGTCGAATTCCGCGCCAAACTTGGCAACCTTCACTTGCGAGTCGTTCACGTCGCCCACGACATGGGGATCGAAAACCTCTGAGATCTGCCTATCTGCCGCCGCAACGATGTTGATCTTTTCCGGTACCATGTGCTCACTCCTTCAGTTGACGCCGCCTAAGCCTCAAGACGCCGCGTGATTTAGTTTTCTCTGGGAGCTCATGCGGGCCTGCGGCAGAACCTCAAGCATCCCCCAGCCGACGACCGAAACCGGACCGCCTACCTGCACAGAATGGATGGCGTCCGCAGCGCCGTGTGCCACTACTTCCATTCGACTAGGCCGACCGACAAACCTGCCTTGGTTGAGGATGAACGTTTCGCCGGACTTTGAACCGCAGTGCCGAAGTCGGTATGCGCCAATCGTCCCCGCAGCGCTTCCGGTGGCAACATCCTCCAGCCTGCCATCATTGTTCCAGTGACGGGCTTCCCGTCCCTCTTCGTCGAGCAGCACCGCAAAGTTGGCTCCCAACGGAGTGAGTAGCTCGGTGATATCGGCGTCGATGCGCGCGCGGCCCAGCGCGTCTGAACGAACCGGAACGATAAGGTAGGCAAGACCTGTGCTGATAACTTCCAGTGGCAATGCGGGATCGAGGTCGCTCTCGCGCAAGCCGAATGCTGCTGCTAGCTCGCTGCGTCTGGCGCATTCGCCGACCACCGACGCCGCGCCCTGATCGACGGTCGCTGCGAACCCGTGCCCGGTTCGGTACGTCGACACGTCAACGCACCGATTTGCCAACTCGAATGTCCATTGGCAGGTAGCTTTCGGGGGTGCTGCAATATGATGAAGGGCCGCTGCCGCGCCCAATAGAGGATGGCCGGCGAACGGCAATTCTTCTAAGAGGTCGAATATGCGTGCCCGGAAGCGGTTCTTGGCGCTGGAGGGCACGAGGAAGATCGTTTCGAACTGTCTAAGCTCCTGAGCCACGGCTAGCATCTGCTCCCCATCCAAGTTGGAAGCGTTAGTAAACACAGGGAGACTGCTGCCGCGATATGCATGGGGCGCGAAGACGTCCAGGCACTCATAACGAAGTGGTGTCTGCGAGGCGGTCATAGCCCCGCTGCCAATCTCGATGCGAGCGAAGCGATTGCCGCCTCGTTGCGGCGATAGAAGGTCCAGCCCTTCTTGCGCGTGGCGATCAACAAACCACAATCGGCCAACAGGGTGAGATGTCGCGATGCGGTTGCCGGTGCAATCCCGAGTCTATCGCGTATGAAATCCGCACACACGCCATCCAGCACCAAATCTCCATCGACCTGCGGGGGAAAGTTGCCCACGGGGTCTTTGAGTAGATTCAGCACTATCAGCCTGACAGGGCTCGCGATTGCTTTGAGGCTGGGAAGCTCGTCGTCCAAGGAGTTCGGCATTTCGCTATTTCGCATAAATGCAAAATAGCACGACCCGCCTAATATTCCAATCCCCAAGTTGTGAGCTATCTTCGTCGCGAAAATGAGGGTCCGCTTAGGGCTAAAAGCGGTCGTCACCGAAACGAAGAGCTAACGGTCGCAATGGGGTCGTTAGCTGCCAGTAGTTTGCGCATCGTTCCTGGCAATTTCGGACAGAGGAAATCCGCAACACGTGCGCTTTGCGAGCCGCTGGTGTAGGGGGACGAGAATTCTTCGAATGTGGATTTCAACGTAACGGTCATCCGAGGCGATGGTTGAGCTTGGCGCGCTTCGTCCGGTAGCGCAAGCAACACGGCACCATGCCTTCACCATCTCTGTGTCATTCCGGCGCAGGCCGGAATCCATCCTGAGATGGCAAAGCGCGCTCAGAATGCGGAAAGACCTCAGGAACGATCCCGACCTGCGCCGGGATGACATCGCGGTTGTTCGGTCTGTCGAACCTCCTCTCCGCCCGTGAGGACTCTGGTCTGCCGGGAACTCACAGCCAACTTATCCCCCTTCTCAAATCCTCCCGCATACTCTTCCCATCTTCACGGCAGAGCCGGTCATGACGAGTGATGACCGTGAAGACAGCCAGGGATGGAAGGTCGCTTCCATTGGGCGGGGGGAATTCGGCAGCTACGCTTGCGACACAGCGTGCCTGACCCGGACCCGCGAAAATCCTGGCGTGGTGGCGAGGCAATGGCCTCACTTCCTTCATCTACCCCTCCGAGGCAGGCGCCTCGCCACCATAGCTCTCTGAGCGCCCCTTGGCGTCTCACGCGACGAACTGACCCGACGACCCGACAACCGCATCACAGGCGGCGCTTGCGCACGCCTATTGGCGCACACCGCGAAAGGCATGCACCATTCCCACAAATCCACACGACACCCCCCAATTCCCGCGCTATGAGTGTCGCTGCGGCAATGCGTTGGCTGGTTGCTCCGGGGGGCAAGACTTGAAACGACTGATTTTGGCGGCTGCGTTGGGGTTGGCCGCTGGTGGAATGACCGTATCGCTGGCGGCGGCCGCACCGGGGCAGTGCAGTATAACCGGCTTCGAGCCCTTCGATTGCGACGTGGCGCTGGACGGCGGCGGTCTGACCTTCACGCTGCCCGATGGGCAGGTCTTCGCCTTCACGCTGATCGAGGACGGGGTGGGCACGGCCTATCTCATCGACCCCGATGCGGCGCCGGGCCAGCGGCCCGATGAGCTGCGCGAATTTCGCGCCGTCGAGGGTAAGCCAGGCTGCTGGGCCCGCGACGAGGATTACCAATTTTGCGTGTTGGTGCAGCAGTAAGCCAGCGGCACTGGGAGGATGTTTATGAGACTTTCCATTCTGGCCGGCGCAGCGGCGTTGGCATTGGCGCTTGCCGGGCCCGTCATGGCCAAGGACGCAACCTGCTACACATCGGATGATGGCGAATATGACTGCGCCTTCACCGCGCTCGACGATGCGGGGAGCTTCGAGATTTCCGCGCCGGGCAAACCGACATTCCAGGTCTGGATCGACAGCCCCGGCGTGGCCTCGGTCGGTGCGACCTATGAAGCCGGCGGCCGCTCGGTGGCGCTGCCTGGAACCTATTACCGCTCCGAAGATGATGGCGCCTGCTGGGTCAGCGACGCCACCGATACGGAAATCTGTGCGTGGTAGGTGAAGCCTTCGTCGTCGAGGCCGGGCGGGCGAAGCTTGCCGGCCGGCAGCTCGGTGAGGGGCTGCCGGTGGTGTTCCTCCATGCCGGGGTCTGCGACAAGCGGATGTGGTCCGAGCAGATGGTCATGGTGGCCGAGGAAGGCTGGCATGCCATCGCCTATGACCGGCGCGGCTATGGCGAGACCGAAAGCCCGGACGAAGCGTTCAACCATGTCGACGATCTCGAAGCGGTACTGGGCGCGCTCGGCATCCACGCCGCCGTCTTCGTCGGCTGTTCGATGGGCGGTGGACTCGCGGTGGATTTCGCGCTGCGCCATCCGGGGCGGGTAATCGGGCTGGTGCTGATCGGCACCTCGATCACGGGCGCCCCATGGAGCGCGACGCAGGCCGAGCAGCAGCTGGAAATGGCCGAGGAGGATGCCTGGGAGCGTGGCGATCGCGACATGCTCAACCGGGTGCAGGCGCATCAGTGGCTCGATGGGCCGCGCGCCCCGAACGGGCGGGTCGGCGGGGCAGCGCGCGACCTGTTCCTCGACATGAATGCCATCGCGCTGGGCAAGCCGCAGCTGACGCTGGAAGAGCAGCGGCCGGCGGCCTGGCCACGCGTCAGCGAGGTGGGTGCGCCGACCCTGCTGCTGGTGGGTGACGAGGATTTCACCGCGCTGATCGACCGGCACGAGCACCTGTCCGAAGAAATGCCCAACGCCTTTGCCGCCGTGCTGGAGGGCGTGGCGCATATTCCGAGCATCGAGCGGCCGGAACTGGTCAACTCGATGCTGCTGGAATTCCTCGACGCCATCGAAGGCGGCGATGAGGAGGAAAGTGACGACGAATCAGGCGACTAGGCTGCGGGGCTCGGGCCGGCAGGGCAGTGCCTCGTGGCCTGAATCAACGCGTTAACAGACTGATTCAAGGCATTGAGAAGCCGATTCAACTTGCTGGGAAGTTGAATCGGCTTTGCTGCCCAAGGCCTTGAAACTGAATCGGTTTCAGGCGGCCAGAATGCCATCGAGGTGCTGATTGAGCTGGGCCGTGGGCACGTTGGTCAGGTCCTTGTTCAATTCGGCCACCACGGCCTTCTTGACGGCCGGCGAAATGGCCTTGCGCAGGTCACCCAATGCGATTGGCGCGGCGGCGATGACGAGGCGATCGAAGGCGCCCTGCTGCTGCTTGCGATCAAGCGTCGCCGCGACCGACTTGACGAATTGAGTTTCGCGGTGCTCGACCGGATCGGTCCGCGGCTCCATGCCACCGCCGAACGCCCCGCCGCCGCTCTTGCTGCCCGGGCGGTCGGTGACGATGTCCTGGGCCTGCAGCGGATCGATGGCCCAGTCGAGCCCGTCGACCTGCTTGAGCCCCTTGCCCGGACCGGTGTTTTCGAGGACACGCGCCTGCGCGCCGTCGGCGATCAAAACCCAGGTGACGGTCTTTTTCATGCTTGAGCTCCTGCTGGTCTGGTCGTTGCAAGGCGCCGAACTGGCGCCACTGAACCAACGCCTTACCCTCAAAAAGGTTGGCCCCTGCCATCAGCTTTGCAAGGTCGCAAGATCACAAACTCTGATTGGCGGGTCGTCGGCGGCGCTGCTATCAAGGCCAAGGCATCCCGTTGGGGATGCGGAGTTTTTCTAGATGTCGCTTCCCGAATCCGCGCCCGAAGCCATTGCACCGGCCGAGGTCGCCGCCCCGTCGCGTCCCGCGTCGAGCGACGGTCGAAACGGCGTCCTGGCGGCGCTGGCCGCCTACACGCTCTGGGGCTTCCTGCCGCTGCTGTTCCGCGAGGTCGAGGGCGCCGGCTCGGTGATGATCGTTTCCGAACGCATCGTCTGGTCGCTGCTGCTGCTGGCCGCCATACTGGCCTTCAGCGGCGGATTTCGCGAGGTCCAGGCGCTGTTCTCGGATCGCCGGCGGCTGCTGATGACGCTGCTGTCGGCCGTGCTGCTGGCCGGCAACTGGCTACTCTATGTGTGGGCGGTGGAGACGGGGCAGGTGCTCGAGGCGAGCTTTGGCTACTTCATCAACCCGCTGGTCAATATCGTGATGGGCATGGTGCTTCTCGGCGAGCGCCAGAACCGGCTGCAGACCATTTCGATCCTCATCGCCGTGGTCGCCATCGGCATCCAGGCGCTGGGCCTTGGCAATATCCCTTTCGTCGCGCTGGGGCTGGCGCTGTCGTTCGGCTTCTATGGCTATTTCCGCAAGACCGCGCAGCTTGGGCCGGCCAGCGGCCTGTTCGCCGAGACGGCCATGCTGGTGCCGTTTGCGCTGGGCTATGTGGCGTTCAACATCATGACCTGGGGGCCGGGCATCCATGCCGACCCGTACCACTTCACCCTGATGGTGCTGACGGGGCCGGCGACGACGATACCGCTGCTCCTGTTTGCATTTGCGGTCCGCCGGCTGCGGCTGACCACCATAGGCATGTTTCAGTATATCGCGCCGTCGATCCAGTTCATCCTGGCCATCACGCTCTTCGGCGAGCACCTCAACGGCGTGCGCCTGCTCAGCTTTGCGCTGATCTGGCTGTCGCTGCTGGTGTTCAGCTACGACAGTTTCCGTCGGCGTGGGCGGGCAGGGGCATAGACTAAGGAGCCAGTTCGGCGAGGATTGCCCGGACCTCGGCGGCGTCTGCCGCTTCCGGCGCCAGCTCCAGGTATTGGCGATAACGCTCGGCGGCACGCTCGTTGCGTCCAGCCGTCTGCTGCACCTGCGCCAGCAGCAGCACGGCTGCCGGGTTCGGCGGCTCGGCGTCGGCGAACGGGATCAGGCCATCGGCAGCCTGGGGGAAGCGGCCAAGGTCGAGCAAGACCTTGGTCCGGGCCCTGGCATAGTCGAAATTATCGGCAACGAGGGCGACGACGCGGTCGTAATGCTCGGCGGCGCCCTTCGGGTCGTCGCGCTCGAGCAGCAGTTCGGCCAGGGCAAGATGCGCCTCGGGACTGTTGGGTGCGTAGTCGGCCCAATCCTTGAACAGGCGCTCGGCCGCCGCCAGGTCGCCATCGGTCCGATAGGCTTCGCCCAGCAGCCGCAGCGCATCGGCGTGGCCTGGATCGAGATCAAGCGCTTCTTCAAGGTGCGCCATGCCCGCCTCGTCCTTGCCGACCAAGAG
Source organism: Devosia oryziradicis (assembly GCF_016698645.1). NCBI lineage: Bacteria > Pseudomonadati > Pseudomonadota > Alphaproteobacteria > Hyphomicrobiales > Devosiaceae > Devosia > Devosia oryziradicis. The sequence continues at coordinate 1,755,571 of NZ_CP068047.1, forward strand.
CTCGATTTCGCCGGCGCGCACCAGCGGTGTCGGATCGACGGGGGTGCGTTCGGCGGCGGTCAGGAAGGCGGCAATGGCGGCCTCGCGGTCGCCCTTGGCCAAGGCAATCTCCGCTCGCGCAGTGGCCAGCGTGGCAGCCTGCGGATCGCGGCTTGCCGCTTCCGCCAGCGCACTGTCGGCCCCCGCGAAGTCACCACTGTCCGCCAGCGCGCGAGCCAGGTTTATTCGGGCAAGGTCAAAGCCGCCATCGATGGCCAGTGCGGCGCGATATTCCGTTATGGCGGCGGCGCTGTCCCCCGACTTGCGCGCAATGTCGCCGAGCAGGTTGTGCGCCCACTTTGCGTCGGGGTGATTGGCAACCGTCAGGCGGCGGGCGCGTGCGGCTGCGCCTTCTGGATCGGTCAGGGCATGGGCGGCGATGGATACGAAGGGGTCGAGGACGTCGAAGACGGCAGCAGCCGCTTCGCGAAAGTATTCGGGCGCCGGCTGGTCACCCATGGCCGGCAGGTCGATGATCTCGCTCGAGTTGCGGATCACGCGCAGACGCAGGCGCTGTCCGGCGGGGGCGCAATCGGCGCTGTCGCAGACGATCTCGCCCACGATGTGAGTCTCGTGAATGCCGAAGAACTGCCTGACCTGCTGGGAAATCGAGTCCAGTGAGATGCCGCTGTCAGGCAGGGAGAATTCGACGCGCTGGCTGTCTGGAATTGCCACGATGGTGGCGCGGGCGACACTGGCGCTCTGGGCAAACTCCTGCAGGCCGTCCCAAAGGCGATTGGCAGCCACTTCCGAAGTCATGCCGCGGTCGGCCAGCAACTGGGGCACGGCGATGGGCTCGATGACGACCGCACTGGCCGAAAACTGGCTGCCGATGGCTGGGATCAGCAGCAGCATGGCAGCGAAAAAACCGATGTTGATGAACATGGTGCGCAGGGTCGAGGAGAAGGCCTCGATCCGTGGCAAGGCGCCGGTGGGTTCGGTGTGGCTCATGGCTCGGCCTGTTCTGGTTGCGCTGCGGCCGCGTCCAGTCCGTCCAGGATTCCGATGAAGCTCACCGCCTGGGGCGCATAAAGGCCAGTCTGGTCGACTTCGATGATACGCTCGAAATCGTGCCTGGCCGCCTCGTTCTGGCCGGTCACTGCCAGGGCCGTGCCGCGGGACATGAGTGGGCCGGGGTTATAGGCATCCAGCTCAATAGCGCGGTCGAGCCGTGCCAGGGCCTCCGGAACCCGTTCCAGCGCCAGCAGCAACTTGCCGGTTTCGAACAGTATGTCCGGGTCGTCCGGGGTCACCGCCAGGGCGCGCTCGAAGGCGTCCAATGCCTGCTCGGGCTGGTTGAGAAGCATCAGGACGAAGGCATAGGTGGCGTGGGCGACCGCATCGCCCGGCGCGTGTTGCGAGGCTGCCCGCAGCATCGGGAGCGCACCCGCGAAATCGCCCCGCGACAGGTAGTCTTCGAGCAGCGCGGTCGTCGCCAGGATATAGGATGGGTCAAGGGCCAATGCCCGGTCGAACCATTGGCGGGCCGCGTCGACATTACCCCTGGCTTGCTCCAGCATGCCCATGCGCGAAAAATAGTGCGGACTGGTGGGATCGAGCGCCGCGGCCTTCTCGAACAGGGCAAGGGCGCCGTCGACGTCGCCCGATGCTGCCGCCAGTTCGGCGTAACCCTCATAGGGCTTGGGATTGTGTGGCTGTTCGGCCGCGAGTTCGTCATAGATGACGCGGGCGGCGGCGGGATCGCCCAGCCGCCGCAAGGCTCCCGCGAGATTGGCGCGGGCAACGTTGAACTTGGGGTCGAGCGCGATGGCGGCCTGGTATTCCGGCCAGGCGGCGCGGTCATCACCGCTCTCGGAGCGAATGTTGCCGATCAGCAGGTGGGCCCATTTGGCATCGGGGTGATGCTGGCGGATCAGGCGGCGCGCGAGGGTTATCGCGCGTACCGGCTCGGCGGCGGAGACGGCGGCGATGGCGACGAAAGGGTCGAGCCGCTGCAGGACTTCGGTTCCCGCAGCAGTGAAATAGCTGCGCGTGTCCTGATCGCCGATGGGCGGGAGGTCGATGACCTCGCTGTTCCCCCGCAGCACGCGCAGGCGCAGTCGCATCCCTTCTGGTGCGCAGTCGGCGTCCGCACAGATGAACTCGCCGGCGATGCGCGTCTGGTACACATTGAAGAACTGCCGCACCTGGCGAACGACAGAGTCCATCGACAGACCCACATCGGGGAGCGAGAACTGCACGCGCTGGCTGTCCGGGATGGCGTCGACGCTCGCCTTGGACGTTCGGGCCAGCGTGTTGGCATCGCGCAGTCCGTCCCATAGGCGGCTGGCCATGACCTCGGGGGAAAGTCCGCGCTGCAGGAGGGCCTTGGGCACGGAAATCGGCTCGATCAGCACCGGGTTGCGCAGAAACTGACTGGCCAGGATGGGAATGAAGAGGATGACGGCCAGCACGAAAACCACGTTGAGGATAACCTTGCGCAGGCGGGTCGACCCGCTTTCGAGCGATGGCAGGGAGACCCGGAGCCTCGGCTTGCGGGGGAGTGGCTTGGCAGGGGGTGGGCTGACCTCCGCCGCAGTGGCAGCCGGCGCCTTGGGCGTGCGCCGGCGCGGCTTGCTGCTGGAAGCGGCAGGTTTTGCAGGCGCACGCGCCATCGTTTGAACTCCCCAATGTGCTTGTTCTAATGGGGAAAATTGCCGGTGAACAGTGGTGGTGGGACGGCCGGTCAGCCGTTTGGCCGCGTGGCGCGGATCACCTCGGCCATCGCCTCGAATGTGCTGCCGAACGGGGTCGCTTCGCGCCAGACGAGCGACAGCAGCCGACCGGCGCCGGGCGAGAGGAGGTCGTGGATGGCGATGCGAGGGTCATTGGCCTCCTTGCGGAGGGCAATGCGCGGAAGCAGGGTCACGCCCTGACCATTGGCCACGAATTCGACGATGGTGGACAGCGAGGTGGCAGCAAAGGTTCGGGCAGGATCGTTGCCCAGGCGACAGGCGGCAATGGTCTGGTCCCGGAAGCAGTGGCCCTCGTCGAGCAGCAGGATGCGTTCCGGGGCCAGGCTGGCGAGCGATACGGGCTCTTTAGTGCCGTCGCTGCTTGACGTCGCCAGCACGAAAGGATCCTCGAACAGCGGCCGACTGACCAGGGTGGGGCCGCTATCTGGCGGCGCGGTGCCGATCAGTGCCACATCGAGGCTGCCGTCGATCAGCCCCGCGATCAGTGCCTCGGTACGGCTTTCGCTGATGGTGAAGTCGAGACCTGGAAGGCCGCTGGTCAAAGCCGGAAAAATGTCCGGCAACAGGTAGGGCGCCACGGTCGGTATAAGGCCGAAACGGATGGGCCGGTCGGGTCGTCCACTATGTCCCAGCACGAAGGCATCGAGCGCCTCGGCGCGCTTGACTACTTCCTGCGCCATGGCGACGAATTCGCGGCCAAATGGCGTGAGACGGATGCCGCTGCGCAGTCGATCGAACAGCGGCGTGCCGCACAGGTCTTCGAGCGCGAGTATTTGCTGGGAAAGGGCAGGCTGCGAGATGGCACAAGCTTCGGCGGCGCGGCCGAAATGGCCGTTGCGGGCCACCGCGAGGGCATATTGCATCTGCTTGAGGGACACTGCCACGATAACTTCTCCCTATCGGAGGCGGAAGAATTATCGATTGGCCCAATGAAAGTCAGCCCCCTATAACGACCGCAAACAGCGACAGGAGCGTTACCCATGGACGACAAAACCACAACCAGCGCGGGCCAGTGCCCGGTCGATCATGGGAAGCGCGGCCACCGCAACAGGGATTGGTGGCCAAAAGGGCTCGACGTGCAGATGCTGCACGCCAATTCGGCTCTGTCCAACCCGCTAGGCGCCGATTTCGACTATGCCGAAGCGTTTGGGAAACTTGACCTTGCCGCCGTGAAGGCGGACCTCCGCGCGCTGATGACCCAGTCGCAGGACTGGTGGCCCGCCGACTTCGGGCACTATGGCGGCCTCTTTATCCGCATGGCCTGGCACAGTGCCGGCACCTATCGCATCACCGACGGACGCGGTGGCGCCGGCATGGGCCAGCAGCGGTTCGCGCCGCTCAATTCGTGGCCGGACAATGCCAATCTCGACAAGGCGCGCCGCCTGATCTGGCCGATCAAGCAGAAATACGGCAACGCGATCTCGTGGGCCGACCTGATGATCCTCACCGGCAACGTTGCGCTGGAGTCGATGGGCTTCAAGACTTTCGGTTTCGCCGGTGGCCGCGCCGACGTGTGGGAGCCAGAGGAACTGTTCTGGGGTCCCGAGGGCACCTGGCTGGGCGATGAGCGCTATAGTGGCGAGCGCCAGCTCAGCGAGCCGCTGGGCGCGGTGCAGATGGGCCTGATCTATGTCAATCCGGAAGGCCCGAACGGCAATCCCGATCCGGTTGCTGCGGCCCGCGATATCCGCCAGACCTTTGCCCGCATGGCAATGAATGACGAGGAAACGGTGGCGCTGATCGCCGGCGGCCACACCTTCGGCAAGACACATGGCGCAGGCGACCCGTCGCTGATCGCTGCCGAACCCGAAGGCGCCGATCTCGAGGACCAGGGCCTGGGCTGGAAGAGCAAGTATGAGAGCGGTCATGGAACCCATGCCATCACCTCGGGCCTGGAAGTGACCTGGACGCAGACTCCGACCCGCTGGAGCAACTTCTTTTTCGAGAACCTATTCAACTACGAGTGGGAGTTGTCGGCCAGCCCCTCGGGCGCCAAGCAGTGGGTGGCCAAGACCAGCGACGAAGTCATTCCCAATGCGTTTGACCCGGCGCGCAAGCACCGGCCGACCATGCTGACCACCGACCTGTCGCTGCGCTTCGATCCGGAATACGAGAAGATCTCGCGCCGGTTCCTCGCGAACCCGGATCAGTTCGCCGACGCTTTCGCCCGCGCCTGGTTCAAGCTCACCCATCGCGACATGGGGCCGAAGGCCCGCTATCTCGGTCCCGAAGTGCCGGCAGAAGACCTGATCTGGCAGGATGTCATTCCTGCCGTGGACCACGAACTGGTCAACGAAGCCGACATTTCCGTGCTCAAGGGCAAGATTGCGGCGACGGGACTGTCGGTTGCCGAGCTGGTTGGCACGGCCTGGGCCTCGGCCTCGACCTTCCGCGGCTCGGACAAGCGTGGCGGGGCCAATGGCGCGCGCATTCGCCTGGCGCCGCAGAAGGACTGGGAAGTCAACAAGCCCACCCAGCTCGCCAAGGTGCTAGCGGCGCTGGAGGGCGTACAGGCCGACTTCCAGGCAAGCGGCAAGCGCGTGTCCCTGGCAGACCTGATCGTGCTCGCCGGCGGCTTTGGCATTGAGCTGGCCGCCAAGGCGGCAGGGCAGGATGTCGTGGTGCCGTTCACCCCCGGTCGCATGGATGCGTCGGCGGAACAGACCGATGCCGCCTCCTTCGCCGCGCTGGAGCCGCGCACCGATGGGTTCCGCAACTATGTCAGCGATCGCCGCTTCATGGAGCCTGAAGAAGGCCTGGTGGATCGCGCGCAACTGCTGCGGCTGACCGGTCCGGAGATGACAGTGCTTGTCGGTGGCCTGCGCGTGCTCGGCATCGGGGTCAACCAGCACGGTATCTTCACGGACCGACCGGAAACGCTGAGCAACGACTTCTTCGTCAACCTGCTCGATATGGCGACCGAGTGGAAGCCAAAGGCGGACGAGAAGGGTGTCTACGAGGGCTATGACCGTAAGAGCGGAGCGCTCCGGTGGACCGGCACGCGCGTCGACCTGATCTTCGGTTCGCATTCCCAATTGCGGGCCATTGCGGAGGTTTATGGCCAGTCCGATTCCGGCGACAGGTTCGCCCGCGATTTCGTGGCTGCCTGGGTCAAGGTGATGAACGCGGACCGTTTCGACCTGCGCTGACACGAGCGGTGGCAATGAATGAAAGCCCCGGACGCAGGTCCGGGGCTTTTGCATTTGGCGGCGGCGGCATTCGCTAAAATTTGAATCAATTGCCCGGTCCCGCTTTCAGGGGCCGCAAGAAGGTGGCTGCGCATCGTCGGGCTCCAGATTTACGGCAGAAGCCGGGAGAGCATGCGAAATGAACGAGCTAGACGATGGCCAGCGGGCGTTTTCCAGTTTCCGCGTGCTGAATGGGGACGACAATCACTCCGAACGCGAACAACTGTTCCGCAACATGGCGCAGCTCTTCAGCTACGTGTCGGATCGCTGCGACGACGAGCAGGTGGCCCAGTATGACGAAGTGCTGTGCCAGCTTGCCGAATTGGTCGAGGTGGAGGCGCGGGCGCATGTCGCCAAGCTGCTGGCCCCGCTGGAGCGCGCGCCGGGAACGGTCGTGGTCAAGTTGGCCAATGACGACATCGAGGTCGCCAAGCCGCTGCTTGAATTCTCCAATGTCCTCAGCGACGACGACCTGATCGACATCATCGGCCGGCAGAGCGAAGAACATCGCGTGGCCATTGCGGGCCGGGCCAACGTACCCGAGCGGGTCGGCGAGGCAATCGTCGAACATGGCGGTACCCCCTCGGTTGTGCGCCTGGTGCGCAATGCCAACGCCGAGTTCGACAAGGCCACACTGGAAAAGCTGGTGGAGCGCGCGGCGCGCGACCTCGAACTGGCTGCCGACCTGCGCAACCGGCCAGAAATCGACTGGAAATCGCTGCGCAGCGAAATCGACTCCGTGGCATCCAAGGTGTTGGAGACACTGGGCGAGGTCGACAAGCGTTTCGACCCGGTGGCGGCCGGCAAGGTCAATGCCGTGGTCTACAATCGCCTGCGCAATCGCGCCGGTTTCTCGGCGACCGAATGGAAGGTCGCCTATAACCAGGTGAAGGCACTGAGCGACCGCAAGCAGCTGGACGACCGAGCGCTGAGCCGGTTTGCCCGCTTCGGTTATGGGCACCATGCCGCCGCCGCGCTGACGGTCATGCTGCGTGTCGCGCCCGAAGTGTTCGTCAAATGGTTGGCCAGCCAGGATTATGTGGCGATCACGGTGGCCCTGAAGGCCGCCGGCCTCTCGCCGGACCTGTTCGAGGCCATCGTGGCAACGCTGCCCTGGCGCGACCTGCCGACCGAGGCCGACAAGAAGATGGTGGTCAGCCGCTTCGAGGCCATAGACAAGGACGAGGCCATCGGCATTTTCGAGCTGTGGCGGGCCCACTCCTTTCGCAAACGTGCAGTCAGCGAAGAACGCACTGCGATGAGCGCTTGATTTTGATCCCCGCGAAAGCGGGGATCAGTCTTTCCGAGATATGCACTTCTGCCTTATCGCCGCCGAACCCCCTAGACCTGCCTACGCTCTCGATATAAAGATATCTTTATATCTCGCGAGGGTCGCATGGCGGAGTTGGATAGACTGGTGGGGGTGCTCAAGGCGGCGGGCGAAAGCACGCGGCTGCGGCTGCTGGCCCTGCTGGCGGACGGCGATCACTCGGTCAAGGACCTGACTGAGATTCTCAAGCAGAGCCAGCCCCGCGTTTCTCGCCATCTCAAGCTCCTAGCCGATGCCGGTCTGATCGAGCGCAATGCCGAGGGGGCCTGGGCCTATTATGGCCCGGCACAGGAGGGCGACGGCGCCGCGCTGGCGCATTGGCTGATCGAGAGGATCGATGACGGCGACCCTGAGCGCCGGCGCGATATCGAGCGCCAGGCGGCCGTTCGTGCCAGCCAGCAGGCGCGAGCGACCGAGTATTTCGCCAAGGTCGCTGGCAGCTGGGATCTGCTCAGGACCTTGCATGTACCCGAGGAAGCGGTGGAGGCAGCAGTCATTGCGGCTCTCGACGGGCGGCGGGTGGAAACGCTGATCGACCTGGGCACAGGCACCGGTCGTATGCTCGAAGTGCTTGCTGGCGCATACAAGCGGGGCATCGGCATCGATTCGAGCCGCGAGATGCTGGCGGTGGCGCGTTCACGACTGGCGACGTCAGGTATCGCGCACGCCCAGGTGCGCCTGGGTGACATCGGTGACGTAGACCTGGCGGCTGGGCCGGCCGACGTGATCGTCATTCACCAGGTGCTGCACTATTTCGACGATCCGGGACGCATGCTGGCGCAGGCGAGACGCCTGCTCAAGCCCGGTGGCGAAATGATCATCGTCGATTTCGCCCCGCATGACCTCGAATTCCTGCGCAGCGAGCATGCCCATCGCCGGCTCGGCCTGTCGCAGAGCCAGATGAGCGGCTGGGCCGCGACCGCGGGCCTTACGGTCTCGGCGGTCCGCGAATTCCCCAGCCAAAGCAAAGAACGTGGCCTGACGGTTTGCCTCTGGCGCCTCAGCGACAAGACCTGAACGGATAGACCCATGATCGACGACAATCTCCGCGCCAGTCGCCAGCCGGCGCAGCGCCGTCCCGACCTGCAGATTTCCTTTGAATTCTTTCCGCCCAAGACCGATGTCATGGAGGAGAAGTTCTGGGATACGGTGCACAAGCTGGCGCCGCTCAAGCCGCGCTTCGTCTCGGTCACCTATGGAGCGGGCGGTTCGACGCGCGAGCGGACGCTGCGCATGGTCAGCCGCATCAAGGCCGATACCGGCGTCGACGCCGCCGCGCACCTCACCTGCGTCGGCGCGACGCGGGACGAGGTCGATGCGGTGGTGCGGGGATATCGGGAGGCAGGGATCAACCGCATCGTGGCGCTGCGCGGTGATCCGCCGGAGGGTGTGGGCCAGCCCTTCACGCCGCATCCGGAGGGATACCAGAATGCCGCGGACCTGGTCGCGGGCCTCCGGCGCATCGGGGACTTCGACATTTCCGTGGCGGCCTATCCGGAGAAGCACCCGCAGAGTGCGAGCTGGGATGTCGAGATCGACAACCTCAAGCGCAAGCTCGACGCCGGCGCGAACCGCGCCCTCACGCAGATGTTCTTCTCCAATGCCGACTACCTCCGCTACGTGGAGCGTGCCCGTGCCGCCGGCATCACGGCGCCGATCGTGCCGGGTATCCAGCCCATCCACAGCTTCAAGCAGATAGCCAGCTTCGCCTCGCGGTGCGGCGCCTCCATCCCGGCCTGGCTGGCCGAGCGGTTCGAGGGATTGGACGAGGAGCCCGAAACCCACGCCCTAGTTGCCTCAGCGGTCGCCGCCGAGCAGGTAACCGAATTGCTGGACGAAGGCGTCACCGAGTTCCACATCTATACCCACAACCGCTCGCCCCTGGCGCTGGCGCTTGCCCGCATACTGGGAAAACGCCCGGAGCAATGAGGGCGGGGACAGCCCGATCTTAACCTTGCATTCACCATGATCTGGTGCCATCAGCACGCGGCCGACACCGCGGAAAGCTGACCGAGCGTCATTCAGCTTCCGTTCATATGGCGGTCGGCAAAGCTGGTAACGTGCGCCGTTTTCACAAAATGGCCATGAAATCCGGGTCTTTCGCCCATTGCGGGTGGAGCAAATCGGGACGCAGGAATTATGAACATCGACCGTCGCATCACCAATGGCCTGGCCTGGGCCGGGGTTCTTCTCGTTGTTGGCGTACCGACTGCAGACCTGCTGTCGGCACAGTTCATGGGCAAGCCCGCCGCGCCGGCACCCGAGCAGATCGCCATTGTTCGCCCGGTGGCCCCGGTTCCGGCGCCACTCAGCCAGCGCCCAGCCGCCCCGGTGGCCGAGCAGGTGGCAGCCGTCGCGCCCGCCAAGCCGGTCGCCGAGCCGGCCAAGCCGGCGGTTGCATCCACAAAGCCGGTCGTCGCGCCGGCTACCCAGACCGCCGACGCCGTCGATGCCTTCCTCCAGTCGGGCCGGCAACTGCCAAGCTACATAACGGGGGCCGACGTGCCGGCATCACCAGCCGCGCCCACCACGGTGGCGGCGACTACGCCCACGCGACCCGTCATCAGCACGACCCCGGCACCGGTGACGCAGCCACCCGCGGTCGATCCGATCGAGGTCGCATCCATTGCCCCGCAAAAGGTAGCACCAACGCCGATGCCGCTGTCGATGCGGCCGAAGCCCGTTCCGGTTGCCCTGGTGCGTGATCCGGTGGTGATCCCTCCGGCGCTGACGCCGGCCCCATCGACCGGCGCCGTCCGGCCGCCAGCCAATGTCACTTCCGCCGATCTTCAGGATTGGGAAACCGGACCGCTGTCGGATTTCCTGGCCCAGCGCCAGGCCGGCCAGGCGGTCGATGCCGATGGCTTCTTCCTCGACGAAGCCCCACAGCGTCCTCGCCGCGACCGGATCATTGCGCGCGAGGTCGAGCCGTTCTTCTTCTTCGGCGATTGAGGGAAGGCGGCCATGCGCCGCTGACGGTAGACCACTGGTTCGGCACTCGTTATTGTCCGCGGTCCTGACATCGGGCAGGCTCCTGCTCGATTCCCTCATGAGGCGCGGCGGCTAGCATTTGCATGCGCGAGTCCGAAGAGAAAATCGACATGTGGCAGAGACTAGGCGACTTCGTCGGCTCGTTCAGCCAGCGCACGGGCCTGGCGGGATCGCTGGTCAATGCGCTCGACCCCGACAACTGGCTACCCGGTGGCCGTGACGCCGCTTTCACACTGGCATTGATCGCCCTGGCGGCGAAGATGGCCGTTGCCGATGGGGCCGTGACGGCATCCGAAGAGCGGGCTTTCCGTGCTACGGTGGAAATTGCCGCTGGCCACGAGGCACAGGTGGCGCGCGTCTTCAACCTGGCCAAGCAGGACGTGGCCGGTTTCGATGCCTATGCGCGCAAGGTGACCCGGTTTTTTGCCGATAGCCCCGATACGCTCGAGCATGTGCTCGACAGCCTGTTCTTCATCGCCACGGCGGATGGTCTGGTGCACGAAGCCGAGCTCGACTACCTCAAGTCGGTCAGCGACATTTTCGGCTTCGACGATGCGCGGTTCGAGCAGCTGGCGAGCCAGCATGTGCAGCTCGAGGCCGGGATCGACCCCTATGCGGTGCTGGGTTTGGCGCCTAATGCGCCGGTCGAGGAAATCCGCCGGGTGTACCGGTTGCTGGTTGCCGAACACCACCCCGACCGCCTTATCGCCAAGGGCGTGCCCGAGGACCTGATCGACGTGGCGACGGCCAGGATGAAGTCGATCAACCTGGCCTATCAGGCGCTGACCAAGCCCAGGCAGACGCCTTTGCTGACGGCGGACCCGACCAGCGCTTGACGCAATGGCGCGTAACTCTCTACACCACGCTCCAGCCAGTTGACCGGGTGGCCGCTGGCAGTGGGGTAACCTGCTGCTGGAGGAAAGTCCGGGCTCCATCGAAACACGGTGCCGGGTAACGCCCGGCGGGGGCGACCCCAGGGAAAGTGCCACAGAAAGCAAACCGCTTTGCCTTGGCAGAGTAAGGGTGAAAGGGTGCGGTAAGAGCGCACCGGGTGTCCAGCAATGGAGGCCGCACGGTAAACCCCACCGGGAGCAAGACCAAATAGGGATGACGCGGGGCTTCGGCCCCAGCCGGTTTTGAGGCCAGATCATCCGGGTTGGTTGCACGAGGCGCCTGGCAACAGGTGTCGCAGATGAATGGCCGCCACGTCCGCGCCGCAAGGGGCGGGCCCTACAGAACCCGGCTTACAGGTCAACTGGCTGTTGATCTTTCCAGCACATGTCGACTGACAGGGGCAGGCCACCAAAGGCAGGCGCGGCGGGCCATTTGGCGTAGCGCGGACCGGCGCTCCAATGCGGGTAACCACCCCGCGGAATTGGTCGCCAAATCGCTAATGGGAAACAGAATCTTAAGCGTCATGACGCAAACTGCGGGGGAGTTTACGAACCGGCTTTTTGGCCGGGAGTGGAGTAGTGGCCTTTATGGGCAAGCGTTCCGTGCCCGAAACCAGTCCAAATGCTGGCCCGCACGTTCCTGTCCTGTTGGACGAGGTTCTTGCGGCCCTGTCGCCGCTTGCGGGCAAGCGGGTGGTGGATGGCACGTTTGGAGCGGGCGGCTACTCGCGGGCCTTGCTTGAAGCCGGCGCCATCGTGGTCGCCATCGACCGCGACCCCAGCGTAAAGCCATTTGCGGACGCCCTGATGGCCGAGTTCGAAGGCCGCCTGATCTTCGTGCCGGGCACTTTCTCCGAGTTGGACACCCTGGCCGCCGAGCACGGCCCGATCGACGGCGTCGTGCTCGATATCGGCGTTTCCTCGATGCAGCTCGACCAGGCCGAGCGTGGCTTTTCCTTCATGCGCGAGGGGCCGCTCGACATGCGCATGAGCGCCGAGGGCGAGAGCGCCGCCGATCTCGTCAACGGGCTCGACGCCGAGCCGCTTGCCAACCTGCTTTACGCCTTTGGTGAGGAACGTAAGTCGCGCCGGATCGCTCAGTTCATCGTGGCGGCGCGCGAGACCGCGCCGATCACCACCACGCTGGAGCTGGCGCGGATCATCGAAAAGGCCATTGGCCGCAAGCCGGGCGATCCGCATCCGGCGACGCGCTCGTTCCAGGCGCTCCGCATCGCCGTCAACGGCGAGTTCGACCAGTTGGTCGAGGCGCTGTTCGCTGCCGAGCGCTTGCTGGCCGAGGGTGGGCGGCTGGCCGTCGTGACCTTCCATTCGCTGGAAGACCGTATCGTCAAGCGGTTCTTCGATCCGGAAAAGGGTGGGCCGGCCCAATCCCGCCATCTGCCGCAAGTGACGACCGAAGCGCGGCGCTGGGTCGATGTCGCCAAGGCAATCAAGCCAGGCCAGGCTGAGCTCGACCGCAATCCGCGGGCGCGCTCGTCCATCCTGCGCGCGGCAACGCGTTCGGATGCCGCGGCGCGGCCGGTGCGTTTCGAGGGTCTTGGGGTTCCCCAGGTGCGAGGCGCTGCATGATCCGCAACCTCAACATCTTCTTGATCTTCACCAGCGTGCTCATGCTGTCGGGCGTTTATGCGCTCAAGTTCTCCATTGAGAATACGGCCGGCGAGCGCACGGCGCTGATCGCCGAAATCGACAGCCAGGAGGGGCAGCTGTCGCTGCTCAAGGCCGACGAGGCCGTGTTGAACCAGCCGGGCCACATCGAACCCATCGTGCGCCGGCATGAACTGGCGCTGGCCATTGCGCCGGTCAAGCAGGAACAGTTCGGCGCGTTTGCCGACCTGCCGATGCGGCCGGCCAAACCCAACACGTCGGCCATGGACTCCCTGTTCGAGTCGCTGGAGGCCGGCATCGACCCCATCGACGCGATCCTTGAGTTGGAGGGCATCGAGTAATGGCTGTCACCGCGGAGGATTTCGGCCCCACCATTTCACTTGATGGCGCGCGCAAGCAGCGGGGCAACCTGACGCAAGCGCGCATTCGCTGGATGGTGCTGGCACTGGTGCTGGGTTTTGGCCTGGTCGGCGGCAGGCTGGTGCAACTGGGCATGGTGGTTCCCGACTCCACCATCGAGGGCCAGGCGCGCGACGTGATCACGGCGACCCGCCCGCCGATCCTGGATCGGAACGGGCTCGAAATGGCCGTGGATATCCGCGTGCCATCGCTGTTTGCCGAGCCGCGCCGGATCATCGACGTGGAAGAGGCCGTTCGCAAGCTCCGCACAGTGTTGCCGGACCTCGACGAGACCTGGCTGCGCAACCGCCTTACCGGCGACAAGGGCTTTGTCTGGGTCCAGCGCGAACTTTCGCCGGCCATCCAGGAAAAGGTCATGCGGCTGGGCATCCCCGGCATCGACTTCATCACCGAATCCAAGCGCTTCTATCCTGGCATGACCGAGGCGAGCCATATCCTTGGCTCCACCAATATCGACAACCAGGGCATCGCCGGCATCGAAAGGCACATGGACGGCGAGGACGTGGCCTTGCTGCAGGAACTGGGCCTGGCGCGCGGCAATGCGCTGGCGCCGGTGGAACTGTCGGTCGACATGCGCGTGCAACATGTGATGCACGAGCAACTGGTCGACGCGATGACACGCTACAAGGCCATCGCGGCTGCCGGCGTGATGATGGATATCCATACCGGCGAGATCATCGCCCTTGCTTCCGTGCCCGACTTTGATCCCAACGATCCGGCCTCGGCGCTGGTCAAGGATAGCTTCAACCGCGTCACGGCGGGCATTTTCGAGCCGGGCTCGATCTTCAAAACGGTGACGATGGCGGGGGCGCTGGACAGCGGCGCGGTCTCCATTACCGACCAGTTCGATGCGCGCTTCGGCATCCGTTTCGGCCGCTTCACCATTGACGATTTCCACGGCAAGCATCGCATCCTGAGCCTGCCCGAAGTCTACAAGTACTCATCCAATATCGGCACCATCCGCGTCATGCAGGCCATGGGCAAGGATGCCTACCGGGCCTTCCTGTCCACGATGGGCTTTGATGCGCGCGTGCCGTTCGAATTGCCGGAAATGCGCCTGCCGACGGTGCCCAAGGAATTCTCCGAGGTCGGGGCAGCCACGGCGTCGTTCGGGCACGGACTTTCCGTGTCTCCGCTGCACATGGTTGCGGCCTATGCGGCCTTCGTCAACGGCGGCAACTATATTGCGCCCACGCTCTACCGGCGCGATGTGGCCGAGGCGGAGGCCCTCTACCGGCGTGTTCTGCAGCCGTCCACGAGCGAGGCCATCCGCTACCTGATGCGCCTCAATGCGCTGGAGGGGTCGGGCTCGCAGATGAACAAGGAAGCCCTGGGCTACCGTGTTGGCGGCAAGACCGGGACGGCCGAAAAGGTCGTGGAAGGACGCTATTCGTCGAGCAAGGTGACCAACTTCTTCGGTTCGGCTTTCCCGCTCGACAATCCCCGCTATGCCATGGTCATCATGGTCGACGAGCCCAAGGCGGAAAACCCGCAATCGGGCACGACGGCCGGCTGGAATGCCGGCGCCGTTACCGGCCGCATCGTGCAGCGCGTCGCGCCGATGCTGGGCATCGCCCCGGATTTCTCCGAGGTTCTCGACCAGAACCTCGTGCCGCCACAACTCAGATAGATTGATCCAGAAGGGTTTATCGCCTTGTCACTCAGTGTAACACAACTGCTCGAAGGCTCAGGCGCCCGTCCCAAGAAGGGCCTGGGCGCCGTGTTCGGCCTCAACTCCGATAGCCGCCGAATCGAGCCGGGCGATATCTTCTTTGCCCTCCCGGGCATCAATGTGCATGGCAACCAGTTCGTGGCCGATGCCGTAAGGCGTGGCGCGCTGGCCATCATCAGCGACGTACAGCCGGTGGGCGACCCGGGCGTGCCGGTGATCATCGTCAAGGATGTGCGCGCCGCGTATGCGCGGGCCGCGTCGCGCATTTTCGAGCCGCAGCCGGAGATCACCGTGGCGGTGACGGGTACCAACGGCAAGACGTCGGTAGCGTCCTTCGTGCGGCAGATCTGGTCGCATGCCGGTATTCCCGGCGCGAGCATCGGGACATTGGGGGTAGAGACGGCCAACCGGCTGATCGAAGGCAGCCTCACCACGCCGGATTCCCGCACGTTGCACCAGTCCATGCGGGCGCTGAAGGCGCAGGGGATCAACCACGTTGCGCTGGAAGCCTCGAGCCATGGGCTGGACCAGCGCCGGTTGGACGGCATCCATTTCGAGGCGGTGGCTTTCACCAATCTCAGCCGCGATCACCTCGACTACCACGCCGACATGGAAGAGTATCGCAATGCCAAGCTGCGGCTGTTCACCGACCTGCTGGTCGACAGCGGCCCGGCAGTGGTCAATGTCGACGATCCCGAATACGAGCCCTTCATGTTCGCAGCGCTCAGCGCCAGCGCGACGCTGCTCACCGTGGGCCGGGAAGGGGCCTATATCGAGATACTCTCCATCAAGCCGGAAGGTTTCGGCCAGCGCGTCGAAGTGCGCCATGTCGGCGAAAAGCTCAGCTTTCACCTGCCGCTGACCGGCGAATTCCAGGTCAGCAATGCCCTGATCGCGGCGGCGCTGGCCATGTCGACGGGCGTCGACAAATCGCAGGCCTTTCCGGCGCTCAGCGAGCTCAAGGGCGCCAAGGGCCGGCTGGAGCTGGTGGCCGAGCATAATGGGGCGGCGATCTTCGTGGACTATTCGCATAAGCCGGTGGCGCTCGAATCGGCGCTTGCCTCGCTGCGGCCCTATGCCAAAAGCAAGCTGCGGCTGGTGTTCGGCGCGGGCGGCGATCGTGACAAGGGCAAGCGGCCGATGATGGGCGAAGTGGCGCAGCGCATGGCCGACGACGTCATCGTTACCGACGACAATCCGCGCACCGAGGAACCCAAGACGATCCGGGCGGAAATCCTGGCGGCGGCAAAGGGCGCCAAGGAAATCGGCGACCGGAAGGCGGCGATCACCCAGGCGGTGAAGTCACTGCAGCCGGGCGACGTTTTGCTGGTTGCAGGCAAGGGCCACGAGGAATACCAGATCGTGGGAACGACGAAGCATCATTTCTCCGACCATGAAGCGGTGGCGGAGGCGATCAAGGGGTAGGGACTTGGATACCGGACAGGCACTCTTCACCTCCTCTCCTGACGGACGGTTGCGCGCCGGCCGGTCCCCAAGGGGAGAGTAGAGGCGTGACGGCTCCGCTCTATTCCATCGCAGATATCCTTGCGGCAACTGGCGGGACAACCAGGCTCGATCCGGCTACGCGCATCGACTCGGTCTCCATCGATTCCCGCGAATTGGGTCCCAATGCCCTGTTTGTCGCCATCAAGGGCGACCGCTTCGATGGTCATGACTTTGTCGAGACCGCACTGACCAATGGCGCGGTCGCTGCGCTGGTGAGCCGGGGGGAAGGGGCGCAGCGGATCGTCGTGCCGGACGCGCTGGAGGGAATGCGCGATATCGCCCGGGCCGCGCGAGAGCGCAGCCGCGCTATCGTTGTTGGTGTCACCGGAAGCGTCGGCAAGACCACCACCAAGGAAGCCATTCGCGTGGTATTCGAGGCGGCAGGGCAGACGCACGCCTCGATCAAGAGCTTCAACAATCACTGGGGCGTACCACTGATGCTGGCGCGCTTCCCCGAAGCGGCGCAGTTCGGCGTATTCGAAATGGGCATGAGCGGTCCGGACGAAATACGGCCGCTGGCCCGGCTGGTGCGGCCGCATATCGCCGTCATCACTACCATCGCGCCTGCCCATCTGGAGGCGTTCGGCTCGCTCGACGGTATCGCCCGGGCAAAGGCGGAAATCTTCGCCGGGCTCGAAGCCGGCGGTACCGCAGTGCTCAATGCCGACCATCCGCAACTGGCCGTGCTGCTCGACGAGGCGCGTGCCGCTGGCGTCGCCAATATCGTCACCTATGGCGAAGGGCGCGGTGTCGATTGGCAGATCACGGACGTCGAACTGCTCGCCGATCGCAGCTTTGCCACGATCGAGCATGACGGGGTCCGCCATGCGCTGGTGCTGAACGTGCCGGGTCGGCACATGATCGCCAATGCGACGGCGGCACTCGCAGTGGCCCATCTGGCGGGCATCGAAGCGGCGGTGGCGTTGCGAGCGCTGGCCGGCTTCGGCGCCCAGCCGGGACGCGGCCAGCGGACCCTGCTTGGGCCGGCCGACAAGCCCTTGCTGCTGATCGATGAGAGCTACAATGCCAATACCGCCTCGATGACGGCGGCGCTGGACGTGTTTGCCGCCCAGGCCGCACCGGGGGGGCGCAAGATGGTCATCCTGGGCGACATGCTGGAGCTTGGACCGCAATCGGGCAGCCTGCACGCCAGCCTGGCGTCGGCAGTGGTGGCGTCCGGCGCCGAGCGCATCTACCTGGTCGGTAAGGAGATGGCTGCGCTGGCGGCCGCTTTGGGCCCAACCCGTGTTGCCGGCCATACACAGGGTGCGGCGGACATGGCGGACATTGTGCTTGATGATCTTGCCTATGGCGACGCAGTTATGATCAAAGGGTCCAACGGCGTGGGGCTGGCTGGCATAGTCGACAAGATCCGTAAACGGTTCGAAGGCAACTGACCCCACCCAACGAGGACTCTTCGTTTCATGTTGTATTTTCTCGGCCAGCTGGGTGACGCGCTCGCGGCTTTCAACGTCTTCCGCTACATCACCTTCCGCACGGCGGGCGCGGTGATCACGGCGCTGTTCTTCGTTTTCCTGTTTGGCCCCGGCATGATTTCGCTGCTGCGCCTCAAGCAGGGCAAGGGACAGCCGATCCGCGAAGACGGGCCGCAGACGCACCTGCTGACCAAGAAGGGCACGCCGACCATGGGCGGGCTGATGATCCTCTCGGGCGCAGTGATTTCGACGCTGCTCTGGGCCAATCTCAGCAATGGCTATGTCTGGGTTGTGCTGTTCGTGACCGTGGGCTTTGGCGCCATCGGCTTTTACGACGACTATCTCAAGGTCAAGCGCATGACCCATGCCGGCTTCGGCTCGCGGCAGCGGTTGCTGCTCGAAGCGCTCATCGGCGGCATAGCGGCCTTTGCGATTTCCCAGCTGGCGCAGGGCTCCTACAACACCTCGGTGCTATTCCCCTTCGTCAAGGACCTGGCCTTCAATCTGGGCTATTTCTACATCCTCTTCGGCGGCTTCGTGGTGGTGGCAGCCGGCAATTCGGTGAACCTCACCGACGGTCTCGACGGCCTGGCCATCGTGCCCGTGATGGTGGCCGCGGCCTGCTTTGCGCTTATCGCCTATCTCGTGGGTAGCGTGACATTCTCGGACTACCTGCTGCTCAACTATACGCCTGGCACCGCCGAACTATCGGTGGTCTGCGGCGCGCTGATCGGCGCGGGTCTCGGTTTCCTCTGGTTTAATGCGCCCCCGGCGCAGATCTTCATGGGCGATACCGGCTCGCTGGCTCTGGGCGGCGCGCTCGGTACCATCGCGGTGGCGACCAAGCACGAGATCGTCCTGGCCATTATCGGCGGGCTGTTCGTGCTCGAAACCGTCTCGGTCATCGTCCAGGTCACATCGTTCAAGCTAACCGGCAAGCGCGTGTTCCGCATGGCGCCGATCCACCACCATTTCGAGCATCTGGGCTGGACCGAAAGCCAGGTGGTGATCCGCTTCTGGATCATTTCGTTCGTGCTGGCGCTGATCGGGCTTTCGAGCCTCAAGCTGCGCTAGGACGTCCGCCGGCGTAGGCGGCGTCAACCTCGTACTCATTCCTGCAGGATGGGATGGTAGGGGTATGCCCAATATCGACCCGCGGCACATAGTGCTCTTTTGCAAAACGCAACGATCATTGGGAAATCGGTAACCGACCGGCTGCTACAATTCGCTTCGAGTTGTATCCAGTAGCCCGGCTTTCCCCATGATGTTCTCACGTGCCGAAAAGACGCCTCTGGCGGAGTGGTGGTGGTCGATCGACCGGGAATTGCTGGGGGCGCTGATCCTGCTGCTGACCTGCGGTATGGTGCTGAGCTTTGCCGCCAGCCCGCCGGTGGCCGAGCGCATCGGCCTGTCGCCGTGGTTCTTCATCATCCGCCACGCCATGTTCTGTGCGGTTGCCCTGCCGGTGATGATCGCGACCTCCTTCCTAAGCCATCGACAGGCGCGGATCGGTGCGCTGGTGACGCTGGTCATCAGTCTTGCCCTGCTGTGGGCGACGCTGCGCTTCGGCACCGAGGTCAAAGGTGCGCGGCGCTGGATTTCGTTTGCCGGGCAGTCGATCCAGCCATCCGAGTTCGTCAAGCCGGCCTTCGCCGTGCTGGGCGCGTGGCTGTTCTCGGAATCCATGATCCATCGCAACGTGCCGGGCCGGATCATCGCCACGCTGATGATGGGCGCTATCGTCGCGGCCCTGCTGCTGCAACCTGATATCGGGCAGACGGCGCTGGTGCTGGGCACCTATGCGGCGCTGCTGTTCCTGTCCGGGATTTCCTGGTTCGTCATCTTCGGGCTGGCGGGCGCCGCCGTGGCGCTGCTGTTTGGGGCCTACATGTTCTTCCCGCACGTGTCGCGCCGCATCGATACCTTCCTCAATCCCGAAGGCGGCGGGAATACCTACCAGATCGACCGCGCGCTGCAGTCGCTGCTCGAGGGCGGCTGGTTTGGCCGCGGGCCGGGCGAGTCCATCGCCAAGAAGCTCATCCCCGACGCGCATGCCGACTACGTGTTCTCGGCCGCTGCTGGCGAATTCGGCATCCTGTTCTGCCTGGTCCTGGTGGCGTTGATCGCCTTTCTCGTCATTCGCGCCATGATGGGAGCACAAAGGCAGTCGAGCTTGTTCGCTCGCCTTGCCGCTTCGACGCTGGCGATCCAGTTCGCCATGCAATCGGGGATCAACCTGGCCGTGAATCTCAACCTCATCCCGCCCAAGGGTATGACGCTGCCCTTCGTGTCCTATGGCGGTACTTCCATGATCGCCATTGCGTTCGGCATGGGTCTGATGCTGGCCTTTACGCGCACCAAGCCTGAAGAACGCATGGCCACCGGCCTGCCCAGCTACAAGAGCGCGGTGGCACCGTTGGCACCGGCCGAATGAAGAAATTCATGCTTATGGCGGGCGGCACGGGAGGACACCTCTTTCCGGCCATGGCGCTGGCGCAGGAACTGGCGCGGCGCGGCCATGTGGTCGAGCTGATGACCGATCATCGTGTCGAGAGCTATGGCGCGGATTTCCCGGCCAGCGCGATCCACATCGTTCCCTCGGCGACGCCCTCGCTGACCAATCCGATCAAGTTCGTGGGTGGCGGCTTGCGCATCCTGCGCGGGATCGCGGTGGCCTTCGGCAAGCTGCGAGGCTCGCGGCCCGATTGCGTCATCGGGTTCGGCGGTTACCCCACGTTCCCACCCTTCGTCGCGGCAAGCCTGCAGGGTATCCCAGGTATCTTGCATGAGCAGAACGCGGTCATGGGGCGGGCCAACCGGGCCCTGGCTCGTTTCGCCGATGTCCTGGCGATGAGCTTTGCCCAGACCAAATTCGCCGATGGGCAGAACCTTGAAAAGGTGGTTACGGGCAATCCGGTGCGCGACCGAGTTCGCGCCGTGTCGGCCACGCCCTATCCGGCGCTGGACGATGTCAGTCCTATCGGCATCGTAGTCTTCGGTGGCAGCCAGGGCGCCAAGGCGCTGTCGGACATCGTGCCTTCTGCCATCGCCGGCATCGAAGAGCCGCTGCGCCATCGCTTGCGCGTCGTGCAACAGTGCCGCGCCGAAGACCTGGACCGGGTGGCGGAAATCTATCGCCAGGCCAAGGTGAATGTCGAACTGGCGGCGTTCTTCACCGACCTGCCCGAGCGCATCGCGAAGAGCCATCTGGTGATCGGTCGATCAGGCGCCTCGACGATTGCCGAACTGACCGTGCTGGGGCGGCCGGCAATCCTGGTGCCGCTGCCCGGCGCGATCGATGCTGATCAGAAAAACAACGCGCTGGTTGTGGACCGGGCGGGTGGGGGCTGGATTGCCGAGCAATCGACCTTGACGGCGCAAACGCTTGCCAGCCGCCTGACGACGCTGTTATCGGACCCCATAACCCTCACCAAAGCCGCAGATGCGGCCCGTTCGCTCGGGCAGCCGCGGGCCGTCGAGAAGCTGGCGGACCTCGCCGAAATGCTCTCGGGCAAGAATGTCGAAGTGGATCATCGTTCATGAAAATGCCGCGCAATATCGGGCCTGTCCATTTTATCGGGATTGGCGGCATCGGCATGAGCGGCATTGCCGAAATCCTGCACAACCAGGGCTATACCGTGCAGGGCTCGGATGCTGCGCTCAATCCCAATGTGCAGCGCCTGCGCGACATGGGAATCAAGGTCGAGATCGGCCAGAGCGGTGACAATCTGGGCAAGGCCGAGGTTGTCGTCGTCTCGTCGGCCATCAAAAAGGACAATCCGGAGCTGATCGCCGCACGTGCAAAGGCCTTGCCCATCGTGCGGCGCGCCGAAATGCTGGCCGAGATCATGCGGTTCAAGACGGCCATCGCCATCGGTGGCACCCATGGCAAGACAACCACGACCACGCTGGTGGCGACCCTGCTCGACGCCGGCAACCTGGACCCGACCGTCATCAACGGTGGCATCATCAACGCCTACGGCACCAATGCTCGCCTGGGCGGCGGCGAGTGGATGGTGGTGGAGGCCGATGAGAGCGATGGCACTTTCGTGAAGTTGCCGGCCGACGTTGCGATCGTCACCAATATCGACCCCGAACATCTCGATCACTATGGCGACTTCGAGGGGGTCAAGAAGGCCTTCCACCAGTTCGTCGAGAATGTGCCGTTCTACGGCTTTGCAGTGATGTGCCTGGACCACCCCGAAGTGCAAGCGCTGGTCGGTGAGATCAAGGATCGCCGCGTCATCACCTATGGCCGCAACCCGCAGGCCGACGTGCGCCTGGTGGACCTGGAGACCGTGGACGGCGTTTCCAAGTTCTCCGTCGAGATACGCGACCGCATACGGCAGACGCAGCTGCGCATCGATGGACTCGAACTGCCGATGCCCGGCGTCCACAACGCGCTCAACGCCACTGCGGCCATCGCTGTGGCCGACCAACTGCATGTGCCAGCCGAAGCCATCCGCAAGGGGCTGAGGGGCTTTACCGGGGTGAAGCGCCGTTTCACCAAGACCGGTGTGGTCGGCGGCATCACCGTCATCGACGACTATGGGCACCATCCGGTCGAAATCGCAGCCGTCCTCAAGGCAGCGCGCTCGTCGACCAAGCGAGACGTGATCGCCGTCGTGCAACCGCATCGCTATACGCGCCTCAACGACCTGTTCGACGATTTTTCAGCCTGCTTCAACGACGCCGATACGGTCATTGTCGCGCCTGTTTACGCGGCGGGCGAGCAGCCTATTCCCGGCGTAACGCATGAAGAACTGGTGGCGCGGATACGCGCCCGCGGCCACCGCGACGCCCGTGTCATCGACCGGCCCGAGGCCTTGGCGCCACTCATCGCCAGTCGCGCCGAGAAAGGTGACTACGTCGTGTGCCTGGGGGCCGGCAACATCACTCAGTGGGCCGCCGCTTTGCCGGCCGAACTTGGTGCCCTGATCGGGAAAGAACCGGAATGAGCAAACATGTCGCCGTCCTCATGGGCGGGTGGTCCAACGAGCGGCCGGTTTCTCTTGTCAGCGGGGCGCAGTGCGCCGCCGCGCTGCGGCGGGCCGGCTATCAGGTGAGCGAGATCGACGTTGACCGCAACATCGCCAATGTGCTGCTCGACCTGAAACCCGATGTGGCCTTCAATGCGCTGCATGGGCCGTTCGGCGAAAGCGGCATGATCCAGGGCCTGCTCGAGCTGTTGCAGATCCCCTATACCCATTCCGGTGTGCTCGCGTCGGCGCTGGCCATGGACAAGCACCAGGCCAAGATCATGCTGAAGGCCGCTGGCATTCCGGTGACCGATCACGTCGTCGTGTCCCGGCCCGACGCAGCGCGCGAGCATGTAATGGCCCCGCCCTATGTCATCAAGCCGATCGCCGAAGGCTCGAGCTTTGGCGTATTCATCGTCAAGGCGGGAACCAGCCATCCGCCGCAGGAAATTCTGCGCGAAGACTGGAACTGCGGCGAAGAAGTCATGGTGGAGCGCTTCATTCCCGGCCGCGAACTGACCTGCGCCGTGATGGGCGATGTAGCGCTTGGCGTGACCGAGATCGTCACCGACCTCAGCTTCTACAATTACGAAGCCAAATATGCCGCAAATGGTTCTCGCCACATCATTCCTGCCGACCTGAAACCTAAAATTTACGACAAAGTGCAAAAGCTAAGCCTTGCCGCTCATGCGGCGCTCGGCTGTCGCGGCGTGACGCGGACGGACTTCCGTTACAACGAGGCGGCAGGCGAGGATGGCGAGCTGGTCTGCCTGGAAATCAACACCCAGCCAGGCATGACACCAACCTCGCTCGCGCCCGAGCAGGCGGCCCATGCGGGCCATAGCTACGAAGAACTGGTCGCCTGGATGGTGGAGGACGCGAGTTGCAACAGGTAAAGAGCGAGGCTTTTC
This sequence comes from Devosia oryziradicis, assembly GCF_016698645.1. Taxonomy (NCBI): domain Bacteria; kingdom Pseudomonadati; phylum Pseudomonadota; class Alphaproteobacteria; order Hyphomicrobiales; family Devosiaceae; genus Devosia; species Devosia oryziradicis. Next base: position 1,779,261 of record NZ_CP068047.1, read on the forward strand.
TCGCCGGCGCAAGGATCGTCGATCCCCGCGCATTGCCTGTTCCTGTCCGTTCTCCGCGGCGCAAACTCGCCAACAATCTCAGCCGCGCCTGGGTGCTGCATCGAACCGGCATCATGCGCGGCGTTGCCCTTGCGGCACTGCTGGCGGGCACTGCCGTCGTCTACGAGCTGCGGGAGCCGATCGGTATCGGTGCCGGTGCTTTGGTCGAAGTGGCGCAGGGGCGCTTTGCAGCAGCCGGCCTGGCCATCGGCGAGATCTCCATATCGGGCCAGACGCTGACCAGCGAACAGGCCATCTTCGACGCTCTGGGCATCGAGCCGCATACGTCGACTCTTAGTTTTGATGTCGAGGCGGCTCGCCAGCGCATTGCCGAACTGCCGGCGGTGGAAAGCGTCAGCGTGCGCAAGACCTATCCTGGCGACGTGGTTGTTACCATCACCGAAAAGGTGCCGGTGGCACGCTGGCGCGTCGACGGGATCACCTTCGTGGTGGACGCGTCGGGCGAGCAGATCGGCGAGGATCGTGGCGCCTATGCTGACCTGCCGCTGGTCGTCGGCGACGGGGCCAATGACGACGCGATGGTGATGATCCGCGCGCTCGACCAGTTTCCCCAACTGAAGGAAGGGCTGGTCGCGCTGTCACGCATTGCCGATCGTCGCTGGGATCTCATTTATGATACGGGTCTGCGCGTGCAACTGCCCGAACTGGGCGTCGCGCGGGCGCTGCGCAACCTGGATGGCTATCAGGCCGACTACCAGTTGCTCGACCGCGACGTGACGGTGATCGACTTGCGGGTCGATACCCTGGTCGCTGTTCGTCCGACCAAGACCGAAGAAGAATTGGCAGCGGACGAAGCGGAGCGCAAGGCTGCCATTGCCGAGCGCGCCCGGTCCGCCCAGCCCTATCCCATGCCCCCGCGCAACCTGCCTTCCACCACGTTCCCCCAACCGACGACCGCCCCGCAATGATGACCGATGCCATGACGTCCCGGCTCCGCCCTGTCCAACCCGGCAAGACCACCTTGGTCGCCGTGCTCGACATCGGCTCGACCAAGATCTGCTGTGTCATCGCCCGGCTGACGCCACGTACCGAGGGCAGGGCGCTCAAGGGTCGCACGCACCAGGCCGAGGTGATCGGCTTCGGCTACGGCCCTTCTTCGGGGGTCAAGAGCGGCGTCGTCACCGATATAGAAAAGGCAGAGCAGGCTATTCGCTCGGTCGTCGGCATGGCCGAGCGCTCAGCCGGGCTGACGCTTGAATCGGTCATTGTCAACGTGACCGCGGGCCGGCTTGGTTCGGAGACATTTTCGGCCGCCGTCTCGCTTGATGGGCAGGAAGTGGAAAAATCCGACATTCACCGGGTTCTCCGTGCGGTCAACGAGCGCTCGGTGCGCCCGGAACGGTCGATCATCCATGCGTTACCCATCGGTTACGCGATCGATGGCCAGAAGGGCATTCGCGATCCGAAGGGCATGGTCGGTGACAAGCTCGGCGTGGATGTTGCCGTGGTCAGCTCGGAAACGCTGGCCATGCGCAATCTTGAACTGGTGCTGCATCGCTGCCACCTGCAGATCGAAGCGCTGATTGCGACGCCCTATGCATCCGGCCTGGCCACCCTGGTCGATGATGAAGCCCAGCTGGGCGTGGCCTGCATCGACTTCGGCGGCGCGACGACGACTGTTTCGGTGTTCAACGACGGACACCTGGTCTACGCCGATGCCATTGCCATTGGCGGCCATCACCTGACGCTCGATATTGCGCGACAGTTGTCGGTCAGCGTCGCCGATGCCGAGCGTCTCAAGACGTTCTTCGGTTCGGTTCTGCCGGGACAGGCGGATGAACGCGACCTGATCCCCATCCAGCCGGTTGGTGCGTCGCATGACGAAGCGCCGGGGCAGGTCGCGCGCTCTGTCCTCACCCGCATCATGCGCCCGCGCATCGAGGAAATTCTCACCGCTATCCGGGATCGCATGCAGGCCACCGGCATGATGGATATTTGCGGGCGCCGGTTCGTGCTGACCGGGGGCGCAAGTGAAATGACCGGCCTGCCCGAAGTCGCCCGCCGCACGCTGGCGCGCAATGTGCGCAATGGTCGCCCGATGGGCATTGCCGGTCTGCCGGAAATGGCCAAGGGCGCCGCCTTTGCTTCGGTCGCGGGCATGCTGATTTACCCGCAGGTCTGTGCGCAGGAATATCAGGAACCCCGGGGCTCAAGGAAACTCACCGGCACCGACGGATATTTCTCCCGCGTCGGAAGCTGGCTGCGGCACAGCTTCTAGGATCGTTTTCCAAGGCAGCCCGTTAAGGTCCACATTGGATTGCCCGGGAGATGCCGATGCTTCGCTCGCTTCTGATTGGCCTGGTGGCCGGACAACGCGGCCTGACGCCGCTGGCGGCCATCGCGATTGCCACGCAACGTCGTGAGGTTCGCCCGGAATTGCCGTTGCAGAAGCTGCTGCTCAATCCGGTGATCGCCGAGGGCGCCATTGCCCTGGCAGGCGCCGAAATGGCGGGCGACAAGATGAAATCGGCGCCTGACCGCATCCGCCCGCTTGGGCTGATCGTGCGCAGTATCACCTCGGCATATGCAGGGGCCGCGTTGGCGCCCCGAAACGAGCGGACGGCGGCGGCAGCCATCGCGGTTGGCGCGGCACTGCTGTCGTCCTATGTGGGGTGGCGATTGCGCGTCGCGGCCATGCAACGATATGGCCAGACTGCGACCGGTCTCATTGAAGATGCCATCGTCGGGGCCGCCGGGTTGGCCATCGCCAACCCGAAACTGGTGGCAGGTAAACGCACGCGGCGGCGCTAACCCCGACCTCGATCAGGTCCCTGCATAAGCCTTCTGCAGGTCCGCCACAATAATCTTGCGCATGCCCAGCATGGCCTGCATGGCGCGGTTGGCGCCTGATCGGTCCGGCCCGCCCATGGTTTCGTACAGTTGCTTGGGGATGACCTGCCAGCTAAGCCCGAATTTGTCCTTGCACCAGCCACACATGCTCTCCTCCCCGCCGTTATCGACGAAGGTGTTCCAGAAATAGTCGACTTCCTCCTGGCCGTCGCATTCGATCATGAAGCTGACGGCCTCGCTGAAGGGGAATTGGCTCTTGTCGTGACCGCTGCCATTGAGCAGGAACAGGCGGTGGCCAGCCAGCTCGATCGTGGCGGTGAATGCGGCGCCATTGGGATCCTGGCGCTGTAGCTCGATCACTTTGCCGTCCTTGAACGTGCCAGTGTAAAATTCGATAGCCTCGTCGATGCGGTTGTTGAACCACAGGCAGGGGGTGATTTTGGTCATTTCATATCTCCTCGATGCGGTGTCTGGTGCCACGTAAAGAACCAATGTGTTATATTGCTAAATGGTTATATAATGCATGTCAACGGGGTCTCTTCGGCTTTCGGACGACGTCGCGTGGTTAACGGCTGGTCAACGGGTAACCGCCCGGTGTCGCAAATTGCGGTCACGTTAACACCGGTGAGACAATTGTTAGGGGCCGGTTAACGTTTGGGAGGGTAAATCTTTACCAACACCGCCACTATGAGGCCCTCCATGACTATCAACCTCACCATCCCGGACATTCAGGAACTCAAGCCTCGCATCACCGTATTCGGTTGCGGTGGTGCCGGCGGAAACGCCGTCAACAACATGATCGAGTCCGGTCTTGATGGCGTGGACTTCGTCGTCGCCAATACCGATGCGCAGGCACTGGCCCTGAGCAAGGCGCAGCGCATCATCCAGCTCGGCGTTGGCGTTACCGAAGGCCTTGGCGCCGGATCGCACCCTGAGGTCGGCCGTGCGGCCGCCGAAGAAAGCTGGGACGAGATCAACGACCACCTCAGCGGTTCGCATATGGTGTTCATCACCGCGGGAATGGGTGGCGGCACCGGCACCGGTGCGGCGCCGGTGGTGGCCCGCGCGGCCCGTGAGCAGGGTATTCTGACCGTTGGCGTTGTTACCAAGCCATTCAATTTCGAAGGCAATCGCCGGGCGCGCCTGGCCGAGGATGGCATCGACGAGCTGCATCGCCATGTCGATACGCTGATCGTCATTCCCAACCAGAACCTGTTCCGCGTCGCCAACGAAAAGACCACCTTTGCCGACGCCTTCGCGATGGCCGACCAGGTGCTGTTCTCCGGCGTTGCCTGCATCACTGACCTGATGGTCAAGGAAGGCCTGATCAACCTCGATTTCGCTGACGTGCGCGCCGTGATGCGTGGCATGGGCAAGGCGATGATGGGTACCGGCGAAGCTTCGGGTGAAGATCGTGCCCGCCATGCCGCCGAAGCAGCCATTGCCAACCCGCTGCTCGATGATGTCTCCATGCACGGTGCCCGCGGCCTGCTGATCTCAATCACCGGTGGTCCGGACCTGACCCTCTATGAAGTCGACGAAGCGGCCAGCCGCGTCCGCGAGGAAGTTGACGTGGATTGCAACATTATCCTGGGCGCCACCTTCGATCCGAGCCTGACCGGCACGATCCGCGTGGCTGTCGTCGCCACCGGCACCGACGCCACCATGGTGCAGGCGCTGGAGCCAGCCAAGCCGCATGCCTCGCGCACGCCACTGGAAGTCCGTCGCCATGTTCCGGTCGAGCCAACGCGCGTGCAGATGGAGCGCGCTGCGGTCGCCGCCGCCCCGGTCGCTCCCCAGCAGCAGGCCATCGAGCATCAGGTCGAGGCAGCTGTGGCGGAAGCCTTCAGCATGGCCGCTTCGGCCCCGGCGCGCCACGACATGGAAGATGATGGCGTCTTCGTCGAGCCATACATTCCCGCTGCCGAGTCGATCCACGAGGCCGACGAGCCAGTGATCGCCGACGAGCCGGTGCCTAGCGTCTATGTGCCGTCCCATGCCGCTCGTCCGGAAGGACAGCGCCGCATGCCCCGCACGGAGGAGTTGCCGATTGTTGCGAGGCGGCCACAGGAGCCGCAGGAACGTCATGACGCAGAGCCGCGCAACGCGCGCGCCCTGTTCAAGAAGCTGGCCTCCAATGTGGGGCTCAACCTGGGTCAGCCCCAGAGCCCGGCCAAGGACGAGCCGACCTATTCGGCGGCCGATGACGCTGCCGCACGCAGCGCGATTGAGGCCGGTGGCGCAAGGACTTCGCGCGTCGCGCCGCCGGTGGAGGGTGCACGCGGCAACCTTGATCCGCACGGCCGCCAGCCCGCTCCGGCGCCGCAAAAGGATAGCCTCGAAATCCCGGCTTTCCTGCGGAAGCACGGTTAATAAGCTGCGGGTAAATTCACGAGAAGATTGCTCGGCGCGGCTTTCGCGCCGAGTTTTTTTTGGCTAACAGAGTCGTGGACGTCCGGGGCCCTGGGGTCGGAGTTATTTCGAGTATGCAAAAACTGTCCACGCGCCAGCGTACCATCGCTGCTGCGATCAGCTTCGCCGGCTACGGCGTTCACAGCGCCCAGCCTGTCACGCTGACCCTGTCCCCTGGCCCGGTCGACTCAGGCATCACCATCTGCCGCCTCAAGGGCGACGGCACCACGACCACTCCTGTTTCCGTGCATTTTTCGCGCGTTACCCGCACGACGCTCTGCACGACGCTCGACCTGGGCGACAGCATCAGCGTGGCCACTGTCGAGCACGTAATGTCCGCCCTCTCTGGCATGGGTGTCGATAACGCCGTCATCACGCTGGATGGCGGCGAGTGCCCCATTCTCGATGGCAGCGCACGCCCATTCGCCGAGGCGATTCTTGAGGTCGGCCTCGAAATACAGCCCGCCCAGCGCAAGTTCCTCAAGGTGATGCGGGCCGTCACCGTGCGCAACAACGATGCCTTCGCGGCGCTGGAACCCTATAACGGCCGCGCGCTCGATCTCGAGATCGATTTTGACAGCAAGGTCATCGGCCGCCAGCGCATGATCTTCGACTGGACGCCGCGCCGCTACTATGAAGACGTGTCGCAGGCCCGGACCTTCGGCTTTGTGCGCGATGCCAAGATCCTGCGCCAGGCGGGTTACGCGCTGGGCTCGAGCCTGGACAATTCCATAACCGTGCACGAAGACCGCATCCTCAACCCCGGCGGGTTGCGCTACGAGGACGAGTTCGTGCGCCATAAGCTGCTTGACGCGATTGGCGACCTGTCACTGGGCGGCCTTCCGATCTGGGGGCGCTTCCGGTCCTATAAGGGTGGGCATGCCCTCAATGCGCATGTCCTGAGCGGGCTCTTCTCCAGCGAAGCCAATTATGAAATAGTTGGCGCAGAAGATTTGCCGCTCGAATTCGAGGCTTTCGACGATCAGCCTGAAGGTCTGGCAGTCAATCACTATCTGCGGTCCGTGCGCTGAGGCCTAAGGGCGACGCGCGGCGCCACAGTTTTGATCAAATTTCTTTCTACGCCGCAGCCAAGCGGTATTCGTTATAAGGACGGGGCAGTTCGTGACAGTTGACTCTATTGGTGGTCTCACCAGCCGGGCCGCCCGGTTCCTCACGGTTGCTCTTGTCGCTGCGGTGCTTGCTGGCTGCAGCATGTTCGGCCCGCCAAAGCTCAAGGAAGAGCCCATCATTCCGGCCGCCACGCTGTATCAGAAGGCGCTGGACGACATGGATCGCCAGTATTACGCAACTGCCGTGAAGTCGTTGGAGCAGCTCGACCGCCAGCATCCGCGCGATCCGCTGCTGGAAAAATCCAAGCTCATGCAGGTCTACGCGAACTATCGTGGCGGCAAGCTCAATGAAGCCATCCTGGCTGCCGATCGCTACATGGCGCTTTATGCCAACAAGCCCGACGCGGCCTATGTGCTGTATCTGAAAGCGAATGCGTATTTCGCCCAGATCAAGGACATCACGCGCGACCAGCAGCTCTCGGCCGATGCGATCGAGACCTATAACCTGGTCATCGCGAACTATCCCAAGTCGGAATATGCCGAGGATGCCAAGGAAAAGCTGCTGGTGGCGTATGACCAGCTGGCCGGCAAGGAAATGTCGGTCGGGCGCTACTACCTTGGCAATGGCCAGTATACCGCCGCCATCAACCGCTTCCGGGTTGTAGTCGAAACCTGGCAGACTTCTACCCATGTCGAGGAAGCCCTGTTCCGGCTCACCGAGGCCTACCTGCTGCTGGGCCTGACCAACGAGGCCTCGACTGCCGCCGCGGTGCTGGGCCACAATTATCCGTCGAGCACCTGGTATAAGGAAGCTTTCGATCTTCTGGGCAAGCAGGGCCTGTCGCCTGTTGTCAACGGCGGCAGCTGGATGGCCGGCCTGCGGAACTAACCGCTCGGAAGTAATTTGTTGCTAGTTTGTTCCGGGGCGCTAATATGCGCCCCGGTTCGTTTTTGGAAGGCTGCAATTTTCGAGGCTCAGGCCGGCGCCGGTGGCTGTTGTTCCCGCGGATAAGCTGAATTCATGCCTTCGCGAGATCGACGCTGTGGTGGTAAATGAATGTCGCCTTCCGTGTTTGATCGAAGTTCGGGAATAGTCCGCGCATGCTGAACGCGCTTTCGGTTCGCAACATCGTTCTCATCGACCAGCTCGACCTGGCGCTTGATGGCGGCATGACCGTGCTGACGGGTGAGACGGGCGCGGGCAAGTCGATTCTGCTGGATGCGCTCACGCTGGCATTGGGCGGGCGCGGGGACGCCTCGCTGGTGCGAGCCGGACAGGAAAGTGGGCAGGTCGTGGCGGTGCTGCAACTGGCGGCCGACCATCCCGCGCGCGCCGCCTTGCGCGACAATGCCATCCCTGATGATGAAGATGTCATTCTGCGGCGCGTGCAGTTTGCCGATGGCCGCACCCGCGCCTTCATCAATGACCAGCCGGTTTCTGCGGCATTGCTGCAGCGCGTGGGCGGACAGATCGTCGAAATTCATGGTCAGCACGATGACCGGGCGCTGGTCGATGTCGCCACCCATCGTGCGGCGCTCGACGCGTTCGGCGAACTTGAAGCCGCGGCCGCACGCGTGGCCGATGCCTTCCAGGCGGTTAGCGAAGCGCAGGAGGCCGTGGTGGCACAGAAGGCCCTGGTGGCCCAGGCTCTGGCAGCGGAAGACTATGCGCGGCATACGGTGGAGGAGTTGGGTAAGCTCAAGCCGCTAGCGGGCGAGGAAGAAGAGCTCGCCGAGCGCCGGCAGCACCTGCAGCAGGTGGAGCGCGCCGCTTCCGACGTGGTCGAAATCGACGATATGCTCAATGGGCCTTCGGCGCCGGCCCCGGCGCTTGCCAGCCTGATGCGGCGGCTGATGCGCAAGGTTGATGGCGGCCAGACCCTGTTCCAGCCACTGGTGGATACGCTCGATGGTGCGCTGGTTGCACTGGACCGGACGGGGGAGGCGCTCGAAGACCTGAAGCGCGAAATGGCCTACGATCCGCGCGAGCTTGAAAGTGTCGAGGAGCGCCTGTTTGCCCTGCGCGCCGCCGCGCGCAAGCACCAGACCAGTTGCGACGGCCTGGCGGAGGTGCTGGCCAAGTACAGTGCCGATCTCGAAACCCTGCAGAGCGGGGAGACACGGCTGGTGGCGCTAGAGGCCGCCGAGGCCAAGGCCATGGAGACTTACCGCAAGGCGGCCGAAACGCTGAGTGCTAGCCGCGCCAAGGCGGCGGCGGCTCTCGGCAAGGCCGTCGGGGCGGAGCTTCCCGATCTCAAGCTGGGTTCGGCCAAGTTCATCGTCGACCAGCAGGTCGACAAGACGCGGATTGCGGCATCGGGCTTCGACCAGGTCGCCTTTCATGTGCAGACCAATCCGGGCACGGCGGCCGGGCCGCTGCTCAAGGTCGCCTCGGGCGGCGAACTCAGCCGCTTCCTCCTTGCACTCAAGGTCGTGCTGGCCGATCGCGGCTCGGCGCCCGTGCTGATCTTCGACGAAATCGACACCGGCGTGGGCGGCGCGGTGGCGGACGCCATTGGCCGCCGGCTGGCCCGGCTGGCCGGGAAGGTGCAGGTGCTCGCCGTCACCCATGCACCGCAGGTGGCGGCGCGGGCGCAGCGGCATCTGCTGATCGAGAAGCAGGCGGTCAAGGAAGGCGCGTTCATGCGCACCCACGTCAAGCCGCTCGATGTCAGTGCGCGGCAGGAGGAGGTGGCGCGCATGCTGGCCGGCGCCAAGGTGACCGACGAAGCTCGGGCCGCTGCGAGCAAACTGCTGAGCGAAGTGGGGTAGGCCTCATTCCACATCGACCTCGGCGTCATTCCCGCCCAGGCGGGAATCCCCTAAGGTGACGCTGCATTTTCAGTAGACCTCATGGTGAGCCTGTCGAGCCACGAGGTCGTGGTACCATGCCTTCACTCGCCCGATCTCGTGGTTGGACAAGCCCGCCATGAGGTCTCGAGGGTCGGCTGCGCGAGTGAAGTGATGACCGACCTGTCCCAAAAGCCCGTCGACGATCTTACCTCCGATGAAGCCGAGGCCGAGCTGGCGCGGCTGGCGAAGGCCATTGCTGCTGCCGACATCGCCTACCACCAGAAGGACGCGCCCGAGATTACCGACGCGGAGTACGATGCGCTGCGCCGTCGCAATGATGCCATTGAGCTGGCCTTCCCTGATCTCGTCCGTGCCGACAGTCCGGGCCTTTCAGTGGGCGCACCCCCGGCGGAGGGATTTGCGAAGGTGCGCCATGCCGTGCCGATGCTAAGCCTGGCCAAGGCTTATACCGACGAGGATGTGGTCGACTTCCTGGAACGCGGCAAACGCTTCTTCCAGAAGGACGAGGATCTGGAGCTGGCTTTCACCGCCGAGCCCAAGATCGACGGACTGTCGGCCTCACTGCTCTACGAGAACGGCGTCTTCGTACGCGGGGCTACGCGCGGCGATGGGGCCGTGGGCGAGGACATCACCGCCAACCTCCGCACCATCAAGGACATTCCCGAAAAGCTGGCGGGGTCCGGCTGGCCGTCCAGCATCGAAATCCGCGGCGAGGTCTACATGACCTATGCCGAATTCCAGGCGCTGAAGGCCCGGTCTGCCGCCTCTGGCGGGCAGGATTATGTGAACCCGCGCAATACCGCCGCTGGCTCGCTGCGCCAGAAGGACGCTGCCGTCACTGCCAGCCGAAACCTCAAGTTCTTTGCCTATGCCTGGGGCGCCACCACCCAGGATCCGGCGCCGACCCAATTCGAAGCCGTGCAGAAATTCGCCGAATGGGGGTTCAAGATCAGCCCATTGATGGTGCGCGCCAAGTCGGTGGACGAGCTTATCGCCCACTACAAACTGATAGAGGAACAGCGCTCGTCACTCGGTTATGACATCGATGGCGTCGTCTACAAGGTCGACCAGCTCGAGCTGCAGCGCCGGTGGGGCTTTGTCACGGGTGAGCCGCGCTGGGCCATCGCCCATAAGTTCCCTGCTGAACAGGCGACCACGGTGGTGCGCGGCATCGATATCCAGGTGGGACGCACCGGTACGCTCGCGCCTGTTGCACGCCTCGATCCGGTCAGCGTGGGTGGGGTCACCGTCGTCAATGTTACCCTGCACAACGAGGACTATATCGCCGGCAAGGACAGCAATGGCCTACCCATCCGCGAGGGTAAGGATATTCGCATTGGCGATACGGTAATCATCCAGCGGGCAGGGGACGTCATTCCCCAGATCGTCGACGTAGTCATCGACAAGCGGCCCGCCGGGGCGCAGCCCTACCGCATGCCCGATACCTGCCCGGTTTGTGGCTCGCCGGCGACGCGCGAGATCAACGAGAAGACCGGCAAGGAAGATTCGCGCCGTCGCTGCACGGGTGAGTTGATCTGCCCGGCCCAGGCGGTGGAGACGCTCAAGCATTTCGTCTCGCGTGGGGCGCTCGACATCGAAGGGTTCGGGGCCGAGAACATCGAGCTGTTTTTCAGCAAGGGGCTGGTCAAGACCGCGGCCGACATCTTCACGCTGCATGAGCGGCGCCCCGCCGTGCAGCAGGCCCTGGCCGAAAAACGCGAGGAGCAGGCCAGGATTCGCGAAGCGGCTTCAGGCAGGACGCGCAAGAATGTCCGCAGCGTCGAGGATCGAAACTATGAGGGGCTCGACAAGCTTCTGGCGGCCATCGAAGCACGGCGCGAGCCGGAGCTCGATCGCTTCATCTTTGCCCTTGGCATCCGCCATATCGGCGAGACCACCGGCGCCGTCCTGGCCCGCACCTTTGGCACGGTGGAGGAACTCATCCGCATCGGCAAGGAAATCGCCTCAGCCGAAGACCCCCATAGCGTCTTCCCCTCGGTGGACGGCATCGGCGGCACGGTGATTGAGGCGCTGGTCGATTTCTTTGGCAACGAGCGCAATGACGCTGCCCTGAACGCCCTGTTATCTCAGGTTCATCCCAAGCCCTATATCGTGAATGTATCTGCCGACAGCGTCGTTGCCGGCAAGACCGTGGTCTTCACTGGCTCACTCGAAAAAATGTCACGATCGGAAGCCAAGGCTATGGCCGAAAGGTTGGGCGCCAAGGTGGCGGGATCGGTATCGGCCAAGACCGATATCCTGGTCGCCGGACCAGGGGCAGGGTCCAAGCTCAAGTCGGCCGAAGCGCTGGGCGTCGAGGTTATCACCGAGGCAGAGTGGTTCGAGCGGGTCGGGAAGTAACGGTCAGACGAAACAACGGATATCGCGCAGCGTCACGAGGGAGAACGCGATGAAGGTTTTGACTGCGGTGGCTACGGCCACCCTGATGCTGCCAGCTGCGGCAATGGCCGGGGAGTCCGCGGACGCCCTGGTGCAACATCTCTATGCCGGCACCGCTGCCGAAGGCCTGCCGGGCGCCATCGAAGCCTGCTACACGCTGGACGAAGAGGCCTGCTTTGCCCAAGGCATGCTGCAAATGGTCATTGCCTATGAAGGCCTGGCACAAGACCTCTATCGCTATGGCGCGACCACGCCTGGCACGCCCGCTGCGGCCATGCTGCTGGGCATCGGCTCGGGACTGGAAACGGCACCAGCCAATCCAAATCCGGAACAGCTGACCTACACCGCGTTGCGCACCGTGTTGGTGGATTTCCTGGCCGATGTCGACATGGCCCGCATCGGCTTTGAGACTGCCGGCATGAATGGTGACTATGTCATCAAGATCGATCCGCTCAAGGTGCGCATCGATTTTGACGGCAATGGCGAGGCAACCGAAAACGAGACGCTTGGCGTCCTGCTCGGTTCGGTCGGTGAGTTTGCCGACATTCCGACGCCGGATGGTCCACCGCCGGGCGGCAAGAAAAAATCCGGAGCGCCGACACCGGAACCTGACACGACAATCGGCTTCGATCGGGCCGATGCGATCTGGTTCGCAGGCTATATGCAGGTCACCGCCGCGCCGGTCGACCTGGTGCTGGCGCACGACTTTTCCGACTTCTTCGACGCCTATCTGCACCGGGTCTTCCCCAAATCTGGCCTGCCTATGCAGGACTATTCCATGGGCAGCACGCTGTTCATGGACCCCGATAGCGATGCCTTCATTGCCGATATTGTGGCCGCCTTCCACACTGCCGAGTTTCCGGTGACAGATCGCGAGCGTCTGGCAGGTGTGCTGGAGCGGCTGCAATCGATCACGGCACTGTCGCGCAAGAACTGGGAGCTCATTCTGGCCGAGACAGACGATGATCGCGAGCTGGTGCCTTCGCCGCGCCAGACGTCCCTGGTGCCGGATACCCCGGTAACACAGGAGACGGTGGACGCCTGGATGGCCACGCTCGATACGGTCGACAAGATACTGGCTGGCGAACTGCTGGTCCCGCATTGGCGATTCAAGAAGGGCTTCGATCTCAACGCTTACTTCAAGACCGCAACCGAGACCGACCTCGTGATGCTGCTGACCGGGCAGGGCGCCTTGCCCTATATCAAGGCCGGTCCGATTGCCGACGCCAACAGCTTCGCCGAGGCCAACCGGGTCTTCGGTACCGACTGGATCAACTACGCCTTCTGGTTCAACTGATGCGAACGATATATCTGGGCTTGCTCCTCACGCTCCTGTCAGCGCCGGCATTCGCTGCCCCGATCCCCAAATTCGACGATCCCCGTGCGCTGCTTGTGGCCATATACGATCAGATAGAGGCGTCCGAAGACTGGGAAAACTTCGACAGTGATGCGGCTTTCAATGAGCTGGACGCCTTCTCGACCACGCTTCATGCCAGTTTTGTCGCGGCAGACGAGGCGCTCAAGGCCGATGGGCAGGACATCGGCGTGCTCGACTTTTCTCCCTTCATCAACGGGCAGGACTCGGCAGGCATGGACTTTGCCGTTGGCGAGCCCAAGATCAAGCGTGGCCGGGCGATAATCGCCGTCAATATCACCGGCTACCAACCCAAGCAGATTACCTTCGAGTTGATCGACGAAGGCGAGAAGGGTTGGAAGATCGAGGATATCATCCTGCCTGGCTATGACGGGTCCGGACCCGAGCGGCTCTCGGACTATTTTGCCAATCCGTTCTGAACACCTTCGGAGACTACTATGCGCCTTGCTACCCTCGCCGCTGGCTTCGTCCTGGCCTTGACCGGCTTTGCCGTGGCCCAGCCATACGAAACGCCCGAGGCGCTGCTCGATGCGTTCTACCAATCCTATTTCACCGACACCTTCCCGGAAGATGAGAGCCAGTTCCGGTCCGCGGCCCTGCAGGCGCTCTATGACAATGACGCCCAGATTACGCCGGAGGGTGAAATGGGGGCGATAAGCTTTGACCCCTATATCGATGGCCAGGACTACGACATCACCGATTTCGAGATCGGCGCGGTCGCCATCGAAGGCGAAACGGCTACAGCCGACGTCACCTTCAGCAACTTTGGCGAACCGCGGTCACTGACTTATGACCTCGTGATGGAAGACGGGGGGTGGAAGATCGATGATGTCGTTTCGACCAACCCGGATAATCCGTATCGGCTGAGCGAGATCTTTGCCGAAGCCGCCGCGGCGTATTGAGGCCCTAAAGCGCCGCTGTTGCGTCCTTAAGCCAGTCCTTGACCTTGCCTTTGACCCGCGGCCCGATCTCTTTCCACACGCGCTGGTGGTAGGCGTCCAGCCAGGCGCGTTCCGCGTCCGATAGCAGCGACTTGCGGATCAGCCGCTTGTCGATCGGAGCCAGCGTCAGGGTTTCGAATTCCAGGTAACCGGGGAAGTCGGGGCTCTCGACCACCGTGATCAGGTTCTCGATGCGGATGCCATAGGCGCCGGTCTTGTAATAGCCCGGTTCGTTGGAAATGACATTGCCCACCTCGAAGGGCGTGGTGTAGCGCGAGGAGATGCCCACGGGCCCCTCATGCACGCCCAGATAGGCGCCAACGCCGTGGCCAGTGCCGTGGTTGTAGGTCACGCCGGCCTGCCACAGGAACTGGCGCGCCAGGACGTCGATTTGCGCGCCAGTCGTGCCCTTGGGGAAGCGGGCCATGGAAATGGCGATCATGCCCTTGAGCACGCGGGTGTAGCGGTCTCGCTCCTCGTCGCTGGGCTTGCCTGATGAGAGGGTGCGAGTGATGTCGGTGGTGCCGGAGAGATATTGCGCCCCACTATCGACCAGCATGATTTCGCCAGGATTGAGCATGCGGTCAGTCTTGTCGGTTACCCGGTAGTGGACGATGGCGCCATTCGGACCGGCGCCGGAAATGGTGTCGAAACTGGCATCGACGCAGGTCTCCTCCTCACGGCGGAATGCCTCGAGTGCCGTGACGATGGCGATCTCTGTCAGGCCGCCCTTGGGGGCGGCGTCGTCGAACCACGCCAGGAACTTGGCCAGCGCAACGCCATCCAGACTGTGGGCTTCGCGCATGCCAGAGAGTTCGGCAGCATTTTTCCGCGACTTGGGTAGCAGAACCGGGTCGCGCTTCTCGACAAGCTTCGCTCCGGCCTCCGTCAGCGCCGTGACGATGGCTTGTGGTGCGGTGGCGGGATCAACCAGCACCGCCTTGCCGGCCTTGCCCAGCCGGGTCAGTGCCGGGGTCAGGGTTTTGCGCGGGGCAACTTTTGCAACACCGGCCAGTGCGGCCTTCAGTTCGCCTGTGATCTTGGTCGGATCGAGATAGAGCGTGGGTTGCCCACTCCTGGGAACGATGGCGAAGCCGAGCACGAACGGGGTGTTGGGCACATCGCGGCCACGCATATTGAGCAGCCAGCAGATCGACTCCGGCAGGGTGAGTACCGCAGCATCGGCGTGGTCCGCGGCGATCGACTTCTGGATTTCCGCAATCTTTTCGGTCGCGGTTTGCCCGGCTCGGTTATGGCCGAGGAACTCGATGGCGGAAACCGGCGGGGCGGGGCGGTCGGCCCAAATGGCATCGACCAGGTTGGGCCCGGGGACAAGTTTGGCCCGGCCATCCAGTTTGGCGACAAGGTCGCGGATTTCGCCGGGCGTATGCAGCCAAGGGTCGTAGCCGATGGAGCCGCCCTTAGGCACATAATCGGCTACTTGCGGCGAGATGCCGCCCGCGAGCCATTCGTGCACCTGGATCTGGCGCGTATCGGTTTGGGCGGGGGCTTGCAACGTGTAGCGGCTGTCGACGAACAGCGCCGCCTTCCTGGCTCCGACCACGGCCAACCCGGCTGAACCCGTGAAGCCGGTGACATATGCCAGCCGCGCTTCGCTCGCAGGCACCGACTCGCCGCGATGGGCATCGGCACGAGGGATGAGAAAGGCGTCGATGCCGGCAGTGGCCATAGCCGACCTTAGCGCCGCGACACGCGGTGCTACCGTTTTCTTGTCCGACTTTTCCTCAAAGCTCTGGAAGATGGCAGGGGGAAAGCTCTGAGCAGTCATTGGTTGCTGGTCCTCGGTCCTGGATGCGTTTCGGACATGGCTGACGTGATGGATCGACCCATGGCAAATCGCCGGCCGGGACTTACCTTAGTTGCACAACCAAGGAGAGCGAAGATGGGTCAGGACAAGAATTTCCTCGTGCGGGCCTTTGATGCGCTGGTGGCCGGCCGGGAACGCCGGGCACGTCAGCTGGTCGAGCGTTTCGACCGCGAATACGGCAAGCTGAATGACAAATTAACGAAGCAGTAACGGGACTTGCGAGTCCTGCAGGGCTGCCTTGACCGCGGGGGCCTAACCAAAACCTCAACAGCGGACTAAATAGGATCGTGACGGGGGCAACAGACTGTCGTCATACGTGCATGGAGACTAGAATGACTGAGAGCAAGAACGATTTCCGCAAGGCCCTGGGTAGCGTCATCGACGCCCGCGGTCGTGAATCGAGCCGCCAGGTCAGCTACCGCATGCAGCACCAGCTGATCGGCGCGTTCACCAAGCGACCGTAAGGCCGCTGCAGTTACTGCTGACGATCTGAGTGATCCCCGGAGCAAGCTTCGGGGATTTTGCTTTGTGCAAGCAGCAAGAAAGCCCGCAGATTTCTTGCAGCATGCCTCACGGCATTTCGAGAATAAGCGTGGTCCAGTCCTTGCGCTGCAATTTCTGGTTCAAGATCATGCCCTGACGCGCATAGGCGTTGATGACGCCACGCGCCTGGTGTTCGAGAATTCCAGACAGGATCACGGTGGCACCCTTGGCGGCGATGCGGCCGATCAAGGGGGCCAATGCCATCAGCGGACCGGCCAGGATGTTGGCGACGATCAGGTCGTAGGGCGAATTTTGCGCGATGGTGGGGTGATTTACGCCTGTTGCCTCAAGCGCGATGATGTGGCGGCCAACCCCATTCTGTTCGGCATTGTCGATGGTGGTTTTGACCGAGATCGGGTCGATGTCGCTGGCGATGACTGTCGTCCGCGTGCGCTTGGCGAGGGCGATGGCTAGGACGCCAGTGCCCGTGCCGACATCAATCATGCAGCGTGGCCTCTTGCGCTTGAGGACGAGGCTGATCGCTTCCAGGCATCCGGTAGTGGTTTCGTGATGGCCGGTGCCAAAGGCCTGGGCGGCATCGATCTTCATCGGCGTCAGACCGCCGGGAATCGGGCCGGTCTCGTGGCTGCCATAGACATAGAAGCCGCCGGCGATAACAGGGGCGAGGCCTTCGAGCGACTTCGCCACCCAGTTGATATCAGGGTCGATCGGAGCCACTGAGAATTCGACAGCGCCGCCAAGGGTTTGTCGTGCCAGTTCAACAAACGATTCAACGTCGGGCGGGCTGTCACAGGTCGCTTCGAAAACCCATTCGCCGGTCTCTTCGTTTTCGTGCGCCGAGGCTGTGAGGGCCAGGTCGTCCCGTTCCATCACGGCATCGACCAAGGCATAGGCCTGGTCCTTGGTGAGCGGAATGGAGGAGAGCTGGTCGACGGCCATGGCAGAGATCCCTTGTTCGGCGCCTAGTTGCGCCAAGTGGAGCGCGAGGTCAATGTGACTTATCCCCGCCCGTGAAGCGGGGGCATAGATTCAGCGGGGAGGCAGAGCAATGTATGGGCTGATCGGCAAGATGCTGGCGACACCAGGGAAGCGCGAGGAGCTTCTTGCTATCCTGCTCGACAACCACCAGACGATGCCGGGGTGCCGCAGCTATGTCGTGGCGCGGGACCCGGCAAGCGAGGATGGCATCTGGATCACCGAAGTTTGGGATAGCCAGGAAGAGCACAGGGGCTCGCTGCAGCTGCCGCATGTGCAGGCGATGATCGCCCGAGCACGCCCGATGATCGCCGGCTTTGGCGAGCGGTTCGAGACCGAGCCGCTGGGTGGGGTTGGGCTCTAGCCTAGAGCCGAACCGCGGTGCCCGAGATCGAGACCATCAGCATCGAGCCGTTGGTGCCTACGACTTCATAGTCGAGATCGACCCCAACCACGGCGTCTGCGCCCAGGCGCTCTGCTTCGTAGGCCAGTTCATCATAGGCCTGGCGACGGGCGTCGCGCAGGGCGCCCTCATAGGCGCCGGCGCGACCGCCAACGATGTCGCGGATGCCGGCGAACAGATCCTTGAAGATATTGGCGCCAACGATCACCTCGCCGGTCACGATGCCCAGATACTCGCGGATCGGGCGGCCTTCGAGGGTCGGCGTCGTCGAAATGATCATGGCGCTATCCTTGCCTGAGGCTTGAGACGGGCTGCAGTTTGCTGCACGTTCGGGGCCGATGCCAGAGCCCATGGAGTGATCATGAACAATCCGTCGGTCGGCGCTGACGTAGATAGGAGCTATCTGCTGTCCCGCCAATATCGCGACAGCAAGAAGCTTGAGGCACGAGCCCACCTGCACCGGCGCTACGGCCGCGGCGGGCAGGGCAACTGGTTCGAATGGATCGCCCGGCATGCGGCCCTGCCTGCGGGTTCGCAGGTGCTCGACATCGGCTGCGGACCGGGCTGGCTGTGGGAGCAGGGCAAGGACGGCTTTCCCTTCGGGTTGTCTCTCACACTTGCGGACCTGTCTCCGGGCATGGTCACGGATGCCGTCAGGGCGGCGCAGGGGGCAGGGCACTATGCCAGGGTCGAGGGGGTCGTCGCCGATGCCAGCAAGTTGCCATTCGCCGACGAGAGCTTTGATGCCGTGCTGGCTTGCCACATGCTTTACCACGTGCCCGACGCGCGCGTGGCTCTGAGCGAGTTCAAGCGCGTGCTTAGACCGGGCGGCATCCTGGCGGTAACGACCAATCTCGAAGGCAATATGGCGCCGTTCTACGAACTGGGTGCGGCGGCCTTTGGCGGCAACGCAAGCGATCCGGGAGCCGATATCTTCGGGCTGCGGAAGGCCGAGTCGTTGATCAGCGAGCAGTTCAATCCGGTTGAGATGTTCGAATATCCGGGTGAACTGGCGGTGACCAGTGCCCCCGATATCGTGCTCGCGCTGACCTCGTTTCCGCCGGGCGACAGCGCCGACGATGCTGCCGTGGAGCGGCTGGTTGACCTGGTGGAAGCGGCACTCGAGCAGGGCGGTGGAACCATCGTCATGCCGAAGGTACAGGGCATGGTACGCGCCTCGCGCCAGGCCGCGAGCAAGAATTCCGTGACAGATGTCGAAGACCCAAGGTCTCAGGCGACATGACTGCGAGCGCCGGATCGACCGGCGCTGCAATGAGGAGATTGAGATGCTTGCGATGACCAGCTATCCCGAGGTCTATGTTCAGCTCACCGCCGCCAAGCTCGATGAGCAGATCGCGGCCTATGGCGCGCTTGCCGACGCGGTAAAGGGCAATGCCAAGGCAGAAGCCGCGCTGGCGGCGTTCGCCCCCGACTATTTCAATTCCATGCTGTTGGCTTTGGACCACCACTTCATGCACCGCATGCGCGGCGCCGAAGGCAAGGACGGCAATCCGCTCAACGAGGTGCGCATGCTGAGCGATTCCATCATGGAGCATGACGGGGTACTCAAGGAGAACAAGACCATCAAGTACAGGGCGGAGAAGACGATCGCGGGGATCGAGGTGGGGGAGACGATTGCGCTCGACGCCGAGCGCTTCGAGAAGCTCGCCAAGGCTTACGTCGCCGAAATCGGAAAGCGGTTTCCTTAAGTGCGTTCTCGCCGCCTACAACTCAAGCTTGAAGGCCGTGACGCGCCACTCTCCGGAGTAGTCGGAAACCGAGATTCGCAACGTGCCCGATCCTTTTTCGAACTTACCAGGGCAGTGGGCCAGCGCGTTGGCCCGGCCATTGACCACTTCGATATTGGTGACACGGCATTTGGGATCGTTGATTGCGGGGCCCAGCAAGGCATAGGTCTGCCAGGCGGCCGGTTCGGCGGCGATGGAGCTGTAGAAGGCTTCGTCGGCAAAAGGCGCAAGCGTCTTGAGGTCCCACGCGTCGGTCACCGTCGCCGCGACAGTGTCGGCGAACATTGCCGCCTTGTCACTGCGGGCCGACAGGTCGGAGAAGAGGCGCATGCCGCCAAAGACGAGGGCCGCAATGACAAGGGCGATGCCGCCGATCCAAAACAGAGCCTTCACGCGGACTTACCCCTTCTTGATAAAGCTCTCCAGCACCTTCTTGCGGCCGGCTTTCTCGAAATCGATGGTCAGTTTGTTGCCTTCGATATCCGATATGGCGCCGTAGCCGAACTTGAGATGGAAGACGCGCTCGCCGATGCCGAAGGCCGAGCGATCGCCGCCCAGATCGACCGAGCGCGCCACCAGGTCACCTTCGATCGTCAACGGGCCACCGCCCTTTCGGTTCGACTGCTGGGCGCGGGCGCGCTGCCAGCCCGGGGTTTCATAGACGCTTTCGAACGGGTCAGCCTTGTTGAAGCGGGAGGTGGCACCGCCGCCATAGCCGTAGCCCCCATAGGACGACCCGGTGTCCTTGACGTCGACCGCCTCGGGCGGGAGCTCGTCGAGGAAGCGCGACGGGATAGCCGATTGCCAGAGGCCATGGATGCGGCGGTTCTGCGCTACCGAGAGACGTGCACGCTTGCGGGCGCGGGTGATGCCGACATAAGCCAGCCGCCGCTCCTCCTCGAGCCCGGCGCGGCCACTCTCGTCCATGGTGCGCTGGCTCGGGAACAGACCCTCTTCCCAACCGGGGAGGAAGACGGTGTCGAATTCCAGGCCCTTGGCCGAGTGCAGCGTCATGATGGAGACGGCGTCTTCGGCTTCGGCAGTGTCGCGGTCCATGACCAGCGAGATGTGTTCGAGGAAGCCGCCGAGCGTCTCGAACTCTTCCATGGAGCGAACGAGTTCCTTGAGATTTTCCAGCCGCCCGGGCGAGTCGGGAGATTTGTCGGCCTGCCACATGGCGGTATAGCCGCTCTCGTCGAGGATCTGCTCGGCCAGCTCATAGTGGGGCAGGGACTGGAGGCGGCTCGACCAGTTGTCGAACTGACTAACCAGCTCACGCAATGTGCTGCGCTGCTTGGGCTTGAGCTCTTCGGTTTCGAGCAGCATGCGTGTTGCAGCGAGTAGCGACACGTTGGCCGAACGCGACGTGTTGTGCAGCATCTGGACCGTGCTGTCGCCCAAGCCGCGCTTGGGCGTGTTGACGATGCGCTCGAAGGAGAGGCCGTCGGACGGATTGGCGACCACGCGCAGATAGGCGATGGCGTCGCGGATTTCCTTGCGCTCGTAGAAGCGCGGACCGCCGATGACGCGATAGTTGAGACCTAGCGTGATGAAGCGCTCTTCGAATTCGCGCATCTGGAACGAGGCGCGGACCAGGATGGCCATGGAATTGAGGGTTTCGCCCTGGCGCTGGTAGTTTTCGATCTCGTCGCCGACGGTGCGGGCTTCTTCCTCGCTGTCCCACACCGAAGTGACGGAAACCGGCTCGCCAGTTTCGCCGACGTCGGTCTGCAGCGTCTTGCCGAGACGACCCTCGTTGAAGGCGATCAGCGTCGATGCCGCCTTGAGGATGTTCGAGGTCGAGCGATAATTGCGCTCGAGCTTGATCACCTTGGCGCCCGGAAAGTCCTTTTCGAAGCGCAGGATGTTGTCGACCTCGGCGCCGCGCCAGCCATAGATGGACTGGTCGTCGTCGCCGACCACGCAGATGTTGGCTTGGCTGGCCGGCTTGCCCTGGGCTAGCAGACGCAGCCAGAGATACTGGGCGACGTTGCTGTCCTGATATTCGTCAACCAGCATGTATTTGAATTTGCCGTGGTAGTAGGCCAGAACGTCCGGATATTCCTTGAATATCTTGATGTTGAGCAGCAGCAGGTCGCCGAAATCGGCAGCGTTCAGCACCTTGAGCCGGTTCTGGTAGGCGGCGTAGAGCCGCGCGCCGCGACCGTTGGCATAGGAGCCACTGTCGGCGGGCGAAACATCCTCGGGGCCGAGGCCGCGATTTTTCCAGGTGTCCATCATCCCGGCTAACTGGCGGGCCGGCCAGCGCTTTTCGTCGATGTTCTCAGCGTCGAGCAACTGCTTGATGAGACGGATCTGGTCGTCGGTATCCAGAATGGTGAAATCGGACTTGAGGTCGACCAGCTCGGCATGGCGACGCAGGATGCGTGCGCCGATGGAGTGGAAGGTGCCCAGCCAAGGCATGCCCTCGACGCCGGCCCCGACCAGATGGCCGATACGCTCTTTCATTTCGCGCGCGGCCTTGTTGGTGAAGGTCACCGACAGGATTTCGGATGGCCAGGCGCGCTTGGTGGTGAGGATGTGGGCGATCCGCGTAGTGAGAACGCGGGTCTTGCCTGTGCCAGCGCCGGCCAGCACCAGCAGCGGGCCGTCGGTACTCAGCACGGCTTCGCGCTGTTCTTCATTGAGCCCGCGCAGGTAATCGGGCGTCTGCTGGTTGCGGCCGAATTGACCGGTGATCGCGCCGGCTGACGGGCGGTCGATGTTGTGGGCATTGCCGGGCATTCACGGGCCTTTCCATCGCTGCCGGCCAGGGTACTCGGGGCAGCGCGGGGATTGACGAATCTTATTTTGTTCTCGTCTGCAATATAGGGTTTGGCAGGGCCGGTGTATAGAACGGGCGCCTGTCACCGATGCGTCATGTCGGCTTCGTTGCCTCGATCTGACCGAGACCTGATTGCTTCGGGCCGGTTCTGGCCAAATCCATTTGTCAATTCAAGGCAATGGCGGGGTTGCGCAGGCCGCGCGCTTGCCTACACTCTGCCGCGAGAAACCGGGTAACTTAGCGCAGTGCTCAACCGCATCTACATCATCGTCGGCATGCTGGCGATCATCGTGCTCGCCGGTGCGTTCATTGCGCCAAATTTCGTGCGCTGGAGCGATTATCGCGGGCGGATGGAGGAACTGGCGACCGAGATGCTCGGCACGCCGGTGACCGTGCGCGGCGAGATCGATTTCACGCTCCTGCCACAACCGCGCCTGCGCTTTTCCGACGTGCTGGTGGGCTCGGCCGAGGAACCGGCCGCGACGGTGGACAGTGTCGAGGCCGAGTTCTCGCTGATGGATTTCCTGCGCGACAACTACAATGTCACGCAACTGGTGCTGCGCCAGCCGGTGGTTGATTTCAGCATCGATGAAAGCGGGTTCTTCGGCAGTGGCGTGAGCCTCGCAAAGGGTTCTGGCGGGGTGGGGCTGGGGCGGACCACCATCGAGGGTGCGACCATCCGGTTGATGGATCGCCGGTCGGGCGAGACCGTGGTGGCTGAGGATGTCAGCGGGGAACTCCGGCTAGCCGATTTCAGCGGCCCGTTCTCGTTCCAGGGAAGCGGGCGATACAGGGAGGCGGCATACTCGGTTCGCTTCAATTCGAGCGCGCTCGATGCGGCCGGAAAATCGCGTGTTTCGCTCTATTTGGCGCCGCAGTCGAGCGCGTTTTCGCTGACGCTGGAGGGACTGCTCGAGCCCGGCATGGCGCCCAAATTCGACGGCGACATGGTCTACAAGCAGATGCCGCCGGCAGCCGACGCGGCGACCGACATTCGCGGCAACCTGGTGCTCGAAAGCAAAGTCACCGGCTCGACGGATCGCATCGTGCTCTCGGGCTACACCCTGCGCCCAGATGAAAATCGGGCCGGCACGCGGCTTACGGGAGCTGCGAGCATCCAGCTGGGCGATGCGCGGAGCTTTGATGCAGTCGTTTCCGGAGGCGTGTTCTCGCTGCCCCCGCGCGACGCTAAGGAGGATACCAGCACCTTGCCCTATGAGGCCATGCGCCTCCTGACCGAACTGCCGGCGCCGTTCATTCCAGGCATGGCGGGCCGTGTTGGCATCGACCTCGCCGAGGTGGGGTTGCGCGGCTTTGCCCTGCGCAACGTACGGGTCGACGCCCGTACCGACGGCACGACCTGGCAGGTCGAACAGTTTGTCGGGCAATTGCCGGGCGAAACCGAATTGCGAGGCAGCGGGGAGCTGAGCGGCGACAACGGTCGGCCCTCGTTCCGGGGCGAGGTTTCGCTCAACAGCGCGCGGCTCGACGGGCTGGCGGCGCTGTGGCGGAAGCCGGACGAGAACAACCTGCTGTTCAACGAACCGGGCACGCTGACGGGCCAGGTTATGCTCGGCGCGGATGCCCTGGGCCTGGTTGGGGGCGTGCTGACGCTCGACGGGCGTCCGCATGCGCTTGAACTGCGGCTGGGCTTCGGCGAGGAAAAGCGCCTCGACCTGATTGCTCACTTCGACGAACTGGGCGAGCGGGGCAGTGCGCTGGTTAGCGCGCTTTTGCCCAGGATCTCAGCCGATCCGGCGTTTGGCGTCAGTTTTCCGCAAGGCAGTTTCTCCCTGACGGGCAAAGGTGCGCGGGTGCTCGGACTGGACGGCACCGGCCTTGTTGCCGAAGGGCAGTGGAGCGAAGGTGAAGTCAGCTTTTCCCGCCTTTCGGCCGAGGACTGGGGCGGCGTCGGCCTCGACGCGACACTCACCGCCGGGGGAACTGCGGCTGAGCCGGACATTTCAGGGTCGGGCATGGTTCGTGTCGACGAAGGCGACGCGCCGGCGCTGGTGGCGCTCTACGACCTGCTCGACGCGCCACAGAGCTGGCGGGACTTCCTGGCCCGCTCGACGCCGGCCAATCTGCTGATCGACCTGGGCGCGCCGCTCGACGGAGGCCAGAGCGTGACGCTGGCCGGCTCGCTGGGGGCTGGTTCCTTGAACCTGCGCGCCGAGTTGGACGGCGGGATCACGGCGCTTGCCACGGCGCCGCTTCGCGTGTCGGCGGGACTGGAATCGACCGACATTGCCGGGCTGACGGAGCAATTGGGCCTGGGGGACGCGCCGATCTTTGCGGGGGAAGGCTCGATGCTGGTCAGCGCCAGCCTGCAGGGTACGCCCAGCAACAGCCTTGAGGCCAATATCACTGCGAGCATGGGCGATGAAAACATCAGCTATGCCGGCAACCTGCTGACAGTCGAGGGTGGCGCAATCCAGGGAACGGGCACACTGGACGTGGCGCTGTCGCACGCGGATGGACTGGCCTCGATTGTGGGGACGAGCGGAATGGCGCTGCCGATGGTCAAGGGCAGTGCGCAGCTGCATTTCGAGGGCAGCGACCTGGCCAGGTTAACAGAGATTACCGGAACCTCCGGCGACGTCGGCTTTACCGGAAATCTGTCCCTGTCGCGCGCCGGGGGCATGGCCGTGGTGGCTGGTGATGTTGCGGTAGACCTGGTTTCGGTCGAAGGCCTTGCCGCCGCGCTGTTTGGCCCGACGGCGATGGTCGATGGCGGCGGGTTGTGGCCCGATGGCCCG
Organism: Devosia oryziradicis; assembly: GCF_016698645.1. NCBI lineage: Bacteria > Pseudomonadati > Pseudomonadota > Alphaproteobacteria > Hyphomicrobiales > Devosiaceae > Devosia > Devosia oryziradicis. The sequence goes on from NZ_CP068047.1 coordinate 1,804,125, forward strand.
ATCAACATGGCGCCAGGCGAACGACAGACACGGGGCAGCGTTGCGGTGAGCGCGGCAGCGGTCGCTGCGGGCGAGGTCGAACAACTGGGAAAGACCAGCTTCGAGCTGAACTGGGACGAAACGCGGACCCGTCTGACACGGTTTGCCGCGGTGGCCGACCTGGGTACGATCGGCCTGGACGTCACTGTCTGCTGCGCGGGCCCCCTTAGCGACAAGACCGTGAGCGGGCGCCTCAGCGTCGCCGCCACGCCGATGGCGCTGATCGCGCCGCCAGCCGTCGCGAAAATGATCGATGGTCTCGTCGACGGCGGCGTGCAGTTCGAGGGCACCGGAGCCAGTATTGCCGAGGTGATGGCCACGCTCGCTGGAGAAGGCAATTTCACCGTGAGTGGCCTTTCGGTGGAGCAGTTGTCACCTGAGGTCTATCCAACGATTGCGGGGCTGGACGACATTCTCACCATGGAGCCCGATGCGATGGGCGCCATCATGGGGTTAGCGCTGGATCAGGGGACGTTCACGGCCCCCAGCGCCACAGGCGCATTCACCATGGCAGGCGGCGTCATCCGCCTGGCGAATTTCATCGTCGATGGAACCGGGGCACGTGTCGAGGGCGATATCAGTGTGACGCTTGCCGACCTGGGGCTCGGCGGAAGCTTTGCGATGACGCCGCGGGACTTTGTTGATGCCGGCGGTCTGGTCGCCGCCGACACGGCGCGTATCCTCACCCGGCTAGCTGGGACCGTGCTCGCGCCGGTCGTGACGCTGGACCTCGAGGAGATGATCGCGGCCGTCCTGGTGCGGGCGAACGAATTGGAAGTGGACCGGCTGGAAGTGCTGCGGGCGGAGGATGCGGAGCGGCAGCGCGCGGCGGCCGAGGAACGGAACCGGCTGATCGAGGAACAGCGGCGCAAGGCCGCCGCGGAGGAAGCAGCGCGCCTTGCGGCCGAAGAGCAGGCAAGGCTGGCCGCCGAGGAAGAAGCGCGGCGGCTGCAGCAGCAGAATAGTCCGTCCATCCAGACATTGCCGACCACCCCGCCGCAGACGCCGCTCAATCTGGGGTTGCAGCCGCAGGTCAACCAGCCGATCGGGCCGGGCGTGAACCAGCCGATGTTCTAGGCGCTGGTGCGGCCAGCATCGCGTTGCTGGTACCAGCGCAAAACGGCCAGCCGGGTCGCCGAGGAGAGGTTCGCGGTCTCGCGGCTTTCATCGATTTCCCGGATCAAGCCAGCCATGGTCTGTGATTTCTCCGCGGCCATGGCTTCGAGCGCGGCCCAGAATTCGGGCTCAAGCGCTATGGACGTGCGGTGGCCGGCGATGGACAGGGAGCGCTTGTCCACTTGGCGGCTGTCAGGGCTTCTTGCGGAAGGAGTCGAGGCTCACGACCTTTTCGCCCGGCTTGTCGCCATCGTCGGCACTGCTGGACGCCGTCGATTCAATGCCCGCGTCCGCCTTGGCTTCCGTAACCGCTGCGCTGGGTGCGGTTGCCGGATCGAATTGCATGCCGAACTGCACGGAAGGATCGAAGAACCCCTTCACGGCCGAGAAGGGGATGACCAGCGTTTCGGGAATGCCGTCGAAGGACAGACCGACCTCGAAACCAGTCTCGGACACTTTGAGGTCCCAATACTGGTTCTGGATGACGATGGTCATTTCCTTGTCGTACTGACCGAGCAGCTTTTCGCTGAGACGCACGCCAGGAGCGCGCGTGACAAAGGAAATGAAGAAGTGATGTTCCCCTGGCAGACCCGTCTTGGCAACCTCGGCAAGCACCTTGCGCACGACGCCGCGCAGGGCCTCCTGGGTCAGGATGTCGTAACGCATGTGATCTTCGGCCATCGGAACCTTCCAGTCTTGAGGGATAGAATCCCTGATGGGCCATATCAGCCCGACGTGCCGAAAGATTTCAAGGAGAAAGGCACGACCGGAGGGTAAGGTGCAGGCTTCTGTTGCCAGGTGCCTGCGAACCCCGCCTGTCGCCCGGCTAGGGGCGGAGGACTTAAATTCCCAGTGCTAGCACCGCATTAAGCGGCGAGAGCGACCGGAGCCTTATGGTTGTCATTTGCAACTATAAGTTTTGGACCGATAACGGTGGTACCTCACCGAGCAAAAGCACACCCTTTACGCCCTCGTCGATCCTGTTTCGCCCCCATTGGCTCCCCCGCGAGGGGAGATGGTGGAGGCGCCGGGTACTGCCCCCGGGTCCGAAAGGTTTATTACGATGACCGTTTATCGCCATAGCTCTTGCGAGCAACACCAATATAGGTGACCCCGCCGCCGGTTGCAAATGATGTCGGCAATGCGCTGGCACCAACCTGGCATATTAGCTTAGCTTGCCGGTGGATAGGGTGGAGGCGTGGCGTGGCGCTTGAAGTTTTGGAGGGCAGGAGTTGCGAGGGCTGCACCGCCTGCTGCTCCTTTCCGCCCATCCGCACACAGGAGCTGCAGAAGCCCGCCAACCTGCTCTGCCCGCATTGCGCCGATGGGCAGGGTTGCACGGTCTATGACACGCGTCCGACCGTTTGCCGCGGTTTTTACTGCGGGTATTTCTTCATCGAGGAACTGGGGCCTGAATGGCATCCGAACAATAGCGGCGTGGTGATCCGGTCCGAGCATTTCGACGAGGATGTCGTCACCCTTCTAGTGCTGCGTCTCTCGCCATTCCTGGTATCGGAAGAGTTTGCCGCGATGGTGGGCGGTTGGGTGGCAGAGGGCGTGGGCGTGGAATTCGAGCGGGTCGGGCCGCCGGGCCACCTGCCGGCCAAGATGAGGATGAACGAACTGCTGGAAGAAGCTGTCGCCGCGCGCGACCTGCGCGCGATGCACAAGGTTTTCGCCTGGTCGCTGGCTCATATCGACCGCAGCCATGTTTGGGAGCCGGATCCGACGGTGCTCAGCAGCGAACTGGGTTGATTCACCCTTTCCAGGCCATCCCCATATAGACTCCGCCCGCCTCCAGTTCATCGAGCATCTGCTCGAGGTGCTTCTGCTTGGTATCGTCTCGCTTCACCTTGTTGATCCAGAGCAGGTAATCGTTGCGCTGATAGGGCGGGCGGGCATCGTATTTGTCGCGCAGTCCGCGCGCTTCCAAGGCGTCCCTGACGAAATCGGGCATGTCCTCGCGTTTGCGCAGGGGGCGCAGGCGGGGACTCATGCGAGGGCCGCCATGGCTTCGATCTCGATCAGGAAGTCGGGATTGGACAGGTTGGGGACGCGGAAGGCGGACACCGTCGGCGGGTTGGTGCGCTTGCCCCAGACTGCCATCCATGCACCGAAAGCGGCATTGAGATCGATGTCCTGCTGCATGACAATGGTGACCTTTACCAGGTCTTCGAGTCCGGCGCCGGCGGCTTTCAGCACTTGCTGAAGATTGGACAGGGCCTGCTCGGTCTGCTTGGCCACATCACCCTTGGCAACGACCGCGCCTTTGGCATTGACGCCGTTCTGGCCGCCGATCAGGAGGATGCGGGAATTGGCTGGCAGGACTATGCCCTGGGAAAAAATGGGGCTCTGGTACATGCCCTGTGGATTGAGATGTTCAATCGCCATCACTGTTGCTCCTTGGTTGGTTCGCCCAAGCTAGAACGCGTGTGCTGACTCCAGATGTCAGCATATCCTGAGGTATTCTATTACCATCGCCGTGGGGCGCATGTTGACTAACCGGAATGATCGACAGGCAGTTCCATGCAGGTCGGAGGGTGTAAGCTCGCGGCCAACGGACCCAGAGACTCATCATGACAGATACTTCAAGCGACAAACTTATCCGCGCCGCCGAGCGGTTTCTCGGCAAGGGAGAACGGGCACTGACGGACCTGGAACGGGAGGTGCTCGAACAGGCGATCGGCAAGAAGGCCCTGGCGCTCGATACCAGCGCCGTGTTCGACGAGAAGTCGACCTTCGGGCAGCGGCTGGCCGACGCGGTTGCCTCGTTCGGAGGTTCATGGAGCTTTCTGATCGGCTTTGGCGCCGTGCTGGCGGCCTGGGTGGGTGGTAACCTGGTGCTGGCGCAGTCGGCACCCGATCCCTATCCGTTCATTTTCCTCAACCTGCTGCTGTCGATGCTGGCAGCCGTTCAGGCGCCCATCATCATGATGAGCCAGAACCGCCAGGCCGCAAAGGATCGCTTGGTTACGAGCCACGACTATGAATGCAATCTCAAGGCCGAGATCGAAATCATGGCCTTGCACGACAAGGTGGACCAGCTGCGCAACGACGACCTCAAGCACCTCATCGCCAAACAGCAGGAGCAGATCGAACTGCTGACCAAGCTGGTGGAAACGCATGTCGCAAAGGCAGGAACGGGCGAATCGAAGTAGGATAGGGGCATGCAGCCCTATCTCAAACTTCTCTCCGACATCCTTGAACATGGTGCCGACAAGTCCGACCGGACCGGCACAGGCACGCGGAGCCTGTTCGGCTACCAGATGCGGTTCGACCTGGCGCAGGGCTTTCCGCTCCTGACCACCAAGAAGCTGCATATCAAGTCCATTGTCTATGAACTGTTGTGGTTCATTCGCGGCGAGACCAACGTGCGCTGGCTGCAGGAACGGGGTGTCAGGATCTGGGACGAATGGGCTGACGAGAATGGCGATCTCGGTCCGGTCTATGGCTCGCAGTGGCGGAGCTGGCCGGCGCCCGACGGACGCAAGATCGACCAGATCGCCCAGGTGATCCAATCCATTCGCACCAAGCCGGATTCGCGGCGGCACATCGTCTCGGCCTGGAACCCGGCGGAGGTGGACGAGATGGCGCTGCCGCCGTGCCATTGCCTGTTCCAGTTCTATGTCGCCAACGGAAAGCTCAGCTGCCAGCTCTACCAGCGCTCGGCCGATACGTTCCTGGGCGTGCCGTTCAATATCGCGTCCTATGCGCTGCTGACCCATATGGTGGCGCAGGTGACGGGGCTCGAGGTCGGCGACTTCGTCCACACGTTTGGCGACGTGCATCTTTATTCCAACCATTTCGAGCAGGCGCGGCTGCAACTGACGCGCGAACCGCGGCCACTGCCGGTGCTCAAGATCAACCCGGATGTGAAGCGCCTCGAGGATTTCGTGTTCGAGGACTTTTCGTTCGAGGGGTATGATCCACACCCGCATATCAAGGCGGATGTGGCAGTTTGAGCCGCACGCTGAACGAATTGGCGCCGCTGGTCGCGGAGGTTTCCGATACCTATGCATCGCGCAATCATATCCCGCGCGACGACGACTGGTATCTGCTCAAGCTGCAGGAAGAGCTTGGCGAACTGGCAGCAGAGTACCTCAAGTCGACTGGTCGGGGTCGCCTGAAGGGCGCCGATCCAGCCACGATCCGTACCGCACTGGAAGACGAGGCGGCTGATGTTCTCGCCATGCTGCTGCTGTTCGCGCGAAACAACGGCATCGATCTTGACGCCGCGCTGGAGCGGAAGTGGTTCAAGTATCTGGGACGGAGCGCAGGCTAGCGTACTTCGTTCATCAGCCGTTCAAGCACGAACAAGCATCGGAGCGGCAGCATCGATTAGCGCTTTCGCGCGCCCGCCCGGGTGATAAAGATGCACAACATCTTGGAGGATGATGCATGAAGACCCTTTCGGCTCTCGGCCTGCTGCTGGCCGCCAGCGTTCCGGCCCTCGCCAACGACACTTCGGCCCAGCTGACGACCGGCGGGCTCGAATTCATCACCAACGAGAATATCGTGATGGAAAGCGAGGAGCTGTTCATCTCCCGCGACCAGATCAAGGTGGTGTACGAGTTCCACAATACCGGCGATGTCGACCAGAACATTCTCGTCGCGTTTCCGATGCCGGACATCGTACCGAACTGGTGGTCGCCGGTGGCTTTCCCAACGGGGCCGGACGACAACCTGTTCGAGTTCGAAACCACCTTCAACGGCGAACCCGTCCAGGCGACGCTCCATGAATATGCCTATGCGTTTGGCGTCGATCGCACCAAACTCGTCAAGCAACTCGGCTTGCCGGTCGTGCCGTTCACAGATCGAGCGGCCCAGATGGTCGACGCGCTGGACGAGGACACCATTGCCGAGCTTCTGCACCTGGGCATGGTGACACCCGATGAATTCGACCAGGGTAATGGCTGGGAGAAGCACTATTGGCCGGGTTGGACCTACAAGTCGACCTACACCTGGGAAGGTACCTTCCCCGCCGGGGAGACTGTGGAGGTCGTCCATACCTATAAACCCAGCGTGGGCGGCACGGTGGCTGTGAGCTTCCTGAGCGAGCCCTACGAGGACTACGATCCGGCATCGGAATACCGCGCCAAATATTGCACCGACGACGACTTCCGCGCGGCGGTGGCCGCAACCCAGACCAGCCCGGACGACACCTATTCGGCCCCGTTCACGGAGGAGTGGATTTCCTACATCCTGACGACGGGCGGGAACTGGGGCGGCGGCGCCATCAAGAAGTTCCGCCTGGTGGTCGACAAGGGCAGCGAGGACAATTTCGTGTCGTTCTGCGGTGACGACGTTAAGAAGATCGGACCCACCACCTTCGAGATGGTCAAGACCGACTACTGGCCCGAGAAGGAACTCGATATCCTGATCCTGCAGCGGCGCGAAGGCGAGTAATGAGCCTTGTGATCCGGCCGGCGATGCGCGCGGATGCCGCGCTCATCGTCCATTTCATCGAGGCGCTTGCGGCTTACGAAAGGCTGAGCCACGAGGCAAAAGCCAGTGAAGCCGATATCGTGCGCGACCTGTTCGGGACCGATCCAAAGGTGTTCTGCGAGATCGCGGAATGGGACGGCAAGCCGGTCGGCTTCACGCTGTGGTTCTATACCTATTCCACATTCCAGGGGCGCCACGGCATCTGGCTGGAGGATCTGTTCGTCGACCCTGCGATGCGCGGCAAGGGTATCGGCAAGGCGCTGCTGGTGAACCTGGCGCGACGCTGCGTAGCCGAGGGCCTGGGTCGGTTCGAATGGTGGGTGCTCGACTGGAACGAGCCGAGCATCGAATTCTACAAGAGCCAGGGCGGCGTGATGCAGGACGAGTGGACCAAGGTGCGCGTCGATGGCGAGGCATTGCTGAAGCTGGGTGCGGCATGACGGTGCGCATCGCCATGATTGCCGGTGTCGCCGAGAATGGGGTGATCGGCAGCGACCAGACCATCCCGTGGCGCGTGCCGTCGGACATGGCTTTCTTCAAAAAGACGACGATGGGCAAGCCGATCGTCATGGGGCGCAAGCAGTATGAGACGGTGGGCAGGCCGTTGCCCGGGCGTACCAATATCGTGGTGACGCGGCAGGTAGGTTACCAGCCGGAGGGCGTCCTGGTGTTTTCGAGCATTGACGCCGCCTTGGACAAGGCGCGCGAAATCGCGCAGGCCGACGGTGTCGACGAAATCATGATCATCGGCGGCGGAGAACTTTACGCCCAACTGATCGACAGGGCGGACAGGCTCTACATCACCCATATCGACCTCAACCCGGCCGGGGATGTGCTGTTTCCCGTCATCCGTCACGAGGACTGGGCCATAGTCGACCTGCCCGAAGTCACGCCGTCGCCCAAGGACGAAGCGACCTACCGCGTCAAAGTGTACGACCGCAGGCCGGGCCCGGCGCATTGATCGGGTCAAGTCCTTGCCTATATAAGTCCTCAACGAAACGAATTATTCGAAAGGGACGCGATGCCGTGGGAGAATAACGGAGGCGGGGGTGGCCGCGGTAACAATGGCGGCCCCTGGGGCCAGACACCTGGTGGCGGTGGCAATGGCCCGCGGCGTCCCGGTGGCGGCAATACGCCCAGCCTCGAAGATATTCTCAACCGTGGCCGTGACCAGTTCCGTGGCGGCGTGCCTGGCGGTCGCTGGGCGATCATCGGTGGCGTGCTGGCCCTGGTAGCGTTCTGGGCCGTCAATTCGTTCTACACCATCAATTCGGGCGAAGTGGGCGTCGAACTGCGCTTCGGCGCGCCCAAGCCCGTGCTGTCGCAGGCCGGACTGCATTTCCACCTCTGGCCGATCGAGACCGTCGAGCGGGCTCCGCTGACGCTCAACCAGACCCAGATCGGCGCCGCCAACTCCGCTGGAACCCGGTCCGCCGCAGGTGATGGCCTGATGCTTTCGGGCGACCAGAACATCGTCAACGTGCAGTTCTCGGTACGCTGGGTCATCGATGACCCGATCGCCTACCTGTTCAATGTCAGAGACCCGGACTCCATGCTGCGTTTCACCGCGGAAAGCGCCATGCGCGAGGTGGTGGGCCGCCGCCCGGCGCAGGACGTTTATAGCGACGACCGTGCCGGCATTCAGGCCGAAGTGCTGGAGATCGTTCGCGGCGTGCTGACCAGCTATGGCCTGGGTGTCCAGGTCAGCGAAATCCTGATCGAAAATGCCGGACCTCCAACCGAGGTCATCGACGCGTTCAATGAAGTGCAGCGCGCGCGGCAGGATGAGACCCGCCTCCAGGAAGAAGCGCGCTCCTACGCCAATACGCTGCTGGGCGATGCCCGCGGCCGGGCAGCGGCGCTGCGCGAAGATGCTGCGGCCTACACCAATCGCGTGGTGCAGGAAGCAACCGGTGAGGCCGAGCGCTTCAACGCCATCTATGCCGAATACGTCAATGCCCCCGAAGTGACCCGCAAGCGCCTGTTCCTCGAGACGATGGAAGAAGTGCTTGGCGGCTCCGAAAAAGTGCTGATCGAGAATGGTGCCAATGGCCAGGGCGTCGTGCCCTATCTGCCGCTGCCCGAACTGCGCCCCGGCGCCACGACCACCACGACGACGGGGAACTAAGCCATGAACAATCGTCTGATCATCATTGGCGTTGTAGTCCTGACGGCGCTCTACATCTTCTTTTCGTCGATCTACGTGGTCAACGAGCGCGAGCAGGCTATCGTGCTGCGCTTTGGCGAGATCACCAACGTCCGCACCGAACCGGGCATCTACTTCAAGATCCCGACCGACATCGTGGACAGCGTGCAGATCATCGAGGATCGCCTGCTGCGCTATGACATCGCCAATATGCGCGTGCAGGTTTCGGGCAATGCCTTCTACCAGGTCGACGCCTTCCTGACCTATCGCATCTCCGATGCCCGCCTGTTCCGCCAGCGTGCCACCGGGCAGCTCGAAGTTGCCGAGCAGCGCATCGGAGCCAGCCTGGATTCGGCGCTGCGCCAGGTCTATGCGCTGCGCGAGTTCAATGCGGCTTTGTCTGACCAGCGCCCGCAGATGATGCAGGAAACGCGGACGCTGATCCGTCCTGAACTGGCCGAGATCGGCATCGACGTGGTCGACGTCCGTATCCTGCGGACCGACCTCGACGAAGAAGTTTCGGCGACGACCTTCGAGCGGATGCGCGCCGAGCGTCTTGCCGAGGCCGCGCTCCTACGCGCCCGCGGCGAGGAGCAGGCACAGAGCCTGCGCGCTATCGCCGACCGCCAGGCCGTAGAGGTGGTGGCATCGGCGACGCGTGATGCGGAAATCATCCGCGGTACCGGTGACGCCGAGCGCAACCGCCTGTTTGCGGCCGCCTATGGCCAGGACCGGGAGTTCTTCGAATTCTACCGCTCGATGGAAGCCTACAGGAACGCCCTGAAGGGTACCGGCACGACCATGGTTCTGTCGCCCGATAGCGAGTTCTTCCGCTACTTCGGCTCCAATGGTCAATTGCCCGAGGGCAACCCGAACCTTGCGGCCCCGATCCAGCCGAGCGCGGCTCCGATCACCGCCCCCGCAAGCACCGGGCCAGCCCTGGACGGCCTTGGCATCGAGGAAGCGGTCACGCCCAGCCTGACGCTTGAGGATGGATCGCAGCTCGAGCCGACGGTCGGTACGGAAGTGCCGGCTCCGGTAGAGGCACCTCCGCCGACTCCGGCCCAATAAGCTGAGACATAGGAAAGGGCCGGCTCCAAATGCCGGCCCTTTTGCTTACCGGACGATTTCTTCGTCGCTGTAGCCCTGGAGATAGAGCAGGGCCGTCAGGTCACCGTGATCGATGCGGATGCCCGCCTCGGCCGCTACGGCTGGCTTGGCGTGAAGCGCCACCCCGAAACCCGCGATCCGGATCATGTCTAGATCGTTGGCACCGTCGCCGACAGCGATGGTCTGACTGAGCGGCAGGTTGCGCTCGGCCGCCAGGGCGATGAGCCGTTCGCGCTTGGTGTTCTTGTCGACGATGGGTTTGGTGACTGTGCCGGTCAGTTGGTCGCCATCGAATTCGAGTACATTCGCGATGGCTTCGTGAAAGCCGATGCGCTTGCCGAAATAGTCGGCAAAGAACGTGAAGCCTCCCGAGACCAGCGAAGTGTAGGCGCCATATTCCTTCATGGTCTGGATGAGGGCGCGGCCGCCAGGCGCCAGCGTAATCTGCTCCCGGCGGATTTCCTCGATCACCTTGCGTTCCAGACCCTTGAGCAGGGCAACGCGCGTATCGAGCGCCTGACCAAAATCGAGCTCGCCGCGCATCGCGCGGTCGGTGATCTCGGCCACCTGGGCCTTGATGCCCAGGGCAGCCGCCAGCTCATCGATGCATTCCTCGTTGATCATGGTGGAATCCATGTCGGCGACGAGGACCTGCTTGCGGCGGTTCTCGGTGGGTACCAGCGCCGCATCGACGCGCCGGGTGCCGATGATGTCACGGGCCGCGGCGAGCGCGTCGGTTGACTTCGGCTCGATGATCTCGCAGGCAATGGCGTGATTGAGCCAGTTGAGTTCGCCGCCCGTCTCGTGCACCACCGCGGCAGCCAAGGCCGGGGTGAGTTGGGAATCGGCGGGGTCAGCGATGAGGCAGAGAACCGGCATGACGTCTACTTTTCGGAGAAGCGCGTGACAGGCAGTCGGCGCGCCGTCCTGATAGCGGGTCCGACTGCCAGCGGCAAGTCGGCGCTGGCGCTCGGCATGGCGCAACAGCAGGGTGGCGTGATCGTCAACGCCGACGCCATGCAGGTCTATGACACGCTCCAGGTGGTAACGGCGCGCCCCAGCGATACCGAAATAGCCCTGGCCGAACATCGGCTCTATGGCGTTGTGCCGGCGGCGACCCGGTTCTCAACCGGACAGTGGCTTGCGGCTGTGCGGGCCGTCCTGGACCTTGCCGACTTGGATCAGCCGCTGATTTTCGTAGGCGGAACAGGGCTTTACTTCGATGCCCTGCTAAATGGATTCGCCGATATTCCGGAGGTTCCGGCCGACATCACGCTTCAAGTTCAACAAGAGATTCAAGCACTGGATGGGGCGCAGCGCCTGGCCAGGTTGCAGCGCGAGGATCCCGCCGCGGCCGCGCGGCTCAAGGTGGTCGACCCGCAACGTCTCATTCGCGCCTTGGCGGTGAAGCGGGCAACCGGTCGGATGCTGTCCAGCTTCCAGGATGCCCCACAATCAGGGCTCCTCGAGGGTTTCGACATCGAGCGAATGGTGCTGGACCCTGATCGGCAAGTATTGCGGGACAGGATCGCGCGGCGCTTCGAGGCGATGTTTGCCGGTGGGGCGGTAGACGAGGTGCAGGCCTTGCGGGCACTCGACCTTGATCCCTCGCTGCCGATCATGAAGGCGATAGGCGTCCGGGAAATCGGCGACTGGCTCGATGGCGTGGTGGGCCGTGACGAGGCCACCACACTGGCAACTATTGCAACGCAGCAGTACGCCAAGCGGCAGCGCACCTGGTTCCGCAACCGGTTCGGCGACTGGCCGCGACGCGGTATTGGCGGCGCCTGACCTAACGGGGGCGCAATAGCCCCAGTCGCTGGCGCATGGCGAAGCGGGCGACGAGCACGACGGCAACGAAGGCGAGGCCAGAGGCAAGCCCGATCCAGATTCCCACGCCACGCCAGCCAACCACGAAGCCGAGCGCGTAGGCGATAGGCAGCCCAACGACCCAGTAACCCAGAATGGCGAACAGCATGGGCACCTTGGTGTCGCTCAGTCCGCGCAGGGCGTGGGCGGCGACGACCTGTGCGCCGTCGACCAGTTGGAAGATGCCGGCAATCACCAGGAAACTGGCGGCCAGCGCCAGGGCATTGGCATTTTCCGGAGCTCGTGGATCGAGGAACCAGGAGACAATCAGGGGCCCGATCGTGAGGAACAGGGTGCAGGAAAGGGCCATGAAGCCCGTGCCGAGCATAAACGCGGTCCAGCCGGCCTTGCGGATGCCCTCGAGATCGCCGCTGCCATAGGCCCGGCCGACGCGGACGGTGGCGGCGATACCCAGGCCGAGCGGGACCATGAAGGCCATGGAGGCGCATTGCATGGCGATGGCGTGGGCGGCGACCTCGTTGGTACCCAGGCGACCCATGAACAGGGCGGCGGCGGTAAAGAGCCCGACTTCGGCAAGGACCGTGAGGCCGATGGGAATGCCGATACGGAAGATTTCGCGGAAGCGCGGCCAGTCCGGCGTCCAGAACCGCATCAGCACGTAGAACCGTTTGAAGCGTCGCTGGCGCAGTACATAGGCCAGCATCATGCCGAACATCAGCAGGTTGGTCAGCACCGTGGCAATGGCAGAGCCGCGCAGTTCGAGCCGTGGGAAGCCATAGTGGCCAAAGATCAGGACGTAGTTGGCCGCAGCGTTGAACAGCACGCCGCCCACGGTGATGACCAGGATGACGCGGGTGGCGTCGAAGGCCGAAAGCATCGACCGCAAGGCAATGATTGCGAGGGCTGGAAACAGCATCCAGACCGCGAGCTGGATGAATTGCTCAGCCATCACCGTTACGGCGGGATCTTGTCCAAGCAGACCGAAGATGGGGCGGATCTGCAGGAGCAGGGGTATCATCAGCACGGCCAGCATGATCGCGGCCCACAGCCCCTGGCGCACGACACGACGGACGGCCTTGATGTCCCGAGCGCCGCGAGCTTGCGCGACCAGCGGTGCAACGGCGCCGACAATGCCTACGCCAAACAGAAAGAAGGGCATCAGGAAGGTCGTCGCCAGCGTGCCGGCGGCAAGGTAGGTCGGTCCCAGCCAGCCCAGCATGATCACGTCGGTGGTCGTCAGCGCGTTCTGGGCCAATTGTGCGACAACCAGCGGCCAGGCCAAGGCAAAGGTCGCCCGCAGTTCGGCGCTCCAACCCTTGTCGGCAGCAATGCTGTCGGCGGCAGCGGGTGCCACCGCAATGGGCTCATTCATGTGAATTTCCTACTCGCGGGGCAATGGTCTAGAGCAAAGAGCTAGACAGTGAAAGGGGCGGCAGGCGATGAGCGAACGGGTTTGGGCTTGGCGGGCAATGTTGGCAGCCGCGGGCGTGCATGGCGCCGTGGGGGTAGCCGCGGCGGCGGCGGCCTCGCATGGGGAAAATGCTCGAAACCTTGCGGCTATAGCCGCTATTGCCCTCTCGAACGGGCCGGCGTTGCTGGCGCTGGCGCTGGCGGGGCGTGGGAGAGTGCTCAGCGTCGCTGCGACCATTCTGGCCATCGGCACGGCTGTGTTCATCGGTGACCTGGCAATGCGCGAATGGCTGGGGCAGGGGCTCTTTCCCGGTGCCGCTCCGCTGGGCGGCGTGGCGATGATCGGTGGATGGCTGACGATCGTGTTGGCCGCCGTGACCGGGCGGGCAGGCAGATTGCAAAATTTAGTTAAAGTGTCGGCGGAACCAAAAGCGGGCATGCCGCATTCTGGCCCTCGATAGTTCTTTGGAGGGTATCCCATGCACAAATTCCTGATCATCGCCGCAACGACGCTCTCGCTCGCGGCCTGCACCACCACTCAGCAGGGCGCCGCGGTTGGCGCTGTTGGCGGCGGTGTCATTGGCGCTGCGGCAGGCGGCACGGTGCTGAGCACGGCAGTTGGTGCCGGCGTCGGCGCGGTTGTTGGTGCTGCTGCAGGTAATGTGCTCGGTCGCGTTTCCGGCACCGACGACATCTGCATCTACCAGCGTGCCGACGGCAGCCGTTATCGCGACACCTGCCCGCGCGGCTAATACAGTTGCAGCATTGCCCCATGCTGCTTGCGCCCTTCCGGGCGCCCGAGCCCTCGATCCGGAGTCCCTCCTGGATCGGGGGCTTCTCATTGACCAGCGAAATCGCCTTGAATTTCAGACGCGCAGCCGACATATTTTTCAATGACGACACTGTCTTGCGCTATCTGATCGACCGGCAGAAGGCCGGAAACTTGGCTACGTCCTGATCTGTGAATCGTTTAGGCCGGGCTGTTGCGGCCCGTTTTCAACCCTTAGCCGCCTCTGCGGCGGCGTCCACGAAGAGGACTGACTGACATGGCTGTCATCACTGGCACCGTAAAATTCTTTAACACGACCAAGGGCTTCGGCTTCATTTCGCCGGAAGACGGTGGCAAGGACGCGTTCGTTCATATCTCGGCTGTTCAGCGCTCGGGCCTGCAGGGCCTTTATGAGAACGACAAGGTGACCTACGAGCTCGAAACCGGCCGCGACGGCAAGCAGTCGGCCGTGAACCTGACCCTGCTGCCGTAAGCGGCAACGAACGGCTTTTGAAGGGCCCCATGGGGCCCTTTTTTGTTGGTATCAGGCCTCCCGTACAGATTGACGAGCATCGACCTCTGGCGATTCGTCGTGGCAGTGTGGCGCAGGAGACTTCGGAGGCGCCAATGTTGCGCGAATTTCTGCGCCACTGGAATCCCGTCGTCGAGTCCGCGCACGGACCGCGCCAGTCTGGCGCCATCCCCTATTCGATCATCGACGGGCGCGTGGTGTTCCTGCTGGTGACCTCGCGCCGTACGGGCCGCTGGATTTATCCAAAGGGCTCGATCAGCACAGGCATGACCGCCTGGGACAGCGCTGCCAAGGAAGCGCTTGAGGAAGCGGGCGTTACCGGTGAGATCGGCACGGAACCCGCGGGAACTTACCGAAACACCGACAAGGGCCTCCTGGTCGATATCGATCTCTACCCTCTCAAGGTCGGCGAACAGTTCGAGAGCTGGGACGAGATGGATCAGCGGCTGCGGCACTGGGTATTGTTGAGCGAAGCCAGGCGCCTGCTGGCCGATCGCTCCCTTGTCCGTATCACGGAGGCGCTGCACCGGCAGCTGACGAGCCGGCGCTAGCCGCTGAACGCGACGAGCACCCGATAGAGCAGGGCGGCCAGCAAGGCAGAGGCGGGCAGCGTGACCAGCCATGCCGCGCCAATCTGGGCGAGCTTCAGCCGACGCACGAGATAGCGCCGCTCGTTGCGTCGCTCGCGCGCGAGGGCATCTTCAGGCCGATCGTTGAGCATCGCTGCGTCCACCAGGTTGGCGCGCAGCGGTACGGCAGCGCCGGTCATGTTCCGGATGGCGAGGAATTCTCGGAAGAAGCCGACGCCGAATACGGCGCCCACCGCAACGTGCGTCGAGGACACCGGCAGACCAAAAGCGGAGGCGGCCAGAACTGTCAGGGCCGCGGACGAGGCAACACAGAAGGCCCGGATCTCGTTGAGCTTGGTGATCTGCTCGCCCACGGTATGAATGACACGCGGGCCGAACAGGGCGATGCCCAGCGCAATACCGGCAGCTCCGAGAACCAGTGACCAGGACGGGACCAACAGCTCCGCGGCGGGCATGACCTGCGTCTCGCGAATGATCACCGCCAAAGGGCCCAGCGCGTTGGCGACATCGTTGGCACCATGGGCGAAGGACAGCAAGGCGGCGGCAACGATGAGTGGCGGTCGAAACAGGGTGGCGACCTGCTTCTTGCGGTTGGTCATGCCGAGCGACTGCATGCGGACCCAGGGCATGGCGAGGAACCAGCCGATGGCAGCAGCGGCAGCGCCGACCGTCAATGCTCCGGGCAAGCCCGGTTGCCACCACTGCGAGAGCGCATTGATCGCCAGATAGACTGCGAATACGCCTGCCATGATGGCCACGAGAATCGGCACCCAGATGCGTGCCGCGGCCACCTTGTCTTCCCGGCGGGTCATGGCGCGGCGGATCACAGCGTGCAGACCGGCGGCAAACAAGGCGCCCAGGGCGGGCGAGAGCGTCCAACTGACGGCAATCATGCCAATGACAGGCCAGGCAACCGCGCCTATGCCCATGGCTGCGATGGCGGCCCCGACAATGCCCCCGATGATGGCGTGGGTCGTCGAAACAGGGGCGCCGACAAAGGTGGACGCGTTGATCCACAGCGCTGCCGCGACGAGGGACGCGATCATGACGAGTATGAGGGGTGCCGAGTCAAGACCGACACCAGGCACCAGGAGTTCGTTGGCGACCGTGTGAACCACGTTACCGCCGGCCAGAAAGGCACCGGCCGCGTCGAAGACAGCGGCAATCGCCAGCGCCGCGCCCATGGTCAGCGCCTTGGCACCAACCGCCGGCCCGACATTGTTGGCAACATCATTGGCGCCGATGTTGAGCGCCATGTAGGCGGCGGCCACGCAACCCAGCAAAAGGAGATGCGACTGGGGACCGTTGGGCAGCGCCAGGCCGGCATAGATCGCCGTGCCCAGCAGGAAGGTCAGCGCGATGCCCAGTGGCAGAAGTGTCCGAGGCATTGGTCGCGCGGCAGTCCCAGAAAGGTGTCTGCTGACTATGGACTATGGTTCGCCGGCTTTGTCGACCACAAATGCCGCGACGCCCCTAGTTCGCGCCCTGCCTGGCCAGTTCATCACCCAATGCGGCGAGCAATTGCTCGGTGCCGCGCCGACGCTGCTCCATCTTGTCCAGTCCGTCGAGAAAACACCCGTGCTCGGTGACCGTCATGCGCGTGCCGTCACCTTCGGCGAAGAGCTCTATCGCTGCCACCGAAACCGAGATGCGTTGGCCGCCCATAGTCATGTAGTACGTGTAGATGATACGGTTGTTTTCGACGATGTCCTCGTAGCGAACGTCAAAGCCGAACTGGAATTCCCCTTCACCGCTTTCCACCAGTTCACGGCCACCCTCGCGGAACTCGAAAATCTTTGGCGCTGCTCCACCGCCGAACCAGCGCTGCTTGATGGCGGGGTCGGCCCAGGCCCGAAAGACACGGGACGGGGACGCGGCATATATGCGTTCGAGGACAAAGGTGCCGTGGGCGATTGATCGTTCAGCCATTGCTGGTTCTCCAGATATTGTTAAGCAAACAATTAAGTGAGGACAGAGACGTGGTCAATGCTTAAGAAAGAAATTAAGTGATATCCGGAGCTCTTGACACTGCCGCAGCATTGCACCTATCACTACGCCCGTAATTTATGGAGAGGTCCCGTGCGGGCACTCATTCTCGTAGTAGGCAGGCGCATCGGCAACGTGGGATAGATATCCCGCGCGATAGCTGGTGCGCCGAAAACAGGTCCCGAACGGGGCCTTTTTTATTGCC
This sequence comes from Devosia oryziradicis, assembly GCF_016698645.1. Classification (NCBI taxonomy): domain Bacteria; kingdom Pseudomonadati; phylum Pseudomonadota; class Alphaproteobacteria; order Hyphomicrobiales; family Devosiaceae; genus Devosia; species Devosia oryziradicis. Next base: position 1,821,303 of record NZ_CP068047.1, read on the forward strand.
CGGTTTTCGCCGCTACGAGACTGGGCCAGACAATGGACTGAGGAAGGACGAGACGATGGCCGAAAGAATGACCGGCGCGGAAATGGTGATCCAGGCGCTGACCGACCAGGGTGTCGAGCACATCTTCGGTTATCCGGGCGGTGCGGCCCTGCCGATCTACGATGCGATGTTCCAGCAGGATTTCGTGCAGCATATCCTGGTGCGGCACGAGCAGGGTGCCACCCACATGGCCGAGGGCTATGCCCGTTCCACCGGCAAGCCGGGTGTCGTGCTCGTCACCTCGGGCCCGGGCGCGACCAACGCGGTGACCGGCCTCACCGATGCGCTGATGGATTCTATCCCCATGGTCTGCATTACGGCGCAGGTCCCGACCACGCTGATCGGCTCGGACGCGTTCCAGGAATGCGACACCGTCGGCATTACGCGCAGCTGCACCAAGTATAATTACCTGGTCAAGCGCGTGGAGGACTTGCCGCGCATCATGCATGAGGCCTTCCTGATCGCCACGACCGGTCGACCAGGGCCCGTCGTGATCGACATTCCCAAGGATGTGCAGTTCGCGCTGGGCGACTACTACAAGCCGGACCTGGAAACGCTGCGCCACCAGAGCTACCGACCGCAGCTGGACGGCGATGCCGCCGCCATCGAGGCTGCGGTCGACCTGATGCTGCGTGCCGAACGGCCGATCTTCTATACCGGCGGCGGCGTCATCAATGCCGGCCCGCAGGCTTCCGAGCATCTGCGCGAGCTGGCCGAGTTGACCGGCTTCCCGGTGACCTCGACCCTGATGGGTCTGGGCGCCTTCCCGGCATCCAATCCGCAGTGGATGGGCATGCTGGGCATGCACGGCACCTACGAAGCCAACCTCGCCATGCATGACTGCGACGTCATGATCAACATCGGCGCCCGTTTCGACGACCGCATCACGGGCCGCATCGACGCCTTCTCGCCGAACAGCCGCAAGATCCATGTCGATATCGACCCCAGCTCGATCAACAAGGTCGTGCGGGTCGACGTGCCCATTATCGGCGACTGCGAGCGGGTGCTCAGCGAGATGGTCCGGGTCTGGCGTTCCAAGACCAACCAGCCGCGCACCGAGGCCATCGCGCCGTGGTGGAAGCAGATCGAGAAGTGGCGGGCAGTGAACTCGCTCGGCTTCAAGAATTCCGAGACGACCATCAAGCCGCAATATGCGATCCAGCGCCTCTATGAGGCGACGCAGAAGCAAGGCAAGGAAGTCTACATCACCACTGAAGTCGGCCAGCACCAGATGTGGGCCGCCCAACACTTCCACTTCGACAAGCCCAATCGCTGGATGACCTCGGGCGGCCTGGGCACAATGGGTTATGGCTTGCCGGCCGCGGTCGGTGTGCAGGTGGCGCATCCGGATGCCCTGGTGATCGACATTGCCGGCGAGGCATCCGTGCAGATGACGATGCAGGAAATCTCGACGGCGGTGCAATATCGGCTGCCGATCAAGATCTTCATCCTGAACAATGAGCGCATGGGCATGGTCCGCCAGTGGCAGGACCTGCTGCATGGCTCGCGCTACGCGCATTCCTATTCGGAATCGCTACCCGATTTCGTCAAGCTGGCAGAGGCTTACGGCGGAAAGGGCATCCGTTGCGAAAACCCGACCGAGCTCGACGCTGCGATCCAGGAGATGCTCGACTACGATGGTCCGGTGCTGTTCGACGTCATCGTCGAGAAGGACGAGAACTGCCTGCCCATGATCCCATCGGGCAAGCCGCACAACGAGATCATCCTGCCCGATACGGCCAATATCGGCGACATCATCGACGAAAAGGGACGGCAGCTCGTCTAGGGCGCTGCAGAGGAGAAAGCAAATGAACGCACATCTGCAGCCTACGGGCTCTGCCTATTTCCTCACCAAGGAAACCCAGGAGATCGAGCGCCACACGCTGTCGGTGCTGGTCGATAACGAGCCGGGTATTCTGGCGCGCGTCGTTGGCCTCTTTTCGGCGCGCGGCTACAATATCGAGAGCCTGACTGTCAGCGAGACCGAACATGGGCGCCGACTTAGTCGCATCACGGTTGTCGTTACCGCCACGCCCAAGGTTCTGACCCAGATCAAGCTCCAGCTCGAACGCCTGGTGCCAGTGCACAAGGTGCATGATCTGACAGCTGAGGGCGCGTCGCTAGAGCGCGAGCTGGCGCTGATCAAGGTAGCCGGCTCGGGGGATCACCGGGCGGAGACGTTGCGCCTGGCCGACGCGTTCCGCGCCCAGATCGTCGACGCAACGGTTGAGAGCTTTGTCTTCGAAGTGACCGGCAAGCCTGCAAAAATAGACAGCTTCATCGCCTTGATGCAGCCATTGGGGCTGGTAGAAGTCGTGCGGACAGGGCTCGCGGCAATTTCGCGCGGCCCGCAGGGCATGTAGGCTTCCCACATATGCGCGGACTTTCCGGCAATACGGTCGGGATCGTCATGATGACGATCTCGACCGCATGTTTTGCGATCAACGATGCTCTCCTCAAGCTGGCTATGGCGGAGATTCCATCGTTCGAGGCCCTGTTGATCCGCGCCGTTGCCGTTGTCCTGCTTGGTGTGCCGCTGCTGGGCATCATGGGCCAGCTCCGCTTCCTGCCCCGCGCCTTTGAATGGCGGGTGCAATTGCGCAACCTGTTCGAAGTTATCGCCGCGCTCGGCTTCGTCATCGGTCTCGCCCAAGCACCCATCGCCGACCTCACCGCGCTCGGCCAGACCTCGCCCTTGCTGCTGCTCGCCGGAGCGACGCTGTTCCTTGGCGAAAGGCTGACCCGGCTGCAGATCGGCTTGGTGCTGCTGGCCTTTGTCGGCGCGCTGCTGGTGGCGCAGCCGGGCGGCGGCGGATTCTCACCCTTTACGCTGTTCGGCCTGTGGAGTGCGGGGGCCGTGGCCATCCGCGACCTGATCGGCCGGCGTATCAATGCGGAAATCCCCGGCATCGTCATTGTTGTCGGTGTCGGCATAGTCGGCGTCGTCGGCGCCGGCATTGCCACGCTGCTATTCGAAACCTGGGTGTGGCCCGGCGTTGTGACCTTGCTCTTCGTGACGGGGTCAAGTGCGCTGCTGCTGGTCGGCCAATGGTTACTGCTGCACGCCTATCGCGTCGCCAGCGTCGGTAGTGTGGCGCCGTTCCTCTACATGTCGACCATCTGGGCTCTGGTTACCGGCCTGTTGATCTTCGGCACCGCCCCCAACCCGCTGGCTCTAGGCGGCATTGCCCTGATCGTCGTCAGTGGCGTTGCCGTGGTGGCGCTGGAGCGCTGGCCACGCAAGACCGTGGTTTCGCCCTGAGCCGCCGACACGGTCAGCGATGGCCCGTGAATGTACCCTTCACCGTGGTCTTGCCCAGTTCCAAACCGGCGTCGTCCAGCGCGCGAATGGTCCACTGGTAGGTGTGCGTGGCATGCAGGGGCGGGCAGGGGCCGATATATTTAAAGGTATCGGCAGCAATGATCGGTTCGCCGGCATAGTCCAGTTTGCGACCGCCGTGCTCGAAGTTGGCTGTCAGATCGAGCAGGAAGAAGTCAAGCGCGGCAGTGCCCCCAGGAACGTTCGTAAGGCGGAACTCCGGGCTCGGGGTAATACGCTGGGCACCGCCGGCGCAGGGGCGAACCCCGGTGAAGCTGAAATCGGCTTCAAAGGCCATGGTGGGTGTGGCGACTGCAGCCAGTAGAAGTGTCAGGCACACAACTCTCATTTTTCGTCCCTGCCTCGGCTGGTACTGATCCTGGGAAATGCTATCGCGGCGATGGGTCGGGGAACAAGATTGGCATAACAGGGGTGATGGCAGTCATCACAAGGTTCGATTGGGCCGCCAGCAAGTCTTGGTGTATGGCAGTGCGAGAGTTTCAGCAGGCTGCCCATGACCCTTCTTTCCGTCAATCTCAATGCCGTCGCCCAGTTGCGGAATCGACGCAACCTGCCCTGGCCAAGCGTGGTCGGGCTGGCGCGCGTCGTGCTGGATGCGGGGGCGAGTGGCGTCACGGTCCATCCGCGGCCCGACGAACGGCATATTCGTCGCACTGACGTGTTCGAACTCGCTGAGCTGTTGGCGGGCGAGTATCCGGGGGCAGAATTCAATATCGAGGGCTATCCGAGCGAGGATTTCTTCCAGCTCATCGACCAGATCAACCCACAGCAGGTGACGCTGGTGCCCGACGATCCTGCCCAGGCGACGTCGGACCACGGCTGGGATTTTCGCGGCAAAGGCAATTTCCTGACCTCGGTGGTGCAACGGCTGAAGGCACCCAACCGCCGGATTTCGCTGTTCTGCGACCCCGATGCAGGGGCGGATGGCGTGGCCGCCGCAAAGGCTACGGGGGCGGACCGGATCGAACTTTACACGGGACCATATGGCGGGTGCTATGACGACCCCGAGCGCGCGGTGCGCGAGCTGGCAGCGCTGGCCCATACGGCACAGGCGGCCCATGCGGTCGGCATGGGGGTGAATGCCGGGCATGACCTGACGCTGGCCAATCTGCCCGCGTTCCACGCTGCAGTGCCCCTTGTCGACGAGGCATCCATTGGCCATGGTATCACGGCCGATGCGCTGATCCTGGGATTCGCCGAAGCTGTGCGGCAATATCGGGCGGCGCTGGGCGGCTGAGCAGCCGGTGGGAGGCGCTGGAGTCCAGCGCCTCTGTTGGTTCAGTCCGTAAAGTTGAAGTCGCTGAGTTCGCAGACATTGTTGTCGTTCGACACAACCTCGTCGCCATCCTCGAACACGGCGAGGAAGTCGTATTTGCAATAGCCACTGCCATCATCGATGTTGATGACCACACTGCTGCCCGATGGCAGGATGTTGCGACCCAGAATGTCCTCTTCCCACGAGCGCGTGCCCGTATTGGAGGCATAGAATTCGACGATGTCGTACGACGATCTGTTGTTGATCCGTACGCGACGATCGAGCGCCGCGGCATCCACGACGCCAATAGCCAGTATTGCCAGGGCAAGCCCGGCAGAAAACGCCTTCATTTTAGTCCCTCATTGCATTAAGTGCCCCACCCGAGAAATAACGCTGCCGGCGAGGACTTCGCAACTGGAATCGTAAGCGCGGAAGGGCAAGCAATGCGTGGGTGCGCAGGCGTGTTGGCGAAGCCACCTGTGCCGGCATCGGCAACTGATCCGTATTCCTGAACAGTCCGTTCGAACGCGCGGTGCACAGCTTCATCGTTCGATGCAAAAGCGCCATGCGACAGCGAAAAACCAGCAATCACAGATGATTACATGAATGTGCCTAGGGCAATTCCATGTCTCCGCGACACACCAACGTGCCTCCTTGCGGCTGGTGCAAACGGGCACTTATATCGCCTCAGTTACGATTTGTTACCTAGGAGGCACACGTGTCCAAACTTAAGATCGCCGTCATCATCTCTTCCACCCGTCCGACCCGTTTTGGCGAACTGCCGGCGCAGTGGATTGCCGCCAAGGCCAATGAGCGCCCGGAACTCGAGGCTGAAATCCTCGACCTGCGCGATTTCGACCTGCCGTTCTTCGACGAGATGGCTTCCAACGCCTGGATGCCCTCGGCCAACCCGAATGCGGTCAAGTGGCAGAACAAGATCAGCGAATTCGACGGCTACATCTTCGTCGTTGCCGAATATAACCGCTCCATCACCGGCGCCCTCAAGAACGCTATCGACCAGGCCTATGTGAACTGGAACAAGAAGGCATTCGGGGCGGTCGGTTACGGCACCGTCGGTGGCGCCCGCGCCATCGAGCACCTGCGCGGCATCGGCGTCGAGCTGCAGATGGTCTCGACACGGTCGGCCGTCCATATCGGCGGCGCCGACTTCATGGCTGTCCATCCCGGCTTCGGCGGCACCAAGTCGCTCAATGAGATCGAAGGTTCGATCGGCAATTCGGCCAAGGACATGCTCGACCAGCTAACCTGGTGGGCCGCCGCTGCCAAGACCGCTCGCGAAGAAGACGCTGCGACTGCCAAGGCCGCCGAATAACCTTACGAAGACCTCCAGCTCTTCGTTTACCGGCAGGGGTCGCTCACATCGGGCGGCCCCTGCTGGTTTTGAACCATTGTGGCGAGCCGGTGTTGTGTGTGACTGTGGGCGGGTGTATAGCGGCGCCCGCCTTGACCAAGAGAGCATCAGGTTCATGACGCAGACGAGCACTACCGGCGGCCCACGCGCCGGTGTCGATGCGAGCGACCTCACCAGCCACTCACATTCCAATAAAGATCTCCCGGTACTCGTGCTTGGCGCGCTCGGCGTCGTCTACGGCGATATCGGAACGAGCCCGATCTATGCTTTCCGTGAGGCCATGCATGTCCGGCCGGGAGCGGCATCGAGCAGTGTGGAAATTCTCGGGCTGCTGTCGCTGATCGTCTGGGCGCTGACGCTTACGGTGTCGCTCAAATACGTGTTCTTCGTTACGCGCGCCGACAATAACGGCGAGGGCGGTACGCTGTCGCTGGTCGCCCTGGCGCGAAAGACCTTCACCAATCCACCGGTCTGGATCACCGCCCTTGGTGTCCTCGGGGCAGCGCTGTTTTTCGGCGACGCCATCATCACGCCGGCTGTGTCGGTGTTGTCGGCCGTTGAGGGCCTGGAACTTGTCGCCCCCGACCTCACCCGGTGGGTTGTGCCGATCACCCTGGTGATCATCGCTGGCATCTTCTTCGTCCAGAAGTTCGGCACGGCCAAAGTGTCGATCGTTTTCGGCCCGGTCACGGCGATCTGGTTCCTGACACTGGGCATTTCGGGGCTGGTCCACATCGTGGGCAATCCCGATGTTTTGTGGGCGCTCAACCCGCTGCTTGGGGCGCAGTTTCTTGCAACCCACGTCGGCATTGCCTTCGTGGTCATCGGCGCGATCTTCCTGGCGGTTACGGGCGCTGAGGCGCTCTATGTCGACCTTGGCCATTTCGGCCGCAAGCCGATCGTGCTGGCGTGGTTTGGCCTCGTTTTCCCCTGCCTGCTGCTCAATTATTTCGGGCAGGGCGCCTTCGTGCTCGATGTCGGCGTCGAGAATGTCGAAAGCCCGTTCTTTGAAATGCAGCCTGAGTGGGCGCTGCTGCCATTCGTTGGTCTGGCGACGCTTGCCACCATCATCGCCAGCCAGGCGGTGATCTCGGGTACCTACAGCCTCACGCAACAGGCCATCGCGCTCAACATGATGCCGCGCATGGTGGTGACGCATACGTCCGAGACGCAGAGCGGCCAGATCTACATGCCGCAGATCAACACGATGCTGATGTTGGGCGTGCTGGCGCTGGTGTTGATGTTCCGCAGCTCGAGCGCCCTCTCGGCCGCGTATGGCATCGCCGTTTCCGGTGTGATGATTGTCACTCTGGCGCTGCTGGTGGTGGTCATGTGGCGCAACTGGAAGTGGCATCCGGCGGCAGTCATCGTCTTCGGCGCCATCTTCGCCGTCATCGATGGTGGGTTCTTCGCTGCAAACGCAGCCAAGCTGTTCCAGGGTGGCTGGGTTCCGGCTGCGGTCGCTCTTGCGGTAGCGGTCATCATGTGGAGCTGGATGGCGGGGCGTCGTCGCCTCACCGAAAAGACGCGCCGCGACGAGGTGCCACTGCAATTCCTGGTCGACAATCTGTCGAAGAAAAAGCCGACGCTGGTGCCCGGCACTGCGGTTTTCCTTACCAGCGACATCGAGGGTGCGCCCACGGCCCTGCTGCATAGCCTCAAGCACTATAAGGTGCTGCATGAGCAGAACGTCATCCTCACCGTCCGTACCTCGGCATCCCCGCGCGTGCCCGATGACGAGAAGGTCACGATCGACGCCTATAACGAGCTCTTCAGCCGCGTGGTCGTGACGTTCGGCTATATGGAAAGCCCCAACCTGCCCAAGGCACTGGCCCTAGGCCGCAAGCTGGGTTGGAAGTTCGATATCATGTCGACCTCGTTCTTCCTGTCGAGGCGGTCGTTGAAGCCGGGTCCCAAGCCCGGCAACCCGCTGCGATTCTGGCAGGACCGGATGTTTACGCGGCTGGCCAAGAATGCCAGCGACGCGACGGAATATTTCCATATTCCGACCGGCCGCGTCGTGGAGATCGGCACGCAGGTAGTCCTCTAGCTTGGCGTCCCCGGCTGCTCGCCTGGACATAGCCATCTGCGGCGCGGGCCCGGCTGGACTGGCTACAGCCCTTTACATGCACCGGCTTGGCCATCGGCCCACTTTGTTCGAGCGCTTCGACGCGCCCAAGCCGCTCGGCTCCGGGCTCGTCCTGCAACCCACAGGCCAGGCAGTGTTGCAGGACCTTGGGCTGCTTGACCGCATCCGCGAACTTGGCACTCCCCTGGATCGGCTGCATGGCGCGGATGCGCGCAGCGGACGGGTTGTGCTCGATGTGCGCTATGCCAGCCTGCCCAACAGTGGCAGGGGGCTCGGCATCCATCGTGCCGCGTTGTTTGGCGTGCTGCATGATGCCGTGATGGAGGCCGGCATACCTATCCGCAACGCGGCCGAAGTGCGGGACGTGCAGGATAGTCACGAGGGGCGTCGCGTCCTGGTGCTGGATGGCGACCGGACAAGTGAGCCCTTCGACCTGATCGTCGACTGCTTGGGCGCCAACACGCCTTTGCGCCGGTATTCGCGCACACCAGGCGTGCCGCGGACACTGCCGTTTGGCGCGATCTGGGCTACGCTGCCGTGGCAGGGTGCGGGGTTCGAGGAAGCGGCGCTCAGCCAGCGCTACCACCGCGCCAGCGTGATGATCGGTGTGCTGCCCATTGGGCGGACTGCGCCTGGTGGGCTCGAGCAGGCAGCGTTTTTCTGGAGCCTCAAGCCGGCGGAGTACGAAGCCATGACGCGCCAGGGCCTCGCAGCCTGGAAGGCCTCGGTGCTGGGCCACTGGCTGGAGGTGTCACCCCATCTCGATGAAGTCAGAGATTTTGCCGATATGACATTGGCGCGCTATGCCCACTACACCATGGCAAATCCGGCCGGCGATCGGTTGGTTTTTGTTGGGGACAGCGCCCACTCGACCAGCCCCCAGCTGGGTCAGGGCGCCAATATGGCGCTGCTCGACGCGCGCGCGCTCTATCTGGGGCTGCGCGAGCATCCGGGTGACATCGGGCTGGCGCTCGGGCACTACGCCGCGCTGCGGCGCTGGCATGTGCGGCTCTACCAGGCGCTGAGTGCGATGTTCACGCCGTTCTACCAGTCGGACAGCCGCGTATTGCCGATAATCCGCGATCTGCTGGTGTCCCTATTGGCGCGGATCCCGCCGGCGCCACAATTCCTGGCGGCAATGGTGTCGGGATCATTGTTGTGGCCGCTGCGGCGGTTGGAGCTGAGGAAGCCGCCTCGCGTCTGACTATTTTTCCATGTCCGGGCAGACATAGGGCACTGCGGCGGTGACGAAGCGCTGTTCCTGAACCTCGCTGCCCAGCTTGAGGTTCAATACCAGCTCGGTGGCGCTGACGCTGGCAATGTCGGCATTGATGGTCATGCCGTCTTCGTCCCAGCTGATGGCCCCATCGGAAACCTGTTGCCACTTCGACAAGCGATAGGTCTCCCAGCAGCTATCGCTGACCATCGTGCCGTCGCCGAGGAAAATCTGCATCGGGCCGGGCAGGGACGCGTCGGCGTCCGCCCGCACCCAGACCTTGTTGAGCAGCGGATTTTCGCTATCGCCTGCTTCTTCGGCGTCTTCCTGTGTGTCGGCGTCCTGCGCGCAGGCGGGCAGGACGCCTAGGGTCCCGACGCCCCAGACGCTCATGAGGGCGAGAATGGCGGCCTTGGTATCCATTGAACTGCTCCCTGTTACCCGATGATCTGGTGACAATCATGCCGATTAACAAGAGAAGCGGTTCAATCGCGGCGAATTTGCGTTGCCCCTGAGGCCGTTTGGCGAAAGCTTTGCCGTCAGCTCTTGGCGAAGCCGCGTTGATGCAGCGAACGGTCACGCTCGCGGACACGATTGAGCGGCCGCGGCCAGAGATCATAGTCGTGCAAGCCGAGTTCGTGACGGATGTGCACTGGCCAATTGGGATCATCGAGAGCGCCGCGAGCCAGGGCGATGAAATCGGCCTCGCCATTGGCGATGATCTCCTCGGCACGCTGGGCGTCGCCGAGCAGGCCCACCGCCATGGTGGGCATCCCGCCCTGGTTGCGCACGGCGCTGGCTAGCGGTACCTGATAGGCGGCGCCAGTGGGGATAACAGCGCCGTCGAACCCCCCGCTCGAGGCATCTATGGCGTCGACGCCGCGGGCCTTGAGTTCGCGTGTCAGGGCGATGCTGTCTTCGACCTGCCAACCATCCGGATGCCAGTCGGTGACCGATAGCCGCGCCAGCAGGGGCTTCTCGGCTGGCCAGACTGCGCGAACAGCCTCGGTGACTTCCAGCACGAGCCGCATGCGGTTTTCGCGGCTGCCGCCGTAGCGGTCAGTGCGCTTGTTGGCCAGCGGCGACAGGAACTGGTTCAGAAGGTAGCCGTGGGCAGCATGGATTTCGACTGTGTCGAACCCGGCCCGATCGGCACGACGCGCAGCGGCGACAAAGGAATCGATGACATGTTGGATGCCGGTGTCGTCCAGCGCTTCGGGTTTGGTGAAGTTCTTGCCTTCCGCATGAATGACTGCGCTGGGGGCGACGGGTGTCCAGCTTTCGAAGTGAAACTTGACCTTTTCTTCTTCGGTCTCGTCAAATCCGTTGCGCCAGTGCACCGGCGTAGAGGCCTTGCGGCCGGCATGGGCAAGCTGGATGCCGGCGGCCGCCCCCTGGCCGTGCAGGAAGTCCACGATGCGCGACAGCGGTGCGATGTGCTCATCCTTCCACAGGCCCAGGTCGGCGTAGCTGATGCGCCCCTCAGGGGTTACCGCCGTTGCCTCCAGCATCACCAGGCCGAAGCCGCCAAGGGCAAAGCGCCCGAGATGCACCAAGTGCCAGTCGCTGGCAAATCCGTCCTGCGAGGAATACTGGCACATGGGAGCGACAACAGTGCGATTGCGCAACGTGAGGCCTGCCAGTTTGGCGGGCGAAAACAGCTTGGACATGAAAAGCTCGTCGTTGGAGTGCCGGAATATGGCGCTGACCATATGCATTCTTCCTCGATCATCGGCAAGTGCCGATGGAAGAACGGACTGTTGCCAAGCTCGTATGCAAAGCAATGTTCTTCTCCGGCAACCTTTTCCATCGGAACGGCACCGGCTAGGGTCCCGGGCGCATTGGAGACCGACATGAAGATCACACTCGATCTCGATTCACTGGTGGCCGAGGGCAAGCTGTCCGTCGCCGAAGCCGAGAGGCTCAAGGGCTTTGCTGCCAAGGATACGGGGGAACTGGGCAGCAATGTCCTGTTCGCGCTCGGCGCGGCGGCGGTAGCCACCGGGGTGGGGGTGCTGGTGCCCACCGTGGAGACGGCGATTGCGCTGGGCGCGGTGCTGTTTGGCGTCGGGTTCTGGCTTCGCGTTGGCCGTGTCGCGCGGTGGAGTGTGTTCGCGCAGATCATCATGGTCATCGGCGCGCTGGCGCTGCTGGGCGGGCTGGGCGGCTTGTTTGGCGAACACCTGTGGGTTCGGATCGCGCTCACCGCCGCGACAGCCGTGGCGGCCGTGTTGGCCACGTCAGGACTGCTAGCCTCGCTGGCGGTGCTGGCGTTCGCTGCCACCATCACCCTCGATGTCGATATCTGGACGCCAACCCACTACCTATCGGTAGCGATTATCGCGCTTTCCGCGTTGGTGCTCGGGCTTTACCTGCTGTCGCTGCGACTCGCGCCGGCTTATGAGCGGCTCGCGATCATCGCCATGCGCACCGCAATCCTGCTCGTCAACTGCGCATTTCTCATCGGCTCGATCTTCGGGGACGACCTGTTGGGGCTGCCGGGGCGCTACTTCTCCATAGCCTGGGCCGTGGCGCTCCTGGCATTTGGCAGTTGGGCGGTATTTGCCAACCGCCGCTGGGTGGTCAACACGGTGGCTGTGTTCGGAGCGATCCACTTCTTTACCCAGTGGTTCATGGCTTTGGGCGCCCAGCCGTTTTCCATTCTTGGCGGCGGCTTGTTGTTGATCGGGTTCGGACTTGGGCTGGCGCGCTTCAACCGATGGGTAGGGGCACGCAAAACCGATTCGACATCGTCCGATCGCTTACCCCAAAAGGAATAGATCATGGCAATTGCCCGCAGCCGTTTCCGCGAACTCGTGGGCCTCGATGAGCCCGAGGTCGCATTGATCGCGCGCAGGATCGAGATGCAGGATGGCTATGTCGTCGAGCATCTCCGGTTGCGGCTAGGCGACACCGAAGTCCGCGGTCTCCTCACGCGTCCGGAAGACGATACGCGGCGGCTCCCGGCGATCCTATACGGTCATTCGCATGGTGGGGGCTATGGCATCGGGGCCAGTGAATTGCTGGAGGGACGGGAGTATTTGCTGGACCCATTGGGGCCTGCTTTTGCGCGGGCCGGCTATGTGACGCTCTCTATCGACATGCCCGTCTTTGGAGAGCGGGCATCGCTTAGCGAAGGCTACGCGGCCAAGGCCTTGCTATGGCATGGAAAATCGCTGTTCGGGCAAATGCTGTCTGACCATTCGGCTGCCTTGACCTACCTCGCCAGCCGAGAAGACGTGGACCCCGCCCGTATCGGCGCGTTCGGCATTTCGATGGGCTGCGTGCTCAGCTATTGGCTGGCCGCAGCGGATGAGCGGATCGCGGCAGTGGCGCATCTGTGCTGCTTTGCCGATTTACGCACCATGATCGATCTCGGCGCCCATGATGGGCATGGAATCTATCTGACCGTACCGGGCCTGCTGCGGGAGGCCGACGGCGGGAGCATCGCTGCGCTCATTGCCCCGCGTCCGCAACTGGTCTGCATCGGCGAAGCAGACGCGCTCACGCCGCCTCTTGCCGTCGAGCGGGCATGGGCAGAGCTGGAACCAGCCTATGCCGATGTGCGAGACCGGTTGGAACTGGTCAGCGAGCCTGGCGTGGGACACCGGGAAACGCCAGCAATGCGCGCGGCCGCTATGGCGTTCTTTGCCACTCACCTGGCGCCGCCGATGGGCTAGCGAACGCCGGTGCTATTGACGCGCGCTCGTCGTTCCACGCGCACGTCTACATGTTGGCGTAGACAGGACCTTCTCCGCCCTGCGGTGGCACCCAGTTGATGTTCTGATTGGGGTCCTTAATGTCGCAGGTTTTGCAGTGGACGCAGTTCTGGGCGTTGATCACGTAGGTCTGCACGCCCTCACGCTCGGTCCACTCATAGACGCCGGCCGGGCAGTAGCGGATAGAGGGACCGCCGAACACATCGAGTTCGGAACTCTTCTGCAGGGCGGGATCCCGAAGCTGGAGGTGGCTGGGTTGGTTCTCGTCGTGGTTCGTGTTGGACAGAAACACGGACGACAGCCGATCGAAAGTCAGCACGCCATCGGGCTTGGGATAGTCGATCTTGCTGTGCATCGCCGCTGGTTCCAGCGACTGCGCGTCGGTCTTGCCATGCTTGAGCGTGCCGAAGAGCGACAATCCGAACAACTGGTTGAACCACATGTCGAACCCGCCCAGGCCGACGCCGAGGATGGTGCCAAATCTCGACCACAAAGGTTTGACGTTCCGAACCTGATGGAGGTCCTTGCCGATGGGGCCTGAACGCCAGCCCTCCTCGATGCTGGTGACATCGTCATTGGCCCGGCCTTCGGCAATCGCGGCGGCGATATGCTCTGCGGCCAACATGCCGGAATGCACGGCATTGTGGCTGCCCTTGATGCGTGGAACATTGACCAGCCCGGCCGAACAACCGATCAGCGCGCCACCCGGGAAGGAGAGCTTGGGCACGGACTGATAGCCACCTTCGGTGATGGCCCGGGCACCGTACGACAGTCGGGTGGCGCCCTTGAACGTTCCGGCAATCGCCGGATGCGTCTTGAAGCGCTGGAATTCCTCGAAGGGATAGAGATAGGGATTCTTGTAGTTGAGGTGGATGACGAAGCCCACGGCGACCTGGTTATTCTCCAGGTGATAGAGGAACGATCCGCCTCCAGTCTTCATGTCCAGCGGCCAGCCGAACGAGTGCTGGACCAGACCCGGCTTGTGGTTCTCGGGAGCGACTTCCCAAAGTTCCTTGAGCCCAATCCCGAACTTGGCCGGCTCGCGATCCTGGTCGAGGAAGAAGCGGGAGATGAGCTGCTTGGCCAGTGACCCGCGCACCCCTTCGCCGATCAGGGTGTACTTGCCCAGGAGCGCCATGCCGCGGGTATAGTTGGGACCGGGCTCGCCATTCTTCTCGATGCCCATGTCCCCGGTGGCAACACCCGCGACCGCGCCGCTCTCATCGTAGAGCACCTCGGCAGCGGCGAAGCCGGGATAGATATCGACGCCCAGCGCCTCCGCCTTGGCGGCGAGCCAACGGCAGACATTGCCGAGCGACACGACATAGTTGCCGTGATTGTTCATCAGCGGCGGCATCAGGAAATTGGGGATGCGCAGCGCGCCCTTGCGGCCAAGGACGAGGAAGCGGTCATCCTTCACCGGGGTCTTGAAGGGATGATCTGCCTCGTCGCGCCATCCGGGCAGCAGGCGATCGATGCCCGACGGATCGACCACGGCGCCGGAGACGATGTGGGCACCGACCTCGGCGCCTTTTTCCAGGACCACCACGGACAAGTCGGGATTGACCTGCTTGAGCCTGATCGCCGCAGACAGCCCGGCCGGACCGGCGCCGACGATGACGACGTCAAACTCCATGCTCTCGCGTTCGGGCAAATCCGCCAGTTCAACCATTCAACCTCGTCCTAACGCGTTCAGTTCGCAACCATGGCGGCAGCCAGCTGCTCGAGGGTGAGTGTCCCCAGCCTGGTGCCACTGTCGTCGACGACGACCGCGCACTGCTTACCCGAAGATAGCAGCGCCGACACGGCTTTTTCCAGCACGGTGGCTGCGGGCAACTCGACGGCAGAGTGGGCGTCGGCCGCATGGGCCGGATCGACGATGGTGCGAATCTGGACGACCTTGCCACGGTTCACGTGACGGACGAATTCGACGATATAGTCATCCGCAGGCCGAAGCACGATTTCCTGGCCGGTTCCCTGTTGGATCACCTCGCCATCGCGCAATATGGCGATGCGGTCGCCCAGTCGCAGGGCCTCATCGAGATCATGCGTGATGAAGACGATGGTCTTCTTGATCTCCTTTTGCAGGTCGAGCAGGATCGACTGCATGTCGACGCGGATGAGCGGATCGAGCGCGGAAAACGCTTCGTCCATCAGCAGGATCGGGGCGTCATTGGCCAAGGCGCGCGCGAGGCCGACGCGCTGTTGCATGCCGCCGGACAACTGATTGGGGTAGCGCTCCTCGAAGCCCCTGAGGCCGACGCGGTCGAGCCAGTGCATCGCGGCTTCCACCTGCCTGTTGCGCGGCACGCCCTGCAGCTCGAGACCATAGACGGTATTTTCCAGCACATTGCGATGCGGCAAAAGGCCAAACTGCTGGAATACCATCGCCGTCTTGTGCCGGCGGAACTCGCGCAATTGCTTGTGCGACATCTTGCAGACGTCCACGCCATCGACGAGCACCTCGCCGACGCTGGGATCGACCAGGCGATTGATGTGCCGGATCAGGGTGGACTTACCGGAGCCGGACAGACCCATGATGACCTGGATGCAGCCGGCCGGCATGGCGATATTGATATCGTTGAGGCCAAGGACGTGCTTGTGCTCTTCGAGGATTTCCTTCTTGCCGAGGCCGCGTTCGAGCAGCGGCACGATGCGTTCAGGGTTGGCGCCGAATATCTTGGACAGGCCTTTGATTTCGATGCCGTAACTTTGTGTCGACGCGCTAGCCATGCGCCTGCTCCCGGTGCTTCTGCATGCGCTGCCCGAAAGCCTGGCTGATGCGATCGAAGATGATGGCGATGCCCACGATGGCCAGTCCGTTGAAGATGCCCATCGTGAAATACTGGTTGTTGATCGCACGCAGCACGGGCTGGCCGAGGCCCTGCACGCCGATCATGGAGGCAATCACCACCATGGCCAGCGCCATCATGATGGTTTGGTTGATACCGGTCATGATCGTAGGCATGGCCAGCGGTAGTTGCACGTTGATCAGCTTCTGCCACGACGATGATCCGAAGGCGTCGGCGGCCTCCAGGACCTCCTTGTTGACCAGGCGTATGCCCAGGTCGGTAAGTCGGATCATTGGTGGAACGGCGTAGATTACCACCGCCAACAGGCCCGGAACGCGGCCAATGCCCAGCAGCATCACCACGGGAATGAGATAGACGAAGCTCGGTAGCGTTTGCATGACGTCCAGGATCGGACTGATGACGCGCTGGGCGCGGTTCGAGCGGGCCATGCCGATGCCGATCGGTATGCCGATGACGATAGAAATAAGGGTGCAGACGAGGATCATCGAAATGGTCCGCATCGTGTCTTCCCACATATCGAAATAGCCGATGAGCAGGAGGGTGGCGATGGATCCCACGACGATCTGCCAACGGCGGCTTGCCAGCCAGGCCACAATACCGACCGCCAGGATGATGATTGGCCATGGCGCGTTCAGCATGACCCATTCGGCAAACACGAGCAGCAGACGCAAGGGTTCGAACAGCTGTTGGATGGGATCGCCCCAGGCGCGGGTGAAGTTGCGAAAGCTGTCATCGATCGTCATGCGAATTGTTCGCAGGATGTCGTCGTCCAGGTGTGGAAATGCCCAGAACCAATCCATTCTGATCCCCGCTCAGTTGTCTGCCTATGTTGTCCCGGCGATCCGAAGAACGCCGGGACACTCAAGGTTCGGATCAGCGATACGCCTTACAGGGCCGCTTCGATCTTTGCTGCCGCCTCCGGAGACACCCAGGTGCTCCAGATGTCCTTGTTGTTCTCAAGGAAGTACTTTGCACCGTCTTCGCCGGTGGCCTGGTTGTCGGTCATCCACGACAGCAGGTTGTTGACGATCTTGTTGGACCAGGACCGAGTGCCCAGATAGGCCATGACCGGCTCTCCGGCGCGTTCGGCAAAGGTGGTGGTCGTGACCGTCAGGACCTTGTCGGAGACCCATTCGTTGATCTTGGGATCAGGGCAATCGGCGTTGGAATTGCAGCGCTTCCATTCGTCGGCATCGTGTGGGGCGTCGAAGTTGAGCTTGACCATCGGATAGCGGCCGAGAATGGCAGTCGGCGCCCAATAGTAGCCTAGCCAGCCTTCTTGGTTTTCATAGGCACGGGCGATGGAGCCATCGAGGCCCGCCGCCGAACCGGTGTCGATCAGCTCGAAGCCGGCAGCTTCGGCGCCATAAGCCTTGAACAGCTGGGTGGTGACGACCGTGCCGCCCCAGCCCTGCGGGCCGTTGAATACCGCGCCCTTGCTTGGATCTTCGGGGGCCGGGAACAGTTCGGGATGCTTGAGGGCGTCGCCGATGGTGACGATATCGGGGTGCGCATCGACGATATATTGCGGGATGAACCAGCCCTGCACCGCGCCATCGGACAGCGCCGCCCCGGTCGCGACCAGCTTGCCTTCTTCCAGGCCGCGGCCGATGACTTCTGGGACAAGGTCAACCCAGGCTTCCGGCGCAATGTCCGGCTGGCCGCGTTCCGCCATCGAGGTGAGGGTAGGGACGGTGTCGCCGGAGATGATGGAAACCGTGCAATCATAGCCGTTTTCGAGGATGAACTTGTCCAGGCTCGCAAGCACTTCCGCGCTCTGCCAGTTCATCGACGCTATGGTCACGTCATTGCAGTCGGCATAGGCGGCAGTCGAACCGATGGTCGCCAGACCCAGGGCAAGACATGTCAGTTTGATGGAATGCTTCATTTGCTTATTCTCCCACGTGCCGGGCAATCGCTGCCTCACGAGATCCCGCGATGTGCACTTGCCGGGTGGGGATCGCATCCCGGCCAGCTGTTCAGGTTTTGAAACTGGCCGAATTGGCTCCGGACTCGTTGGAGGCGGCGCTTCGTCGAGGCAGCAAGCCCCGAGACGTTCCCTTGCGGTCGCCATCATGGCGGCAGTCGAGAGCAAGCCCTGATCGGTTCGAAAGGCCAGAAGTCCTGGTCAGTGCGCTGAGAATTTTGGAAGTCCTCTCCCGGGCCATACTCGCTGCTCCTGTCGAGCTTAGCGGTGGGAAGCGCGCGAAATAGGATCGATGCGACACCTGCACTGTCGTTTCGAGACATGGCCCGCCCCTGCCTCGCGGAAGGCATGGCGGTCTCGGTCGACGCGCCGGAGATCGGCTGAAGCGCTCAGGGCTTGCGGTTGAAAAGGCCCACGGGGGTCGCGGCCGTCGCATCGAATGTGCGTTTGGCTCCGACGACCTGCGCCTTGTTGAGCCACATCCGGGCGGCAACGAAGGCGACAATGCCCAACTGGGCGAGAGCAATGAACACGGCGAGAGAGGAGGGACCAAACCACTCCATGATCATTGCGGCCGCTGACGGTCCAAGTGTGGAACCCACGCCATAGAGCAGCAGCAGTCCGCCGGAGACCTGAACATATTCGCTGCGGTCCGCGACATCGAAAACATGGGCGGAGGCGACGGCGTAGCTTGGCAGGACAGTAGCGCCAAACAGGGCCGCGAAGACCAGACCGAGTCCGGCCAGGAGTGGGAGGACTGAGATGCCGAGGCCGGCGATCGACGCCGCCAGCGTAATGCCGATCAGCACATGCCGGCGATCGAACCGGTCCGATAGCTTGCCCAGCGGCCATTGCGCCAGCGCACCGCCGACCACTACGGCGCTCATGAACTGCGCCGCTGACGTCAGGTCACCGGTCTTGGCGAGCGCGAAAACCGGTCCAAGCGCCCAAAGGGCGCTCGTGGCCAGACCGAGCAGGAAAATAGCCGTCGTGCCTGCCGGGGACAGCCTGAACAGATGCAGCGGGCGAAGTCGAACCAGCTTGGGCGGCTGCGGCGCTGGCGAACGTGACAGGGCCAGCGGTACCGTGGCGCTGGAGATCACGATCGCGGCGACCGAAAACAGCATGAAGGATGAGGTGTCATAGAGGGTCACCATCATCTGCCCGACAGCAGTCGCCACATAGTTCAGCGCGACATAGATCGAAATCATCGTCCCGCGCGTGGAGGAGGTTGCCCGGTCGTTGATCCAGCTTTCGATGATAAGATAGAGGCCGGCCAGGCATATGCCGGTGATGAAGCGCAGCAGGGCCCAGAACTGCGGCTGGGCCAGCATGGGATAGCAGAGCGACACGGCTGCGGTGATCGATACCAGGGCCGCAAAGGTGCGCGTGTGGCCAACGCGGCTCAGCAGGAGTGGCGTCAGCAGGCAGCCGGCGACGAAGCCGAGGTAATAGCCTGAGCCCAACAGGCCCAGGTCGAGAGCCGAGAAGCCTTCCATGCCGCCGCGGATGGGAAGCAGCATGAGTTGCAAGCCATAGCCGGCAACGAACAGGACTTCGCTGATCAACAGTGCCGACAGAAGCAGATAGGGCGACTTCGAGTCGGACGGAGAGGACAAGGCGATTTCCGTTCTAGCGTTCGATCACCAGGTCGCTGGTCGGCTTGGAACAGCACAGCAGCATCATGCCGGCGTCGATTTCGCGCTGCCGGATGCCGCCCTGATGGTGCATCTCGATCGTACCCGAAATCTTCTTGGACTTGCATGTGCCACACAGTCCCTGCGTACAGGAAGAGGGCAACCGCATGCCGGCGCGTTTTGCCGCCTCGAGCACCGTCATGTTATCAGGGACATCGATGCTGCGGCGCGTCTTGGTGAACTCGACCTTGAACGTCCGGACCGCATCCGGCGCGTCGAGCGCGATCTCGCCCTCGATCGCCTCAGCCTGTTCGGCGGCGGACAGGGTCTCGAAGTTGAAGCTTTCTTCGTGGTGGTGCTTCATGTCGAAGCCCGTCTCTTCGAGCATCTTGCGCACCGCTGCCATGTAGGGTGGCGGGCCGCAGACGAAGATTTCGCGGCTCATGAAATCGGGCGCGATGAGCTTGAGCTGGTCCAGCGACAGCCGGCCCGTCAATCCGCTAAAGGCCGCAAGTGGGTTGGCTGCCTCGCAGATCGGGACAAACTTGAAGCTGGGCGACAGCCGCGCCATCAATTCCAGTTCCTCGCGGAAGATGATGTCGGTCACCGTCCGCGCTGAATGCACGAATACGATATCCTTGGGCTCAGCCAGGTCATGATAGGTCCGCGCCATCGACATCAGCGGAGTAATGCCGCTGCCGCCAGACAGGAAGAGGTAGCGCGATGCCGGGTGGGCGAAGCAGGTGAAGCTGCCCATCGGCCCCAGGGCTTTCACCGAAATGCCCGGCTTGAGATTGTCATGCAGCCAGTTGGAAACCGGGCCATTGGGTACGCGCTTGACCGTGAGCGAAATCGCGTTTGGTCGAGTAGGAGCGGCCGAGATGGTGTAGCAGCGATGGATGGTCTCGCCGTCGATCTCAAAGGCATAGGTCATGAACTGACCGGGCTGGTAGGCGAAGCGGCCCGGCGTCGCCGGCGTCAGGACAAAGGTCTTGACGTCATGCGTCTCCTGCCGCACGGCGCGGCAGACCAGCGTGTCATCGGCCTCGCTGTCCCACAGGGTTGCGGCCAGCTCGAGCCGGTTGGCGTCGCCTAGTGACGAAGTCATGCTCAGCTACCCAGATAGGCGGCCATCCGGCCGATGTACCAGCGCTGGAATTTCTCCACCAGCATCTCGGTGTTGGGGGAGTATGGGCCGGGCTCGTAGGCGGGGTTTTCGGCGCCGCGCTGGCACATTTCCACCAGGGCCGCATCCTGCTGGTTCGTGGCCGTCCAGACTTCGATGAGGTTGGCGATATCGTAGTCGACGCCTTCCACGGCGTCCTTGTTTACCAGCCACTTTGTGCGGACAAGGGTGTGCCCCTCATCCAAAGGCAGGGCAGAGAAGGTGACGATGTGGTCGCCAAGGAAGTGGTGCCATGAATTGGGTTGGGTCCAGAAGCTGAGGCCGCCCAGCTTCGCATTGGTGAAGGCGCCCAAGGGAATCCGGCATGCCGCTCGAGTATCCATGGTGTGGCTCTCGCCGTCGCCGTCCAGTGGCAGGCGTTCGGTGCGGAAGCCGGTCACGCGGCTGTCGAGTTCCTCGATTTCACGCGAGGGCAGGCCCATGCTTTCCCACTCGGCATGGCTGGTCTTGCGCAAGGCGTCGTAGCGCTGCGCATTTTCGAGGTCGAGCGGATCCATCTCCTCGGGCGCGAAGCCAAAGCCATAGGCGAACAGCGGGACCGTCAGCTCGGGGTGGTTGGCCTCGCAGTGGTAGCATTCGCGATTGTTCTCGATGGTGAGCTTCCAGTTACCCTTTTCGATCAGGTCGCTTTGATAGGCAATCTTGGTTTCGCGCACCTTGTGGGGGGCGATATAGGGCGCCATGCGGGCGGCCACGTCGTCGAAATCCTCGGGCGGATTGTCGGCGAGGCAGATGAAGAGCAGGCCCTCGAGCGAGCGCAGGTGCACCGGCTTGAGACCCTTGCAGGAGGCGTCGAAGTCGGCACCCATATGGGGCGCATGCATCAGACGACCGTCGAGCCCATAGGTCCACGAATGGTAGCGGCAGACCAGGTTGCCGACCGTGGCCTTTTCTTCGTCGATCAGGCGGGCGCCGCGATGGCGGCACACATTATGGAAAGCACGGACTTGGTTATCGTCGTCGCGGATGATCAGAACCGAAGCCTTGCCGATGTTGACGGTGGCCACGTCGCCCGGTTCCGGAACGTCGGGTTCAATGCCAACATAGATCCAGTGGCGATAGAAGATAGCTTCCATATCGGCCTCGAACACCTCCGGCGAAGTGTAGAAGGGCGCATCGAGACTGTGGCCCGGCTTGCGGCCATGGACGAGCGCTTCAAGCGTGTGGGCCTTCGTGAGCATTGGGTCTCTCCTCAACCGAGATAGGTCAGAGTTGCCGGTTTTTGCCGCCCTGTCTTGATGCGGGGCGACAGCTGCTTTAGATTTTGCGACATTATCTCATGGGTGGCCGCATGCAGCGTTCAGATCCTCAGATGTTCGGCTTCATGCTGACCGAGCAGTTCTCGATGATCGCGTTCACTGCCGCGCTCGAGCCGTTGCGGCTTGCCAATCGGGCCACTGGGCGCAAGCTCTATGACTGGTTGCTGTTTTCCGAAGACGGCAAGACCGCAGAGGCATCAAACGGTGTCCGGGTCGGCGTTGATCACGGCTTTCGCGAGGCAGAGAGCCTCGATGCAGTGGTGGTGTGTTCAGGCGTGGACGTGCAGCAGCTGGATCATCGCAGCCTGATCGCGGTAGTGCGCAAGCTGGTGAAGTTTGGCGCGGCGCCAGGCGCCGTCTGCACCGGCGCCTATGTGCTGGCAAAAGCGGGGCTTCTCGACGGACGCCGGTGTACGATCCACTGGGAGAACCGCCCCGGGCTGCAGGCCGATTTTCCCGACCTGGATGTGGGCGAGGACCTGTTCGAAATAGATGGCGACCGCTTCACCTGCGCGGGCGGCGTCGCGGCGGCCGACATGATGCTGTCGCTGATCAAGCGGGACCATGGCGAGGTCGTCGCAACGGCAGTCACCGACCAGCTCATCCTGCATCGGGTGCGCGAGGCCAGCGAGCGCCAGCGCATGGACATGCGCACGCGCCTCGGAGTCGCCGACCCCAAGCTGTTGCGCGTCATCGCGTTGATGGAGCGGGCGATCGATCGGCCTCAAACCATGGAGGAATTCGCCCGCGGGGTGGGCGTATCACCACGGCAGCTCGAACGGCTGTTCCTCAAGCATCTGGGCACGTCACCAAACCGGCATTACATCAAGATCCGGCTGGACCACGCTTGCCAGTTGTTGCGGCAAACGCGCATGCCGATCCTGGATATCGCCATGGCGAGCGGCTTCAGCTCGGCGTCGTATTTTTCGCAGAGTTATCTCGACCATTTTGGCCATACGCCCAGCAACGAGCGAAAGGCTGCTGTCTAGCCGCGGTCAGCTGGCAGGCAGGCGGTCAAAGTCGACGATCTCGGCGCGATGGCCTGTGGCTTCTACAAACCTCAGCAGTTCCGCGCTGGTCACCGAAACGGTGGCGGTATTGACGAGCGGATGTACCGTGATGCGCGGCTTGCTCATCATGTCGGCGGCCAGCACCAGCTGCACGGCATTCGCCTTGTCGTTGATGAGGGCCAGCGGACTGACCGAACCCTGAACCACATTCAGCGCTTCGAGCAGGGTCTCGCCGCTGGCAAAGGAGAACTTCTTGGCGCCGACATGGGCGGCCAGAGCCTTGAGATCCAGCCGGCGATCGGTCGGGACACAGACCAGCCAAAGCCCGCCCTTGGCGCCCTTGAGCAGCAGGTTCTTGGTGTGGACGCCTTCAAGCGCGCTCCAGTAAGGCAGGGCTTCTTCGACCGTGTGGACTGGGGGATGCTCGATGGTGATCGGGGTGATCTCCAGCTCGGCAAGCATGGCATCGAGAGCGGCGCGGGTGTCAGTCATGGAAGGCCCCAGTTGAGTCAGTCCGGCAAGGTAGAGCCGCAAAATAGCAGGCAGACAATAGGGCTCCAATCCGCGCTGCGGCCCCCGGCACTTGACCGGAGGCCGCTGGCTTGCTGCTAGGCAGCCAGTTCGCCGTGCGGATCGAGTACGAACTTGACGGCTGCGCCCTGGTCGAACGTCTCGTAGCCCTGGGCAGCATCGTCCAGCGAGATGATGCGCGCATTGACGATATCGGCGATGGGCAGGCGATCATGCAGGATGGCCTGCATCAGCTGGCGGTTGTATTTCAGCACCGGGGTCTGGCCGGTGTGGAAGGATTGTGCCTTGGCCCAGCCCAGGCCGAAGCGCAGCGACAGGCTGCCATGCTTGGCGGCGGCGTCCACTGCGCCCGGATCTTCGGTGACGTAAAGGCCAGGAATGCCGATCGATCCGGCAGGGCGGGTGATTTCCATCATCTGGTTGAGGACGATGGCCGGCTGCTCGCCGCCGGAATGGCCGCGTGCCTCGAAGCCGACCGCGTCGATGGCGCTATCGACTTCATCCGAACCTGTGACCTGGGCGATCATGTCGCCGAGGCGATCGCTCTTGGACAGGTCGATCGCCTCGAAGCCCATCTTGGACGCGTGGGCGAGACGGTCCTTGTTGAAATCGCCGATCATGACGACGGCAGCGCCCAGGATGCGGGCAGAGGCTGCCGCAGCCAAGCCCACCGGGCCGGCACCGGCAACATAGACCGTCGAGCCGACGCCGACACCGGCCTTGACCGCGCCGTGGAAGCCGGTCGGCAGGATGTCGGACAGCATGGTGAGATCGCGGATCTTGCTCATGGCGCGATCGCGGTCGGGGAATTTCAGCAGGTTGAAATCGGCATAGGGCACGGTCACGTAGCGGGCCTGGCCGCCGATCCAGCCGCCCATGTCGACATAGCCATAGGCGCCGCCGGCGCGCGATGGATTGACGGTGAGGCAGACGCCGGTGTCCTGCGACTTGCAGCAGGCGCAGCGGCCGCAGGCCACGTTGAACGGCACCGACACGATGTCGCCGACGTCGAGCATCTCGACGTCGCGGCCCTTTTCGATGATCCGGCCGGTGATTTCATGGCCCAGCACGAGACCGGGCTCGGCGGTGGTTCGACCGCGCACCATGTGCTGGTCGGACCCGCAGATATTGGTCGAGATCACCTTGAGGATGACGCCATGTTCGATGCGACGACCGTCTGGCGCCATCAGCTTGGCATCCTCGATGTCGCGCACCTCGACCTTGCCGGGTCCGACATAGACCACGCCACGATTCTTGCTCATATCCGTTCTCCTCGCTTCTGGTTATGGGCTGCCTCAGCATTCGGGCAGGTTGACCGCCAGTCCTCCCAGACTGGTTTCCTTGAATTTGGTGTTCATCTCTTCGCCGGTCTGGCGCATTGCCTCGATGCAGTTGTCGAGCGGCATGAAATGTGATCCGTCGCCCCGAAGCGCCAGTGACGCGGCGGCTACGGCCTTGGTGGCGCCGATGCCATTGCGCTCGATGCAGGGGACCTGGACCAGGCCGGCGACCGGGTCGCAGGTCATGCCCAGGTGATGTTCGAGGGCGATCTCGGCGGCGTTCTCCACCTGCTCGGGCGTCCCGCCCAGCACGGCGCAGAGGCCGGCCGCGGCCATTGCGGCAGCCGAACCCACTTCGCCTTGGCAGCCGGCTTCAGCGCCGGAAATGGAAGCGTTGTGCTTGATGAGGCCGCCGATAGCGGCGGCGGTCAGCAGGAAGTCGGAGACCTTGGCCGGATCGGCGCCATGGCAATGGTCGAGATAGTAGCGCAGCACCGAAGGCACCACGCCGGCCGCCCCATTGGTGGGCGAGGTGACGACCTGTCCGCCGGCCGCGTTTTCCTCGTTGACGGCCATGGCATAGACGCTGAGCCAGTCCGATGCGGCATGCGGCTGGCCCGAATTGGTGAGCTTTTCGGCCTGCAATTGCTGATGAATGCGGCGCGCGCGGCGCTTGACCTTGAGGCCCCCAGGCAGTTCGCCATCGAGCGACAGCCCGCGCTCGATGCAGCCATTCATGACCGACCAGATATTGGCGACGTCGGCTTCCACATCGGCATGGGTGCGCAACTGGGCTTCGTTCTCGCGCTTCATGCTGGCGATGGAGCGGCCGCTGTCCTGGGCCATCGCGAGCATGCTGACGGCATTCTTGAACGGATAGGGCCAGCTGATGTCGCCATTGGTTGCGCTGGCTTTGGGCTGTTCGCGCTCGGCCGCCGTCACCACGAAGCCACCGCCGATGGAATAGTAGGTCTCGCTCAGCAGCGTTTCGCCCGCGGCATCATAAGCGGTGAAGATGAGGCCGTTGGCGTGGCCGGGCAAAGGCGGGCCATAGTCGAAAACGATGTCGCTGGCCGGGTCGAAGACGAGGGGCGGCAGGCCGGCGTGTTCGAGCCGATGGCTGACCTGGAGGTCGAGCAATTGCTGCTCGGCCTTGTCGATGTCGAGCTTGGCGGGAAGCCAGCCCAGCAAACCCAAGGCCACGGCGCGATCGGTGGCATGGCCCTTTCCGGTGAAGGCAAGGGAGCCATGGAGGCTGACGCGGACGCCGGTCGCCTGTTGGCGCAAAGGGGCATGCTGGAGCAGCTGAAGGAAGCTGACGGCAGCCGTCATGGGCCCCATCGTATGCGATGAGGATGGTCCGATACCGATTTTGAAGACGTCAAAAACGCTTAGGAACACGGTACCGGGTCTCGCCTTGCAGGGGAGCGCGGTCGGGCGCCCGGAAAGCGCCCGACGGGGTTCAGGCCGTCGTTACTGGTAGATGGGAAAGCGGACGCAGATGTCCTGGACTTCGGCCAGGACAGCCTTTTCAACCGCAGCGTCACCTTCGGGGCCGGCTAAGGCCAGTGCATCGACGACCTGGAGGATCAGTTCGCCCACGCGCTTGAATTCCTCCTGGCCGAAGCCGCGCGTCGTGCCGGCCGAGGTGCCCAGGCGCACACCCGAGGTGACCGCCGGCTTTTCCGGATCGAACGGAATGGCGTTCTTGTTGCAGGTCAGCCCGGCGCGTTCGAGCGCATGTTCGGCATCGCGGCCCTTGACGCCCTTGGGGCGGAGGTCGACGAGAACCATGTGGCTGTCAGTGCCGCCAGAGACGATATTGAGCCCGCCAGCGATCAGCGTCTCGGCGAGAGCCCGCGCATTGGCGACGACGTCCTGGGCGTAGATTTTGAAGCTTGGGTCGAGCGCTTCGCCGAACGCCACCGCCTTGGCGGCGATGACATGCATCAGCGGGCCACCCTGGTTGCCCGGGAACACGGCCGAGTTGAACTTCTTGGCCAGGGCCTCGCCATTGGTGAGGATCATGCCGCCACGCGGACCGCGCAGGGTCTTGTGCGTCGTGGTCGTGACGACATGAGCATGCGGCATCGGGTCGGGATAGACGCCTGCAGCGACGAGGCCCGCATAGTGGGCCATGTCGACCATGAGATAGGCACCCACTTCGTCCGCCACCTTGCGGAAGAAGGCGAAGTCGATGGCGCGCGGATAGGCCGAAGCTCCGGCGACGATCAGCTTAGGCTGTGTTTCGAGCGCCACCGCACGGACCTGATCGTAGTCGATCAGCTGGTTGTCTTCGCGCACCTGGTAGCTCGACACCTCGAACCACTTGCCCGACATGGTGACAGGCGAGCCATGGGTCAGGTGGCCGCCATGGGCCAGCGACATGCCCATGATCCGGTCGCCCGGCTGGAGCAGGGCGAAGTAGACGGCCTGGTTAGCCTGAGCGCCCGAATGGGGCTGGACATTGGCATAGGCCGCCCCGAACAGCTCCTTGGCCCGTTCGATGGCGATAGTTTCGACCTCGTCGACGAACTCGCAGCCGCCATAGTAGCGCTTGCCGGGATAACCCTCGGCATACTTGTTGGTCAGCACCGAACCCTGTGCCAGCAGCACATTACGGGACACGATGTTTTCCGAAGCGATGAGCTCGATCTGGTTCTGCTGGCGGCCCAGCTCGCGGTCGATCGAAGCGGCAACGGCAAGGTCGGTCAGGCCGCCCGGCGTCTTGGTGTGAAGCATTCTATCCTCCCTCAGGGGCGTCAGACGCCCAATTCGTATTCGCGACAGATGCCGGCAAGCAGGTGCCAGACGTGGTCGGAGAACGAGTGCCAGACCTCGACGCGGAAGCGGGTTTCGGCTTCGCGCAACAGGATGATCTGGACCCGGTCGATAATGGTGCGGCGGGCTTCGCCCACAACCATGGCGCCGACTTCGAAGGCGATGCTCGATTGCAGCGCGTCGGCCGCGGCGGGGCCCTCCACGGCGATGCCGACTTCGCGATGTCCGACATCGACGAGGCTATGGATCGTCGTGGCATAGAGCTCGGCGAATGCCGTTTCGATGGCGTCACGATCAGCCAGCGGGGCGATCAGGAACCATTCGTCGGGACCAATGCAGGCGGCGAGGCGCTCGCCGGACCACACCAGTCCGCCGATCGTCGCGGGCAGGGCGGTGCCCCACACGGCCGACGCGGCAGCCAGGTTGGCCGGATCGATACGCAGGTTGAAGCGGGCGCAGTTCTCCACCGGGCGGATGGTGACTGGAGCATTCGCGGCGGCCAGCTGGCGGCCAACCAGAGGATGATGTTCCTGCATCATGTGGTCCTTACGCGCTCAAACGCTTGTTTTCGGGGTCGAAGAACACCGTGCCCGTGATCTGGGCGCGCAGGGTTCCTGATGGCATAGGGATGTGGACGGTCTCGCCCATGCGGCTGTTGCCGCCTTCGATCACTGCCAAGGCGATCGACCGGTTCAGCGCCACGCTCCAGTACGACGAAGTGACGTGGCCGACCATTTTCATGGGGACCGGCTGGTTCGGATCGAGCACGATCTGCGCGCCTTCTTCCAGCAACGTCTTGGGGTTTTCTGTCAGCAAGCCGACAAGTTGCTTGCGATCTGCCTTGAGCATGTCGGGGCGGCTCAGCGAGCGCTTGCCGACGAAGTCGGGCTTGGCCTTGCCGATGGCCCAGCCGAGGCCGGCATCGTCAGGCGTCAGCGTGCCGTCGGTATCCTGGCCGACGATGATGTAGCCCTTTTCGGCGCGCAGCACGTGCATGGTCTCGGTGCCGTAAGGTGTAATGCCGTATTTCTGGCCCTCGGCGATCAGCCTTTCCCAGATGGCACGGCCGTAGCGGGAGGGGACATTGACCTCGTAGCCGCGCTCACCGGTAAAGCTCATGCGGAACAGGCGGGTTGGTACGCCCGCGATCTTGCCTTCGGCGATCGACATATGGGGGAAGGCTTCTTCCGAGAGGTCGATGCCTTCGATCAGCGGCGCCAGGAGGTTTCGGGCATTGGGGCCGTTGACGGCGATGACCGACCACTGCTCGGTGGTAGAGGTCAGCCAGACCTTGAGTTCGGGGAACTCGGTCTGGAGGTAGTCCTCCATCATGTTGAGCACGCGGGCAGCGCCGCCGGTGGTGGTAGTGACGTGGAAGCGGTCCGTTGTCAGGCGGCCGATGACACCGTCGTCACGTATGAAGCCGTCCTCGCCGAGCAGCACGCCATAGCGGGTGCGGCCGGGCTGCAGCTTGCTCCAGGGGTTGGTGTACATGCGATTGAGGAATTCGGCGGCGTCGGGGCCTACAATCTCGATCTTGCCCAGCGTCGAAGCGTCGAAAATGCCCAGCGAGTCACGCGTCGCCTTGCATTCGCGGGCCACCGCGGCATGCATGTCCTCGCCCGGCTTGGGGAAATACCAGGCACGGCGCCACAGCGCGACCGGCTCGAACACCGCGCCCTGTTCCTCGGCCCAGCTGTCGATGGAGGTCTTGCGCGTCACGTCGAACAGGCGGCCGCGGTTGTAGCCGGCAAAGGCGCCGAAGGTGGTTGGCGTGTAGGGCGGGCGGAACGTTGTCAGGCCAACCTGGGGCGCCGGCTTCTGCACGGCGTCGGCCGCGATGATCAGGCCGTTGATGTTGGACGTCTTGCCCTGGTCGGTCGCCATGCCGTTGGTGGTGTAGCGCTTGACGTGCTCGATGGAGCGGAAGCCTTCGCGCACGGCAAGGCGGATATCCTTGGCGGTGACGTCGTTCTGGAAATCGACGAAGGCCTTGGCGGTGGAGGTGTTCTTGTCGGTCGGCAGCTCGCGGCTCGACGTGCCGGTGAGAGCGAACTCGCCGGTGACGGCATAGGTCGGAGCAGTGCCGGTGAAGCCGGCATCGGCTGCTGCGGCGAGGCCAGCGGCCGTACCTTCGGCGAGCGCGGTGGCGAGGCCGAAGTCACCATTGCCCGCACCGGCGCAGCGGCTCTGCTCGACATGCTTGGACGGCAGGAAGACCTGGCCATCCTCGCGCCATTCGAGCTTGCCCTGGGTGTGGGAGAACAGGTGCAGGCTGGGGTTCCAGCCGCCGCTCATCAGCAGGGCGTCGCAGGCAAATTCACGTGCCTGGCCCGAGCTGCCATTGATTGGCTTGGCGCGAACCGAGGAGACGCGCAGGCGGCCCTTGGTGCCGGTCACGGTCCAGCCGGCCAGCACCTCGATGCCCAAGGCGGTTGCCGTGGCCTTGAGCTCGGTCGGCACGTCGCTGCGGATGTCGATGATGGCGCCGACCTTGACCCCGGCTCGGGCCAGGTCGAAGGCCGCCAGCCAGGCGCTGTCATGCGAGGTCACGACGACGGGATTGTTGCCGACCTTGACGCCGTAGCGGTTGAGATAGGTGCGGGCGGCGCTGGCCAGCATGACGCCGGGGCGATCATTGCCGTCGAACACCAGCGGCTTTTCGATCGAACCCTGGGCCAGCACGACCTGCTTGGCGCGGACCTTCCACATGCGTTCGCGCGGCGTGCCTTGCGGCGCCGAAGCGAGGTGGTCGGTGATGCGCTGGCAGAGGCCGACGAAGTTCTGGTGATAATAGCCAATCGCCGTGGTGCGGGGCAGGAGGGTGACATTGGCCATGCCGGCCAGTTCGTCGACGCTGGCCTTGAGCCATTCCCAGCCGGTCTTGCCGTCGATGCCGGCATCGGTTTCCGACAATAGCGAGCCGCCGAGTTCAGCCTGCTCGTCGGCCAGCATGACCTTGGCGCCAGTGCGACCGGCGGCGAGGGCAGCGGCAAGACCGGCTGGGCCGGCGCCCACAACCAGAACGTCGCAATGGAAGAAGCGGCTGGAATAGGTGTCCGGATCGGGTTCGACGGGCGACTTGCCCAGGCCCGCGGTGCTGCGGATGATCGGCTCGTAGACCTTGTTCCAGAAGCTCTTCGGCCACATGAAGGTCTTGTAGTAGAAGCCGGCCGAGAACAGCATGTAGAGCACGTCGTTGATGGCGCCGACGTCGCGCTCCAGCGATGGCCAGTGGTTCTGGCTGATGGTCTTGAGGCCCTGGGAAACCTCGATGACCGTGGCGCGGGTGTTCGGCTCGACGCGGGCAGGGCCGTGGTCGATGCCGAGCAGCGCGTTAGGCTCTTCCGAGCCGGCCGACAGGATGCCGCGCGGGCGGTGATACTTGAACGAGCGACCGACCAGGTGCTGGCCGCTGGCCAGCAGGGCTGAAGCGACGGTGTCGCCCTCGAGACCCATAATGGTTCTGCCGTTGAAGGTGAACTGCACCGACTTGTTGTGATTGACGCGGCCAGCGCCGGGGATGCGGAAGTTGCCCATCAGCGAGCCCCCTCGTTGCCGGTCAGGTCGGGGCGTGGCTGGCCCGCCTTGTAGGTGAAGACGAACTTGTCGGTGACGGTGTCGCGGACCGCATTGAAGAAGCGGCCGCAGCCGTGAATGTGGCGCCAGCGTTCGGCATGGATGCCGCGTGGGTTGGTGCGGATGAACAGGTGGTCACGCCATTGCTCGTCGGTGAAGGTCGAGGGGTCCTGCGGGCGGGCGATATGAGCCTGGCCGCCATAGGTGAATTCGACCTCGGGGCGCTCGGCGTCGCAATAGGGGCAGTGGATGAGCAGCATGGGTGTAGCCCCTCAGTGCGCGACGGCTGCGGCGGCAGCTTCGTCGATGAGCCGGCCGGTGGTGAACCGCTCCAGCGTGAATGGTGCGTTGATCGGATGCGGCTCGTCGCGCGCGATCGTGTGGGCGAAAACGTTGGCCGAGCCGGGCGTGGCCTTGAAGCCACCGGTGCCCCAACCGCAGTTGACGTAGAGTCCGGGAACCGGGGTCTTGCCGAGGATCGGCGAGCGATCCGGGGTCACGTCGACGATGCCGCCCCATTTGCGCAGCATGCGCATGCGGGTGAAGATCGGGAAGATTTCGCAGATGGCGGCAACCGTGTGCTCGATGAGCGGCAGGCCGCCGCGCTGGCTGTAGGACACGTATTGGTCGGTGCCCGAGCCGATGACCAGCTCGCCCTTGTCCGACTGCGAAATGTAGGCATGCACCGAGTTGGACATGACCACGCAGGGGAAGATCGGCTTGACCGGCTCGGATACCAGCGCCTGCAGCGGAAAGCTCTCGAGCGGCAGCCGCACGCCCGCCGACTCCATCACCACCGAAGTATGACCAGCGGCGGAGACGGCGACCTTCTTGGCCTTGATGAAGCCACGGGCGGTTTCGACGCCGATCGCCTTGCCCGAAGCGTCGCGCCGGATGGCCGTGACGGGGCAGTTCTGGATGATGTCGACGCCCCGGGCCGCCGCGCCGCGCGCATAGCCCCAGGCGACCGCGTCATGGCGAGCCACGCCGCCGCGGCGCTGCAGCGCGGCGCCCATGACGGGATAGCGGGCGGTGGTCGAGATATCGAGCGGCGGGCAGAATTCCTTGGCCTGCTCGGGCGTCAGCCACTCGTTGTCGATGCCATTGAGACGGTTGGAATGCACGTGGCGCTTGAAGCTCTGCACGTCGTGCACATTATGCGCCAGCATCATCACGCCGCGCTGCGAGAACATGACGTTGTAGTTGAGTTCCTGCGTCAGCCCTTCCCACAGCTTCATCGAATGCTCGTAGAGCATCGCGCTTTCGTCATAGAGGTAGTTGGAGCGGATGATGGTGGTGTTGCGACCGGTATTGCCGCCGCCCAGCCAACCCTTGTCGATGATGGCGACATTGGTGATGCCGTGTTCCTTGGCGAGGTAGTAGGCCGCGCCAAGCCCGTGGCCGCCAGCGCCGACGATGACGACGTCATACTCAGCCTTGGGCTGCGCGTCCGGCCATTGCGGCTGCCAGTTCTTGTGACCCGTCAGGGCATTGCCGAGCAGTGACGGGAACGAAAAGCGGGTCATCGCCTACCTCGAACGACTAGTGTTGAGGTATCATTGCGACATTGGAGGGCGCGGCACAGGATATTTGCGTCAAACGGATCGCACAAAAACGCCAAGGCGGCGGAAGTGCCTCCGTACCGACCCGACAAATGCGACAGTCAGGCGGCTTCCACCACGCGATCGGCAACCGGCGCGCGTTTGCGCAATTCGTGCGGCGTATGATTGAAGCGCTGCCGGAACATGCGGCTCAGATGCGACGAGTCACAAAAGCCGCATTCAACCGCGATTGCCGCGACGGATTTGTCCGTGGTTTCAATCAGATGATGGGCGAAGGTGAGACGGATCTGGAGGAATGCCGCCTGGGGGGACGCGCCCAGGGCGGTGCGGAAGTGCCGCTCCAGTTGGCGCTTGCTATGGCCCATGCGGCGCGCCAGTTCCGAAACCGATAGCGGATTGTCGATGTTCTGCTGCATCAGCAGCAGGGCGCGCATCACCATCGGATCGCGGGTGGAAATGTCCATCGATACGCCCGGCTGCGGCTTTTCCGGCCGCATGGCGTCGTCGATGATCATGATATGGAGGC
The DNA here is from genome assembly GCF_016698645.1 of Devosia oryziradicis. NCBI lineage: Bacteria > Pseudomonadati > Pseudomonadota > Alphaproteobacteria > Hyphomicrobiales > Devosiaceae > Devosia > Devosia oryziradicis. The sequence goes on from NZ_CP068047.1 coordinate 1,854,424, forward strand.
TCTTGCTGGCCTGGGCGCGACCCACATGCTTTTCCACGAGATACGCGGCCAGATGCGCGGAGCTTGCGCCGCCCGAGCAGGTCAGCCGGTCGCCGTCGTCGATGAAGATCTGGTCCGAAACCGGGTCCAGTCCGTCGAACTGCTCGAGGAAATCGGCATGGTGGAACCAGCTGACGCAGCAGCGGTAGCCATCCATCAGGCCGGCCTTGTGCAGCAGGAAGCCGCCAGTGCAGACGCCGACCAACGGAACGCCGGCCGCCGCGGCCTTTTCCAGATAGGCGGTATATTCCGGGCCCAGGCCGGACATATCGTCCATCACGCCACCGATGACGACGATGTAGTCGAATTTGGTAGGATCGCCGAGGCGCTCATTGGGGTGGACGGTGATGCCGCTGCTGGATGGGACAGCGCTCATGGTGTCGGACAGCACGGTCCAGCCGCACATGATCGGGCGGCTGCGGTCACCTTCGTCCGCGGCCAGGCGAAGCACGTCGACGAAGTTGGCAAAAGCGCAAAGAGTGAAGCGCTTGGCGAGGATGAAACCCACCGAAAGCCTGGGTCCCTCGGCGCGCGGTCTATAGACCCGCGATGCCGCCGCGCTCGTCCGGTTGCCCCGTACCTTGGCGTCCATCGCATCCCCTCGCTGACGTTCTCCCCGGCCGATGTCGTATCGCTAATCCAAATTTGACGCAAACGTTCTGTGCAAGTGGCTGATTGTGTCGCAATGCTCCGTGCAAGATGCAGGGGCTGGCTCAATAGCCCGTCGGTCCGGTTTGGAATGGATTGAAGATGAAAGTTCTGGTGCCTGTAAAACGCGTGGTCGACTTCAACGTCAAAATCCGTGTTAAAGCCGACGGTTCAGGTGTCGACCTGGCCAACGTCAAGATGTCGATGAACCCCTTTGATGAGATCGCCGTCGAGGAGGCCATTAGGCTCAAGGAAGCCGGGAAGGTGACCGAGATCATAGTGGTGTCCATCGGGCCGGCACAGGCGCAGGACACCCTGCGCACCGCCCTGGCCATGGGCGCCGATCGCGGCATCCTGATCAACGTGGATGGCGTGGTCGAGCCGCTGACTGTCGCAAAACTTCTCAAGGGCGTGGTCGAGGCCGAAGCGCCGCGACTGGTGATCCTGGGCAAGCAGGCGATCGACGATGACGCCAACCAGACCGGGCAGATGCTTTCGGCATTGCTGGGCTGGTCGCAGGCCACGTTCGCCTCCAAGGTCGAGCTCGGCGACGACAAGGCGGTGGTGCTGCGCGAGGTCGACGGCGGCCTGCAGTCGATCGAGGTCAAGCTGCCGACCATCGTCACCGCCGACCTGCGGCTCAACGAGCCGCGCTTCGCCTCGCTACCCAACATCATGAAGGCCAAGAAGAAGCCGCTCGAGGAAAAGACTGCCGCCGACTACGGCGTGTCGGTCGAGCCGCGCCTCAAGTTACTCAGGACCGAAGAGCCGGGCACCCGCAAGGCCGGCATCAAGGTCGCCAGCGTCGCCGAACTGGTCGACAAGCTGCGCAACGAAGCCCGCGTCATCTGATCAAGCGAGGACACACAAATGGCAATTCTTCTTCTCGCCGAACATGACAACGCGACCCTGTCCGAGCTGACTGCGCGTGCCCTGACCGCCGCCGCCAAGATCGGGGGTGACATCGACATTTTAGTCGCCGGCAAGGGGGCGGAGGGCGCCGCTGCTGCGGCCGCCGGGCTTGCCGGGGTGCGCAAGGTGCTGCTGGCGGAAAGCGACGCCCTGGCCAACCAGCTGGCCGAGCCGCTGGCCGACCTCATCGTTTCCATCGCGGCAGGCTATGAGGTTTTCGTTGCCGCGGCGACCACGACGGGCAAGAACGTCTTTCCGCGTGTCGCCGCTTTGCTCGACGTGATGCAGGTTTCCGAGATCGTCGAGGTGGTCTCATCAGACACGTTCAAGCGCCCGATCTACGCCGGCAATGCCATCCAGACCGTGCAGTCCACCGACGCCAAGAAGGTCATCACCGTGCGCACCGCAGGCTTCGCGCCGGCGGGGGCCGGGGCGGGGGCGCCGATCGAGGCCGTTGCCGCCACCGCTGACCAGGGGCTATCGGTGTTCCTTGAAAACCGGATGGCCAAGAACGAGCGTCCGGAGCTTGGATCGGCGCGCGTGGTGATTTCGGGTGGGCGGGCCCTGGGGTCGCTGGAGAAATTCCGCGAAATCATCCTGCCGGTCGCCGACAAGCTCGGCGCCGCAGTGGGCGCATCGCGTGCCGCGGTGGACGCCGGCTACGCTCCAAACGACTGGCAGGTTGGCCAGACGGGCAAGATCGTCGCGCCCGACCTCTATATCGCCATCGGCATATCCGGCGCCATCCAGCACCTGGCGGGCATGAAGGAAGCCAAGGTCATCGTCGCGATCAACAAGGACGAGGACGCGCCGATCTTCCAGATCGCCGACTATGGCCTGGTGGGCGACCTGTTCGAATTGATCCCGGAACTGGAACGGCAGCTCTGAGGCGACCTCCAACGCAATCGAGACACCAAGATGACCGAGAACAAGTTCATCCTCAAGCTGAGCTGCCTCGACCAGCCCGGCATTGTCGCGGCGCTCACCACGGCGCTGGCTTCACGGGGCGCAAATATCCTTGAATCCAACCAGTTCTGCGACCGGCAGACCAACCAGCTCTTCATCCGCATCGCCTTTGCGGTACCGGAGACGACAAGCCGGGAGGTGCTCGAGCTGGCCCTCAAGCCGTCGGTCGACCGCTTCGACATGAAGCTCAAGATCGAGGATCTGTCGCGCCGGCCCAAGATCATCATCATGGTGTCCAAGTTCGACCATGGGCTCTTGCATCTGCTCTACCAGATCAAGGTCGGCTGGCTGAATGCGGAGGTCGCCGCGATCGTCTCAAACCATGAGGATTCGCGGCGGACGGCGGAGCAGGAAGGCATCCCGTTCTACTATTGGCCGGTGAACAAGGACAACAAGGCCGAGCGCGAAGAGCAGTTGATCGAACTGGTCAAGGAGACCGGCTCGGAACTCGTGGTGCTGGCCCGCTACATGCAGGTGCTGTCCAACGAGCTGTCCAACCGCCTCTATGGCATGGTCATCAACATCCACCACTCGTTCCTGCCCAGCTTCAAGGGCGCCAAGCCATACCACCAGGCGCATGAGCGTGGTGTGAAGCTGATCGGCGCAACCGGCCACTATGTGACCGCGGACCTCGACGAAGGGCCGATCATCGAGCAGGAAACCGAGCGCGTCAGCCACGCCATGACTTCGGAAGACTTCGTCGCCACCGGCCGCGATATCGAGTCCAGGGTGCTGGCACGCGCGGTCAAGTATCACCTTGAGGGCCGCGTGATGCTGAACCATCATCGCACGGTCGTCTTCACAAACTAGTCCGCCCAGGGAGTATCTAGAGAATGGCAGCGTTTCCCGAAAAGGCGCGGGTCGTCATCGTCGGATTGGGCGGTATCGTCGGCGCCTCGATCGCGCATCACCTGGTCGAACGCGGCTGGGACGACATCGTGGGCATCGACAAGTCGGGTATTCCCACCGATATCGGTTCCACCGCCCATGCCTCGGACTTCTGCTACACCACCAGCCATGATTTTCTGAGCTGCTGGACGACCCTCTATTCCATCGATTTCTTCGACAAGATGGGCCACTACGCCCGCGTGGGCGGCCTCGAAGTGGCGCGCGTCGGCGACGACGTGCGCATGGACGAGATCAAGCGCAAGGTTGCATCGGGCAAGGCCTTCGGCACCCGCGCGCGGCTGATCGACCCCGCCGAGATCAAGGCAAAGATGCCCGTGGTCGAGGAGAGCATGATCCAGGGCGGGTTGTGGGACCCCGATGCGGGCCTCGTCATTCCGCGCTCGCAGACGGTGGCCGGCAAGCTGGTCGACCAGGCCGTTACGGCCGGAAAGCTGCAGGCTTTCGCCAATACCTCGGCCAAGTCGCTGGTCATCGAGGACGGTCGCATCAAGGGCGTGGTCACCGATCGCGGGACCATCATGGCCGACCACGTGGTGGTCTGCGCCGGCCTCTGGGGTCGCCTGATTGCCGAGATGGCGGGCGAGGACCTGCCGGTCATGCCGGTCGATCACCCGCTGACCTTTTTCGGCCCGTACGACGGGTTCGCCAATACCGGCAAGGAAATCGGCTATCCCCTCCTGCGCGACCAGGGCAACTCGGCCTACCTGCGCGATACGGGCGATCCGACAACCGCCGAGGGCGGCCAGATCGAGTGGGGCTATTACGAGGAGCACAATCCCCGCCTCGTGCATCCGCGCGACCTGCTTGAAAAGGAACAGGCTCGCCTGTCGCCATCGCAGCGCGACCTCGATCTCGAACAGGTCATGGAGCCGCTCGAACGCGCCATGGAGCTGACCCCGATCCTGGGCGAGTTGGGCTATAACGAAGGCCATTCCTTCAATGGCCTGTTGCAGACCACCACCGATGGCGGCCCATCCATGGGTGAGAGCCAGAAGGTGCGTGGCCTCTGGTACGCCGTGGGCATCTGGGTCAAGGATGGCCCCGGCATGGGCAAGCTCATTGCGGACTGGATGACCGATGGCCGGACCTCGATCGACCACAACAAGATCGACTATGCCCGCTTCGCGCCGTTCCAGCTGACCGAGAAGTTCATCGAGGAACGCTGCACCGAAACGGCGATGAAGATCTACAATCCGCCGGTGCATCCACGCGAGCCGTTCTCGGGTGGCCGCAATATCCGCCGTTCGCCGTTTTACGAGCGCGAAAAGGAGTTGGGCGGCTACTTCATGGAGCTGGGCGGCTGGGAGCGCGCCCATGGCTACGCCGCCAACGAGCATTTGCTGGAGAAGTTCGGCGATCGGGTGCCGGTCCGTGCCAATGAATGGGACAATCGCCATTTCTGGCGCGTGTCCAATGCCGAGCATCTCGAAATGACCGAGAATTGCGGCATCATCAACCTGTCGCACTTCTACATCTGCGACATCGAGGGGCCAGACCATGTCGAGCTGATGGAGTGGCTCTGCGCGGCCAAGATTGGCGGCGATGCCAATATCGGCAAGGGCATCTACACCCACTTCCTCGATGAGCAGGGCATGGTGCGGGCCGACTTCACCGTCATCCGCATGGCCGACCGCATCCGCATGATCAACGGCGCCGATGCCGGTCCCCGCGATCTGCAATATATGCGCCGCGTCGCTCAGGATCGTGGCTTCAACGCCACCATTACCGACGTGACCGAAAAGAACATCACCATCGGCATCTGGGGCCCCAATGCACGGGAAAACCTCAGTAAGCTCGTGGAAGATCCCTCGGTGTTGCTGCCTGAGAACTTCCCCTTCGCCGCCATCAAGCCGCTGACCATTGCCGGCAAGTCCGTTACGGCCTTCCGCATCTCCTATGTCGGCGAGCAGGGCTGGGAACTGCACATGGCTTATGAAGACGGGCTGGCGGTCTGGGATGCCCTGCGTTCGACCGGCGTGATCGCCGTGGGCGTCGAGACCTATGCCAATACCCGCCGCATGGAAAAGAGCCTGCGCCTGCAGAATGCGGACCTGTTGACCGAGTACAACCTGCTCGAAGCCGACCTGGCCCGTCCGAAGGTCAAGGAAGCCGACTTCTGCGGCAAGGCCAAGCATGTCGAATACCGTGAGCGTGAGCACCAGCCCGCCATGCTGTGCACCTTGATCATGACCGACAATGTCGACAGCAAGGGCGTTGCCCGCTACCCCGTCGGCATCATGCCGGTGATGGACCCCGCGACCGGCGAGACGCTGGTCGATGAATTGGGACGCCGGTCCTACACCACCTCGGTGGCGTATGGCCCCACCATCGGCAAGAATATCGCGCTGGCCTATCTGCCCTGGAGCCATTGCCAGGTCGGCCGCCAGGTGACGCTGGAATATTTCGGCGAGACCTATCCGGCCGAGGTCGCCGGCGTGGGCTACAAGCCACTCTACGACCCGGAAAACCTCAAGCCACGAACCTGAGGCTGCCAAGCTGTTGCGAGGATCGAGGGCCTTTTGTGCCCTCGATTTGCTTCTGCGATGTCTTGGCGTGCGGCACGCCCTTCACCTCTCCCTTCGGGGGAGAGGTCGGCGCGCAGCGCCGGGTGAGGGGGCCTTCGTTTGGCACCGAGTTCCTAAAGGCCCCCTCACCCGACCCAAGAGGGTCGACCTCTCCCCCAAAGGGAGAGGTGAAGAGAGCTAAGCCCGTCGCCTTGATCAAAAGCAAGACGCTGAGCTAAGGCTGCTCGGCTGTCCGACGAAGGTTGTTCAGCTTGAGTGTCTCGCTGAGAAATGCGGCGACCAGCGGCGTGTGCGGATCGCGATGGGCTGCGACCACGCCCACGATGTGGTTCGCGACCGGCTCGACGATGGGTATGGTGCGGATGGTCCTGGATAGATCGAAAGCTCGGACGAGATGGCCGGGCATGATCGACGACCATTTGCCTGTCACGATGTGCGAAAACAGCACGATCATCGAATTGGATTCCAGCGTCGGCCGCACCGTCGCACCGGCCTCGGCCAGATGCTGGTCGATGATGCGCCGGTTCTGCATATCGGGCGTGAGCAGGCATAGCGGCAGGTTGGCGACCTCGGACCAGCTGACCTGCTCGGCATCGGCGAAAGGGCCGCCTTCCGATGTAACGAGGTGATATTGCTCCAGGTAGAGCGGCACCGAGATGACGCGGCCGAGGGGCTCATTGTCCAGGTAGGTAATGCCGATATCGGCGTCGAAATTGCCGACGAGCGACAGGATTTCCACCGAGGTCCGCGACAGGATGGAGAAGGTGACGCCGGGATGCTTCTCCCGAAACGGCGTCGTCAGCTCGGCGACCATTGCCAAGGCGGTGGGGATGACGGCGATGCGAATGCGTCCCGATAGTCCGCGCCGGGATGCCTTGACCTCCTCGCGCATGGCCACGGCATCGCCGACGATGCGCTGCGCCCAGCCGAGCACCAATTCGCCTTCTGGGGTCAGCCCGCCGAAGCGCGAGCCGCGCTTGACCAGCATGATGCCCAGCGAGGACTCCAGCTGCTTGATGGCAGATGACAGGGTGGGCTGGGTAATGCCGCAGGCCTCGGCCGCGCGACCAAAATGACGCTCCCGCGCGAGGGCGATGAAAAGTTCCAGTCGTTCGAGAAGCATGGCGACTTTTTCCCCGGCCTTGGGTTCACCACGCTTTGAGGGGGACCGTCAAGCCGACGGGCCGTTCGCGTCACCGGGGTCGGGGCGTCGCACTGCCGCGGCCGCCTCACGCACAATGGGGCTGAAGCCCTCCGCCCCCGCATCGAAAAGGTGGAGGAACTGCCGGCGCATGCGCGGCTCCCAGAATTTGTTGATGTGGTCGGCCACGCTAGCCGCCCTATCATGCCCCGATTGCGTGCTGAAGAAGCTGCCGATCTGGTTGGCCATGCGCACCAGCTTCCGTGCCGTCTGGTCGTCATGCGACATGCTTGTCACCTCCGGCAGTGACTCGTTCAGAATGCGTGAACACGTCGAACTCTTCCCCTCGCACCAGGGCAATCAAGGTCATTCCCGCCTCCTCAGCGGTGCGGATGGCTAGGGCAGTGGGGGCGGAAACCGCCAGGATGGCCGGGGCGCCGATGGCCGCGGCCTTCTGCACCATCTCGACGGACAGCCGCGACGTCACCGCGATCGCTCCGGTCGCCCCGGCAATTCCGGCTTTCGCCAAAGCCCCGGCCAGCTTGTCGAGCGCATTGTGACGCCCGACATCCTCCCGGATCAGCGCAATGCCCCGGCCCGGCCGGAAAAAGCCGGCAGCGTGCACCGCGCCGGTCTGGGCGTGGAAAGGCTGGTCCTTGGCCAACAGGCGCATTGCCTGCGCGATATCTTCCGCCGACAGGGTCAGCTTGTCCTGGCTGACTTTCGCGACGGGCCGAACGGCTTCCTCGATCGATTCAATGCCGCAGAGGCCACAGCCGACGGGCCCGGCCAACCGCCGCCGTCGCGCCGTGAAGCGCGTATTGGCGGCATCGCGCAGCCACATCTGGATGTCGATCCCAGACTCCAGGTGCTCGACATGCATGCGCTCGATCTCTTCGGCAGCGCCGATGATCCCTTCGGTCAGCGAGAAACCGAGGGCGAAATCCTCCAGATCGGATGGGCTTGCCATCATTACCGCATGGGTTGTCCCGGCAAATGACAGGGCGACCGGCACCTCTTCGGGCACATTGCGGTCCGCCCATGCCGACCCCGTCATGCGCCGGGCCAGCCTGGAGAACCGGGTAATGGATGGCCGCCCGGCAACGCTCATTCGGCAGGCTCCGCCGGCATGGCGATGCGGCGCGAGCGGAGCGAAAGCGCCTCGTATTCCGTCTGCCAGTCCGAAGGGCCATTGGATGGCTTCACCTGCACCGCCGTCACCTTGTATTCGGGGCAGTTGGTCGCCCAATCCGAGAAGTCGGTGGTGATGACATTCGCCTGCGTCTCGGGATGGTGGAACGTCGTGTAGACGACGCCCGGCGCCACCTTGTCGGTAACATGCGCGCGCAGAGTGGTTTCGCCAGCGCGGCTGGCCAGGCGCACCCAATTGCCTTCGCGCACGCCGCGCTGTTCGGCATCGTGCGGATGGATCTCCAGAACGTCCTCGTCGTGCCAGACCACGTTGGCGGTGCGGCGGGTTTGAGCGCCCACATTGTACTGCGACAGAATTCGGCCCGTGGTGAGCAGCAGCGGGAAGCGCGGTCCGGTGCGCTCGTCGGTCGGCACATATTCGGTGCGCAGGAACTTGCCGCGACCGCGGACGAAGCCGTTCATATGCATGATCGGCGTGCCTTCGGGCGCTGCCTCGTTGCACGGCCACTGGACCGACCCCAGCTCCTCGAGGCGCGAGTAGGAGACGCCGGAGAAGCTCGGTGTCGTCCTGGCGATTTCGTCCATGATCTGGGAGGGGTGGGTATAGGCCCATTCGAGGCCCATTGCCTGGGCCATCCGCTGCGTCACTTCCCAGTCCGCCAGCCCGTTGCGCGGCGCCATGACCTTGCGCACCCGGTTGATGCGGCGCTCGGCATTGGTGAAGGTGCCGTCCTTTTCAAGGAAGGTCGAGCCGGGCAGGAAGACATGCGCGTAGTTGGCGGTTTCGTTGAGGAAGAGGTCGTGGACCACGACGCATTCCATCGCCGCCAGGCCCGCCGAGACATGCTTGGTATCCGGATCTGACTGAAGGATGTCCTCGCCCTGGATGTAGAGCGCCTTGAAGGTGCCGTCGACGGCGGCATCGAGCATGTTGGGAATGCGCAGGCCGGGCTCGCGGTCGAGCTTGACGCCCCAGAGCATTTCGAAGGTTTCGCGGGCTGCATCGCCGGAGACGTGGCGATAGCCCGGCAGTTCGTGCGGGAACGAGCCCATGTCGCACGAGCCCTGGACATTGTTCTGCCCGCGTAGCGGGTTCACGCCGACGCCGGGCCGGCCGATATTGCCGGTCAGCATGGCGAGATTGGCGATGGCCATCACCGTCGTCGATCCCTGGCTGTGCTCGGTGACGCCCAGGCCATAGTAGATCGAGCCATTGCCGCCGGTGGCGAAGAGGCGGGCCGCCTGGCGCACCATCTCGGCCGGGACGCCGGTATATTGCTCGGTCTGTTCCGGGCTGTGGCGCGCGTCGGCGACGAATTCGGCATAGTCCTCGAATTCGGACCAATCGCAGCGCTCGCGAATGAATGACTCGTCGAACAGCCCTTCGGTGACGATCACGTGGGCAATCGCGGTCATCACGGCGACGTTGGTGCCCGGCGTCAGCGCCAGGTGATACTCGGCCTCGACATGGGCGGAGCGCACGGTCTCGGTGCGGCGTGGGTCGATGACGATAAGCTTGGCCCCGGCACGCAGGCGCTTCTTGAGCCGGGAGGCAAAGACCGGGTGCGCCGCAGCAGGGTTGGCACCGATCACCAGGACCACATCGGTCTCCTCGACCGAGTCGAAATCCTGCGTACCGGCCGACGTCCCGAAAGCCTGGCCGAGCCCATATCCCGTCGGCGAGTGGCAGACGCGAGCGCAGGTATCGACATTGTTGTTGCCGAAGCCCTGGCGGACCAGCTTCTGCACCAAATAGGTCTCTTCATTGGTGCAGCGCGACGACGTGATGCCGCCCACCGATCCCTTGCCATAGGTTTGCTGGATACGGCGGAACTCGCTGGAAATATGGCCAAAGGCCTCCTCCCAGCTCACTTCGCGCCAGGGGTCCGAAATCTTCTCGCGCACCATGGGGTTGAGGATGCGGTCCTGGTGGGTGGCATAGCCCCACGCGAACCGCCCCTTGACGCAGGAATGGCCGCGATTGGCCTTGCCATCCTTCCACGGCACCATGCGGACGAGTTCGTCGCCGCGCATTTCGGCTTTGAAAGAGCAACCGACGCCGCAATAGGCGCAGGTGGTGATAACCGAATGCTCCGGCTGGCCGATCTCGATCACCGACTTTTCGGTGAGCGTCGCAGTCGGGCAGGCCTGCACGCAGGCGCCGCAGGAGACGCAGTCGCTGTCGAGGAAAGACTGGTGCATGCCCGGCGAGACCCGGCTGTCGAAGCCCCGGCCTTCGATGGTCAGCGCGAACGTGCCCTGGACTTCCTCGCAGGCCCGTACGCAACGGGAGCAGACGATGCATTTGGACGGATCGTAGGTGAAATAGGGGTTGGATTCGTCCTTGGGCATGTGGCGGAAATTGCTTTCGCCGCCGCGCGTTGCGAAGACGTGGTTGTCGCCTTCGTACCCATAGCGCACATCGCGCAGCCCCACGGCACCGGCCTGGGTCTGCAGCTCGCAATCGCCGTTGGCTGCACAGGTCAGGCAGTCAAGCGGGTGGTCGGAGATGTAGAGCTCCATCACCCCCTTGCGCAGGGTCTTGAGCCGGTCGGTCTGCGTCCGGACCACCATGCCCTCGGCGACCAGCGTGGTGCAGGAGGCGGGCGTGCCCGCGCGACCCTCGATTTCGACAAGGCACAGCCGGCACGAACCGAAGGCATCGACCATGTCGGTGGCGCACAGCTTGGGTACGGAGATGCCCGCATCCATGGCAGCCCGCATCACCGACGTCCCCTCGGGAACGCTGACGGTGAAACCGTCGATGGAGACCGAGACGGTCTTTTCGGACTTGGAGGCCGGCGTCCCGTAGTCGATTTCGTGGATGAGACCCATGGTGGCGTTCTCCTATTCGGCCGCGATCGCTGCCGGGCGCGGCGCGAAGTCGTCCTGAAAGTGGCTGATGGCGCTCATGACGGGGTAGGGGGTGAATCCGCCCAGCGCACAGAGGGAGCCGAATTTCATGGTGTTGCAGAGGTCCGCTACCAGCTCGAGGTTCTTCTCGCGATCGATACCGCGGGCGACCTTGTCCAGCGTTTCGACCCCGCGCGTGGAACCGATGCGGCAGGGCGTGCACTTGCCGCAGCTTTCGATGGCGCAGAATTCCATGGCGAAGCGGGCCATCTTGAGCATGTCGGCGCTGTCGTCGAAGACGGTGATGCCCGCATGTCCGATCAAGCCGCCCTTGGCCGCGAAGGCTTCGTAGTCGAAGGGCGTATCGAACAGCGCTGGGGGGAAATAGGCGCCGAGCGGACCGCCGACCTGCACCGCCTTGACCGGTCTGCCGGATGCCGTGCCGCCGGCAATGTCTTCGACGATCTCGCCCAGCGTCAGCCCGAAACCGACCTCGAACAGCCCGGTATAGCGGGCGTTGCCGGCGATCTGGATCGGAATGGTGCCGCGCGAACGGCCCATGCCGAAATTCTTGTAGTGGGCCGCGCCCCTGTCGAGGATGACAGGCACCGAGGCCAGCGAGATCACGTTGTTGACGACGGTAGGCTTGCCGAAGAGGCCATGAAGCGCCGGCAGTGGCGGCTTGGCGCGGACGACGCCGCGCTTGCCTTCGAGGCTGTTGAGCAAGGATGTTTCCTCCCCGCACACATACGCACCAGCACCCATGCGCACTTCGATGTCGAAGGCCCGGCCGGAGCCAAGCACGGATGGACCGAGTATGCCTGCGCGACGCGCCAGCTCGACCGCGGCGCGCATCGTGGCGACTGCGTGCGGATATTCGGAACGGGTATAGATATGGCCCTTGGTCGCACCGACCGCGAGCCCGGCAATCGTCATGCCCTCGATCAGCACGAAGGGGTCGCCTTCCATGATCATGCGGTCGGCGAAGGTTGCAGAGTCACCCTCGTCGGCATTGCAGACGATGTATTTGCGATCCGCCGCTGCGCCGGCCACGGTGTTCCACTTGATCCCGGTGGGAAAGCCGGCGCCGCCGCGTCCGCGCAGGCCCGACTCCGTCACCTGGGCCACAACAGCGGCGGGCGACATGGCCACGGCATTTTCCAGCCCGCGTAGGCCGCCATGGTTGCGATAGTCGTCCAGCGACAGGGGATCGATGACGCCGCAGCGGGCAAAGGTGAGGCGCGTCTGCCTGGCCAAAAACGGTATGGCCTCGGTGGCGCCGAGACTCAACGGATGGGTTGCGCCCTCCAGCAAGCCGGCATCGAGCAGCGACGGCACATCCGATGCCGCGACCGGGCCGTAGGCAAGACGCGCCCCGCCGACGTCCACCTCGACGAGCGGCTCGAGCCAGTGCAGGCCGCGCGACCCGTTGCGGACAATTTTCGCCGATAGCCCGCGCGCGCCGAGCTGTTCAGCCATAGCACGGGCCACGTCGTCGGCGCCGAGCGCCAAGGCCGCCGCGTCGCGGGGAATGTAGATGGTGACGGTCATCCGCGCACCTGGCTGATGATATCGATGATTTTCTCGTCATTGAGGCGGCCAATCGGCATGCCGTCCAGCATGGCGGCCGGGGCGCATGAACACAGGCCCAGGCAATACACGGCCTCTAGCGTCACCGCCCCGTCGGAACTTGTCTCGCCCAGCTCGGCGCCAAGCAGGGCCTGGAGCGACGCCGCTATGGCGTCCGACCCCATCGATTGGCAGGATTCGGCGCGGCAAAGCTTGAGGACATGGCGTCCGGCCGGCTGCCGCCGGAAGTCATGGTAGAAGCTGACCACGCCATGCACCTCGGCATTGGAAATGTTGAGCGCATCGGCAATCAGCGGCAGTGCTTCAGAGGGTATATGGCCAAAATGCTCCTGCATGTCGTGCAGGATGGGGAGAAGAGGGCCTTCAAGGGCGCTCGAGCGAGCGATCACCTCCCTGATCCGCGTCGATAGGACCTCCGTCTCCCGCATTTACGACCTCGCTCAATTTAGAACGATTTTAACACGCAAGCCCCGCCAGAGATCAATACAGAGGCACCGTTGAACGATAGATAATGTCTATCGTGGCGCTCGACGGCTAGTGGACGCCGGCACCGGGGCGGGGTGGCTTGGCGCGCAGGGCGGTGACGATGTCTTGGCTGAAAATGCTGCCGACCAGCTGGCCATCCGCGCCCCGGACACAAACCGAGGGGGCTCCGGCGGACAATTGCTCGATGACCGCAGCCAGCGGACTGTCGGACGGGACGGCATTTGCGCCGCTTCCGATATGGGTGGTCATGACATCCATGGCGCGCAGCACGTTGAGCGGGTTCATATGGGCGACAAAATCCTCGACGTAGCCGTTGACCGGATTGGCAATGATCTCCTGCGGCGTGCCGCACTGCACGATCCGTCCACCCTCCATCAGGGCGATGCGGTCACCGAGCTTGAAGGCCTCGTCGAGATCGTGGCTCACGAAGATGATGGTGCGCTTGAGCTTGGCCTGCAGTTCGAGCAACTCGTCCTGGAGCCGGGAGCGGATCAGCGGATCGAGGGCAGAGAACGGCTCATCCATGAGCAGGATCGGGGCTTCCGTAGCGAAGGCACGGGCAAGCCCGACGCGCTGCTGCATGCCGCCGGACAGTTGGCCCACATTGCGATCCGCCCAATCGGTCAGCCCCACCAGTTCCAGCTGCGTCCGCACCTTTGCATGACGTTCTGCCTTGGAGAGACCATCGAGCTCGAGCCCGAGCCCGACATTGTCGAGCACAGTGCGCCAGGGCAGGAGGCCAAACTGCTGGAAGACCATGGCCACGGACTTGCGGCGCAGTTGCAGCAGTTCCTGCCGGGTGCAGGCGGCCGGATTGACCGACTTGCCCTGATCGATGACCGTGACCGCCCCCCGAACCACCGGATTGAGGCCATTGACGGCCCGCAGCAATGTTGATTTGCCCGATCCGGAAAGGCCCATGAGGACGAGGATTTCGCCCGTTTTGACGGTCAATGAACAGTTGTGCACGCCCAGGACCTGGCGGGTCTCCTTCTGAATCTCCTGTCGGGATTTTCCCTGATCCATCAATGGCAGCGCCAAGCCAGGATTGGCACCGAAGACGATATTGACCTTGTCGAAGATGACGGCGTCTTCCATGGCTCTAGTCCTGTCTGATGCGCAGCATGCGGTCGAGCACGATAGCCACGACCACGATAATCAGCCCGCTTTCAAAGCCGAGCGCGGTGTTGACCGAATTGAGAGCGCGGACGACGGGGACGCCCAATCCGTCGGCGCCGACCAGCGCCGCGACCACCACCATCGACAGCGAGAGCATAATGGTCTGGTTGAGCCCCGCCATGACCTGCGGCAGGGCATAAGGCAGCTCCACCTTCCACAGCTTCTGGCGCGCGGTGCCGCCGAATGCCTCCACGGCCTCCAGAAGGGCCGGTGGGGTTGAGGAAATGCCCAATTGCGTCATGCGGATCGGAGCCGGCAGCACGAAGATCACCGTCGCGATCAAGCCGGGGACCATGCCGATGCCGAAAAACACAATGGCCGGAATCAGATAGACGAATGTCGGCAAGGTCTGCATGAGGTCGAGGATCGGCTGCAGGAAGCGATAAAGCCGCGGGCGATGCGCCGCGGCGATGCCGATCGGCACGCCGATGGCCATGCAGACCACGCAAGCGGCGATAACCAGGGTCAGGCTTTCGGTGGTCTCTTCCCAATAACCCTGGTTGAGAATGAACAGCATGCCCAGCAGCGTCAGCAGGCAGGTGGCCCAGCTGCGCTGCAACCACCAGGTAATGCCGACGAAGATGGCGACGATGATGAGCGGATGCGGCGTCTGCAGCAGCCAAAGCATCGCCTCGATCAGAGCTTCGGCCGCATCCGACATGGCGTCGAAAACGCTGCGAAAATTGTCCCGCAGCAGGATGAAGAAGTCGCTCGCCCAGCGCCCCACCGGAATTTTGTAGTCGGTCAGCCAATCCACTGGTCTCGTCCCCCGGAAAGCAGAACGGCCCGGTCGCTACCGACCGGGCCGTTTGGATTTGTCAGCTGTCGAGCAGCGCCTTGACTGCCGCGACGCCATCGCCCCCATCGAGCGTCGTCACACCATCGACCCAACCCGTTGCCACGTCGGGATTTGCCTTGAGCCATTCCAGCGTGGCGTCAGCCGGATCGGCGCCGTCATTGAGGATCTTGCCCATGATCTCGTTTTCCATCGGCAGGGAGAACTTCAGGTTGGTCAGCAGCTTGCCGACATTAGGACATTCGGCAGCGTAGCCCTTGCGGGTGACCGTATCAACGACGCCTTCACCCCCGAAGAAGTCTTCGCCACCCGGCAGATATTTCAGCGGGAACTTGGCATTCATCGGATGCGGCTCCCAGCCCAGGAACACCACGTCCTTGTTGTCCGACACCGCGCGATCGACCTCGGCCAACATGCCCTGCTCGGAGCTTTCGACCACCTTGAAGCCGCCCAGGTCCCATTTGTTGGCGTCGACCAGGCTGATCAGGTAGCCGTTACCCTCATTGCCCGGCTCGATGCCGTAGATCGTGTTGTCCAGTTCCTCGGCGAACTCATGGATCTTGGAGTAGTCGGTCAGGCCCTTGTCATAGGTATAGGCCGGCACGGCGAGTGTGTACTTGGTGCCTTCGAGGTTGGTGGCGACCTTCTCGACTTCGCCGCTTTCCAGATAGGGGCCGATCGCGGCCTGCTGGGCGGGCAGCCAGTTGCCCAGGAAGACGTCCACGTCGTCGCTTTCCAGCGAGGCGAATGTCACCGGTACGGAGAGAACTTTCACATCGACCTTGTAGCCCAGGGCTTCGAGGATGTGCTTGGTCGTTGCCGTCGTCGTGGTGATGTCCGTCCAGCCGACGTCGGAAAAGGTGACGGTATCGCATTCGGCTGCGTAGGCGGTGCCCGCCAGCAGCGACAGCGCCAGAGCGCCGGTCAGAGTGAGGGTGGTCAGTCTCATAATCTGTCGTCTCCTGATTGCGGGTAGTTGCGGCAAGTTTTTTCTTGATTGACTGCTCAATCAAAAACGACACAATCGGAAATGTAAACTCGAAATATGTGCAGGCGCCAACAATGCCGAAAATCGGTGCAGAGGCCGTTCGCCGAAAGGCAATGGTGGAAGCCGCCATTGTGGAAATCGGCGAAGCCGGCAGCCTTGACGTCACCGTCAGCCAGATAGCGCGCCGTGCCGGCATGTCCCCGGCTTTGGCGCATCATTATTTCGGCAGCAAGGACCAGATGTTCCTTGCCACCATGCGGTACATTCTGAAGGTCTATGGCGAAAGCGTGCGCCAGGGCATGGCGGGTGCGTCCAGCCCGATCGAACGTCTCCACGCCATCATCGATGTCAGTTTCGCACCCGACCAGTTTGCCCGGGAAATCGTGGCGGCGTGGCTGACTTTCTATGTCCGTGCCTTGCAATCGGAGCCGGCGAGCCGGTTGCTGCAGCTCTATGCCCGGCGCCTCCATTCAAACCTGGTGTTCAACCTTCGACAGCTGGTCGACGGCGAGCAGGCTCAGGCCATCGCCCAGGGCCTGGCCGCCATGATCGATGGTTTCTATATTCGCCACGCCCTGCAGGATTTCGCGCCTTCGCGTGACGTGGTGCGCGCCATGGTGATCGACTATCTCGACCTGTGCGTGAGCCGGAGTGCTGCCCGTGGCTGATCGGCCCAATATCCTAATTTTCATGGTCGACCAGCTCAACGGCACCTTCTTTCCGGATGGTCCTACCGAGTGGCTGCATGCGCCCAATCTCAAGGCGCTGGCAGCACGGTCCACACGCTTTGCCAATGCCTATACCGGATCGCCCCTTTGCGCCCCCGGTCGCGCCAGCTTCATGTCGGGGCAATTACCGCGCCGCACCCGGGTCTATGACAACGCGGCCGAGTTCGCCTCCGATATCCCGACCTATGCGCATCATCTGCGTGCCGGGGGCTATGCGACGACGCTTTCGGGCAAGATGCACTTTGTCGGTCCCGACCAGCTCCATGGCTTCGAGGAACGGCTGACCACCGATATCTACCCGGCCGATTTCGGCTGGACTCCCGACTATGACAAGCCCGGTGAGCGCATCGACTGGTGGTATCACAACCTCGGCTCGGTCAAGGGGGCAGGGGTGGCCGAGATCACCAACCAGCTCGAATATGACGACGAGGTCGCCTTCAACGCGGTGCGCAAGGTCTATGATCTCGGTCGGCGCCTGCGACCGCATCCCTGGATGCTGACGGTGAGCTTCACCCACCCGCACGACCCCTATGTAGCGCGCCGAAAGTACTGGGACCTCTACGAGGACTGCAAACATCTCGATCCGGAAACCGCTCCGATCCCCTACGAGGCTCAGGATCCACATTCACAGCGCCTGATGGATGCCTGCGATTTCCGGGCCCTCGATATCACGACGGACGATGTCCGGCGGTCGCGCCGCGCCTATTTCGCCAACATTTCCTATGTCGACGACAAGATCGGCGAGGTGCTCGAAGCGCTGCGCGGCACGCGGCAGGACGAGGACACGATCATCGTCTTTGCCTCCGATCATGGAGACATGCTGGGTGAGCGCGGATTGTGGTTCAAGATGAACTTCTTCGAGGGCTCGGCCCGCGTGCCGCTGATGATCGCGGCGCCAGGCTTGCCTGCCGGGCGGATATACACCCCCGTCAGCACCATGGACCTGACCCCTACGCTCTGCGAGCTGGCGGGTATCTCGCTGGATCGCATCAGGCCCTGGACGGACGGCGAAACGCTGGTGCCGCTGGCCAATGGCGTCGTGCGCACCACCCCGGTCCGGATGGAATATGCCGCCGAAGGCTCTGTGACGCCGATGGTCTGCCTTCGCGAGGGCGACTGGAAATATATCGAGTGCGGTGCCGATCCTGCGCAGCTTTTCAACCTGGCCAGCGATCCGCATGAGTTGAAAAACCTGGCCGACGACCCCGCTCATGCCGCTGACCTGGCGCGGTTCGCCGCCCAGGCAGCCGCCTACTGGGACCTGCTGGCCTATGATGCCGAGGTGCGGGCCAGCCAGGCGCGCCGCCATGTCGTCTACGCCGCGTTGCGGAACGGCGCCTATTATCCGTGGGATTTCCAGCCGCTGCAGCAGGCGTCGGAGCGCTACATGCGCAACCATATGGACCTCAATGTGCTCGAAGAGAGCAAGCGTTTCCCAAGGGGCGAATAATGCGCGACGTACAGCCGGCCGCGAGCCACTTTGTCGATGGCCGCTACGTCGAGGACGTGGCGGGACGATCGATCGAATGCGTCTATCCGGCGAGCGGCGCGGTTGTGGCCAGGTTGCATTCAGCAACAGCGGATATTGTAGAACAGGCGCTGGCCTCGGCCGTTCGGGCCCAAAGGGAGTGGGGGGCGCTCAAGCCGGTCGTGCGGGGCCGGGTGCTGCGCCGGGCTGCCGACATCATCCGCGAGCGCAACCGGGAACTCTCCGAGATTGAAACCATCGATACCGGCAAGCCGATCCAGGAAACGCTGGTGGCCGATGCCGCCTCGGGCGCTGACGCACTGGAATACTTCGCCGGGCTCGCCGCCACGATGACCGGCGAGACCATCCCGCTGGGTGGCGACTTCGTCTACACCATCCGCGAGCCGCTGGGCGTGGTCGTGGGCATCGGTGCGTGGAATTATCCGACGCAGATTGCCTGCTGGAAGGCCGCGCCGGCCCTGGCCGCCGGCAATGCGATGATCTTCAAGCCGTCGGAGGTCACCCCGCTTGGCGCGCTAAGGCTGGCCGAAATCCTGATCGAGGCCGGGGCGCCGGCCGGGCTGTTCAATGTCGTGCAGGGCTATGGCGATGTCGGCGCGGCCCTGGTGAGTGATCCGCGCGTCGCCAAGGTGTCGCTGACCGGGTCGGTGCCGACGGGCAAGAAGGTCTATGCCGCCGCCGCTTCGGGCATGAAGCATGTCACCATGGAACTGGGCGGCAAGTCGCCGCTGATCATCTTCGACGACGCTGACCTCGATAGCGCCGTCAGCGCGGCCATCAACGCCAACTTCTATTCGTCCGGGCAGGTCTGTTCCAACGGCACACGGGTGTTCGTGCAGGACAAGATCCGCCCCACCTTCCTTGATCGGCTGGTGTCGCGCACTGCCAATGCCGTGATCGGCGAGCCGCTGGAGGAGGCAACGCAGGTGGGGCCGCTGGTATCGGAAGCGCAGCGCAACAAGGTGCTCGGCTATATCGAGACCGGCAAGACCGAAGGAGCCAGGCTCCTGATCGGGGGCAGGGTGCCGCCCAGCCAGAATAGCGGTTTTTACGTCGAGCCGACGGTGTTTGCCGACGTGACCGATGAGATGACCATTGCCCGCGAGGAGATATTCGGGCCGGTGATGGCCGTGCTGGGCTTTGCCGACGAAGCCGACGTGATTGCCCGCGCCAATGCCACCGAGTTCGGCCTAGCGGCCGGCGTGTTCACCGCCAACCTGGCGCGGGCGCATCGGGTTATCGGCCAACTGGAGGCGGGCACCTGCTGGATCAACACCTACAATGTGACGCCGGTCGAGGCCCCTTTCGGCGGGGTCAAGCAATCCGGCGTCGGCCGCGAGAATTCGCGGGCGGCACTTGATCACTACAGCCAGATCAAATCGGTTTATGTCGCATCGGGCCCGGTGGCCGCAGCCTATTAGGAGCCCGGCATGGAAGCGGATTTCGTCATCATCGGTTCGGGTTCGGCCGGCGGCACCATGGCCGCGCGGCTCAGCGAGGACGGCCAGCATTCGGTGATCGTGCTCGAATTCGGCGGTTCCGATATCGGCCCGCTGATCCAGATGCCGGCGGCGCTCAGCTATCCGATGAACATGCCGCGTTATGACTGGGGCTTTCGCTCCGAGCCCGAGCCGCATCTGGGCGGGCGCACGCTGGGCGTGCCGCGCGGCAAGGTGATCGGCGGCTCGTCCTCGATCAACGGCATGGTCTATGTGCGCGGCCACGCCGGGGACTATGATCATTGGGAGGAGAGCGGCGCCTCGGGCTGGGGCTATGCCGACGTCGTCCCCTACTTCAAGCGGATGGAAAACTGGCATCCCGGCCCGCATGGTGGGGACCCGGATTGGCGCGGTAAGTCGGGCCCGCTGCATGTGACGCGCGGCAAGCGCGACAATCCGCTGTTCAAGGCCTTCGTGGAAGCCGGCAGGCAGGCCGGGTTCGAGCTGACCGACGACTACAACGGCGAGAAGCAAGAAGGCTTCGGGCCGATGGAGCAGACGGTGTGGAACGGCCGGCGCTGGTCGGTCGCCAATGCCTATTTGAAGCCTGCCTTGAAGCGACCGAACCTCACCCTGGTCAAATGCTTTGCCCGCAGGGTGGTTATCCAAAACGGCCGCGCCATCGGAGTCGAGATCGAGCGCGGCGGCCAGGTGGAAGTGGTCAAGGCCAGGCGCGAGGTGATCGTCGCAGCGTCATCGATCAACTCGCCCAAAATCCTGCTGCTGTCAGGCATCGGCCCGGCAGCACAGCTGGCCGAGCATGGCATTCCCGTGGTCGCCGACCGGCCTGGCGTCGGGGCCAACCTGCAGGATCATATGGAGCTCTACATCCAGCAGGCGTCGATACAGCCGATCACCCTCTACAAATACTGGAATCTGTTCGGCAAGGCGCTGATCGGGGCACAATGGCTGTTCTTCAAGAACGGGCTGGGCGCCTCCAACCAGTTCGAAAGCGCCGCCTTCATTCGCTCCAAGGCCGGGGTGAGGTATCCCGATATCCAGTTCCACTTCATCCCGATTGCGGTGCGCTATGATGGGCAGGCGGCGGCCGAGGGCCACGGCTTCCAGGCGCATGTCGGACCCATGCGCTCGGCTTCGCGCGGGGCGGTGACGCTGCGGTCATCCGACCCCAAGGCGCCGCCGCGCATCCAGTTCAACTACATGTCCGATCCCCAGGACTGGGCCGATTTCCGCCACTGCATCCGGGTGACGCGCGAGATTTTCGGGCAGAAGGCGTTCGACCCCTATCGCGGCAAGGAAATCCTGCCGGGGGAAAAATATCAGACCGACGACGAACTGGACGACCACATCCGCCGCCACGCTGAAAGCGCCTACCATCCGTGCGGTACCTGCAAGATGGGCCGGTCGAGTGACCCGATGGCCGTGGTCGATCCGGAATTGCGGGTGATTGGCGTGGACGGGTTGCGGGTGGCCGATAGCTCGATCTTCCCGCGCATTACCAATGGCAACCTCAATGGCCCCTCGATCATGGTGGGCGAAAAGGCATCGGACCACATCCTGGGCAAGGGCATGCTGCCGGCGGACAATGGCGTGCCATGGATCAATCCGCGCTGGGAAACCTCGGATCGCTAGCGAGCCTGTCGGGTGGCGTAGCATCATCAGCAGCATTTCATAGCTGACGTTGAAATAGAGCTTGCCTGGAACCGTACCGTACGGTACGCCTGCGGACGAAATTGGCCGATACCGTTCGGTCCGCCAGTCGAGGGCTACCGTGCCAGTGACCATTAAGGTCAACGAAGAGACGTTTACCCCGCGCCAGCAGGCTGTGCTGACGGCGGCACTGGACCTGCTCGTCGAGAATGGCGATGGCCTGACGATGACGGCCGTGGCGCGTCGTGCCTCGTGCTCGAAGGAAACGCTCTACAAGTGGTTTGGCGACCGCGACGGGCTGCTGACCGCCACCGTGCAGTGGCAGGCGGCCAAGGTGCGCATGCCGGTGGTCGATCGCAGCCACCTCAATGCCAAGGCGCTGCGCCTGTCCATCGAGCAATTCGCGCGTGACCTGCTGACCGTCATCGTGGGCGAGGTGTCGGTGACGCTCAACCGCACGGCCGTTACCCACGCGGCGCAGGAAAAGGATAGCCTGGGGCTGATCGTGCTCGAAAATGGTCCGTTGGCCATTCGTCGCCGGCTCAAGCCCATTCTCGAGGCTGGACGCGATGCGCGGCTGTTGCGGTTCGATTCCAGCGAGGACGCCTACCGCAGCTTTTTCGGCCTCGTTGTCCGCGATGTGCAGATCCGCCTGCTGCTGGGTGACAAGAGCCTCACCCAGTCCAACGTGGAAGCCAATATCGAGGCCGACGTGAAGGCCGCGACCGACCAGTTCTTTGCCCTCTATGGGGCGAAAGCCACCCTCTAACACCGTATTCCAAGGGAGAAACCCATGCGCGTCTATTATGATCGTGATGCCGATCTGAACATCATCAAGTCCAAGAAGGTGGCCATTGTCGGCTACGGCTCGCAGGGCCATGCCCATACGCTGAACCTGCGCGACTCGGGCGTGAAGGACGTTGTTGTCGCGCTGCGTCCCGGCTCCGCCTCGGCCAAGAAGGCCGAGGGCGAAGGCCTCAAGGTGATGTCGGTCGCCGACGCCGCCAAGTGGGCCGACGTCATCATGATGCTGACCCCCGATGAGTTGCAGGCCGACATCTACAAGCAGCATATCGAACCCAATATCCGTGACGGCGCGGCGCTGGCTTTCGCCCACGGTCTCAACGTGCACTTCAACCTGATCGAGCCCAAGTCGACCGTCGACGTGATCATGATCGCGCCGAAGGGCCCGGGCCACACCGTGCGCGGCGAATACCAGAAGGGTGGCGGCGTGCCGTGCCTGATCGCCGTGCACCAGGACGCCTCGGGCAATGCGCATGACATTGCGCTCGCCTATGCATCGGGCGTTGGCGGCGGCCGTTCGGGCGTTATCGAGACCAACTTCCGCGAAGAATGCGAAACCGACCTCTTCGGCGAACAGGCCGTGCTCTGCGGTGGCCTGGTCGAGCTGATCCGCGCCGGCTTCGAAACGCTGGTGGAAGCCGGCTACGCTCCTGAAATGGCCTATTTCGAGTGCCTGCACGAAGTGAAGCTGATCGTCGACCTGATCTACCAGGGCGGCATCGCCAACATGAACTACTCGATTTCCAACACTGCCGAGTGGGGCGAATACGTCACCGGTCCGCGCATCATCACCTCGGAAACCAAGGCCGAGATGAAGAAGGTGCTGCACGATATCCAGTCGGGCAAATTCACCAGCGAGTGGATGCAGGAGCACAAGGCCGGTGGTTCGCGCTTCAAGGCGACCCGTCGCCTGGCCGACGAGCATCCGATCGAGGAAGTCGGTGCCAAGTTGCGCGACATGATGCCCTGGATCAAGGCCGGCGCACTGGTCGACAAGGCCAAGAACTAAGCGAACAGCAAGCGGCCGGGGGAGACCCCGGCCGTTGTGTTTGGGCCATGCAGATAGTCCCCGTCGCGCATATCGATATTGTCCGTGTGCCCGGTTCCTGGCCGCTCAGCGAGGAGCAGCGCGCGGCGGTCGAGACGCATTGGCGGGATGCGCTAGCCGCCAATCCGCATCTGTGGGACGGACGCATCCTCGGTCTATCCGCGCCGGGCGGGGGCATGCCGCGGGTCGAAGGGGGCGTATTCCGCGCCGAGGCGCGCGAAGATGCCTATTCCGCCTTCATGCTCTGGCGCCAACTGGGCTTTCCCGACATCGGCATGTGCCACGCCTTCGGCTGGGCTTTGGTCGTGGGCAGCGATGGTGCCATCATTTATGGCGTCATGGGCAGCAGCACCGCCAATGCGGGGCGGATCTATCCGCCGGGCGGTTCGCTGGAACCACGCGATGTGTTGGCCGACGGGAGGGTGGACGTCGATCGCTGCATCGCGCTCGAGCTCGAGGAGGAGACTGGATTGCGGGCCGAAGACGCCTCATTGGGCGCCATGGTCGCCGTCACCGATGGCCCGCGCATCTCCTTCGGCCGTATTTACCGCTATCGCGAGACGGCCGCGACATTGGCGAAGCGCATCCGTGCCAATCTCGACCGGCAGGTTCATCGTGAGCTTGACGATGTGGTCGTCATTGCCTCACTGGCCCAAGCCAAGGCGCTTGGCGCCGTGCCCTATGCCGTTGCCGTGGCCGAGGCTTACTTCGCGGGGCAAGTGGGTTGAAGGGGGCATTGCCCGCACCGCCCGGTTGTTCCGGGTGGCTTCTGCCCGCCTGCAACTTGGTCTAGAACCTGACAGGCCAATTTTCGAGTCGAGAGGGGCGTGATGGACCTGCCAAATTTCCCGGTCGAAGGCGGCTGCCAATGTGGTGCCGTGCGATATCGGCTCAAGGCGAGCCCGCTGGCGGTTTATAATTGCCATTGCAAGGATTGCCAGCGCTTCTCCGGCGCCGGCTGGTCCATGTCCATGATCGTCCGCGACGAGGATTTCGAGCTGCGCAGCGGGCGGCTCGAGCAGTACCGGCGCACCGCGGACAGCGGCAATGTCATCGTCATGAACTTCTGTGCCCATTGTCACGGCTGGGTCTGGAACGACCCACCCGCGCCCGGCATCAAGGTGGTGCGGGCGGGAACGCTTGACGATATCGACTGGGCCGCGCCGGTGGGCAATATCTGGACCGACAGCAAGGCGGCCTGGGCGGAGATCAATCCGGCCCTCACCAATTTCCCTAAGGGCATCGCGGACCGGCAGCCGCTCTACGATGCCTGGACACGTTCTACGCATAAGGACACCTGAATATGGCAGCCGCCGAAGACATTGCCCTGGTCAAAAAGCAGGAGCAGGACCTGGTCCTCGACGCGTTCGACGAAGGCGTGGCCTTCACGCTGGGGCAGGCGATCCGGGACCGGGCAGCGGCCGAAGGCCTCTCGCTGGTGGTCGACATCCGGACCTGGGATCGGCAGATGTTCTTTGCCGCCACCCCGGGCACCACTGCCGACAATGCTGAGTGGGTTCGTCGCAAGATCAACACGGTGCGGCGCTTCCACAAAGCGAGCTACCGCATTTCGCTGGAGCGCGGCGGGGATGGGGTTTTTCCCGAAATTCTCAATGCCGGCGCGACCGACTATGTTATCGCCGGCGGGGGCTTCCCGATCAGGGTCAGGGGTGCGGGCATCGTGGGCTGCCTGGCCATTTCGGGGCTGCCCGGCCGTGACGACCATGGCGTCGCCGTTGCGGCACTGTGCGACCATCTGGGTCTCGATCGCGCTGCATATGCGTTGCCCAAGCAATAGGGGCCAAGATGAAGCTCAATTATCTGCTGCTGGATGTGTTCACGCGCGAGCGCCTGCAGGGCAATCAGCTGGCGGTGGTCTGCAGGGCCGACGGACTGCTCGATGGCGAGATGCAGGCTATAGCCCGCGAGTTCAACCTCAGCGAAACCGTGTTCATCCTCAAGCCGCATATCGAGCGCAACACGGCCTCGATCCGCATTTTCACGCCTTATGCCGAGTTGCCCTTTGCCGGGCACCCCACGGTGGGCGCCGCGGTGGTGCTGGGGCTGCAGAACAAGGTCAGCGCCGTGCGGCTGGAAGAACAGGTCGGTCTTATCACCGCGCTGTTCGAAAAAGCCGACAGGCGCTCCGGCGAAGCCCGTTTTGCCCTGCCGCGGCTGCCATCGCGCGTCGCGTCGCTGACCGATCGGCTGGGCATGGCCCAGGCCCTGGGCATCGAAGTCGAGGATATCGGCTGCGATCTCTATGAGCCGGCCGTATTCTCGGCGGGGGTGACGTTCCATCTGGTTCCTGTGCGCAATGCCGAGGTGCTGCGCAGGATCAAGGTCAATACCGGCATCTGGAACAGCGTCTTCTCGCATGACCACAATTCAGCCTACGTGTTCACCCTGACGCCCGAAGAGCCGGAAAACGACCTGGCGGCGCGCATGTTCGGCATGGATGTGGGGGAGGACCCAGGGACGGGGTCGGCAGCGGCAGCGCTGATCGGACTGCTTGCCGAACATGCCGATCTGGCAAGCGGGCAGGCCGACTTCACCCTGCGGCAGGGCCACGAAATGGGGCGGCCCTGCCGCATTACCATCCAGCTGCGCAAGGACAATGACGTGCTGATCCATGGCGGCATTGGCGGGCATGCAGTGATCGTTGGGGAAGGCGTGCTCGATCTCGAGCCCTAGAAGCATTTCAGCGCTGACAGTTTCCCGCTGCCGGTGCTAGTTTAATAGGGGAGAGGGGCCTCTCATGGACATCGTTATCAATCTGCTCATCGCAGCGCATATTCTGGCATTCGTCGCCGGCGGATCGAATTCCGTCGTCGGGCCGGTGATCGGGGCAAGGATGGCCGCGGCGACGCCGGACATGCGGGCAGGCTATTTTGCCGTGATGGAAACACTTTCCAAGGTCGGTCGCGCGGCGATGGTTGTGCTGCTGGTGTCCGGCCCAGCCATACTCTGGCTCAAGTATGGTGGGCTCGGCGGCGCCAGCATCTGGTTCTGGATCAAGATGGCGCTAGTCGTCGTCATGTTTGCTTCCATCGTCGTCGGCGGCATCAACGTGAAAAAGCTGCAGGCGGGCGATGTGGCGGCCGGAAAGCGGGCAGACCTTGCCCACAGGATCACCGGCTTGGCCTTCCTGGGCGTCGTGATTTCGGCGGTATTCGCCTTTAACTAGACGAAAAGCCTAAAGCAAAAAAACAACCTGGACTTCTGCTCGGGCTTGCGCGGATCGGCAGATTCGCGCATTCTTGCGCCAAATCGAGACCACAGCCATGCAGCGCAATCGCGCCAAAGCCATAGCAATTGCCAAGACTCAGGACCGCAACCGCGCCCTGATGCTGGCTGCTGGGCTGCTGCTGCTTCCCGTTGCGCTCCTTCTCCTTCTTATCAGCCCCTGATCACCGGCAGCTCGAACGAGCGGGTCGTCAGGGGATAACGCCATCAGCCGAACAGAGATTGTCCGGCCTGCAGAGCTTTGACTCTGGGCCGCCCGATAGGAATACGAGACATGTCCGCCGCAACCGACACCAACAAAGACCGCGTCTTCATCTTCGACACCACGCTGCGTGATGGCGAGCAATCGCCCGGCGCGACCATGACGCTGGAAGAAAAGCTGCAGGTCGCCGAAACGCTCGATGAGATGGGCGTCGACATTATCGAGGCCGGCTTCCCCATCGCCTCCAACGGCGACTTCGAGGCCGTCGTTGCCGTGGCCAAGGCCGTCAAGCGCTCGACGGTGGCGGGTCTCGCCCGGGCCATCACCGCCGATATCGACCGGGCCGGCGAGGCCGTGCGCCATGCTCAACGCGGCCGCATCCACACCTTCGTTTCGACCTCGCCAATCCATCTGGCGCATCAGATGAAGAAGACCGAGGACGAGGTGATCGAAATCATCGCCCGTACCGTGGCGCAGGCCCGCAACCTGATCGACGATGTCGAATGGTCGGCAATGGATGCGACCCGCACGCCGCTGGAATTCCTGAAGCGCTGTGTCGAGACCGCCATCAAGGCCGGCGCCACGACGATCAACCTGCCCGATACTGTCGGCTACGCTGTGCCGGACGAGCACGAGAAGATGTTCCGCGACATCATCACCCAGGTGCCTGGCGCCGATAAGGCGATCTTTTCCGCGCATTGCCATAACGATCTCGGCCTGGCGGTAGCCAATTCGCTGGCCGCCGTCCGTGGCGGCGCGCGCCAGGTGGAATGCACCATCAATGGGTTGGGCGAGCGCGCTGGCAACGCTGCGCTGGAAGAAATCGTCATGGCGCTGCGCACCCGCGCGGATGCCATGCCGTATCATACCCAGATCGAGACAACCCATCTGGCCCGCGCCAGCAAGGTCGTGTCCGCTGCCGCCAACTTCCCGGTGCAATACAACAAGGCCATCGTGGGCAAGAACGCCTTCGCGCACGAGAGCGGCATCCATCAGGACGGCATGCTCAAGAATGCCGAGACCTACGAGATCATGACCCCGGCCAGCGTGGGCATCAAGGAAACGACCCTAGTGATGGGCAAGCATTCGGGCCGCGCTGCCTTCAAGGACAAGCTGCGCGAGCTGGGCTACGAGCTGGGCGACAACGCCTTCCAGGAGGCTTTCGTCCGCTTCAAGGACCTGGCCGACCGCAAGAAGCATGTCTACGACGCCGACATCATCGCGCTTGTCGATGATGAGGTCGGGTCGGTGGGCGACCGCATCAAGCTGGTCGACATGGAAGTGGTCAGCAAGACCGGTGGCACCCACAAATGCAGCATTACCCTTTCCATCGACGGCGAGGAATCCTCGGTCACCTATGAAGGTACCGGCTCGGTGGACGCGATTTTCAACGCCATCAAACAGGGCGTTGGCCAGCAGCCACATCTGGTGCTCTACGCCGTCGATGGCGTGACCGGGGGCACCGACGCGCAGGCTTCGGCTCATGTGCGTCTCGAAATGAACGGGCGCATTGTCTCGGGCAATGCTGCCGAGCCCGATACCCTGGTGGCCTCGGCTCGCGCCTATCTCAATGCCTATAACCGCCTGCTGATCGAACGCGGGGCTTCGGCCCAAGGGGCAATGGCGGGCTAAGACTGCAGCTCCATGCCCCGGCCAGCGGTGGCAGGGGCAGGGAGGACTGAATGGACTACCTATTGATAGAGGTCAGCGAGGCGGACGACTGGTCGGCCTATCACGCGATCCGCCGCCAGGAACTGTTCGAAGCCAAGGGCCGGCATGGCATCTACGATCCCAATCGGCCGGACGAGCGGCTGCCGGGGATGCATCCCTACCTGCTCAAGGCCGATGGCCAACCGGTTGGCACGACGCGCCTCGATATTCGGGACGATGGCACCTGCATCTTCCGCCTGGTGGCGATCACCGCTTCCGAGCAGGGCAAGGGGCATGGTCGCGTGCTGGGCCGGATGGTGGAGCAGATGGCGCGGGAGCACGGTTCTCATACGGCTTATGTGAACGCTGCGCCGAATGCCCTAGGATACTATGAAGCCACGGGCTGGCAGCGCCACGTCTGGGATGAGGCGGAGCTGGTCAGCATTGCCAGCGATTGCATCCAGATGCGCAAGGCGCTCTGACGGACGCTAAGCGGTCGGCTTGGCGGCAAGCAGGATTGGCTCGACCTCGATCAGCTCGAGCCGGCGGACCATGTCGGCCGTGCCGCGCTTGTATTTGAGGAAGTGCGGCGAGCCGATATGCGCCTGGTAGGCTGCCGCTGAGGCATATTGTTCGAGCAGCTCGATAGAGTGCGGCGCGTCCTTGCGCGCCGTCGCGTGGAGCATCAGCACGCCCGGCTCCAGTCGTATCGAGGCCTCGATCTCTTCGGTGAGATAGGCCAGGTATTTGTCCAACTGGGCCGGGTCGATCTCAAGCCGCGCAATGCGGGTGATCGGCTGGTCCGTCAACGACCGAGCTCCGCCAGGACACCGCCCAGAGCCTGATCGAGCAAAGCGCGATCCTGCGCCGTACCGGCACTGATGCGGATGCAGCGGTTGAGGCCAGTGACGGAAGGCTTGCGCACGAAGACGCCCCGCTGGGCCAGGCCGTCGAGGATGGCCTGCGCATAGGGGCCGTCGCGGCCGCAATCGACCGCCACGAAATTGGTCGCGGTGGGCAGGGGCGCCAGTCCATGGCGCCGAGCAATGGCGGCCGTGTCCGCCAGCGATTCCCGGACGGCTGCTATCGCCTGTTCCAGCGCCGCACTGTCCGCCAGCGCGGCGATCCCTGCTGCCTGGGCCACATTGCTGATGCCGAAATGGTTGCGGATGCGATTGAAGGCCGAAATACTGCGCGCCTCACCGAACACATAGCCGACTCGTGCCCCGGCCAGCCCGTAGGCTTTCGAAAAGGTGCGCATGCGCAGCAGGTTGGGGCGGTTCATGTCGAGTGGGGGCAGGGTGCCGGTGGGCGCGAATTCGCCATAGGCCTCGTCGAGGATGATCATCGTGGTTTCCGGCACAGCGGCGATGAACCGCTCAACCGATGCCGCGTCCCACCAGCTGCCCATCGGATTGTCCGGATTGGCCAGGTAGACCATGGACGCATTCGTTTCGTGTGCGGCGCGCGCCAGGGCATCGATGTCCTCGCGGTCCCCGATATAGGGCACGGTGTGCATCTGCGCGCCGTAGCCGAAGATATGGTAGTTGAACGTCGGATAGCCGCCCAGCGACGTGACCACCGTGCTTCCCGGCGCCGCATAGAGCCGTACTGCCATCCCCAGAATGGCGTCCACTCCCTCGCCGGGCATGACATTGGCGAAGTCGACGCCCAGATGCGCGGCGATGGCGGCGCGCAGGTCATGGTTTTCGGGATCGCCATAGTGCCAGCTGTCCGCCGCCGCCGCCCGCATGGCAGCAAGCACTGAAGGCGCCGGGCCGAACGGGCTCTCATTGGCCCCGATGCGGGCGCGCAGAGGCACCCCGGTGCGACGCATGATGGCTTCGGGCCCCACGAAGGGAACCGTTTCGTCGAGACCGGCGGTAATGGGCGACAAAGCTGGACGGGACAAGGCTGCGACTCGCTGTTCGGCTGTTGGCCGCCATCCTAATGTCGGGTGCGGCTCTGCGGCCAGTGATCTTACATTCACGTTACAACGGCGTTTTGCACAGCCAAGCCGACCGCTGTGCCACGGAAACCGGGGCTCTCCGGGCAGGAGCGCAAACGGTCGCATTTGCATCAAAGCCTTCGCAGATCGGCAAGATGGTGGAAGGCATGCGCGCGCACCCTCTGGCTCGCGTCACCTCCCTGGCGCTCCCCATGATTCTTTCAAGGAGCTTCGCCCATGCCGCCTACCTATGTTCTCGCTCGGGATCACCTGCAACGGGCTGCAACGATCCTGCAGGGCGTGGACAGCCGCTCCCGCCAATTGCGGTACATCATCGAGCGGACCATCAGTTTGATGGACGAGACGCGGCAGGAGCCGCTTCCCCGAGCGACCAATGTGCTCGACTTCGCTGCCTTCCGCGAGAATCGCGTCGGCAGTCTGGACTGAACCTCATGGCGCTGGCGGTGCGAAGCCGCCGGCGTTGTCGAGCAGCGTGCGGAGGCGCTCCTGCAAATCGGAGCGGGCCTGCCGCCAGTCTGCACTTTTTACCGGAATCCGCGCCATCAGCGTCATGGCGCTGGCGCCCAGGCTGTCCACCAGGACTTCAGGCGGATTGGCTGGCACCGCGTGTGATGTGCCCAGTCCCTCCGCTAGCTGACGCCGGATCTCGGCCAGGTCCGCGTTGCGCGGCACATCGAATTTCAGTTCGATAATGCGCGACGGCTCGCGGCTGTAATTGACGATCTTGGCGTTCGAGAGCTTGGAATTGGGGGCAAAGAGAAACACGCCCTCCTGCGTCCGGAGGTGCGTGGCAAACAGTCCGACCTCGACCACGGTGCCGACAATGCCATCCGCATCGATGGAATCGCCGACATTGAACGGGCGCAGGAACAGCAGCATGATGCCTGCCGCGATATTGGACAGCGTGCCCTGCAGGGCGAGGGCTACGGCAAGGCCAGCAGCGCCCAGCACGGCCAGGATCGATGCCGTCTCGACGCCGAACTGCCCCAATACGATGACGATCGTCACGAACAGGATTGCATAGCGCGCCACCTGGCCGACCAGGGGGCCGATCGTCACGTCATGCCGCAGCCGCTGGGACAGCAGCGACGACACGTATTTCGACACGATGCCGGCGATGAACCAGCCCGCAACGAGCACAACCAGTGCCAGCAGCACCGACCAGGCATTGGCAATGATCCAGGCAAGTGAAATCCCGAACACGGTGTCGTTCATACGGCTGGCTCCTTTCGTGGTACCGGAAAAATCCGAGGTTCCTCAAAAGGTTGCCTGCTCTGGCCGCAGGTCAGCTACCCGCCTGGGTTTCCGGGCTTGGGTTGGCGGGATCGGGAGCAACGGTGATGCCGGCCTTGTCCGCCTTGCTGCCGGCAAGTTCCCGATTAAGCGAAACCTTGGCCTCTTCGGTCAGGGCATAGAGCGTTTCGAGATAGTCCGGGGTCGCCACCCAGGCGCGCAACTGAAGGTTCACCGCAGCCCCGGAGAAGCTTTCCACATGCACATTGGGCGCCGGGTCGGCCAGCACGCGCTTGTCGTCGCCCGCGATGCGTAGCAGGACCTTGCGCGATTTGGCGATGTCGATGGTGTCGGGAAGGCTGACATTGACGTCGATGCGCCGGCGCGGCTCGCGGCTGTGATTGGTGATCGCGGAAGCCCAAAGCTTCTGGTTGGGCGTGAAGATGTAAAGGCCGCTCGAGGAGCGCAGGCGGGTACCGAACAGCCCAATCTCGACTACCACGCCGGCAACGCCATCCCCTTGGATGAACTCGCCGATGGAAATCGGGCGCAGCCAGATCAGCATGATGCCGGCGGCGATATTGGCCAGCGTGCCCTGCAGCGCCAGCGCCACCGCCAGGCCAGCTGCGCCAAGTACGGTGAGTATGGAGGCGTTGGAGACACCCAGGAGGTTGAGCGCCGTGACCACCGACAGGATAATGATTCCATAGCGCGCCACCTGCGAAAGCAGCGGGGCGAAGTTCCGGTCGATGCCATAGGCCAATGGCAGGAGACGTTTGATGGCACGGGAGGCCAGCCTTGCCAGCTGCCAGCCGATCGCCAGAACGGCAATGGCGGCCAGAAGCGTCAGCGCATTGGCCCAGAGCCAGGCGAGGGGGATCATCAGGAAATCGGGAATTGTCATACCGGCCTTGCTGTTGGCGCCATTTGCACCTGCGACACTCTAGCAAAGCTCCTATGTGAGGAAAGTGTCATCAGGTGCTAGACAGCACGGAATCCCTTCGCTATGAAGGCGCCACTTTGGAAGCCCCGGCGACGGGCGAGTAGCTCAGTTGGTAGAGCAGATGACTCTTAATCATCGGGTCCACGGTTCGAGCCCGTGCTCGCCCACCAAAGTCTCCAAGCCATAACGGGTACGACTTGACGGCGGCGCTTCTGCGTAGATGCTTGGCGGGAAACCGTCTGTCGGCATCGGCGTTTGTCCATCATGGAATTCGAAGTCACGGCCTACAGCTACGATGCCGCCGCCCAGCGATTTCATTTCACTGCCAGCGGCCATCGCAACGGCATGCGCTTTACGGTCGCCAGCCACATAAGATGCCTCAAGGACCCGGTTACGCCGCAAAATGCCCACCTCGTCGCGCTCGTTGCCCTGACGGAGATTTTCAAGCGACCCAGTGCTTCGGGGCGGTGAGATGGCCGAAAGCGGCGGAGTCTGTCACCAAGCTGTCAGATTGACCGTCAAACGCCCAGAAATCCTCAGACTTTCGTTGATTTTCGCCGACTTCGCCTTTCCAGCCTCTCGCTTGATCGCTATAGGCCACACTCACATCCGACCCGGATAAGGACCCTGCGCATGTTTGGCATCGACCCGAGTTTCCTCAGTTCGCTTCTCCAGGTCATCATGATCGACCTCGTCCTGGCGGGCGACAATGCGGTGGTCATCGGGTTGGCCGCCGCGGGCCTCGCCTCGGACGTTCGGCGCAAGGCCATTCTGATCGGCATCATCGCGGCGACCCTTCTGCGCATCTTCTTCGCGCTGATCACGACGCAATTGCTGGCGCTGGGCGGCGGACTGCTGATCGCGGGCGGCGTGCTGCTGCTCTATGTGTGCTGGAAGATGTACCGCGAGCTCACGACCTCCCACGCCGATGAGCACGAGGCGCAGGAAGCTCTCGAAAACCAGGACACGAACGCCGACGGAACCGTTGCCGGCAAGGCCCCGCGCAAGACGCTGGGCCAGGCGGTGGTCCAGATCATCATTGCCGACGTATCGATGTCGCTGGACAACGTGCTGGCCGTGGCCGGCGCGGCAGCGCATCACTTCGAAGCGCTGATCATCGGTCTGGGCCTGTCCGTGGTCATGATGGGCGTGGCGGCGACTTTCATCGCCGGCCTTCTGCACAAGCATCGCTGGATCGCCTGGCTGGGCCTGCTCATCATCCTGTTCGTGGCTGTTCGCATGACCCTCGAAGGCCTGGGCGCCTTTGTGGCCATCCCGGAAATTCCGTTCGTCTACACTCCCCATGCCGTGGGCGAAGCGGCAGCGGCGGCTCATTAGCCTTTGGTAACCACCGGGCGAAGTTTGCGGCATTTGTCCTGCTGCAATAGGGATTTGCTCACTTCGCCGGTCTAGCTTCCCGCTCAACCTATTCGAGCGGGAACACCCCATATGTCCCTAATCGCCGATCGACTGGTCGAGGCGCATGCATTCGGCGGGCAGGACACGCGCCCCGCCAGCAATGCTGCAATTCGCCTGCAGACCCGCATCGTCGACGGTGTGGAGTGGGACCGCACCATTGCCGGCTTCGATGAGGTCTGCCAGGAGCAGATGCACGCCTTTGCGCTCAAGCGCTGGCCCTCGGTGACGCAGGAACCCATGCTGTTTCTGGAGGATGGCGAGGTCGTCGGCGGCGCGCTGGTCATGCTGCAGTCGCTGCCGCTGGGCCTGGCGCGGATCGCAGTATCCAAATGGGCGCCGATGCTCAAGGACGCGGGCCGCCCCGATGCCGACCGCATTCGTCAAGGCATCGTCGAAGCCATGGTCTCGGCTTATGGCGCGAGCCCCCGGCAGATGCTGTCGATCCTGCCGCGTGCCTCGATCGGCCCGGTCAACGGCGAATACGGCTATCTGGTCACCCGCGGGTTCCAGCGCGGTTCCGAACTCGGATTCCCCGACCGCTATATCGTCAACCTGCGGCTCGACGATGCGGCGCAGCGCAAGAGCTTTCACCAGACGTGGCGGCGACAACTCAACAAGTCGGAAAAGGCCGGACTGACCTTCGAACATGCAGGTCCGGAGCGTATTGGGGACTTCGATACCCTTTATGCGGCCATGTATGACCGCAAGCAGTTCACCGACCATTCGGCGTACGAAACAGTGCCTGCGCTGATGGCCATCGAGGTACCGGCGCTGCGACCCGAACTGTTCTTCGTGCGGCACGAGGGCGATCTGGTGGCCGGCGCATTGATCTTCAAGGCAGGAGACCGCGCCGTCTATCTCTATGGCGCCACCAACGACAAGGCGCTGCCGCTGCGTGCCGGTTATTTCATGCACTGGCACATCATCCGCTGGCTGCGCGACAACACCAGGGCGACCTGGTACGACCTCGGCGGCACCGACGGTTTCCAGGGCTTGCATCAGTTCAAGAAGGGCATGGTCGGCGATGCGGGGGTCATTCGTCCCGTGCCGCCGGTGGCCAATTATGCCGAGCATCGGCTCGCGTTGCTGCTAGGCACCGGCGCATTCGCTGCCCGCGACGCGCTGCATGCCCTGCGTCGCACCATCAATGGCTGGCGCAACCCAAAGACCAAGGCCAATCAGGTCAAGCAAGGGGCCGAAGAGGCCGCAGAATGAGCCTGCACCGGCGCCTCGCGTCGCAATCCAGCGTCATTTTCGGGGCCCGCCTCGCGGGCGCGGGCCTGATCTTCCTCGTCCAGGCGCTGATCGCCCGCCTGTGGGGGCCGGAGCTGCTGGGTGAGTATCTGATCGTCATCGCGACGGTGAACCTGGTCGCGGTGGTCATGCCGCTGGGCTTCCACACCGTAGGGACTTATTTCGCCGCGGAATATCGTGCCAGGGGCGACCGGCATCAGTTCATCCTCTTCATGACGCGTTGCTACGGCCACGTCCTTGCCAGCCTCGTTGTCGTATTGCTGGGCGGACCGCTGCTGCTGCAACTGCTGGGGCAGGGGGACAGTGTTCTTGCGCAACACTTCGTTCCTGTCATCCTGTTCGCCTTCGCTACCGCCATGGTCTATGTCAACAGCGCCCTGCTTGTTGGCCTCAAGCGCCCCTTTGCCGGCTTCTTTGCCGATACCATGTTCCGGCCGCTGATCGTCATCGCGGCGTTTCTTGGCACGATGAGCTTTTCGGTTCACGCCGAGGCCTTTTCGGTCATGTTGTGGGTCGTCGCGCTCGGCTATGTCGGCATCGCCCTGCTGCAGTTCAGCTTCGTGCTCCGCTCGCTGGGCCGCATTCCCGAGACGGTGCAGCCCAGGCCAAACGAGGCAGCCAGGTGGTGGCGTTTTGCACTGCCATGGGTATTGATCTCGCTGGCAACCGACTTCTTCTTCGATATCGACCTCCTGCTGCTCAGCCACGCGCTGACCCGCGAGGAGCTGGCGATCTTCGGCGTCTGTACGCGCCTCTTTTCCCTGATCTCGTTTGGCGTTGCCGCCGTTTATGCGGTGACCATGCCCGACATGTTCGAGAGCGAAGCCAATGCCGATCGGGTGGCATTCAAGCGCAAGGTGGGGGACGCCAACTTCGTTGCCAGCATCATCTCGGTGGTGCTGTTTGCCGGCATGGCGGCCGTCGCGCCGCTGCTGCTGACGCTGTTCGGGCCGAGTTTTGCTGCCGGCGCCGCGCCGCTGGCCGTACTCTGTCTCGCCCTGGTCGTGCGTTCCGTCATGGGCCCGGCGGCGCTGGTGCTGTCCATCCATGACCGGCCCTATGCCAGCCTGCCCTTCGTGGCTGCCGGCATCGGTTCGCTGGTGGTCTGCAACTGGGTGCTGGTGCCAGCATTGGGCCTGATGGGGGCGGCGCTGTCGGCCATCATTGCCATCACCATCTGGTCGGTCAGCCTGTGGTGGATGGTGTTGCGAACCGCCGATATGGACGTGTCGATCCTGCAGTGGTTCCGCAGCCGTCGCGCCGCTGCCGTCCCCGCAGAGTAGTCGCTGCCTTTATGCGCCGACCAGGCCCTTGAGCCGCCGCTTCAGCAGCCCGAGCCGCCCGATATTGACGCCGTTGTCGTAGTCCTCCGACACCTTGGTGTACGGCTTTTCAATCAGCATGTAGTCCTGCCCGAAGATGTGCTGCTCCATCAGGCAGGTCTCCTTGTAGCCGTAGCGGCGCAGCAGCATGCGAGCGACCTCGTTTTCCGGTCGCACGAAGGTATAGGCCTTGTGGAAACGGGTATTGTCCCAATGCGCGTCGAATTCGCGCATGCCGAACATGCCGAGCTTGGTGGCGCGATGGCTGGGGAACACCCAGCTCCAGTAACGGAAGATGGCGCCGCATTCAGGCCCGGACACCATTGCGCCGCCCGGCACGCCATCGGCACACATGATCATGATATGCCAGGGATCGAGCGCGAGCAGGATACGCAGGAAGGTCTTGTTGAGGCGGGCCATCTCATGCGCCTTGAAACGATCGTTGTAGTGCTCGGACGTGGCAATCACGTCCATCAGTTCGCGATGGATCAGGTCGATATCGCCTGGCGTGGCGGCGCGGATGGTCATTTCGGCCATGATGAATTCCTCTGCCGGAATAGCTCTGTGCACCCTAGCGCATGGCAGTTAATGGGCCGTGCCGCTGCGCCCCCAATAAGTCGCAGAGTCAAGGCCTTGCCGGGGCGGGGGTGGGTCAGTAGAACAAATGCCGGGAGAGATAAGGGAGGATAGTATGAGCGAGCAGCTCGTATTTCAGCCAAGTGCGGCTGCGATCGCACGCACCCATGTTAGCGGGGATCAGTACGACGCGATGTATGCGCATTCGGTGAGCGATCCGGACGGCTTCTGGGCCGAACAGGCCAGACGCCTCGATTGGGTGAAGTTTCCCACCAAGATCAAGAATACCAGCTTCGCCTATCCCGATGTGTCGATCAAATGGTTCGAGGATGGCGTGCTCAACGTGGCCGCCAACTGCATCGACCGCCACCTGGCCGAGCATGGCGACGACATTGCCATCATCTGGGAGCCGGATGATCCGAATGCACCGGCCGAGCACATCAGTTACCGGACGCTGCACGAAAAGGTCTGCCGCTGCGCCAATGTTCTGAAATCGCTGGGCGTGCGCAAGGGCGACCGCGTCACGATCTACCTGCCCATGATCCCGCAGGCGGCCTATGCCATGCTGGCCTGCGCCCGCATCGGCGCCGTGCATTCGGTGGTGTTTGGCGGCTTTTCCCCCGACGCACTGGCCGGGCGCATCAATGATTGCGACTCCGCCCTGGTGATCACGGCGGATGAGGGTCGCCGCGGCGGCAAGACCATCCCGCTCAAGGCGAATGTCGATAAGGCGCTGGATGACTGCCCCGGCGTGTCGAAGGTCCTGGTCGTGCATAACACTGGTGCCGACGTACCGATGAAGGGCAGCCGCGACGTGTGGTGGCATGAGGCAGCCGCAGGCGTCGAGCCGTTCAACGAGCCCGAGCCCATGGGTGCGGAAGACCCGCTGTTCATCCTCTATACATCGGGTTCGACCGGCAAGCCCAAGGGCGTGCTGCACACTACGGGTGGGTATCTCACCTATGCCGCCATGACCCAGGAACTCAGCTTCGACTACAGACGCGGCGAGATATTCTGGTGCACTGCCGACGTCGGCTGGGTCACCGGCCACAGCTACATCGTCTATGGCCCGCTCGCGAACGGCGCCACCACGGTGATGTTCGAAGGCATACCCACCTATCCCGATCCCAGCCGGTTCTGGCAGGTGGTGGAAAAGCACAAGGTCAACATCTTCCACACCGCGCCTACGGCCATCCGTTCGTTGATGGGCGCCGGCAGCGAATATGCCGACAAATACGACATGCCGAGCCTGCGCCTGCTCGGCACCGTAGGCGAGCCAATTAATCCGGAAGCCTGGATGTGGTACCACAAGCATGTGGGCAAGGAACGCTGCGGCATCGTCGATGCCTGGTGGCAGACCGAAACGGGCGGCCACATGATTGCGCCATTCCCGGGGGCCATCCCGACCAAGCCAGGTTCGGCCACCAAGCCGTTCTTCGGTGTACAGCCGGTCATGCTGTCGCCCGAGGGGCGCCTGCAGGAACAGACCAAGGCCGAGGGTGTGCTGGCAATCAAGGATAGCTGGCCGGGCCAGGCGCGAACCATTTGGGGCGATCACGGACGTTTCGTGTCGACCTATTTCGAGACCTACAAGGGCTACTATTTTACCGGTGACGGCGCCCGGCGCGACGAGGACGGCTACTACTGGATCACCGGACGCGTCGATGACGTTCTTAACGTTTCCGGCCATCGCCTGGGAACGGCCGAAGTGGAAAGCGCCCTGGTGGCCCATCCCAAGGTATCCGAGGCCGCTGTCGTCGGCTATCCGCACCAGCTCAAGGGGCAGGGCATCTACTGCTATGTGACCCTGATGGCCGGCGAAACCAGTGACGATGCGCTCAAGACCGAGCTCAAGAACTGGGTGCGCAAGGAAATCGGGCCGATCGCTACGCCGGACTTGATTCAGTGGGCCCCCGGCCTGCCCAAGACGCGCTCGGGCAAGATCATGCGCCGCATCCTCCGCAAGGTCGCCGAAAACGACTTCGGCTCGCTGGGCGATACGTCGACCCTGGCCGATCCGGCCGTGGTTGCCGATCTGATCGAGAACCGACAGAACCGCTGAGGTGGACGGGGCGGAGGCCTTGGCTTCCGCCCGGTCGACTTAAGGCATCGCTTCCGTGCCGATGACGGTGTCTTCCGGCATCTGCGCCGCGCCAACTTCGGGATAGACCCTGATGCGTACCTGGGCGGGAAGTGCCTCTTCCCGGGAATAGTGGCGCAGCACAAGGTAGTATGTTTCACCTGCAGCCAACGATGCCGTAACGATCGGAAATGTGTCGGTGCCGCTGTCGTCGTCTTCGGCGATTACCTCGTATCCGTTGCGCCCCTTGCGGAGCAGCGTTGCAGTGATATCCGCCGTTGGATCCCCGTCGGGCGGTACCGAGGTGTGGATTATGTGCTCGCCGGCCTCGAGGGCCGTGAAGGCATAGACGGCCCCATCCAGCGGCACCTCGACGACCTCCGCAAGGGCAAGGGCCTGTTGCTGTTCGGCCAGTTGGGCTGCGCTCATCTCTTCTCGCGCCAGGGCAATTTCCAGCCTGGCATTGCCGGCCCGGGCATCAAAGCTCAGCGCCCGGACATATAGCACCTCGCCGGGGCTGACGTTGAACGGTATCGCCGAGTCGAAGGCGCCCGGCCCGCCATCGTCATTCTGGTCCTGAAGGTTTCCTTCCTCATC
Organism: Devosia oryziradicis; assembly: GCF_016698645.1. Classification (NCBI taxonomy): domain Bacteria; kingdom Pseudomonadati; phylum Pseudomonadota; class Alphaproteobacteria; order Hyphomicrobiales; family Devosiaceae; genus Devosia; species Devosia oryziradicis. The sequence goes on from NZ_CP068047.1 coordinate 1,894,278, forward strand.
ATACAGCTGCAGCATGGGATCAATCCTGTCTATGGCAACCAGGGTCGCCACATAGTCTCCCTGTGGCAATTGCAGCTTGATGATCCTGCCTTCGCGCGACAATTCGAGCGGTATCCCGATTGGCGCCACATCGACGGTGCGCTCGCTGCTATCGACATCGATCGTGTCGCTGGCGACCGGCGGGAAGGCGGGATCGATCGTTGTAGTCGGGCTCTGCATGGTACCAGCCACGGCGCAGGTTTGTCCCAGCTCCTTGGCGATCACCTGGCTCCCATACGGCGTCATTTCGAGGGAGGTAAGGTCTCCATAGGGAAATTCCACCAGTCCCTCGCTGGCCAGGTACACGATATGCTCCGAGACCAGCTTGTTGTTGGAGTTTATGAAGATGATTGCGTCCTCGGCGTCCTCGCAAATGTCCTCGAACAGCGACCATGCCCCGATCCGTTTGATGCGATCGGCAACGACACTGTAGATCACCCGTTCGACCTGGGCATTGATCGCGTTGTAGAGCTCCTGCTGTTCGGCGCTGGGCATTTCGTCCGTCAACTCTCGCATAGCAGGGGCATTCTGCACCGCAATGGCTATCTGGGCCGACATGTCGTCTTCCACCCGGACCAGGGGTTGCTGGGGCAGGTAGTCCTCGATCTTCTTGTCCCCGCCGAACAGCATGTTGCTGAGGCGCATGAGGTCATCGGTGGGCACGACTAAGCCGGCTATGACGATGAGGCCGAAAGCAAAAGCCAGGCTACCGAATTCGAGGCGTCCTCTTTCATCGGACGACTCCACCACGACCGGCGCATTAGGTTCCGAGCCCGCTGGTGCAGGCGCTATGATCGTGGGTGCCGAGCGTCGCAGCGTGATGAGTACGATAATGGCGCTGACCGCCGTCAGCTTGAGCAAAAGCTCGATCGCTGCCAGCAGGTAAAGGCCGTGCTCGACCTCGGCAGAGGACATGGCTGCCACGGCCACATAGATCAAGATGGCCACTGTCGCCGTGCCGGAGACGATGAACGATGTGAGCGCGGCCCTGTGGATCGACAGCAGATGCTGAATTCCCCGTCCGAGCATCTGGGCATTGGCGGAACTGAACCAGGCAACCGTTACGCTGACGAGAATGGCGATCAGCAGCACATCAAGAACGCGGAAAGCGATCGCGACATGCGCACCCTCCTGTGGCGGGAAGATAACGGTGTACATGCCGACGATCGTGACGGCTAGGGCAAGGCCCATGAACACGACCAAGGCCGCATTCTGCAGCGTCCAAAGCACCTGCCATCCCGCGGGCGGCGACGACGAGGGCTGGTCTGGCGGGGTAGGGGGCGCCGGGGGACGCCGCGGTGGCGGTGCGTCCTTGGGCGCGGGTCCGGCTGTTCCTGTATCCGCCATTGCTGCCCCCAGATTTGGCGTCGATTGCCTTCATCTGGTTATAGCGACGCTGCCGCGTTTTCTTAGTTGCGGCAAATACTGAGGTGGGGAGCAGGGTCGCGGGCGGGAACCCCAAGATCCCCGCCCGCTTTAAGGCAACGGCTTCACCGGCCGAAAGGTTGAAAAACGGCCGATGCTCCAAGTCGCCGGCAGCAAAAATGGCATGCGGACATGCGCCGCACATCCCCCAAATGGGGGTGAATGCGGCGTGCGGCCATTGTTTCGGCTACATTGACCACCCATCGTCATGTCCTGATTCTGACCCCGGATGCCCGCAACCATGCTTCTTCGTCGCCTTGCCGTCGTCCTGGCTCTGTTCTCCCTGCCGATCGCAACCCATGCCGCCACACTTGAGGAAATGGCGGGACAGATGATCGTCGTCGGTTTTCAGGGCGATGACGCCAGTGATGCTGCGGTCAAAAGTCTCCAGGAAGACCTGGCAGCGGGCCGGCTGGGCGGCGTCATGCTGCTCAAGCTCAACGTCAAGAGCCTGGATGCGGTCGCCAAGATGAATGCGGCTTTCCGCGCGGCATCGCCCGATCCGCTCCCGTTCATCACCCTCGACCAGGAGGGCGGTGCCGTCGAACGGCTCACCGAGGCGGTGGGCTTCAAGGAAATTCCCAATGCCGCGGCCATCGCTGCGGCCAATTCACCGGACGAAGCGGAGGCGATTTACGCGCAGATGGCCGCTTCGATTGCCGAACTAGGTTTTACGGTCAATTTTGGCCCCGTGGCAGACGTCAATCTCAATCCCGACAACCAGGTGATCGCCAAGTTTGGCCGCGCCTTCAGCAACGATCCCGCAGTGGTCGCCGAGTATGACGCTGCCTTCATCAAGGCGCATCATGCGGCCGGCCTGCTGACCGCGCTCAAGCATTTCCCGGGCCATGGTTCATCCACTGCGGACAGCCACGAGGGCTTCGTCGACATCACCCAGACCTGGCAGCCCAGCGAACTCGACCCCTACCGGGCGCTGATCGGCGAGAACATGGTCGACATGGTCATGGTGGGCCATCTCTACCATGCTGACTATTCCGATGCCGGGGCGCAGACGCCGTCCTCGCTCTCCCCGCAATGGATCACCGGCGTGCTTCGGGACGAACTGGGCTACCAGGGCGTGGTCATCAGCGACGACCTCGAAATGGGCGCCATCCGCGATCATTTTACGCTGGAAGAAACGGTGACCCAGGCGGTGCGCGCCGGCACGGACGTGTTGCTGTTCTCCAATACGGCCAAGTATCGCGCCAGCCTCGGCCAGGAGATCCTCGATATCCTGTTGGCCGAAGCGGCGGCCGATCCGGCATTTGCCGAGCGGATCGAGGAGAGCTACGAACGCATCGTGGAACTGAAAGCGCGCATCCGCTAGGCGCGGCATTTCCCCACCTTCTCGCGCTCACAGGTTTCCTCGCGTCTGCGCGCCATATAAAGTGCGCCTCCATACGGCTGGGAGTCGCTGCTTGATGACGGATGACCGCGAAGTCCGACAGGTCCGCGCCATATTCATTTCGGATGTGCATCTGGGCATGAAGCCCATTCGCGTCGGGCAACTCATCGAGTTCCTGCGTTCCCACGACGCCGAGACGATCTACCTGGTCGGCGATATTCTCGATGGCTGGCGGCTTGCCAAATCCTGGCATTGGCCAACGGAATACAACGTGCTGGTACAGATCCTGCTCGACAAGGCCAATGCGGGTACGCGCGTAGTGTACCTGCCGGGAAACCACGACGAATTCCTGCGCGAGTATCTGGGGACGTATTTCGGTGAGGTCGAGTTCGTCGACCGGACCGTGCATACCTCGGCCTCGGGCAAGACCTACCTCGTTATCCACGGCGACCAATTCGACGTGGTGGTGATGAATGCCAAGTGGCTCGCCCATGTGGGCGACTGGGCCTACAATGCAGCGCTGCGCGTCAATATTGCCATCAACTGGGTGCGCCGCCGACTTGGTCTGCAATACTGGTCGCTGAGCGCCTGGGCCAAGCAGAAGGTCAAGAATGCCGTGTCCGTGATCGGTCGCTTCGAGGAAGCGCTGGTGCACGAGGCCAAGGAATCGGGCGTCGACGGCGTCATCTGTGGGCACATCCATTTTGCCGACATGCACGATCGCTACGGCATCCACTACATCAATACCGGTGACTGGGTGGAGAGCTGCACCGCCATCGTCGAGAACGCCGACGGCGCGTTCGAGTTGATCAAGTGGACGGAAATGGTCGCCGGCGAACCCCGCAAATTCCGGCTGCGCCGGGCTGCGGGCTGACCTGCTCCCACTGGGGAGGCTTAGCTGGCCCCTGGTGAGCGCTTTGGCCGCAATCGCTTAACAGTAACGTTGCAAATCGGCCCTTGTATTGGCCGCCGATTCGATTCACGAAGACACCGGGCTGCATTGGCCCGGAGTTGCCTTTCATGTCGCCGGTTTTTTCGCGCTTGGATACGCCCGAGCTGCGCGCTTCCATCTATCAGTTCATGGTTTATGTCCCGGGCGGCGTCTCCTCGGTCTTCCTCGGCATCTGGCTCAGCGAGCATGGGCTTCCCGCCGACCAGATCGGCATCATCAATGCGCTCCCGACCCTGTGCCTGCTGCTGCTCAACATCATCGTCGGCCGCATCGCCGACAAGGCCGACGACTGGCGTACCGCGTTGATCGTGATTTCATGGCTCTCGGCCCTGGCGCCATTGCCGCTGTTTTTCGTCTCCGAATTCTGGGGGATCCTGGCGGTCTGGGCGCTTACCGCGACCAGCAATGGGTTGGTGGCGCCAATCATCGATGCGGCATCGGTTCGCATGACCCGTCGCAACGGCACCGATTTCGGCGTCGTCCGCGCCTGGGCAACCGTGGGCTACATCTTTGCCGCGGCGGGGCTGGGCCTGTTGCTCAATGTGCTGGGATCGGGCGTGTTCGTGGGCCTCTACGTGGCCACCGTTGTGCTCCGCGCCGCGATCGCCTTCATCCTGCCGCGCTTCCGGGCCCCGGCCCCTCAGGCGACGCTGGCCAACATACCGGCCGGCCAGGCTGCAGCGCCGAGCCGGCTTCGGGACTCGCTGCAACTCTGGTTCGTGCTCCCGCTGGTAGCCTTTGCGCTCGTCAATTCCAGCAACGCCCTGATCGGAGGGTTTGCTGCGCTCCTCTGGCACGAAAACGGCATACCGAGCTATTTCCTCGGGCCCCTGCTCGGCATTGCCGCGACCGGCGAGGCGATCCTGATGTTTGCCTGGCGGCGCTTCGGCGGCCGTGTCACGGCGCGAAACATGATCATGGTCTGTGCCCTCGCCGGCCTGGTGCGCTTCACCATCATGGCCTTCAATCCGCCGGTGGAGGTCCTGTTCTTCACCCAGGTGCTGCATGCTTTCAGCTTCGGCATGGGCTATTTCGGCGTCGTGCATTTCATCGCCAACTGGACCAACGAGGCCAATGCCGCCGAGGCCCAGGGTTTTGCCAACATGCTCAACATGGGCGCGTCGATGCTGGCCCTGATCTTCTTTGGCGTCCTGGTGGAGCATTTCGGCACGCATGCCTTCTTCTACTCTACCGTCACGGCACTCGCGGCCATTGTGTGCGTGGTCGTTTCGCTCCGCATCCGGCCGCCGAAGGAGGCGCATTGACGGGGCCGATGAAATCGATATGGACTGGTGCGTATTAACGCTACCCTGATTTGATGCGGCCCTGCCGGTCGCGCCCTCCGAGTTCATTCTCCATGTCGCTCCCTGCGGCGCGCTCGCGCCTGACGCCGGAATTCCGCACCACCGCGTTCTATTTCACCTTCTACATGGGGCCCGGAGCGGCCACGATGTTCCTGCCCATCTGGCTGAGCGAAAAGGGCATAACCACCGAGCAGATCGGCATCATCAATGCCGTTCCGGTCTTCGTCATCCTGGCGCTGAACCTGATCGTAGGGCGGCTGGCCGACCGCGCCAGCGACTGGCGGCAAGTCATTGTCATCGGTGCGTTGATCGCGGGTATCGTCCCCATAGGACTGTTTTTCGTCAACACATTCTGGGGCATCCTCTTGTTCTGGACGCTGGCGGCGATGCCGGCTGGCGCCATCGGTCCGGTGCTCGACGCGGCCACGATGCGCATGACCCGCCGCAACGGCAGTGATTTCGGCACCATCCGGGCCTGGGGCACTGTAGGCTACATGCTGTTTAATGGCATTACCGGGTTCCTGGTGGTGTGGTTCGGCTCCGTCATCTTCGTGCCGCTGTTTGTCGGGCTGACGCTGCTGCGCGCTGCGCTATCGCTGCAACTGCCGGCCTTCCGCGCACCGCCGGACCAGGTGACGGTGGCCGCGATCAGGCCGACCGCCGGCAAGCTGATGGAGATCATCACCAAGCCTTGGTTTTTCCTGCCGCTGGTGGGCTTCGCCATCATCTTCGGTACGCACATCATCCTCAATGCCTTTGCTTCGCTGCTGTGGAAGGAGCAGGGCATATCCGAGGACATCATCGGGCCGCTGATCGCGCTGGGCGCCGCGGCCGAGGCCGGTATGATGTTTGTCTGGAAGCGCTTCGGCGGCCGCGTCCCAGCACGTCACATGATCCTGATCTCGGCGCTGGCGTCAGTAGCTCGCTGGGCGGCGATGGCGTTTTCGCCCCCGGTCTGGGTCCTGCTGTTCCTGCAACTGACGCATGGCGTCACCTATGCCCTGGGCTATCTCGGCTGCGTGCACTTCATCGCCAACTGGACCAGCGAAGACATTGCCGCCGAAACGCAGAGCCTGTTCACGGTGTTGCAACAGGTGGCCTCGGTCGTGGCGCTGGTGGGCTTCGGCTGGCTCGTGGCGCTCCATGGCGCATACGCATTCCTGTTCGCTGCCCTGGCCGCTGCCATCGGCGCCCTGTGCATCTGGCTGTCGCTCAAATTGATGCAGCCCAAGGAGGATGCCATCACCGTGGGGTGACTATGAAGGATCTGCTGTGTGCGCTGCCGGCTGGGTTACGAACGGTCCGGTATGATAGTGCGAAGATCCCCGATCGCAGCCACGACCTGTCTCATGGCGGCAATTGCCAGTCCTACGTCTACGCCGTATTGGCACATTTCGGCATCGACCTGCCACCCTGGCGGTCGAGCGAGTTGTGGGCTGATGCTACTTTGACGGAGAAAGTGACGGCATTCGAACCGCTTGACCTGCTCCTTTTCAATCGTACCGAAGACCCGTTCGGCGCCCATGTCGCCCTGTCCGCCGGGGCAGGCGAGGCCCTCCACCTTTCCAAGTCGGTGGGGCGGCCGGCCATTTGGTCTCTGGCCGAGTTCGCGGCCCGCGACGAATACCGTGTACTCATCGGCGGCAAGCGAGTGCTTCGATCGTATTGTCACGAGGTGTGTACACAAAACAGAACGGCCCCGGTGTCCCGGGGCCGTATCAGTTCATGGTAGCGAACCTTAACTCAACCGCCCGCTGGCATGGGCGAGGGTTGTGTAGACCTTGCCGCGATCGCTCAGCAGGTATTCGCGGGTCTCGGCGGCCGGGTGGGGGCCCGCGGCGGCGCGCTTCAGCAGCTGCTCGAACTCGCTCATATAGGCCTGAGCGGTACGAGCAAATTCCGGCTCGCGCTGCAGTTTCTTGCGGACGTCGTCATAGGTTCCCTGGCCGGCCAGGGTGTAGATCCGGCGCGAGAACACGTTGGATTCGCCGGCCTGGTAACGGGCCCAGGCGTCAGCGAGCGCACCGTCGTCGATGGCGTGGGCGATCTCTTCGGTCAGGCCCGACAGGCCTGTCTGCTGCTGCGGCTGGGCACTCTGCTGCTTTGCCGTGGCGTTGCGCAGCACATCGCGCAGCCAGCCCCCATTCTCCGTCGGCGCGGGTGCCTCGGGCTCAGCCTGGGCGACCGGCTGAGGTTCCGGCTGGCGCACTGGCTGTGGTTCAGGCTGGCGAACCGGCTCCTGCTGGCGCACCGGTTCAGGGCGGCGCACCGGCTCGGTGGCACGGATCGGGTCGACCAGCGTCGATGCCTGGCGTGCCGGGGCCTCGCGATAGGTCTCGCGGACGGGTTCCGGCTGGCGCGGCGGCTGGTAGGCCGGCGGCTCGTTGCGGGGCTCGGCGCGCAGGGCAGGGCGCGGGGGACGGCGATCGTTGAGGTCATGCGTGGCCGGCTGGCTGCGCACGATGGCGTTGAGCTCGCTGAGAGCCTCGATCTGTTCGGCCACCACGCGGCGCATTGCAGCGGCGCTAGCGCGGGTTTCCTCAGGCAGTTCGTTGACGCCGCGGGCCAGTTCGGCACGGGTGGCTTCGAGTTCGCTGCCCACTTCGCGGGCCGTTTCGCGCATGGCCTGGGCCGTGTCGTTGAAGCGCTTGGTGGCTTCCTCGATGGCGCGCTGCATCTCGGCGACCATCATCTGCTGCGCCTGCTGGAGCGCCGCATTGGCACGGCGGCCCTCCGCGTCGGCGGCACCCCGGAATTCGCCCAGGCGGTTGGTCACTTCGCCCGACGTTTCGTCCAGGGCCTGCCGGAAGGTCCCGGTGGTCTGGTCGATGGCGTTGCGCAACTGGCCGGTATTGGCGGCGATGGCATTGCGCACCGAAACCGAGCTGTCGGCGATGGTGTCAGCCAGGGTCGAGGTGGTGGTGTTGAGCACGTCGGTGACGTTGCCGGCGGTGGCAGCCAGTACGTCGCTGACCTTATTGGCATTGTCTTCGAGCGCATTGTTGACCTGGGCGGCCTGGTCGCTAAGCGCAAGCCGCACGGAGGATGCGGTCTGGTTGAGGGCAGCAGCGGCGGCTTCGGCAGCGCGCTGTACCGCATTGTCGACCTGTCCGGCATTGGAGGCCAGGGTCGAGGTGAAGCGCTCATTGGTGGCATAGAGCGCGTCGCTGACATCATTGGTCGACGACTTGATCGCCTCGGTGATGGTGCCGGTGGTCTGTTCCAGGGTCTGCACGACGGTGCCTGTCGTGGCCGTGAGGGCCTCGTCCATGGCGCGGCGGGCGCCGATCAGGCGGCGTTCCGTGTCGTTGACCGTGTCGGCGATCGACTGCGCGAAGAGGCGCATGCGACCGTCGATGTCGTCGGCGCGGGAGGCGAAGCTCTGGGCCAGCGCATCCATGGCGCTGCGGCGATCCTCGAGCGTCTGGAGTGCGTCGTCGCTGGTAAGGGCCAGGGCAGTGGAGGCCTGTGTCATGTTCGCGGCCTCGGCATCAAGCCGGCCGAGCACGCTCGAGAACTCGTCCACCATGCCGCGAATGGTGGCCTGCAGGGCCGCCACGTGCTGGCTGACCATGGCGCCGGCCTGCTCGGTCTGGCCGATGGCATCGCGTACCGTGGTCGAATAGGTCTGGGTCTGCTGGGCAACCGAGGTCTCGAGATTGGCGAGGTTTGCCGTCGAGGCATCAAGCACGCGCTGCAGCAGCAGGTTGCTGTCGTTCAGCTTGCCCAGGGCAGCGGTGACGTCGGTGAGGATGCGCGAGGTCGAGACGGCCATGATGGCTTCGGCTTCGCGGGCATTCTCGCCCAGCGCGTCGCGCAGCAGGTTGCCATGGCTGGCCAGGGCGCCCTGCAACTGCTCGGACTTCTCGGTCACCAAAGCCGCAAAGGCATTGGTGTGCTGCTCCACCGAACGATTGATGCCGCTGAGGCGGTTCTCGATGGTGTCCACCGCGTCCACGGCCTTGACCGTGAGCAACTGGTCGATATCGGAGGCCGCGACGCGGATCTGTTCGAGCGCGGTGCGCACGGCGCTGTCCATGCGGTTGGCGGTGTTGGTGATGTCCGAGGAAATATTCTGCGTCGCCGCGGTGATGCGGGTGGCAATGGTTTCCTCGATCCGGTCGGCGCCGGCCTCGAGGTCGGCCATCGACTGGGTGATCGAGGTATTGATGGTGGCATTGAGCGCGGCGAGGCGCTCGGCCGTGATATCGGCGCGGGCGGTGATGGCCTCGGGCAGGGTGCCCAGGCGCTGGTCGACCATGTCGCTGATGGCCTGGCGGGCCGAATTGACGCCGGTCTCGATGAGCTCGGCGGCCCGGCGAGCACTCTCGCCGACGGTTGCACTGGCCTGGTCGATGCGAGCGGTGACCCCGTGCTCGGCGTCGGAAATACGCGCGATGGCATTGTCGAGGCCGGTGCCCAGGTTGTTGTTAAGTTCGTTCACCTTGTCGGCGATCAGCGCCGACATGCTGCCCACACGCTCGCCCATCGTGTCGGTCGCCAGGCGCAGCGAGCCGTCGATCTTGGCACGGGCTTCCTCGCCCTGCTGGGAGATCGTCTCGGCCAGCTCGGCCGTGCGCAGGCCAATGGTTTCCCCGATGGAAGTGGTGTGGGTGGCCAGCGTGTCGCTGAGGGCCTGGGTGCGGCTGCCAAGGGCGTCGGAAAGCTGCTGGGTGCGGGTGCCGACAGCCTGTGCAAGCTGCTGGGTACCGCTATCGAGCGCGGCGCGCAGTTCGCTGCCGCGGCTGTCCAGCTCGCCGGTCAAGATAGTGGTGCGTTCACTGAGCTGGGAGACCAGCGCGTCGGTGCGTTCGTCCAGCTGGGTGGCGAGGGTTCCGGTGCGGGTGTCGAGTTCGAGCGACAGCGCGGTCGTCTTTTCCGACAGGGTGTCGGCAAGGCGTTGGGTACGGCCGGCAATGGCCTGGTCGAAGGCGCCGGTGCTGCTGGTCAGGGTCTCGCCCAGTTCCTGGCTCCGCACGCGGATGGCTTCGCCCATGTCGCGGCTGCGGCTGGCGAGGGTTTCATCGAGCTCCAGCGCGCGCGTCTCGATGGTGCTGCCCAGTTCGCTGGTGCGGGCGGCGAGGATTTCGTCGATCGCCTTGGTACGGCCATCGAGCGCCTCGGCAATGATGCCGGCATGGCCTTCCAGCGAGTCCGAAATTTCCCTGGTACGGTTGGTGAGGCTCTCGGTGATGGCCTTCGTGCGGGCGCCGAGCACTTCACCCATCTCGCGGGTGCGTTCGGCCACCACGTCGTTGAAGCGGCCGGACTCCTCGTTGAGCGCCATTTCCAGCACATTGGCGCGGGCGGCAAAGCTGGTGCTCTGGGCGTCGAGCCGCTCGATCAGGCTGTCGCCCTTGTCGCCGATGACATTGTCCAGCGTGTGCAGGCGGGTGTCGAGGATGGCGGCGATTTCGTTGAGGCGGGCATCGAACTGGCTCAGGGAATCCTGGCCGGCCGTGGCCAGCGTGATGCGGGCCCGTTCGGAGGTGTCGTCGAGCGCGCCGTTGATTTCGATCACCGCCGATTGCAGGCGGCTGTCCATGGCGTTGAGCTGGATGGAAACCGACTCGTCGAGCTGGCGCGTCAGCGCATTGAGCAGGACTTCGGCTTCACGCGAGCGGGCGGAAATGTCATCGGCAATCCGCTGGCCGATCATGTCGAGGCCACCGGTCACCTGGTGACCGCGTTCGCGCAGCTGCTCGAGCAGGGATGCCCCGCCCTCGGTCAGCAAAGTCGAGAGGTTGGCGGTGCGCTCGTCGAGCGCGGCGGTCAGTTCACTGGTGCGCGACTCCAGCAGGCCGGTAATGGCGCCGGTGCGCTCTTCGAACGAACCTGTAAGGGCCGCCGTGCGCTCTTCGATCAGGTGTGTGCGCGAGTCGATGGCATTGCCGATGGACAACGAATGCGCGTCGAGCGCATCGGTCAGGGTTGCGATGCGGCTTTCGACGCCAGCATTGAGCTCGGCAGCGCGCGCATCGAGCGTGCGGGCCATGGCGCCGGTCTGGTCCTCGAAAGTGAGGGCGAGGCGGTTGGCGCTTTCATCCAGCGAAGAAATAAAGTCCGTGGTTCGGTTGTCGACCAGCGAGACAAAATTCTCGGTACGCTCGCCAAAGGTATTGGTCAGCGTGTTACCGGCGGTCTCAAGGGCGCGGGTCAGGTTGCCGCCGCTTTCCACGATCGTGCCGGCAATGCGCTGGCTGATCATATCGAGGTCGAATACCAGGCCCGTATGACTCTCGGTGATTGCTTCACGCACGCGCTCGGTATTGGTGAGCACGCTTTCGCGCTGGCTGGCCAATTCAGCGATGAGCGCACGCATGCGCGACTCGTTGTCCGAATAGGTACGTTCGAGAGCGGTGACCTCGTTATGAATCATCACTTCGAGTTCGCCCGCGCGCGAGAGGGCCCGCTCCAGGCCATCGCCCAGCGCATTGACCTCGCGGCGCACGGCCTGGCCAACCGAGGCGACCTTGTCGGCGGCGGTGACTTCGGGCTCGGCGAGCCGAATCGCGGCCTGGGTGATCGAGGATGCCGCATTGCGCAGGTCCTGCGCGCGACGGAACAGAGTGGCGACGGCGAAGAAGCCGAGCACCGGCAGGAACAGGATGGCGACGAGGCCGATGAAATCGATGGTGCCGACGAAGCTGCCGAAATTGCCCAGCTGGGCGCCATAGCGCAGCCACGCGACAGCGCCGGCCACGGCAATCCACACCACGGACAGCACCAGGGCGATCCAGGTCGGCGCAGCCGAGGAACGGTTCTGAAGATTGTAGAGAATCTTGGACGTGGGGAAGCGGTCGTCATTGGCGACGCTGCCCGCCTGCTGGGCGATTTTGTCGGCGGCGCGCAGGCGCTCGGAACGTGCATTCTCCAGCGGCCGGCGTTCCGGCGCCTGCTGCGGCGTACTGTCCAGGCTGAACACCGATTCCTTGAGGGCGTCTTCGACGGCTGAGAAGGCCAGCGCGGCGGGATCGTTTTGGGGGGTCGGGTTCTTCGCCATACTCTTTACAACTCTCGCGTCGGCTTCACAGCAACAAGGCGGACTTCGGGAGTTGGTATGACTCCGCACCCGTTTCCGGGCCTGTGGTCATATGGAAACAATTCGATGCAAATGCCTCGCATCGTTCCTCCACCCTCGCCGCCGCGCGCTGGCTTAAACCACATTAATACATTCAATTTGAGCTAAACCGAGCGCAATCTTACCCAAAGGTTAATTTCCTGGGGAGATGGCGCGCATCACAAGCGCCAAAGAACGGCGAAGATGTGGCTTAATCAGCTATTCACCCGGCCGTTCTAGGCTTCTTTCCGTGGCATTGTCCCTCGTGTTTGGACGCGTCGCCGCAGCAGTGAAGGAGCCGCCAGAATGGCGCAGCGAGCAGCAGCGGCCGGAAAGGTCGACCAGGTAGCCTATGCCAGGGCGATGCGCCCCATTGATCTCGTGCACCTGGCCAAGCAATGCCTTGGTGACGAAAATCTCGAATACGAGATCCTTCGGCTCTTTGACACCACGGTCAAAACCTATCTGGGACGCCTCCAACTGGCAGCCAGCTACGATGACCTGGCCCTCAACCTTCATTCCATCAAGGGTGCCGCCAGCGGCGTGGGAGCCTGGACCATCGCCGATCTTGCCAAGGGCTGCGAAGCCGAGATGCAGGCCGGCCGGCCCCTGACCACCGAACGCCTTGCCGACCTGGGGATGGCCATCGAGGAAGTCCGCAGCTTCATAACCCGCCTGCTGAGCAACGAACCGGCCTAGCCTAGTCCGCCTCGATCGGCGCCGTGACGACAACGCGCATTCCGGGCCTGTTGTCTTCCATGTCGATCGTGCCACCCAGTCTCTGGATCAGTGCGGTTAGCATGCGAGAGCCAAAGCCGGTGCCCTCGGTCTTGCCGCCATGCCCCTTGCCGCGATCGGCTACCACCAGGCGCAGGCTGGCGCGATGCTGTTCGAGCAGCACCTGGATCGGGCCCGTTCCGTCGCCATAGGCATATTTGGTGGCGTTGATGATCACCTCGTTGAGGACCAGTCCCAGGCTGACAGCGCGATCGGTGGTAATCAGGATGGGTGCCAGATCGAGCTGCATCTGGGAGGCCCACCTTGCATCGATCGAGCTCTGTAACTCGGAGACCAGTTCCCCCAGGTAGCGCGACAGGTCGATGATCTCCACACTGTCGTCCTGATAAAGCCGGCGGTGTACCAGGCCGACAGCCATAAGCCGATGCTCGGCCTGCTCCAGCTGTGACTTCACCTGTTCGTCGGCGTCACGCGCCTGCATGCGAAGGAAGGCGGAAACCAGGGACAGGCTGTTCTGCACGCGGTGATTGACCTCCTTGAGCAGGAAGTCCTTCTGCTGGATCAGGATGTCGTTTTCCTTGAGCGTCGTGGTCAGTTCCTTGTTGAGCTGACGCATGCGGCGATTGTTCCGCGACTCCAGCATCAGGCGCACGATCCGGCTGGCCGACTCTGCTTCGGCAATCGACCAGTCGCGCGATGTGCCGCTGACACTTTCCGACCATGCTTCGAACGAGGCGCGCGGGGTGAGTTGTTCCTCGGCGTTGTGCGCGACATCCTTGTGTGGATTGCCCGCCCATTTGACCGTCTGCAACTGTTCGGCGCGGAACCACATCAGGATGGTCGGCACTTCGGTAGACATGGTCACCGCCAACAGACCGCTGGCAATGTTCGTGAATTCTGAGGCCGCCGGCATCTGGCTTTGCAGGCTGCTCGTCACAAAGGGCTTGATGGCGGCAGGCCGCCGCACATGCTCCGCTATGGCACGAACGTCGATGGGGTCGGGACAATTGCCCGAACAGAACAGGTCGTCACCCTGAACTGCGGCAAATCCATCGGCCTGCAGCAGTGCGGCAATCGAGTCGCCGGAGCGCGCGAAAAAATCCTCCAGACTGTCATCCGCCCCCAGCTTGCTGAGCACGACATCTTCCTGTGACCGCAGCCGGATGCGCTCGCGATAGAGGTCGCTGTCCTCCCGTGCCTTGACCTGGCGGGCCAGCACCGTCGCAGTGGCCTGGCAGGCGAGGCGGGTGGTGAGAGACAGGTTGCGCGGCTCGTGGTGGTGACAAGCGACCAGGCCCCAGAGAATGCCGTCCTTGACGATCGACATCGAGGCGGACGCTGCAACCCCCATGTTCTTGAGATACTGGATGTGGACCGGCGACACGCTGCGCAGCATGGAGTCGCTCATGTCGATCGTTTGCAGGTCGCTGCTGGCGCTGACGACCGGTGCGGGAGTGTAATGCACGTCGGCGATCACACGGACCTTGTTTCGGATGTAGAGCGCGCGGGCCTGGCGCGGAATGTCGGAGGCGGGAAAATGATGGTTCATGAAGCTTGCGGTGCCGTCCGCGATCGCTTCGCCCAATACGACTCCAGCTTCGTCATCGACGAACTGATAGATCAAGACCCGGCTATATCCGGTAAGCGTCTGGAATATCCGGGCGGCCTGTGCCGAAAGGTCCGCCAGTGACGTCGACCGCTCCAGGGTAGCGCCGAGTTCCTCCATCTGCCACAGGAAGGCGGCGTCGAGATTTGTTCCGTCTTTCTGTTCGGTCAGCTCGACGACCAGGTGTTCGCCACTGCGATAAGCAATCGCATCCCGCTTCTGGCCGTGGAGGCTTGCACCGATCACGACGCCAACCGCGCCGTCCGTCAAGCCGGCCGCCACCTGTGCAGCGCTCTGGCCGAAGACGCTTTCCAGTGACTGGTCCAATACGTTGCCCGCATCGCCCGCATAGCCAACGATCACACCCTGATCGTTGACGATCAGCATCACGCCATAGGGCTGGATGGAACCGGGAATGTGGATCGGTTCCAGGTCGCAGGCAGACAAATGGGCAGAGAAAGGCTCGTTCATGGCAACTTTCGTGGGTGCCGGCCTTGGCCGCGAGTTGGGACCCTAGCGAAGTTCGCCGGCGGGCGCGTTAAACTATATTAACTCAGTGCGCTCTTGTCGTCATCGAGAAGGGCTGGTCCGGGTTCGGGGCGGGTGCCGACATAGGCCGCCAGGCCGATCAGCACCAGCGCCACAAGTCCGGCGACCCACCACGCCGGATGTGCGGTCAATACAAACAGCGCCATCCCCAAAGCCATTCCGCCGATCGACATAAACTTATAACGCCGCGCGATCGCCCGGTGCTCCCGCCAGGCAACAATGGGTGGGCCGAATTTGGGATGGTTCAATATCCACGCCTCGGCGCGGCGGGAGGAGCGGGCGAAGCACCATGCAGCCAGGATCAGGAAGGTGGTTGTCGGCATCAGCGGGACGAATATCCCGATAATCCCCAGGGCCACCATCAGGACGCCGAGGACGAAATAGACTGGTCTGAGCATGGAGGCATCCGAAGGGCTTGGAGGATCACGTTAGTAGCCCTCCAGGAAACGGAACGCCAGCGTTCGCGCGCCGGCTTCTTTGTCGGAAATCTTCAATCTCGAAATCAGGCCTTTCCCTAGAACAGGGGCAAGGCTTCGGAGGTCGAAGCCAGCAACCGCGAGGACCGACAAATGACCGCAATCACCCCCTTCAAGATCGCTATCGACGACGCCGCCATCGAAGACCTGCACCTGCGCCTGCGCATGGCGCGGTTTCCCGAGACCTTCTCGGGCGATTGGAGCCGCGGCCAGCCCGTTTCCCTCATCCGCGAGCTAGCGGGCCAGTGGCTCAATTCCTATGACTGGCGCGCCTGGGAGGCTAAGCTAAACGCCTATCCGCAGTTCCTGACCGAGATCGATGGCCAGACCATCCATTTCCTCCATGTCCGCTCGCCCGAGGCCGATGCCGTGCCGCTCGTGCTGACCCATGGCTGGCCGTCGAGCGTGGTTGAATTTCTGCCCATCATCGACCAGCTGACCAATCCGAGCGCCCATGGCAAACCCGGTGCGCAGGCCTTTCACCTGGTGATCCCCTCGTTGCCTGGCTACGGGTTCTCGCGGCCGCTCGCCGGACCGGGCTGGGAAGCCGTGCGTACTGCCAAGGCCTGGGATGTGCTTATGAAGCGGCTGGGCTACCAGCGCTATGGCGCCCAGGGTGGCGACGGCGGCGCACTGGTGACGCGCGAACTGGCGATCCTCGCTCCCGAAGGCTTGATCGGCGTGCACATGCAGCAGGTCTTCGCCTTCCCGTCCGGCGCCCCGGGCGAAATGGACAAGCTCAGCCCGTTCGAACTGGCCGGCTTTGCCAATCTGGAGAAGTTCCAGAAATACAACGGCTATGCCGACATCCAGTCCAAGCGCCCCGGCACCCATGCCTATGGCCTGGTGGATTCCCCGGTCGCCCAGTTGGCCTGGAATGCCGAGCTGTTCTTCGGCTTCGAGGGCGAGGCGGTCGCAACCATGGATCGCGAACTGTTCCTGACCAATGCCTCGATCTACTGGTTCACCAACACCGGCAGCGAACAGGGCAACTTCTTCCTCGAGACTACCCAGACCGGCGGTGGCTATCGTGAGATCCCGACGGCGGTGCCGACGGCAGTGGCCTCGTTCCCCAACGATTTCCGGTCGGTCCGCACCTTCGTCGAACGCTCGTTCAGCAATATCGTGCAGTGGAGCGAAATGGAGAGCGGCGGGCACTTCGCCACCATCGACGCCACCGACGGGCTGATCGGCGATATCAGGAGCTTCTTCAGCCAGGTGCGCTGAGGCTGCCCTTCGGCGCCCGGGCGACCTGCCCGGGCGTCGTGCCCATGAAGGTGCGCAGCGAGCGGATCAGGTGGGGTTGGTCGGAATAGCCGAGGGCGTACGCGACCTCGGCTGCCGGCGTTCCGGCGCCCAGCATTGTAAGGGCGCGGCGGGCGCGGGCGATCTGACCATAGGTCTTGAGCGTCAGTCCTGTGGTCTTGAGAAAGTGCCGTTGCAGCGTGCGCTCGGTTGCTGCGTCGGGATGGCCCGAGACTACCGAGGCCACCAGCCGGTTGGCTCCCACCGCCTCGGTCGAAGCGAGGCGACGCACGAAATCCTCGACGCTGTCGAGGCGCGGGATTTCAAAGCTTTGCGTGCCCAGCATGAAGCGGTCGGGGCCCGCCATGTCGAGCATCACGCCCTCGTCTCGCATGACGTCGCCCGGCATCAGCGGCATATAGGCGAAGGGCTTGAAGGCGATGGTGAAGTTCTCGTCGCCCGGCTCCACGTCGAACTGGATGGGGCGCGTGGTCAGCCCGGTGCGCAGGACGAACGTTCCCTGGCGATTGCGAATGAAGGTGATGTCCCAGCACTGGTCGGGCAGGAATTCCACCGAACCGGTCGAGGTAAAGACGCTATGGGTCACGGTCTCCACCAGGGGGTGGACGTCGTCGCGCCGCTCGAGCTGATGCAAGATTGACCCCGCCGGATTGCGTCGTGAGGTTAGCCCGGCTGGTCCTGTGGCGCAACGTTGCGGGCATTGCGGGGCGGGCGGTTTGACCGCACGGTTGTCAAAGCCTATAGAGCGCCCAATATTGACGTGCTGCGCCCTGGGTTTTCGGAGGCCGCAGCCCCAACAGTCCAGCAGTTTCCGATGTCCCTAGCTACCGCCGCCGAGGCTGCGCCCCGGTCCACCGCCGAGCCGTTTCGTACCCGTCGTACCTTTGCGATCATTTCGCACCCGGACGCCGGCAAGACCACGCTGACCGAGCGCCTGCTGGCGGCTGCGGGCGCCATCCAGCAGGCCGGCGCCGTGCGCGGTAAAGCCGGCGTGCGCTCAACCCGTTCGGACTGGATGGAGATGGAGCAGCAGCGCGGCATTTCCATCACCTCGTCGGTGATGACCTTCGATTATGACGGGTTGACGCTAAACCTCCTCGATACGCCCGGCCACTCGGACTTCTCCGAGGATACCTATCGCACGCTCACTGCCGTGGACGCCGCCATCATGGTGATCGACGCCGCCAAGGGCATCGAATCGCAGACGCTCAAGCTGTTCGAAGTCTGCCGGCTGCGGGATATCCCGATCATCACGTTTATCAATAAGGTCGACCGCGAGGGTTTGTCTCCCCTCGACCTGATCGACGAAATCCAGGGCAAGCTGGCGCTCGACCTGACGCCGGTGCTCTGGCCGATCGGGCAGGGCGTCGACTTCCACGGCTATCTCGACCTGCTCGAGAAGCGCGTGCTCTCCCCGCAAGGCAAGCCGGTCGCCGACTATGATGCGATTGAAGACCTGCTGGACAACGAGACCCTGGTCGAGGACCCGGTTTTCATGACGGCGCTGGAAACGCTTGAAATGGCGACCGCCATGCTGCCGCCGTTCGATCTCGAAACGTTTCATGCCGGGCATCTGAGCCCGGTGCTGTTCGGCTCGGCGCTCAAGGGCATCGGCGTAGCCGAATTGTTGCGCACGCTGGGTGAATGGGGACCTGAGCCGCGTCCGCAACCGGCAATCCCCGCGCCGATCGCGCCCAATGACAAGAAGGTCACCGGGTTCGTCTTCAAGGTGCAGGCGAATATGGACGCCAACCACCGCGACCGTATCGCCTTTGTCCGTCTCTGCTCGGGTACTTTCACCCGCGGCATGCGCCTCAAGAATGTCCGCTCGGGCAAGGACATGGCTGTATCGAACCCGATGTTCTTCTTCGGCAATGACCGCGAGCTGGCCGAGCAGGCGGTGGCAGGCGACATCGTCGGCATTCCCAATCACGGCACGCTGTCGGTGGGCGATACGCTGACCGAAGGAGCCACCGTCAATGTCACCGGCATTCCGAATTTCGCTCCGGAAATCATCCGCCGCGTACGGCTGACCGATGCGATGAAAACCAAGCAGATGGCCAAGGCACTGAGCGATCTTTCGGAGGAGGGGGTCACCCAGGTGTTCCGCCGCATGGTCGGCGCCGACTGGATCGTGGGCGTGGTGGGGCAGTTGCAGCTCGAAGTGCTCTCCGCGCGCGTCGCCAAGGAATATGGCGTGCCGATCACCTTCGAGAGCCTCAATTATGAAGTCGCGCGCTGGGTCGAGAGCGACGACCCCAAGGAGCTCGACCGGTTTATCACCGCGCAGAAGATGAACATGGCCGAGGACCGGACCGGCGCGCCCGTATTTCTCGCGCAGAACGCCTGGTGGGCCGACCGCGCCAAGCAGGATTTCCCCAAGATCCGCTTCCTCACGACGAAGGAACGGCATTGAGCGCGGAACGCATCGAGGAGTTCCTCTCCGCAGTGAAGTCGGCCTTTGCCGGCAACACGCTGATCAAGCTCAAGCTGGGCGGCTATCATGGCGGCGAGCCGGACCTCAAATCGGTGGACGTCAAGAAGATCGTGGCCAAGGGGGTGGAGAAGTTCAGCTTCACCGTCCACTACAAGACGCGCGACATCATCAAGAATTTCATTCAGCCCGAGGCACTAGGCCAGCTGCGCAATGCGCTCAAGGACGACTTCCGCAGCGCCCAGCTCGCTACGTCGGAATTCGACCTGAGCTTCGAGCGCAATGGCGACAAGGTGCGGCTGAAGCGCACCGAAGTGGCCGGCCGCGCCGCGCCCTCCACCGACCATGATCGCGCCAAGAACCGCCCGCTGACCGAAACCGGCAAGCCCTATCTGCATGCCCTGGGGATCACGGGCAAGGATGGCGTGGTGCGCAATGATGCGCAGGATAAGTTTCGACAAATCAACAAGATGGTCGAAATTTTCGCGCCTTTGATTCAAGCGATCAAGGCCGATAAGCCCCGCATCGTCGATATGGGCGCCGGCAAGGGCTATCTCGATTTCGCGCTCTACGACTACCTAGCGAACGCTGCCAAGCGGCCGGCCGAAATGATCGGCGTCGAGATGCGCGCCAAGCTTGTAGCGGATGGAAATGCGACCGCTGCGGCGTCGGGGTTTGCGGGCCTCAAGTTCGTATCGGGCACCATTCTCGACTATGACGCATCCGGCAGCGATGCGGTGATCGCGCTACACGCCTGCGACACCGCCACCGACGACGCCATTTTTAAAGGCATTAGCGCCGGAGCTTCGCTGATCGCCGTCGCCCCTTGCTGCCACAAGCAGATCCGCCGCCAGATGGAAGCAGGCAAGCCGGCCAGCGAGCTCGAGGTGCTGCTGCGGCACGGCATCTTCCTTGAGCGGCAGGCCGAAATGGTCACGGACACGCTCCGTGCCTTGCTGCTTGAACTCAGCGGCTATCGTACCAAGGTGTTCGAATTCGTATCGGACGCGCACACGCCCAAGAACAACCTGATCGTCGCCGAGAAGGACGGAAGGGCCGGGCGCGACCGCGAAGCCGTGCTCAAGCAGATCGCCGAGGTAAAGGCGATGTTCGGCATCGAGAAGCACTATCTCGAAGGGTTGCTGGGGCTGTAGAGGGGGCTCCCTTACCTCGCCCCTCTGGGGAGAGGTAAGGGGCAACGCCGCCGGGTGAGGGGTCTTTTCTTGGCGCGATGTTGGCGGAGACAACCCTCACCCGACCCTAGCGGGTCGACCTCTCCCCGGAGGGGCGAGGTAAGAGCCTGCCTTCCAAACCCGGCGCCCATCCCCTATATCGACACCATGACCAAGATCACCTTCGTCCAGCAGGACGGCCAGCGTATTGAAACAGAGGCCCAGAACGGCGCGACCGTTATGGAAACCGCCATCATGAACGGCATTCCGGGCATCATCGCCGAATGCGGCGGCGCCTGCACATGCGCGACATGCCATGTCTACGTCGATGACGCCTGGACCGAGACGGTTGGCGGACCCTCGAACATGGAAGAGGACATGCTCGACTTCGCCTTCGACGTGAAGGCGCAGAGCCGCCTGAGCTGCCAGATCAAGGTCAAGGACGCGCTGGACGGTCTCGTCGTGCACGTCCCAAGCCGCCAGGGCTGACCCGTAGACGGTCAGTCTTCGTTGGCGCAACGGGTATAGATGTAAGGATAGCCCCAGTCCGCCTCCACCTGCGGGACCTCGTCGTAGAGATAGAACAGATCCTGGCCGACCCAGAAGGCAAAGAAGCTTGGGCCGCCTGCGATAGGCTCCCACATCGCGCCCTCGTTGAGCCTTTGCAGTTCCATCGCGGCGTCGGCTTCGGTCTCGCGTGGGCCGAGATAGAAAATGTGGGTTTCGTCCGCCGCTTTGATGCGCACTGGTCGTTCGCATGTCGCGAGGACCGTGTCGGGTATACCCATCTCCCTGGTGGGAATACGGATCGTCCACGCCCCGACAAACGTCTCGGAGCGGCCAGGGTCGATGCCGGCGAATGGTTCCGGCTGCGCCAGGGGCATCAGGGCGAAGGCGGCGCCAGGGCACACCAGCAGGCTGATGGGGGCGACCAGGAGGCGGGCAAGCGTTGGAAGCACTTTATTGACCCTCTTTCACACCGGCTGCCCGGCCATTCGCATCTTGGCAAGCAAAATATTCTATCAGTGCGGCCGCGAAAGATTCATTTGGCGGCTCGGGCAGCAAGCTGCGCCGGACATTCCAAGCGGACCCCTCGCAGGGAAATATAAAAGCGATTGAATTTCAACGCCTTGTTGCAATGGGCTGGTTTGGATTATTTTCTCGCCACTCACCACTAGGATTCCAATGGGCCAACTCAACACATTTCCGTTGAGCTACAAAGTTCAGGGTCAGCGCATCGTCATCGTCGGCGGTGGACAAGAAGCCCTCAACAAGGTCCGGTTGGTTACTAAGACGACCGCACAAGTCGTGATTATTTCCCGTCAGATTGAAACCTCGTTCGAGGGTTTCCAAGTTGATGTGCGTGAGCGCGCCTTCTCGCCGGCGGACCTTGATGGCGCCGCCCTGGTCTTCATAGCGGAAGAGGGCGCTGATGCCGAGTTGGCCAAGGCGGAAGCGCGGGCCCGAGGCATTCCCCTGAACGTCGTCGATGTGCCAGCGGAATGCGACTTCTACACACCCTCCATCGTCGACCGCGCCCCGCTGACGGTCGCCATCTCGACCGAAGGCGATGCTCCCGTGCTGGCGCGCCTGGTGCGGGCTCGCATCGAGGCCATGCTATCGCCGCGTATCGGCAAAATTGCGAGCCTTGCCGGTGGCTTGCGCAAGCGGGTTGAGAGCCTGATTCACGACAACGCCGCCCGCCGCCGCTTCTACGAGGCACTCGTGACCTCCCCCGAGATAGAGGCTGCCGAGATCAAGGGCGAGGGCGCTGCAGCAGCGGATGCCCTGCTGAGCCAGCACGTATCGGCCGGGGCAAGGGGTGTCGTGTGGCTGATCGGCGCTGGCCCCGGCACGGAAGACCTGCTGACCCTTCGTGCCCAGCGGCTGCTGCAGGAAGCCGATGTCATCGTGCATGACCAGCTCGTGCCATCGGTGGTCGTCGACATGGGCCGCCGCGATGCCGAGCGGATCGATGTCGGCAAGGCCAAGGGCCACCACAGCTTTTCGCAGGCCCAGATCAACACGTTGATCGTCCGGCTGGCCCATGAGGGCAAGCGCGTAGCCCGCCTGAAGTCCGGTGACCCGATGGTTTTCGGCCGCGCCGGCGAAGAAATCTCGGCGCTGCGCAAGGCGGGGATCGACTACAGCATCGTTCCCGGCATCAGCGCGGCGCTGGCTGCCGCCGCAGATACGGCGACGCCCGTCACACTTCGTGGCGTGTCGAGCGGCTTCATCATGGCGACCGCGCATGGCGCTGACGACAGCGACCTGCGCCACTGGGCATCGCTGGCCCAATCCGGCCTGACGCTGGCCCTTTACATGGGCAAGTCCGTCTCGGCCGAGGTGGCCACAAGGCTGATTGGCCACGGCGCCGCGCCGACCTTGCCGGTCGGCATCGTGGTCAATGCTGGTCGTGCCGACAGGTCTACCTATTCGGGCACGCTTTCTGCCCTCGCCGCCGGTCAGGTCTCGTTCAGCGACGGCCCGGCAATCATCTTTGTAGGCGAAGCCGTTGAGGCCGGCGATTGGGCGGAGGCCGCCCAACTTGCCGGCATGAGCTTCAAGGTAGCGTAGCAGCAAATGGAAATTCTGACGGGCAACGAGCTGACATCGGGGGCCACTGTGTACCTCGACAAGGCCAACAACTGGGTCGAGCACCTGCAGGCCGCGCGCCTCTTCGCCAAGGAAGAGGTTGCCGAGCGTGACGCGGCCCTTGCCGCGACCAAGGCCGGTGGACGGGTCATCAGCCTCGAGATCGAGGAAGTGACGCTTGAGCAGGGGGTCATCACCCCCAAGCGCCTGCGCGAACGTATTCGGGCGGCGGGTCCTACCGCGCCACTGACTTTGAACGGCGAGATCTACGACCGCCAGCACCTGGGTGAGGACGGTCATGTATCGATATGACGAATTCGACGCGGCTTTCGTGGCGGGCCGCACCGCGCAGTTTTCCGACCAGGTCAAGCGCCGCCTTTCGGGCGAGCTGACGGAGGACCAGTTCCGCCCGCTTCGGCTGATGAACGGCCTCTACCTGCAGCTGCATGCCTATATGCTCAGGATTGCAGTGCCTTACGGCACGCTGTCGTCCAAGCAGATGCGCATGTTTGCCCACATCGCCCGGACCTATGACCGGGGCTATGGCCACTTCACGACGCGGCAGAACATTCAGTTCAACTGGCCCAAGCTCAAGGACATCCCCAAGATCCTCGAAGAGCTGGCTTCGGTCGAGATGCATGCCATCCAGACCTCGGGCAACTGCATCCGCAATGTCACCGCCGACCATTTTGCCGGCGCCGCAGCCGACGAGATCATCGACCCGCGCCCGATCGCAGAAATCTTGCGGCAATGGTCAAGCTTGCATCCGGAATTCTCGTACCTGCCGCGCAAGTTCAAGATCGCCATTACCGGCGCGCCGAACGACCGCGCCGCCATCCGCTTCCACGATATCGGTTTGCAGGCAGCGACCAATGCCGCGGGTGAAATCGGCTGGGAAGTCTGGGTCGGCGGTGGCCTTGGCCGTACGCCGATGATTGGCAAGCTAATCAACAGCTTCGTGCCCAATGAGCATCTGCTGGCCTACCTCGAGTCGATCATGCGCGTGTACAACCGCTATGGCCGCCGGGACAACAAGTACAAGGCGCGCATCAAGATTCTGGTGCACGAAGAGGGGCTTGAGACCATCAAGGGCCAGGTCGAGGCCGAGTTCGCCGAAGTCCGCGGGGGCGTGCTGACCCTGCCGGCCGAAGAGGTAGACCGCATCACCGCCTATTTCGCGCCGCCGCAGTTCAAGGTGCAGCCCGCGACCAAGATCGACGTGGCCTACGAATCCATCGTCGACCCTGCCTATGGCCGCTGGCTCGACAACAACATCAATTCGCACCGCGAACCCGGCTATGCATCGGTTACCATTTCGCTCAAGCCCGTTGGCGGCGCCCCCGGCGACGCGACCGACAAGCAGATGGACGACATCGCCGATATTGCCGAGCGCTATGCCTTCGACGAATTACGCGTGACCCATGAGCAGAACATCGTGCTGCCCCATGTCGCCATTGCCGATCTGCGCGCCGTCTACGACGCCTTGGTCGCCACCGGCGTCGCCGAGGGCAATACGGGGCTGATCACCGACATGATCTGCTGCCCGGGCCTCGATTTCTGCGCCCTGGCCAATGCCCGCTCGATCCCGATCGCGCAGGAGATTTCGCGCAAGTTCGCCGAGCCCAAGCGCCAGGCCGAGATCGGCGATCTCAAGATCAAGATTTCGGGCTGCATCAATGCCTGCGGCCACCACCATGTCGGCCATATCGGCATTCTGGGCGTCGAGAAGAAGGGTGGCGAACTCTATCAGATCACGCTGGGTGGCGACGCCACCGAGCAGGCTTCGGTGGGCAAGATCATTGGGCCAGGCTTTGAGGCCGAGCAGGTTCCCGGCGCCATCGAGACGCTGGTCGATACCTATATTGCGCGGCGCACCAGCGCCGACGAGACATTCATCGACGCCTATCGCCGCCTGGGCGAGGCGCCGTTCAAGGAGGCCCTCTATGGCAATGCCTAAGCTGGCGCCGCAGGCGCCCGTCGCTCACGACAAGCTGCGTGCGCTGGGCATCCTGGCCCTCAACGGCATGTTCGACGAAATGGACGCCCTCAGCGTGCTGCGCTACGCGGTCAGCGATGTTCTGCCGGGTGACCTGGCCATCGTCTCGTCGTTCGGCGCCGACTCGTCCGTATTGCTGCATCTGGTGGCGCAGGTCGATCCCAGCATGCCGGTCTATTTCCTCGAAACGGGCAAGCATTTCCCCGAGACGCTGGCTTATGTCGAGACGCTCAAGAAGACGCTGGGCCTGATCAATGTCCACGCCATCCACCCCAATCCGGATGACGTGAAACGCTTCGATCCCAATGGCGACCTTTGGGAGACCGACCCCGATTCCTGCTGCCACATCCGCAAGACAGAGCCCCTAGAGCCCATTACCGAGCAGTATGGTGGCTGGGTCACCGGCCGCAAGCGCTACCAGACCAAGGAGCGCGGCGTGCTGCCGCATTTCGAGCTGACCAGCGACGATCGCATCAAGGTCAATCCGCTGGCCTATTTCTCGGACGCGGACGTCATCGAATATCGACAGAAGCACAACTTGCCCGAGCATCCGCTCTATGCCAAAGGCTACAAGTCGATCGGCTGCGCGCCCTGCACCTCGGTGGTTGCCGAAGGCGAGGACCCGCGCGCCGGACGGTGGCGCGGTCTCAACAAGAAAGAGTGCGGCATCCATTTCGATTTCAACGGAGCGATCGCCTCGCCGATGACCGCCGCAACCCGCCATACGCTGTGGAAGGATGGGGCTTTCATAGCCGATCCGTTCCACGAATGGACCGAAGAGAGTACCCCGGCGACGGCCAGCTACAAGCATGTACCGCTGCCGGTGTTTCTTGCCAATCGCGACGCGTTCCTGGCGACGCAGCATCCCCTCGGGCTGCTGATCGTGCCGGGCGACCGTGTCGAAGACGTGGAAGCTGACCTCGGCCGCTTTGCTTCGATCGCCATCAACTTCCCGGCCTTCAGCGACGGCCGTGGCTACTCGACGGCGCGCCTGCTGGCCGAGCGCTACAAATATGCCGGTGAAATCAGGGCTGTAGGCGACGTTCTGCAGGATCAGATTCCGCATATGCGCCGCTGCGGGTTCAATGCTCTGGTGGTGACGCACGAGCCCACCCGCCAGGCGTTGATCGAAAATCGCCTGCCGGAAGTGGCGCTGTTCTACCAGCCGGTCGGCCTGACCGAAGTGCCGGTCGGTACGCGCCCCTTCCTTCGCCGCGTCTCCTGAGATAAGCGGATCGCGTCAATCATATTAACCCGGGGTCCCGAAACCCCGGCGAAAACGGACTTGAGACGAAATGAGCACTGAAATCACCACCGATGTCGTCGTCATCGGCGCGGGTCCCTGCGGGCTGTTTGCAGCCTTCGAACTGGGGCTGCTCGATATCAAATGCCATTTCATCGATATCCTGGATCGCCCCGGCGGTCAGTGCGCCGAGCTCTACCCGGAAAAGCCGATCTACGACATTCCCGGCTTTCCGGTCGTGACCGGCCAGCAGCTGACCGACAACCTGATGGCCCAGATCGCGCCGTTCTCGCCGGAATTCCACTTCAACCGCATGATCAATACGATCGAGAAGCAGGAAGACGGCACATTCAAGCTGGCGACCGATGCCGACGAGATTTTCCACACCAAGGTCGTGGTCATCGCGGCTGGTGGCGGCTCGTTCCAGCCCAAGCGCCCACCTGTCGATGGCATCGAAGCGTTCGAGAACAAGTCGGTCTTCTATTCCGTTCGGAAGATGGATGATTTCCGTGGCCAGGACGTGGTCATTGTCGGCGGCGGTGACTCCGCGCTCGACTGGACGCTGAACCTGCAGCCCATCGTCCGCACCCTGACGCTGGTGCACCGGCGCGACGCATTCAAGGCGGCCCCGGCCTCGGTCAACAAGATGAAGGAACTGGTGGCAGAGGGTAAGGTCAACTTCCAGCTCGGCCAGGTGGCCAAGCTCGATGGCAAGGACGGGCAGATCGACCACGTTCACCTGACCACCGATGCCGGTGACCTGTCGATCCCCGCAACGCGCCTGCTACCGTTCTTCGGCCTCACCATGAAGCTCGGTCCCGTGGCCGACTGGGGGCTGGAGCTCAACGACAACACAATCGTGGTCGATACCGAGAAGTTCGAGACTTCCGTTCCCGGCATCTTCGCCATCGGCGACATCAATTGGTATCCCGGCAAGCTCAAGCTGATCCTTAGCGGCTTCCACGAAGCCGCCCTTATGGCGCAGGCTGCCAAGGCCATCGTCTCGCCGGGCGAGCGCGTGGTGTTCCAGTACACGACCAGCTCGACCAAGCTGCAGAAAAAGCTGGGCGTCGCCTAAGTCGAAGGTTCGAGGGCTCTTCCCTTGCGAGAAGGGCTCGTGCGGGGTATGGACGCCCCGTTGTTGAGGACGCGCCCATGATCATCCATGTCACCGACCAGGCCGGCGAAAAGCACGAGCTCGAAGGGCTCGAGGGCTGGCGCGTGATGGAGGTCATCCGGGACTGGGGCCTCAACATCAAGGCTGAGTGCGGCGGCGCATTGAGCTGCGCCACTTGCCATGTGTATGTAGACCCGGATTGGCTGGACGCGGTCGGCGCGCCCAGCGACGAGGAAGAGGACATGCTCGACAGTGTCGGCGACGTCCGCTCCAACTCCCGGCTGAGCTGCCAGATCCTGTGCAGCGATGCGCTCGATGGTCTCAAGCTGACACTGGCGCCAAGCGCCGCCAAGGACTGAGCCGGCGCTCAGTCCCTGCTCGCGGCCTACTCGGCCGCGACACGCAGCGCGCGATCCTCGCCGTGGTGGTCGATCCACTCGACAAATTTGTCGACGAAGTTCTGCAGGAAGCCACGCGACTGCTCGTCGGTCACCTCGAACCGCTCATCGATCAGTCCGGCCTTGAACTGGAAGTAGACCTCCGGCTGCCCCATAACCACGAAGCCATAGACTGGCAGCGTTGTCCGCAGATGGTTCTGGCCCGCGGCTGTGCCGATTGCACCAGGGCTGGCGCCGGCAATGGCGAGCGGCTTGCCTGCCCAGGAATTCTGGCCGTAGGGGCGAGACGCCCAATCCAGCGCGTTCTTGATGATGGCGGGATAGGAGCGATTGATCTCGGGCGTGACGATCAAGACGGCATCGGCCGCTTCGACGCGATGCTTGAGATCCGTCACGGCGCCGGGCGGGTTGTCCCAGAGGTCATTGTTGTAGTGGGGCAGGCCGGCGAGATCGAAGTAGTTGAAATGCAACTGCGTGTCGGCGAGGTTTTCGATGGCCTTGGCAAGGCTCCGGTTGATCGATGCCTGGCTCAAGCTGCCGACCAGGACGAGTACGTTTTTCATGTCAGAACCTATGGTTTCTGTTGGTAACTGACGCTATATGAGTGACTGCAAAAAGCGCCGCAAGACAGCACTTTTTCGATACGCGAGGCACAAAAATGAAACCTGTCGATCTTGAATTGCACCACGACTGCCGGCCCGTAGGGGAGATTTTGAACCAGATCGGGGGCAAGTGGACGGTGCTGATCATCAACATGCTCAGCAACGGTCCGATGCGGTTCTCCGAGATCAAGCGCATGGTCGGCGGCATCAGCCAGAAGGTGCTGACCGCGACGCTGCGGGATCTGGAAATGGATGGTTTCGTCACCCGGTCGGTTACGCCGTCGATCCCGCCGCGGGTGGATTATGAGTTGACCGAACTCGGCTATGACCTGCAGAAGCCGCTCGATCTGCTCGGCAAGTGGGCCGTCGACAACAGGCCCAAGGTGCTCGAAGCGCGCGCTCGCTATTTCGCGAGCAATCCGGAAGCTCTACCGGCCCGCAAGGGACGGGTTGCGCCAAAGCAGCAGATGTGGGCAGCCGAATAACCAGCTAGCGGACGGCGTCCCCGGTTACCTTGGTGAGTTCAGGGATGAAGTCCCGGACCATGGGCTGCGGCTGCGCCTCGAAGGGCAGGGGCCGGACGACCCGCATGGCGGCAATACCTACGCGCACCGTCATCAGGCCATTGACGACGCCTTCGCCGAGCCGCGCCGAGAGCTTGGCGGCCAGGCCCTGGCCAACCAGTTGCTCGACGATGCCGTCGGTCAGCACCAGCCCGCCAGTGACGGCGAGATGGGCCAGGACCGCACCGGCAAGGCGCCAGAAGCCGAAAAAGCCTGGGCGGGCGCCGTAGAGGGCCGCAATAGCCCCCGCGAGGCGGATGCTCTCGTAGATCACGAAGGCCACGTCGACCAATGCCCGCGGCGACACGGCCGTCACCAGAGCGACGCGTCGGGCGGAGGCGGCAGTCAGGGCTTTGGCCCGGGCGTCCAGCGGGGCCATGAGGCTGCGCTCGGCCAGTTCGACCGTCGCATCGCCATCGAACAGATGGGGCAGGTTGTCGGCCACGGCCTGGCGGGCTCGGGCCAGATCGGGCCGGCCAGCATAGATGGCCAGCAGGTCATCGACCACGCGTCGAGCCTCGGCAGCGTCGTTGTCGGCAGTGGCCATGGCCGCTGCGCGCTTGAGCGCGTCGAGCGCCCGGAGGCGGCGGAGGGCGAAAATTTCCCGGGCAGCCAGGCCGGCTATGGCCATGACAAAGACCGCCAGCACGCCGAGCCCCAGCCAGCCCAGCCATTCATTGGCGGCGAACAGATCGCGGATGAGCCGGTCGGCCGCAAGGCCCAGCCCCGCGGACACCAGAATGCTGCCCGCGGTCCAGGCCAGCCGCCCGACCCAGCCCATGCGCCGTGGAGGCGGCGCCACCAGGGTTTCGTCGTTTTCTATGTCGAATTCGGGCTCGGCGATGTCCACCTTGGCAGGGGCGAAGGCGCGAGGCACACGGATGGTATCGGGCTCGGCGGCGGCAGGCGCCGTGGGGCGGGCAACGGGGCGTTTCATGCGAGCCAGTCTCCCAGCAGGTAGTCCAGGGCCCGGTCGAAGCGAATATGGGGCAGGACCACATCGCCATTGGCATTGCGGTCGAGCTTTTGCGGCGGCGTGAAGCGCAGGAAATTGAGGCTTACGGGCGCGCCGTCCTCGAACAATGAATCCGGCCGTTCCGGCAAGTCACCGGGAAACAAGGCGATTTCGGTCTTCCCGTCGTAGGTGACACCATCGAGTTGTTCGCCCGCGATGGGCGTTCCAATGATTGTGGGCAGGGTTTCGCCGTCCTCGACAATGCTGCCCTCGCGGGTGGCGCGGATGCCGGCGAGCGCGATGGGTTTGACATCCGCACCCGCAAAGCGCGCCCGCTTGCCTGCATTGGCGACCAGGCGGTTGAGAATGGCCTCGAGCCGGTCGTGGCTGGTGTGATGGACGTGGTCGGCCTTGGTGGCAGCGAACAGGATGCGATCGATCTTGCGCACGAATGGCCGGAGCAGGGGATTGGTCTCACCCTGGCGGAAGCAGCCAAGCACGGCAGTCAGCGCCGTTTCAAGATCGGCCACGGCGGCTGGCCCGGCATTGAGAGCGCGGAGCGTGTCCACCAGCACGATCTGCCGGTCCAGCCGGGCAAAGTGGTCCCGGAAGAATGGCCGAACCACCCGGTCCTTATAGGCTTCGTAGCGATTTTCGAGCATGGCATGGAGGCTGCCATGTCGCATACCCCGGGGGGAGGGTGGCAAGGGTGCGAAAGTCAGTGCTGGTGACCCCTCCAGGTCACCCGGCAGCAGGAAACGGCCCGGCGGCAGTGTCGACAGCGCTCCGTGTTCGCGGCTCCTCCGCAGGTATTCGGTGAAGGCGGCTGCAAGCCGTTCCGCGTCTGGGTCGTTGGCGTCCTTGTTCGGATCAATGTCATCGAGCAGCTTGAGGAACGGTCCCGCCTCCTTGCCCGATCCGGGCCGTCTGGCCCGCTCCAGCGCTTCAGCGCTCCACTCGGCAAAGCTGAGCCCGAGAAGGGGCAGGTCCAGCAGCCATTCGCCAGGATAGTCGACGATGTCGAGGTTGAGCGTGGTAGGGCCACGCAGCCCGGAATACCAGTTCTTCGATTGGTACTTCAGCACGATGCGAAGCTGCGAGACCCGCCTTGTACTCTCGGGCCAGGTTGGCGTCTTCCCGGAGAGCGCCTCCAGATGCTGTTCATAGGCAAAACGCGGAATGGTGGCGTCCGGATATTCGGCCAGCCGGGCGCCGATGAACCGGCCCTCAGCCAGCGGCGCAAAACCAGGCAGGCGGCCACCGGCGAGCAGGTTATGCACCAGCGCCGTGATGAAGATCGTCTTGCCGGCCCGGCTGAGCCCGGTCACGCCCAGGCGCAAAGTCGGGGTGAACGCGCCTGTCGCGGCGTCGGCGAAGTTGGAGAGGGCAATGCCCAGTTCGTCGACAATGGTCGTGGGATTCTGGGGCACGCGCTGGTCTCACTTTTCCCCGCGCAAGATAGGGATTTGCCGAGGCCATTCAAGCATGCACCGAACGGCGTGTACTCCGAAGCGATCATTAACGCAGAGTGAGCACGGCCTTCCGGCTTTTTCCATTCCGGTTGAGGAAAGCTTCATGAGCCCGCGGCTAACCTCGGCTGATGCTGAAGACCGCGTTAGCCATAGATGATCCCGCCGACGGCTCCCTACCCGCGGACGAGCCGCTGACAGGCGATGCCCTGCAGCTTGCCGTTGCCGAATTGCTGGTGCAGAGGGGAAACCTTTCCCTCGTCGACCTTGCCAATGCCACCCGTGCAAGCGCCGAATGGGGGCATGAGCTGGCCCATGTGCTGATCGCCCAGGGCTATGTGCGGCGCATGCAATACTACCAGGCGCTGGCCGCGGTCTATGGCCTGCCCTTCGTCAACCTGCGCGAAGAACCGAGCGATCCGCTGCTGGTCGATCCCGATGACCGCACGGACTATACGGCGAAGAACCTGACGC
Organism: Devosia oryziradicis; assembly: GCF_016698645.1. NCBI lineage: Bacteria > Pseudomonadati > Pseudomonadota > Alphaproteobacteria > Hyphomicrobiales > Devosiaceae > Devosia > Devosia oryziradicis. Next base: position 1,926,056 of record NZ_CP068047.1, read on the forward strand.
CGTGGCGGGTCGAAGGCGGCAAGGTGATCATCGCCGTCACCAACATTTCCGAGGATGTGCGGCGCTGGGCAGAGGATCGCTACGGACGCTCGCATGGCTTTGCCATCACTTCGCCCTACGACATCCTGTGGCAGACGCAGGCGATGTTCCGTGAGCGCGATAGCCACATGGCGCGCGAGGGGCTCTACGAGTGGAAGCCCGAGCACTCCGCCAAATATACCATCACAGACCCGCAAAAGACGACGATCTACCTTGGCCTGGCCGTGCTGGTCCTGGCATTGGGCTTTGCGCCCATCCCAACCCTGGTCGTGCTGATGGGAGCGGCGACGGCGCTCTATACGCTTACCTTTGCCTTCAAGTTCCTCCTCACCTGGGTCGGTTCGAGCAGAAGCGCCGACATGGTCATTTCCGACGAGGCGGTTGCCAGCCTGGTTGATCGTGACCTGCCGGTCTATACCGTTCTGGTGCCCATGTATCGCGAAGCGCGCGTGCTGCCGCTGCTCGCCAAGGCACTGAAGGGCCTCGACTATCCGGCATCCAAGGTCGAAGTGAAGCTGGTGCTCGAAGAGGACGACGCTGAGACCATCGACGCGGCCAAGGCGCTCAACCTGCCGGGCAATTTCGAAATTATCCGCGTCCCGGCCAGCCAGCCCAAGACCAAGCCCAAGGCGTGCAACTATGCCCTCCAGTTCTGTCGCGGCGAATTCCTGACGATCTATGATGCCGAGGATCAGCCCGAGCCCGACCAGCTCAAGAAGGCCGTGCTGGCCTTCCGCACGGCCGAGCCGAACCTGGCCTGCGTCCAGGGGCGGCTGAACTACTTCAATCGCGGTGAGAACTGGCTCACCAAGATGTTCACGCTCGAATACTCGCAGTGGTTCGACTTCATGCTGCCTGGCCTGGACAGGCTCAAGGTGCCCATTCCGCTGGGCGGCACGTCCAACCATTTCAAGCTCGCCGCCCTGCGCCGCGTCAACGGGTGGGATCCCTACAATGTGACGGAGGACGCCGATCTGGGTGTTCGCCTGGCGCAGGAGGGCTACACGGTTGGCGTCATCAACTCGACCACCTATGAAGAAGCCAATGGCGTGCTGCCCAGCTGGATCAAGCAGCGCAGCCGCTGGATCAAGGGCTATATGCAGACCTGGCTGGTGCATATGCGGCACCCGATGCAGCTCTACAAATCCATTGGTCCGGTGGGCTTTTTTGCCTTTCACTTCTTTATTGGCGCCCCCGCCTTCACGGTGCTGCTCAATCCGATCCTCTGGGCCATCACGCTCATGGTGTTCGTCACTCAGACGCAACCATTCGGTTGGCTCTTCCCCGAGCCATTCGGGACGATGGCCGTGTTCAACTTGGTCGTAGGCAACCTGTTCCTGATCTATTTCGGGATCGTCGCAGCATTGAAGCGGCGCTACTTCGACCTGGTCCTGGTCGGGGCCACCCTTCCGTTCTACTGGGTGCTGCATTCGATCGCCGGCTACAAGGCGCTGAAGCAACTCATCAGCAATCCGCACTACTGGGAGAAGACCGAGCATGGCACCTCCGCCATGACGCAGGCCAATCTGGCCGCTGCCAAGGCGGATATGGAGGATGCGGCATGAGCCAGGCCGGGGCGACACACGCCGTACCGGCCCGCCGCGACCTGGCGCTGCCCGCGGGGCTGCTGGTTGCGGCGTTCCTGCTGTTCCTGGGCGGTAACCTGGCAGGCAACGGGGTGATCGGTCACCTCGATCCTGCCGCCACGGTGTTGCCGGGTTGGGAGCACGGCAGCCTGCTGCGTGTACTGGCCGTCTGGGTGGCCAGTTGGTTCGGCTTTGTCGACGCCGGGACGGCGCTGTTGCTGGTTTACGTGCTGATGGCCTGCATTGGTGCGCTTCTTACCTATCGGTTCCTGCTGGTCAGTGGCTGGCCGGCTCTCCAGGCGACGCTGGCCTTGGCGCTGATCGCGGCCAATGCCTTCCTGATCTACGCCACCACGACGACCAGTGCAGAATTCCTGCTCCTGCTGGCGGTGGCCGCGCTCATCCCGGCCCAGCGAAGGCTGGAGGCTGTTGGGGATGTGCAGGCCGTCATCAACTACAGCCTCACGCTTACCCTTTTGCTGGTGGCGGGGCCGCCCCTGATGGTCCTGGTGCCACTTCTTGTGTTGGCCGTGCCGCTGCGGGAGGCCGAGGCCCGGCGCAAGCCGCAGGTGTTTGCCGCAATGTTGCTCGTGGCGGTCGTGCCTACGTTGATCATCATTGCTGGCGTATGGGCGATGGCGGCGCGGGCAGGGCTGAGCGCGGACCTGCTCCTGCAGCCTTTCGCGGAGGACTTCGTCCCCATCCGGCGGCCAGTCGCGGCAATGATCGTTCTGTCGGCAATCTCCGCGCCGGTGGCCGCGATCCTGGTCATTCACGGCGCCATTCCCGACCGGCGGCGCAAGCCGCTGACGACCTTTGTCGCGCTGGCCCTGCCGCTTTACCTGGCAATCGGCAACAGCTTCTTTGATTGGCAGCTGGCGCCCTGGGCGCCCGCCGCCGCGATGATGGCCACGGCCATGGGATGGCTTTGTTCGACGCGTGTCCGGCCCTGGATGCGCTGGCTTACCTTGGCCATGCTGCTCGTCAGTGCCCTGGCGAGCTGGGTCGTGGCAGGCCTGTGGGCCGATCCGGCATGGCTGGAGGGGCTGATGCCCATCCAGCTCTATGGCCTGACCAGCCCCGGCTGAGCCGTCCCCGCTCAGGCCTGGCCCGTGCCGATCCGGGCGATGTCGTATGGCGTAGTCTGGTAGATCTCGTTGATCCAGTTCTGGAACAACAAATGCGCGTGGCTGCGCCAGCGGTTTTCCGGCGTCGCCGAGGTGTCGCCATTGGGGAACAGATTGGCCGGTGGTGGGGTGTCGAGCCCGGCCTTGACGTCGCGCTCATACTCGTCGGCCAGCGACCGATTGTCATATTCGAGGTGGTTGAGAAAATGCACGGCGCGGTGCTTTTCATCGCCCAGCATCGAGACGCCGATCTCGGGATTGTCAATCAGCACTTCCAGATCCGCGCCCAGAGTCGTCCGATCGATATCGTTGTAGCGCGATACGGGGATCATCGGGCTGTCCGAAAACCCGCGCAGGAAGGGCGAGCGCGGGTTGACGACCTGGTGGCGGAACACGCCAAATGCCTTGGTGGGCATGCGATAGCGCCGTGCGCCGTGGAAATGGTGCAGGGCGGCCTGCGCGCCCCAGCAGATGAACATGGTGTGGTGGACGTTGGTTTGCGTCCAATCCATGATCTCCACCATCTCCTTCCAGTACCGGACCTCTTCGAACGGCATGTTGGCAATGGGAGCGCCGGTGACGATGAAACCGTCGAACTTGTCGCCGCGGATCTCTTCCCAGGTGCGATAGAAGGTCTTGAGATAGTCCTCGGACGTGTTTTTTGACTGATGGTCGGTGACGCGCACCAGAGTCAGTTCCACCTGCAGCGGCGTTGCCCCGATCAGCCGGGTGAACTGCGTCTCGGTGCGCTCCTTGTTGGGCATAAGATTGAGCAGGCCGATGGAGAGCGGACGGATGTCCTGCCGCGCGGCGCGCGTGGAATCCATCACATAAACGCCCTCGTCCTCCAGGGTCTTGCGGGCGGGCAGGTTGTCGGGAATTCGGATAGGCATATCAGCCTCTTGAGCGAGTTTGATCGAAAAGCGATTCAGGCGATGCGCGTCTCCCCGAAGGAAGCGCGCTAGCGCATTCGCTGCTCGATGGCGGCCGCCATGAGATCGATGAATTCGTCGCCGTCGCGGACGGTCGCCAGGTCCGACGCTTCCACGACATAGCCGAAATTGTCGGCCAGGGCCTGGTAGCGGGGCAGGCGATCATGCAGCAACGCCTCGAAGCCCCAGGCGCCAAAGCCCAGCGGATCGACGTCGCAATCCTCCACGATGCCGTTGATATGCTTGTACTCGGCCCACTTCTCGACCAGGAAAGGTGGGCGGTAATACATCGGCTTGGGCGACTGCTTGAAGCGGCGGACCAGTTCGGTGGCATCCTTGTCGGTGCCGCGGATGTAGAGCAGGGCAGTCGAGGCTGCGAGCGTCCTCACCACCGGATCGTCAGGATTGTGCGGGTCGATGACTTCGATCAACGAACCGCCGGTATCGGCAATGAAATCGTCATAGCCATAAAGCGCCTTGGCCCGCTCGATGAAGTGCGGCACGTCCTGGAGGGCGGCGACTTCGGCGACACGGTGCTGCTCCTGTCGGCGCTGGTATTCGGCCAGCGGCAGGCCGCCCTTATCAGGGTTGCCCGGCGTGCCGAGATAGGTCGAGAGCGGATCGAGATTGTCGAAGGTGATGTTGGACGAGATATAGATCGAGTCCGAGCGCAACAGCTGCGCCAGAAACGGCACCTTCATGGCTTCGCGCTTGAAATTGTCGACGATAGCCTCGCCCATGTAGCGCGTGCCGATGCGGTAGTCGGCCGAGTAGTGAAACCACTTGCTGGCACGCAGCATGTTGCTCAGGCGCGTCTTGCCCACGCCGGCCATGCCGAACACCGTCACGGCGCGGCGCGGCGCTTTCACGAACTCATCGGCACTACTGAACAGCATGGAATGCCCCGGGATTTCAGGCCCCTGCATTACTGCAAGCGCCCGGCCTTCACAAGCAGGCGGCAATTTCTGCCGACGGCTCGGACTCAATTGCCGGGAGCCTGCCAAATTTGACGCCATGGGCGAGAAATTACCCAGCAGAATCAAGGGAAAGGCGAGTTGGCACCTTGCTTGCATTGTTTCTGCCGAAAGCGTCGGACGGCGCAAACGGGTTTTACGGAGTATCAGATGGGTATCTACGGCGCTCTTTCCAGTGCGGTGACCGGGCTGCGGGCCCAGGCGCATGCCTTGGAAAACATTTCGGGCAATATCGCGAACTCGCAGACCACGGGTTACAAGCGTATCGAGACCGACTTTCTCGACCTGATCCCCGATGCCCCGATCTCGCGCCAGGTCCCGGGCGCCGTGCTGGCCCAGTCCCGCGGCACCAACAACGTGCAGGGCGACATCAAGACGGTGTCGGACGAGACGTTCATCGCGCTCAACTCGAATGGCTTCTTCGTCGTGGAGCCCAAGATCGGGCAGTCGGACGGCAACGCTGTGTTTGCCGGCACCAACTTCTACACCCGCCGCGGCGATTTCGAGATCGACAAGGACGGTCTGCTGGTCAATGGCGCGGGCTACTACCTCAAGGGCCTGCCGATCGACACGCTGACCGGCAATATCTCGGGCTCGGTCCCCGAGGTGATCAAGCTCTCCAACAACTTCCTGCCCGCCCAGGCTACGACGCGCGTCAATTACCAGGCCAACCTGCCCCAGCTGCCCAAGAATACCGGCTACAACCCCACCATCTACAACAGCGAGCTGATGGAAGCCGACGACTATGCGCCCGGCTCGACGACCGCAGCCAAGACCGGTACCGTCGTGCTGGCCGGCGGCAACGAGGCCGATACGGTCATGACGGCCGGTGAATCGATCACCGTGACGGTGAACGGCACGGCCGTGAAGTTCGACTTCTACGATGGTGACGCCGGCGCCTATACGGGTTCCGACATTGGCATCAACATCAAGGACAGTGCCCCGGCCATTACCATCAACCAGGCCCTGGCGGCGATGCAGGCGGGCTTGCGCTCCGCCGGCGGTCCTGCGGCCAGTTCGGCCACCGTGGCCCTGGATGGCTCGAACAACCTGCGCATCACCCTGGGTTCGGACTACCACGGCTCCTTCTCGGTCGCTGGTTCGGCCGGCACCATGGCCGCGCTTGGCATGACGCCTGGCGCTTCCAGCCCCCCGACGCGCCCCTTGGTCGCCACGGTCCCTGCGGACCTGGACGCAGAGTTCAAGGCCAACTCGGTGGCTGGCGGTGCCATCACGGTCTATGCCGAAAACGGCGCACCGGCCAACGTCCAGCTGCGTTGGGCCAAGGTGGACAGCGCTGCTGCGGGCGGCGTGGACACCTGGAACCTCTTCTACATGTCCAACAGCGAGGCGACCGGTACCTCGCCGATGTGGACCAATGTCGGGCAGACCTATGCCTTTGCCGGCGACGGCTCGCTGTTGCCGCCCGGCGTGCCGACGGCCACCATCAACAACTTGACGGTCAACGGCGTGGCCCTGGGCAATGTGGAACTCAAGCACGACACCAACGGCGTCTCGCAGTTCGCGGACGTAAACGGCACGGTCAACGTTTCGACGCTGAACCAGAATGGCTACGGTGCCGGCGAGTTCGTTTCGGTCGCAATCAACGATAATGGACGCGTCGTGGCGACCTATTCCAATGGCGAGCGCATCGACATGGCGCAGGTGGTGACCGCCGAATTCAACGCCATCAACAAGCTCAAGCGCCTCGATGGCGGTGTGTTCTCGACGACTTCCGAATCGGGCGAGGCCATTCTCGACCTCTCCGGCTCCGGCGTTATCGGCGGCGCACTCGAGGCCTCCAATACCGACATTTCCGACGAGTTCACCAAGCTGATCGTGACCCAGCAGGCCTATGCCGCCGGTACGCGCATCGTCACTGCAGCCGACAAGATGCTGCAGGAAGCCCTCAACATGATCCGCTAAGGCGGAGCTGACCAGTAGCGGTCCGGGACCAGGTTCCGGACCGGATTTCTCAGTGTGGAGTTCCCTCGATGGGCCTGACGTCGTCACTCACCAATGCTGTGTCCGGTCTGCGGGTCAACCAGGATTCCATCGACATCCTGAGCCGGAATATCGGCAATTCGGGCACGCCGGGCTACCACCGGCAGTCGCTCAACATTGTCGACTACAACACGCAGGACGCCAGCTACGCCCGCTCCGTCGGCACCAATCGCGCCTTCAATTCCAGCCTGCAGGCCTATTACAACCGCCAGGTTTCGGACACCGCCAATTCCAGCGTGAGCGCCAGCTATCTCGACCGGCTGCAGGGTTTCCTCGGCAAGCCCGGCACCGCCGGTGCGCTCGACACCGTGTTTGGCCAGTTGCAGAATTCGCTCCAGGGCATCGCCACCAGCCCCGATGACTACAATGCGCGCGCGCAGGCCGTTTCGGCCGCGCAAAGCATGGTCGAGACCCTCAACCGGCTGTCCAGCACCATCCAGGGCATGCGCCAGGAAACGGAAGGGCAGATCGCTTCCAACGTCCACAACATCAACGGCATGCTCAACTCGCTGGCCGAGGTGAACAACCGCATGCTCGACCTGGGCATGACCGATGCGGCCCGCGCGGCGCTGCTGGACCAGCGCGACCGACTCGTCGGGTCGGTGGCCGAACTGATCGACATCCGGGCCGATTACCGGCCGGACGGCACCGTGGCGCTGATGACGCGCTCCGGCGTCGGCCTTATCGACAATGGCGTATCGACCTTCAAGTTCGAGAGCGCCGGCAACCTGTCGCCCAATTCCATCTTCGATCCCGATCCGGCCCAGACCAAGGTCGGCAAGATGACGCTGACGACGCCGTCGGGCCTGACCATCGACCTGGTGACCCAGGGTGTGCTGCAGGGCGGGGAGCTTGGGGGGCTCGTCACCCTGCGCGACCGCACCCTCGTCGAAGCCCAGGAGCAGCTCGACCAGATCGCGGCAGGTCTTGCTCTTGCCTTTTCCACCAACAAGAGTGCCGGCGTTGCCGCGACCAGTGGCGCGGCGACCGGCCTCGATGTCGATATTTCCAATCTGGCGCCTGGCAACGACGTCCTGCTGACCTATGCGGAAGATGGCGTCGAGAAACGTGTCCGCGTCATCAACACCACCGAAGCCTCCGACTATGTGGACGCGACGGGGCAGCGCGTTATCGGCATCGATTTTTCCGCCGGTGCAACGGCCGCTGCGGCGGCCTTGGATGCCAAGCTGCCGAACCTGGACATTTCCAGCACCGGTGCCAGCAACCTTCGCATCCTGGATGATGGCGCCGCCGGGCGGACGGATATTCGCACCGCGGTGGCGCGCTCGAGTTCAACCGGATTGCAGGGTGCCGGCCTGGGCTTCAACCTGTTCGTTGACCAGGGCAACAAGGCCTTCACCAACAACCTCGACACCGACCCGCAGCAGATGCAGGGTTTTGCGGCGCGCATCGCCATCAACCCGGCCGTAGTCGCCGATAACCGCCTGCTGGTGCAGTATGAAGTTGGGGGCACGCTCGGCGATTCGGACCGTGCCGACTACGTCATCGATCAGCTCAGCAAGATGCAGTTCGTGTCGGGCGGCAATCCGGCCGCCAATACCGGCCGCTTCCAGCTCACCGGAAATCTCAGCGAAATCATCTCGCAGATCGTTGGCTTCCAGGGGTCGACGGTCAACGCGGCGATCACCAAGCGCGACGACCGACAGCTGACGCTCGACACCATCGTCGACCAGATGGAGAGCGAGTATGGCGTCAATGTCGACGAGGAAATGGCCCGCCTGATGGAGCTGCAGAATGCCTACGCCGCCAATGCGCGAGTGGTTTCCGTCGTCAAGGAACTGCTCGACGCCTTGTTGGCGGCGACTTGAGGAGTAGCGTAAAATGATCGTCAACAAGTCCATGTTCCCGCTGCAGACCGGGTTCGGCGTCATCTCCAAGATGCAGGACCGGTTCGCTACGCTGCAGATGCAGCTCGGTACTGGCGAGAAGGCATCCAAGCTGTCCGAGATGGGGCGCGACCTGCCCATGTCGCTGTCGGTGCGTTCGCGCCTGAGCAAGATCGAGGGCTTCTCGGCCAATATCGATACGGTCAAGCTGCGCTTGAGCTTTCTCGACAAGACCGTGACCCGACTGGACGCGATGGAAGCCGAAGGGCGCAGCGCGGCCGTGCAGGGCCAGTACGGCACCAACAATATCAACATGGCGACGCTGCCGGGGCTGTCCAGGGCGCGGCTGGACGAGCTTGTGACGCTGCTCAATTCCGACGTGGCGGGCCGCTACCTGTTCGGTGGCTCCAACACCGACCGGGCGCCGCTGCCCGATACCAATGTGTTGCTGGACGGGCAGGGCGGCAAGGCCGGGTTCAAGACCGTTCTAAACGAGCGCAAGGCGGCCGATCTTGGCGATGACGGCATGGGCCGCCTGGATTCCAGCCTGGTCGTGGGCGATCCGCCGGTTCCCGGCCCAGCTACCGCATCGGTTGTCACGCTGGGCGAAGACGGGTTGCATCCGTTCGGCTTCAAGCTCTCGACCATTTCGAGCACTGCGGCCCCATCGGCGGTGACGTATACCTCGCCGGTGGCGACGGTGCCTCCGACAGCCAAGTCCCTCACGGTCAGCTTTCAGCCCGCTCCAGCCGAGCAGATCCAGTCCGGGCAGACCATCACGATGGGCTTCACGCTGCCCGATGGCACCGAAACACAGCTCACCCTGCGCGCGACGACGGCGGGGGAGTCTCATGGTGGCAGCGACGAGTTCATCATCGGCGCCGATTCCGGCGAGACCGCCACGAACTTCCAGGCGGCGCTGAATGCCAAGCTGGTGTCGCTGGGCGAAACGCAGCTCGCCGGGGCGTCCAATTTCGCTGCCTCCGCCAACTTCTTCAATGGGGCAGGCGAGCCAGTATTGCGCGTGCAGAATGGCGGTGGTGGCTTCGGCAACGCGACCCAGCTGCGCGTCGCCGACGCCACCGATACGATCATGTGGTACACGGGCCAGTCGCCGGCGGTGGCGGCCGAAGGCCTGGGCCGGTTGAACATCGGCACCAATACGGCCACCAACAGCGTCCGTTTGACGGAGACGGCACCGGTCTCTGCCAACCACGGCTTCCAGATCAGCAGTATATCGCCCAGCACGGCCAACATTACCACAAGCTATACCGCGGCAAATCCGAGCTCGGCTTCCGCAACTTTTGCCGCCAATCCGGCCGCCGGGGAAACCGTGAGGATGACCCTGACCGAGCCCAACGGCACCACGCGCGACCTCGAACTGACGGCGGTTACGGGCAAGGCCGGCGCCGGCCAGTTCACGATTGGCGCCACTGTGGGGGAAACCGCCGCCAATTTCGCCAAAGCCCTCAACGTGGTGGCCAGCGAAGCCGCGATGACGGCCGAGGGCAACCCGCGCCAGAGCGTGACCGCGCAGGTGGACGACGCGACCCGCGTTGCCTACGGCATCCAGGGCAATGAATCGGGCCTCTTGCGCCTGGTGCGTACGATGGCCTCCCTGTCGGTCGAGACCTATCCCACCGAGGAGAACATTATCGCCTCGCGTGAACCCATGCGGCTCGCCGCAATGGCCGTGGCCGACCCGGTGCAGCGCGTCGCGGACCTTGCCGCCTACGAAGCCGCTGTGGTTGCGGATCGTCGTGCCGCCAATGGACGGTACGACGCCATGGCCATCCGGCAGCAGGCGCAGTTGTCGGAGTCGCACAATGCCGAGCGCGGCTCGGTGGAAATTCTGACCATGGAGCTGGCGGTCGCCCACATCTCGCTCGACACCGCGTCCCAGCGCCACGTCAATTACAAGGCGCAGCTGGACAACCTGCTCAGCGATGTCGAGACGGTTAGCAAGGAAGACGTGGCCATGGAAATCCTGGCGCTTCAGACCCGCCTGCAGGCCAGCTACCAGGCCACATCGATGATCAGCCAACTGAGCCTGGTCAAGTTCCTCTAAGACCCGTATCACCGGTACAAACAAAAACCCCCTCGACATTGTCGAGGGGGTTTTGCTGTGGGATCTTTCCGGTCAGCTTCCGCGCAAGCCTGCTGCGATCTGACGGTTGAGACGGACCAGCACATCGAGCTGCTGCGGCTGGGGATTGAGGTCCAGCAGGATCTCGCGGGTCTGGTTCATAATAAACATGCCCAGATTGGCCACGTTCTGGCGGACTTCAGTGGGAAGGGGGCTGTCGTCCTTGGTCACCGCGGCCATGAAGATGGTCCAGATCTTGCGGTTGTAGGTAAGCGCGGCTCGCAGTTCCTGATCGGTGCCGATCGCCCATTCGTCCTTCACCCGCTGCAGGCCTGCCGCTGCCTTCATCAGGAGCGCGGATTCACGCTCCCGGGCCGACTCAACGATCTTGGTCGTCTGCTGGTAGGCTTGAGCGCCTTGCTGGTGCATGGGAAAGCAGTTCCTGTTCGTATTCTGTCAGCCGTTGAGCGGCCTTCAGAGCTTTGTACAGGGCCCCAGTTAATATCTCGTTATTGATTTGGTTAATGATGTCGACAGCTGACGGAACCGCTTCCAGAAAGTCTCTGGACAGATTGGTGTAGGATGTTCTAGCCGCCTCGAGATCCTCATCGATATACATCAGCTGCACTGCCAGGTAGATGCGCTTGGCGGGCGTATTCGCGGTTTCGGACGTCAGGATGTCCTTTTCGCGCAAGATGGGGGCGCGACCCTCGATGAAGAGGCGGGTGCGCTGGTCCGAGTTGGTTATGATGCAATTGCCGACGAGCAGCTTCTCGCCTGGCTTCAATTCGACCTTCAGCGCCATTCAGCGGCCTCCGCGACTCGTGCTCTCGGTGACTGGTCTAGCTTGCCCATGTGGCGAAAACAATGAAGGCGGGCCGGGGCCCGCCTTTTGTATTCCTCGTCCTGAACGGAGCGTTTAGCGCAGCAGCTGCAGGATCGACTGGTCGGCCTGCGAAGCCAGCGACAGCGAGTTCTGCGACAGCTGCTGGCGCGTCTGCAGCGCGAGAAGGTTGGCCGCTTCTTCGTTCATGTCCGCCAGTGTCAGGTTGCCGGCGCCGGTCTGGAGGGTATCCACCATCGACTTGGTGAACTTCTGGCGATTTTCGACGATCGAGAGGTTCGAGCCGAAGCTGGATGCCTGCGAGCGCACCTGGTCGAGGGCCGTCTTCATTTCCGCCAGGAGGGCGTCGATGGACACGTCGCTGTCGAGGTCTTCAGGATCCATGGACGTCGGTACGCCCAGGTTGGCGGCATTGACCGTCAGGCCATCCTTGGTCTGGATGTCGATGGACGAGGTGCCGGTCTCGTTGAAGGTGATGGTCAGCTTATCGCCACGCAGCAGGTTGATGCCGTTGAACGAAGCGTCGTCGGCCAGCTTGTCGAGCTGGTCGCGCAGTTCGTTGAACTGGGACGCAAGGCCGGTACGCACCGAGTTACCGGTGACGTTGGCCACGCCGACGCCGCCGGTGATCTTGCCGGTGGTAAGACCCTCGATATCGAGCGTCTTTGTCGACTGGTTCTCGATGCGCAGCTTGCCATTGTCATTGGAAGCCCGAATCTTGCCCATCAGGTTGGGATCGGCATTGATGGCAACCACCAGTTCGTCGGTGGAGCGGGCGAACTTCATCGTGGTGCTGGTGGTCGGTGCGGCGAACAGGGCAGCATCGGCGCCCGTCACCGACAGCGCGCCGGCGTCGTCGGCAATGGCACGGAGGCCAATCTTGCCGCCGGTTTCGCTGTAGGCTTCGAACTTCCGGTCAGCACCAAGCTGGGCGTTGATTGTGGTAATGGCGGTGGCCACATCGGCACCGGTGGTGGTGTCGAGCGTGATCTTCTTGCCGTTGATGGCGAACTCATGCTTGCCATCGGAACCAGCGGTCGAAACGCGTTCGCCAGCGGCTGGAGCAGTTGGATCGGCAGGAACGGTACCCATGACGGCGTCGGCATCGGCGCCGCCAACCGTGATCTCACCGTCGACTTCATTGACGGCGGTGAAGGTGAACTTGCCGCCGGTGGAGCTGAAGGTGACCTTGCCGCCCAGGTCGGAGTCGGCCAGCGTCTCTTCGATCTGGTCTTCCCAGTCGGCGAGCGTGTTGCCGGCGTTTGCAGCAAGCGTGAAGGTTGCAGTCTTGCCGCCAAAGCTGACCGAGAAGGTCTTGCCGGCAACGGCAGCAGCGTCGTTGTTGGCTACGTCGCCAACCAGGGTGGCTTCGCCAGCGGCTGCAGGGGGCTCATACTTGGCAGCCATCACGGAGGACTGGCCAGAACCGGTCTTGATCAGGTCGACCCCGACCGTATTGGTCACGGCGCCGCCGGAAAAGCTCAGCTTGCCGAGAAGCGGATCGTTCGCATCGACCTTGGTCAGCTCGAGCGAGGTGGTCTGGAAGGACTTGTCCTGGCGAGCCTGACGCAGGGTCGACTGCATCGACTCCAGCGTCTTGGTCATTGCGGTGAGACCGTTGTCCGCCGCTTCCAGGGTCTGGACGCCGTTGGCCATCGAGTCGAGCAGGGCGCCGAGATCGCTGGCGCGGTTGTTGAGACCCTGGGCAGTGAACCAGTTGGATGGGTTATCCAGCGCCGAGTTGACCTTGTTGCCGGTCGCCAGGCGATCCTGGGTCTTGCTCATCAGTTCCGCAGTGCCCTGCAGCGAGAGCAGGTTGGAGCGAACTGCTTTCGAAAGCGAAATATCGGACATCTACAGTGATCCCTTGCCCTTGTCCTTCAGGCCCGTTCTGGCCTCGTTAGGAACTATTTACGACTCCTTTCCTTAAAGGGGCGTTAACCATGAAAATTGACGGGTCATAAACCCAGATCTTGTGCCTATTCGGGACAACGAGAAAGGGCGGACCTTGCGGCCCGCCCTTGGTATTTTTTCCAGGTTTTACCGCGGTTTAGCGGATCAGCTGGAGGACCGACTGGTCGGCCTGGCTGGCCAACGACAGCGAGTTGGACGAGAGCGACTGACGGGTCTGCAGAGCGAGCAGGTTGGCAGCTTCTTCGTTCATGTCGGCCAGAGTCAGGTTACCGGCACCGCTCTGGAGCGTGTCGATCATCGACTTGGTGAAGGTCTGGCGATTCTGCACGATCGAGAGATTCGAGCCGAAGGACGAGGCCTGGGCACGAACGTCGTTGAGAGCAGACTTCAGCTTGCCCAGCTGGGCGTCGATCGAAGCGTCGCTGTCCAGGTCCTTGGCTTCAAGAGTGGTCGACACGCCGAGGTTGGCGGAGTTGATCGTCTTGTTTTCCTTGGTCTGGATATCGATCGACGACGTGCCGGTTTCGTTGAAGGTGATCGACAGCTTGTCGCCACGCAGCAGGTTGATACCGTTGAATGCAGCGTCGTCGGCCAGCTTGTCGAGCTGGTCGCGCAGTTCGTTGAACTGATCGGCGAGGCCCGAACGGACCGAGTTGCCGTCAATTGCGGACTTGCCTTCGCCGCCGGTGATCTTGCCGGTGGTCAGGCCTTCCACATCGAGAGCCTTGGTCGACTGGTTCTCGATACGCAGCTTGCCATTGTCGTTCGATGCGCGAACCTTGCCGTCCAGGTTGGTATCGGCATTGATGGCGGTCACCAGCTCGTCAACCGAACGGGCGAACTTCATCGTGGTGCTGGTCGTCGGAGCGGCAAACATCGAAGCGTTGGCGCCCGTGACAGACAGGGTACCGGCGTCGTCGGTAATGGCGCGGAGGCCAATCTTGCCGCCAGTTTCCTTGTAGGCTTCGAACTTCTTGTCCGTACCGAGCTGCGTGTTGATCGAGCTGATGGCAGTGTCCAGATCGGCACCGGTGGTGGTGTCGAGCGTGATCTTCTTGCCGTTGATGGCGAACTCATGCTTGCCATCGGAACCAGCTGTCGAAACGCGTTCGCCAGCGGCCGGAGCAGTCGGATCGGCAGGAACGGTACCCATGACGGCGTCGGCATCGGCGCCGCCAACCGTGATCTCACCGTCGACTTCATCGGCTGCGGTAAAGGTGAACTTGCCGCCGGTGGAGCTGAAGGTGACCTTGCCGCCCAGGTCGGAGTCGGCCAGCGTCTCTTCGATCTGGTCTTCCCAGTCGGCGAGCGTGTTGCCAGCGTTTGCAGCAAGCGTGAAGGTTGCAGTCTTGCCGCCAAAGCTGACCGAGAAGGTCTTGCCGGCAACGGCAGCAGCGTCGTTGTTGGCTACGTCGCCAACCAGGGTGGCTTCGCCTGCGGCTGCAGGGGGCTCATACTTGGCAGCGGTAGCGGCCTTCTGGCCCGAACCGGTCTTGGTCAGGTCAACACCGACGGTGTTGGTGACCGAGCCACCCGCAAAGCTGAGCTTGCCCAGTTCTGGGTCGTTCGCATCAACCTTGGTCAATTCAAAGGACGAGGTCTGGAAGGACTTGTCCTGGCGAGCCTGACGCAGGGTCGACTGCATCGATTCCAGGGTCTTGGTCATGGCGGTGAGGCCATTGTCCGCGGCTTCCAGGGTCTGGACGCCGTTTGCCATGTTGTCGAGCAGGGCGCCGAGATCGCTGGCGCGGTTGTTGAGACCCTGGGCAGTGAACCAGCTGGACGGGTTGTCCAGGGCCGAGTTCACCTTGTTACCGGTGGCGAGGCGGTTCTGGGTCGAAGCCATCATGTCCGCAGTGCCCTTGAGCGAGAGCAGGTTAGAGCGGACGGCTTTCGAGAGAGAGATATCAGATGCCATTTAGGATAGTCCTTTTCTAGGATTACGCAAACTAAAACGCCTCTTCCTGAGGCAGGGCGATCCTCATCCGGCAGGCTCTAAGGAAGGATTAAGCCGGTGATGAATATTTGGGCAAATTGCGCTGGATGCGGCTGGACCCAGAAACGAAAAGCCCCGGAATCCCGGGGCCTTCTGCTTCGCGCATAACTTGGATCGGTCAGACCCGATTAACCTAGGCGATCAGATCCTTGAGCCGCGCCTCGGATTCAGGCGGCAGGGGGATCGAGCCGATGCGCATGATCAGCTCTTCTATATTGGTCGGTGCCGGCGGCATCTTGCCCGCAATCACCGCGGCCGCGAACATGGAGGCGGCCCCGTAACGCTCGGGTTCGGGAGCCGGTTCTGCCGGCGCGTCCTTGCGCGGAAACTGACCGCTCTCGCTCGAGGTGGAGCTCTTGGGCGCGGGTGGGGCGCTGTCGGGCAGCACACTGCGCTCCCCGTCGACGGGCCTTGGGCGGTAGCTTGAAAGACCGACACTGCCTGTAGAAAGCGGATCGGCCGTGAGTGCGGTGATCATGACGCTGTCCTTGCATCCACGAATGCCAGTGGGCACCCTAAATCTACCGCGATTTCTCCCTGATTACCGATTTCGACTGCAATTGATGTAAATGGAGTCTAAATCAAAGGGCTCTGTTTATTGCGATGCCGCGTGCCGATGCTGCCGGGTCTGCTGTGATGGCTCCACCCCGGCCATAAGTCTTGGCCCGGTTTTGCTGGCCCACGATCTTGGCGACATCTGTAAGCAGATCTTCGGTGACCATGCGGGCTGTCGCCAGCACGCGCAAGTTCTCTGCCATTTGGGTCGCCAAGCGTTCATGCCCGGCTTTGAGACGCTCCACCGCCGCCGGCGCCTGTACCTTGAGACGCGGCCCCTGGCGCTGCACCGAGCGGGCGAAGCTGACATAGTCCTGGGCGAGGCGCGTCTTTTCCGGGGTCAGGGTGCTGGCCTGGCGCATATGGCCGGCCCGGAGCAGGGTGGTTTCCTGGTTCATGACATCGACCAGTGCGGCCAGAGCGATTTCGGCCATGCGGCACAATTCATCGGCCGGCAGGCTGTCGAGTGCGGCAAGGCGTGCTGCTGCGGTCATTTATAGGCTCCCGGAAAGATTGTGTTCTGGTTGTTGGCCGCTTCCTGCATGGCGAGCAGGTCGGGCAGGAGTTGGTCGGCAATGCCGAGGCCGCCGTTCTTGGCCATCTCGGAGGCCAGCTGTTCGGACTGCATCGACCGCCAGGTCTCCTCGCCGAACCCGCCGCCCATGGCGCTTTCATCGGTCTTGATGGAGGAGAAGAGTTCCTTGGTCAGCGTGTTGAGGAACACGCCTTCGAAGTCCTCGGCCTGCTGGCGGACCTTGGCGATCTGGGCAGCGGTGAGGGTCGAGCCCGGCTGCTTGACGGTCTGCAGCATCACAGCACCTCTATCTCGGCCTGCAGCGCCCCTGTCGCCTTGATGGCCTGGAGGATGGCGATGAGGTCGCGAGGCGAGATCCCCAGAGCATTGAGGCCGTCGACCAGCTCCTGCAGCGTCACCGACTCGTTGACGATGGTCAGCGCAGTTTCAGACAGGTTGGCATTGAGATTGGTATTGGCCTCGGACGCGGTGACGCCCTGGCTCAAAGGGGCGGGCTGCACCACCGTCGGGTCCTCGGCAATCGTCACCGTGAGGTTGGACTGGGCCACCGCCACGCTGGACACACGAACATCGCGACCCATGACGATGATGCCCGAGTTTTCGTCGATGACGATTTTGGCCGTCTGGTCTGTTTCGACCATCAGTTGCTCGATGTCGGTCAGCAGGTCGACGATATTGCCGTTGAAGCCATGCGGCAGCGTCAGCCGTACCGTGGCGGGATCTTCCGGAGTGGCCGTCGGCGCGCCGATGAAGTCGTTGACCGCCAGCGCAATGCGGCGGGCAGTGGTCAGGTCAGGATTGCGGAGCGCGAGGCGCAGCGAAGTCTGGCTGCCCAGGTGGAAGTCGATCTCGCGCTCGATCAGCGCTCCCGAAGAAATACGGCCGGTCGTTGGCACGCCCGAAATGATCGTGGCGGCGTCGCCCTCGGCCTTGAAACCGTTGATGGCTACCGGCCCCTGGGCAATCGCATAGACTTCGCCATCGGCGCCCAGCAAGGGCGTGACGAGCAGCGTTCCGCCCTGCAGGCTGTCGGAATCGCCCAGCGCCGCTACCGACACGTCCATGCGCGAGCCTTGGGTGGCAAATGGGGGCAGGTTGGCCGTTACCATGACCGCGGCCACGTTATTGGTGCGGACATTCTCGCCGGCGGTGTTGACGCCGAGCCGTTCGAGCATGGATTGCAGCGACTGCTTGGTGAAGGGGGAGTTGTTCAGGCTGTCGCCGGTGCCGTTGAGGCCGACAACCAGGCCGTAGCCGACCAGCTGGTTCTCCCGGATGCCCTCGAAGTCGACAATGTCCTTGATGCGCGCCGCGGCCGCCTGGCTTTCCAGCGTGGGCAGCAGGACCATGGACAGGGTCAGCGCCCCTGCGATCAGCCTGTGCAGCAGTGATTTCGTCATCCGGATCCCCGTAGTCTGGCTGCACCATCCCCATGGCGCCGCATTCGCCGTTCACATTGCGAAAACCATGCCAGCCACACGCGCTGGCTCTAGTGCATTGATTTGAATTCGGTTTTCTGGTTGGCTTCGGTGTGTCGATCACGGCGGATGCTGCCGGTAAGCAATTCTTGCCGGGCGCATTAAGGCCTTGTTAACGGCTGGCGGCAGATTTTGCCGGGGACGATAGCCAACTGATTTGAGTCCAGCTCTTGCGCATCGATACCAGCAACCGGACGACAGGCGTGGGCCGCGGCAATGCCGCAGGACGCTCGGGCTCGGGCGTGGCCTTCGTGCCGGCAGGGGAAGATGGGCCGGTGCGGGTGGCCGCGAGCGCTCCGGCTCAGGCAATGACGGGTATCGACGCGATCCTGGCTTTGCAGGCTGCCGAAGGTCCGCTGACCGGACGCAAGAAGGCCGTGCGGCGTGGCGCCTCGTTGCTCGACAGTCTCGAAGAAATGCGCACCGATCTGCTGATCGGCAGGGTCGATCCCGAGCGGCTGGACCGAATGTCGGCCATGCTGGCTGAAGTGCGCGAACGCTCCCTGCCGGGCCTTGATGCCCTGCTCGATGACATCGAGTTGCGGGTGCGGGTGGAACTGGCCAAGGCGGGCCGTTACCTACCGGGCTGAACGCCGGTCATCAAAATGTTGTCAATATCGCGCTATGCGCCTGACGGGCTGGGCCTTTCCCGTGTTAAGCACCCGCGCTTTGCGCGCTTGCCCGGTGGGGTCGAGCCGCATATATAGGCCGCCTTAGGGGTGCATTGGAGTTGAGTCTGCTGATGTCTTCGGTTGCAGAAGTGGTTGAATACCGGCCCAGTGACGACGAGCCGTTCATGAATCCCCGGCAGCGTGAGTATTTCCGGGCCAAGCTCAACGCATGGAAGGATGACATCCTCCGCGAGAGCCGCGAAACGCTCGAGAATTTGCAGGAAGAGAGCCAGAACCATCCGGATATGGCCGACCGTGCCAGCTCGGAAAGTGACCGCTCGCTCGAACTGCGCACCCGTGATCGGCAGCGCAAGCTCATCTCCAAGATCGACGCTGCGCTGAAGCGCATCGACGACGGCACCTATGGCTACTGCGAGGAGACCGGCGATCCCATTGGTATCGCGCGGCTCGATGCCCGCCCGATCGCGACGCTGAGCCTCGAGGCGCAGGAAATGCACGAGCGCCGCGAGAAGGTGTACCGGGACGAATAAAGTCCGACACTTGATTGATCAAAGGCCCGCAGTAGTTGCGGGCCTTTTTTCTTGCCGCGTATGCAGCAGCCAAAATCCCGCAATGCGATATTCTTAGGCCTTGTTTCCGCCGCAGCTTCTCGTCCATATGGTGGCGTCGAGCTTGGGAGGGCAACGATGTTGCAGGTCGCTGGGAAATTGCGCGCGCTTGGTCTTGCGCTGCTTCTAGCCATGGTCGCACCGGCGATGGCGGCGGATCACAAGATCACGCTGCTCGAGGATGCCGACCTTCCCGGCTTCGATTATTCGATCATCCGCGATACCGATCTCGACAGCTGCAGCGCCGCCTGCGCCGACGACAATATCTGCCGCGCCTTCACCTTCAATCCCCAGGCGAAGTGGTGTTTCCTCAAGGGCACGGCCGGCGAGCCGACCGAATTCGCCGGCGCTACCTCCGGCCGGATCAGCCGCGCGCCTTCCCCCGCGGTCACCGACGCCGTGCGCCAGGCCGAACTGCCGTTTCCCGCCCAGGGTATCATCGACACCGCCCGCAGCTTTGCCGCCGGCCTGCCCGAGAGCGATGCGCCGCCGCCCAAGGTGACCTATGCCGGTCTGGTCGAATCCGCCGAGGAAGCGGTCGCGGCGGACAATTTCGCTGCCGCTATCGTGGCTTACAAGCAAGCGCTCGCCATCAATGCCAATGACCGCGCGGTCTGGCAGGCGCTGGCACAGGCCGCCTTGACCCAGGCAGAGGCAGTCGCGGGGCAGTCTGACGGCGATGGCGGCAGCAGCCTGGCTTATCTCGCCACCTCGGCAGCGATGAACGCCTTTCTGCGCTCCACCGAGGTGCAGGATCGGGCCGATGCGCTGGCTGCCCTGGCCAATGCCATGGAATATCGCGAGATGTGGCGCGAGGTGATCGCCAGTTATCGCCTGAGCCTCGAGCTGGCCGCCAATGACGCCGTGGAGGCTCATCTTGACGAGGTTGTCGCCCAGCACGGCTTCCGCGTGACCGACCACGTCGTGGATGCCGATGCTGCCTCGCCGCGCATCTGCGCCGTCTTCTCGGAATCCTTGCCCTATTCGACGACGGACCTGTCGGCCTATGTCGTGGTGGCGGACATGCCGCAGGCTTCTGTCGAAGCCGAAGACCAGCAGGTTTGCGTCGACGGTTTGCTGCATGGCAGCCGCTATTCCATCCGTCTGCGTGCCGGCCTGCCGTCGGTCGATGGCGAAGCGCTGCTCAAGGATGTGGTGCTCGACGTCTATGTGCCCGATCGCTCGCCTTTTGTCGGCTTTGCCAACGACGCTTATGTCATGCCGGCTGGCCTGGGCGGCGGGTTGCCGATCACCTCTGTCAACGCCGATGTCGCGCAGGTCATGATCTACCGCGTGGGCGATCGCTCGATCGCCACAGCCGTGCGCGACGGTATCTTCCAGGGCAGCCTGACCGAGTATGACGCGGAGGACATTGCCGATCGCGTCGGCGAGGAGGTCTGGAAGGGCGAGGTCGATCTCGCTCGCGGCGAGGCCAACGAGCTGACGACTACTGCCATTCCGGTCGCGGAAACCATCGGCCAGATGGAGGCGGGCGCCTATGTCATCACGGCCAAGATCAAGGACGAGAATTCCGAATATTGGGACAGCGTCGCCACGCAGTGGTTCATCGTCACCGATATTGGCCTCACCACCATTTCCGGCGATGACGGCGTCCATGCCTTCGTGCGCGGGCTCGACGATGCCCAGCCGATCGCAGGAGCCTCGGTCCGCCTGGTCGCACGCAATAACGAAATCCTGGGCGAAGCCACCACCGATGCCGATGGCCGCGCCATCTTCGCGCCGGGCCTGGCGCGCGGCGAAGGGGGCAGGGCGCCGCAGCTGCTGGTCGCTGAAACCGGTGACGGCGACTACGCCTTCCTCGACCTGAGCCGCCCGGCTTTCGACCTGACCGATCGCGGTGTCGAAGGACGCCCTTCGCCCGGTCCGCTCGACGTCTTTGCCACGACCGAACGCGGCGTCTATCGCCCCGGCGAGACGGTCTATCTCACGGCTCTGCTGCGCGATGAGCGCGCGGAAGCGGTCACCGGCCTGCCGTTGACGCTGGAAGTCGAGCGCCCCGATGGCGTCGTCGCCAGCAAGCAGGTGCTTAACGACCGGGGGGCTGGCGGCTATTTCGTCGCTCTGCCCATGGTCGAGGAAGCCATGCGCGGCTCCTGGACGGCCCGGCTTTATGCCGATCCGGAGGGGGAGGCGCTGTCGAGCACCAGTTTCCTGGTGGAGGACTTCGAGCCCGAACGGCTGGCCTTCGACGTTACCGCGCCTGAGGGTCCGATGGCTATTGGCGAGGTCACCCCGGTGGATGTGGCTGCCAAGTACCTCTATGGCGCCACCGCGCCGAACCTGGCGGTCGAGGCCGATGCGATCATCAGTCCGCGGACGACGCTCGACGCGTTTCCCGGCTATACTTTCGGCCGCGTCGACGACACGGCTGAAACCAGCCGCGAACCGCTAGGCCTAGTCGGCACCACTGACGAAGCCGGCAATGCCGTGGCTGAAATCGTGCTGCCGGAACCCTATGCCACCACGCGTCCACTCGAGGCACAGGTCTTACTGCGTCTCGTCGACAGCAATGGCCGCACTATCGAGCGCAGCATCAGCCGTCCGGTGCTGGCCACTGTAGATCGCATCGGCATCAAGCCGACCTTCGATGACGCCTCGGGTCTCGCCGAGGGCAGCCAGGCCAGCTTCGATATCGTGGCCGTCTCGCCCGAAGGGGAGGCGATCGCCAAGACAGGCCTCAACTGGACCATCTCGCGCATCGACACCAACTACCAGTGGTACCGCAACGGCAGCACCTGGCAGTGGGAAGCCATCACGACGTCGCGTGAAATCGCGACCGGCACGGTCGATACGCCCGAGGGTGGGCCGGTCACCATCGGCGCCAATGTCGATTGGGGCCTCTACCGCGTCGAGGTGGAAAGCACCGGCGATAACCCGACGTCGTCGAGCTACGAATTCTATGCCGGCTACTACTATGCCGAGGCCGGTTCGGACACGCCTGATACGCTGCAGGTCGCGCTCGACAAGTCGGCCTACAAGGTCGGCGACACAGCGCAACTCAAGCTCGATCCGCAATTCGCCGGCACTGCGCTGGTGATGGTGGTGGACAACCGTGTCATCGCCATGGAGGCCGTCGAGGTCCCCGAAGGCGGCACCACGGTGCCGCTTGAGGTTACCGAGGAATGGGGCCCGGGCGCCTATGTCACGGCGATCCTTTATCGTCCCTCCGATGCGGCCGAAAAGCGCATGCCTTCACGCGCCCTGGGCCTGGCGTTTGCCGATGTGGAGCCCGGCGATCGCAAGCTCGACGTCTCTCTCGACGCGCCTGAAGTCACTCTGCCGCGGCAGAGCTTCACCACCACGGTTGAGCTCGGCAACCTGGCTGCAGGGCAGAAGGCCTATGTTGCCGTTGCCGCGGTCGACCTTGGAATCCTCAACCTTACCAACTTCAAGACGCCCGACCCGGACGGCTGGTATTTCGGCCAGCGCCAGCTCGGCATGGAGGTGCGTGACCTTTATGGTTCGCTGATCGACCCGACCCAGGGCCTGGCCGGTGCCATGCGCTCGGGCGGCGACGGCGAATCCTCGCGCACCGGCACGCCGCCCGCGACCTCGGTCCTCGTTGCCCTCCATTCGGGTATTGTCGAGGTCGATGCCGAGGGCAAGGCCACGATCACCTTCGACATGCCGGACTTCTCCGGCACGGTTCGGGTCATGGCCATGGCCTGGACGGACACGGCAGTGGGGCATGCCTCGGCCGACGTCATCGTTCGCGATCCTGTCGTCGTCACGCTCAGCCCGCCGCGCTTCCTGCGTGTCGGCGATGAATCGCGCCTCCTAGTCGAGATCAACAATATCGATGGCGAGTCAGGCACCTACGGCGTTTCGCTCGCAACCGGAAACGGCATTGCCACCCCGGCCGAGGACACGGAGGTCGAGCTCGAAAAGGGCAACCGGACGGCGCTCGAGCTGAACCTTAACGGCATGCAGATCGGCGATTGGCCGGTCGTGCTGACCATTACCGCACCCGATGGCAGTACCCAGACCAAGGAACTTCTGCTCGGCGTGCGGCCGACCAGTGCGCCAATTACGACAAGCCGCATGGTGCCCATCAAGGCGGGTGAAACCGTCACCATCGGGCCGGACTACTTCGACAGCTACATGGCCAATACCGGGGCGATGACCCTGGCCATCGGCCCGATTGCACGTCTCGACGTGCCCGGCCTGCTGCTGGCGCTCGACCGTTACCCCTATGGTTGCGCTGAACAGCTCTCGAGCCGTGCGCTGCCGCTGCTTTACCTCAACGACGTGGCCAAACTGCTCGGCATCGCGGAGGATGACAAGCTCAACCAGACCGTTATCGACACCATCGCCAACCTCCTGTCCAAGCAGAGTTCGGCCGGTGGCTTCGGCCTCTGGGGGCCATTCGATGGCGGCGACCTGTGGCTGGACGGCTTCGTCACCGACTTCCTGCTGCGCGCCAAAGCGGCCGGCTACGAGGTGCCCGAGCAGGCCATGACCATGGCCTTCGACAACCTGGCCAACCAGCTGTCGTATGCCGCCGACTTCGAAAATGGCGGCGAGGACATCGCCTACGCGCTCTACGATCTGGCGCGCGCCGGGCGGGTGTCGATGGGCGACCTGCGCTACTATCACGAGGCGCGCCTCAACGCCTTCGGTTCGGCACTGGCTCAGGCGCAACTGGGCGCAGCCCTGTCGCTCTATGGCGATCCGACCCGAGCCAACTCCGCCTTTGCGGCGGCGGTGGCCAAGCTCAGCGAGCCGGACAATGCCCGGCGCTATCGCGCCGACTATGGCACCCGCATGCGTGATCTGGCGGGCGTGCTGGCCCTGGCAGCCGAGTTCAAGCCCGAGGGTGTGGACCTGACCGACCTTGCCAACCAGTTGGCCAAGCTGCGCGACCGGGCGAAGTACACCTCTACCCAGGAAGACAGCTGGACCCTGCTGGCCGCTGCGGCTCTGGGCGCCTCGGCGACGGATGGCTCGGTGACGCTCGACGGCGAGGCCCTGACCGGCCAGGTATACCGCCGCTACGACCAGGCGGGCTTCGAAGCGGTGGAGGTTGCCAATACCGGTGCCATCGACACCGAAGCCAAGGTGACGGTGACCGGCTTCCCGGTCGAGCCACCGCCCGAATCCAGCAACGGCTTCACCATCACCCGCGAATACTATCTGCCCGACGGCACGCCGATTGATCCGCAGGCGGCGCCGATCGCGCAGAACGAGCGGCTGGTCGTGGTGATCCGGGTGCGGCCACAGAACCTTGGATCAGGGCAGTACATGGTGGCCGATCCGCTGCCCGCAGGCTTCGAGATCGAAAATCCCGACCTCTCGGCCGGCAGTGGCGTGGCCGACTTCAGCTGGCTGACGCTCGACAGCGCCACCCATGTGGAGTCCCGCACCGACCAGTATGTGGCGGCCTTCCGCTACTACGACAGCACCAGTACCTTCACCACCGCCTACATGGCGCGTGCAGTGTCGCCGGGTACCTTCGTGTTGCCAGGGGCCACCGTGGAGGACATGTATCGCCCCGAATTCCGGGCGAACACGGCGGCCGGCGCCATCGAGGTGACGCCGACCGGGCCATGAGGTCGTCGCAGACAATTGGCGGGTTGGAGGGCAAGAACTCTCCTCCCCACCAGCCGTCACCCTCGGGCTTGACCCGAGGGCCCTATACTTGCTGTGCGCTCGGTAAGTGCAGAGCCCTCGGGTCAAGCCCGAGGGTGACAACCGGTGGGTTGGGTTGGCCTTGATGAGCACCGATCAGCCCAAACCCTTCTTTTGGACCCGCTGGCTGACCCTCACGGGCTTCAGCATCTTTGTTCTCGCCTGCGCCGGAGCCATCCAGCTCAGCTCGGCGATAACCACCATCTGGGCCACGCTGCCGCCGACGCCCGACGTCGCGACGCTGCCGGTTTCCGTCGCCGTCACCGACCGCGACGGTTTGCTGCTCCGACCCTTCACCACAGCCGACGGCCGCTGGCGCCTGCCAGTCGAGCAGGCTGCCATCGATCCGCGCTTCATCAAGATGCTGATCGCCTATGAGGATCGCGGTTTTGCCGAGCATGACGGCATTGCCTGGAGCTCGATGTTTCGCGCGGCGGGGCAGTTCATCGGCGCTGGCGGGCGCGTCGTTTCTGGCGGATCGACGCTGACCATGCAGGTGGCCCGCCTGATCGAAGGCGAGCCGACGCGTAACCTCTGGGGCAAGCTGCGCCAGATGGTGCATGCCGACCGGCTGGAGCACGATCTGAGCAAGGACCAGATCCTCCATCTCTACCTGACGCTGGCGCCTTACGGCGGCAATATCGAGGGCATTCGTGCGGCCAGCCTCGCCTATTTCGGCAAGGAGCCGACGCGGTTGACCACCGCCGAGGCGGCGCTCCTCGTGGCCTTGCCCCAATCGCCCGAGGCGCGCCGGCCTGATCGTGATCCGGTGGCCGCGCAGCGCAGCCGCGACATGGTGCTCGACCGCCTCGTGGCGATGGGAGCACTGCTGGCGGAGGACGCTGCGGCCGCCAAGCGCGAGCCGGTGCCAACGGCGCGGCGCGAATTCCCCATGCTGGCCGCCCACATGGCCGAGCAGGCGGTCAAGGCGCAGCCCGCGGCGCGCGCGGTACGGCTCACCATCGACAAGCGATTGCAGGACGCGCTGGAGCACCTCGCCGCCGGTCGCGCGCGGTTGATCGACCCCAGGGTGTCGGTGGCTATCGTCGCCGCCGATATAAAAAGCGGCGAGGTTCTTGCCTCGGTGGGGTCGGCAGGTTTGCTCAACAGCGACAGCGCTGGCTTTGTCGACATGACCAACGCCGTCCGTTCGCCCGGGTCGACCCTTAAGCCCTTGATCTATGGCCTGGCCTTCGAGCTTGGCCTGGCGCATCCCGAAAGCCTGATCGAAGATCGGCCCACTGCCTTCGGCGCTTATGTCCCCGTCAACTTCGACGGCTTCAGTCGTGGCACCGTCACCATCCACGATGCCCTCACCGAGTCGCTGAACATTCCCGCAGTTGTGGTGCTCGACGCGGTCGGGCCGGCGCGGCTGGTGTCACGCCTGCGCCGGGCCCATGCCGATCCGCGGCTGCCGGTCGATACCGCGCCCAGCCTGGCGGTTGGCCTGGGCGGCGTCGGCATCACCCTGCGCGACCTGGTATCGGTCTATGCGGCGATCGGCAATGGCGGCACGCCCGTCCGGCTTTATGACGGGGTCGGGCCCAAGCCGGCGGCTGAGATAGCGGCGCCGGTGCTCGATCCTGTGTCGGCCTGGTATGTGTCCGATATCCTGGCCGATGTGCCGCCGCCGCTTAATGGCTCGCCGGGCCGCATCGCCTACAAGACCGGCACGTCCTATGGTTATCGCGATGGCTGGGCCATTGGCTTTGATGGCAAGACGGTCGTCGGCGTCTGGGTCGGCCGGCCCGATGGTGCTCCCGTGCCTGGTCTTTCGGGCATTGTCGGAGCAGCACCTATCCTCTTCGAGGCCTTCGATCGCCTCGGCGACCGCAAGGCGCCGCTGCCGCGTGCGCCCCAGGGAGCCGTGCTGGCGTCCAACACCGAGCTGCCCACGCCCCTCCGCCGCTTCCGTCACCCCGATGAAGACATGGTGGCCCGCGTTGCTGCCCCCGAGATCGCCTTTCCCGGCAATGGCGTCGATGTGGACCTCGGGCTGACCGGCGGCGACGCATCGCCGCTGATGGTCAAGGTGCGCAACGGCGTGCCGCCGTTCATTTTCTTTGCCAACGGCGCCCCCTTTGGCCGCCCCGAATTTGCCCGCCAGAGCCTGTGGACGCCGGATGGGCCGGGTTATGTCACGCTTTCGGTGGTCGATGCCGAGGGCAGGGCCGACACGGTGACGGTGTTCTTGAATTGAGGTTTTTCGGGGAGCGTTCACCGCCCCACCGCGCGTCACCCTCGGGCTTGACCCGAGGGCGTTGCACGTACTGATTGCGCCGCAAGTACAGGGCCTTCGGGTCGGGCCCGAGGGTAACGATCGAGTGGTTGCGCTGTTTTGTGCGAAACGAAAACGGGCCCCGAAGGGCCCGCCTGAACTCGATGGTGGCGCTAAGCCTAGAACCCAAACACCGTCGTGACGCTGGACTGGCCATTGCCGTTCTGCACGCATTGGCCATTGGTGTTCTCGCCGAACTGGAACAGGCCGCAATTGTTGTTGTTGCCGTTCTGGGAAATGGTGCCGTTGTGGCCATTGCCTTCCTGGACGATCAGGCCGTGATTGCCCGAGCCATTCTGGTTGAAGCCGGCGGCATTGAAGTTGCCGTGCTGGCTGGCATTGGCGCCTGAGGCCGACAGACCCTGCATCAGCGAGAAGAGCTGGAGGCCGGTGCCGAGCGCCTGCTGCTGTTCCGGGTCGGTGGGGGTGAAGCTGATCGACACCTGGCCAGCGGCCATGGCAGGAGCGGCGAGGGCGGCGACGCCAATGACGGCGGCAGCGACAGCGGCGGCGAAAGTCTTGGTGAACTTGGTGGTCATGGCATCTCTCCCTTAGGGGTATTGGCATTTGCTGGGGTGTTCCAGCCGATGACCCGAGACTAGGTGGACCGGACTGAACCGATCTGGAGCGCGATGTTCAGAATGGGTTCAGCGGTGAAATTTGTTTGAGAGGTGATTTGGGTGGGAGCAGAACCTTCACCTCTCCTTCTGGGGGAGAGGTCGACTTGCGAAGCAAGGCGGGCGAGGGGGCCTTTTCTTGACGCGGTGATGGGCGAAGGCCCCCTCACCCGGCCTGCGGCCGACCCTCCCCGAAAGGGAGAGGTAAAGAAAGCAAAGGGCCCCGATTTCACGGGGCCCTTCAGTCAGTCCTGATGATGTGATTCAACGCAGGCTCGCAATGTCCTGGTCGCAATCGATCTTCTTGCCGCCGGCGGTGACGTCGAAGACGACGCTGTAGTTGGAGCCGGCATTGATCAGCACCTTGCCAAGCGGGGTGGCTTGGTTGGCATTGGCGGTGAAATAGCCGCCCTGGCTGATGTTGGACGAGCCACCATTGCCTGAGCTTTGGATGGCGAAGCGGTACTCGCCGCTCACAGCGACGGGGCTCAGAATGGTGCCTTCGAGGGCAAGCATGCCGCCCTGCGTGCTTTTGGCGATACCGCACTGGGTGGCTGTCCCGGAATTGGCGAAACCGGCACCTGCCGCCAGGGTAGCGACCAAAAGGCCGAGGGCGATGGCGCTGCTGCGCCGGGATGGAATGGTCATGGCTTCCTCCTGAAGTCGGTTGGGGCATGCGAGCCGGAAGGGATGGCCCTTCCGGCTATAGGCAGCTCACGTGGGGAGCCGATCAGGGGCAGGCCTGGACGAAAGCCGTCACGTTGCCCGAACCGGCCTGGGTGACATTGGCGTTGCAACCATTGCCGACCTGCACGCCGGCGGCGACGTTGCCATTGCCGTCCTGGGTCAGGACTGCGGTGTGGTTGTCGCCAAACTGGCCGACGCCACCGGCATTGTTCCAGCCGTTCTGCCAGACATCGCCGTAGTTGTTGTTGCCCTGCTGGCCGATGGCGCTGGTGTTGTTGCCGCCGGTCTGGTGGGAAATGCCGGTGTTCCAGTTGCCAGTCTGCTTGACGCCAAACTTGTTGTTCCAGCCGAGCTGGCTGCCGCCGGTGGCGTTGCCGAAGCCGAACTGGTCGACAAAGATGTCGTTGGACATGGCGGGGGCAGCCGAGGCGCTGATGACGACGGCGGCGACTGCGGTCATGACGAGCTTGCGGATCATTTGGGTCTCTCCTGTCTTGGCTGCGCTCCCTCCGAGCGCTTCTTGCCGATGACACGAGGATTAACTGACTGATTTGGAACAGCCTCTGAGTGGCGGGTTCAGACTGGGTTCATCGGCAAGGCAATCGTGCGGCCGATGCCGATCGCTGCCAGGAAAGCGGCGTCGTGGCTCACCACCAGCAGGGCCCCGTCATAACCGCGCAGTCCGGCCTCGACCTGCTCGATGGCGTGGATATCGAGGTGATTGGTCGGCTCGTCGAGGATGAGCAATTGCGGTGGGTTGTCGCCGCCGATCGTACAGGCCAGGCCCGCCCGCAACATTTCCCCGCCGCTCAGCGTGCCCGCGGTTTGCAGCGCCGCATCCGCCCGGAACATGAACCGCGCCAGGGCCGCGCGGCAGGTATTTTCGTCGGACTCCGGATTGAGGGCGCGAAAATTGTCGCGAATGGTCAGCCCTGGATCGAGCAGGCTCACGGTCTGATCGAGCATGGCATATGGCACCAGGATTCGCGCCACGCCCGCGCTGGCGGGCAAGGCGCCGGTGAGCAGGCGCAGCAGTGTGGTCTTGCCCGAGCCATTAGGCCCTGCAATGGCAACCCGTTCCGGTCCCGTCAATTGCAGGGAGACCTCGCGAATGATCGGCGAGGCCGCGTCGGGGCCGCCGGTCAGTCCATCGGCCTGCAACACCGTCCGGCCGGCGGGAAGGTTTGTTGGCGTCAGCGTTACCGACAGCGGGGTCAGGATTTCCACCTTGCTACGGGCGTCGCTGGCCGCCTCGGCGGCGTCGGCCCGCAGGCGATTGGCCAGCCTGGCGCCTTCGCCGCTGGTGTTCTCGGCATTCTCCTTCATGCCGCCCAGCATGATCCTGGGAATGTCGCCCCTGGCGGCCTTGCGTTTGCCGGCGCCATCCTTGCGGGCCTTCTTCTCGGCAACGGCCTGGATTTTGCGATCGATCTCCACCACGCGGCGCTCGGCGGTGCTGAGCTCGTGCTCGGCGGCGGCCAGTTCCAGCGCTTTGCGCTCGGCATAGTGATCCCAGTTGCCGCCATAGGTCCTGGCACCGAGCGTGGTCAGCTCGACGATGGCGTCCATCTCCCGCAGCAGGGCGCGATCGTGGCTGACCACGATGGCGGCGCCCCGCCAGCCATGCAGCAGATCGACCACCGCCTGGCGCCCGTCGGCGTCGAGATTGTTGGTGGGCTCATCGAGCAGGATGATATCGGGCGCCGCCAGGATCAGCCGGGCGAGGGCAAGCCGCGTGCGCTGGCCGCCGCTCAGCGTCGACAGCAGGCGTTCGGGCGCAAGGGCCGGCAGGCCGACTTCGGCCAGTGCGGTTTCGATACGGCCCGGCAGCGTCCAATCGGCCTCGCCGGCATCGTCGATGGTGCCCAGCCCCTGTTCCAGCCGGTCGAGCCGGGCCAGTTCACCGGCTATGCCGAGATGGTCGGCCACGGTATCGTCAGGACCGACCTGGACGGACTGGGTGAGCATGCCGATGCTGCCCTGCACCGTGACAGACCCCGCTGACGGCTGCAGGTGTCCGGTGATGATGCGGAGCAGGCTGGATTTGCCGGTGCCATTACGGCCGATCAGGCCGGTTCGCTCGGCGCCGAACGACAGTTCAAGGCCGGTAAAGAGCGGCTGATTATCCGGCGTGGAATAGGAAAGGTGATGCAGGGAAACGGAAGCAGGCATTGACGAACTCCAGGTGAGCGATGCGGGCAAAGCGATCGTTCAGGGTGGAATCCATCGGTTACCGTCCGGTCAGTGCTGCGAATGGCGCGAAGATAGGGATGGGGCAGGGGATGTCAACCTCCACCCTCTCCCAATGGCACGAATTGAAGGTGCTATGCCAGGTACCGCCGCTTCAAATGCGCCTTGAAGAAGTCCGCGTTCAGTGGCTCGCCCGTGGCCCTGGTGATCAGGTCCGGCGTCGACCAGCGCGAGCCCTGGCTCCAGATCTGCTCGCTGCGCCACTGGTTGACGCCGGTGAAATCGCCCTTGCGGATGTCGTCGCGCAGGCCCGGCTGCGCCTTTTCCAGCGCCGCCCATTGCTGCGCCGCGATCAGGGCGCCCAGCGTGTAGCTGGGGAAGTAGCCGAAGGCACCGCCCGGCCAGTGCACGTCTTGCATCGGGCCATCCTTGGGGTCGTTGATCGTTGAGATGCCCAGATACTCGGTCATCTTGGCGTCCCACGCCTCGGGGATCTGGCTGGCCTCGAGTTTGCCGTTGATCAGGTCCTGCTCCAGTTCGTAGCGCAGGATGACATGGAGCGGGTACGTGACCTCGTCGGCATCGACACGGATATAACCCCGCTCGACGAAGTTCACCTCGTTGAGGATATCGGCGATCTCCCAGCCCGGAATGGCATCTGCACCCAGGTGCTGATGCACCAGCGGCAGCATGAATTCCCAGAATTCGGGGCTACGGGCGAGCTGCATTTCGACGAATAGCGACTGCGATTCATGGATGCCCATGCCGCGAGCCTTGCCCAGCGGCCAATGCGACCATTCTTTCGGCAGGCCCTGCTCGTAGAGCGCATGGCCGGTTTCGTGCAGCACGCCCATGAGCGAACTCAGGAACTCGTCGGTGCGGTAGCGTGTCGTCATGCGCACGTCTGAGGGTACGCCGCCGCAGAAGGGGTGGTGCGATACGGCAAGCGAGCCATGGGTAAAGTCGAAGCCAACCGCGCGCATCGCCGCAAGACCCAGTTCGCGCTGCTTCTCGATCGGGTAGGGCGCGTTGAGCGTCTTGCGCGGACGCTTGGCGAGCCGGCGCTCCTGCGCGTCGAGGGCCTCGGGCACGAAACCCTTGAGGAAGCCCTTGAGGTCATCGAAGACCAGGTTGAGATCGGCGGTACGATTGCCCGGATCATACTGCTCCATCAATGCGTCATAGGGCGCCAGCTTCAACGCCTCGGCGCGCAACTGTGACTCCTCCCGAACCAGCGCCACCACGCCCTCGAGCGCGGGCAGGAAGCTGTCCCAATCGCCCTTGGCCCGTAGTTCGCGCCATAGCTGCTCGGAGCGCATCGTGGCGGCGGTACGGCGCTCGACGAACTCGGTCGGGAGGCACGTGGCATTGGTATACTGCCGCTTGAATTCGGCCAAAGCCAGCTTCTGGTCCTCGGTCTCGGGTTTCGCCGCCTCGATCCAGTCGGCGATATCAGGCGCGGTCGCCTGCGCATGGTACATGCCTGCCAGGTTCGACATGGCTTCGGCTCGCTTCTCGCCGCCGCCCACGGCCATATGGGTGGCTTCGTCGGCACCAAGGATCGAGAGCGCATGCTCCAGCGCTTCGAGCTTGCGACCGAGATCATCGAGTTTCTGGAAGGACATGCGGCATACTCCGGGTTTGCCCAAGGTCTTTCACAGTGCGCAATTTCGATCAAGCCGCGGGTGGCGCCGATGCGCTATGATGGCGCCATGACCGATAACAGCACCATCAAGATCCGGCCGCACAGCGTCAACGGCGTCATGGTCGACCAGACCATGCTGCTGCCCAGTGCCGAGGCCATAGCCCGGCAGATACAGGCGGTGCCGGCGGGCGAAACGCGCTCCCTTGCCGACCTGCGTGCGGCGCTGGCAATGCAGTATGGGGTGGAAGCGACCTGCCCCGTAACCACACAACGCATGATCAAGATCGTCGCCGCCAAGTCCGTGGCCGATCATCAGGCGGGTCGACGCGCCGTTCCGTTCTGGCGCGTGGTTGATCCCGACAAGCCCAACAGCAACAAGCTGGCGGGTGGACGCGAATTCATCCTGGCCCGCCGCAAGGACGAGCAGGCCTGAGCGCCTGCAATGGGGAAGAGGCGCAGCCGGGGGGACTGCGCCTCTGGGAAGGTCGGGTCTGTTCTGGATCCGACCGGGCAGGGCCTTCTGGCATCTGCCGGGGAGCCTTGCCGCGCCATTGGGGGATGCGCGGCAGGGAAACTGGCCTGCCTTAGAAGGGCAGGATGGCGTCCATCGCCTGCTGGCCGTAGCGCGGCTGCTGCATGTTGGTGATCTGGCCGCGACCGCCGTAGGAGATGCGGGCTTCGGCAATCTTGGACGACAGGATGGTGTTGTTGGCCTGGATGTCGGAGGGACGCACGATGCCGGCGACGATCAGGTCGCGCACTTCGAAATTCACCCGGACTTCCTGCCGCCCTTCGATGACCAGGTTGCCATTGGGCAGCACCTGGGTCACGACCGCCGCCACCGAGGTTTCGAGGCTTTCCGAGCGGTTGACCGAGCCGTTGCCGCGATTGGTGAGGCCGGAGTCGAACTGGATCATGGCCGAAGGATCGATGCTGCCGGCGCTGAGATTGTCGACGGCCACGCCAAAGATGCCGCCCATGCCAGCGGTATTGGTAGCGTTGCGGCCTGACTGGGTGGTGTTGGCGATCTTGGCGCTGTCATCGATCGTCACCATCACGGTCAGGATATCGCCGATGCGGTGGGCGCGTTCATCCTTGAAGAAACCGCGCGCCGACGTGCGGTACAGCGAATTGGGCTGGTAGGTGTCGGCAATGGCTTCCGGCATGGGCATATGTACCGGCTGGTAACCGGCCGTGGTGGTCGGATCGGCAATGGCGGTCAGCGGCGGAGCCTGCCCGACGCTGGCGAGCTGGTCCATGGTGCTGCAGCCTGCAAGGGTTGCCGTCAGCGTCAGGAGGGTGGCAAGTTTGAAAAAGTTCATTGGTCTATCTCCTGAAGGCTATCAAAGGCCGGCAAGTTCGAGGGGTGCAGCGCTGACTTGGACGGCGCCGGCCGAAATGGCGGTGGCGCTGATGACGCGCTTGGACATGAGGTTGATGACCTGCACCATTCCGCCCGCGGCGGCGCCGGTCACGGCCTGGCCCTTGACGGTCAGCGTCATCGGGCCCTGGCGGAAATAGATGGTCACGGGGTCGTTCTTGCTGATCAGCAGGGGCACGCTGACGTCCGAAGCCTTGAGCATCATGCCTTCGCGGCTCTGGCGTACCAGGCTCTTGCCGACGACATCTTCCAATCGCGGCACGCCCGTGCTCTCGACGAATTTGAGCGGCACCGGCCGCATCTCGATGTTCTCGGCCGACAACAGGGTGCCCGCGGGAAGGCTGGCATTGATATGGGGAGCCGCGATCATCAGCTCGATCGAGCCGGAAACGTCCAGCGGCTGCTCCATGCCGGCAATGGTGAAGCGGGCGGTGAAGGCGCCGTTGCCTGGCAGGTAGCGCAGGTTGATGATGGTGGCCGGTTCGGCGACTGCCTCGGCATTGACCGGCTGGACAGGCACCGAGAACAGGGTGTCGACCGTCATGCCGTCGGTGATGATGCCCCGTCCGGCCAGGTCGGCGGCGATGAGGTCGGAGAGCACGCGTTCATCGACCACGGCGGCGGCGCGGGTCACACGGACGCCGTCGAGGCCGCCGTTCTCGAAATCACTGATGCCGACGCGGGCGAGAGCCGCGCCGATGTCGGAAATGCTGACCATTCCGGTGGTGCCTGGCTTGGGTGCGCGGAACAGCGGCTGCTCGGCACCGGCACCGGCCGCCTCGAACATGTCGCCGACGGTTACGATGGGAGCGGTAACCACGATTTCGGCCTTGAGCAGCGGCGTGGCCCAGGCACTGCCCGACAACAGCAGGCCGGCGAAGGTGGCGATTGCGGAACGCAGGATCATCACGAGAGCCCCCTCAACGCAGCTGGCTGGTGGCCTGCATCATCTGATCGGCGCCTGAGATGACACGGGCGTTCATCTCGTAGGCGCGCTGGGCAGCGATGAGGTCGGCGATTTCGGTGACGGAATTGACGTTGGCCATTTCGAGGTAGCCCTGCAGCAGGTCGCCGGCACCGTCGGCATTGGGCACGGCAACCTGGGCGGGGCCGCTGGCGGCCGTTTCGAGGAACAGGTTGTCACCCATCGATTCCAGGCCCGACTTGTTGACGAAGCGGGCGAGCTGGAGCTGACCGAGCTGGGTAGGAGTGGTTGCATTGTCGAGATAGGCGCTGACCATGCCATCCGGTGAGATGGCGACGCCGTCGGCGGTGCCGGGAATGGTGATGCCGGGGTCGATGGTATAGCCGGTCGAGGTGACGATCGTGCCATCCGGCGACCGCTCGAAGGAGCCGTCGCGGGTGTAGCCGGTGCGCCCATCGGGCAGTTGCACCATGAAGAAGCCCTCGCCGCGGATGGCCACATCGAGTTCGCGCTCAGTGATGTTGACTGTACCCTGGCTCATGACGCGCGGGGTGGAGACCGTGCGCACGCCCGAACCGATTTCGAGGCCTGCTGGGATCAGGGTACCCTGGTCCGAAGTCTGCGAACCGGCCCGCGTGATCTGCTGGTAGAGCAGGTCTTCGAACTCGGCGCGCTGGCGCTTGTAGCCAGTGGTCCGCATGTTGGCGATATTGTTGGAAATGACTTCGACGTTGCGTTCCTGGGCGCTCATGCCGGTCGATGCGATGTAGAGAGCTTTCATGGCAGGATCCTCAGGTTACGCGTTGGCGTCGCCAAGACGCTGGATGGCGGTGCGGCGCAGCTCATCCTGCTTCTGGGCGAGGTTGGCGGCCGATTCATATGCGCGTTGCACGCGGATCATTTCGGCCATCTCAGTCACTCCCGAGACGTTGGACTTTTCGGTGAAACCCT
The DNA here is from genome assembly GCF_016698645.1 of Devosia oryziradicis. Lineage (NCBI taxonomy): Bacteria > Pseudomonadati > Pseudomonadota > Alphaproteobacteria > Hyphomicrobiales > Devosiaceae > Devosia > Devosia oryziradicis. Next base: position 1,961,536 of record NZ_CP068047.1, read on the forward strand.
GCATCGCCCGGCTATTGGCTGCCACCAGTGGCTGGCCGCCGGCCCACAGGTTGCTGCCTTCGCGGGTCAGAGCCTGCGGATTGGCGAATTCGACCAGGCGCAACCGGCCTTTCGGCCCTGCACTGGTGCTGATCGAGCCGTCCGATGCGATGAGGATACCGGTCTCTTCCGGGGCGAACTGGATGGGACCGCCTTCGCCAAGCACCGGGTTGCCGTTGAGATCGACCAGCGTGCCATTGGCGCTGAGCTGGAAGGCGCCCGACTTGGTCCAGCGTTCGCCAGCCTGTGTCTGAACCGCGAAGAAGCCGTCGCCATTGAGGCCGACATCGAGCTCATTGCCGGTCTGCACCATGGCGCCGCTGCTCAGGTCATGCGTGGTGGCCCAGTCCTGGACATAGGACAGAGGCTGGTCGAGGCGGGGGAAGTCCCGGTCGCGGGCCACCGGCATCACATATTCTTCAAACAGGATGTTCTCTGCCTTGAAGCCGGTCGTGTTGATGTTGGCCATGTTGTTGGCCACGACATCCATCTGCCGCTGGAGCGCGATCTGCCTGGAAAGGCCGATCAGTTGCGCGTTCTCGATCATCGCTGATCCCCGGAATGTTAACGTCCCCGAGACTGCCGGCTTCCCCAAGCCTGCCGCCTCGCAATTTACATTGCAGAAACCATGCCAGGTCGCAAAATTTAATAAAATCAAATGGATAGCGAAAGGCGACCGCTAACCTTGCCGCGCTATCCTTTCCCTGCGCGGCAAAAGCTGCCCGGCAAATTTTGCCGCTTCAGGCGCTTTGTAACCAATCATTAACCATCGGGCGCTTAGCTGGACCAACAGCCGGAATCGTCCGGGAAGCCTCGTATTTGGCAGGTTGGCATGGCCGCGGAAGCAGAAGTCGAAGAAGGCGCCCCGGCCAAGAAGGGGATACCCAAGCTCTTCATCATCATCGGTGCGGCTGCCATCGTCGTGCTGCTGGGCGGCGCTGGCCTGTTCTTTTTCCTGTCATCCGGCTCCGCGCCGGCGGAAGGGGAGCATGCGGCCGACGGTGCCGCTACCGATGGACATGGCGGTACGGCGGCAGCCGGCCATACCTTCATCTTCAATCTTCCGCCGATGATCGTGAACCTCAATGGCGAAGAGGGGCAGAAGGAGGCTTTCATGAAGCTGACCGTCGCCCTGGAAGTCGCCAATGAGGAGACCATGCTGGCGATCCAGCCGAGCATGGCCAAGGTGGTCGATGCGTTCCAGGTCTACATGCGCGAGCTGCGCCGCTCCGACCTTGAGGGCTCAGCTGGGGTCTATCGTCTCAAGGAAGAGCTGCTGCGTCGCGTCAATGTCGCGATCTATCCCACGCGCGTGGAGTCCATCCTGTTCAAGGAAATCCTGGTGCAGTGATGGCTGGCCCTACCGAACAGGACAAGCTTGCCGATGAATGGGGCCTCGACGGGGTCGTGGGTGCCGATGACGTCGTCAATGACGAGGACATGACCGACGAGGAAAAGGCCGCCGCGGCCGCCGCGGAATGGGCCGCGATGATCGAGGGCACCGACGCCGCCGGCGATGGCGGTGCCGATCGCGTCCTCAACCAGGACGAAATCGACAGCCTGCTCGGTTTCGATGCCAGCGTCGGCAGCAATGTCGAACTGACGGGCGTCCAGGCGCTGATCAATTCGGCCCTGGTCAGCTACGAGCGTCTGCCGATGCTCGAAATCGTCTTTGACCGCCTGGTGCGGCTGGCGACGACCTCGCTGCGCAATTTCACGTCCGACAATGTCGAAGTCACCATGGACTCGATTTCCTCGGTGCGCTTCGGGGATTACCTCAATTCCATCCCGCTGCCGGCCATTCTGTCCGTCATCAAGGCTGAGGAATGGGAGAATTACGGGCTGCTGACGGTCGACTCCAGCCTGATCTATTCGATGATCGACGTGCTGCTGGGCGGGCGCCGGGTTGGCGGCAATATCCGCGTGGAAGGCCGCCCCTATACCACCATCGAAATGGCATTGGCCCGCCGGATGATCGAGGTGATCCTCGACGACACCCATCGCGCATTCGAGCCGGTGACCCAGGTCAATTTCAAGCTCGAGCGCATGGAGACCAACCCGCGCTTCGCAGCGATCTCCCGCCCGGGCAATGCCGCCATCCTGATCGAGCTGCGCATCGAGATGGACGACCGTGGCGGCAAGATCGAAATTCTCCTGCCATACGCGACCATCGAGCCCATCCGCGAACAGCTGCTGCAGATGTTCATGGGCGAAAAGTTTGGCCGCGATCCGATCTGGGAAGGCCACCTTGCGACCGAAATCTACGCCGCCGACGTAGAGGTCGAGGCCGTGCTGCACGAGCAGGACCTTCCCCTTTCGCGCATGCTGTCGATCAAGCCGGGCGATACGGTGATGTTCGATCGAACCCCGACCGATCCGGTACGGCTGCGCTGCGGCGATGTCGAGCTCACCGAGGCGATCATGGGCCATATCGGCAACCACGTATCCGTGCGGGTTTCCCGCCCGCTCAACCCGCCCAAGGTCACCATGGCGGCCTTCGAGGCCATCGACGAGAATATGGAAGGACGATGATGTTCGGTTTGCCCCTGGGCCTACTTGTGGAAGGCGCTGTCGCCGTTCTGCTCGCGCTGACAATCGGATACTGCATCGTGCTCAACCAGCGCCTAAAGCGGCTGCATGCCGACAAGGACGTGATGCGGCAGATGGTGGCCGACCTTGTGGGGGCGACCAACCTTGCCAATCAGGCGATCAAGGAGCTCAAGCAGACGGCCGTCGAAGCCGACCTGTCGCTCAATTCGCGCCTTGAAGAGGCCGAACGCTTCGGCATCGAGCTGGCCAACCACGTCAATGCCGGCACGGTTTTGATGGAGCGGATCGCCAAGATCACCAGCGTGGCGCGCCACAGCCAGGCCATCGAGCCGGTCGAGCAGCCCAACAAGGTGCAGTCCGCATTGGAGCAGCTATCGGCCCGCGTCCGCACTCGTGGAGCCGCCGCGTGACCCAAATCCGTCTCCTGCCGGTCGTTGTTCTGGCCATCGCCGCCTTGCTGGTGCTCAAGACCCTCGGTCTTGTCACCAATGGCGGCTATGTGCTGACCGGCATTGGGACGGTTCAGGCGTCCGGCACCGGTTCTGGCTCTGCCGCTGGAACCACGGAGACCGATTCTACGGTCACCCCGGCTGGCGAGCCCACCATCGAAGATACCAGTCCCACCATCGCCGATCCCGCGCCGACGCTTGGCGCCGAGCCCGCCGAAGCAGGCGGCCACGGGGCGCCAGCCGCTGAGGCAGCCGATGCCGGCGGTGATCACGGCGCCCCGGCCGCCGACGCGGCCGCGACGACCGAAGGGGAGGCCGATGCCGGACATGCCGCCGCGCCCGGCACCAACTGCGTGGTCTCCAATGCCTCGATTACCGACGGTGGCGAGGTGGTGCTGAACCCGGCTTCAGGAACTGCCGATGCCGGTGGGCACGGCGCACCAGCCGCCGCAAGCGAGGCCGCTCCGGAGGAAGAGCCGGTCGTCGTTCCCGAAGACAGCTTTGCTGCGCAGATGACGACCGATTGCCTGCCCTCGGGCGATGTGGTGCCGATGGAAATCAGCGACGACGGCAAGATCGTTCCGCTGGTCAGCGCCGATGGCGTTTCGGGCACCGAACAGCAGTTGCTGGAGCGACTGACCGCCCGCCGCACCGAGTTGCAGCAATATGAGCAGGATCTGGCGATGCGCGAATCCATCGTCGATGCCGCCGAGAAGCGCATCGAGGAGCGCACGGCGACGCTGGAGGCCCTGGAGGCCCAGATTTCCGCGCTGGTCGACCAGCGCGAGGAAATGGAGACCGGTCAGTTTGCCGGCATCGTGGCCATGTATGAGAACATGAAGCCCAAGGACGCCGCCAACATCTTCAACAACCTGGAAATGGATGTCTTGCTGCGGGTCGCCAAGACCATGAGCCCACGCAAGATGGCGCCCATTCTGGCCCAGATGAACGCCACCCGTGCCCAGGAACTGACGGTGCAGATGGCGGCCCTGGCCGATCGTCCTGCCTCCGAAATGACCCCTGAGGATTTGGCCGCTCTGCCCCAAATCGTTGGTCAATAAGGCTTTACCGATTGACGTAAGGCGACGTTAAGCACGGGTCGCTAGGGTGCACGGGACTATCGTGTAACCTATGCGTTTTATGTCCCCGGAGCCGAAGGCTGCGCCATGAGACGCTCCAAGTGTGTCGGGCGGGCAGAAGCCGGTGAAGACCGCGATCATCAATGGTTTGCGACGCACATGGCGCGTCGCGCTGATTGGCGCCGTGCTGGCGGCGATCAGCCTGGTTGCGCCTGCCCAGGCCGTTGAGCAGGGGCAGCTTTTCGCCACCCAGGAAGATGGTTACGCCCGGCTGATCCTGAGCTTTCCAGGTCGCGACGACCTGCCCCAATACAAGATGCGCATCGAGAATGGTGTGCTGTCGCTCGAATTCGATGAGCAGGTGTCGATCATCCTTCCCGATGTCGGCACCACGATGGCCGACTATCTCTCGGTGGCGCGCGTTGATCCGGACGGGAAGGGCCTTCGCCTGGGCCTGCGTTCCGCATTCAACTTCAACCGCATCGAAGCTGGCGAAAAGCTGTTCATCGACCTGATGCCTCAGACCTGGCAGGGCATGCCGCCGGCGCTGCCGCAGGACATTATCGACGAGCTGGCCGAGCGCGCTCGACTGGCCGCCATTGCCGCCGAGCGCGAGCGCAAGGCCGCCGATGTAGTCGACCTCGATCCGAAAGCCACATTGCGGGTGGGGCGCAATCCCACTTTTATGCGCCTCCAGTTCGACTGGACTGTTCCGACCACGGCCGAATATGTCCAGGAGGGAACCACCAGCCACATTGCGTTCGAATGGCCGGTCGGCGTGGACCTGCGGGACCTCACGGCCGATCTGCCGCCGGAGATCGCCACGGTCGAGAATTCGGTCACCCCTGACGGCTCGCTGGTCACGCTTGCGCTGGCCGAGGGCGTCACTCCGAGATTTTACGAGAATTCGCCGCGTCAGTTCATTCTCGATGTCGACATTGCCGGTGTTGGCTTGCCGAGCTTCACCGCCGCCAGCTTGGTGGACGATGTCGCGCCGGACGAGCATGCTGCGGCACACGAAGATCCTGCCGACCCGCAGGTCGACAAGCTGTTCCCGCAGAATACGGCCAGCGCCATCACGCCGTTTGTCAGCGTTCTCGGCTCGACAGTCCGGGTCGTGTTTCCGTTCGAGCAGGATACGCCGGCCGCCGTGTTTCGCCGCGGCGATACGCTGTGGATGATGTTCGACAGCGTGTCGGGCATCCTGCCGCCCGAGCACTCTAACGAGCTCGACGCGCTTGCCAGCGAGTTTTCCATCGTTGCCTCGGGCGACACTCAGGTGGTGCGCGTCGATCTCTCCCAGGATCGGTTGGCTACCCTGGGGTCGGAAGGCATGGCCTGGGTGCTCTCGCTGGGCGACATCATGCTCACGCCGACCGAGCCGATCGAACTGAGCCGTCGCCGCGACATCGAGGGGAACTTCGAGGTTGTGGCCGATGTTGCCCGACCCGCCCGTGTGCACGAATTCCGGGATCCGATGGTCGGGGACCTGCTCAAGGTGGTCACGGCCTATCCGCCGGCACGCGGGGTTACCCGGACGCTGGACTATGTCGACTTCTCGGCGCTGCGCAGTGTGCATGGCCTGGTCATCAAGCCCGAAACGCCCGAACTCGATCTGGCCATCGAGAACGACCTGGCCGTCATGTCGACTTCGGGTGGCCTGACCGTGTCGGCCATCGATACGCCGCGTACGCTGGGCAACGGTATTACCGAAAGCCTGCGCGGCAGCTATGTCGACCTGGCGAGCCTGGAAGAGAAGGACTATGGCGCCTTCGCTGCGCATATCGAGGACCTTCTGGCCAAGGCGGCTGGTGGCGAGGGTCGGGACCGTGACGTGGCCCGCCTCGACCTGGCGCAGTATTATGTCGCCAATCGCTTTGCCCACGAGGCACTCGGCGTGCTCAAGGTGCTTGAGGCCGACCTGAAGGCGGAAGACCTCACCCGCAAGGTGCGCATCACCAAGGCCATAGCCGAGACGCTGGCGTCGCGTCCTGCCGACGCGCTGCGCATTCTCAACGCCTCCTCGGTCGGCCAGGAACTCGATGCGCTGTTGTGGCGCACCATTGCCCGGGCCGATGCCTACGATTTCAAGGGCGCCAGCTCCGACGCAAACGAGGCCACCGGCATCGTCGAGAACTATCCAGTCTGGGTCCGCAACAAATTCTACTTCGCGGCCTTGCGCTCGGCGGTGGAAACCAACGACCTGCCGCGGGCGGAGCGCTTCCTCGACGACATCGATTTTGCCAGCCTCGATCCGGAGGAATCGAGCCTCTATCACCTGCTGTCCGGCCGGATTGATGAAGGCCACGACCGTATTTCGGAGGCCCTCGATACCTATGGCCAGGTGATCGCCGCCGATATCCGGCCGACCCGCGCCGAGGCCATCTACCGTACGCTGCGCCTGCTGGACGAGCAGGGCAAGCTGGACCTCGCCAAGGCTGCCCACACGCTGTCGGCCGAAGCCTTGCTGTGGCGTGGCAATGCGCTCGAGGCGGACATGCAGACCATGCTGGCCGACTTCTACTTCCGCGCTGGGGACTACCGCAGCGGTTTCGAGACGGTGCGGCAGGCGGTCGCCAATTACCCTGAGAGCCCCCCGGTCAACGCGATGCGCGATGAAGCGCAGCGGATGTTCAGCGAACTGTTCTTGAACGGCGCCGCCGACTCGCTCGGGCCAATCGATGCGCTCAGCCTGTTTTACGATTTCCGCCAGCTCACGCCGCCTGGATCGCGTGGTGACGAGATGATCCGCAACCTGGCGCGCCGCCTGGTGCGGATGGACCTGCTGCCGCAGGCTGCCGAACTGCTCGAATATCAGCTCGACAACCGCCTGACCGGGGTGGCCCGTACGCAGATCGCGGCTGACCTTGCCATCATCTACCTTGCCGACCGCAAGCCGCAGGAAGCGTTGCGCGTGCTCAATACCACCCGTCTGCCCGACCTGCCGGAGACCCTGCTGCGCCAGCGGCGTGTACTGGAGGCGCGCGCCATGATCGACGGCGGCCGCGACCAGCTGGCGCTTGACCTGTTACGTGACATGGATGGACAGGATGTGACGCTGCTGCGCATCGACGCGCACTGGAAGGCCAAGCGTTACGAGCAGGCCAGCGAGATGCTGGAAGCCCTTTATGCCGGCCAGCCCGGCGGAGCGCCGCTCGACCAGCCGACGCGCATGGGATTGATCAAGGCCGCTGTCGGCTTTGCCCTGGCCGGCGACAGCTTCGGCCTCTCGCGCCTGCGGTCCAAGTTCGGCGACGCCATGGTGGTTACGCCCGAATGGCCGATCTTCGACCTGGTGACCGGGCAGGTTGCCGTCACCAGCCTTGAATTCAAGGCCGTGGCCAACCAGGTCGCCGATGTCGGTGGCATCAACGCCTTCCTGACCTCATACCGCGACACCTATGCCGGCGAAGGTGCCCTGGCGCCACTCACGGCGACCGAGCCCAGTGCGGGAATGGCCAGCGCGCAGTAGCTATCCGCCGCCGCCACCAACAAAGCTGCGGACAAGCGAGCCGGCGACCAGGTACCAGCCGTCGACGAGCACAAAGAAAATCAGCTTGAACGGCAGCGAGATCACCACCGGTGGCAGCATCATCATGCCCATGCTCATCAGCACCGAGGCGACGACCATGTCGATGACCACGAAGGGCAGAAACAGCAGGAAGCCAATCTCGAAGGCGCGGCGCAGCTCCGATATCATGAAGGCCGGGATCAGCAGCTGCAGGGGGATTGCCTCCGGGTCCTCGGGAATGGGTGCATCCGTCAGGTCGTAGAACAGTCCGAGATCCTGCTCCCGCACATTGGCGCGCATGAACTCGTGCAGCGGTGCGCTGCCCAGTTCGAATGCCTCGGCAATCTCGATGTCCCCCGCCAGCAGCGGCGCGATGCCTTGGTCGTAGCTCTGTTGCAGCGTCGGCTGCATCACGAAGATGGTCAGGAACAAGGCCAGCGACACCATGACCGAGTTGGGCGGCGCGGTCTGGAGGCCGATGGCGGTGCGCAACAGCGAGAGCACCACCACGATACGTGTGAAGCTGGTCACCATCACCAGGATGGAGGGCGCCAGAGACAGCAGGGTGATCAGGCCGATGAGCTGGACAGCACGCTCGGTCAGCGTGGTGTCGTCGCCGAAGTCGATCGATATGTCCTGGCCCAGCGCGACGGCGGGGAGGAGGGCAACCAGGGCAAAGGCAATCAGGCCGACATAGGGTGCGACCCGCCGCAGCGGCGGGGGCGCCTCAGTTCCGGTTTGCCTCGTTGGTATCCTCGACAAGGTCGGTGCCTTCTACGTCACGCCGCGCCGTTTCCTCTTTAGCTGAGTCGGACGCGGCCACGACGGGAGCTGGAGAGTTTTCGGGGGAAACCGGCATTTCCGTTTCGCTGACCGGGCGGAGCAGTCCTGTATGGCGCAGCGACAGATGGGCGCGCTTGTTGGTGGGCAGTCCGAGCTCACGCAACTGTTCGATGGCGGTGGTCGGCGCGGCGCTTGCGGCTGCTCGCGGTGCGGCCGTCGCAGCGGCCGGCGCGGCCGGGGCCGGAGCGACAACGGCGCTTGGCTGTGCCTTGGCCGGCGCCGGCTTGCGGCCCGCGACCATGGGGATCGGACGCCGCTGCGGCTGCGCCGCGGCGGCTTCCTCTATGGCGATACCGGCTTCCACCACGATGTCCTGCGTTCCGCCCACCAGGATCAGGTGCTCGACATCGTCCCGCCGGATGATCAGCAATTGCCGCTTGGGGTCAAGCGCGAGCGAGTCCACCACCGCCAGGCGCCGGTTGCGGCCGCGCACCGCGTTTCCGGACGCGCTGAACACCAGCTTGAGCAGCCACAGGACCAGCAGGATGGCGACGATAACGGCGCCCAGCGCGAAGAGTGCGGTGAGCAGGGTGCTGCCGGAGCCGCCGAAGAGGCTGGTGATGAACTGCATGAAGGTCTCCAATTCGCGGCCCGCCCGAATCCGGGCGGCATATATTGCCTATCACATAAGGCAAATGTGCAGAATGCGAGGCCACAATCGGCGTAGCGACCCCGGGTTAACGCTTGATTAACCATAGACCGGCAAGATTTGCCCATCGGGTCGCCAGGGACTCGCGGGGGATTTCGGCCAATGGGCCTGATGAACATGTCGGTCTTTACGGCGCTCACCGACAAGATGCGCTGGCACCAGGCGCGTCAAGGGCTGCTGGCCGAAAACGTCGCCAATGCCGAAACGCCCGGCTATCGCGGGCGCGACCTGGCACAATACGACTTCGACGACCGCAGGGCCGGTTTTTCGTCGGCCACCATCACCACCTCGGCGACGCAACCCATGCACTTTTCGGTGTCGAGCGCCGAAGGGAGCGTTTTCGATGCGCAGCGCATGGCCAATTTCGAGATCACGCCGGAAGGCAACGGCGTGACGCTGGAAGACGAGATGATGAAGGTGACCACCAACATGATGGACTATCAGGCGGCCACCAGCCTCTATCAGAAATCGATCAAGATCCTTCGCACGGCAATGGGCCGGCAGGCCTAGGAGTAACGCGGCATGGACTTCAATTCGTCGCTTCGGATCGCCGCCACCGGTCTGCACGCGCAGACGGCGCGTATGCGCGTCATCGCGGAAAACCTCGCCAACGTGGACTCCGCCGGCAAGGCGCCGGGGGAGGAGCCCTATCGCAGGCGCATTCCCACCTTCGAGTCGGCGTTCGACCCCGATGTCGGCGGCAAGATCGTCGAAGTGGGGAACTTGGCCTATGACATGAGCGCCTTCACCTCGCGCTACGAGCCAGGCCATCCGGCCGCCGATGCGCGCGGCTACGTGCAGTATCCCAACGTCAATCCGCTGATCGAGACGATGGACATGCGCGAGGCTCAGCGCACCTACGAAGCCAACCTCAACGTCGTCACCGTCACGCGGCAGATGCTCGGGCGCACGCTCGACATCCTGCGCGGCTAGGAATCCAGTAGATGGCCATCAATACCCCGTTCAACGCTGCCACCGCGGCCTACAGCAATGCCAGCAGGCTGATCAACCAGGCGGCCAAGCCGAATACCGATCTCACCGCCCTCGCCAATCCGCCGGGCAAGGGCAACAACTTTGCCGAAATCCTGGCCCAGCAGGTGCAGGGCGTAGTCGATGCCGGCAAGGCCAGCGACGCCATGGCCGTCGACATGGTCAACGGCAAGGCCAATATCGTGGACATGGTCACCGCCCTCAGCGAGACCGAGATGGCGATCGAGAGCATGGTCACCGTGCGCGATCGCGTGATCTCGGCCTATGAGGAAATCATGCGGATGCCGATCTAGCCGCGGCGGGCGTAGAATGACCAGCGGGCGGCGATTCGCCCGGCAGGAACGACCATGACTGGCGCAGAAGTGCTCGACATAGCCGGTGACGGCATCTGGACGCTGATCATCGTATCGGCGCCGATGATGCTGGTGGGCCTGGTGGTCGGCGTCATCATCGCTTTGTTCCAGGCGCTGACGCAGATCCAGGAACAGACCCTGGTCTTCGTGCCCAAGATCATCGCCATCTTCATCACCATGCTGCTGACGCTGCCGTTCCTGGGCGCCACCATGGGCGGCTACATGAACCGGGTGGTCGATATGATCATCGTGGGCGGCTGACGGTGACCATCGGGCTCGACTGGCTGCCCAATACGGCCTTCCTCTACCTCCTCATGTTCACGAGGATCGGCGCGATCCTCATGCTCATGCCCGCCCTGGGCGAGGACATGATTCCGATGCGCATGCGGCTGAGCTTCGCGCTGGCCTTCACCCTGGTGGTCTATCCGCTGCTCTCGCCCTCGTTTCCGGCCATGCCGGAGAACGTCATGGCCATCTTCGGCCTCATTTTCCATGAGCTGGCGATCGGCATCATGCTGGGGGCGATCGTGCGCATTACCGTGATGGCGACACAGGTCGCCGGCGCGATCATCGCCTTCCAGACCGGCCTTTCCAGCGCCATGGCAGCCGATCCGACCCAGGTAGGCGTTCAGGGTGCCGTGTTCGGCAGTTTCCTGAGCTTTCTGGGCATGGTGCTGATCTTCGCGACGGACCTGCATCACGTGGCGCTCGCTGCCACCTATGACAGCTACATGGTCTTCCCGCTCGATGCGCCGCTGATGTTCGACGATGCGGCGCAGATGGCGATCCGCACGGTGGCCAGCGCCTTCAGCATCGGCATCCAGATGTCCGCGCCATTCATCGTCTTCGGCCTCGTCTTTAATCTGGGCGCCGGCATCCTGGCTCGCCTGATGCCGGCCTTGCAGGTCTATTTCCTGCTCATGCCGGCCAACATCTTCATCGGGCTCGGGCTGTTCGCCATGCTGCTCACCATGATGATGGGCTGGTACCTGAGCCATTTCGAGGCTCACCTGGCGATGTGGAGGGGCTAGAAAGAATGTCCCAATATCCCCGTCAGGACGAGGCGAGAGCGGCGGTTTGCGAGAACCGGCGCGCAGCGTGCGTTTTGCACGTGAGCACCGGAAGCGGAGCAAATCGCTGCCCGCAGGCCGTCATCACGGGGATTGTGGGGCATTCTGATGTCTGACGAGGCCCCGGAGAACGACGCCAAAACAGAAGACCCTTCCCAAAAGAAGCTCGAGGACGCCCACAAGAAGGGTGATGTCGCCAAGAGCCAGGAAGTGGTCACCTGGTTCATGCTGCTCGGCTCGGCCGCCGTCTTTTCCATGATGGCGCCCGGCATGGCCACCAACCTGGCCGAGTCCCTCAAGATCCTGCTGATGAATGCCGACCGGTTCGACCTGGACGGCGCGGGCTTTGGCGCCTTCTTCAACAACCTCGCGCTGGCGCTGCTCGGCACCGTGCTTGTGCCATTGGTTGTGCTGTCGAGCTGCGCCATCGTCGCCAATCTCATCCAGCATCGCCCGCTGCTGTCGACCGAACCGATCACCCCGAAATTCTCCAAGATCTCGCCATTGGCCGGGGCCAAGCGGCTGTTTTCGGCCGACTCGCTGGTGAATTTCGGCAAGGGCCTGCTCAAGATCGGCATTGTCGGCGCCGTCGTGGTGATGACGGTCTGGCCCGAGCGTGACCGGCTCGACACCATGATGACGGCCGACCCGATCATCATCCTGGCCGACTTCCAGGAAATCGGCATCAAGATCTTCACCGCGGTGCTGATGATCGTGACGCTGATTGCCGCGGTGGACTATTTCTATGTCCGCCAGAAATGGTGGAAGCGGCTGATGATGACGGTTCAGGAAACCCGCGACGAATACAAGCAGATGGAGGGCGACCCTCACATCAAGGGCAAGCTCCGCCAGTTGCGCCAGGAGCGTTCGCGCAAGCGCATGATGGCCGCTGTGCCCGACGCGACCGTCGTCATCACCAACCCGACCCACTTTGCCGTCGCGCTCAAATACGACAAGGGGATGAGTGCGCCCAAATGCGTGGCCAAGGGTGCCGATGCCGTGGCCTTCCGCATCCGCGAACTTGCCAGGGAACACGACGTCCCGATCGTCGAGAACCCGCCGCTCGCCCGCGCGCTGTTCGCCAGCGTGGAGGTGGACGACTCCATCCCCAACGAGCATTTCAAGGCCGTCGCCGAAGTCATCGGCTTCGTCATGCGCCTCAAGCGCGGGGCAGGCTGGAAGGCGGGGTAAAGGGTGGAGGTGAGTCACACGCACCAGACCCAATACTTATCCCCCTTCCCAAATCCTCCCGCATACTGCTCCCATCTTCACGGCAGAGCCGGTCATGACGAGTGATGACCGTGGAGACAGCCAGGGATGGGAGGTCGCTCTCATTGGGCGGGGGGAATTCGGCAGCTACGCTTGCGACACAGCGTGCCTGACCCGGACCCGCGAAAATCCTGGCGTGGTGGCGGGGCAATGGCCTCACTTCCTTCATCTACCCCTTCGAGGCAGGCGCCTCGCCACCATAGCTCTCTGAGCGCCCACGGCGTCTCACGCGACGAGCTGACCCGACGACCCAACAACCGCATCACAGGCGGCGCTTGCGCACGCCCGGCTAAAACACCACGCCCACCCCGCGATCCCGTGTTGAAAAGCGTGATCAAGCTCCCGCATGACGGGGGCATTTGCTAGACCATTGCTGAGTGCCTGATTCGGCCCGACTCACCGGTTACGGAGCATCCTGACCCATGGCATCGACGCCAATAGGCGATGACAATTACCCCGATCCGCTCGTTGCGGCAGGTCGGGGCAGTGCAGGGCTGTGGCGCGTAGTCGTTCTCGGACTGCTGCTGGTCGCCATCGCCGTCGTCTTCGCGCTGTTCAGCGACCGCATTCCGGCCGATGTGATCATGACCTTCATCGGCGTGCTCGCCGTCGTTGGCGTCTTCTGCCTGTTCGGCCTGGCGGCAGGGCTCTTCCGCTTCGCCAGCGGCGAGGAGCGGCGCACCATCTCCAATGCAGTGGTCGACAGCCTGCCGTTCGGCGCGGTGGTGTCGGACCGCGATGGCAAGATTTCCTATGTCAACGCCCATTACGGCAGCTTCTCGGGCGCCGTGACCAATGGCGTGCCAGTGGGCGTACCGCGGCTGTTTGCCGGCCAATCAGATGCCAGCGAGGCCATCTATCGGCTGTCGCGCGCCGCCAAGGACGGGCGAGCGGCAGTGGAGGACATTCGCATCGTCGGTGGCCTCGGCGGTTCGCTAGCCGACAGCGCCAAGCCGTTCTGGTACCGCGTCGGCGTGCGCCCGCTGCCGGAATCGGACGAGACCAGCAAGCCGATGGTGATCTGGTCGGTCGAGGACATCACCCGCGACCGCGACAATAATGAGAGCGCCTTCCGCGACCTGCAGCGCGCCATCGACTATCTCGATCATTCGCCGGCCGGCTTCTTCTCGGCAGACGCCCATGGCCGCATCCAGTACCTCAACTCCACCCTGACCGACTGGCTGGGCTACGACCTGGCCGAGTTCAATTCCGGCCACCTGCGGCTGTCCGACCTGGTGCGCGGCGATGGCGCGACGCTCTTGATGCGCGGCCGTGGCGACGGCGAAATTCGCACCGAGATCATCGATATCGACCTGGTCCGCCGCAACGGCACCAGCTTCCCGGTCCGCCTGATGCATCGGGCCGCGCGCCTGGCCGATGGCGAATTGGGCGAGACGCGCACCCTGGTGCTCGACAAGTCCAAGGCGCCCGACACCGAAGAAGAGCTGCGCGCCGCCGAAGTGCGGTTCTCGCGCTTCTTCAACGACACGCCGTTCGCCATTGCCACGCTCGATGGGGAAGGGCGGATCATCCGTACCAATGCCCCGTTCGGGCGCATCTTTCGCTGGTCGGGCGAGGAGAAGAGCCTCGAACAGCAGCCGCTCAGCGAGCTTATCGGCGAGGGCAGCCGCGAGAAGTTCGCGCGCGCCCTGGCCGATGCCGCTGCGCATCGGTCCGAGATCGAGCCGGTCGATGCCCTGCTCAGCGTCGAGGGCGATCATGCGGTGCGGCTCTACCTGTCGTCGTCGGAAATGAGCGCCGGCTCGCCCGAGCAGGTCAATGTCTATGCCCTCGACATGACCGACCAGCGCAAGCTCGAGGCGCAGTTCGCGCAGAGCCAGAAGATGCAGGCGGTCGGCCAGCTCGCCGGCGGCGTGGCGCATGATTTCAACAACCTGCTGACTGCCATTATCGGCTTCTCTGACTTGCTGCTGCTCAAGCACAAGCCGGGCGACCCTTCGTTCGGCGAGCTGATGCAGATCAAGCAGAATGCCAATCGTGCTGCCGGCCTCACCCGCCAGTTGCTCGCCTTCTCGCGCCGCCAGACCTTGCGCCCGCAGGTGCTCGAGCTGCCGTTGATCGTTGACGACCTGACCGTGCTGCTCAAGCGCATGATCGGCGAGAAGAACACGCTCGCCGTCGAGCATGGCCGCAATATCTGGCCGGTACGCGCCGACGTGGTGCAACTCGAACAGGTCATCATCAACCTGGTCGTCAATGCCCGTGACGCGATGCCCAATGGCGGCTCCATCACCATCCGCACCGCCAATGTCGAGCGCTCCGAGGCGGAGCGCATGAACTTCGAGGGTCTGGCTCCGGCGGACTATGTCCTGATCGATGTCGAAGACACCGGCACCGGTATGAGCCCGGAAATCCTGCAGAAGATTTTCGAGCCCTTCTTCACTACCAAGGAACTTGGCAAGGGCACGGGCCTGGGACTTTCCACGGTCTATGGCATCGTCAAGCAGACCGAGGGCTATATCTATCCCGTCTCGACGGTTGGCGTGGGAACGACGTTCAAGATTTTCCTGCCGCGCCATGTCGCCAGCGCGTCCGAGCAGGCGGCGAAGGTAGCGGCCGCTGCGGCGCCGGTGCGCGACCTCACCGGTCATGAGCGCATCCTCCTGGTCGATGACGAGGAAAGCGTTCGCGCTTTCTCGGCCAAGGCGCTGCGCGCCACCGGCTACGAGGTGTTCGAAGCCGATGGCGGCGAAGAGGCGCTCGAGGTTCTCGAAGACGAGGACTTCAAGATCGACCTGATGATTTCGGACGTCGCCATGCCGGAAATGGATGGACCGACGCTACTCAGGCATGTCCGCGAAACCATGCCCAATCTCAAGGTCATCTTCGTGTCGGGCTATGCCGAGGAAAGCGTCCGCCGTGACATCGAGGACGACCAGAGCGTCGAATTCCTGCCCAAGCCCTATTCGCTCGACCAGATCAACACCAAGGTCAAGGAAGTGCTGCAGAAGGTGGGCAAGAGCGACGCCAATTGAACGTCCAGGGGCGCTTCGAGGGACCCGCCGAGCTCAACGTTCTGGGCGAGCCGCTGCAGGCCTGCTCCAGCGACCCGCTGACCGGCTTCTTCCGCACCGGCTACTGCGCGGCCGGCCCTGACAGTGCGGCGGTGCACCTGGTTTGCATAGAGGCGACGGCCGCATTTCTTGCCTACTCGAAATCGGTCGGCAACGACCTGTCGACGCCGATGCCGCAATACGCGTTCCCGGGGCTGGTCGCCGGCAACCGCTGGTGCCTGGTCGCGATGCGGTGGCTGCAGGCGCACGAGGCCGGCGCGGCGCCACGCGTGTTTCTGCGCTCTACCAACCAGGCCGTACTCGGACTTGTCCCCCTTGAGGTGCTCAAGGCTTATGCTCTGGATCTGAACTGAGCTGCCGCTGCGTCTGTCGCTTCACCCGGGCGATGAACAGGGTCGCAGCGATGATCAACAGGGCGAACAGAATTGTCAGGCAGACGCCGACGACAAATGCCGGTTTCAGCTCGCGGCCCGAGGGATAGAGCTGGAAGACCATGATCGCGATGAAGACCAGGCAGGCAATGATCGTCGGTATCGGATTGCCCATGCTGCCTCCGTGGTCTTGGCCAGACCTAGTCCTTTCTAGATCGCATAATACGCGCCAGCGCCGCGCCAAGTCCGGCAAGGGCGACGACGAAGAACGTCCATTGGGTGACCAGCAGGAATGTGCTCGGCGCTTCGGGCGTCGAGAAAATCATGTAGCCCAGCCAGGCGGCGACAAGGCCGCAGACCAATGCCGAGATGCGCGGGTCGCTCATGGCCTACTCCTGCTTCAATTCGGCAAGCACGGTATCGAGCTTCTTGTAGCCAAACTCCATGCCCTCGGCCATCGGCGTCTTGAGGGCCCCGTCGCGGGCATCCTTCGACGCGTAGGTAATGGTGTTGACCAGCGTGGTCCGGCCGCTGGTTTCGTCGAAATCCAGCTTCGAAACCGTTTCGCCGCCGGTCCAGTCGTCATCGAACAGTTCGGCGCTGGCCACATGCGAGACCGGCTCGAACGCGGTCACCACGCCGCCCATGCCCATGACATAGCCGTCCGGGGCCTTCCATTCATAGCGGTACCTGCCGCCCACCCTGGCGTCGAATTCGCAGACGGTCATGATCCAGCCCTCGGCGCCGTTGAGCCAACGCCGGATCAGTGCCGGCTGGGTGTAGCAGGCAAAGACCAGGTGGCGCGGCGCATCGAAGTGGCGCGTAATGACGATCTGCGTATCGGTGGGCGTCGTTACGGTCAGCGGGTCGCCAAAGACCATGTCGATCTCCTCAATTCTTGCCAGCCGCGGCCTCGAGGCTTTTCAACTCGTCGAGCAGGGCGTCGAGCTGGCCGAACTGCTTTTCCCAGAACTTCCGGTATTCGATGAGCCAGCCAGTTGCCTCCGCCAGCGGCGCTGCCTCCAGCTTGCAGGGGCGGCGTTGCGCATCCCGGCCGCGCGAAATGAGCCCGGCATTTTCGAGCACCTTGAGGTGCTTGGAAATGGCCGGCTGGCTCATTTCGAAGGGTTCGGCGAGTTCCATGACCGAGGCTTCTCCTCGCGCCAGGCGCGCCAGGATCGCGCGCCGCGTCGGGTCCGCAAGAGCCTGGAAGGTGGCATCGAGCTGTTCGGAGGTCGGCATAGGAAATAACTTTCGGGTTCTAGAACCGTTGAGTTATGTAACGCCTTTGCGGTGCGACCGTCAAGCGGTGCCGCCGGGTATAGGCGTGCCCGGTGCCAAGAGACCCTTGGCCGCCAGCGTGGTCCAAAGCTCGCCGGGCACCTTGGCGTCCCACCAGCCGAGAATGCCGTCGAGCTCCTGGGGCGAACGCGGCCCCGGCAGGACGTTGCAGACCGCAGGATGGGTCAGCGGAAATTGCAGCGCCGCTGCGGGCAGGGGCACGCCGAATTCCCGGCACACGGCTTCGATGGCCCGGACCTTGGCGACGACGTCGTCCGGCGCCTTGGCATAGTTGAACTTGTCGCCACCGACCAGAATGCCCGAATTGAATGGCCCGCCGACCACCACGGAGGAACCGCGCTGAACGCAGGTGGTCATGAAAGGATCGAGCGAAGTCTGTTCCAGCAGGGTATAGCGACCAGCCAGGAGGAAAACGTCCCAATCCCCCAGTTGGAAAGCGTCCATGAGCACTTCCCACTCGTTGACACCCAGGCCGATGGCCTTGACCACGCCGGCGTCGCGCAGTTCGCGCAGCGCCTTGTAGCCGCCACCCGCCAGCTGTGCCCAGAGCGGCTTGTTGCCCTCGACGCCATGGGTCGCGACGCCGATGTCGTGGACATAGAGAATGTCGATCTTCTCGAGCCCGAGCCGCTGCTGGCTGTCCTCGAACGAGCGCATGACGGCATCGTACGAATAGTCGTAGAGCTGGTTGAAGGGCAGGGGATCGACCCAGTTGCCCTTGTCCTGCTCGGCGGCGCTCACAGGCTTGAGCAGGCGTCCGACCTTGCTCGACAGCACCACGTCCTCGCGGCGCTCGCGCAAGACGTCACCCATCAGGTGCTCGGAGCGGCCCAGGCCATATTGCGGGGCGGTATCGACGTAGTTTATCCCCACGTCCAGCGCATGGGATACCGTGGCGCGGGCCTGCTCGGCGGGAACGGCGGAGAAGATACCAGCAAGGGAGGCGCCCCCCAGGCCCAGCGTGGTCACCTGCAGGTCGGTGCGTCCAACCCGTCGCTTTTCGAATGTGCGAGCAGTCATGTCATCCCTCCAAACGGCGGAGGGATAACTGACATGTTAGGTGGTTTGCGGCAAGATCAATAGAGGTTGCCTACGATCACCGGATGCTCGGTTTCGGTGCGGACAGGGTTGCGCAGGGGGGCGCCGAACTGGGCTTCTTCGATCTCGAAGATGTCGTTCGGCTGGGTCTTGATGCCGTCGGCGAAGCTCAGCGTGGCCGTGCCGAACATGTGGACATGCACATCGCCCGGCCGCCGGAACAGGTCATACTTGAAGTGGTGATATTCGAGATTGGCGATGGTGTGGCTCATATTGTCCTCACCCGACAGGAACGGCTTTTCCCAGAGTACCTTGCCATCGCGCCAGATGCGCGATTTGCCCTCGATATGGGCCGGCAGGTCGCCGATGCGCAGTTCGGGGCCGAAGGCGCAGGCGCGCAGCTTGGAGTGGGCAAGGTAGAGGTAGTTGATGCGCTCGGTCACGTGATCGGAGAACTCGTTGGCCAGGGCAAAACCGAGCCGACGCGGCTGGCCGTTCTGGTCGATCAGGTAGACGCCGGCGATCTCAGGTTCTTCGCCGGCGTCGAGCGCAAAGCCCGGGGACGGGATGGGGTGGCCCGGGTTGACGACCGAGTAGCCGTTGCCCTTGTAGAACCATTCCGGCTGCACGCCCTTGAGGCCATCGGCGGGCTTGCCGCCTTCAAGGCCCATGCGGAACATCTTCATGGTGTCCGTGAGACCGGTTTCGGCTGCGCCGCTATTGGCAGTGTGCATGGCGTCGCGCGTTGCCGCCGAGCCAAGATGGGTGAGGCCGGTGCCGGTGAGGTAGAGATGGGCCGGATCGGGATGATCGATCGGCGCCAGCATGCGGCCCTCGGCGAGGATGGCCTCACGATCAAGAGTGGCGCCCAGGCCCTGATCGGCAACCAGGGCACCCAGGCCACCTTGGCGGGAAAGCGCGGCCATGGCCAGCTCGTAGACGCTGGTGGCACCGTTGACGACACGGGTTACCCCATTGTCGACGGCGCCGACGGCGCGTGCGCCATTGTGGTCGAAAAACTGGATCAGGTTCATGGCGCGGCTCCTGCGCTGGGCCCGTTGGGCGCGTTTGCAGGCATAAAGCGCAATAGGGGTCAGCGAGGCAAGTCAAAAATCATACTTATTGAACGCCTGCCCGTCGGCGGGGCTACTGACACACTCTGTCGTAGCGATGCGCGATTCTCCGGCATGCCTCGATGTTCTCATTTTGTCTTGACAGAAACGGAACAAGATGAGAACAAATGAGGCACATTCAATGCATGGCCACATCAGGTGTCGGCGCGTTGCGCAGCCTCCCGGAGCGTGGAATAAGGAGAGACCAAATGGCGAATGCCCCGCTTCGTGTAGTTGAAGGTGGTTCGATGGATAAGGACAAGGCTCTTGCTGCCGCGCTAGGACAGATCGAGCGGAATTTCGGCAAGGGTTCGATCATGCGCCTTGGCGAGGCTTCGGCCATCGAGGTCGAATCGATCTCGACCGGCTCGCTGGGCCTCGATATCGCGCTGGGCATTGGCGGCCTGCCCAAGGGCCGTATCGTCGAAATCTTCGGGCCGGAAAGCTCGGGCAAGACCACGCTGGCGCTGCATGTCATCGCCGAGGCCCAGAAGGCTGGCGGTATCTGTGCCTTTGTCGACGCAGAGCATGCGCTCGATCCGGTCTATGCCCGCAAGCTCGGCGTCAATGTGGATGACCTGCTGATCTCGCAGCCCGATGCCGGCGAACAGGCCCTCGAAATCACCGATACGCTGGTCCGTTCCGGCGCCATCGACGTGCTGGTGGTCGATTCGGTTGCGGCGCTCACGCCGCGGGCTGAACTCGAAGGCGAAATGGGCGATGCCTTGCCGGGTCTCCAGGCCCGGCTGATGAGCCAGGCCATGCGCAAGCTCACCTCGTCCATCTCCAAGTCGAAGTGCCTCGTCATCTTCATCAACCAGATCCGCATGAAGATCGGCGTGATGTATGGCTCGCCCGAAACTACCACCGGCGGCAATGCGCTCAAGTTCTATGCTTCGGTGCGCCTCGACATCCGCCGCATTGGCGCGCTCAAGGATCGCGAGGAGATCGTGGGCAACCAGACCCGTGTGAAGGTGGTCAAGAACAAGCTGGCCCCGCCCTTCCGTCAGGTCGAGTTCGACATCATGTATGGCGAAGGCATTTCCAAGACCGGCGAGCTGCTCGATCTGGGTGTCAAATCCGGCATCATCGAGAAGTCCGGCGCCTGGTTCTCGTGGGATAGCCAGCGCCTGGGGCAGGGCCGTGAGAATTCGCGGCAGTTCCTCAAGGACAACCCGGCGATTGCCAGCACGATCGAGCAGGGTGTGCGCGAAAGCTCGGGCCTGCTTGGCGAAGTGCTGCTGGTAGCCGGCGGCGACGACGACACCGGCGACGACGACTGAGATCATTCTTCCCATGCAGGGATTTGAGGGGCACTGCGCAAGCGGTGCCTCTTTTCTTTGGCTACGGTCGCTTTGCCGCCGCAATGCTGGACATTGCGGCAAGCGGCACGATAGAAAGCCAGCCGAACTCGTCTACGGCGCCCGGCGCCAATTTCCGTAATGAAAGCCTCTAGATGACCAGCGTAAACGACCTCCGTTCGAGCTTTGTCGACTACTTTGCCCGCAATGGTCACCACGCTGTGGCATCGAGCCCGCTGGTGCCGCGCAACGATCCGACGCTGATGTTCACCAATTCGGGCATGGTGCAGTTCAAGAACACCTTCACCGGTGTCGAAAAGCGCCCCTATTCTCGCGCCACCACAGCGCAGAAATGCGTGCGCGCCGGGGGCAAGCACAACGACCTGGACAATGTGGGCTTTACCGCCCGGCATCACACCTTTTTCGAGATGCTGGGCAATTTCTCATTCGGCGACTACTTCAAGGACCATGCCATCGAGCTGGCCTGGAACCTGCTGACCAAGGACTGGGGCCTGCCCAGGGAGAAACTGATGGTCACCGTCTACCAGGACGATGACGAGGCCATGGAGCTGTGGAAGAAGATTGCCGGTATCGGCGAAGACCGCATCGTGCGGCTCGGCGCCAAGTCCAATTTCTGGCAGATGGGGGATACCGGTCCCTGCGGCCCGTGCTCGGAAATCTTCTACGACCATGGCGATCACATCTGGGGCGGCCCCCCGGGTTCCCCCGAGGAAGACGGCGATCGCTGGATCGAGATCTGGAACCTGGTGTTTATGCAGTATGAGCAGCAGGGCGACGGTTCGCGCACCGGCTTGCCGCGTCCATCCATCGATACCGGCATGGGCCTCGAGCGCATCGCCGCGGTGATGCAGGGCGTCCATGACAATTACGATATCGACCTGTTCAAGGCGCTGATCGGTGCGGCCGCCCAGGCAACCGGCGCCGACATCAATGGCGAAGGTAACCGCAGCCTACGGGTGATCGCCGATCACCTGCGCTCGATGAGCTTCCTGATCGCCGAAGGCGTGCTGCCCTCCAACGAGGGGCGAGGCTATGTGCTGCGCCGCATCATGCGCCGCGCCATGCGCCATGCGACCCTGCTGGGGGCAAATGAGCCGGTGATCCACAAGCTTGTGCCGACCCTGGTACGCGAGATGGGCCAGGCCTATCCCGAGCTCAGCCGCGGCGAGGCCCTGATCTCCGAGACGGTGCTGCTCGAGGAAGGCCGGTTCCTCAAGACGCTTGGCCGTGGCCTGCAACTGCTGGCTGACGAAACGCGCGATATGGGCGAAGGCACCGTCCTTGATGGTGCCAGCGCCTTCAAGCTCTATGACACCTATGGCTTCCCGCTGGACCTGACGCAGGATGCGCTGCGCACGCGCGGCATCACCGTTGACCAGGCCGGCTTCGACGCTGCTATGGCGGCGCAGAAGGCCGAGGCACGCAAGAGCTGGTCCGGCTCGGGCGAAGCTGCGACCGACACCGTCTGGTATGGCCTCGCCGACAAGCTCGGCCCCACCGAATTCCTCGGCTACGAAACCGAAACCGCCGAAGGGGAGATCAAGGCGCTGCTCAAGGATGGCGCCGAGGTTGCCGCACTGGCCGAAGGGGAGGAGGGCTTTGCCGTTCTCAACCAGACACCCTTCTATGGCGAGAGCGGTGGCCAGGTTGGCGATACGGGTACGCTAAAGGGTGACGCTGTGGCAGCCAGTGTCACCGACACCCAGAAGCATCACGGAGTGTTTGCCCACAAGGTGAAGGTCACCCAGGGCAGCCTCAAGGTCGGCCAGGCGGTGACTCTGGTGGTGGACCACGAGCGCCGCTCGTCCATCCGCGCCAATCATTCGGCCACCCACCTGCTGCATGAAGCCCTGCGCCTCGTGCTTGGCGATCACGTCGCCCAGAAGGGATCGATGGTGTCGTCCGAGCGCCTGCGCTTCGACTTCGTCCATACCAAGCCCATGACCGAGCAGGAAATGGCCGAGGTCGAGGACATCGCCAACGCCATCGTGCTGCAGAACACGCCGGTCGAAACGCGCCTGATGGGCGTCGAAGAAGCCAAGGAATCCGGCGCGCGGGCACTGTTCGGCGAAAAATATGGCGACGAAGTCCGCGTCGTCGCCATGGGCGAACCGACGAGCAATGGCCTTGGCTGGTCGGTCGAACTCTGCGGTGGCACCCATGTGCGTCGTACGGGTGATATCGGCCTCGTCTCCATCGTCGCCGAGAGCGCGGTCGGTGCGGGCGTGCGCCGTATCGAAGCGCTGACCGGGAAGGCGGCACGCCATCGCGGTAACACGCATGTGGCCATCGTCGACGCGGCGGCCGGCCTGCTGCGGTCCGGCAGCCATGAAGTGCTCGATCGCATCACCGCATTGCAGGACAACATCAAGAAGATCGAGCGCGAACTCACGGACGCGCGCAAGAAGCTGGCCCTGGGCGGCAGCGGCGCAGGTGCGGCAGCAAGTGCCGATGAAACCGTCAACGGCGTGACCTATGTCGGCCGCACCGTCGAGGGCATCGCTGCCAAGGACGTCAAGGGGCTGGTCGACAGCGAGAAAAAGCGCATCGGCTCGGGCGTGGTCACGGTCGTGCTCAAGGGCGATGACGGCAAGGGCACGGTGGCCATCGGCGTCACCGACGACCTGACGGCCCGCTATGCCGCCGGCAACCTGATTAAGCTGGCGACAGCGGCCTTGGGTGGACAGGGCGGCGGCGGCCGGCCGGACATGGCGCAGGGCGGTGGTCCCGACGGCTCCAAATCGGCCGAGGCGATCGCGGCCGTCCGCGGCGCGCTCTAACATGGTCAGCGCCGGCGACCTTCCGCTCGGCTTCGGGCGGCAGGCGTTCGGCGCTGATCCGGCTGGCTATCACGCCGCTCGACCAGCCTATCCCGATGCAACTTGGACGGTGCTAGGCCAGCAGGCAGGCCTCAAGCAGGGCATCGAGGTGCTCGAAATCGGCGCCGGTACAGGTCTGGCGACAGGCCCCCTGCTGGCACATGAGCCCGCCCACCTGCTGGCCATCGAGCCAGATGCGCGTCTCGCGGCCTTTCTGGCAACGAACCACGCCAATCCCCGCCTGACGGTGATCCAGCAGCCGTTCGAGATGGTGGCGCTCGAGACCCACAGCGTCGATCTGGTTGTCAGCGCCACCGCCTTTCATTGGCTCGACGCCATTCCGGCGCTCGTCAGGCTGGAGCAGGCGCTACGCCCAGGCGGCGCCGTCGCTCTGATCTGGAACGAGTTCGGCGATCCGCAGCGGCACGATGCCTTTCACGAAGCGACGCGGCACCTGTTTGCCGGACGGGCCAGCAGTCCGGCGGCCGGCGACGATACGCGCGTGCCGCACTCGCTGCATTCTGAAGCGAGACGCGACGACTTCCTCGCAGCAGGCCTGATCCCAGACGCGCCGCAATATCTCTCCTGGACGCTGACGCTGGACGTCGAGGGCGCACGCCGGCTCTATGCCAGCTTCTCCAATGTTACGGCCCTGCCATATGACGAGCGCGAGCGGCTGCTCGACGGGTTGGCGAACATAGCTGCGACCGCCTTTGGTGGTCGGATCGAGCGCAACATGGTGACCGCGATCCATACGGCCAGGCGCAATAGCTAGAGGCCGGTGCGCCAGAAGAATATGCGTGGTTTCCAGACGATCTTCAGCTTTTCGGTAAGGACATTGGCGAGGCCTGCCGTCAGTACGATGATCAGGCCGACAATCGCGACATAATCCGGATATTCGCCGAAGAACAAAGCACCGAAGACGATAGCCCATATCAGCTGGCTATATTGTACCGGGGCGACCAGATTGGCCGGCGTGCGCCGGGCCGCCGCGATCAGCAGCAGCCCACCGGTGCCGCCC
Organism: Devosia oryziradicis; assembly: GCF_016698645.1. NCBI lineage: Bacteria > Pseudomonadati > Pseudomonadota > Alphaproteobacteria > Hyphomicrobiales > Devosiaceae > Devosia > Devosia oryziradicis. Next base: position 1,986,358 of record NZ_CP068047.1, read on the forward strand.
AGCAGGCCGATGCCCAGAAACACCGCCAACTGCTCGGGCGATGGCAGGACGAAAGTCGGGATCATCAGCAGACCGTTGAACAGCGCCGAATAGAGCACCTGCAGGCCGACCAGGCTGACACGTCGTTCCTTGGGCGCAACATGGCGCAGGATGATGGTGGTGATGCCGCCGAAGAAGACGCTGCAGAAAATGGCGAGATGCCCAAGCTGCAGGTCGCGTACGCCGGGGCGGATCACCAGCACCACGCCCAAAAAGCTGATGATCAGCAGCAGCCAGCGGTGCAGCGCGACATGCTCGCGCAGGATAAGCACACCCAGCAGCGTAACGATGATGGGCGTGAGGAAGCCGATGGCATAGACGTCGGCAAAGGGAATGTGCGTAAAGGCGAACATGACGCAGGCCGTGCCGCAGATGGCCGTGGCGCAGCGCAGGTGTACCAGCCGGGGATGGCGCAGCTTGTAGATGTCTCGCCAGCGTTCGCCGCGCTTGGTCAGCATGGCCGGGATGATCGACAGGCTCGTGGTGAAGAAGGCGATCTCGAAGACCGACATGCTCGGTCCCGTTGCCTTGATCAGGGCATCGGCGATAGAAAAGCTGGCATAGGCCAGAAAGGCGAGGATGACGCCGACAGGCATCGCAAATGTCCGGAAGTATAAGAGATTCGAAAAACCAGGCTACCATACAAGAACCGGGCGCGGCGGTCGACCGTGCCGACGCGGGCGCGCTAGATTTCCGGGCCCTGCACCTCGGTGATATCGGTCGGCGAACTGGGCCGGCGCGCGCGATATTCGGCGAAGCGTCCGGCGATGCGGGTGCGGGCACCATCGATGAACACGTTGACCAGCCCGGAAAGGACAACCACGCCAAGGCCGATATAGGCCAGCAGGTCCGGATATTCGGAATAGAAGAAGGCGCCTAGGCCGATCGCCCAGACGATCTGCACGTACTGGATCGGCGCCACCTGGCTGGCCGGCGCATTGCGCGTCGCGGCAATAAGCAGGATGTGGCCCATGCCCACCATGCTTCCCGAGGCGGCAAGCAGGCCAAATTGCCGGGCCGTCGGCATGACGAAGCCGGGGGCCATCAGCACGGCGTTGATGACGATGATGTAAAGCGCGGGCAAAACGATCAGGCTGACTCGCTTCTCGGTGGGCGCGATGACGCGCAGGATGGTGGTGGTCGAGGCGCCGAACACGGCGCAGAGCAGGGCCGTCAGGTGGCCGAATTCGAGTTCACGGAATCCCGGCCGCACCACGAGCATGACGCCCAAAAAGCCCAGTGCCAGCATGGCCCAGCGGATGGCATCGACCCGCTCGCGCAGGATTAGGACCGACATCACGGTAATGAACAGCGGCATCAGGAAGACCAGCGAATAGGTCTCGGCGAAGGGAATGGTGGTGAAGGACACCGTCACCAGCATGGCCGAGCTCACGCCCGTGAAGGATCGCAGGTGGACCAGCAGTGGCTTGCCGAGTTGGAAGCTGTCGCGCCAGCGCTCGCCCTTGGGTTTGGCGAATGCAGCGGGGATCAGGCCGAACAAGGCGACAAAGAAGCCGATCTCGAAGACCGAGAGATCCTGGCCAAAGCCCTTGATGACGGCATCGCCGCACGAATAGACCGAATAGGCGACAATCGCGTAAATCACGCCGACAGGCATGGCAAATCCAGCAAGAAACGGGGGGTGCGGCAATGAATCGACCCTAGAGTGCCGCTCCGCTGCCGTCGATGCCAATTGTTCGCCTGCGGCGCTATCGCGCGGCCAGGGCAGGGCCGATGATCTCTATGCGGTTGGTCCACAGGTAGCCGTCGAAGCTTTCGGGGACTTCGGCGAGTTGCTCGAGCGTATCGATACCGGCCGTGCCGGGGTCGCCGGCGCTGGTGGGTCCAAGCAGGATCACTTCCGAGCCGGCATGGCGCAGGCGTTCCAGGAACAGGTTGGGCCAGCCCCAGAGGAAGGGAGCGACGTTGAGCGGGACCATGACCTTGGTGTCGCGGCAAGCCGCGGGCATGTAACCGCTCCAGCCCAGCGCTTCATATTGCAGCAGGCAATCCACCAGGCCGCGACGGGACCACACGGCGAGACCCTCGATGAGCTCCGCGGCGCGATAGGTTGGTTCGTCACCGCCATAGGCACCCCACACCGCGTGGCGCCATTCGGGGTGCGCGCTCACCAATGACGCAAGCATATCGCCTTCGCGTTGCTCGCGACTCTTGAAATTCACCAGAAACTGCCGGTCCGGCATGGCCGACAGCACCTCCTTGAGCTCGGGCATCTGGCCCACGCCCGTTCCGCGCAATGGGTAGGTGGCGCCGCCATCGGCGGTGTAGCCGTAACCGATGTCGAGCGTCTTAAGGTAGGCCATGTCGTGGCTGCGGGTCTCTCCGGTGCCCTCGGTACGACAATCGATTGTCCAATCGTGCAATACGGCAAACTGGCCGTCGGTGGTTGGGTGAACATCCAGCTCGACGATATCGGCGCCGGCGTCGAAGGCGGCACGCATGGATGAAAGGGTATTCTCGATGAAGGCGTGCTCGGGCGGGTAGATCCGTTCGGCGGTGCAGGTGTCGTTTTCGAGGTCCTCGCGCGAGAATGTCTGATGCACACCCCGATGCGCGATCAGGGCAACCTGGGGATCGGCAGGGGGTGCGACCCGCCAGCTGGCGTTGAAGATGTAGACTGCGGCTGCCACCACCCCCAGCAGGAGCAGGGTCCGCCATCGCCATGACATCGTTCGATTCTCCTTCTGCAAGAGGCGGGACACCCCCGGCCTATGACCGTGTTCGTCGGATTGTTCAGCATAATAATAGTAAAGTGTTAGCCACCGCCGGAGAACTAAGCCGCGGTGGCAGAGCTAATTAACCGTCCCAAGACAGCGGCCGAACTATGGTGCCTGATCCAGAATGGAGGGGGCCATGAGCCGACTGAGAATGTTACGAGTGGCACTGGTGCTTTCGACTTGGGCCGGTCTATCCGGCTTGGCGATGGCGGACGACTGGATGGTCGACCGGCTGCGTGGCGAAGTCCTCGTTATGGCCGATGGTTCCTGGCAGCCGCTGCAGCGCGGCGACATCGTCAGCGACAGCAGCCGCATTCGGTCCGTCGAGGGCAGCCGGGTGACGTTCACCCGCGGCGCCGAAGCCATCGAGCTGAGCGGGGCGACGGAAATTCGCATCTTCGATCAGCAGGGCGAGCGCATGACCACAATCATGCAGGCCTATGGCACTGTAACGGTTGAAGCCGAGCGCCTGCAGATCCAGCACTTTTCCGTCCAGACACCGTTCTTGGCGGCGATCGTCAAGGGAACGCGATTTACTGTCCATTCGGACGAAACCCAGTCCAGCGTCGACGTCGACCGCGGCCTTGTTCAGGTCCAGGATTATGTCCATGGCGTCGCGACCGACATCACGCCCGGCCAGAGCGCAACGGTGAGCGACAGTGTTGCTCTCGACGTGTCAGGCGGCGGAAAGCACGCCCCAATGGTCACGCTGGAAGGGCAACTCGTCAGTCCAGCGGATTTGAGCCAAGGCGGCGCGGGTGACAATGGCAACCATGGCCAGGGCAACGGCGGTCAAGGCAACAACGGCAATGGCGGCAATGGCAATGGCGGTCAAGGCAACAACGGCAACCACGGTCAGGGCAACAACGGTAATGGCGGCCATGGCAACAACGGCAATGGCAACGGTGGTCAGGGCAACAACGGCAATGGCAACGGTGGTCAGGGCAACAACGGCAACGGTGGCAATGGCAATGGCGGTCACGGCAACAACGGCAATGGTGGTCAGGGCAACGGTGGCAACGGCAACGGGGGCCAGGGCAACGGTGGCAATGGTGGCAACGGGGGCCAGGGCAACGGCGGAAACGGTAACGGAGGCCAGGGCAACAACGGCAACGGGAACGGTGGCCAGGGCAACGGTGGGAACGGGAACGGCGGCCATGGCAACGGTGGAAACGGCAGCGGCGGCCACCTCAACAACGGCAACGGGAACGGTGGCCAGGGCAGTGGTGGCAATGGCAACGGCGGCCAAGGCAACAATGGCAATGGTGGTCAGGGCAGTGGTGGCAATGGCACCGACAGCCAAGGCAACGAGGGCAATGGCAAGCCTGGGGGACATGGCAAGGGGTCCTGACAAGTTGCCAGGCTTGCCCCAAACTGCCCCTTAGGCGCGGCTCTCCAGCGGCTGCCGGTCGTCCGCCAGCATGCGCGTGATCACTATACTATCGGCGGGCTTGCCGAAGAGGTAACCCTGGCCAGTCTGGCAACCCCATTGGGCGAGCTGGCGCGCCTGCTCGTCCGTTTCAATGCCTTCAGCCAAGGTCTTCTTGCCCAGGCGACGGCATAGGTCGATGATGCCATGCAACAGGGCGTCGTCCGCCGGGGTGCCGATCTGCTTGACGAAGCTCTGGTCGATCTTGATCTTGTCGAGCGGCAGGGTGGTCAGGTAGCTCAGGGCCGAATAGCCGGTACCAAAGTCGTCCAGCGACACCTGCACGCCCATGCGTCTGAGCGCCTGCATCAAGTCCTGCGTTTCGGCCAGCGTTTCGACAAACGTGCCCTCGGTGAGCTCGAGATCCAGGCGATCGGGCGGCAGGCCGGACGACTTCAGCGCTTCCGCCACATCGCCCAAGACGTCTGTCAGCCGCAACTGCGCTGGCGACACATTCACACCGACAAGGATAGAGGAAGGCCAGGCCGCACAGTCCCGGCAGGCCGCTGCCAGTGCCCAGCGTCCCAGCTCCGCGATATAGCCGGTTTCCTCGGCAAGTGGGATGAATATGGCCGGTGGCACCGGGCCATGCGTCGGGTGGGTCCAGCGCATGAGGGCCTCGACCCCGACCATTTCCCTCGTGACGAGATCAACCTGAGGTTGATAGACGAGGTGCAGTTCCCCGCGACCGATGGCCTGGCGCAGGTCGATATCCAGTTGCCGGCGCTGCTCGATGGCTTCGACCTGGCCCACTTCGAAGCGGTTTATAGGGTCGCCGCCAAGCAGGGCGATTTCCGCCTGCCGGAGCAGGTCTTCCTGGTTGTTGACCCCTGTTGCGGCTGCCAGTCGCAGCTCGATCATGATCACATGGGGCCCGATCTGCTGCAGCTTGGTGACGCGGGACAGAATGTCGTCCTGCAATGCCGCGACGGCTTCGGCGTCCCAGGAGCCAGGGTGGCCGATTGCGAAAGTATCCTGGGCCACATAGGCCAAAAGGCCTGAACTGATGCTCTGCAACTGTCGGCCAACATGCGCCAGCAGGGCGTCGCATACGTCGCGGCCGAGGGTGCCACGGACGGTGTCGAGGCGCCGGAGCTTGACGAGAATGACCGTGCCGTTGCGGCCCAGCGTCGGCAAGGACTCGACCAGTCCGGTCCGCGACAGGGTACCGGTGGTCGTGTCGTGGGTGGCAAGGTAGGCCAGGCGCGATTGCGCCTGCTGGCGTTGGCGCACCTCGGTTCCGACCTCCGCGGCCAGTTCCAGAACAAAGAGGGCAGGGACGCCCAGGAGGAACAAGGCGGTCTGCATGACGACGGCAAACTGGAGATAGGCAAGGATCGCCGCGCCTTCCCAAACGAACATCGCGGCGAGGCACATCGCGCCCAGAGGCCAGATCGACAGATGGCGGCGCAGCATCACCAGGAACAGCGCCAGCACGGCCAGGCCGATCGCCGACGGGACGAGCCCAAAGTTCTTCAGTCCGCGGTCCTGGGCCAGCGTTTCGGTCGCCATGGCCTGTACGACCGGACCTGGCATCACGCCAAAGCGCGGCGTTTGGAACAGGTCGCGCAGCTCCACCGCCGTAGCGCCGATGATCACGTTCCGGTCACGCAACGCGGCGGGATCCACCCTGCCGTTCAGAACGTCGCTAAAGGAGAAGCGCGCAAAGGCGTTGGCATCGATGCCGTAGTCGATTTCGACCGTCGGCGTGCCCGTGACCGACCGGCCCGAAAGCGCTGACGCGAGCGAGGGGATCAGGCCACCGTCATGCACCAGCCCGGCGACAAACTGCCGGACGAGGCCCTGGTCGTCGAGCAGCACGTTGACCGCTGCCGGTTCGGCATGGGCCAGAAACTGCAGCAGCGGCAGGGAGGCCCGCACATCGGTGGTGGTGCGCTGGACGAAGGCACCCAGCCAGGCATAACCACCGGCGCGCTCCAGCGCAGCTGCGAACAGGGCATCGTCCTGGGGGTTGCTGGCGCTGGAAAAATCGATGTCGAATGCAACATCGGCCACATCCATCTCGACCAGCCGATCCAGTACCTCGGCATATAGCCGGCGGGGCCAGGGCCAGACGCCGATTTCGGCCAGGCTGCGGCTATCGATCTCGACCAGCGCGGTCTGGCCCGTCGGGGTGCGGCCGGAGAGGCCGAAGCGGGCGTCTTGCAACAGCCTGTCCTGCGAGGCAAAGCCGCCAATGGCAGCGACGCCCACCATGATTGCGATGAGCAATGCCGTCAGGCCAGTGCGATAGCCGTGAATCACGAAGCGTCCCTCGAAGGTCGGAGGATAGCATTGACCCAGGCGGGTAAAGACCAGGTTCCCGGCACGGCATTGCTGGCGACGAAACACTCGTGTGCCTGAACAAAGTATTCATCTGGGCGTCATTGTGGGCATGATTTGAATTGCACCATGCTGTGCTGTCCTCGATAAACGAGGCTGCAGTTGCTGGAGGGCTACCATGCGAATTATTCGAAATTTCGTGCTGGGGGCCGTCGCGGCGCTCGGCCTCGCGCTACCGGCCGTATCCGCCGAGCGCGCGATCATCGTGCTGGATGGATCGGGCTCCATGTGGGCCCAGATCGATGGCAAGGCACGCATCACGATCGCCCGCGAGACGCTGCATGAAGTGCTGTCGACACTGCCCGACGACCTCGAACTCGGCTTCATGACCTATGGCCATCGCGAGAAGGGCAATTGCGACGACATCGAAATGCTGGTCGAGCCGGCAACCGGCACTGGCCAAGCCATTGCCGAGGCCGCCGACAAGATCAATCCCAAGGGCATGACGCCCATATCGGATGCCGTGCGCCTTGCAGCCGAAGATCTGCGCTTTACCGAGCAGAAGGCGACGGTGATCCTGATCACGGACGGGTTGGAGACCTGCGAGGTCGATCCCTGCGCGCTGGCATCGGACCTGGAAAGCCAGGGCATCGATTTCACTACGCACGTGCTGGGCTTCGGCCTTTCCGATGAGGAGGGGCAGCAGGTCGCCTGCCTCGCCGAGAATACGGGCGGTAAGTACCTACCGGCAAATGATGGGGCTGCCCTGGTCACTGCGCTGACGACCACCGTGGCGCAGGTAGTGCAGGCGGAGCCGGAGCCGGAGCCGGCGCCCGAACCCGAGCCTGCGCCGCAGCCTGAGCCGGCGCCCGCGCCCGAATTCAATCTCCTGCCGACAGCGTCGCTTTCGGAAGGCGGACCGGACATCGAAGACGGCGGACCAATAGACCTGGTCTGGCAGTGGTATAAGGTCAATCCCGATGGCAGCAAGGGCGAGTGGATCGACACGAACTACTACGCCCGCTTCAAGGGCAACCTCGAGCCCGGCGACTACATTATGACCGCCGAATACAGCTATGCCACTGCCGAGCAACCGGTGACGATCGTCGCGGGCGAAGTTGCCAAGCCGCATTTCGTGTTGAACGGGACGGTCCTCAAGCTTCATCCAAAGGCGGCGGAGGGTGCGGAAATCGACGAGAATGCCACCGTAGAAATTCGCCATGCCGGTGAGTACGTCACCACCGACTATGGTGACGTGAACCTGGTCGTTCCGGCCGGTGCGATCGAAGTCGATGTGTCCATTGGCGAAGCCAAGGTCACGCGCAGCTACCAGGGCAAGGCTGGTGACACGATCGACGAAGACGTCATCGTCGGGGCCGGCAAGGCGCATGTCGTTTCCGAATATGTGGCCGGTACGCCTGTCGAGGCGGATATCTTCATCGAAGTGGTGGAGGCCAAGGCCAATCTCGAAGGTGAGCGCAAGTCGGTGGCCTACACCTATGGCGGCGACGTCAGCTTCGACCTGGCGGAAGGCGACTATGTCGCGACCTATTCGCTGGGTGGTGCCAAGGGCGAGGTGCCGTTTTCCGTCAAGACCGGTGAGCGGGTTGAAGTGCCCATCGTCATGGATGCGGGCATTATTGCCATCACCACCCCGGGCGACAACTATGTCGAAATCCTGAGCGTGTCGAAGAACCTTGAGGGCAACCGCAAGTCCTTCGACTACGGCTATGGCCCCGAGTTCCAGACCACGTTGGCGGCGGGCGACTATATCGTAGCCACCACGATCGGCGACGCCGTCACCGAGACGCCCGTGACCATCAAGGGCGGCGAGCGGTTCGAGTTGACGGTGGAAGCCGCGGCTCCCACGGGCAAGAAGAAGTAGCCGGGCCGGCATATTGGAAAGGGCGCCCTCGGGCGCCCTTTTTGTTCAGTCGTCGAAGTTCACGTCGCCGCCGCTTGACGCATCGACATCGCGCTTTGGCGGATTGCCGCTGACATCGACATCCCCGCCGCTGGACGCCTCGGCCCGGAGGCTGGCTGTCGCATGAACCGAGATGCTTGCACCGCTCGACGCACCGGCGGTGGCAGAGGCCGCAACCAGGCTCTCGGCGTCGATACCCGCACCGCTGGAGGCTTCCGCTGCGACCGATTCCGCGGTACCCGCGATATCGATATCCGCGCCGCTCGAGGCATTGATCTCCACGGCACCGAGTCTGGCGTCGCCAATCTCGATATCCGCGCCACTGGAGGCATTGAGGCTCAAGTGGTCGCTGGCGAGGCCCTGGGCCCGTATATCGGCGCCGGAACTGGCGTCGATCGCCGCAATCGCCGGCATGGTGACCTCGATGGTCAATGCGTTGCCGCTGCTGAGCAGCATGCCGACAAGGCCGCCGCTGATTATGAAATCCAGGAAACTCTGATCGAACCGCGCCACCAGGACACCGTCCTTGACGTCGAGCTGCAGGTTGTCCAGCGCCTGCGCGCTCCCGGACGTCGCCGTCACCGAAAAGCTGTCGCCCTGCTTCACCACTGCGTCCAGCCCGGTGGAGATGTCGATCTTGTCGAAGCCGGTGAGCTCGTAGGTCTTGCTGTCGGCATGGGCAGCGGTGCTGATCATCAGCCCCGCAGTTGCGGCCGCAGAGTGCTGCGCATGATGGTCCCTCGTTGTTCCCTTGGACCCTGCATGTGGGCAGGCCGCGACGGGGCTCAACCCCGCGCCTGGAGCAAAAATCGCCATCGAAGGGGTTGATAGTCACATCCATGTGCCCATGGCGAAAACGAAAAGGCCGGGTCGCTGCGACCCGGCCTTGATTGGTTCGATGCGTAACGGCTGGCTTATGCCATGGCCTTCTGCAGGTTCTGGTCGATGGCGTCGAGGAACCCCAGGGTCGAGAGCCAGGGCTGGTCGGGACCGACGAGCAGGCTGAGGTCCTTGGTCATCTTGCCTTCCTCGATCGTGTCGACAGTGACCTTTTCGAGGGTCAGGGCAAACTTGGCCAGGGCTTCGTTGTTGTCGAGCTTGGCGCGGTGGGCGAGCCCACGGGTCCAGGCGAAGATCGAGGCGGTGGAGTTGGTGGAGGTCTCCTTGCCCTGCTGGTGCTGGCGGTAGTGGCGGGTCACCGTGCCGTGCGCGGCTTCGGCTTCCACGATCTTGCCATCGGGCGTCGCCAGCACCGAGGTCATCAGGCCGAGCGAGCCGAAGCCCTGGGCGACGATGTCGGACTGCACGTCGCCATCATAGTTCTTGCACGCCCAGACATAGCCGCCGGACCACTTGAGGGCGGAGGCCACCATGTCGTCGATCAGGCGGTGTTCGTACCAGATCTTCTTGGCCTCGAACTGTTCCTTGAACTCCTTCTCGTAGATCTCCTGGAAGATGTCCTTGAAGCGTCCGTCATAGGCCTTGAGGATGGTGTTCTTGGTGCTGAGATATACCGGCACGCCGCGGGCGAGGCCGTAGTTGAAGCTCGAATAGGCGAAGTCGCGGATCGAGTCGTCCAGGTTGTACATGGCCATGGCGACGCCGGCGCCGGGGGCCTGGAACACTTCGTGCTCGATGACCTGGCCGTCTTCGCCGGTGAACTTGATGGTCAGCGTGCCCTTGCCCGGGAAGGTGAAATCGGTGGCGCGGTACTGATCGCCGAAGGCATGGCGGCCGACGATGATCGGCTGGGTCCAGCCCGGCACCAGGCGCGGCACGTTCTTGCAGATGATGGGCTCGCGGAAGATCACGCCGCCCAGAATGTTGCGGATGGTGCCGTTTGGCGACTTCCACATCTTCTTGAGGCCGAATTCCTCGACGCGCTGCTCGTCAGGTGTGATGGTCGCGCACTTGATGCCGACGCCGTGCTTCTTGATGGCATTGGCCGAATCCACGGTCACCTGGTCGTTGGTGGCGTCGCGGTTCTGCACGCTGAGGTCGTAATATTCGATCGGCAGGTCGAGATAGGGGTGGATGAGCTTGTCCTTGATCGCCTGCCAGATGATCCGGGTCATCTCGTCGCCGTCGAGATCGACGACCGGGTTGGCAACTTTGATCTTGCTCATCGAAAATATCTCCCTGAATTCCGCAAAATGGCCGTCTGGCCTTCGGCGTGGCTATAGCATCGGCGGGCGGCAGCGCAAAGCGGGCAAAGGGCAAGGGGGCATGCCGGTTGACACCGTGCATATGCACGACTAGGTGAAGGGCATGACGGACGATTTCGACCTGTGCCTGGTGCTGAATACCCGCATGGCCGCGCGCGCGGTGACCCGTCGCGCCGACCAGAGGCTGCGCGGCTTCGGCGTCACGGCGGCGCAATTCAACATTCTGGGGGCCTTGTCAGCCCATCCCGGTCGCTCGATCACCGAAACGGCCAATGCGTTGGCCATGGACCGCACGACCTTGTCGCGCAACCTGGCGCTGCTCGAGCGCAAGGGACTGGTGACCAGTGCGCCGGCTGGGCGGGGCAATGGCCGACTTGGCACCCTTACCGAAGAGGGGCGCAAGACCTTCGATGCCATCGTGCCCGAATGGCGGCGCTCGCAGGCCGAATTGCGTGATGCCCTTGCCGATCCGGATTTTCAGACCGTCATCGCCGCCCTGCGCCACCTGTCGGGCCTCTAGCGACATGACCTCGCCGCAATTGAGCGCAATTCACACCGTGCATATACACAGGACGCTAGAATGCTGAAACCCGACCCCGCCGATCCCATCGTCGTCACTGGCATGGGCGTTGTCAGCCCGCTTGGCGTAGGGGTGCCGGTCATGTGGGAGCGCCTGACATCGGGCAGGAGCGGCATCGTGCAGAACGATCGCTTCGATACCGAGGGATTTGGCGCCACGATCGCGGGGCTCGTTCCGGTCAAGCCAGCCGATCCGCAAGGCTTTGATCCTGCCGACTTCATCGACGGGAAAGAAATAAAGAAGATGGACCTGTTCATCCAGTATGCCATCGGCGCCGCGCATGAGGCATTGGCGCAGGCCAACTGGCATCCGACCACTTGGGAAGATCAGGCGGCGACCGCCACGATCATCGGCTCGGGTGTCGGCGGTTCGCCCGTCATGGCCAAGGCGGTCGAGATCATCCAGACCAAGGGGCCGCGCCGGCTTTCGCCGTTCACCGTGCCATCGTTCCTCGCCAACCTGGCCGCCGGCTGGCTGTCCATCCTGCACGAATTCCGCGGTCCTATCGGTACGCCGGTCACGGCCTGCGCGGCCTCGGCCCAGGCCATCGGCGACGGCATGCGGCTGATCCTGACGGGGGAGGCCGAAGTGGCCGTGGTGGGCGGCGCCGAAGGCTCGGTGGATCCGATTTCGCTGGGTGGGTTCGGCGCTTCACGCGCCCTCGCTACCACATTCAACGACGCTCCCGACAAGGCTTCCCGCCCGTTCGACAAGGGCCATGACGGCTTCGTGCTGTCGGAAGGCGCTGCGGTGCTGGTCATCGAAAAGCTCAGCCACGCCAGGGCGCGCGGCGCGACGCCGCTGGCCGTGCTGGCCGGTTATGGTACCTCCGCGGATGCCTATCACCTGACGGCCGGGTCGCCGGATGGAGCGGGGGCCCAGGTCGCCATGCGCAACGCTATCAAGATGGCCGGTATCGATCAGAATCAGATCGGCTACGTCAATGCGCACGCCACCTCCACCGCGGTGGGCGACGCGGCCGAACTGGCCGGTATCGGCGCTGTCTTCCCCGGTCGCGGCAAGGATCTCGCCATTTCGTCGACGAAGTCGGCCACCGGCCATATGCTGGGTGCCGCCGGGGCGATGGAGGCGGTCATTTCCGTCATGGCGCTGCGCGAGGGCCTGTTGCCGGCATCGATCAACATCGTCGATCCAATGGAGGAAGCCGCCGCCTTCGATCTCGTGGCCAATCAGCCCAAGGCCAAGGCCGTGGATTATGTGCTGTCCAATTCCTTCGGCTTTGGCGGCGTCAATGCGGCCCTGGTCTTCGGGAAGGCTCCGGCCTAGCTATTTGGCAGGCAAGGTCTCGACGAAGCTGCGCGCCAGTTCGATCCAGTCGAGCAGCACTTCGTCGTCCTCAAGTACGTCGCCGGTGACCTCTACGAAGCCGGACATGGTCCGGGCGCCCATGCTCATCGGCCGGGCGCCGGGCAGGGCTAGGGCGTGCTCGTAACCGTCCTTGCCGACGCGAACCAGGAGGCTGCCATCCTTCATGGGGCCCACGAGCATGTTGCCATCGAGCATGAAGCAGCGGCCGCCGAACATTTTCTGCTCGGTAATACCCGGGCGGGCGCCCAGAAGGCCGCGAATGCGGTCGGACAGTTCTTCAGATGCGAGGCTCATGGCGCGTTTCCTTGCCGATAGGTCTGGTGCCGGGGCAGGTGATCGGCCACAAGGTCCCAGGCTTGCTGGCTGCGGGCAAAGATCAATTGATTGGGTGCGAACCACTCGTTTTGCCCGGCGTAAAAGCCGACCGGGATCATGCGCATGTCAGGAGCACGCGACGAGCGGCCAAAGAGCGGTGTGCCGCAATCCGGGCAGAAGTGTCGCGTGAAGGTCGCTCCCGAATCGCTTGGCCTGTCGAAGGATTTGGTCTGGCCTGTCAGGGTCAGCGCTGCGGCAGGTACCAGCGCAACACTGGCATGTCCGGAGCCGGTCGCTTGCTGGCAGTCCAGGCACGAACACATCAGCATCGACATGACCGGCCCACGAACGGACATCTCGATGCGCCCGCAGGCGCATCGCGCCGTGACCGCGATAGTGGGGCGCTTCGGGCTGCTCATGTGGCGAGGCTGGCACGCGATGTCGACACCGGCAAGGGCCAGCTTGCCTTTGTGCGCCACACTGGCGACAGTGCGGCGCTCACGGAGGCGGCATGACGCTTTATCCCAACTATCCGATACGCACCGAACGGCTTGTGCTTCGCCCCTTCACGCGCGGGGATGTCGACGCGGTCTATGCCTATCGCCGCCGGGAGGACGTCGCGCGTTATCTGTTCGACGTCCCCCTCAGCCGGGAGGAATGCGCCTTGGCGGTGCAGCAGCGGACCAGCCAGGTGGCGCTGGAGGCGGAGGGCGACAAGATCATCCTGGGCGTCGAACTGGCCGAGAATAGCGCCTTGATCGGCGAGGTCTCGCTGATCTGGCGCAGCGTGGATGCCAGGCAAGGCGAGGTGGGCTGGATTTTCGACCCGCAATATCATGGTCGTGGCTATGCCACCGAAGCCGCCAATGCCATCCTGGATCTGGCCTTCGGCCCAGGGGACATCCACCGCGTCGCCGCGCGCTGCGACGTGCGCAATGAGGCGTCCTGGCGCCTGATGGAACGGCTTGGCATGCGGCGGGAGGCGCACTTCCGCGAGCATGCCTTGTTCAAGAGCCAGTGGGATGAGGAATTCATCTATGCGCTGCTCTGGCAGGAGTGGCGGGCGATGCGTGCCCAACAGGCTTAGCACGCGTCCTCTCCCGGCTGGCTGAAGGGAACGATATTTCAAGCAGCCTCAGGAACTTCCGCAATGTGGTGACGTTGTGCGGCTGGACCAGTTCCGGTCGAGGGAGCGCAATTCATGTCATCGCTGTCACTGCCTATCGAGACCGATCGGCTCATTTTGCGGACGTTCGAACGGAGCGATCTGGACGCACTGGCGGCTTATCATGTGCTTCCCTCCATGCAGCGTTACGTTTTCAGCCGCACGCGCGACACGGCCGAAGTGGCCGGCGCGCTCAACATCATGCGCGGCCATGTCAGCCTGCAGCGTCCCGGCGATACGTTGACTTTGGCCGTGGTGCGCAAGGGGGACAGGCGGCTGATCGGCCATGTCTCTCTGCACTGGTCGGACGCCACTGCGGGACAGGGCGAGGTGCGCTTCTGCATCAACCCGGCCTATTCGGGCCAGGGCTTTTGCCGGGAGGCAGTCGGCGCCATATTCGACCTCGCCTTCGATCATTTCCGCATCCACCGGCTTTTTGTGCGCAGCGACGGCCGCAACCATCACTCGATCAAGCTGATGCAGCAGTTGGGCATGCGGCTCGAAGCACACTACCGCGAGCATGCCCTGTTCCAGGGCGAGTGGGACGAGGAACTGCATTTCGCCATTCTCGATCGCGAATGGCAGCGGTCAGCGAAGGTGCGCGACCTGCCACCGCGGCATCGCGTCGCCTGATTTGCCCTTTGGGCGCAAAACCGGCTATGAGCGCCTGATCGTACAGGATTGGGCGCCATGGCCGGGACTGACACTTCCATCAAAATCGAGCTCCAGCCTTCGCCAGCGGTGATCCTGTGCGAGCCGCAGTTGGGCGAAAATATTGGTACGGCGGCCCGTGCCATGGCCAATTTCGGGCTCTGGGACCTTCGGCTGGTTCGTCCACGCGATGGCTGGCCGAACGAAAAGGCCGTGGCTGCTGCGTCGCGCGCCGACCATGTCATCGAGCGCGTCCGTGTGTTTGAAACACTTGAGGATGCCATTGCAGATCTGACGCTGGTCCTCGCTACCACGGCGCGGCCGCGCGACATGCAGAAGGAAGTCATCGGCCCGGACGAAGCCGCCCAACGCATGGCCGCGCAAGTTGCCGGGGGCAGGTGTGTGGGACTGCTGTTCGGACGCGAAAAATGGGGGCTGCTCAATGAAGAGGTGGCCCTCGCCGACACCATCGTCACCCTGCCTGTCGAACCGGCTTTTGCCTCGCTCAACATCGCGCAGGCGGTGCTGCTGATGGCCTATGAGTGGCGCCGGCACAGCGCCTCGGGCACGGCGCTGCCCTTCAGCGGGGTGATGGCGGAGGTGGCGCCGCGCGAGGAACTTGTCGGCCTATTCGGTCATCTCGAAAGCACGCTGGATGCGTCGGGTTTCTTCACCGCACCCGACAAGCGCCCGACCGTCATCAACAACCTGCGCACGATGCTTGAGCGCGGCAAATTCACCAGCCAGGAAATCCGCACGCTGCGGGGCGTGATCTCCTCGATCGACCGCCGCCACGAGCGGCCCAATCCCAACCGGCAGAAGCCAGCTGCCAAAAGCGACTGAGAATCGGCTGGCGCGAACGGTTTGCCGCTAATTCGGCTTTGACTGCGGGCAGGCGCCATGGCACCACCAAGCCATGAGCACCGCTGCCCCCACCGAGCCGTCCCGGCTTGCCTTCAGCTATATCGGTTTTCGCTTCTTCTGGCTGACCACCCTGCTGGTCAGCTTTGCGGTGCAGATCATGTCGGTCTCGATTGCCTGGCAGATCTATGACGTGACGGGCAACGTGTTTCTGCTGGGCCTGGTGGGGCTCTGCCTGTTCCTGCCGGCACTGTTGCTCATCCTGGTTACCGGGCTGACCGCCGACCGCTTCAACCGCCGCATGATCATGACGGCCTGCCTGTCGGTTGAACTGCTCTGTGCACTCGGTTTTCTGGCCCTGGTCAATGCGCAGGCGCATGAGGTCTGGCCGATTTTCGGCATCCTGATCGTGCTGGGCACGGCCCGCGCCTTCTGGGGTCCCGCGGCACAGTCGCTGGCGCCCAACCTGGTGCCTCCGGAAGCGCTCAGCAACGCCATCACCGTCAATGCCTCGGCCTGGCAGTTTGCCTCGATCATGGGGCCCGCGGCCGGTGGCCTGCTCTACGGCATCTCGCCGACGGTCGCGTTCGGCACCGGGGCTGCGCTGCTCCTGATATCGGTGGTCTGCGTCCTGCTGATCCCCAAGCCGGCGCAGCGCGAGTCGCACCAGGCGACGAGCCTCGAGACGATCTTCGGCGGTTTCCGCTACATTTTCTCCAACAAGGTCGTGCTGGGTGCCATCTCGCTCGACATGTTTGCAGTGTTGATGGGCGGGGCGGTGGCGCTGCTGCCGGTCTATACCAAGGACATTCTGCATGCCGGCCCGCAGGAGCTGGGTCTCCTGCGCGCCGCGCCGGGTATCGGCGCCATCGCCATGGCGTTGTTCCTGACCCGCTTCCCGATCCGCGACCATGCCGGCAAGCTGCTGTTTCTGTTCGTGGGCCTGTTTGGGCTGTTCACCTTCATCTTCGGGCTCTCGACCACCGTGTGGATTTCCATCCCCGCGCTGGCACTGGTAGGCGCCTCCGACATGGTCAGCGTCACCATCCGCGAGACGATCATGCAGCTGTGGACACCCGAGGAGGTGCGCGGTCGCGTCAATGCCGTGAATTCCGTGTTTATCGGCGCGTCCAATGAATTGGGTGAGTTCCGTGCCGGCACGGTTGCCCACTTCATCGGTCCGGTGGCAGCCGTCGCCGTGGGTGGCATCGGGGCGATCGCGGTGGCCATTATCTGGAGCCAGCTGTTCCCCGGTTTGCGCGACCAGCGGACACTCGACAAAAAGATGGCCTGACCGCATAGTCCGCCGACCTTACCGGACCTTGCCATGCAGCCGACCAACTTCCTGTATTTGTTGACACCGCCCCGCCCGACCTTCCTGCGGGACGCCACCCCTGAGGAAATGGCCATCATGGGCAAGCATCGCGCCTATCTCGAGGCTGCGGCCGCGAGTGGCCGCCTGATGGTGGCCGGGCCGACGCTCGATGGCGTCTATGGCGTGGGCATATTGACCACTGGCAACGTTGCCGAAGCTGAAAGCTTTGCGGCCGGCGATCCGGTGGTCAGTTCCGGGCTCATGCAATATCGGCTCCATCCCTGGATGGCCAGCATTCGCGCGCCCGGTTTGTGACGCGCCGATGCCGCCACGCTTGACTGTGCGCGGCTATGGCTTTATGAGGCCGCTACCTATCGGGACCTCTGGTCCATAGGCGCACCCGGGATTCCTCACATAATTGGGATCTGTCGGCCACCCGCAAGGGCGGCAGAGGAGGGCGCGATCCATTTCAACCCGCGCTGGCCACTTGGCCATGCGCCAAAGAAGGATACGCGATGTCGAAGCGTCATTCAGTCAAGTACAAGATCGATCGCCGCCTGGGCGAAAACATCTGGGGCCGTCCGAAGTCCCCGCTCAACGCTCGTGCCTATGGCCCCGGCCAGCATGGCCAGCGCCGCAAGGGCAAGCTCAGCGACTACGGTCTGCAGCTGCGCGCCAAGCAGAAGCTCAAGGGCTACTATGGTTCGGTGACCGAAAAGGCGTTCAAGCGCCTCTACACCGAAGCCGCCCGCGTCAAGGGTGATACCGGCGAGAACCTGATCGGCCTGCTCGAATCGCGCCTGGACGCCATCGTCTACCGCGCCAAGTTCGTCGCCACCGTGTTCGCTGCGCGCCAGTTCGTGTCGCATGGCCACATCCTGGTCAACGGCAAGCGCGTCAACATCCCGTCCTACCAGGTCAAGGTTGGCGACAAGGTCGAAGTGCGCGAGCGCTCCAAGCAGCTCGCCGTGCTGATCGAAGCCACCCAGCTGGGTGAGCGCGACGTGCCGGACTATGTCGAAGTCGACCACAACAAGATGGTCGCCACCTTCGTCCGCGTTCCGGGCCTCAGCGATGTGCCGTATCCGGTCCAGATGGAGCCGAACCTGGTCGTCGAATTCTACTCGCGCTAAGCGCAGTCGGATCGCAGAATTGGAAAGGGCCGCCCGATTGGGCGGCCCTTTTGTTTTGCCTACGGTGGCAACGAAACGCGGATCGCGGTTGCAAAAGGAAGGGCCGCCGAAGCGCCCCTTGAATGCGATGGGTGCGGTCGACTAGGTCGTTGCCGCGTCGCCGAGCTGTTCCTTGATCGGCTCCTGATCCTTCGGGATGAAGCTCTCGAACTTCCGCAGGCGCATGTAGATCGACTGCAGCTCGACGATCGTCGTCCAGGCGCGGGCGAAAAACTGGAACGAGCTCGCCACCTGGCCGAAAGCCTGCTGCACCTGTTGGTAGATGCCCAGGGTAATCGTTCCTGCCAGCACCGAAGGCGATAGCGTCAACAGAGGCACGTAGCCGGCCACCTGGAGATACGCGTAGCGGGCCAGGTTGAAGTAGGTGTAGTGGAAATAGAGCCGGAAGTAGTTCTTCTGCACATTGGCAAAGAGCTCACGGAAGGTCGGCGGATCGGCCCGGTCCGCATGGTCCTCGCCATACACGAGCTCCTTGCGGAGCGCGGCTTCGACCTTCTGGTTCTCGAAATTGAGGCCAGGAAGGCGAATGCCGACGAGCCACAGCAGGCCCGTACCGAAGGCAGCCACCACGAGCGCGACCCAGACTAGGTTGCCAGGCACACCCTCGAAGCCATAAAGCTGCGTGATGTGGGTCGAAAGCCCCCAAAGGATGGGCAGGAACACCACCAGTGTCAGCAGGCTGTCGAGAAAACTCGTGCCCAGGTCTTCCACGATGGACGCGAACCGCATCGTGTCTTCCTGCACACGCTGGGCAGCGCCTTCCACGGTGCGCACGCGGTCCCAATACTGCATGTAGTAGGACGTCATCGCCTTACGCCAGCGAAACACATAGTGGGAATTGAAGAAGGCCAGCATCACCAGGAAGATGATGTTGGGCAGCAGCACGGCCATCAGGGTGATGACATAGGGCCAGTATTCCTCCGGCGTCACCGACCCCGGCTCGCTCAAGGCGCCCTGCAGCACGTCGAAGAAGCCGCCCTGCCAGAAGTTGATGAACGCCTGAAGCTGGACCTGGCTGTATGTCGCAAGGAACAGCACCGCGCTTCCTACCACACTCCACCAGTACCATTCGTTGCGCTTGTACACATACCAGAAGGCGCAGAAGGCCACGGTGCACAGGAAGATGTACCAGTATTCCCAGATGCGGCCGCCATTGAGGAAGCTGGCGTCTTCGGCCACGCAGTTGGTGGTCGCGACGGCGGCGGGCGGTGCGGCGCTTTCGGTGGTGGCGGGGGCGTTCGGATCGGTCACGGCGGCGCCTGCGACTGGGTCAGGCACAGCATCGTCGGCCACGGTCGCCTGATCGGCCGGAACGGCAGCCGGCGCGCAGATGGCCGGCGCGAGGAAGCGGTCGATACTGATGACCGAGCGAACGGGGTCGCCGGCGAATTGGTACAGCAGCGTCGTCAGCAGCATCCAGATGACGGCGGAGCTGAAGAATATCTTGGGAACAGGGAAGAAGGATCGAAACACCGCGCGACTCCTGGGCGCCGAGGGACTGCGGTCATCTAACTGTCGCTTTTGGAGTAAAGCAAGGAACGGAAATTAATCTTCGGTAAGGTTGGAGTCGTCCGGTTTTCCTTCCCCTTCCGGCGATGGGACGCTATCAGCTAGGCCATGACATCAAAGAGAGTTTCGCCATGAGTGCGGTCATGGAGACCCCGGTCGACGAAGCCGAAACCGGCGGGCACCCGATCTATGCGCATGCCCCGCGCAGCGGCGAGTTCAACAAGCTCCGCAAGCGGCTGATCCGCAATACGCGCGAGGCACTGGACAAGTTCTCGATGGTGCGGCCGGGCGAGAAGTGGCTGGTGGCGCTCAGCGGCGGCAAGGACAGCTATGGCCTCCTGGCGCTGCTGCTCGACCTCAAATGGCGCGGCATGCTGCCCGTAAAACTGGTGGCCTGCAACCTCGACCAGGGCCAGCCCAACTTCCCTAAGCATATCCTGCCCGAATTCCTCGCCGGCCTCGGCATTCCGCATCGGATCGAGTATCGCGACACCTATTCGATCGTGACCCAGAAGCTGCCGGTGGGGGCGACCTATTGCTCGCTCTGTTCGCGGCTACGGCGTGGCAATCTTTACCGCATCGCGCGGGAGGAGGGCTGTACGGCTCTGGTGCTCGGCCACCATCGCGACGACAGTCTCGAAACCTTCTTCATGAACATGTTCCATGGCGGGCGGCTGGCCGCCATGCCGCCGCGCCTGCTCAACGACGAGGGCGACCTCGAAGTGCTGCGCCCGCTGATCTATTGCGCCGAGGACGACCTGCAGCGCTTCTCCGATGCCATGGCCTTTCCCATCATCCCCTGCGACCTGTGCGGCAGCCAGGATGGGCTCGAGCGCAACGCCATGAAGGCGATGCTCAATGACATCGAAAAGCGTATGCCCGGTCGCAAGGATGTCATGATCCGCGCGCTCGGCAACGTCAACGCCAGCCACATGCTGGACACCAGGCTGTTCGATTTCGCCAGCTTGTTCGACAAGAGGACTGCACCTTGAATTTCGACGTGATGGCTCTGGCCAATATCCTCCGCGATGCGTCGCGGCAGGAATCCCTGCCACGGTTCCGCCGGCTGGATGCCTCGATGGTGCAGACGAAGACGGAGGCCATCGACCTCGTCACAGAGGCGGATATTGCCACTGAAAACGTCATCAAGTCCCGGGTTGCCGCGTGGATGCCGCAGGCGCTCTTTGTCGGCGAGGAATCGATGGCGGCCGATCCGGCACTGCTGCCCCGGCTGGCAAACGCCGACCTTGCCATCGTCGTCGATCCCATCGACGGCACCGCCAACTATGCCGCCGGCCTGCCGCTCTTCGCTTGCATGGCCGCAGTTGTCTCGGGCGGCCAGACGGTCGCAGGCATCATCTATGACCCAATGGGCGATGACTGGGTGATGGCCGAGAAGGGCAGCGGCGCCTGGCTGCGTCGGCCCAATGGCGAAGCGGTTCGCCTGCATGTCGCCGCGCCGCTCCCCCTGGCCGAGATGGTGGGCATGGCGTCGGTCGCCTACATGCCGCGCGAGTCGCGCCCAACCGTGCTGCAGAATACCGACAAGGTTCGGTTGCTCTCGAACTTCCGCTGCGCTGGCCACGAATACCGCACGCTGGTTTCCGGCCATGGCCAGTTCCTCTGCTACAACAAGCTGATGCCGTGGGACCACCTTGCCGGGGTGTTGATCGCCCAGGAAGCCGGCGCCTATGCCGCGCGGCTGGATGGCCAGCCCTACCTGCCCAGCCATGTCGATGGCGGCCTGCTGGTCGCGATGAACCGTGACGCCTGGGATGAGCTGCGGCGCGAAGTGTTCGTGTTCTAGAGGATACTATTTCTCGCAGTGACGGCGGCGACAGTTCCACCACCCCTTGCCACGACTCATAAGTCTGTGCTTATGTGTTGTCCATGAACGACGTGGATATCTTCAAAGTGCTTGCCGACCCGACCCGCCGCGCGGTGCTCGAACGGCTGGCGTCATCGGAAATGACGGCAACCGAGTTGCGCGAGGGCTTTGCCATTTCGCAGCCGGCGATGAGTCAGCATCTTGCCGTGTTGCGCGGCGCGGGGCTCATCAGCGAGCGGCGTGAAGGCCGTTTCGTCAATTATCGCGTCGAGGCGCAAGGCATGGCGCCGCTGCATGAATGGCTCGCGCGCTACCGGGCGTTCTGGCCGAGCCGGATCGACGGGCTCAAGGACTTGCTCAAGGAGATGGATCAATGACCGATACGGATGCGGTGGTATTCGAATGTGCGCTCGATGCGCCGCCCGAAAAGGTCTGGCGGGCGCTGACCATCCCCGAATATCTCGAGCGCTGGCTCAAACCCGATAAGGATCTCGACCTGTCCGTGGTCACGGCGGAGGAGAACAAGAGCCTCACCTATCGCTGGCGCGAAGCCGGGCAGGGGGCGATCGTGGGCATGGAGGATAGCCTCCTTACGTTCGAACTGAGCCCGACGACTGACGGCGGCACCTGGTTCAAGCTAACCCACGCGCCGGTGGCGCTGCCGGTGGCGGCCAACAGCAATGTGGCGGGTGTCACGATGATGGCGGCCTGAACACTACCATTCGCGGTGTCATTCCGGCATAGGCCGGTATCCATACGGTGACGTTACCCAGCCTTCGGTGCCCGGGGACAACATGCGCACATGGATCCCGGCCTGCGCCGGGATGACGTGGCACGAAAACCCAAATCACCCTCAAACCAGGAGGTCGCCTATGCGCGACATGATGCAGCTCGTCCCTATGGTCGTGGAGCAGACCAGCCGCGGCGAACGGAGTTTTGACATTTATTCCCGCCTGCTGCGGGAGCGGATCATCTTCGTCAATGGCCAGTTCGAGGACACCATGGCCTCGCTGGTGAGCGCGCAGCTGCTGTTTCTCGAAGCGGAAAATCCAAGCAAGCCGATCTATCTCTACATCAACTCGCCCGGTGGCGTGGTCACGTCGGCGCTGGCCATCTACGATACGATGCAGTTCATTAGGGCGCCGGTCGGTACGCTGTGCCTGGGCATGGCGGCCTCGGCGGCGACGATCATTCTTGCCGCGGGCGAAGCCGGGCAGCGCGTGGCCCTGCCCAATGCCTCGATCATGGTGCATCAGCCGTCCGGCGGCTACCAGGGCAAGGTGACCGATATCCTGATCCATGCCGAAGAAAGCCTTCGGCTCAAGCGTCGGATCAACGAGATCTATGTCAAGCATTGCGGCCGGACCTATGAGGAGGTCGAGACGGCCCTCGAACGCGACCGCTACATGACGGCCGAGCAGGCCCAGGCATGGGGGCTGGTCGACAACGTCTTCAGTGACCGCGCCCAGCTGATAGGGCCGGAGCCCTCATAAACTCTGGGTCATTCCCGCCGACGCGGGAATGACCCAGAAGGCTCAAACTTGTGTCTGATAGCCTTAGTGTTCGCCCACGGGCACTGCGTCGGCATGGGCATACTTTTCGCCCACGCCGAACAGGCGGCCCTTTTCGGCGATGAGGATGCAGATCAGAGCCAGCACGCCCATGACGACATAGCCGGTTGCCGCCGGCACCGTGGTGCCGTTGAAATGCTGGCCGGTATAGCTGCCGATCAGCGCGCCGCCGACCGTCTGGATGAAGCCGAACACGGCGGCGGCCGTGCCGGCTACGGCGCCAAGCGGCTCCATGGACAGCGAGTTCATGTTCGAGGCGGCCCAGCCGAAGCTGAACATGATGATCGCCAGCAGCGGGAAGAACAGCCAGAGCGGTAGGAAGCCGCTGAGCGCGAAGGCGAGCCAGATGCCGCTGACAATGGTGAAGCTCAGCATGGCGCCATGCGACAGCCGGCGCATGCCGAGCCGACGCACGATCTTGGAGTTGGTGAAGGACGAGATGGCCATCAACCCGGCCATGGCGGCAAAGGCGGCCGGGAACCAGATGCCCAGGCCGTAGATGTCGACATAGATTTGCTGGCTCGAGCTGATGAAGCCGAACAGGGCCCCGAACAGGAAGGTGCCGGCCATGCCATAGGAGATGGCGACACGGTTGGTGAAGACCAGGCGGAAGCCATCGAGAACCGCCTTGATGCTCAACGGACGGCGCTGATCGACCGGCAGCGTCTCGGGCAGGCGAACGAAGGTCCAGGCCCAGAACGCCGCGGCAAGCAGGCCCATGAACAGGAAGATATAGTGCCACTCGCCGAAGATGAGGATGACCTGGCCGATGCCGGGCGCGATGATCGGGATGGCCATGAACACCATGAAGGTGAGCGACATGACCTCCGCCATTTCGCGGCCCGAATAGCGGTCGCGGACCACGGCGGTGGCGATGACGCGCACGCTGGCCGCGCCGGCGCCCTGGATAAAGCGCAGAACGAGAAGCACGCCGAACGTAGGCGCAAAAATGGCGGCGATGGCGGCCAGAATATAGATGCCCATTCCCACCAGCAGCGGGCCACGGCGGCCGAAGCGGTCGGTCAGCGGGCCGAAGGCCAGCACGGCAATGCCCATGCCGAGCATGTAGGCCGACACGACATACTGACGTTCATTCTCGCTGGTGACGGCAAGGGCCTCGCCCATATAGGGCAGGGCCGGGAGCATGACGTCGATGGCAAGGGCATTGAGCGCCATCAGGGCAGCCATCAGCGCAATGAATTCGGGGCGCGAGAGAACCCGCGTGAAATGATCGGACATTGGAAATTGATCTCGGAATAGTCGCGCCAGGGGAGACAGGCGCCGGAGTATGGCGCGGACCATGAACCCCGACGTCGCCTTTGGCAAGCATTGATCGGCAGAAAACGATGCTTCCTGCCGATGCGTGGGGTCAGGCGGGCTTGAGCGCGAAGCTCGGGGCGCCGCGTTCGTTGATCGGAATATGGAGCGCCGCCGAAGCCAGGCCCAGCACGATGCCCAGATACCAGACGATGCTGTAGGAGCCGGTCTGGTCAAACACGAAGCCACCCAGCCAGACCCCGGTGAACGAGCCTATCTGGTGGCTGAGGAAAGCGACGCCATAGAGCATGCCCATGTAGCGGGCGCCGAAGAACAGGCTCACAAGGCCGGCGGTCAGTGGCACGGTGGAGAGCCAGAGCAGGCCCATGGCCGCAGCGAAGGCATAGGCTGTCACCTCGCTGACCGGGATCAGCAGGAAGAGGCCGATCGCCACGGCGCGCGAGAAATAGATGGTGGCCAGCAGCATCTGCTTGGGCAGCCTGCCGCCCAGATAGCCGGCCAGCAGCGAGCCGACGATATTGAACAGGCCGATCACGGCAATGGTCCAGCTGCCGACTTCCGGCGACAGGCCACACTGCACCAGGTAGGCCGGCATATGGACGTTGATGAAGGCCAGGTGGAAGCCGCAAACGAAGAAGCCGATGACCAGCAGGCGATAGGAGCCATAGCCCCATGCCTTGGCCAGTGCCTGCATGAAGGGCAGGTCGGCCTGGCCGGTGGTGTTTTCGGTGCGTCCGCGCAAGGCGTAGCTGAGCGGGATGATCAGCAGGATCGCCATGGCCAGATAGATCAGGGCCGACTGCCAGCCGAAGGCATTGATGAAACCCTGGCTGATCGGCGCAAAGGCGAACTGGCCGAAGGATGACGCAGCGGTGGCGACGCCGAAGATCAGCGAGCGCTTCTCCATCGGCACCGAGCGGCCGAAGGCAGCCATCACCACCGAGAAGGAACAGACGGCAATACCAACGCCGGTGACGATGCCGGCCGTCAAGGTGATCAGCCCGGCATTGGGCGAAAAGGCCATGCCGAGGATACCCAGTCCGTAGAGCGCCGCGCCTGCAGCGATGGTGCGACCGGTGCCGACCCGATCGGCAAAGGCGCCGGCGAAGGGCTGGGCGATACCCCAGGCCAGGTTCTGGATGGCCATGGCCATGCCCCACTGCTCCCGCGACAGACCCAGATCGGCGGTCATGGGCAGGGTGAACAGCCCGAAGCTGGTGCGTACGCCGTTGCCGATCGCGGCAATGATGCAGCCGGCGATGATCAGCACGAGCAGGGGAACTGCGGGGCGAAGCGTGGACGAGGTCATGGGGAGCATCCGGACGGTGGATGATCTATCTACGCCCCCAAGGCAATCACGCAAAGCAATATTGTCTGATGGCAGCATCAAATTCAGTGATGGCGCTCAAACGCAAACGCCGGGCAAGCGCCCGGCGTCAAGCAAGCAAAATGCAAGAAATCAGGCGGTTTGCTTGACCGGGATGCCGGCGTTCTGCAGGTGGGACTGAAGTTCACCAGCCTGGAACATCTCGCGCACGATGTCGGCGCCGCCGATGAACTCACCCTTGACGTACAGCTGCGGGATGGTCGGCCAGTTGGTATAGGCCTTGATGCCCTCACGCAATTCGGCGCTCTCGAGCACGTTGGCGCTGCCATATTCGAGGCCGAGATAGTTCAGGATCTGCACGACCTGCCCGGAAAAGCCACACTGCGGAAAATCCGGCGAGCCCTTCATGAAGAGGAACACGTCGTTGTTCTTCACCTTGTCGTCGATGAAGGCGTTGATGTCGGTCATAGCGAAACCTCTTGAAAGCCGGGGTCAAGGCCCGGTGACGGTTGCCTCTAGATAGGACACGAACAGCGCGCTGTCGAGGTTTGCATCGCCAGGCGCCGATGATTGTTACTGCGTCGCCGCGCAGCGGGTTTCGCCCGTGGTGGACACAGTGACCGAAGCCAGGTCGAGCACGCGCTCTTCGTAGATCATGGAGCCCAGGCCATAGCCTTGGTGTTCCGCATATTCGGGGCAGTTTTCGGGTGTGCCGAGAATCTGCTGCTGCCAGAACGTAACGCTGTCGTCCGCGATCACAACCTCGTCCTGGGCGCGCACATCCAGAAGCGGTTGGAACAGGTCGGAGTCGAGGTCGTAGATGACCAGGTCACCCTGCGGTCCGGTCGAGCGGGTGAGGACCAGGTAGCGACCCGCCAAACCCTCGTAATGCAGCGGATCGCCGGGTTCACCGAGCAGCCGGTCGCCATCGCGCTCCTCGTAGACACAAGCGATTTTTCCCTTGGCCGGAGGGCGGATGATGAAGTTGGCTCCCACATCATCCAGCCGTTCCTGGGCGATGACCAAGAACTGGTCGTTCTGAAAGCACTGCGCTTCCTGCGCCAGGGCCGGTGTAGCAGTCAGCGCAAGCATGGCGAAGCCGGTCGCAATCATCCGTTTCATGCAAAATCTCCCGTGTCGCAGAGCTTTAGTCGCCTGCCAGCCGCTGCGCAATCCAGGGATGACTGGTGCAATCCTCCACCGTATCGAACTCGATGGCCTCCCAGCCATGATTGCGCGCGCCGGCCACGACCTTGGGCGAGTCGTCGAAAAAGAGCGGAGGCTCGGATTGCGGGCCAATGCGATGTTCGATGAAGTCGAAGAACTTCGGATCCGGCTTCTGAACGCCAATGCGAGCCGCGTAGAAGATGTCCTCGAATAGCTCCGACAGCCCCATATGACTCCACAGCCAGTTGGCCCGCAGGTGTTCCTGGTTGGTGGCAATATAGAGCCTGATCTCGCCATGGGCCCTGAGTTGGCGAACCACGTCAAGCAACGGCTCGTTGAGCACACTGTCCTTGCGCAGCCAGTATTGCGCGAAGGCCATCGGTGAGCCCCGGTAACCCAGACCTGGCAGTCGCCGCTCCAGAGCATCGATGAGCGACATCTGGCCGATGATGACCCGCTTGATGAAAATGTCGAAGATGAATTCCTGGCGAAAGCGTTCGGGATCGACGCCGGTGTCTGCGAGCAGCGTCGCGTCCCAGGCTCGAACCCGGGCGGGGTTGGTGTGATAGCCATGCACCAGCACGCCATCGACGTCGAACAGCACCGCGCGGGTCATCGAGCCGGTTTGGCCATTGCCCCAAGTCCGGCAAGCACTTCGCGGGGAATGTTCAGTTCCTGAATCACGTCTGTGTGCTTGCGGAAGCCGACCAGTTCGCGCTGCACGAAGTATTCCCAAACGACCTGTCGCGCCTCAGCGAGCCGTTGCGCGCGATCTGGATTTTCACCTTTCAAGGCGGCGATGGCCTTGATGACGCGCTGTTCGGCTGCGCCCAGCGAACTGGCACGCTCGGCCAGGATTTCGTGCTCGATAGCCGCCGTGCCGGCATCGGGCCGGACGGTCCGGATGAGGTCGAGCGAGTCGCGCAGCGACATCGATCAGTCCGGGACGACGGTCTGGAGGGCCAGCGCGTGCAGGGCTCCGCCCATGTCGCCCTGGAGCGATTCATAGACCAGCTTATGCTGCTGCACGCGGGTTTTGCCGCGGAACTGCTCGGATTTTACCGTCGCGGCCCAATGGTCGCCGTCTCCGGCGAGGTCGCGAATCTCAATATCGGCATCGGGAAGCGCCGCCTTGATCCGGCGCTCGATTTCGCTGGCATCCATGGGCATGAGGCGTCTCCTTGCTGAGCGCCGGCTCGTGGCCGGCCATGCCCATGATATGGCACGGGGGTAGGGAGCCTTCAATATCGCCGGAGATCGATCAGGGTGTTACGACTGGCTGGGCGTCCTGCTCGGTGGAGAAGTTGGCGATGATCGTATCGACGACCGGTCGGGCTTCAGCAGCCATTTCGGAGGCGTAGAAGCAGTCCAGCGTGTAGCCGTTGCCGGAATCGACCGTCTCGGTGTGAACCAGCGTGATTGGGCCACCCTGCGGGCCCTCGCTCGTGCCCTCATACTGGAGGGCCGTATTGCTCTGATAGCTGGTGACGCGGCTCTCGCCGAGGGTGAAGTTGGGGAAGGTTTCGCTCCAGCCGGCGGACACCGCAGCCGGATCGAGAGCCGCCAAGGCCCCTTCGGCGGACCAGCCGCTGTCCTCGACCGGCACCACCGTCAGTACGCATTGCAGCGGCAGACTGGGGTGGTTGATGGTCAGCGGGCCACCTGGCTCGCCGGACGTTATCATCACGTCGGGATAGAAGAGCGTATAGGGCTGGTCAGGGAGGGGTGAGCCACTGACACCGGCCTGCTGCGCGCTTGCAGCCATGGGTAGCCCGCACAGGGTGAGGGCCAGAAGGGCGCCGACAGCCGGTTTAAGTCTCATACCAATCTCCACAAAATGACGCCGCCCCTGGGAGCCAGAACACTCCAAAGAGCGGCGATCATAAGGCAGATGGATCGATTATGCAGCCTTGCCGTCCATGTAGCTGGGGAACCAGCCTTCATGCGCGGCCTTGAGCGCCGAAACCGGCACCGGACGGGCCGCGCCGAGCACCAGGTCGGCGCCGCCGGTCGTGCCGATCCAGGGGGCAAAGACGCCAGCCGCTTCGGCCTCGCGCCAGAGGGCGGCCATGGCCTCGCCCTGCGGGTCGAGGTTGACGGTCACGAGGTAACGACCCTGGTCTTCGCCGAAATACTGCAGGATTGGATCCTGATCGACGAGATCGGTGATCGTGGCACCAATGCCCGAGGCTACGGCCATCTCGGCGAGGCCCACGCCGAGCCCGCCATCACTGAGATCGTGGCAGGCAGTGGCGATGCCCGAGCGGATCAGCTTGCGGACGAAGTCGCCGGTCCGGCGCTCATGGGCGAGGTCGACATGGGGAGCCGGGCCGTCCTTGCGGCCGAACAGGTCGCGCAGATAGATTGATTGGCCCAGATGCGTACCGCGGCTGGCCGGTGAGCCGACCAGCAGGATGACCTGGTTTTCGGCGGCAAATCCGATACGGGCCATCTGGTTCCAGTCGGGCAGCAGGCCAACGCCGCCAATGGTCGGGGTCGGCAGAATGCCGCGACCATTGGTTTCGTTGTAGAGCGACACGTTGCCGGAAACGATGGGGAAGTCCAAAGCCTTGCAGGCTTCGCCGATGCCATTGATCGCGTGGACCAGCTGGCCCATGATTTCGGGGCGCTCCGGGTTGCCAAAGTTGAGATTGTCCGTGGCAGCCAGCGGCTCGGCGCCGGTCGCCGTCAGGTTGCGCCAGCATTCGGCCACCGCCTGCTTGCCGCCTTCGAAGGGATCGGCTTCGCAGTAGCGCGGGGTGACGTCGGAGGAGAAGGCGAGGCCTTTGGTGGCGTGGCCTTCGACGCGGATCACCCCGGCATCGCCGCCCGGACGCTGCAGGGAATTGCCCTGGATGAGGGTGTCATACTGCTCGTAAACCCAGCGGCGCGAGGACGCCTGGTGGCCCCCGACCAGCTTGAGCAGGGCATCGGCCACGTCCATCTGCGGCACGTCGCCG
This sequence comes from Devosia oryziradicis, assembly GCF_016698645.1. Lineage (NCBI taxonomy): Bacteria > Pseudomonadati > Pseudomonadota > Alphaproteobacteria > Hyphomicrobiales > Devosiaceae > Devosia > Devosia oryziradicis. The sequence goes on from NZ_CP068047.1 coordinate 2,015,985, forward strand.
GCATCCAGCGGTGCGGGCACCTTGGGTTCGACCCAGGGACGATCATATTCAGGCGCCTCGTCGCCGAGTTCCTTGATCGGCAGGTTGGCGACTTCCTCGCCTTGCCATTTCACGCGGAAGCGCAGGTCATCGGTGGTGACGCCGACAGTGGCGAAATCGAGTTCCCACTTCTGGAACACCGCCCGGGCGACGGCCTCTTTTTCCGGATGCAGCACCATGAGCATGCGCTCCTGGCTTTCGCTCAGCATCATCTCGTAGGGCGTCATGCGCTCCTCGCGCACCGGCACCTTATCGAGATCGAGTTCGATGCCCAGGTCGCCCTTGGCGCCCATTTCGACGGCCGAGCAGGTAAGGCCGGCTGCACCCATGTCCTGGATGGCGATGACCGCGCCAGTGGCCATCAGTTCGAGGCAGGCTTCGAGCAGGCGCTTTTCGGTGAAGGGGTCGCCAACCTGGACGGTGGGGCGCTTTTCCTCGATGTCGTCGCCGAATTCGGCCGAAGCCATGGTGGCGCCGCCAACGCCATCGCGGCCGGTCTTGGCGCCCAGATAGACCACTGGCAGGCCGACGCCTTCGGCCTTGGAGTAGAATATCTTGTCGGTATCGGCGAGGCCGGCGGCAAAGGCGTTGACGAGGATATTACCGTTGTAGCGCTCGTCGAACTCGACTTCGCCCCCAACGGTCGGCACGCCGAAGGCATTGCCATAGCCGCCCACGCCGGCAACCACGCCGGAAACGAGGTGGCGGGTCTTGTCGTGGTCGGGGGAGCCGAAGCGCAGCGCATTCATCGCGGCAACGGGGCGGGCGCCCATGGTGAAGACGTCGCGCAGAATGCCGCCAACGCCGGTCGCGGCGCCCTGGTAGGGTTCGATGTAGCTGGGGTGGTTGTGCGATTCCATCTTGAAGACGATGGCTTGCCCGTCGCCTATATCGACGACGCCGGCATTCTCACCGGGACCCTGGATGACGCGCGGCCCCGTGGTCGGCAGCGTCTTGAGCCACTTCTTGGACGACTTGTACGAGCAGTGCTCGTTCCACATGGCCGAGAAGATGCCGAGCTCGGTATAGGTCGGCTCGCGCCCGATCAGGTCCAGGATCTTCTGGTATTCGTCGGGCTTGAGGCCGTGGTCGGCCACCAGTTCGGGCGTGATGCGGATGTCGTTGGGGAGGGTCATGCGAGATTTGTCCGGGTTGGGCGGGCAAGCAGGTGATCGATGGCAATGACGATGGCCGAAAGCACGGCCAGGCCAGCGGCGACGATAAGCGCGTTGAGCAGGACCGCCGGATAACCCAGGCGTTCGACCTCGAGGATGAAGTAGGGATATTCGGCGACGAACAGCCCGCGCAGCAGGATCAGGAGGAAGTATACCAGCGTCGGCAACAGCATGGCGGGCAGGTCAGTGAATTTGAGAGAGCCATGCTGGACGAAGCGAGCCCACCAGATGGCGTAGATCAGCGGGGTCGCGTAGTGCAGCAGGCGATCGGCAACCAGGTACGGACCCTGTGGGTCCCAGCTGCCGGCCAGCAGAAAGTGGTAGAACAGCAGCACCAGCGCCATCACGGCGACCATCATGCCGCGGACCCTGGGCAAGCGGAAAACGCCCAGCGGCAGGTTCGGCGCGAGTTCGGACAGATAGACCAGCACCAGGCTCAGGTTGCTGAGGATGGTGAAGAACGAAAAGAAAAACACCAGCGCCAGGGGCAGGCTGCGTGTTTCCATCGCCGCTGGGACGGTCAGCGCGAATTGCAGGACCAGCGCGCCAAGGCCCACGGCGAAACCGATGGCAGCGTTGGCACGCCCGTAGTTCATCAGGCGGCGTTGCCGAGAAGGCCGGAGAACAGTGCTCGGCCGTCGTCACCGCCATGGGCCGCCTCGATCAGGTTCTCCGGGTGCGGCATCAGGCCGAGCACGTTCTTCTTCTCATTGAAGATGCCGGCGATATCGTTGATCGAGCCGTTGGGATTGGTCCCCTCGGCATAGCGGAACGCCACGCGTCCATCGCCTTCCAGGCGATCGAGCGTCGCGCTGTCGGCAAAATAGTTGCCGTCATGATGGGCCACGGGGCAGCGGAAGACCTGGCCCTGCCGGTAGCCCCGGGTGAAGTCGGTCGCCGCGTTGACGACCTCGAGCTTGACCTCGCGGCAGACGAATTTGAGGCTCATGTTGCGCATCAGCGCACCGGGCAGGAGGCCGGATTCGATCAGGATCTGGAAGCCATTGCACACCCCGAGCACCTTGCCGCCGCGTTCGGCGTGCGACCGGACCTTGTCCATGATCGGCGAACGCGCCGCGATGGCGCCGCAGCGCAGATAGTCGCCATAGGAGAAGCCGCCGGGAATGACCACGAGGTCGACATCTGGCAGGTCCGCATCCTGATGCCAGACCGTCGCTGGGGCGGTGCCGGAAATCTTGGTCAGCGCCGCGATCATGTCGCGGTCGCGATTGAGACCGGGGAAGACGATGACTGCAGATTTCATCGACTGGTCCTCGCTATGGGGGGTGCGAGGCCCTTGTGATGAGTCTTGGCGCAAAAGGCAAGCTTCGAACCGCGCCCGGAGGGACAAATTGCTCCGGTGGAGCAATTTGAGGGTTATGCCCGAATGGCCGTCCAAGCTTACTCGGCGGGAGCGGTTACCGGCCTGCGGCGGGTCGTGCCGGGCAAATGCGCCCATGCCGGCCGTTCGAACAGAAAGCCGCCCAATCCGGTGCGCAGGACGAGCCAATAGAGGATCAGCGGCGAAACGATGGAAATGGCCATGATGGCCAGGCTCAGTACGGTGGGTTCGTCCACCCCCAGCTTGATGAGCAGTGTGCGCGAGATGCCCATGGGCAGGACGAAGGCCACATAGATCACCAGGGATTTCGAGCCCATCCAGCGCAACCAGTTCATGAATGGCAGGCGCGTGAGCAAGGCGGCAATGACGCAGAGCGCCGCCGTGCCGATCAGCGCCAGCAGCAAGTGTACGCCCGGCAGGCCGGCATAGCCCATGACGGGATGGATGGGATGCATGGCAAAGCCCGGCGAGAAGACAAGGGCTGCGTTCAGGATGGCCCAGACGGCAAGGCCCAGCAGCGCCAGCGCGGCATGTCCGGCCGCCCAATCGGCCAGCCGGAACAGGGCCGGCGCCAGCACGTAACCGGCATAGAAGAAGACGAAGTAGTGGGCAAACTGGTCGATAAGGTAGCTGCCCGTATGGATGGACAGCATCTGCAGCACGGCGGCCACCCCGAACACGGCCCATCGCGGAGCGTTCAGGCCATGCAGCAGCTTGGTGACCGCGCCGACGACCGCCAGCATGTAGATGAACCAGAGCACGCCATAGGGCTGGATCACCGCCAGGCCGATCTGCTCGACCGCGCCGCCCGGATCGGCGGCCAGCAGGCCGACCTTGAAGATGATGTGGATCAGCGCCCACAACACGTAGAAATAGAGGTAGTGCACGACGCGGCGGTCGGCGAATGCCCGCCAGGGACGGTCGATCACCTGCGACAGGAACAGCCCGGAGATCAGGAAGAATTCGGGCATGCGGAAGGGGGTGGCGAAGGCGATTGCCCAATGCAGCACGCCCACGCCGCCGGTATCCTCGCCGACGCTGGAGGCCGCATACATCATCACCACCAGGAAGATGGATAGCCCCTTGGCCATATCCACCCATTCGAGGCGCCTGTTCATCGCAACCATGTCCTGCACTCCGCTTTGCAGCGCAATCTAGTTGGTGGTGGTTGCCGCATGGTGACCTTCCCGTCAGTCGCGCCCGGAAAGCATTCGCCTTGGTTACTACGGCTCTAACGGTCAACCGGATTTTGTCGCTGCTTTAGCCGGCCTTAACGGGGCTGGCCTACAAACGGCGCGGACAGGGGGGCAAGCATGGGCAAGCAAGAGAGGTCGGCCATCTGGCTGTGGGCGGCGGTGCTGCTGCTGACCACGGCTCTGCTGCTGTTGCGGATGGCCTATAGCGGTTTCGACCAGGTGCTGTTTGGCGACAATGACGACGCCATGCGCATGGTCGTGGTGCGCGACTTCCTGGCGGGCCAGGGCTGGTTCGATCACGCACAGTATCGCATGAACACACCCTGGGGCGGCGAGATGCACTGGTCTCGCCTGGTCGACCTGCCCATAGCTGCTCTGGTGCTGATGGCGCGGCCTTTTGCCGGCGCCTCGGCGGAGATCGTTGCGGGCTTTGTCTGGCCCACGATCCTGCTGGGCCTGCTCATCTGGCTCAGCGGCAGGTTGACGCTGCGGTTGGTGGGGCGCGAGGGCCTGCTCCCCGGCATGCTCATCCTTGCCTGTTCCGTCATTACCTTTGGTGAGTTCGATTTCGGCCGCGTGGACCATCACTCGGTGCAGATCATCCTCACCCAGCTGGTGGTGCTGTTCTCGATCGATGCGCTGACCCGGCCGCGGGCGGCGCTGTGGGCTGGGCTGGCAATGGCGACGGCCCTGGCCATAGGCACCGAGGCGCTGCCGGTGGTGGTAGCCGGGATGGTCGTCTTCGGCATGATGTATGTCGTGGCACCCTCACTCCATGCGGCCGTGCGTTGGTTCGGGCTTGCCTTCGGGTTGGGTACAGTCGCCCACCTCGTCGCGGCACTGCCGCCGCAGCTGTGGTTCTCGCCGGCCTGCGACGCCATTTCCATTGTGTATGCGACCGCGGCCCTCGGGGCCGGGGCAGGGCTGGTCGGCTTGACGCTGCTGCCCCTCCGCGGTGAAAGCTGGCTCCCGCGGCTGCTTGCTGCAACAGTTGTCGGCGGCGCCTTGCTGGCGTTGCTTGCCGCGCTGTTTCCGGGCTGTCTCGCCGGTCCCTATGCCATTGTCGACCCCTGGCTTGTCGAGTACTGGCTCAAGGATATCGGCGAAGCCAAGCCGGTCTTTCAGGTGATTGCCGAGCAGCCGATCTACGTCTTGTCGACGACCGTACCCGCCCTCCTGTCGCTGGCTGCCGCGCTGCATGCCGTCATGCGGACCGAGGGGACCCGTCGAGCCGCCTGGCTGATCGTCCTGGCGGTACTGGCGATCCTGGTTGCCGTTGCCTTTGTGCAGTTGCGCAGCATCCGCATCACCCTGGCGCTGACAGGCCCGGCCTGCGCATTCTGGGTCGTGCTGGCGCGCCATCGCTACCTTCAGCGTGTGAGCTTGGCCAGCGTATTGGCGCTGGTGGGCAGCTGGGTCGGCTTTGCCGGGTTTATCTGGGCGATGGTCGCATATCCGGTTGCCATGGCGCAGGCTGCTGCCGCCGTGGAAACCGGGCCCGAGACGGAGCTGTCACATAAGGATTGCCTGGCCCCGGGCGCCTATGCGGAACTCGCCGCCATGCCCAGGGCGCGGATCATGACGCCGCTCGACCTTGGCGCCTTCATCCTGCTCTATACCGACCACGAAGTCGTCGGGACGCCCTACCACCGCAACAACCAGCAGATCCTGGACACCTACCACTTCCTCAATCATCCGATCGGGGAGGCAAAGGATATCCTGGACACGCGCGGCGTAACGCTGGTCGTGACCTGCGCGCCGCTCGCGTCCATGCGCGGGCTACCCGATGCGGCGGAAGACTCGTTCGTGCGCCTGAACAAGCGCGGTGAATTGCCTGATTGGCTGGAGCCGATCAGCGCGCCCGATAGCGTGCTGACCATCTACTCCGTTCGCAGGTAGCGCTGCCGGATCAACTCCCGCAGCCGACGAGGCAGCCAAGGGCTCCCACAGGTCGCCGGCTCAGACCGGAACAGAAGCGTAGGCCGCGAAAAGCAGGCCGAGGGTGGCGAAGAACATGACCGAGAGCGAGATTGTTTTGAGCATAGCAAAATGGTCCTGAGCCACGACACGGCGCGACTTCGGTTATCGCCTAAAGGCGTTAATTTGAGATTTCGACCGCGTAGTTTTCGATCACGGTGTTGGCCAGCAACTTCTCACACATGCTGTTGAGGGCTGAACGTGCGGCAGCCTCGTCAGTTCCGTCCAGTACCAGGTCAAAGACCTTACCCTGTCGCACAGATGCAACACCTGCAAATCCCAGGCTTTTGAGCGAGCCTTCGATGGCCTGGCCCTGCGGATCGAGAACGCCGGCCTTGAGGGTGACGGTGACGCGCGCCTTCATTGTGTCGCTCCAGACTATGCTTACTGAACCAGGCGCGGACCGGTGGTCAGCGCGTTGTCGGTTTCGACCAGGATGCCCAGGCGCTGGGCGACTTCACGATAGTTTTCGATCAGCCCGCCAAGGTTCTCGCGGAAGCGATCCTTGTCCATCTTGTTGCGGGTCTTGATGTCCCAGAGGCGGCAGCTGTCGGGGCTGATCTCGTCGGCCAGCACGATGCGCATGAGATCGCCTTCATAGAGACGACCGCATTCGATCTTGAAGTCGACCAGCTGGATGCCGACACCCATGAAGAGGCCGGTCAGGAAGTCGTTGACGCGGATGGCGAGGCTCATGATGTCGTCGAGTTCGGCGGGGGTAGCCCAGCCGAACGCGGTGATGTGCTCTTCGCTGACCATGGGGTCATGCAGCGCATCGTCCTTGTAGCAGAATTCGATGATCGAGCGGGGCAGCTGCGTGCCGGGTTCGAGACCCAGACGCTTGACCAGCGAACCGGCCGCATAGTTGCGCACGATGATCTCGAGCGGGATGATCTCGACTTCCTTGATCAGCTGCTCGCGCATGTTGATGCGGCGAATGAAGTGAGTCGGAATGCCCAGGCCATTGAGCTTGGTGAACACGAACTCGGAAATCCGGTTGTTCAGCACGCCCTTGCCATCGATGATTTCGTGGCGCGCGCCGTCGCCGGCAGTCGTATCGTCCTTGAAATACTGAACCAGCGTGCCCGGCTCAGGACCTTCAAAAAGGATCTTGGCCTTGCCCTCGTAGATTTTGCGACGACGGTTCATTGGGAATCCGGGACCGTTGAAAGGAGGGTGAATTTGGCCGCTTCATGCGCCAGAAAGCAGCAAAAAGGCAAGCTCTTTTGCACTTGCGCCTCCGATGGCCGCCCTCCGCGCCACGCATAAGGTCGCAGCGTCAGGCAAGCCGTTGATTTGGCCTGCTGAACCGCCTATGTCGATTGGCAAGCGCCGAACAGGCGGATGACAGAGCCAAGCGGGAGAGTTGCATGAGCCAGTTCGAGGATCGGCAGAAGGGCCAGGAAGCCAAGTTCGCCTTCGACGCGGAAAAGAAGTTCAAGGCCGAGGCGCGCCGCAACAAGCTGGTGGGCATCTGGGCCGCCGAGCTGATGAGCCTGACGGGCGACGATGCCAAGGCGTATGCTGCCGAAGTTGTTGCCGCCGATTTCGAGGAAGCCGGCGACGAGGACGTGTTCCGCAAGGTCTCAGCCGACCTCAAGGCCAAGGGCATCAGCATCGGCGATGACGTGATTCGCCAGAAGATGACGCAGCTGGTGCAGGTCGCCAACGAACAGATCGCCGCCGAAGGCTGATCGCGCATGGCCAGCCCGGAAGCACAGCGCATTCGGGCCGGCCTGTTTCGCTTTCCCCCCGCCGCCGACATAGCTGCCGACCGGGCAGGCTGGGAGGGATGGGCTGCGACCCAACCGTTACCCGCCGATGTCACCGAGACGACGCCCGCCTATGGCGGCGTAGCCGGGCGGCTGATTTCTCCGCCAGATCTTGAAAAAGACCGACTTGTCGTCGCCTTCCATGGAGGCGGGCTGGTGTCGGGCGCCAGCGTCACCCATCGTGGCCTGGCGGCAATGCTCGCCAAGGCGACGGCGCGCCCGGTATTCGTGCCGGACTATCGGCGCCTGCCGGAGACGGCCCCCGAAGATGTGCGCGCCGACGGCATTGCCGTTTTGGCGGCGGCCCGCAGCGCAGGACACCTGACGGTCTTTGCCGATTCCAGCGGCGCGGCGCTGGCGCTGGCGGCTATGCAGGACATGGCGAGGCGCGGGGAGGCGCTGCCGGATCGTGTCGTGTTCCTGTCGCCCGCCATCGATGCCACCCTGGCCGGTGACAGTTTTGAGGCCAATGCCGAGAAGGACCCGACGCTTTCCCATGTCTCGCTGCGGCATTGGCAGAGCGTGGTTGAGAAGGTGGCGCCCCTTGATGGCCCCATCCTGTCGCCGTTGTTTCAACCCATCGGCGGATTGCCGCCCATGCTGCTGCTGGCGGGTTCGGATGAGCTCTGGCGCGATGATGCGGTACGGCTGGCCGACCGCGTCACTGCGGCCGGCGGCACCGTTCGTCTCAGCATCTACCCCGACATGTGGCACGTATGGCCGATGAGTGGCGACATGCCCGAGACGGCGCAGGCCATGGCCGAGATCGCCGCCTTCGTTGGATGAGAGGGGCCGGCGGCGAGGCCGGCCCTAATACTTCTACTCGGCTGCCTGCGCCTGTGAGCCGGCGGCATTGAGTGCCTGGTCGAGGTCCGCCAGGATGTCGTCGATATGCTCGATGCCGATCGAGAGCCGCACATAGCCCGGAGTCACACCGGCCGAAAGCTGCTCGGCTGGTTCGAGCTGGCTATGTGTGGTGGTCGCGGGATGGATGGCCAACGACCGCGCGTCACCGATATTGGCCGCGTGGTAGAGCAGCTTGAGCGAGTCAATGAACCGCGCGCCGGCTTCCCGACCGTTGGCGAGTTCGAAGCCGATCAGCGCGCCCTTGCCGCGGGTGAGATACTTGTCGGCATTGATCCTCTGCTGCCCCGTTTGCAGCGAGGGATGCGTGACCGATGTAATTTCCGGACGCTTGCTCAGCCATTCGGCCACCTTGGCCGCGTTCTCGAAATGTCGATCGACGCGAAGCGCCAGGGTTTCGAGCCCCTGGATGGTGAGGAAAGCGTTGAACGGCGACAGCGCGGCGCCGTGGGTGCGCAACAGGGTCGTGCGCGCCTTTAGGATATAGGCCACAGGACCGAGAGGCTTGGCCGCCTCGACCCAGACCGCTCCGTGATAGGCCTGGTCCGGTGTGTTGAGCAGCGGCTGGCGTTGCGGATGCGCGGCCCAGTCGAAATTGCCGCCATCGACGATGATGCCGCCGATCGAGGTGCCGTGGCCGCCCAGATACTTGGTGGAGGAATAGACCACTACCGCGGCCCCATGCTCGAAGGGGCGGGCGGTCAGAGGAGCGGCGGTGTTGTCAACGATCAGCGGAATGCCGAATTCGCGACCGATGGCGGCCACTTCGGCAATCGGAAGGACCGCCAGCTTCGGATTTGGCAGGGTCTCGGCATAGTAGGCGCGGGTCTTGTCGTCGGTAGCCCGGCGGAAGTTTTCCGGATCGGACGGATCGACGAAGCGGACTTCGATACCGGCCTCGCGGAAGGTGTTCTTGAACAGGTTATAGGTGCCGCCATAGAGGTCGGTGGAAGCCACGATATTGTCGCCGACGACGGCAAGGTTCTGCACGGCATAGGCCGAGGCCGCCTGACCGGAGGCCACCGCCAGCGCCGCGACCCCGCCTTCAAGCGCGGCGACGCGCTGTTCCAGTACGTCGGTCGTCGGGTTGCCCAGGCGGGTATAGATGTTGCCCAGCTGCTTGAGCGCAAAGAGGTCCGCGGCGTGCTCGCTGCTTTCGAACTGGAACGAGGTGGTCTGGTAGATGGGAACCGCCACCGAGCCGGTCGCGGGATCGGCGCGCCAGCCAGCGTGCAGACCCTGGGTTTCGGGATGCTTGGAATTTACGGTCATTTGCGGCCTCCATGTGCTACTCGCAATGCAAGCCTAGGACGCCTCGGCGCGGTGGGCGAGGGTTTTGCTACCAATTTAATAGAGATTACGCGGAAAGCGATTCCGCTCGTTCCCCCTTTGGCGGCAAGCGATGGCTTGTGTCACCTAGCTTGAAGGCCATGGCGATGGAGGCTGGTGCGACCGGGGTGAAGCCGTATTTCGCGTAGAGATGCTGCGCGTCGCCGTCGGCGATGAGGCTCACATAGGCGCTGGCCGGGGCGTTGGCGCGGATGTGGTCGACGAGCGCGCTCATGATCTGCTTGCCCAGTCCCTTGCCCTGATGTTGGGGCTCCACCGCCATGTCGGTGATCTGGAAGGCCGTGCCGCCATCGCCGATGACGCGCCCCATGCCGACGACGCGGCCGGCATGACGAACCGTGACGGCGAACCAGGTATTGGGCAGGCCGCGTTCGGCCGCCTCGCGCGTCTTTTCGCTGAGGCCGGAGACTTTACGCAGCCGCAGGAAGTCATCGACGCCGGGCGTACCCGGCACCAGTTCGTAGCTCACTTGAGCCTCTGCATCAGCCGGGTGAACATCAGCAGGCCCTCCGGCCAGGGGCCGTGTCCCGAGGCGACGTTGATGTGGCCGGCTTCACCCGCCTGGTGGAAGTCCGAGCCCCAACAGGTGGCGAACTCCACCGCGCGATCGATGGTGCACAGCGCATCGTTGGTCGAGGCGACGAGCATGGAGGGGAAGGGCAGCGGGTCGCGCGGGATGGGCCGGAAGCCCAAGGCTTCCTCCGGCGCTTCCGGGCTCAGTTCGAGATCGGGCACCGAGACCAGGAATGCGCCGCGCACATTCTCCGGCAGACGCGGGGCGGCATGGGCCACCGCCAGGCAGGACAGGGAGTGGGCGACGAGGACGACCGGCCGTGTGGTCAGGCGGCAAGCCTGGTCGATGGTCTGCACCCAGTCATCCAGGTCGGGCTCGTCCCAGTCAGCCTGCTCTACGATGGCGGCACTGGACATGCGCTCGGCCCAGCGCAGCTGCCAATGGCCGGGGCCCGAATTGCCAAGGCCGGGCAAGATCAGGATATCACATTCTGAAATCTTCACGTGCGATGTGTCCTGTCCCGATAGAAGGCGGCGCTGGTCTGGGTCAGCCCGATCTTCTGGTAGAAGCCTTCGGCACCGGGCAGGGCGAGCAGGGTGATGGTGCAGCCCGGTCCGAGGATTTCGCTCGCCTTGTCCATCAGGCGGGCACCGATCCCCTGGCCCTGGCTGGACTCCACCACGGCCATATCGGCGCAGTAGCAGATCCAGCTCCAGTCGGTCATGCCGCGGAACAGGCCAACCAGCCGGCCGCCCTGGTCACGCGCGGTGATCACCAGGTTGGAATTGTCGATATAGGCCTGCACCCGCTCGGTATTGCCGAGCGGACGGGTCGGACCCAGCGCGGACTGGCCGACGCAGGCAATGTATTCCTCGGCGGTGAGGCCGGTTTCCTGGGCGCAGGTGATGGTCATCCGAACACCCGCCGGAAGATCGTATCGACATGCTTGAGGTGATAGGCGTCATCGAACATGTCGTCGATTTGCGCATCACTGAGAGTCACTTGCGGGTCGTCCTTGAGGTTTCGGGCGAATTGGCCCGTCCGGTCGCCACGCATTTCCCAGACCTTCATGGCATTGCGCTGCACTGCGGCATAGCTGTCTTCGCGGGAGTAACCCGCTTGGGTCAGGGCCAGCAGCACGCGCTGGGAATTGTGCAGGCCGCCGAGCAGGTCGAGGTTCTTGCGCATGTTCTCGGGATAAACGACGAGCTTGTCGATCACGCCGGTGAGGCGGGCCAGCGCGAAGTCGAGCGTCACCGTGGCGTCGGGGCCGATCATGCGCTCGACCGAGGAGTGCGAGATGTCCCGTTCATGCCACAGCGCCACGTTTTCCAGCGCCGGGGTGACCATGCCGCGCACGAGACGGGCGAGACCGGTCAGGTTTTCGGTCAGCACCGGGTTGCGCTTGTGCGGCATGGCCGACGAGCCCTTCTGGCCGGGGGAGAAGAACTCCTCGGCTTCCAGCACTTCGGTGCGCTGCAGGTGACGGATTTCGATGGCGACGCGTTCGATGGAGCTGGCAACGACGCCCAGCGTGGCGAAGAACATCGCGTGGCGATCACGCGGGATGACCTGGGTCGACACCGGCTCGATGGCAAGGCCGAGCTTTTCGGCGACGTATTCCTCAACCTGCGGGTCGATATTGGCGAAGGAGCCGATGGCGCCGGAAATTGCCGCCGTGGCGATTTCGGCGCGGGCCGCGACCAGGCGGGCGCGATTGCGCGTGAACTCGGCATAGGCCTCGGCCAGCTTCACGCCGAATGTGGTGGGCTCGGCATGGATGCCGTGGCTGCGACCGATGGTGATGGTGTCCTTGTGCTCATAGGCACGGCGTTTGAGCGCGGCGAGCAGGGCGTCGACGTCCGATATCAGCAGGTCTGCGGCCCGGGCGAGCTGCACCGAGAGCGTGGTGTCGAGGATGTCCGAACTGGTCATGCCCTGGTGCACGAAGCGGGCGTCGGGGCCGACGATCTCGCTGAGGTGGGTCAGGAAGGCGATGACGTCGTGCTTGGTGGTGCGCTCGATCTCGTCGATGCGGGCGACGTCGAAGCCATAGTCGCCGAGCTCCGCCTTGCGGGCGTTCATCACGTCCCAGATCTTCTGCGCCGATTCGGTGGGGACAATGCCCAGTTCCGCCAGCTTGGTGGTGGCATGCGCCTCGATCTCGAACCAGATGGCGAAGCGGGTCTCGGCCGACCAGATGCTGACCATTTCAGGGCGGGAATAGCGCGGAATCATGGGCTTAGGGCTTTCAGGTTCAGAAATTGAGTCAGGCGACGCGGCCGGTCGCTGCTTCGCGAATGGCCGCAATGCGACCTGCATAGGTGGATGCATCATTGCCGGCGAAGATCGAAGACCCGGCGACCAGGACATTGGCGCCGGCATCGGCGATGGCGCGCGCATTGGCGGCGGTAACCCCGCCATCGACTTCGAGGTCGATCGGCCGGGCGCCGATGAGGGCCTTGGCCTGGCGTAGTTTGTTCAGGGCTTCCGGTATGAAGCTCTGGCCACCAAAGCCGGGATTGACGCTCATCACCAGCACGAGGTCGACATCGTCGATCACATGCTGGATGGCCGAGACCGGCGTTGCCGGATTGAGCGCCACCCCCGCCTTCTTGCCAAGGGCCCTGATCGCTTGCAGCGAGCGATGCAGGTGCGGGCCGGCTTCGGCATGAATAGTGATGATGTCGGCGCCGCCGGCGGCGAAATCAGCCAGATAGGCGTCGGCTGGCGAGATCATCAGGTGCACGTCGAATGGCTTCGTCGTCACTGCGCGGATGGCCTTCATCACCACGGCGCCGAAGCTGATATTGGGGACGAAGTGACCATCCATGACGTCGACGTGAATATAGTCGGCTCCGCCAGCATCGATCGCCCGCACCTCGTCGCCGAGCCGAGAGAAGTCGGCCGACAGGATGGATGGGGCGATGCGGATGGGACGGATGGGCATCGATGGGCACCTCAGGCCGAGCACTGAGGCTGCTATAGGGCGGCTGCGCGCGAGGGGCAAGGACCACGCGCGTCCAGCTACCGGTGGCCGCGCTCAATCGGTATACGTGCGCGGGCGGCTTCCTACCGCGCGCTACACCGCCGCAATGCGGTCCAGCCCGGGTTACCGTTGAACCACATGGTGAGCCTTCCATTGTCTTCGCGTGCAACCACCTGGGTTGGCGAACTGGTCGAGCCGTCGTTGCATGAACCGTTCCAGGTCACCTGCCAGCCGTCACGGCGCACGTCGTCAAAATCGCATACCAGTGCTTCTTCGACATAATGCATCGCCCCGATGTGAAAGGCGAAAGGTCCGCCGCAATCCTGCGGTCCGGTTTGCTCGGCGTACCATTCGCCAACGATGGTCGGATAGGAAGCGGCCATGGCCGGTGTGGCCATGGCGGAAAGAAGCAGGCACGCAGCAAAAGTTCTCAATTTGGCCCCCGAAGGCTGAAACAGCCCCACACTGCGGCCCCAGGCGATGACGCCGTCGTAATCCAATCGGTAAAGTTTGATCGATCCGTCCCGGCAGATGGACTGGTGCCAGTTGCCCGTTCGGCGAGGCGACATGATGCCGCCGATCTCACCATCACATCCGTGAGATGCGACACCGGGCGCATTGCTTTGCTGCGCGGACGCGGTAGAACCGAGCCGCAACAGGGAGCGTCAACCTCGTGGAATTCTCATTGCCCTTGGTGTTTGGCGCGGGCGTGCTGAGCTTTCTCAGCCCGTGCGTATTGCCGCTGGTCCCACCTTACCTGACTTATATGAGCGGCGCGAGTTTCGAGCAGTTGCGCGCCGATGATGTCGGGGCCGCGGCGCTGCAGCGGCGAGTGGCGATCACTTCGCTGTTCTTCATCCTCGGCTTTGCCGTCGTCTTCGTGACGCTCGGTGCCACGGCCACCGCGTTCGGGCAGGCCTTTCGCCAGGCTTTGCCGATCCTGACACCCATTGCAGGGGTTCTGATCATTGCCATGGGGCTGCATTTCCTGGGCATCTATCGCATCGGCATCCTGGACAGGCAATTGCGCCACCAGGGTCCCGGCGCCGCCAGCGGTCCGCTGGGAGGGTTCCTGCTTGGATTGGCCTTTGCCATCGGCTGGACGCCGTGCATCGGGCCCGTGCTCGCGGCGGTGCTGTCGGTGGCAGCCAGTCGCGACACGGCATGGGAAGGGGCGGGGTTGCTGGGGCTCTATTCGCTCGGGCTGGGTGTGCCGTTCTTTCTTGCCGGTATTGCCATCGGGCCTTTCCTGGCCTTCTTCCAGGGCTTCAAAAAGCATCTCCACACCGTCGAGCGCGTCATGGGCGGGCTGCTGGTATTGACGGGCGTGCTGTTCCTCACCGGCAATTTCACCCGGCTGTCCTATTGGTTCCTCGAGACGTTCCCGGTTCTGGCGAGCTTCGGCTAGCGGCTGTAGGCGAGTGAATCCTTTTATCCAACAGTCCTTAAAACCGGGGCTCGGAGCTCTAAGAATGCCTAGAAACACTGGGCTTCATGGGCGTTCCGGCCCCCGGTTGATTCCTGTTATCCAAATAGGCATTGCTTATTGAGCGGCCGCCGTTTGCTTCTGATCCCAGCCAGACATGGCGACGGCACTGCAATGAAACTTATGCGATAGGCCCAAGACCATCGGCCTCGGCAGCTGCACGCAGCTCGCTCAAGGTGTACTTTTCGATGCGGTTCTCATTGTAGGCTACGATGACGAAGAGCGGCTCCTGCAATTCAGGCACGTTCTCGGGCAGGCTGGCCAGACCGAAGGTTTCGAACGGGCCACCATAAAGTTGGACCATGACTGACAGCAGCTTACTGTCTTCGGTTTCGGCTTTGGCTGGAGCAATGCAGAAAACATGGACCTCACCGAAATCTGCTGCGCCCGCTAGCTGGTTGGCGGGGTGCTTCTCGGCGCCGATTTTCAAGATGTTCCCTTCGCCAGTGCGGGCGTAACGTTTCGCTGTCTTGAACTCCGGACGACGCACGAAATCTGCGCCGAACAGGTGGGCGGCGAGATTAATGCATATCTTGGTCAGCACCCGGTCATGCACTTTAATCGACATCGGGATCTTCAAGTGCACACCCGTATCTTCAACAGTGATTGGGGTGGCGTCGTCAGGCACAACAATGGCGTCGGGGTTGCGACGCAGAAGCGAGAGAACGCGAGGAGCATCATCCAGTTCGATCACAGCACAGACCAACTGGCCCTGACTCCGGCGGTAAACGCGCGGCGTCAGCCTAGACGCCGAGTGGGCGGTCTTCGGCATTACCAATTGCTCGACCCACATGATGCCGTCTGTTGTCTTCGGCGCCTTTGCAGATGTTTGCACCCCAGACGCGACGTATTCCTCCGTCACCGCGTCCCATTTCAGTTCGGTCAGCTCATATGCCGCTTCCAGGCCAGCCTTGACCTTACGAACAAGAACCAGATCTCTACATAGAACGGCCTTGAAGTCTGAGAGGAAGGATCGGCCGGTCGCGACGTCGGGCAGGTGGGCTGTCAGCGTGCCTCCATTCTGCAAGATGAGTTGCGGCAGGATCGCGGCCACGAACCCTGGTCCGAGTTCCTGATTCAGGAATACGCCGCTTGCAGGATCGTCCAGAAGGCTCTGCGCAGCAGTCACGGAGGGGACTCCTGGCTTGCCGCCGCGGCCACGTGTTTTCTCCTGGTGGAACAGGCGGGCAATAGCCACCGGCGAGGAGCGGAGAAACTTGGCCTCGAGCTTGGAGAAGATCTTGGTGTTACAATCTCCGCAGACGCAGTCCGTGAGCATCCACCTTTTGTCGTCACCGCCTAGCCCAGCGGAGACCACATGCTCGTCGGTGAAAGGCTTGGCTTCGTCGCAGTAGATGCATTTGTCCATGGGCGTCCCTCTAAACGGGATAATGGAGGAAGGAGCCTTGCCCGGCAATCGCCGGAAAATACCCTTCAGTCTTTCGGTCGTTCTTGCCAACGGTGAACCGGAAGTTCTGTAAGCGACTAGGCGACTGAACCCTATGTCTACCCCTCATGATTTTCTTCGTATCCATTGAACGCGCCCCCGAACTCATCGACCCCTCCTGGAAAGAAGCCATGCCGAAGAACAGTCGTCCGCTGCAGTAGCCATAGGGGCCCGCAGATTGAAAGGCTCCGGCCTATTCAGTTTTGCGTCGCAGCAAGCTATGATCTTTCCGTGTTGGGAGCATGTCGTGGGCGATCTAATCCACGATGTTGGGGCGGTGACTTATTTTGACCGGTGCGAAACTGAAAGTGGCCGACCTGTTCGCCGGCGCCGGCGGTTTTTCGCTCGCTGCAGTGCAGGCGGGATGCGATATCGTCTTCGCCGTCGAGTTCGACAAGAACGCTGCCACGACCTACAGGAAAAACATCGGAGCCGAGGCGCGTAGCAGGAACGTGGTCGTCTACAACGAGGACATTACGTCGTTGAGCGCCACCAGCTTGGCCAGGAAGCACTTCCCCGATGCCGACTGCGACCTGCTGCTCGGCGGTCCGCCCTGCCAAGGCTTCTCCACACACAGGATCAATGGCGCTGGCGTAGACGATCCGCGCAACGCCCTGATCCACGAATACTTCGATTTCGTCCGCAGTTTGAAGCCAAAGGCGTTCCTCATGGAGAACGTCCCCGGCATGTTGTGGCCACGCCACAAGAGCTATCTCGACGAGTTCTATCGCCAGGCGCATGACAGCGGATACACCGTTTACGCGCCTCAAAAGCTCGACGCCCGGGACTACGGCATTCCCCAGCGGCGCCAGCGGGTCTTCATCCTGGGCGTCCGCGAAGACATCGCGATAGATGAATTCGAATGGCCGCCCAAGCCGACCCATTCCGCCGTCGAGCTGACCCAGGGAACCGGCTTGAAGCCTTGGGTTTCCTGCGAAAGCGCCTTCGCCGATTTGCCCGAGGACGACATCAACGGGGTGCACATGAACCACGGGCCGGAACTCGTCGCTGCATTTGCCCGAACGCCGCCGAACGGAGGCAGCCGCAAGGATTCCGGGCGCGTGCTCGACTGCCACCTCGAACACGACGGTCACAGCGACGTCTATGGCCGCATCGACCCGAGCAAGCCGGCGCCGACCATGACCACCGCGTGCATCAATCCCTCCAAGGGGCGCTTCGTTCATCCCGTGCTCAACCATGGAATTACCGCACGGCAGGCCGCGCGGATCCAGACCTTCCCCGACGACTACGTGTTCGATGGCGGCCTGATGGCGGCAGGAAAGCAAATCGGAAACGCCGTGCCGGTGGCGTTCGGCCAGAGCCTGATCCAGCACATCAAGCAGCTGCTCGACCGGGATGTCGTTAGAGGTAAGCCTGCCGCCAGCACGGCCTCGTCGGTCAAGTTCGTAGAGCTGGCCGACGCATGAGGACAGTCAGCTTCAAGACACGGGCGCGCACCGTTGACCATCTCGGGCGCGAACAGATCGCGGACGTGCCTACTGCCATTTCCGAACTCTGGAAGAACGCCTACGATGCCTATGCTCGATCGGTGTCGCTAACGATCTTCGATGGGGCGCCGCTGGTCGTGACCATCGCCGACGACGGCCATGGGATGAATGTCGACGAACTGATTGATCGTTGGCTTGTCGTCGGCACGGAGTCCAAGCTCTTCGGCGATGCTCGTTCGGACGACGACCGCGATGGATTGGAGCCGAGGACGCGCCAAGGCCAGAAGGGCATCGGGCGCCTGTCGTCGGCGCACCTGGGCCCCCTGATGCTGCTGGTCACCAAACGTCGCCAGCAAAGGATGGCCGCCGCCCTTATCGATTGGCGGCTCTTCGAGAACCCGTTCCTGATCCTGACCGACATAGAGATACCGGTCATCGAGTTCGAAGATCGTTCCGAGATCGCCGATTTCCTGCCGCTGATGGCCGAGGCTCTACTGGAGAATGTTCTGGGCGCGGGCAGGGAGGACGAGCGATCCTCCCGGATGATCGACGCCTGGGCCAGGTACGATCTCGCTGCGGCGGCCGAACGGGGCAGCGCCGACAAGACCGTTCCGTCGCAATCCATCGTGTCTGCGTGCCGATCCTTCGTTCTGACCGACGACCACATGGCTCCCTGGGGCGTGTGGTCCGGGGCCAGCGAGAAAGGGACCGTCATGGTGGTGTCCGGTGCCAGCGACGAGTTCACGGCATTGCTGCCAGCCAATAGTCAGCTGGCCACGGCGAAGGACGACAAGGCCCGGTTCGAGACGACATTGGGAAGCTTCGTCGATCCGCTCTTCGATGCGGCTCGACCCGAGGTCAACGCGGCCAATCCAGATTTTCAATACGGCGTCTTCGTCTCCTCGAACGGTATATCGAGCAAAGTAATCGGCTCGGCTGCGGAGTTCAATCGGTCTCTGACGGACCGCATGGAGCACATCGTCGATGGCCGCATCGACGAGAAGGGCGTGTTCCGTGGCCAGATCAAGTCGTTCGGCAAGTGGCGCAAGGTCGGCAGCGAATACGAGATCAGGCCGCCCAAGGAGTTCACCCTCCCCACGGGGCCGGGTTCCGCTCTTGGACCTGTCGACGTCTACTTCGCGACCTTCGAGCAGGTCGCGGCCAGTTCCACCCATTCGCCAATGGAGTTCGAATTCCTCAAGACCAATTCGGCCCCTCATGCCGGCCTAATGATCTATCGCAACGGCCTGCGGGTGCTGCCTTATGGTCGCGAGGACAACGACTTCTTCGAGATTGAGAAGCGCCGCAGCAACCATGCCGGCCGGGAGTATTGGAATGCCCGAAGGATATTCGGGCGCATCGCGATCAGCAGGGAGAACAATCCCAATCTGAAGGACAAGGCGGGCCGAGAAGGCTTCATCGTTAACAAGGCCGCCAAGTCGCTCAAGATTCTGATCATCAACATCCTCAAGTCATCGGCCTACGACTACTTCGGAACCAACGCCGATGACCGGAAATCGGAACTGGCCGAGGCCGAGCGCAACTTCGCCGAGTTCAAGGCCAAGGAGGCGCAGACCAAGCTGCGACAGAAGCAGCGCACGCAATTCAGGAAGAACCTGAAAGCCCGGACCGCCAGCATTCCCACCGTAAGGGAACGGCTGCGTGCCGATATCGCGGCAACGCGGATCGAGGTCGCAGACGACATTCCGGTCGCCCAGGAACGGCTCGAGGCGGCCCAGGCCAGCGTGGCCGATCTGCGCCTGCCCGGTGCGCCATCTCCGCTCGGCACCCTCGAGGAGGACTACCGGTCCTATCGCCGGTCGATGACCGACCTGAACCAAATGGTCGCGGATTTCTCGACCACCATCGCCGATGCGGTGGAACGGATTCATCCACCGTCGCCCGAAGATATCGTGCTCAAGCAGATCCAGCGCAACGAGGGGCAGCTCACCTCGCGGGTGACGCGCTGGTCCAAGGAGATCCGCGTGCTGCAGGACGCTGAACGCGTTCGCATCGGCGACCTCGTGACCGAGCGTAACAAGCTCCTGCGCGAGGAGACCATGCCACTCGTCGAGCAGACCGCCAGTGGTAGGATGTCGTTGACGGCCGCTTCCCGCGCGGTCGTGGAGGCCAAAAGCAAGATCGATGCTGAGAACGAGCTGCTGTTCCAGAACTACATTCTGGCGCTCGAAAACCTCAAGGACAGCATCGACATTCAGGCGATCGCCATCTTGGGCGGCGACGAGAACAGCGAGCTCCGCAGCACGGTTGATCGCCTGAACGGTCTCGCCCAGTTGGGTATCACGGTCGAATTCCTCGACCACGAGCTCCATTCCCACGATGCCGTCATCGACGACGGCATCCAGCGGCTGAAGAAGAAGCTGGGCAAGGACAAGGACCTCGACCAGCTCGCCACCGGGTATGCAGGCCTTAAGCAGATCCTCGATTTTCTAGGGCCATTGCGGATGGCCGGCCGGCCGCAGCCTCGGGACATCGGCGGCGACTACATCCATCAATACGTGTCGGAATTCTTCGGCCGCACCATGGCGGCCAGCGGCATCGAACTCGTGGCCACGCCAGCATTCAGACGCTTTAGCGTCTTCGACCAGCCATCGCGCCTGCTCCCGGTCTTCGTGAACCTCGTGAACAACAGCATCTACTGGCTGATCAATGCGCGAGTGGAGGATCCGAAGATCGTGTTCGACGTCCGTGGAGACGAGGTCTTCGTGGCCGACAACGGTCCTGGCGTCGAGGAGATGGACTTGAAGCGATTGTTCTCCTTGTTCTTCACCAGGAAAATCGAGGGTGGACGAGGCGTGGGGCTCTATCTGTCCCAGGCCAATCTGGCCGCTGGCGGCCACACGATCAGTTATGTGCAGGACGACGACAGGAAGATCTTGTCCGGCGCGAACTTCTCGATGAAGTTCCGGGGGGCGAATATCAATGACTGAGCTGGCAGTGGCAGGGGAGCCCAAGCCGACGTTTTCAGATCTGGTCAAGCAGGCCTTCATCGACCCGATCAGGTCGGTGCTGATCATCGACGACCAGTATCCGACCTGGGAGCAGATCTTTGGCGACGTGGGCTACGATTCCACCGACAAGACGCTTTGGACGCCCAAGGGCGATATCCTCAAGGTGATAAAGCAGTTCCGGAATATTTCTCCGGCACTGACGGTGGACATCCACGACGGCAAGCACAACGAGGGGATCGGCAGCTACCTGCACCAGTCCGACTTGCTGGTGCTCGATTATCAGCTCGAGAAGAACGAAACCAATGGCGCCCGGGCAGCGCAGATCATCGCCGATCTGCTGAACAACAACCACTTCAATCTGGTGATGGTCCATACCGCGATCGGCGATCTCGTCGATCCCTTCAACACCATTTTGATGTCGCTTCTGACACCGCTGAACATCGTCGACGCTCGCGCGGACGCCGGTTTCGCCTTGATCGAAGCCTTGGAGGACACTGGCGACCCGCGCTTCTCCAATGTTTTCAAGAAACTGCAGGACGCTCTCAGCGCGACGGCCTACGTTGCGCTCCAAGGCTTCGTCCGCAATGGCGGCAAGATGAACGAGTACATGAAGTCCGGGGCCGAGTTCGCCAAATTCCGAGAAATCGCGGACGAAGCCGGTTGGGACGTTGGTGAGCGTCTCAAGGTCATGGAATGGGGGATGTCGAAGCACGACAAGAAGGTCGCCTCCTACAAGTCTTCGCCCAGGGATCTTCGCTGGAACATTCCTGGGAACCGGCGCAAGCCCTGGATCCGCACCAATGGGGGCTTCATCGCCTTCGCTAAGAAGAAGAACACAGATCTGCTGGACCGCCTGCAAGCCGCGATCGAGGATTGGCGTCCTTCCCCGTCGAGGCTCATGTCCTCCCGCATTCGCGCCGAGATCAGTAAGCAGGGCGCTGGGGCCGAGGATAATGCCCTCAGCGACAAGCATGCCTACTGGCAATACTATCAGGAGCTGCGCGGCACGCCGTTGGACACCTCGCCCGACGCGCACAGGAATAGGCGGAAGACCCTGCTGGAGAGCCATGCTGCGCGTCATACCGAGAGGTTGCTCGACCTGATTGGCAAGAAGGCGGTCGCATTCGGCCTCAAGGTGCTGGAAGCAGACCCCACCGAGTCCAACGCCAAGCTTGCAGGGTTCTCGAAGAACTACGCCCTCGGGTCGATCGCGAAAGCAGAGCGCGACAAGGCGCGGTCCCACTACAACGCCCACATATCCACCAAACAGCTCTCGGGTTGGCACCTGCATCCCGGACATGTCATGAAGATCGGTCAAGAGAAGTGGGTGTGCTTGTCGCCGTCTTGCGACCTAGTGCCGATGCAGAAGACGTCAATCGCGGTCAGGGATTCCAGTTCGGCATCGGTGAAGCCGTTCATGGCGGTCAAGCTTACCAAGGTCGAAAGCTACACGGCTTCCGAAGTGAACTCGAACACGCTGATCTTCCTCAAGGAGGCCGGGGTTATCAACACGTATACGGTATATCCACGGGGCGGCGAGTTCGGCTCTCCGATCTGGCGGCTCTTCATGGCCGATGACTACGGCAAGTTCGAGATCGAGGACGACCTGACGGCCAAGCTTCGGTTGAGCTACCTGTCCGGCAAAGGCAAGCAGATGCAGGTAGAAGAGATCGAGGCTCGATTGATCGGTCAGTTGCGCTACGAGTACGCATTGAACCTGATCCAGAAGCTGGGGGTCGAATTCACCAGGATCGGTTTGGATTTTTCAGCACCGGCCGGTTGAGGCACCGCATCGGGATGCCTGCCAGCGCCGCAATCACTTATCGGTCCGCGCCTTGACGCGGATCAGGTAGACGCTGACCGCCGCGGCGGTCGTGACGACTAACTCGGCCTCCTCGAAAGCAGGGTCCCGTCCTTCGAGGATATGGCGGCCTTGCTCGGACGCGAAGCCCCAGAGCTTTCGGACGGCTTCGTCCATCGGCTTGGGCAGCGGCAGCCGGCTTATGATTGAGCCGAGGGTCCCGCTCGTTCCTTCGTACCCCCGCGCCACGCATTCGAGAGCGGCCATGGCGTGCTGGATGGCCCCGGTGACATCTGGCTCAGGGCGCCGGGAGATATCGATCAGGGCCTGATGCATCTCGTTGGATGCGGTCGGCGCACCTGCGGCCCGCATCATGTCCGGTGCCGTGGCAGTGGCCAGCTCGAACGCCTCGGACCCCCGGACAAGGATCTGGCCTTTCTCCATCTTCCAGCCGATACCGTGCTCGCAGAACGCGGCGTTCAACTGCTCCTCATACTGACGCGGCTTGTCGCCATAGCTGTCTCGCTGTTGAAGGGATTGATACAGCCGTTCGGCAAGGTCGTAGATGCGGAACCATGGCGCGTCGTCGACCAGGCCATGAACCTCTCGTTCCACCGGTTCTTCCGACCAATTGTTGCTGTCCGGCCGGCGCAGCATGACGGCGCAGACGATATCTCGCATGCCTTTGGGGCTGAAGCCCAACGAATAGCCCAGCATCAAGATCGCGTCCCGAATTGCAGGCGGGGCATCTTCACGGACCGTGATCTCGGCATCCGGCGCGCGAAAGCCGAAACGATGGGAGAAGGTCGAATCCGACGTCGTCATGGTGCGATAAGTCCAACGTTGGTGCCGAGATGGCCAAGTTGGAGGATTATGGCCCAGTCCGTGCCTGCCCGAAACCCCGGTCCTGTCGGCAGAGGTAAAGATCACTTGCGATCCAAAACAAGATCTCGAAGATTAGCTGCGGCGCAACTTTCTGCACCAGTCCACCCTCAAACATTCTGATAAGCTGCAACCATGGTAGCAGGGCACAGCATGGACCAACGGGCAGACCAGCATCAAGCCGTTGAGCGACCAAACGGTATAGCCGAGCATCTCGAGCAGCTGCGCGCGCCCATCATCAAGTCCAATGGCCTGACCGATACCGAACGGCACCTTGCCGCGCTGGCCGAGAACACCTTCCTCAACCTCTGGTCCTACCCCAACCCGTATCGCGAACAGCGGATCAATGGCTCCGACAAAGGCGACGGCAAGGAACTGTGCGACCTGCTTGTGATCTGCGATCCGCACGTCCTGATATTCAGCGAGAAGAACATCAAGTGGCAGGACAAGCCGATAGAGATCGCATGGCCCCGCTGGTACAGAAGTGCGATCGACGATGCATCCAAGCAACTGCGTGGTGCCGAACGGTGGATAGATAGTTTTCCGGCGAAGATCTTCGTCGACAAGGCCTGCACCGTCCCCCTGCCTCTGCCATTTCCGCCCTTGGAACGGCGCCGGGTCCATCGCATCGTTGTCGCCAATGGAGCTGCAGCGGCCTGCAGATCCTTCTTCAATGGTGGAACTGGTAGCCTGGTGATCATGCCCGCGCTGAAGGGGCAAGATCACACCGACATGGCCGAAGGCAATATCGGGACAGTGCCGTTCGCCATTGGCGACATAGATCCGGATCGGGACTTCGTCCATGTTCTCGACGAGGCCACCCTCGGCGTGGTTCTGGGCGAATTGGACACCATCACCGACCTGACAGGATACCTGGACAGGCGGGCCGACTTCATACGATCGGGCAACCTCGCACTGGCCCATGGCGAAGAGGATCTCCTCGCCTACTACTCCGTCAGAGCCGACAGCGAGGGCCAACATCATTTTTCTCCACCCGGCAAAGGCACTTGGGCCTTCCATGGACCCCTGCGACTGGACGGATCCCACTACGCGGGCTTGATCAACGACCCCAGATATCTCGCCAAGAAGAAAGCCGATAAGGTCTCGTATGTCTGGGACGCCTTGATAGAGCAGTTCACAGGGCATCTGCTGGACGGAACGTCGTTGGTCCCACCTGGTCAGGACTATTCCTTGAGCCGAAGCGAACAGGCGTTCAGGGCGATGGCCCAGGAGCCTCGCGTCGCTCGCAGGAACCTCGGCAATGCCTTTCTAGACGCCTGCCGCAGAGGAATGAACCGACAAATCTTCTTTCGCGTGGTCGTTTCTCCAATGGAGCACCCGGTAGGAACTGCCTACTTCTTCATGACCATAAAGTTCGAGGAGGGCATGTTTCGAGAGGGTTATGAGCAGTATCGGATCGTACGATCAGGATATCTGGAGCTCTACGCCAAGGCCGTGCTGATGCGAAATCCGGGCCTGACCAAGATCATCGGCATCGGTCGCGAACCACCAGGCCAGGGTCGAGGCGTTTCCGAGGACTGCATCTATGCCGAACAGGACGAATGGTCCGACGAGGAGAGGGCCGAAATTGAATTCCGTTGCGGCGAGGTCGGCATAATGCAGTCACTGACGGGCCGCACATACCATGTCGACGAGTACCCGAAGACCGGAAAACGTCCGCAACCGGCCTATTCGGGCTTCAACCGCGCCGAGCGACGGCGCATGGCGGCTGCACTGAAAAAAGGCCGATAGGGCAGGTCTGTAAGAGGGATTTCTTTCAAGAATACGAACATCGTTCTTGTTTTGTTCAGTCCGATCCGGGATGCTTTCAGCGAGAGCACTCAGGAGACGGAATGCTGGTCGACCAAATTGCCATGGAGCCCGGCGGCATGCCGGTGCCAATCACCTCCCTGGTCGAGTTTCAGATCCGATTCGTCGGGCAGCAGGTGCATGCTGGTTTCCCGTCCCCGGCCGACGACTTCATCGAGACGTCTGTCGACCTCAACCAGGTCCTGATCCAGAACTCGACCGCGACCTTCCTGTGGCGCGTGGCCGGCGACTGCATGATCGACTGCAAGATCTTCCCAGGCGATGTGGTGATCGTCGATCGCTCCCTGGTTCCGCGCCATCGCTCGATCGTGCTGGCCATCATCGACAATGCGCCAACCCTGAAGCGGGTGAAGCGCATGGGCAGCCGCATGGTGCTCCATAACGAGAATGCCACGCTGCCGGCCTTCACGGTGACCGAAGGGACGGACGTGTCGATCTGGGGCGTGGTCACGGCGACCATCCGCGACCTGAGCAAATGACCGCGTTCGCCCTGAGCGACGGCAACAGCTTCTATTGCTCCTGCGAACGCGTGTTCGATCCCAAGCTCGAGAAGCGACCTGTCATCGTGCTGAGCAACAACGACGGCTGCGCCGTTGCGCGCACCAGCGAAGCCAAGGCCCTTGGCATCAAGATGGGCCAGCCCTACTTCCAGATCAAAGACCTGTGCCGGCAGGAGGGCGTCGTCGCCCTGTCGAGCAACTATGCTCTTTATGGCGACATGAGCCGGCGCATGAACGTGGTCTACAACCGGTTCTCGCCCGAAACCGAGGTCTATTCGATCGACGAGACCTTCCTCGACGTCGAGCATGTGCCGCGCAAGGACAGGACCGCCTGGGCGAGCGAGCTGCGGGCCACCACGTGCCAGTGGACCGGCATCCCGACCTGCGTGGGCATCGGCCCCACCAAGACCCTCGCCAAGCTGGCCAACAAGGCCGCAAAGACCCTGGCCACTGGTGTTCTGGACCTGACCGATCCAGACGAGCAGGCTCGGGTGATGGCCGACTTCCCGATCGGCGACGTCTGGGGCATCGGGCGTGCCAACCAGGCCAAACTCCTGGCCCTGGACATCCAGTTCGCCGGCCAGCTGCGCGACATGGAGCCCAAGAAGGCGCGTGGCATCATGACAGTGGTGGGGGAGAAGATCGTCCACGAGCTCAATGGCAGGTCCTGCATGGACCTCGAGTCGGTGGCGCCGCAGCGCCAGGGCTGCGCCGTGACCCGATCGTTCGGCCAGCGCGTGACCTCACGCATCGAGATGGAGCAGGCGGTTGCCGGTTATGCCACTCGACTGGGCGAGAAGCTCCGGCGTCATGGCCTGGCCACGGACTACGTCACCGTGTTCATGCACACCAGCCCGTTCAACGACGACGAGCCGCAGCGCAATGTCAGCATGACCGTCGATATCCCCGAGGCCACCAACGACACGATGCAGCTGATCAAGGCGGCCCGGCGCGCCGTCGAGGGGCTCTGGAAATCCGGCTACCGGTACTCCAAGGCCGGCATCGTCACCCAGGACCTGGTCCCGCCCGGATTGGCGCAGCGGTCGCTGTTCGATGGTCTCGACCACGACCGGGCCGCCAAGGTCATGGCCGCCATGGATGAAGCCAACCGGCGCTGGGGACGGGCCACCGTGGTGCCTGCGGCAGTTGGCATTGCCAGCCGGTCGCCGTTCACCACCAAGTTCGAGATGCGGTCGCCGCGGTACACGACACGGTGGGACGAACTGCCGGTGTGTCGGTGAAAACAGAAAGGGCCCCGATGGGGCCCTTCGCATTTACCAGTTCTGACGACCGTACCAGTCGTCGACGTCCTTCTTCACTTCATCCTTGGCCTTGCCGTAGCGCTCCTGGATCTTGCCCTCGAGCTGCTCGCGGTTGCCATTGATCTCGGTGATGTCGTCGTCGGTGAGCTTGCCCCACTGCTCCTTCACCTTGCCGGTCATCTGCTTCCAGCTGCCTTCAACGCGGTTCCAGTCCATGATGGATCTCCTTCCATTAATCGTGAAACCACAACGGCCAGGAATCGGCGACGTTCCACTTGGGTGCAGATCCAGTAACTGCTCAGGCCACGCACCATTGGCATGGAAGGAAGGTGCTGATCGCAGTCAGCACCAGAACTCCTCCCCATCGGGCCAGCGACGTGCCAGGCCTTCTTCGATGAGGATATCGCCGACATCCCGGCCCCCGATCAAGATGGTCGCCAATGTGCGATCGTAGCGATCCTTCCCCGAGCTTTGGACCACGAATGAGTTTGCGTTCAGCAGTTGCAGCAACCGGGAGCTGGCACGTTTCGCCAACGCCACCTCAGCGGCGCCCCCGCATATGTCGTCGTATGGTTCCGGGGTGTCATAGCTCTGCAGACGCAGATTCACGCCATCGAGCCAGACCGTGTCGCCGTCGACCACACAGGTGTAGCGATCCTGACCGCACATGCCGATGTTCACGCGCCGTCCCTCGTCCGCTCTCTGGGTCGTGACGATTGCACCTGCGCTGTCGGTCCCATGCAGGAACTGATCGGATGCCACCCAGCCCAAGACGCCCACGGCGATTACGGCTGCGGCGGCCAATAACGGCGTGACGATGTCTCGCTGCGCTCTCGCCGAAGAACTGTGTCTGCTGGGACGTCGTTTGGGATTGAAACGGTGAACTGCCATGACCCAAGTCTATGCCATCACGGCGACCTACGGAAAAGGCCCGACCACTGAGATGGCCGGGCAAGAACGACCAACGGGGCCGCATGCCCGATGTTGCAACTGCAGACCAAGGCATGGAAGTCAGCATTTGGCCAGGATGGGATGGCCAGAGCCTAGATCGCATCAAAGGCGCAAGAGGACTCAGCAACGGATACTTCCTTGCTCGTCAGCAGCTTATCGGCGAACATCAGTCTGCTGCTTCGGCACTGGGGGAACAATGAAGCCTTACACTCGCTCCATCATCGAGCTATTCGATGGCAAGAAGAGGTTCCTTATCCCTCTCTACCAGCGGCAATACGCTTGGAAGGCCCAGCCTCAGCTAGAACTGCTCTGGGAGGACATCGATCGATCAGTCCAGCGGCTAGAGCAGGATCGCTCGTCGCTGACGCCTCACTTCATGGGCGCCATCGTCATTGCCCAAGTCAAGACTTTCGGCAAGCAGGTCCAGGCATACGAGATCATCGACGGGCAGCAGCGTCTCACGACATTCCAGCTCCTCCTTGCCGCGATACGTGATGTCGCCAAGGCGAATGGATCAAGGTACGAGGCCGAGCTGCAGAAGTATCTCCTCAACGACGGCGTAATGGAGAACCAAGAGGTCGAGCGCTTCAAGCTCTGGCCATCACTGAACGACCGACGGTCCTTCATCAGCATCATCGATCCACATGTTGACCCCCATGTACTGGGACCCAAGCCGGTTGATGAAGAGGGAATCATAAGGCGCTCGGTCGCGGCGCATGCCTATTTCAAGGAAAAGATCGCTGCCCACGTCGATGATAATGGCAGCTTCGATGAGCACCGGCTCGAGCTCCTCTTTGAAGCGTTGAAGGATGGGCTCGCAATCGTGTCCATCGAGCTGGAAGGTGGTGACGATCCCCAGACAATCTTTGAGACCCTGAACAGCCGCGGCGTGGATCTGACGCCGGGCGATCTGATGCGCAATTTCATATTCCAGCGCGCAAAGGGTCTCGGCCAAGCTGACCATTCATTGCTGGTCGACAAGCTATACGAGAAGCACTGGCTGCCGCTTGATCGTGCCTTCTGGGGCCAGCCCGCATCGCGTGGCCGTCAGTCTCGCCAGAGATTGGACTGGATGTTGACCGATCATCTGTCGATGCATATCGGCAATCTGGTCTCGGTGGAGAACCTGTTCGACAGTTACCGGCGTTGGATACTCAATTCCCGCCCCTTCCCGCATGTCACCGCCGAGCTGGAGTCTATCTCCGCCACGGCGGCGATTGAGAAACGGCTGTTCGACCAAGACCCCAAGGATCCTATTGGCAACTTTGGCCGCTTTGCCGATGCATTTGACGTCTCTACAGCTATGCCCCTGGTCCTCTATCTTGCGACCGAGGACACCGTGGGTGCCGATATCGACAGAGCGCTTGCTGTGCTCGAGAGCTACATATTGCGACGTGATATTTGTGGCTCACCCACGAAGAACTACAACCGCTTCTTCATTGGCATCATCGACCGGCTTCGTGCGGCTGAAGGCAACAAGATCGACGCGCTGGTTCTCTATCTGTCGAGCCGGCAGTCCGATCTTGATCGTTGGCCAGACGACGTTGAATGGCAGCGTTCCTGGCTGGGGCGCAACCAGTACAAGGGCGCCCGGCAACCACGGCTACGCTACATATTCGAGGCCATCGAACTCGCCAAAAGAACGGCGCTCAACGAAGACATCGAGATCAAGTCGGCGCTTTCGATTGAGCACATCATGCCTCAGAAATGGCGGACGAATTGGCCGATTCCCGGCTTCGACCATCTTGATGATGATACCGATCCAGAGCATGTCGCTCGAAAGGTCGAGCGGGACGGCGTGATCGACAACCTGGGTAACCTCACCCTGCTCACCGGGCCACTTAATACCTCCGTATCAAACGGACCTTACTCGACGAAAATGCCGGCGGTGCGCGCCCATTCGAGCCTTGCACTGAACCGTGACCTGATCGAGTACGATCATTGGAACGAGGAGACAATTTCAGCCCGAGGGCTGGATCTCTTCGGGATTGCCAAGAAGATATGGGTTGCTCCGACCAGGGGAGTGGACCAGTCCGCGCTCAACGATCTTGCCGGCGACGGCGTCAAACTCCCTCCAGACGGAACGGAGTGCAAGTTCACCTATGCGGGTGTGGACTACGCTGGGACCATCGAGGAAGGTCATTTGGTGGTGGACGGGGTAGATCGACCGTTCGCGACGTTCTCTGGCGCTTCGAAAACGATCACCCGAACGAACCGCAACGGCTGGAACGACTGGTATCTCCGCGACCAGATGGGTGGCTGGATACTGGCAGATGACTGGCGCCAGCAAGCGGCTGATGTGCCCGTTTTGGAGAGCCTGGATGAAGATTGAGATGCGGATGGCAGACGCCAGGCGTTTGGCAAAGGGTCTCTACGCTGGTGACAGCCTCCCGATCTCCCAGGTCAAAGCAGGAGATGAGCCGTTAAATGTGGATTGGTGGCGCATGAATGTTCAGCCGGAGAGCTCAGAGAGCGAGCGACATAGGGCGGCTCTCACCCTCTATCTCCATATGGCTGGATCATCCAAAATTCCGCTTCCCTCGGAAACATTCCCTGCCGTATTCGATCTGGACGATGGCCAAATGCGCCCGGACAAGGCCGTGATCAAGGTCTTCTTGGATGAGGGACTTATCCAGCCGCGCATGATGGTAGCTCAACTGGTGTTCGATCTAACGCAGGCGGGCCGAAACTATGCCGATCGCGCCGAATAAGAAAAAGCCCGGCTACCAAGGCAGCCGGGCAAGTGGGGTCATTGACCTGTGCAACAAACAGAAAGATGCGGTCTTCCCCGCCGCCAGCCTTCACCCCGGCCAGGGATGACTAGAGCTCGGCGAAGTGGTCCATAAGCTGGCGGGCCTCGCTCAGAGATGTCGGGAACAGGCGCATCAGTGCCTTCCCTTTGAGCTGAGAGACGTTCAGGTTCGAATTCCGTGGTTTGTCGGCTGGGTAGAGCTCACGGTCAATGGCCGGCGCCAATGCACCTGGTGCCAGGTGTGCCGCGATCCAGATGGCGTTCTTGCCGCCAGAACCCAGATCCAGGGCAATCGCGTCGCCGCGCCGGTTGAGGAAGGTGGCGATGTACTTGGTCCCGCCTGCTGCGCGCTCGGGGTGCGGCGTCCAGCGCGGATCCCGAAGCATGCTGGCATTGATGGTGTCGTTGATCGAAGGCATGGCTGGAATTCCTGTTCAGATACGGGTTAGAGCGCCGGCGTGATGGGCGACCAAGTCGGAGTAGAGGTCGGGGTCGATACCGGCGGCGCCGGCCAGAGCAATGGCATCATCCGTCGAGACGATCTCCCCACGGGTCCAGTCCCTGACGGTCTCGTTCGGCAGGCCGGTTCGATCCGCCAGGGCATCGGTGGTGATGCGGTTGGTCCACGCATAGATCCCCAGCAGGGCGCCGACGTCCTCAATGGTTTTGGCGCGATCCGCTGCCCAGGCGGGCCAATCGGCACTGAGGGTGCCAGCGTTGAAGTTGCGGCGTCCGGCAAGCCACTCCAGGGTGTCGAGCGGGTCGCCATAGACGCCGAACTTGCGCTCGGATGGCATCGACCGAATCGGTTTGGTCCCGCCGGGACCGACGAAGTTGCGGACGGATGAGATGTTCATCCCGGCCAGCGCAGCGATTTCGAATGGAGCGAACCCCAGGTCCATCTCCCGGTTTCCCGGAAAGCTCTGGAGATAGTCGGCAAGGTTCGCCTTGGCGGCGGCCGCCAGCTGCAGGCCCGGCAATGGTGACTCGTCCCCACGGTCTCGGCGCTCCTGGAACCGGTCTGCGTGCACGCCCATCGACGTGGCGTAGGAGTCGCGTGGAATCGCCGACAGGAAATAGGTCATCATGTTGAGCGTGTCGGATTGGAAGTCGCCAGTATCGAGCTTGTCCAATGGCGTCTCCCCGTGGACGAAGTCGAAGCAGGCGCGCGCCACCTTCCAGAAGAGGGTGCCGCTCACGTCGAAGGCTTGGAGATCCTCAAGGTAGTCGACCTGTTCGGCCGCAGAGTGCTTCGGATCATAGGCATGGCCCAACGCCGCCTTGCCCAGATTGCCCGATGTCGGCGACCGGTCGCCCACCAGGCTTTGAGCCGCAACGGTGATCAGGAAGACCCCCAGTTTCAGGTCGCTCTCTATGTCGTTCCAAGTTGCGGTCTGCATCGAACCCTCGCTTTCGTGATATGAGTGATATCATATTTCGAGATGGGCACAAGCTAGAAAGTGATATGCAGCGTATCATTTATTTTTCGAAGGAGGGTCGATTCTGGCTTGACCGCAGTTTTGACGTTCACTATCTGTTCAGCATCACGACGAGAAACCGCCATGTCGCAGCTCTTGCACATCGCTAACCGGAACACCCACCGCCCGACCGCGGCCGGTCTCGCTCGTGCATCTCTCCACCTCATATCGATATCGGGCAAACGCGCTTCCTGAGCGCCTGCACCATTCCCGACATCGCGCCCGCAGTGGGCATTGAGGACCGGCCTGCCGGGCGCACTTCTGCGTCTCGTCGCCGGCAAAGAGAGCATCATGGACAGCATCGACGAAGACGAATTCCCGGACCTGGAACTTGACCAGGACGAAGAGCCCACGCCTGCCAAGAGGCCTGCCAAGATCGGCGGGCCGAGAACCGCAAGCGAGTTGCTGCCACAGGCATTGATCGAGAACGCCATCGGCATGGAAGGCATCGCCCGCATCCAGGAGACCAGGGCATTCTGCCTGGTCGTGCAGGCACCTTCCCCCGACTGGGTTGCACCGCTCCACCGATACCTGAAGTCCACGGGCAAGTACTGGGACTTCCATCACAGCAAGTCCGCTGCCCCAAAGTACCGCTCCCCGCAGGACGACCTTGCCATCGAACAGGCCACGCGGGCGCTGACCTCCGGAGGCCGATGCCTCGGCGTCTCACATCAGCTGAACTATTTGCCGCCTGCCATGGTGTCGGCGGCCGATATGCACCTGGTGCTGCCGCCGCCCAACGCCAAGGTGGTGGCCGCCGTCATCAGGGCCGTCACCGGTCGCTTGCCCAGAAAGCTCGAAGATCAGACCATTGCGGCGCTGGACTTCGATGAGATCGCGTCGGCGATCCGCTCCGGCTCGTCGGCAAAGGCGTGCGTCGACCGGCTGCGTGCCGCAGCCGCCAAGAAGGTCCATCACGACAAGTCGATCATCGATGCGCCTCGGCTCGAGGACTTGCACGGCTATGGCAAGGCCAAGGAATGGTGCGAGGACCTTGTGGCCGACCTCGAAGCATGGCGGCGCGGGGAGATCCCGTTCACCGCCATCTCGGCCAACGTGGTGCTGGCCGGCGTTCCGGGCGTGGGCAAGACCACGTTGATGAAGAGCCTGGCCAGATCGGCAGGCGTGCCGCTGATCTCCACGTCGGTCAGTGCGTGGTTCGCCAACTCACCCGGTTATCTCGACAGCATCATCAAGCAGATCGATTCCGTTTTCGCGGAAGCCCGGGATGCGGCGCCAGCCATCCTGTTCCTCGATGAAATCGACGCCGTTCCGAACCGGGCCACCCTCTCCTCGAGAGGCGCCGATTGGTGGCTGCCGGTGATCACGCATCTGCTCACGACGCTGGACGGCGCCATTTCGGGGGCCACCGAGAACGTCATGGTCATCGCAGCGACCAACCACCCCGAACGCCTTGATAGTGCGCTGACAAGGAGTGGTCGCCTTTCTCGGATCATCAACATTCCCCGGCCTGATGCCGATGCACTGGCCGGCATCTTCCGACAGCACCTTGGAGCCGATCTGCCGGGCGAGGATCTCAGCCAGGCCGCAGCGATGGCAATGGGCGCCACGGGCGCCGATGTGGTCGAGCTCGTCAAGAATGCCCGGCGACGGGCACGGGCAGCCCAGCGGCCGATGGTGCTTGCCGATCTCATGGCCGCAGTTGCGCCAGATGAAACCCGGTCAACGGATCTGCTGCGCCGCATCGCGGTCCATGAGGCAGGGCATGCCGTGATCGCCCATGCCAATGGCATGGGCCGCATCCTCGGCATCTCCATCGTGCAGAGCGGGGATACCGGTGGGTTCGCACACATCGACAACGATGGCCGCCTGCCGACCAAGCAGGATGTCGAGAAGCTGGTCATGCAAAGGCTGGGAGGCCGCGCGGCCGAAGAGGTCCTCCTTGGTCTGGTGGGGACGGGTTCCGGCGGGTCCAAGGACAGCGATCTTGCTGTTGCCACGCGCCAGGTTGCCCTGATGCATCTTGGGCTCGGAATGGGCGACAGCCTCGTCTACCGAGCGGACGAGTCGGGCGTCGACAGTATCCTGTCGTTCGACGCCCGCATGACCGCGCTGGTCGAGGAGGACCTGCAGCGCCTCTACGCCGATGCCATGGCCCTGGCCAGGCGGCACGTCGATCTGATCGAGGCGGTTGCCGATGACCTGCAGGTGCGTCGCCACATCGGGCCCGGCCGGTTCCTCGAACTGGTCGACCGTGTCCATGGTGCCCGCCAGATGAAGGAGATCGGTAATGGATGAGCTCCTCATCAGGATCATGACCCGCCTGGTCCGTGTCCACGACGAAATGGGCGAGCGCTGCTTCGAGGAGGCAGCGCACCGCGCCCTGGTCACGATCGCCCAGACGGTGCAGGTCGAGGCATCCAGGAAAGTCGGGATCGAACAGCCCAAGCTCGGGGACGGTGTGCTGCCGTTCCCGACCATCCCTTCCAGGCCGTCGCGCGATGGCGTTGCCTGACCATTCGATTCAAATCGTCGGCATTGCCTTCTCGATGGGGAAGGATCCGGCAGCTATGGGAAGCACCATGAGCAACCTCCGACACATATCGCCCCTCGGCGCGCGGCTGGACCGCGGTGCAGCAATGCACGCCGAACGGGCGTATTCCCGCACGGCGTAGCTCCACCCCTCTCCATCCCGCATCCGCACAAGACCTGCCCTTGGCCACTAGGCCTGCGGGCCGCCGGCACGACCGTCGTCGTGTCCGGCACCACCGGATGGAGACCACTCATGATTATCAAGGAAAACGTTAGATCGCATCGGCTCGGAACTGATCGAGGACAGGAAGCTCGGGGATCCGCAGGCACAAAGCGGGTTCGGAGGTCCTCGATACGGTTTCGCACACAGCTGCCTCTGAGCCGCCGCAGCAGCGGTCCTGCACGCACCTCATCCGTCCCCAGCAGCCAGATCGAAGCGAACTCGCCATCGTTCCGCTCAGGAATACCGAGGTGGTCCGCTCTCCTGCGTTCGGCACCAACGGGAGTCAGACGGGCGCCATCGTCGAGCCGGTGAGCAATGTCGTCATCCTGACGGAAAGCTCGATCGAGAAGAAGCTCGTCCGTTCCCTTCTGGCGGACAATAACGTAGTGAGCGTTCGCCACCAGGCCCTCTTGGTAACATACGTCGACCAAGACGGGGTTACGCGAGACCATACTGTCGACATCGTCGCGACCATGCGCGACGGATCTAAGGTGGGCTATGTGGTCAAGCCAGAAGCATCGGCCAGCAAGCGGGATACTCGAGGGTTCGTCGAACGGCTTGCTCCGTTCGTACCCCAGAGCAAGCTCGACCGCATCCAGTTGGTGACCAGTCGGCAGTTGCCCGAGTGGGGCAATCAGAATGCCCGAAAGGTGCTCAATGCTCGCCGCGACCGTCGCGGATACGTGGACGATCTTCTCCGCGAGATCGCCCCCGAACTCGAGAAGCCGGTCCGCATTGGGGATCTGACCGCGAGGCTGGGTGGCGGCGACGTTGCATTTCGCCCGGTTCTGCGCGCCATCCATTATGGCACGCTCATCTACTTGGGCTTCGGTACCATCGACGAGAAGGGATTGGTCAAGTTTTCGGGTGCTATCATGCCCGACACCGATCGGCTTGGTCCGGTCCCGGATTTAAGCAACCCGGAGCCACCGGTGATCCTGCTGAGGAAGACGAAGCCCAAGTCGTATCGCCGTGCCAGCTTCAGGAAGCACTAACATGTCGGAAGAAGATCCAGACGATATTCCGCCGACTGCGCGGCTGTTCTGGATGGCCCACCATTTCCGAATCTCGGAAACGTATACCGACCGATACGCGCTCGAGTGCCTCGACGGCTATGAGTACCCTCGAACCTTGTACAGGAACAAGGTTCGTAACCTCAAGCTGTCGGGGGACCTTGTGGTCGAACCGCATTACTTCGACGTGGACGGAACGCCAGCGAGACCGGGCGGTCATGTCCATCTTCTGGCGGGCAAGTCGCCTACAGACCTGCGTCGCACCATGATCGCGTTCACCAAGGCCTCGCTGTTCAACCGCGATTACAAGGCTGGCAAGGTGGTGCTGTATCGGTCTCCGGGGTTGGAAAAGAAGACACCTCGCCATCGCAACTACAAGGCGGTCACCGCCGATGTGTGGTTGGCCGAAAACGCTGCGAGAATCCATGAAGCCTGCAGACCCTTCTACGTATTGGATCCCAAGACGGTCCAAGGGCACAGCAAGCCGCGTCTGGGTCAGTTCCCCCTCAGATCATTGGGATCTGACGCCACCTTGAAGAAGGACCGGCAGAAGTTGGCCCGTAAGGATTTCAAGATCACCGACCTCTGCCCCAGGACCGACGATATGCGTCGAGGCGGCAGGAAGATGGCCCCAGATATGGCCGCCTTCATCGACCTCCAGATTCGCAAGTTGCTGCTTCGCCCCGAGCGCCCGACCCTTGCCCTCCTCAGACGCCAACTCCGCGCGGAGATGAGGATCATCCCCTCGCTGGCAGGCAGAACCACACCAAGTGTCGATGCGATCGAGCGCCTCATCGGAACCCTGCATGATGGGCAGGCCATTGCTGCTCGCTTTGGCGAGAAGGTGGCGATCGAGAGCCGAACCATTTTCACCGAGGGGCCACAATACAACTATCCCGGTGAACTCGTCCTAATGGACTGCTGGAAGATGGACCTGGTCGCGAAGATTACCGATCAGGGCGGCTGGATCTTCGTCAGAGATTCCCAGATCGAAGAGTTCGGTGTTCGCCGACGCCTCTGGGTGGCCTGGGTCATCGATGCCTGCTCGCGCGCCATTCTCGGGCTGGCACTCGGGCTGTCGGAGTCCTCAGACCTGACCACACGCGCCCTGCGGATGGCTGTCACGGAAAAGACGCTGCAATCGATGGATGCTGGTTGCGAAGCTGACCCCATCCCACCTATCGGCCTCGATGGTCTGCTCACTGACATTGGCGGCGCCTTCACGCACCCCTACTTCATGGTTCCAGCATTGTCCCTGGTTGATGATGCGGATGTCGGCCCTGGCGACAGCGCTCATTTGCGCGGCCTTCTCGAGCGCTTCAATCGCACGGTGAAGGATCAACTCCTGTCCTATTTCACCGGCACCACATTCGGGAATGTCATCGCCAAGGGGGACTACGACGCATTGGATCGTGCATCGGCCGATGTCGAAACCCTAGGCAGGGCGCTCTGGTTGTACATCAACGACGTCTACAATCTGAGCCCTCATCGCGGCAATGATGGTCAACCGCCTATCGACCGTTTCCAGGAAAGGTTCCTCAGCCAGGGAGCGGCGGACGTCTATACCGAAGAAAGTGTCCGGCTTGCCTTCGGCCTGGAATTTCTGCTCCCCCTTACGGGGCAGGGTGTCTGCTTCGCAAGCAACCACTACGTATCTGGTCGCCTGCAGACCTATTTCTCAGAGATGGGAAGGCTCAAGAAGGGGAGGCCACGTAAGCTGAGGGCTAAGGTGGACCTCTCCAATCTTGGGCGCATCAGCGTCTATTTTGAAGATGACTGGCACACTCTGGCCGGGCCGGCACGAGTGCGAGGAGTCGGCTTCACCGACTGGATCAACGAACGCCGCCGTCTGAGCAAGCTGTACGGCAGTCAGGCTGCGGCCAATGCACATATCGTTGACAGTGCACTGCGCAAGCTCGAGCGCATGGGCACGAACGCCCGTCTTCGATCCCAGGTCAAGGACATGAGCTACAACGCCGAAGAAGTGATGCAGATCGTCAACAGGACCAAGCTCCACATCAAGGAGGACGAGGTCGCCACGAACCAGGGCCAGATCCTGGCCTTCGACTCATCAACCCGCGAAGCGGCCTTCCAAACCTCAGGCACCGACCCCGATGACGACGACATCGAGATGGTCGACGACCCCTATGTCGATGCAGGCGACGACCAGCGTGCAGAAACAGATTTAGGTCTCGACGACGCTGATATCGACAAGGATGGCGACCTGCTCGAAGAGCCGGAAGAGGACATCGTTGACCCCGGTGAAACCGATGACGAACCGAAGGCAACTCCGCCATCCAAGACCGGAGCGGTCAAGGCTTTCGCCTTCCTGCCACAGCCTACCAGAAAGAGCGGCTCATGACCGATAAGAACAAGACCGATTACGCGGAGATGCTCAAGAAGCCGGAATACGAAAACCTGCGCACGTTGTTGCGGGACAAAATCGTCCCGACCCGCCAGCTCAATCTCATCACCTCACAAGTTGCGCGTGCCCAGCAGCAGATCGCAGCCCGGTTCAATGAGGGTGCCTTCTGGAGCGCGGACAACAGCCTCCCTATCGATGGCGTGCTGATCGTCGGCGAATCCGGCTCTGGAAAGAGCTTCGGCCTCAGATACGCGATGCAGACATTGCCTGCCATTGCCTTGCTGGATGGCGGGGTCATGGAGAGCTCACCTTTTTATGTCGACACGCCAACGCACGGCACCTTCTCGATGCTGGCCAAGGAGATCGTGCGCCGCGCCGATGGTGTCGATGTCCGCGAACCCAAGGACCAGGACGCACCAGGAAAGGCGATCTCCGCAATCGGCAGGCATGGCTTTACCATGGTGGCCGTCGACGAGATTTCCCGCATCATCAACCCCCAACGCCACAATACCAAGGGACTGGCGGTGCAGTCGCATCTGGTGTGGACGATGGCGATCGAGTTGCTCAACTTGAGCACCTCTCCAACACCCATCGCGTTGAGCGGCCTACCGCACGTACTCGACAGCTTCATGATTACTGACAAGAAGGAAGATGCTCAGAAGGTTCGGCGGGAAGCGCATCGCCGGATGAGGATCGTGAGATTGCCAGAACTGGACCCTGGACTGGATCGGGACATGCTTCTAGGGGCCATCCATAAGTACTGCGAGGTCGCCAAAGTCGAGACCAAACTGACAGAGGCCGACCATATCGTTCCGCGTCTCGTCCACGCCTCGTTCAATCAGGCAGGATCGGCGTTGGAATGGATCCAGAAGGCGGTCGCACTTGCGAAGGTACGTCCACGGGGCAAGCTGGACCGCGAAGACTTTGCCTATGTGTATGGCGACATGACCTCGGCTGCACGTAGCGCCAATCCATTTCTGGCGAGCGGCTGGGATCGCATCGACATCGGCAAGATCGCCCCACGCAGTTTCTCTGAGGCCATCGCGAAGCCGGAAGCGGCCTGATGCATGCACCTCACACACTGGGCAGCTTCAGGAAGTGCCCCGCTGTTATGCCGCGTGAAACTGCGCAGAGCTACCTTGGTCGGCTGACTGCTTTTTTCGGCGCACCCAGTCCGCGGGCCTTCTGCAAGGACTACTACCTCGATCTGCGAGGCATCCAGCATGGCCTTCCTGAAGCCCTGGGGGCCTTGGCTGCCCTGACTAACTGCGACGCCAACGAGTTGATCAAATGGACACCTCGCAATCTGAGCAAGCTATACTTAGAGCTGAATGGTCAGATCCTGCACACTCGGTCAAATCCCCGACGTAGGGTCAGCATTTGTCCATGCTGTGCCCTCGAGGATATTCGAGCCAATCCGGGAATGCCCTTGGATCAGGCCGTCTACATCAGGGCAGAATGGGTGGCTGGGGCGGTCGATTGCTGCGCCCGGCACAAAGTGAAGCTCATCTCGCGCGATATTCATGGTGTGGGCATCCAGCTGATCGACACGGGCTACGAGACCGCCAATCTCATCGAACGCCTTGGGGAGGAGACCCAACCGGCGGTGCCGGACGGCTTCCAGCTCTATGTGTTGTCACGGATCGGCGTAGACACGAGTCCTGCACCATCCCTCCTGGAACCCTTGTCACTGTCGATGGCGACGCGACTGTGCCACGCGCTGGGCACCGACATGTGGCGGCTGCAAAATGGTTCGAGGGCGCTGACGTCCGTGGAAAGGCGTGCGGTCGGGTTCAACGTCTTCGCTGGTGGTGTGGAGAAGCTGGAGGCGGTGGTGATTGAACACCGAGCTGATCTGCGCATGATTGAACGGGGAGCGCATAAACTGTTCCCCAGTCTCGTCAACGTCCTGTTCGAGTGCCAGTCCGAGCAGGGCGTGCCCGCCATCGCCGATGCGCTCACCGGGATTCTGTTCC
Source organism: Devosia oryziradicis (assembly GCF_016698645.1). Taxonomy (NCBI): domain Bacteria; kingdom Pseudomonadati; phylum Pseudomonadota; class Alphaproteobacteria; order Hyphomicrobiales; family Devosiaceae; genus Devosia; species Devosia oryziradicis. Next base: position 2,056,082 of record NZ_CP068047.1, read on the forward strand.
GGTGCCTTCCATATGCGAAAGGGGATACCGTTCTCGGGCGCCAATGCGGGAAACGATGGCTCCACGACTACAGCAGCGCGCTCCACCACCTCGGTCTCGACCAGCACCAGCTGATGTCGATTTTGACCTCTCACCCAGAAATGGTCGCGATGCCTGCCAAGCGCCGACAGGAGATGTTGCTGCATGCAGATCCGTTGGAGAGGTTCGTAGCGCAGAAGGCGCCATTCCTCACATCTGCAGCCACGGCAACCAGACTTGGTTTCGACAACAACCACAAGAAACGATCCAACCTGAAGAACCTGGCGGACGCAGGTATCCTTCAGCCGGCCGGCGATGCTGGTCTGAAAAGTCATCCCCCGATCTATTCGGAGCCGGATGTGACCCGTGCCACCGAAGCCTTGCTCGACCGGTTCGAGAAGGTCGATCCGGCGACGCCTGGAATGCTCTCCATGTCGGACCTGGCGAGCGATTTCCGTCTACCGCTCTCGAAGATTTGGCCCCTATTGCAGGATGGAGCCATCAAGCGTGTCGCTCTTGTTCCAGGGCTCCCCGTGTTCAAAAGCATCCGCTTGCATCCGATGGACGTGTTGAAGGCGATGTCGGGGGGCAACGAGATCGTTGGCGCGGCCGAGGTGTGTCGGATGCTCGGAGTGCACCCGGCAGATCTTCGAGCACTGATGGCAGAGGAACTGCTGACACCAGAACGCTTCCAGGCGAGTGAAGGGAAGGGAAGAACGCTCTTCTTCCAGAAGATGAAGGTCGAGCGTTTCGCAAACGAGTTCGTAGGCAGGTTCCACGTGAAAGGATCCCTGTCAGGAAGCCCGAGCGTGCAGCAGCTCAGAAAGATGGGGCTCATCCCCGCGATCAACCTCAAGTCGCCCCTTACGGATGTGCGAACGATCCTTTACCGCAGGGATGATGTGCGACGGCTGGTTGCCTGAGCGAAACCACTCGACCTAAAGACCGCGCCAGGCGCGGTCTATTTTTGTTTGCGTTAGTTTCAATCGGGATTGGTCGATGCCTCTTAGATATATGGATTAAAGCTAAGTGGCTGAAAAATAACAGTCTTGCGCTGCAAATGGATAAAAGGATTCACTCGCCTATAGCGGCGGTAAGTCCGGCTTAACCGTCTGCCAAGTTTCCGGCCTCCGGTGGCTTTGCACCGTCAAAGTTCAGCACTGGTTTACCCCGGCGGGGCAGAGTGCGTGCCGACATGAGTGGGGCCCATGCTGATATCCAACACCGCCGATGCCGTTCTCGATCCGGGTAGTCGCAGCGCCATGGCGCCAGCCGCGGTGCGCGGCCAAATCAGCGTTGAAGTCGCCGACCGCATCGACGACGTCGAGAAGGTTTGGCGCGATCTGACTTCCGCCAGCATCGAATCCCCCGGCCAGAGCTATGATTTCATTCGCCTCTGGGTGGCCGACCGCCAGGTGAAGCAGGCGGACCAGCGCTATGTCGTCGGCCGGATCGATGGCCACCCGGTTGCCCTGTTGCCCCTGCATCGCAAGCGCGTGCACGGCCTGCCGGTTTTCACCTGGTTTCCCGGCGCCAATGCCGGCTGCTACGCACCGATCGCCGACTATGATCGGCTTGCCGCCATGAGCGCTGAAGGGCGGCGCCAGCTGTGGTCCGCCATGACGGGCAAGCTCTCCGGCGCCGATGTGGTCTATCTGCGGTCCATCCCGGTCGAGGTGGGTGGACATGCCGGCCTGTTCGACGAGCTTGGGTCCACCCTGGCGGTCGAAACGCTTTATCGCTCGCACTATTCCAGCTGGGAAGAATGCGACCGCCTGCAGCGCAGCAAGTCCCGCCGCAAGCACGATCGCCAACAGGGCGACCGGCTGGCCGCCATGGGCGAGGTGGGTTTCGCGGAAATCCGCAACGGCGACGATACCGTTGCAGCCATCGACACGATGTTCACGCAACGCTCGGCCCGCTTCAAGGCCATGGGCATCCGCGATACCTTCGTGCATGACCGGCTTATTGCGTTCTACCATTCCATGGCCAAAGCTGGTTCAGGCGTCGATGTGCGGCTGCATGTGCTGCGGCTCAACGGCGATATCGTCGCCGTGCGCTACAACATCGTCCACGGCGACCGCATGTTTTGCCTCATCTCCTCGATGAGCGACGATCCGGCCATTCAGGGCGGTTCGCCCGGCAAGCAGTGCCTGCTTCGGGTGATGCAGACCGTGTTCGACCAAGGCATCCACATCTTCGACATGGGCAGCGGCTTCACCGACGAAAAGCGCCATTGGTGCAACGTGCAAGCGCCGCTGCGACAGCACTATATTGGCTTGACGCCCCAAGGCGCGCTGATCGTCCAGGCCCATCGCCGCTTCCAGGTAGCCCGCGCCGCCATCAAGGCCAATCCGCAGCTCAAGTCGGCTATCCGCAGCGTGCGGCAGCTGTTTGATCGGGTGACCGGCTCTGCGACCCCTGCGCCGGCCGAAAAATCAGAGTAGCTTCAGGCCACGCAGCGATGCGTGGCCCGATTTGCCGATGATGAGGTGGTCGTGCAGGGTGATGCCCAGCGGCTTGGCTATGTCGCTGATCTCCCGCGTCATCCGCACGTCGGCGGACGAGGGGGCAGGGTCGCCCGACGGGTGGTTGTGCACCAGGATCAGCGCCGTGGCCGATAGTTCCAGCGAACGCTTGATCACCTCGCGTGGATAGACAGGCGTGTGGTCCACCGTGCCTGTCTGCTGCACCTCGTCGGCAATCAGCCGGTTCTTCTTGTCGAGAAACAGGATGCGGAACTGCTCGATGGACTGGAACGCCATCTGGCTGCGGCAGTAGTCGATCAGTTGCGACCACGATGAGAGGATCGGCTGTTCGCTGTCGATGCGGTCGCGGCCGAAGCGCGCGGCGACAGCCTGGATGACCTTGATATGGGCAATGCTGGTTTCGCCCAGGCCCTTGATCTTGCCGAGGCGTGCCTCACCGGCATTGAAGACTGCCGAGAAGGAGCCGAATTCCCGCAGCAGGGTCTTGGCGAGACCCTTGGTGTCCTTGCGCGGAATGACGAGCTGCAGGGCCAGCTCGAGCAGCTCATAATCTTCCAGCGCATCACCGCCGACCTTGAGGAAACGCTCGCGCACGCGCTGGCGGTGGCCGGCATGGTCGTCGGCTTCAGGCCGCGGGAGCGGAAAGGCGGCCTCGGCGAGTTCGTCGGGCCGGTCGCTCATCATGCAGCTTTCGCGGCCATGGGATTGAAGATGCCACCGGGTGAGAGAGTGAAGATCTCGCAGCCGGTCTCGGTGATGCCGATGGAGTGCTCGCACTGGGCCGAGAGCGTGCGGTCGCGCGTCACCGCCGTCCAGCCATCGGAAAGAATCTTCACATGCGGCCGGCCCAGGTTGATCATCGGTTCGATGGTGAAGATCATCCCGGGTTTCAGCGGTACCCCCGTACCGGGCGTGCCGAAATGCATGATGTTGGGCTCGTCGTGGAAGAGCTTGCCCAGCCCATGGCCGACGAAGTCGCGCACCACGCTCATGCGCTCGGCTTCGGCGACGGCCTGGATGGCCGCACCGATATCGCCGGTGGTGTTGCCGGGCTTTGCCGCAGCAATGCCGGCTTCGAGCCCGGCATAGGTGATCTCGATCAGCCGCTCCGCCTTCCGCGAAATCTCACCTACCGGATACATGCGGCTCGAATCGCCGTGCCAGCCGTCGACCACCAGAGTGAGGTCGATGTTGACGATGTCGCCGTCGCGCAAAGGCCGCTCGTCGGGGATGCCGTGGCAGACCACATGGTTGATCGAGGTGCACAGCGAATGGCGGTAGCCCTTGTAGAAGATCGTCGCCGGCACGGCGCCATTGTCGCGGGCGAATTCATAGGCGATCTGGTCGATCTTGGCGGTGGGCACGCCGGGCTCGACGAATTCGGTCAGGATATCGAGCGCCTGCGCCGTCAGCGCGCCTGCCTTGCGCATGCCCTCGAAGCCTTCGCTGCCATGAAGCGGGATGACGCCGGGCGTGCGGCGGGCTTTGGCGGGGGCATCGACGAAGGTGATCATGCAGGACTCCGAGGCAATTGGGCTAAATTAGTCCCTAGATCATCCGATTGGAAGGGCGCCAGCCTTGCTTGACGGCGATATCGCGCAGGAGCATGTCTGACAGACAGCAAGCCACGGAATCCTTTCATGTCTGCAGATACTGTTACAGCCGGCCTCCTGGTCATTGGCGACGAAATCCTCTCGGGCCGCACCAAGGACGTCAATATCGGCGCCACGGCCGAATTCTGCACCGACCTTGGCATCGAGCTCAAGGAAGTGCGGGTGGTGAGCGACGAAACCGACGACATCGTCGAGGCCGTCAATGCCTTGCGCGCCCGCTACACCTATGTCTTCACCACCGGCGGCATCGGGCCGACGCATGACGACATCACCGCCGATGCCATTGCCAAGGCGTTCGGGGTGGCGCTGCCGATCAATCCGGAAGCCCGGGCCATGCTGGAAGCGCGCTGGAAGCAGACGGGCACCGAGGTGAACGAAGCTCGCCTGCGCATGGCGCGCATCCCCGAAGGGGCGTCGCTGATCGTCAACTCCGTCAGCGCCGCGCCCGGGTTCCGCATCGGCAATGTGCATGTGATGGCCGGCGTGCCCATCATCATGCGCGCCATGCTCGAGGCGATCCTGCCCACGCTCAAGGCCGGCAAGAAGGTCATGTCGGTGACCATCAAGGCGGCCGTGGGGGAGGGGACCATCGGCGGTCCGCTGGGCGCGCTGCAGGAGCAGTATCCGGACGTCAAGATGGGCTCCTATCCGCAGATGGGGCACGACCGCATCATGACCGAACTGGTGCTGCGCTCGTCCGATGCCGATCGCCTGGCGGAGGCGGCCGGCAAGGTGCGCGAGATGGTGCGCGAGGCGCATCGCAAGGCCAATCTGGAAATGCCGGACGAGGAAGCCTACTAGCCCTGGGCATAATCGCACGCAGACATTGGCGGGGCCCCGCGGGTTTGCTAAGCACGGGCCTTCCGAATTTCACCGCGGCGCGGGGCAGCGCCGGCGAAGGAGCCGACCTTGAGCAACCAGAACCAGAAATCCTTTCCCGTCACCTGGGATCAGTTCCACCGCGACAGCCGGGCCTTGGCCTGGCGGCTGGCCGGCATGGGCACGTTCGACGCCGTGGTCGCCATCGCCCGTGGCGGCCTCGTCCCCGCGGCCATCGTGGCGCGCGAACTCAATATCCGCACGGTCGAGACCGTGGCGGTCAAGAGCTACGATCACCAGAACCAGGGCGGCATCCAGGTGCTCAAGCAGATCAGCCAGCCCGTGCTCGACCTGGCCAAAAACGGCAGCAAGATCCTGATCGTCGACGACCTGGTCGATACCGGCTCCACCGCCCGCGTCGTTCGCGAAATGCTGCCCGGCGCGCATTTTGCCACGGTCTATGCCAAGCCCAAGGGGCGCGACCTGGTGGACACCTTCATCACCGAGGTCAGCCAGGACACCTGGATCTTCTTCCCGTGGGACCTGGACGTAGCCTATGTCGCCCCGATCAGCGGCGGCACCGACTGATCACTAGAACGTCGTGATCACCGTCGCGCCGACCGACTGGAACCGGTCCATGCCCATCAGTGCCTCCGGCGCCTGGGCAAGGCTGATCCGGCTTCCCACGAGGCGCGACGGCGCCAGCCTGCCCGCCGTGATCATGTCCAGCATCGCGCCATAGCGATGCGCCTGCATGCCGTGTGAGCCCAGGATTTCGAGCTCCTTGCCGATGATCCGGGCCATGGGCACCGGTGGCGCCGTGTGCTCGCCCAGCATCAGCCCCACCTGCACATGCTTGCCGCGTGGGCGCAGGTTGACGATCGAGTTGAAGCAGGTGGTCGGATGCCCCAGGGCGTCCAGCGACACATGCGCGCCGCCCCCGCTGAGCGCGATCACCGCCTCCGGCACATCCGTGCCCGAGGCGCCATTGATCGTATGCGCAGCCCCCAGCTCGCGCGCCAGCGCGAGCTTGGCGTCGTCGATGTCGATGGCGACGACATTGGCCCCCACGGCGCTGGCGATCATTACCGCCGAAAGCCCCACGCCGCCGCAACCATGCACCGCCACCCACTGGCCCGCCGATACCTTGCCCTGGTCCACCACGGCACGGAAGGCCGTGGCGAAGCGGCAGCCCAGGCTCGCCGCCGTGGCGAAATCGATGCTTTCGGGCAGCGCCACCAGGTTCAGGTCGGCCCGGTGGATGCCGACATATTCGGCAAACGAGCCCCAATGGGTAAAGCCGGGTTGCTCCTGATGCAGGCATACCTGCTGCTGCCCGGCATGGCATTCCGGGCAGGCACCACAGCCGCAGATGAAGGGCACGGTCACCCGATCGCCCACGCGCCAGTTGCGCACATCCCGGCCCACCGCCTGCACCACGCCGGCCAGTTCGTGCCCGGGCACATGGGGCAGGGCAATATCGCTGTCATGCCCCATCCAGCCATGCCAGTCACTGCGGCAAACCCCCGTCGCCTCGACCTTGATCACCACGCCATCGGCCTCAGGCGTCGGATCGGGCAGGGTGACGACCTTGGGCGGCTGCTGGAATTTTTCGTAGAGCACGGCTTTCATGGCGACGGTCTCTCCGGGGGGTGACGCTGTATAGCGCGGGAAAGCGCGACCGGTTCGGGGTGGGAAGCAGACGGGCAGGATTTTCTCGGCCGTACACCTATGGTTCACCTGACCGGAAAGGGCCGTCTGCTACCCCACAATCGTTGTTAGGGCGCTGGGCGCCTAAAGCTCGATTTCCAGAGCGCTAATGATCTCTTCAATGTCGCCGGCTATGTCCGGCCGTTTCGGCAATTCGGCCTTCAGCGAAGCAATCATAGGCGCTAGCGTCGGTCTAAATTCGGCCTTGTCGCGCGCGCCGCCGCGTTCGAATACGTTCAGAATGAGCTTCGATTTCGAGCGAGCGTTGTCCAAGAACTTCGCATCCGAAATGTTCGGCATATCACTACCCCTGCTCACGCCACCTACAGGCCGGGACTGGTCCTAGGCCGGGATTTTTCCCAAGTCGCTATCGCAGCCTCAATGTTTTTAGGCTCGGTAAAGAGGAACCGAACGGTGGCCAGAAATCGAATAAGGTAAATTGCCCCCAGCGCGAAGCATCCGAGTCCCGCCACATGCAGGCTGCTAGGGTTCCAGATCTGGCCCTGTGAGATGCTGGGCCAGATGGCGACGAGACCTCCGCCAAGCAGCAAGACGGCAAAAGAGAACATTGTTATCAAGGCGCCGGTAAAGACCGAGCTCCAATCACTCTTTATGATAAAACGAGCGTGAGCGGCCGTGATCTCAACGCCGCCGATCTTGCCCATCATGGCATTGTCTCGAAGGTCGTTGATGTATTTCCAAGCCGCTATGTTGGCAGATTGGGCAGCCCAAACGACCGCGACGAGAAGGGCGACACCCTGAATAATATCCGTATTAGCAGTCATCCATGCCTCCTGCTGAAATGCCGCAGGCAACATGTAGGGACGTCTGCTACCCGGCGCAACTGCAACTACCGGTCATCCGGTGTGGGACTGGCGATCGCCTGAGGGGACAGGCATTCCACGTGGGCCAGAACATCCCAGCCCCCGACGAACGGGGGTGGGTCCTCTCAATAGAGTGTCCGCTTACGGGCGATCTGACGATTTAGCTGAATGGCGGAAATGGGGTCGTAAATGGTCGCAGACGTGCGCAGCGGAAGAAAACTTATCCCCTTCCCGAAAACCTCCCGTATCCTCCATCCATTCCCGCCGTTCACGCGGTGCCGACGAAGCATCGGGCGGGGAGATGGGTGGATCGGGGTCGCCTGGTCCAGGCAGGGGAAACCCGGCAGCTGCGCTTGCGACACAGCGTACCTGGCCCGAACCTGCCCAAAACCCCAGTCGTGTGAAGCGGCTTTCGTCTCTTCAATAATCAATCAGGCGGCATGAAGCCGTCCGGGGCGAAAGCCGCTTCATGCCGTGATCCCCCGGGGCCGCTCGCGCGCCTCCGGTCGCGCGCTCTTGCGCTCCCCGGGGCGCCCTTGCGCTCCCGAAACCGCAGGCCTGCCGCCGTCGTCAAGGGACTGGGGGCTCACTTATCCCCGGATGGCGCCGCTGTGAGAGTCTGCAACTGGATTTCATCTGGAGCGGACATGGAACGGCTACCACCAGGCCTAGAAGAGAAGCGGCGGCGAAAGGCCGTAAACCCTGCGCTTGCAAACCTGGTCGTAGAAGTCTCCCTTGACCTGGAGCCGGTGACGGACTCCACAGTAGTCGGTGTAACCTACGGAAAAGAGGAATCTACTCGGTTGGGTGTCATGGAACTGAGGCACAAGATGGCCTCAGGACGCTCAGCGGGCTGCTGTCGGCGGTGGACGCGCCGGCTATTGCCGCATTGCTGCACGCGTGGGAGGCGAATGCGGTTCGGGTGCACAAGGTCGAGCATCTCTGGGAGCCGTCACCATTTCCCTTCGAAGTTGGGTCCTGAGGTCTCCAGGCCAACGTTCGGTAAGCACGCGCGATCGTTGGCCATCCCGGGCGCCGCTCGGCCGCGCGACCCGTAAGTCCATTGAACGAACGGCCCAATGCCGTTGGCATCATCGTCACCCCATGCTACCTGCGATCCGGCGCGGGCGTGGTGGAATGGTAGACACACCGGACTTAAAATCCGGAGGGGGTAGCCCCGTGCGGGTTCGAGTCCCGCCGCCCGCACCAGGAACCGGACCAATGATCGAGAAAATCGAAACGGGTATTGCGCCATCGTCGGCGCCCATCAGCGACGCCGTGCGATCGGGCAAGCATGTCTGGCTAGTGGCGATTGCCGAAGATCCAACAACAGGCGAGATCGTCGATGGCGGCATCCAGGCCCAGGCACGGCGGTGCATCCAGAACCTGGAAATTGCCGTCAGGGCGGCAGGCGGAACGCTGGCAAACCTGGTGATGGTACAGATATTCCTGGTCGACAGCGCCGATGCGGCCGGCATGAACGCGGTTTATCGCGAGTTCTTCACGGTGCAGCCCTATCCGGTGCGCGCGACGGTGGTAGTCAAGGAACTGCTGGCAAAAGGGCTGCTCATCGAAATGACGGGAACGGCGGTGATCGACTGATGCTGCTCAAGCTCGAACTGCTCGAAGCGATCAAGGCGGGGAAGGTGGACCTGGTGTTCAGGCGCTGGAGCCGGCCCAGCGTCAAGGCTGGCGGGACGCTCAAGACCAAGCTGGGTGTGATGCAGATCGGCGCTATCGACGACATGGACCCGGCCGAGGTGACCGAGGCAGATGCGCGGCGCGCCGGCTTCAGCGACGTTGCGGACTTCCGCAGGTGGCTCGATACGATGAAGCCGGGGCATTTGTTCCAGCGGATCGAGGTGAGTTTTCCGCCGGACTAGAACGGCGTGGGAGCCACGAAGGTCATGAACGCGCCCGTTGTCGGGTGGAAGAGGCCCAGCTCGGCGGCATGGAGCTGCAGCCGGTCGGCTGCGGCGAAGGTTTCGGCGTCGGCATAAAACGCGTCGCCCAGAATCACATGGCCGATGGCCTTCATGTGGACCCGCAACTGATGGGTACGGCCGGTGAGCGGATGAAGGCGAACGCGGGTGGCGTCGGCTTCGCGCTCGAGCACCGCCCATTCGGTCTGGGCGGGGCGGCCGTTCTCGTAGTCGACGCGCTGCCGGGGCTTGTTGTCCCAGTCGGTGGCGAGGGGCAGGTCGACCAGGCCTTGGTCTTCCGCGATGATCCCGGCGACGCGGGCGATGTAGGCCTTGGTGGTCTTGCGGTGCTCGAACTGGCTGCCGATGCGGCCATGCGCGCGCTTGTTGAGCGCCAGCACCAGAACGCCTGAAGTGTCCTTGTCGAGGCGGTGGCACATTCCGGCGGTGGGCCAGGTCTGGCGCGCGCGATATTCGACGCAGTCCCAGAGCGATGGATCCTTGCCCGGCACGCTCAGCAGGCCGCTCTGCTTGTCGACCACCAGCATGTCATCGTCGACATGAAGGATGTTGAGATAGGGGTCAAGCGGGGGATGGTAATCGAGCAGCGTGGGCATGGGTCCGGGCATGGCGGCCCGTTTAGCAGACGGGACGCACTTTGACCAATCTCCAGGCGCCGAAGGCAAATTTGCCTCACGTGACGGTGATTTAACGGAACGACCCGGCGACGATGGCCGTTGTCTGGTACCTAACATAGAGGAGGCTTTCATGCACAAGGATGAAGTCAAAGGCGCCGGCAAGCAGGTCAAGGGTGCGCTCAAGGATGCCGCTGGTGGCCTGACCGGCAATGAACGCCTGCAGGCCGAAGGCAAGCTCGACAAGGCTGAAGGCAAGCTGCAGCAGAAGGTTGGCGAGCTCAAGGACGATGCGCGCGACGCGCTCAAGCACTGACACGTTCAGCTCGATTTCGAAAAGGGCCGCCTTTTGGGCGGCCCTTTTTGCGTTCAGTCAAACCGGTAGTGCAGGCGGGCGCAGACCGGATGGAGCATCTTGGCTGACACCAGCCTGGGGGAGGCGCGAAGCCCTGTGGCAGGAAAGAGCGGAATACCGCCGCCGATAATCTCGGACATCACGTAGATCTCGATCTCGTCCAGCGCCCCGCGCTCCATGAAGGCCATCTGCAACTTGCCGCCGCCCAGCATCCAGACATCGCCATCGTCCAGCGCGCGCAGTTCGACAATCAGGCTTTCGATATCGGCCCGGGTTTCCAGCAGTCCCTTGGGATTGTCGATCGGCCGCGAGGTGACGACGATGACGCGCTTGCCGTCATACTCCCAGGCGCCTGGATAGCGCGCGATCCACTCATAGGTCGAACGTCCCATGACCACGGTGCGAATGGATTTGATGAAGGTGCGATAATCGTGCTCGCCCAGGTTGAGATCGGGTTGCTGGGTCAGCCAATCGAGATTTTCATCCGGCGTGGCGATGAAGCCATCAAGACTGGTGGCGATATATCCGACGATCCTGGCCATGCATGCGCTCCTTGCAGTGAAAATGCCGGTGTCGCCCCGCCTGATGACAGCATCTGTCAGCAGTGCCGCCGCGGCGACTGGCATATGGTGGGATCGAGCCTTAAGGTTGGTGCATGGAAACCATGGTGTTCGATACAGCGCTGGGCGAATTCGGGATCGGCTGGACCGAAGCCGGCATTGCGCGGGTGCAACTGCCGGGCATGGAACATGCCGCGCTGCTGCAGCGGCTCAATCGCGGCGGCGCGCAGGCCGGCGAGCCGACGCGAGGGGTCGACGCGGCGATCGACCGGATCGAGGATTATGCGGCGGGCGAGGCCGTCGACTTCGCCGACATCCCGCTCGATCTGTCTGGTATTTCCGATTTCAACCGCCGGGCCTATGCGCTGCTGCTTGGTGTCGGCTGGGGCGAGACGACAACCTATGGCGCGCTGGCGCGGGAAATGGGCGACGTGACGCTGTCGCGAGCAGTGGGCGCGGCGATGGGTGCCAACCCCATTCCGCTGATCATCCCATGCCATCGCGTACTGGCCAGCGATGGCAAACCCGGCGGGTTCTCGGCGCCGGGTGGAGCCGAATCGAAGCTGCGCATGCTGGAACTCGAAGGCGTGTCGGTGGGCACACCGGCCGGCCAGATGACGTTCGGTTTCTAGCGATGGGCCGGGAGATCGAGCGCAAGTTTCTCGTCGTTTCAGACGGTTGGCGGGCCGAGGCCACAGGCAGTGCGCTGCTGCGACAGGGCTACCTGTCGTCAAACGCCAAGGCGACTGTCAGGGTGCGGACCAAGGATGATGAGCGGGCTGTGCTGACGCTGAAGGGCGCAACGCAGGGGATATCGCGGGCAGAGTACGAGTATGAGATCCCGATCGTGGATGCCCGCGAACTGCTCGGCATGGCCGAGCCGCATGTCATCGAGAAGCGGCGCTACCGCGTGCCGCATGCCGGTTTGATCTGGGAAGTCGATGTATTTTCGGGTCGGCATGCCGGCCTGATCCTTGCCGAGGTCGAATTGATCGACGAGCGGCAGGCTGTCGTGTTGCCTGAATGGGTTGGGACCGAAGTCAGCCACGACGACCGCTACAACAATGCCAGCTTGTCGCGCGCCGACGGCATTCCGGATGCAATGGCACCGGAGGCTGTTGACCCTGACGTGGCGTGAGGGACTATCCACGTGTCTTGCGGAGACGTGGACGAATGAAGACCTATACCGTCAATCAACTGGCGCAGCTTGCGGGCATCTCGGTGCGGGCGCTGCACCACTATGACGAAATCGGTCTGCTGAAGCCCGCGTTCACCGGCGACAATCGCTATCGCTATTACGGCGAGGAGGAGTTGCTGCGTCTGCAGCAGATCCTCATTCATCGAGAGCTCGATATTCCGCTCGCGGAAATCGGGGCCATCCTCGATGCGCCTGATTTCGACAAGGTGCAGACGCTGCAGCAGCAGCGCGAGCGGCTTGAGGAGCAGGCACAGCGATATGCCGGCATGGTCAAGACGATCGACCGCACGATCGCCAGACTGAAAGGAGATCGCGCCATGAAGGACGCGGATTTATATTCGGGCATCGTATCGCCCGAAAAGCAGGCGGAATACGAGAAATGGTTGGTCGACCGCTATGGTGGCGACATGGAAGCGTGGATCGAACAGAGCCGCAAGGCCATGGCCGAGATGAGCCCCGACGAGATGGCTGATGCTATGAAGGAACTCGAGGCGGTGGAACAGGGATTGGCGGAGGGCCTGCGACGCGGCATTCCGCCCCAAGCGGCGAGCCTTGATCCGCTGATCGAGCGGCACCGCGCCTGGGTCGGACGATCCTGGGGAAGGGAATGCCCGCCCGAGGCTTATGCGGGTCTTGCCGATATTTACGAGCACCCGGATTTCCAGGCACGCTACGAGGCAATCCAGCCGGGGTTCGCCAACTACCTGACAACCGCCATGCGAGCATGGGCAAGGCGCCAGGCAGATTGAGCCAGGCCTGGGAGCGGTTTCGCCGCTCCCAGGTTACTGCCAGCGCTTGAAGGCCTTGAGGTGCTCGAGCGACCTCGTCACCGTCTGGGTGATCCTGTCCACACTGTCGGTGACCGGCACGACCAGCACATTTTCCGTAGCGGGATCGGGCGGCTCGAGTGTGGCAAACTGGCTGTCGAGCAGGCTGGTTGGCATGTATTCATGCTTGCGTTTGGCCATGCGCTCGGCGATTACCTCCCGGCTGCCGGCGAGATGGACAAAAAGTATGGGTTCCCCGGCCTTGTCAGTCAGGTAGTCGCGATAAACGCGGCGGAGGGCTGAGCACGCTCCCACGGCGACGCCCTTTGGTTCGGCCGCTTCGTGCAAGGCCTGCGCCAGACGTTCGAGCCAGGGCCAGCGATCTTCATCGGTCAGCGGGATGCCGGCGCGCATTTTCTCCACGTTGGCTTCCGGGTGATAGCCATCGCCGTCAAGGAATGGCGCATGCAGGCGGCGGGCAATGGCCTGGCCAACCGTGGACTTGCCCGACGAGCTGACGCCCATGATAATGATGATGCGGGAAGCAATGAGCGCCATGGCTATACCGTCGCCGTGAAAGCACCATCCACATAGAGGATGTGGCCGTTGACGAAACGCGCCGCTTCGGAGGCGAGGAACACGACGGCGCCGCCAAGCTCTTCGGGCTGGCCCCAGCGGCCCATGGGCGTTCGGGTTTCGATCCAGGCGTTGAACTTTTCGTCCTTGAGCAGGGCTTCGTTGAGTTCGGTGGCGAAATAGCCGGGCGCAATGCCGTTGACGTTGAGGCCGTGCCTGGCCCAGTCCACGGCCATACCGCGGGTGATATTGGCTACTGCCGCCTTGGTCGCGGCATAAGGCGCTACCGATGGCCGCGACATGCCCGAGAGAAGCGAACAGATGTTGATGATCTTGCCGCTGCCGCGGGCGATCATGTGACGCGCGACAGGCTGGCTGACATTGAACACCGACGTCAGGTTGGTTGATATGACCTGGTCGAATTTTTCGGGCGGGAAAGCCTCCAGGCTTGAGCGAAACTGCATGCCGGCATTGTTGACCAGAATGTCGATGGGGCCGATTTGGTCCTCGATATAGGTCACGGCGTCGTTGATGCTTTCGCGGCTGGTGACGTCGAATGCTACGGCGCTGACCGTGGCGCCCGAAGCCGAAAGGTCCTGCGCGGCGGCGCCCAACGCTACGCTGTCGCGGGCATTGAGAATGACGCTTGCCCCGGCCTCGGCCAAAGCCTTGGCCATGGCGTAGCCAAGGCCTCGGCTGGATCCGGTTACAAGCGCGCGTTTTCCGGACAGATCGAAGGGCGAAGGCATTTGCAGGGGTTCTCCGGGAATTGCGCGCGACCCTAGGTGGGCGCAGCCATGGTGGCAAGAAAATCTACCATACAAGGATGGGATTTCGCCCAATTATTGCGCGATTACGACTTCCGTCTAGCGCCTGTTTGTGGTCATGTCGCGCCGCGCGGCATGCATTGCGCGCATGGATAAGACGGAAAATCCTCGGAAGGACGTTTGTATGTCGACAGCGGATATCGGCCTGATCGGCCTGGCGGTGATGGGAAGCAACCTCGCCCTCAACATCGCCGAAAAAGGCTACACCATCGCTGTTCACAATCGCACCGCATCCAAGATCGACGAGTTCGTCGTTACGGCCAAGGAGCAGGGGCTGGACGGCAAGGTCATCCCGAAGGCGGACCTCAGCGACTTCATCCAGTCCATCAAGCGTCCCCGCTCGATCATCATCATGGTCAAGGCCGGCAAGCCGGTGGACGACATGATCGAGCAGCTGCTGCCGCACCTGGAGCAGGGCGACGCCATCATCGAGTGCGGCAATTCGCTATTTACGGACACGCAGCGCCGCTTCGACTACCTCAAGCCCAAGGGCATCGGCTATCTCGGCGTCGGCGTTTCGGGCGGCGAAGAAGGCGCGCGCCATGGTCCCTCCATCATGGTGGGCGGCTCCAAGGAGCAGTGGCACAATGCCGAGGCCGTGCTGACCGCGATCGCCGCCAAATTCAATGGCGAGAGCTGCTGCGCCTACCTTGGCGAAGGCGGCGCCGGCCATTTCGTCAAGACCATCCACAACGGCATCGAATATGGCGACATGCAGATGATCGCCGAAGTGTATGGCGTGATGCGTGATGGTCTGGGCATGAATCCAACCGCTTGCGCGGAAGTGTTCAAGGAATGGAACAAGGGTCCACTCAATTCCTACCTCATCGAAATCACCGGCCATGTGCTCGCCGCGGTCGATAGCCAGACCGGCAAGCCGCTGGTCGAACTGATCCTCGACAAGGCCGGTCAGAAGGGCACCGGCGTTTGGTCCGCCATCGCTGCCCAGCAGATGGGCGTTCCCGCTACAGCCATCGAAGGCGCGGTGGCGGCCCGCTCGATCTCGTCCCGCAAGGAAGAGCGCGTCGCGGCCGAAGCCATCTACGGCAAGCCCAATCGTGGCAATACCGATGTGACCCTGGCCGACCTCGAAAAGGCGCTGCTCGCCGGCAAGATCGTTTCCTACGCCCAGGGCTTTGCGGTGATCGCCAAGGCGTCGGAAGAGAATGGCTGGAGCCTGCCCCTGGCCACGATCGCGAAAATCTGGCGCGCCGGCTGCATCATTCGCTCGCGCTTCCTCGACCAGATGTCGGCAGCCTATGCCAAGGGCGGCAACGCCAACCTGCTGGTCGTTCCGGACTTTGTTGCCCTGATGAAGGACAGCCACCCATCACTGCGCAAGGTGGTGGCGGCGGCCGCGCAGGGTGAATTCCCGATGATCTGCCTTTCGGCCGCACTAAGCTATTTCGATAGTTATCGCCAGGCGCAAGGCACGGCCAACCTGACGCAGGGCCAGCGCGACTTCTTCGGCGCGCACGGCTTCGAGATTGTCGGCCGCGGCAGCGACCTGCATGGCACCTGGCCAAGCACACTCGGCAAATAGCCCTGGCACCTATTTGACAGAGGGCCTCGCGCAAGCGGGGCCCTTTGCTTTGGTGGTGTCGTGGATGCAGTGGCGCGGTTTTGCACGTTCAGCGGATCGCGGAAGTGTGGCCGCTAGTATTTCGTTAAGCTTGCCGCTATCGTCCGCTGCAAGAAGCCGAAAGGCTCGTCGGATGCGGAAGTATTTCCGTGCAGGGAGCGTACTTCCATATGAGACCATCGGCCGATCGGGGCGCGTCTGGCAGGCGCAGGCTGCGGACCATGATGATTGCGGGCGGCCTGGCCCTGCTGGTTGGCGTTGGCCAGGCAAGGGCCGATTGCGCACCGGCGGGCGGAGGGAGCTTTATTTGCAGCGGCCCGACGACGCTTCCGCAGTTCATTCTCACGGATGACGCGGCAGTGGTCACGACCGCGGGCTTTGCTGTGGACACCACGGCGAATGGTGCCCCTTCCATGTCCATCGAGGGCAATGGGTCACTCAGCTACGTGGACACCAACGCATCGGCACTGGTGTCGGACAACATTTCCCTGGGTGTCAACAACCTGGGCGGCGGCGCCGGTGAAGTCCTGGTGGTGAGCAACGGTGCCATCAGCAGCACCAATGCTGCCGGCGCGGCAGTGGTCGTCGGCAATGCCGGTCTTGGAAATGTCACGGTCGCGCTCTCCGGGCCGATTACCGGACCGGGCGGTGGCATCATTGCCGGCAATTCCGATATCGGCTCGACGGGCGCCATCAGCATCACGACCGGCACGGTGAACGCCGGCACCATCGGCATTGCCGCCATCCAGTCGGGGGCCGGGGCGCTGAACATCACTACCGCTGGCCCAGTTACCGGCGGTGTCGTCGGTATCTTGGGCGTCGCCTCGCCACTCAATGTCGATGGCGTGAGGGTAAATGCTCAGTCGGTCACGGGCGGGACAGGCATCGCCATATCCAATCTGGGCATGGGGACCACCGACATCGCCGTTGGCGGTACTGTCGCCGGAACCACCGGTGCCGGGCTTCAGGTGGGCGTCGATAATGTAGTCAATCTTGGTGGCCTGGCGCTCGACGTTGCCAATGCGACTGGGAATCTGGTCGGCATTGCCGTTTCCAATGCAGGCTTGGGAGCAACACGTGTCACGTCGACCGGGAAGGTCGTGGGCCTGAATGGCCCGGCGATCGGCGTGGTGGTTTCAAACCAGGCCAATGCCAATGACGTGGTTGTCGACGTCAATTCGGTCACGGGCGATGACATCGGCATTCTGACCAGCAATGACGGCCTGGGGGCCACGTTGATCGCGGCCCGTGGCGTGGTAGAGGCGCAGACCGCCGTTTGGGTCAATTCCGCCAGCGGCGCGGCCGTGGAACTGACCATCGATGGGGAGGTGCGCAGTACGCTCGGTGTTGGGGGCAGGGCGGTGGACACCGTCTTTGCCGGTGCAACCCAGATCATCAACAACAACAGTCTCAGCGGCACGGTCGATCTCAGCGCATTCGATGACCTCCTGGTCAATGCGGGCACCTGGAATGTTGTCGGTATCAGCACATTCGGGCAGGGCTTCGACGAGATCAACAACCATGCTGGCGGGGTTCTGCGCGCGGCGCATATCGCCGGTGTCGCTGAAACGACCAGCCTGCTGGACCTCGATGCCTATTTCGGTGGAGGTACGCTGTCGCTTGCAGATGGCGGCGGCGACGATCGCCTCGTGATGAGTGGCGATGCCGTGTTCATGCCCGGGGCAGTTCAGGACATCGACCTGGGCGCGACGCCGGACGTGCTGACAGTGGGCGGAACAGCCGACCTAGGGGATGCGACGCTGCGCGTTCGGTTGCAATCCGGCTACGTCGTCGGCCAGACGTTTGCAATCCTTGAGACTGGAGCGGGCCTCACTGGCCGGTATGGCAGGGTGGAAGGCGGCACTGCCTATCTCGGCCTGCTCGACAGTTACGACGCCAACAACGCGTACCTCCAGCTCGTCCTCAAGCAGGCGCTTTCCGCGCCGGGGCGGACGCGCAACCAGATTGCTACCGGCAAGGGACTGGAAAGCCTGGCTATGACCGATCCCCTGGTGACCGCCTTGCTGGCCGCGATGACGGACGACGAGGCGAGGGCGATGCTGGACAACCTGTCCGGCGAGATCCACGGCTCGGTGCAGTCATCGCTCCTGCGCGAAAGCCGGCTCGTCCGCGAGGCCGTGTGGGCGCATTTGCGGTCGAGCCTGGACGTGGCTGGATCGGCACCGGCCCTTGCCTACGCGGCCAGTGGCCAGGCGCTGACATGGCAGCCAGAACTGACGCAGATCTGGTCGGAGGCCATTGGCAGCTGGGGACGTACGATTGGTGATGGGAACGCCGCCGACATGCAGACCCGCACTGGCGGGGTGCTGGTTGGCGCCGACAGCATGGTGGGCGACTGGCGCCTCGGGCTGCTGCTGGGCTACGGCTCGACGCGTACCGAAGTCCCGCAAGTGGCGTCCAGCGCCGAGAGCAAGGCCTATCAGGTCGGCCTATACGGCGGCACCGCCTGGGGCGACGTGGCATTCCGGACCGGCATGGCCTATGCCTGGAACGACATCAGCACGACACGCACGGTGATTTCGGGGGGCACGCAGACGCTTACCGCGCAGTATGGCGCCTCAACTGCCCAAGCGTTTGGCGAACTCGCCTATATGGTAGATCTGGGCACCAGTACGTTGGAGCCATTTGCCAATGCTGCCTTGGTCGGAACGCAGAACGGTGCCTTCAGCGAGAAGGGCGGTTCGGCGGCCCTCAGCACGCAGGCCAGCACCAATGCCGCAGCTTTCACCACGCTTGGCATGCGCGCCGCAGCCAAGTTCGTCGCGGGGGAAACAGCGCTGGTCACGGTCAGCGCGTCCGCGGGATGGCGTCATGGGTGGGGCGGCGTTCCGCAGGTGCAAAACAGCTTTGCGGGCGGCACTGGATTTGCAATCGCCGGTCCATCGGTCAGCGGCAGCGCGCTGGTGCTGGACGGCACCATCTCGGCGGACCTGTCGGATCAGCTTCGCGTCAGGGCTATCTATAACGGTCTGGTTGGCCCGGCTCAGTTTGATCAGAGCATAGAGGGCGCCCTGACGGTACGGTTCTGACCCGCCAGCGCTAGCCGGCGTCAGACGGGCCCGGCTCTTCCTCGGCGCTGACGCGGTAAGGGACGCGCGCCACCACGACGCGCCCCTCGTCTTCGATCTCGATTTCGCCCCGCGTGGGAGCGTCGGCAAGGGCTACCGCGCCCTGCGCGGCGAAGGTCGCCTCATCGAGCGCGCTGTTCAGCGAGTCCAATGGGAGCCCGTCGATGTCGAGGGCGCGTTGTCCGTCCGGACTAAGATGGTTGAAAAAGAATCTTGGCATGATGGCCTCCGCTATCTGTCGAGCGAACGGGAAGGCGAGCCGTTCGTTCCACGGTCAGAGCGGTTTGAACATCAGAAGCGCGTCGACCAGCCCAAGTCGGGGATGGTCGAAGGCCTTGGGCAGGCGGGCGAGAATCTCAAACCCGAAGCTTTGCCAGAGATGAACCGCCGGTTCGTTGGTGGAAACGACGAAATTGAACTGAATGCCCTGGAAGCCATCTGCGCGGCAGTAGTCGATCGAATGGGCGCAAAGGGCCTTGGCAATGCCGCGCCCCCTTGCGGCCGGCGCGGTCATGTAGCCGCAATTGGCGATATGGCTGCCGCCGCCCTGCTGGTTGGCGCGGATGTAGCTCGCGCCGAGTATTTCGCCTTGGTCCTCGGCGATGAAGTTGACCTTTTCGGGCGACGCGAAATAGGCGCGGGCCACCTCTTGGTCGCCGTCACGGGGAAGGGCGAAGGTCTCGCCTTCGCGCATGATGGGTTCGATGATCGTCCAGAGATAGGGCCAGTCGGCGTCAGTGGCGCGGCGGATTTGCATCGGAATCTTCGGCGTCGTCATCAATAGGAGGAACGCGGATTTGCCCGGGTGGCGGCATGTCTGGCACCTGGGGTCGGTTGGCGATCGATGGCCGGTGGCCCAATTCGAAGCGAAAGGCTGCGAAGGAGAACAGCAGCAAGGCGGCGATGACGCAGATGGCCGCCGCCAGAAACGGGGCACCGGGGAAATAGCCGGGCGAGTCGGCAGCGCTTGTGAAGTAGGAGAAAATCTGCGTGGCTGCCAGAGGGCCGATAATGGTGGCCAGTGAGTTCGCAGCGTTCACGGCACCCTGCAGTTCACCCTGAGCATTGTCGGGCACCTGGCGCGACAGCACGCCATTGATGGCGGGCGCTGCAAGACCGCTGACCGCTCCGATCATGATGAAGACGTAGAGGTAGAAAACATCGTCGCTGAACGCGACACCCGCAAAGGCCGCGATAGCGGCAAGGAGCCCCAGGATAGCCACTGGCGGTTCCCCGAGCCGCTTGACCAGAGGGCCCACGAGGAAGGCCTGGCAAATGGCAAAGCCAATGCCGAAGGCGCCCAGGGCGCGGCCGATATTGGACGAGGTGAAGCGGAACACCTCGACGGTGAAGTAGCTGAACACGGTGGGCAAGGCCTGCGCCGCGAGCGAGAAGGCGAAGAGCACGGCCAGCAGCCAGAGCACGACCGGATATTGCTTGAGCGCCAGGACCGCGCCGAATGGATTGGCCCGGCGGATATCGAACTTGCGGCGCGACGCCTTGGGCAGGCTTTCCGGCAGCACGAGCAGGCCGAACAAGAAGTTGGCGAAGGCAAGACCGGCTGCGGCATAGAAGGGCACGCGCGGCCCGAACTCGCCAAGCTCGCCACCGATCACCGGGCCGATGATGAAGCCCAGGCCGAAGGCCGCGCCGATGAGGCCGAACCGGTGGGTGCGCTTATGCGGCGGCGTGATGTCGGCCATGTAGGCCGTTGCGGTTGCCACCGCCGCTCCGGCGCAGCCGGCGATAATGCGGCCGATGAACAGATACCAGACCACCGGGGCGATCGACATCATCAGGTAGTCGAAGGTCAGGCCCAGCAGCGATGCCAGCAGGATTGGCCGGCGGCCGAAACGATCGGAGAGATTGCCGAGCACCGGCGAAAACACGAACTGCATGAAGGCGTAGGTGAACACCAGATAGCCGCCGATCACAGCGGCGTTGGCGACGCTACCGCCGGTCAGGTCTTCGAGCAGTTCGGGCAGGACCGGCACGATGATGCCGACACCGATCATATCGAGCAGGATCGTCACCAGGATGCAGGCGAGGGTCAGGCGTGAGCGGGTCGCTGCTTGCATGCTTGGGCGCTAACCTCTGGATTCCGGACCGGCCTCTGTCGTGCCGCGCAGTTGACACAGGCGGGGCTGCCAAAGCAAGGCCGAAGGGCGCGGCAAAGTTCCACCACCGCGCCGTTAATGCGCATCGGAACCGGCGATTTCGTGGCCGTAGAGCCAGGCGAGGCGGCGCAAGTGCCCTCGGCTCCCTTGCAGGCCAATCACGGTATTGCGCGCCGCGCTCAGGGGCCATGGCAAGTGGAAGATGCGGCCATTGCCAGCGGACGTTCGAGCCACGCGCGTGACGCGCGCGCGGCGTGCCAGTTCGTACTTCTCGAAGGCAGTTTCGGCATTGGCTTCGGCGATCAGCAGTGGAGCCAGAGCGGCCGCGTCCTCGATGCCCATGGCGGCACCTTGGGCCTGGAATGGCACCATGGCATGGGCAGCGTCGCCAGCGATGCCGATATTGCCGGCATGCCATTGCTTCGTCTCGACAGTCGAAAGCGGCCAAGCGGTCCAGCTATCGCCGGCGGCAGCCAGCAGCACATCGAGCCGCGGATACGGCCGGAGCGCATTGGGCAAGGCTGGTGTTCCGCCAAACTCGGTCTGGCCCTTGGGAACCTTGGCAAACAGAGCCAGATTGACCTGCTGTCGGTGCGGCAAGGGATAGCAGACCAGGTGGTAATTCGGAGCGAAGAGCACCGAGACGCGGTCGAGGGCGATCTGGCTGGCTACCGAATCGAAGGGCAGCAGGGTGCGCCATGCGACGCGGTGCTGGTGTCGTGCCGGCGGGCCGCCGAGAATTTCGGTGCGTGTGCGGGAGTGGACGCCGTCGGCGCCGATAAAGGCATGCCCGCGGACCGTGCGCGACTGTCCACTGGCCTCATCGATGGAGACGGTGACCCCGCGCGCATGGGAGACGACGTCCCAGCCGCGGACTCCGAACAGGATGTCGATATTGGCGAAGCGCCGGCACGCCATATAGAGCGCGTCCGCGAGGTCGGCGCGGTGCATCACGGCGTAGGGGGCGCCGAAGCGCTGCCGCATGACGGCACCCAATTCGAGCGTCACCAGCGGGTTGGCGCGGCGCCATGGGTAGAGGTCGATGCCCGCGGGCTCCAGGCTACAGGCAGACAGTGCCTCGTCCAGGCCCAGATTGTTGAGGATTTTTCGTGCGTTAGGGCTGATCTGCAGGCCCGCGCCAAATTCCGAGATGCCCTCGTTGCGTTCCAGCACCACCACCGTGGCGCCGAACTTGGCAAGCGCCAGAGCCAGCGTCAGACCGGTGATTCCCGCGCCGGCGACATAGTAGGTGCGACCGCTGCCGGGCATGGCCCGCGCTTAGGCGGCGTCGGCGTGGAAAATGGCGGAGAGCGGGTTGGCGGTGCCGGCTGCCAGCTTGGAGTTAAACACGTAATGCGTTGAACAATAAGGGCAAACGATCTCGTTGTCCTTGCCCATGTCGAGGTAGATATGAGGGTGGTCGAAAGGCGGCAGGGCGCCGACGCACTGGAATTCCTTGGACCCGACTTCGATCTGGCGAAGCCCTTCGGTGTTGTGGAAATGGGGCGTGGTGCCGTGTGCCATGAGGAGAAAACCTGTTTGATTTGGCCGGACCATATGCCAAGCACGGGGTGAAGAAAAGGGTTCATGCCCCGGCAGCATGCCGCAGGAAATGCTGCTGCTCTTCTTGCAGATTTCTTGGCCTTTGCCTGCAAGCAACAGGATCTCGCTGTGCCCACATTCCAGTCCGACGGTTTGACCCTCGCTTTCGACGTGGCGGGGGACGGCAAACCGGTCCTGTGCATCCACGGATTTGCCTCGAGTGGAAAGGTGAACTGGATCGACACCGGTTGGGTCGAGACCCTGGTCGGGGCCGGGTACCGCGCGATCACACTCGACAACCGCGGGCATGGACGCTCGGACAAGCCTTATGACCCAGACCGGTATTATCCCCAGGACATGGCACGGGATGCCGTGGCGCTGCTCGATCATCTGGGAATCGAGCGGGCGGCCGTGCTCGGCTATTCGATGGGTGCGCGGATCAGCGCCTTCATGGCCTATGAGTACGAGCAGCGCGTCGCCTGCGCCATCTTCGGCGGCATGGGGATGAACCTGATCAATGGCCTGAGTGATGGCAATGACATCATTTCAGGCCTCCTGGCGCCCGACCTGGCGGGGCTGACTCATCCGACTGCGCGGCAGTTCCGGATTTTTGCCGACCACACGGGTGCCGATCGGCAAGCTCTGGCGGCCTGCATGGAAACCTCGCGCCAGCCCATGGCCAGGGCCGACGTGCGGCGGATCAATGTCCCGGTACTGGTTGCCGTGGGAGAAGCGGACGAGATGGCCGGTCCGCCGGGACCTTTGGCCGAGCTGCTGCCAGAAGGTGAAGCCTTTGTCATTCCCAAGCGCGACCATATGCGGGCTACGGGCGACAAGGCGTTCAAAACTGCGGCGCTGGAGTTCCTGAGCAGGACATTTCCTGAGTGAGCCGATTGTGAACCAAATCATGCGTCCGGGCTTTGTGTTGGAGCACGGAACGGCGTATATCGGTATTTCTCGATGGAACGGAGCCGACCCCATGCCTACCAGCGTCAGAAAATCGGCGGAGATCAAGTCGATGGACCCGGTATGGGAAGCCGTGCGCGCCGGCGCGCGGCAGATCGTGGCTGCAGAGCCTTCGCTGTCGAACATGGCTATTTCGGCGATTCTCAACCACGACACTTTTGAACAGGCACTGGCGCACCGCCTCGCCGCGCGCCTGGATCATGACGACGTTTCGGCGGACCTGATCCGCCAGGCCTTTGCCGAAACCCTGGTCGATGCGCCCGAGATCGGCGAATATGCGCGCGTGGATCTTGCCGCTACGCTGGAGCGCGATCCCGCCTGCCACCGGGCCGTCGAGCCCTTGTTGTTCTTCAAGGGTTACCAGGCGATCCAGACGCATCGGTTCGCCCATGCGCTGTTCAAGGCAGGACGCCGCGATTTCGCACTCTACCTGCAGAGCCGTTCGAGCCAGGTTTTCCAGGTCGACATCAACCCCGCCGTGCCCATGGGCAAGGGCATCATGCTCGACCATGGCACGGGCCTGGTCATCGGCGAGACGGCCACGGTGGGCGACAACGTCTCGATGCTGCAGAACGTGACGCTGGGCGGCACCGGCAAGTCTGACCAGGACCGCCATCCCAAGATCGGCAATGGCGTGCTGATCGGAGCGGGGGCGAAGGTCCTGGGCAATATCATTATCGGCGACTGCTCGCGCATCGGCGCCGGTTCGGTCGTGCTCAAGGAAGTTCCACCAAGGGTTACCGTTGCCGGCGTTCCGGCCAAAGTCATCGGGGCGGCCGGATGTGCACAGCCTGCGCTGGTAATGGATCAGATGGTGCTGGTGTATGACCATTCCGCGCCGGCCGAGGCCATTTCCAGCGCTTCGTGATCCGGCGGATTGTGCCATCCGGCAAGGTCGGAGCAAGGCTTGTCACCGCTAAAATGCCACCGTTCAGGGGTTGTAAGCGTTGCAACGGTGACTAGATTGCCGCCTCAACGCAAATCAGCAGGACACCGACAGTGAACCACCCTGAAATCATCAAGCTGCAGAAGTTCCTGCAAGTGAAGTTCAACAACAGGAACATCGACGTGCGGCCACGCGCCAAGCTCAACGATTCCGTCGAGGTGTTCATCGGCGATGAATCGATCGGGCTTATCCATGTGGATGATGAGGACGGGGACAAGTCCTACATCTTCAACATGTCGATCCTGGATATCGACCTAGACGAAGTCGGTTGAATGAATTGCCCCCGCGAAAGCGGGGGTTATTGTTTGGAGCCTGCGTTGAGCGATCACCAGGCGCCGATATGGCTCAGCCAGCGTTCCATTTCGGTGTCGAACTGGCGCCAGGACTGCAGCGCCTCGGCATCGAACGTGTAGATGGCTGCGATGCCGCTTGGCAGATAGACCGTGCGGACGCATTGGGCCTGGCCGCCGACGGAAACCGGGTCCACACATTTGGCGACGAACGGATCGGGCGACAGCGCGTCGTACCAGACGCTTTCGCCCGCATAGCCATTGGTTGAGAGCATCGGCTTGCCAACGAGCCCAGGCACGCCACTCAACGTCTGATCGGCAAACTGATGCAGATAGACGCCGTCGAGCAGCCGAGAACTGGCACGGGCGCGACTGCGTGGCAGCAGGGTGATGTCCATGGGCAGGGGCGTTTCCACACCCTCGGGCGCATAGAGGATGCGCAGGTCGATCTGGTTGGTGAAGCCATTGCGGATCTGCTCGCCATAGCGGAACCAGTGGGTGGGAATGGAAAGCTCCCGCCCCGAAATGGTCTGCGTGATCGGCTCGGAATCGTCCAGCGATGGGGCAGGGACCCGGCTGGTCCGTCCCAACTCGTCGATCAGGTAGGCGGCTCCCACCGCAAGCAACAACACCAGAACGGCAATACCGGCGAGGTTATAGGCCAGCGAGGACTGGCCGGCCTGGCGGGTGGCCGGAGCCGATTGCGAACTCATCTCCAGCATTAACCAGTTTACCCATGGGGACGTGACAGCGCATTGGGCCGGCAATATGCTTAATGAAGGGTTAACATTGACGCCTGGGCGTTGGCGGCGGGGACGGATCTGGATGACCAAGGAATTGCTGACGGCGGCGTTTTGTATTGCCACGGGCCTGTGCGTCGCCGGGGCCGGCACCCATCTCTACCAGTGGCTCGCCAAGCAGCAGGCCATGCTGCGTTATGACGGCAAGACCTTCGTCAATTCGCTGGGCAATCTTGCCATGAGTTTCATATGCGGCCCCTACATCATGCTGCAGATGGGCTGGCGGCAGGATGAGGGCGGCGCGCTCTCGACGACGTCAGCGCTGGTTTCAGCGGTCGTCGCCTTCAGCTGGGCGTTCATCACAGGCCTGCTGTTCCTGGGAATCTATGTGGTGACCCGTTTCTGAGCGACTTTGTCCGCGGTTACAAAACAATGAGGCCAGCTTCGGTTGCGAAGCTGGCCTCATTCATCAGACCCCTATCAGGGATAGGCTTTGGGCGGGGTCCGGAACTCTCGGAGAAGCGATACTGAGACGATGCTGGCCTGTAAACCGCGGGCCTCTGCGCTTCCGGTGCTCACGTACTTAAGTACGCTCCGCTCCGGTTCTCGAGGCCCGCCGTTTTCGGCTCAGCCTCGTCTCAGTCTCACTACTCCGTCGTGTCTCACTGGTGCTAGTTGATGGCGGCGGTGGCGGTGACGACGTCGCGCGTATCGATCATGTCGACCCACTGGCCGGCATTGGCCTGCGACTGGCGCTTGATGAACTTGTAGGGGGTCTGGCTCCACAGATCGACCGAGCCGACCTGGTTGTCGAGGACGAGGTCGCCGCGATCGGTCCGCACCATCAGGACGGCATGGCCTTCGCCATTGGCTTGCTTGACCACGGCCATCAGCAGCGTCGAGGCGGGCCAGCCGGCATTGATCAGTTCACGGCGCTTGGCCAGGGCATAGTCCTCGCAGTCGCCGAAACCGTTTGGATAGGTCCAGAATTCGGCGACCTGATAGAGGTCCTGGTCGGTAACCGGGGTCACGGCCAGGTTCACGCCGGCATTGATCGACAGCAGCTGCTGCCACAGGCCCTCGTTCAGCGACACGAATTCGACGGGGTGAGCATAGGCGCGGCATTCGTCCGGGCGGCTCTTGCAGAACTCGGCGTGGCCCACCGGGATGCTGGTCGTGCCACCGGCCGTCTGCACGAAGGCGACGTTGGTGGTGTCGAGTGCCTGGGTCGGACTGACGGTCGCGGCAAGCGCCATGATGGCGGCCATGAGCGCGGCTCCCAGTCCTTTCTTGTTGGCATGCATTTGTGTGATCTCCCTGATGGAGACCACGCTAAGGCGGGCGGCTTAGGCCGATCCGAAAACTACCACGCAGTTTTTATGCGTGTTTTATCGATCTGATTCCGGCAAAATTTACCATACGCGCCAGGGTCTTGGCGTCGCCGGCTCAGGAGTGGATTCCGGCGAGCACCTGGGCATAGAGAGCATCGTCCTGCCCCGCACCCTGACGGCATTGCTTGGAGCCGATATGGATGACGGCTACCTGGTCCAGGGCCGTCGAGGAATAGACGAAGGACTTTGTTTCCTCGGTTCCCGGTGACATATGCCAGTTCTGGTGGTGCGCAACGATGTTGTGGCCATCCTCGGCGACGGCCAGTGCCGTGACACAAACATAGTCGTCGTCGCGCGGATCGAGGTCGGTCAAAGTCTGTGTCAGGCTGAGTTCGCCCCTGGCCAGGTCAAGCTGGATGGACATGTCCACCCACTGATTGCGCTTCCAGTCCCACTTCTGGTGATAGGCCGGGCATTGCAACACGTCGCCCGTGGGAACGCAGTCGGCAACATGCACCTGCTGCCAGGCGTAGCCATCCCAATCGCCGCGGCCATCGGCGAAGGCGCCATGCGATGAGCCAAAGGAGAGCAGGGTGGCGGCCAAGGTGGCCAGGCTGGAAGCACGGAGCATTGCTGTCATGAAACCATCATAACGCCGTCGAAAGCGCAGGAGAATTCACAAGAGCGCGGGGCGGGCTTGCCCTGACTGCAATCAGTTCATGCGGAGATTTTGCTGGATGACCGTCAACATTTCCTGGGCCGAGGCAAATTCGACGGCGACCCCGTTCTGGAAATGGCGGACGACGCGCGCGCGCATGCGACCCAGGGTGACCGGGGTGCCCATGGCTGGACGCACATCGAGCTCCACGGCGGCGCCGGAGAGCGAGATATCGATGATTTTGCAGTTGTAGCGGCGGCCATCGTCGAGCACGACGGTGGAGTGCCGGATATCGGGCACGACGCGTTCGTGCCGGCGATCCTCGGGCAGGTTGAGGACGTCCTTATTGGCCAGCCAGGTCAGTTGCGCGGCCATCTTGTCGCGCTTGCGCGGCGAAGCGGAGATGTCCATGAGGAAACCGCCCTCGACAGAGGCCTGGACCGTGCCCTCGATGCGGCCGACGAGATCGACATAGGCGATGACTTTCTCGCCCGCCTCACCGGCAACCGGGGCAATGACCAGTGCGTCGCCGGGGGACATTTCGAGGATCTGGCACGGGAATTCGCGACGGTCGGCCAGCATATAGCGGCCGAGCACGGATACTTTCACGCGCTGGAACTTGTTCGGCTCGGCGCGCGTGCGCGACGGGGCGATGAACTGCGGTGAGTTGAGATCGTCGCTGAGCATTCGCCGGACCGTGGACGCTGATGGTTCCACGGCAAGCTAGCGCGTCTTGGTTAACGCAAGGTGTTCTGATCGGCGGCGTTGCGCAGCGGGATACTGCACAAATTGCGCTGCACGCGGTGGCAAATTGCTTACTGACGACCGCCGTCGATGACTGCCAGATGTGCGTAGCGGCGGGCGGTGCGGCCGTAGACAACGGCGGGCATGGCAACAGGGGCTGCAGCCCCGCCAAAACCTCCATCGTTGACCACGCTGGCCGAGACTTCGCGCACCGAATCCTGCATTGCCACGTCATCGGGCCAGATCAGGCGGAGGCCGGTAATGCGCTGCTCGAGGATGGGCTGTACGCCCAGCCAGTACGGCTCGTCCAGGGCCGTCATGGCGCCGAGCAGGCGGGTATGGGTCGAGCCGTTGTGGCGCAGCGGCATCAGGATGGTTTCGAAGGTAACCTTGGTGTGCATGGCCGTGCTGCCCTGGAACGTCACCAGTGCGACAGCATGGTCTTCGGTGACGGCGCGGAGCAGGGTCTCCATCGCGTCATGGTCGCGTTCGTGCCAGAGCGCGGAGAAAGAACGGCCCTTGAGTTCGCGGCAATAGCTGGTGCAGAGATGACTGCCGGCGAGGCGAAAGGAGAACTTTTCGCTCTCATCAAGTTCGAGAATGAAGGTATTGGCAAGGGCGTCGCGGATGCGCGTGGGGTCGATATCCTTGCGGTCGGGAGCGCTGCGCGCGCCACGGATGGAATTCCAGTAGTCGTAAAGCTGCCTGGTGCTCGTCTTCTGCATGATTTCTCTGACCCGCCACGTCCGATCGGGCGCTCCCCCGGGAACGCGACCGCCGCAGGCCGGACATTGGCAAAAGCGTGGGGCAAAAGCGCCCTTAAAGAATAGTTAAGGTTAACGTCCGTTGCCCGATGTGGAAAAGAAGAGCGTAACGGGCGGGGCGCCAGCGAGTCGGAGCAAAGTGATGAGTGAACAAGATCCGACACCCCCAAATCCGCAGCAGCAGGCGCGTGAGCCGATCTTTCTGTTGCCCGGCGACGTGACGGCCATTATCGGGGTCCTGGTGGCCATTCACCTGGCGTCAACCCTGGTGCTTAACCAGGACGGCCAGATGCAACTGGTCTTCTGGTTCGCGTTCCAGCCGCTGCGTATCATTGCGGGACTGGACGACCTGTCGCTGGCGGTGCCGCTCATCTGGACGCCGTTCAGCCACGCCCTGCTGCATGCAGGCTGGGAGCATGTGCTGGTCAACTGCGCCTGGTTCGCCATCTTCGCGACGCCGGTGTCGCGGCGCTATGGGGCCGGGCCGATGATGGCGATCTTCTTCATCTCGGCCGCCGCCGGCGCCGCGCTGTTCGCGGCGACGACGCTCTATTCGGGATCGTACCTGATCGGGGCATCGGGCGGTGTTGCGGGGCTGACGGGAGCGGCGGTGCGCTTCATCTTCCAGCCAGTGATGGTGGCGCAGCATCCCGAGACGGGCGAGCGGATGGTGCTGGGCCGCCGGCTGGCCAGCTTCGCCGACCTCTGGCGCGACAGCCGTGCCCGGTTCTTCGTGTTGATCTGGGTCCTGCTCAACGCGGCGGTGCCGCTGCTGCCGTTGGTGACCGGCACGCAAATGTCGGTCGCCTGGCAATCGCATCTGGGTGGGTTCTTCGCTGGACTGCTCGTCGTCGGCCTGTTCGAGCGGAAGAGCTAGCCAACTAGCCGTAGACTTCGTCCGGATCAAACAGCTTCGGCAGCCCGCGATCTTCCAATCTGGCCTTGCCATCGACCAGCACCGCGCGGCGGTAGAAGCAGCTTTTGCGGCCGGTATGGCAGGCGGCGCCGCGGCCGGTCTGATTGACCACCAGGACGATCGCGTCCTGGTCGCAATCGGTGCGCAGTTCGACCACTTCCTGCAGCTCGCCCGAAGTTTCGCCCTTCTTCCACAGCTTGCCGCGCGAGCGGGACCAGTAGTGGGCGATGCCGGTTTCCAGCGTGAGCGCCAGGGCCTGGGCATTCATATGCGCCAGCATCAGCACTTCGTTGGTGCCGGCCTCGATGGTGACGACGGTCACGAGCCCTGCCGCATCGAAGCGGGGGGCGAAGGCGGTGCCTTCTTCAAGTTCGGCATGGGTGAGCGGTGCGGGATCGGTGAAGAGCTGGGTCATGGCAGGGTTGTAGCGCCCCGGAGGTGCTTGATCCAGACGTTCAGCGCGCGACGGGTACCCAGACCTCGACGAGGCCATGACCGGTTTGGGCATCGTGCTCGGCGCCATAGCGCTCGAAACTGGGGCCGCCGGTGGGGATGAGCGTGCTGGTGGGGAAGTAGTGCGCCCAGATCGAATAGGCCGTGCGGCGCATGGTCGAGATGTGGCCCTCATGGGCAAAGACCGCGTAGCGCTGGGCCGGAATATCGATATAGGCCATGCCTTCGTCCAGGTCGGCGGTAGGCAAGACCTCCACTCCGGCAAGGTAGCCGAAGCTGCAATCGTCCTCGAAATCGGCGACCACGCCATAGGTGGTGGAGCCGACCTGTCCGGGCATGTGGCCGACATAGGGGCTGAAGCGCTGCCAGAGGGCGGGAATGCCCTCGTTGGTGGCAAAGGTATAGCGCTCGCTAAAACCGGCAACGCGCAACGGCGCAGCATCCACGATGCGGGGTTCGGGCAGGGCGGCCAGCAGTGTCTCGTCGATCCGCAACGGCGCGACCAACAGATCGGGATCGGCGATGCCGTGGGCGCGCATCTGCTCGGGGGTCTGGCCAAAATGGTCACGGAAGGCGCGGGTAAAGGCTTCGTGCGAGGCGTAGCCGACATCGAGGGCGACCGAGAGAATATCGGGCGCACCATCGAGCAGCTTTTGTGCGGCCAGGGTCAGCCGGCGGCCCCGCACATAGGTCATGACAGACTGGCCTGTCATGGTGCCGAAGCTGCGCGACAGATGGAAGCGGGACACGCCGCCAATGTTGGCTATGTCGTCCAGGGTAATGTCGTCGGCGAAGCGGGTCTCGATGAACCAGATGGCGCGTTCAATGAATTGCATGGCGACCTCGATGGCAGCCTAGCGCCGGAGACGCTTGATCGCGCTTGCCTCAGCGCTTGATCATGGCGAAGAAGCGGTCCTGTTCCACCCGGTCCTCGGCAAAGACGCCGGTGAAACGGTGGGTGACGGTGGTGGCGCCATGGGCGCGGACGCCGCGCATGGACATGCACATGTGCTCGGCCTCGAGCATGACGGCGGCGCCACGCGGCCCGAGATTCTCGTTGATGGCGTCGATGATCTGCGCCGTCAGGTTTTCCTGCGTCTGTAGGCGGCGGGCGAAGACATCTACCAGCCGCGCCAGCTTGGAGAGGCCGACCACGCCATCATGCGGCAGGTAGGCAATATGCGCCTTGCCGACAAATGGCACCATGTGGTGCTCGCAATGCGAACTGAATGGGATGTCCTTGACCAGGACGATGTCGTCGTAGCCGCCGACTTCCTTGAACGTCTTGGACAGGATCGCCTTTGGATTCTGCGTGTAGCCAGCGAAAAACTCACCAAAGGCGCGGGTGACGCGACCGGGTGTTTCCAGCAGGCCTTCGCGGGTCGGGTCGTCGCCGGCCCAGGCGAGCAAGGTGCGGACGGCTGCCTCGGCCTCTTCCTGTGTCGGGCGGGTGAACGAGGCAACGGCAGTAGTGGCGGTGCCGCCGATCGGCTTGGTGAACGCGTCCATCCAGTTGGCTCCTTCCGCCTGGCCATTCTCACGAGACCATGACGTTTGGGGACCGTCGATTGCGACACAACCCTGACAGCCCGCTTGGGACCTCCTATATAGGAGCCAGTGGCGCCCGTCACAAGAAACAGAATTGTGCGTTTCATGGAACTTAGCGATCTCTATTCCGACAAGATACTGGACCTTGCAGGAAATGCCTGCCAGCCGGGGCGTCTCATCGATCCCGATGCCAGTGCGCGGAAGGTCAGCCGGGTCTGCGGCTCGGTGATCGAGGTGGACGTTGTCGTGCGGGGCGGGGTGATCACCGATTACGGGCACGAGGTTTCGGCCTGCGCGCTGGGGCAGACATCGGCTGCGGTGGTGGCGCGGGAGATCGTGGGCACGCCGGTCAGCGAGTTCCGTCAGTTGCGCGACCAGATGCACTCGATGCTCAAGGACAATGGACGACCGCCCGAAGGCAAATGGAGCGACCTGCGTTTCCTCGAACCGGTGCGGGAATATCGAGCCCGCCACATGTCGACGCTGCTGGTGTTTGATGCGGTGGCTGAGGCGCTCGAAAAAGCCGAGTCGATTGAATCGCTTGCGGCAAAACGCTGATGGATCGATTCATGGCGGTGTTCTGGCGGGTGGTTGACCTGCCGTTCAAATTTGCGGCGGTCCTGCTCATAACCATCTATCGCTATACCCTGTCGGCCTTTGTCGGGCGGACATGCCGGCACCTCCCGACATGCTCGGAATATACGCGCGACGCGATCTGGAAATTCGGGTTCTGGCCGGGCGGCTGGATGGGGCTGGCACGGTTCCAGCGCTGCCGGCCGGGCGGAACGCATGGCTATGACCCGGTGCCAGAGGCGTTGCCTGAGGGCGCGCACTGGTATGTGCCGTGGACTTATGGGCGGTGGCGATAGCCCCTTACGCGATGTCATTCCGGCGAAGGCCGGAATCCAGGCGCGGCGTTGTCCGCTATCCGTTGGTTGCGGATTGCCACGGATATGGATCCGGCCTTCGCCGGGATGACATCGCGCTTTTTGGATGGCTCTGCGGCTGGAATTGACGGCAAACCATGCTAGACAGGCCGCCTCGCAGTGGCCGCGTGCCATGCGCAACCGGGCCATGGTGGCCCCTGGAGACCTAAAATGACGATCAAGGTGACGTTCCCCGACGGTGCAGCTCGCGACTATGCGCGTGGCACCACCGGGACCACCGTGGTCGAAGGCATCTCCAAGAGCCTGGCCAAGAAGACGGTCGCGATGCGCTGGAACGGCGTGTTGTCGGACCTGTCTGACCCGCTGGAAGAAGACGGCAAGATCGAGTTCGTGACGCGCGACAGCGGGTCCAAGGATGTGCTGGAGCTGATCCGGCACGATGCTGCGCACGTGCTTGCCGAGGCGGTGCAGGAGCTGTGGCCCGGTACGCAAGTGACGATCGGTCCGGTCATCGAGAACGGCTTCTATTACGACTTCAAGCGGGACGAGCCGTTCTCGGAAGAGGATTTCCCGGCCATCGAGAAGAAGATGGCCGAAATCATCGACCGCGGCGCGGCCTTCACCAAGGAAGTGTGGACGCGCGACCAGGCCAAGGCCTTCTTCAACGCGCGCGGCGAGAACTTCAAGGTCGAACTGGTCGACGCCATTCCGGCTGACCAGTCGCTCAAGATGTACAAGCAGGGCCAGTGGATCGACCTCTGCCGTGGCCCGCATATGCGCACGGTCAAGGATGTCGGCATGGCGTTCAAGCTGACCAAGGTGGCCGGCGCCTATTGGCGTGGCGACAGCAACAACCCGGTGCTGAGCCGCATCTACGGCACGGCCTTTGCGAGCAAGGAAGAGCTCGACGCCTACCTCCACATGATGGAAGAGGCGGAGAAGCGCGACCATCGCAAGATCGGCCAGGAGATGGACCTCTATCACTTCCAGCCGGAAGCGCAGGGGTCGGTGTTCTGGCACCCCAAGGGCTATGTGTTGTACAACCAGATGGAGGCCTATATCCGCCGCCGTCTGAATGGCTCAGGCTACGTCGAAGTAAAGACGCCTCAACTGATGAGCAGCAAGTTCTGGGAGGCCTCCGGCCACTGGGGCAAATATCGCGAAAACATGTTCGTGGTGCCGGACGAAGTGCCGGGTACTGAGGAAGACGGACCGGTGCTGTCAGGCAAGGGTGATCTGATGGCACTCAAGCCGATGAACTGCCCGGCGCATATCCAGATCTTCAACCAGGGCATCAAAAGCTACCGCGATCTGCCTCTGCGCATGGCGGAATTCGGCTGCTGCCACCGCAACGAGGCGCATGGTGCCCTGCACGGGCTGATGCGCGTTCGGCAGATGACGCAGGACGATGCCCACATCTTCTGCCGCGAAGACCAGATCCAGAGCGAGACCGAACATTTCGTGCATCTGCTCTATTCGGTCTATGGCCACATGGGCTTCGACAATGTCGTCATCAAGCTCGCGACGCGGCCGGAGAAGTTCGGCGGCACCATCGAGCGTTGGGACGCAGCCGAGAAGGCGCTGGGCGATGCCCTGCGCGCGACGGGCTACGACTTCGAGATCGCCGAAGGCGAGGGCGCCTTCTATGCGCCCAAGCTCGAATTCCACCTCAAGGACGCCATTGGGCGCTCCTGGCAGGTGGGCACGCTGCAGCTCGACTATGTGCTGCCGGAACGTCTGGATGCGACCTATGTCGCCGAGGACGGTTCGCGCCAGTACGCGGTGATGCTGCATCGGGCGATCCTGGGTTCGCTCGAACGCTTCATCGGCATGATGATCGAGAATTATGCCGGCAAGATGCCAATGTGGCTGGCCCCGACCCAGGTCGTGGTCGCCACCATCGTGTCGGAAGCGGATGACTATGCGACCAAGCTGGTGAACCAGCTTAAGGCCGCCGGCATCCGGGCCGAACTCGATGTGCGCAACGAGAAGATCAACTACAAGGTGCGCGAGCACTCGGTGGGCAAGGTGCCGCTGATGTTCGTGGTGGGCAAGCGCGAGGCCGAGGAGGGCACCGTTTCGGTGCGTCGCCTTGGCAGCGAAGGCCAGAAGGTCGAGCCGTTCATGGATGCCCTGGTGGCACTGATGGCCGAAGCGACCGCGCCCGATCTCAAGGCGGCAAAGGCAGCCTGATGCCACAGCGGCCATCCAACCGCGAGATCAAGGCCCTAACGCATCTCGGCGAAGAGAATGCGTTGGGGCCCGGCGACTTCAAGGATATCGGCGAAAAGGTCTTCGCCGGCATGCTGAAGAAGGGCTGGGTTGTCGAAGCCGAGGGGTTGCCCGGCAAGTACCGGGCAACCATCAAGGGACTGACGATCCACGAGGGTGAGATCATCTTCGCGGGTCGGTATCGAAACTAAGTGGCGAAGAAGAGACTTGGCGGATACCCCCTCCTAACCTCCCCCTGATAGGGGGAGGAATCTGGCTGGTGGGTTGAGGTTGTGCCTCAAACTGGATCGGTTCCTCCCCCTTTTCAGGGGGAGGTTAGGAGGGGGTATTCTTTCTTCGCGATGGCTGATCCAATCCAGATAACCCGCTCCATAGCCATCGATCCCTCAGAGATCGAGGAGACCTTCGTGCGCGCGTCCGGGCCGGGCGGGCAGAATGTCAACAAGGTTTCGAGCGCGGTGCAATTGCGCTTCGACCTGGCCAATTCTCCGAGCATCCCAGAGGCAATGAAGCGCCGCGTGGCTGTGCTCGCGGGCAAGCGGTTGACCAAGGATGGCGTCATCGTCATCACCGCCAATTCGCATCGCGACCAGCCGATGAACCGCGCCGATGCGCTCGAGCGGCTCGTCGGGCTCCTGGTCGAGGGTTCGCATGTGCCCAAGGCACGGGTGGCGACGCGGCCGACGCTGGCATCCAAGCGCCGGCGGCTGGAGGGCAAATCGATCCGCTCCGAGGTAAAGCGCTTGCGGAGCAGCCCGGCAGATTCCCAATAGGCTGGGGCGGCGGCAGCAGGAGGCCCAGGACGTGAAGATTTTTGTTACCGGGACGGCCGGCTTCATCGGATTTCACCTGGCCCGCCGCCTCCTGGCCGAAGGTCATGCGGTGACGGGTTACGACGGGGTCACCGAATACTATGACCCGGCGTTGAAGCAGGCCCGGTTGGCGCTGCTGACGAAAGAGTCCGGCTTTGTCGAAGTTCGGGCCATGCTGGAGGATGCCGAACGCTTGCACGCGGCGGTGGCGGCGAGCGAAGCCGAGATCGTGGTGCACCTGGCCGCGCAGCCCGGCGTGCGCTACAGCCTCGAACATCCGCAGAGCTATGTGCAGTCGAACGTGGTCGGCACGGCCAACCTGCTTGAGGCCGTGCGTCGCCACCCACCGCGCCACCTTATCTTTGCCTCGACCAGTTCGGTCTATGGCGGCAACAGCAAGCTGCCATTCGCCGAGGCTGACCGGACCGACGCGCCCATCTCCCTCTACGCCGCGACCAAGAAGGCGGGCGAAGCGATGGTGCATTCCTATGCGCATCTGTTCGGGATCGCCTCGACCTGCCTGCGCTTCTTCACGGTCTATGGGCCCTGGGGGCGGCCGGATATGGCAGCGATCAAGTTTGCTCGCGCCATTGTGGAGGGACGGCCGATCGACGTTTACGGGCACGGCGCAATGCGTCGCGACTTCACCTATGTGGATGACCTGGTCACTGTGATTAGGCGGCTCATGGAACTGCCGCCTGAGCGCGGGCGCCCGGTGGAAAATGACAATCTCTCCGCAGTAGCGCCATTTCGCAGCGTCAACATTGCTGGCGGCCGGCCCACAGAGCTGATGGATTTCATCGGGGCGATCGAGCGGGCTGCCGGGAGACCGGCGCAGATCAACCTCCTGCCGATGCAGCCCGGTGACGTCGTGGAAACGGCGTCCGATACGGCTCTCCTGCGCGCCCTGGTGGGCGAGCTTCCGGGGAC
Organism: Devosia oryziradicis; assembly: GCF_016698645.1. Taxonomy (NCBI): domain Bacteria; kingdom Pseudomonadati; phylum Pseudomonadota; class Alphaproteobacteria; order Hyphomicrobiales; family Devosiaceae; genus Devosia; species Devosia oryziradicis. The sequence continues at coordinate 2,092,942 of NZ_CP068047.1, forward strand.
CAGTGTAGAGGACGGCGTTGGTCGCTTCTTTTCCTGGTTCAAGACCTACTATGGGTATGCGTGAAATGGCGGATAGCAGTCTCAAGTTTGGAACCAGCGGCCTGCGTGGTCTGGCGGCGGAACTGCAGGGCCAGGCCGCACGTCGGTATACGGCGGCCTTCCTGCGCCATGCCGGTGCGGGATCCGGGCGGGTGTTTCTGGGCCAGGATTTTCGGGATTCCAGCCCGGCCATTGCCCGCGATTGTGCGGCCGCGATTGCAGCGGCGGGGCTCGAACCGGTGGACTGCGGCACCATTCCGACGCCGGCGCTGGCGCTGCATGCCATGGCTGCCGGGTGTGCTGCCATCATGGTGACGGGAAGCCACATTCCGGCCGATCGCAATGGGCTCAAGTTCTATTTGCCGAGCGGCGAGATCAGCAAGGCCGACGAGGCCGGCGTAGTGGCCGCCTTACGGGATGATGAGGTGCCCGACCTTAGGGGCAGTGTTGCCAACGAGGCGGAGGCTGCCGCGGAGCGCTATTTTGCCCGCTTCGCCGACCTGTTGCCGGCGGGTGCCTTGACGGGATGGCGCATCGGCGTGTTCGAGCACTCGACGGTCGCCCGCGACCTGCTGGTGCGCATCCTTGTCCATTTTGGCGCCGATGTCGTCGGGCTTGACCGGCGGGATGGCTTTGTGGCCGTGGACACAGAAGCCTTCGGCGATGCCATATTTGCGCCGATGGCGGGCTGGGTCACGCAGCACAAGCTGGATGCGATCGTGTCGGCCGACGGGGATGGCGATCGCCCGCTGCTGATGGACCGGAATGGCGATTTCGTTCGTGGGGACGTGCTGGGCCTGCTAGCGGCGCAGAGCCTGGGCGCGGATAGCGTGGTAACGCCGGTCACCTCGAACTCGGCGATCGAACGGACCGGGTTTTTCCGCAACGTGGTGCGGACCAGGGTCGGCTCACCCTATGTGGTTGAGGCAATGGCGGGGGCCAGCGGGGCGGTTGTCGGCTTCGAGGCCAATGGCGGCACATTCGTCGGCGAGGGCGTGCGGGTTGGTGGGCAGGCGCTGCCACCGCTGGCAACGCGGGATGCGGTGCTGCCGATTCTCTGCGTGCTGGGTCTGGCGGCGCAGCAGGGCAAGGCTGTCGACGAGCTTGTTGCGTCCCTGCCGCTGCAATACGCCCTCGCTGATCGGCTACAGAATGTGCCGAGCGAAAGGAGCGCGGATTTCCTCGACCGGCTCCGCGAGGACGAAGACTACGCGCGGCGGCTGTTTGCGCCGCATGGCATTGCCAGCCTGTCGGACATCGATGGTCTGCAATTTCGCACTGCGTCCGGCGACATGGTGCATTTCCGGGCATCCGGCAACGCGCCGGAATTGCGCTGCTATGTCGAGGGCAGCACGCCCGCGATTGCCCGGGAATTGCTGGCCTGGGGCATGAACGTCGCGGCGAAAGAGGTCAGCTAGCACCGGCGCCGAGCCGACAAAGCCGGCACGAAGAAAGGGCCGCTGGGGAGCGGCCCTTTGTTGTTACTTCGCAGTGGCGTCGATGTTGACCTTGCCGATGAGGACCGTGGGGTCCTGCTCGGCGGCCATGAAGTCCATCATGCCCAGGCCCGGCGGTTCCTTGGCCGTCATTTCGATGGTCAGGTACTTCGCCTTGCCGCTGACGAAGGCATTGAGTGCGGCACCGACCTTCTGGGCTTCTGCCGCGCCAGCCAGGAGGCCGACCATTGTGCCCTCGGCGAGGCCGGCAAAGACCGGCCGCATCGTGGCGGGATCGGAGCCCTGTTCGGCCGCGACGCTGGCGAGGATGATGTCCGAGAGACCATCATCGGTCACGTCGAGCTTGAGCTGGCTGATGGCTACGCCCATGCTGGCCATCAGCGCCACCTCCTCATCGAGGCCGAAGATTTCCTTGGTCGCATTGGCAATGGTGCCTGCCAGCTTGATGGTCGCCAGGTTCGCGCCGGTGACCGACACTTCGTCGACGGAAATTGTCTCGTCGGCCTCATTCCAGGAGGCGTCGATAGTGAAGCCGGCATCGATGTTGGTGACGCCCAAGGCAATCAGCTGCTGAAGTTGCGGATCGTCGCTGTTCTCCGGCAGGTCGACGAGGATGTTGCTGGCAGAGGTGAGGATGTCGGTCGGGATGCCGTTGAGATAGTCGCCCAGCGTCAGGTCAAATGAGCCGACGCTGGCCTTGATGCGCTCTCCTTCGGCCTCCGGATCGGGCACGTCCACAGCCACATCGCTGAAGGAGAAGCCGGCAAAGGCCGGTATGAGGGCGCGGGCATTTTCAGTAAGCCAGGCTTCGTCGATCGCTTCGGGAGCGCCTTCGATGGCGGCGATCGGTGCCGAAAGGTCCATCTCCTTGAAGGTCATGTTGCCCACCTGAACCGAGCCGTCGCCGTCGACTTCGATATCGAGGCCATCAAGCGAGATGGAGGGGTAGATGCCGGGCCGCATGCCTTCCATCGACATGCCGGCCACCGAGAATGTCACGTTGCTGCCCTCGTCATCGACGCCCGAGCAGTCGAAGCCGCCGAATTTGGCCGGCGAGGACTCAAAGGCGGTAAAGAGATCCACATACATGCGCAGCGCCTTGCCCAGCACTTCGGGAGAGGGCTGCTCGTCCTCCGCCGCTTCCAGTTGCTCAGCCAGGGCCATGATCTCGGCAAAGGAGTATTTGAACGGTCGCGCCTTGAACTGGGCGGCCGTCACCGCGCCCATGGTGCAGCTCACCTCGGGCGCCTCGAAGGTGCCACCCTCGAAGTTGAAGTCGGTGTAGATGGTTTGCAATTCGGTCTGGCCATTGTCCACCAGGCCGTACATGCCCAGCACACCGCCGATATTGAGGCTGGAGGCGGAGAGAGCGCCGAAGTCGGCGCTGCCGTTGTCGCCGGCATCGGCGGTCATTCCAGCCATGGTGACAGTGGCGGCAACGCCGTCGGTGACGTCGGTCAAGACCAGGTCGTTAAAGGTCACGGTCGCCTCGGTGACCTCGCCGTCGACGGTGGTTTTGGTAGCCATCGTGATTTCGGGGATGGTGATGCTGGTCGCGGTCAGGCCGGCCAGCGCCTCGGCATTGTCGACCACGTTGCCGCTGAAGATGGAGCGCAGCGTTTCGTCATCGACATTGGAGTCGACGGCCTCGATGGTGGGGATGTCGACGTTGACTTCGGAGGTGAGTGCGGTGGTTTCGGCCGCTGGCGCGCCCTTGTTCTTGACCTTCTGCGCCCAGGCTGGCGCTGCCGGCAGGGCGACGCTCATGAGGCAGGCGGTGGCGATAATGCCCAGGCGCTGCCGGGTCGTGGTTTTGAACGGCGTCATCGTGTTCTCCCGCTTTGACGTGGCGGCAATCTGCGGCATCGCAAGCCATGCTTCAATAGGCAAACGCGCCAAGCGATCACGCTTGTCAGCCGGGGCGGCGCAAGCAATATTGCCGAGCGATCATTCCAGCCGAGGGCCGAGATATTGTGTGGTTTGCCAGCCTAGCCAGGTGCCTGCCGTCGCTAGCCATTGTCTTGATGCTTGGGCAGGGTGCCTTTGCCCAGGGGGCGGCGACGAGCGCAGCCAAGCTGGGTGCACCGGCCGTCGGCGCACCATCGCGGCCGCAGCCTGACCCCGGCACCCTCTTCAATTATGCCAATGCGGTGGGCAAGACCCAGCAGTTTGCCATTGTTGGCAGCACAGAGGGCACCATCTGGGGCGATGGAGTTTACACCAGCGACTCCGTGCTTTCGGTTGCCGCTGTCCATGCCGGGCTGCTTGCGCCGGGCGAGAGCGGCGTGGTTACGGTCGAGATGCTCGAAGGACCGGCGTCCTACGAAGGGACCGACCGCAACGGCGTTGTCAGCCGCAGTTATGGCGAGTGGGACGTCGCCTATCGCTTTACGGGAGTCGCGGAGGTTAGTGGTGGTGTGGTACTGGCCGACCCGGGCGACCTGTCCGGCTATCGTGGTCAGGACGGGGCCATTCTGACTTTTGATGTCACTGGAGACGCAAGCGGCGCCGTATGGGGCGACGAGATCTATACCGACGATTCCAGGCTTGCCGCCGCTGCAGTTCATGCCGGGATACTGCAGCCCGGTCAGACGGGGCTGGTCCGCGTCGAGATCCTGCCCGGGCGGGAGCAGTACGATGGCAGCGAGCAGAACGGGGTCGTCTCCGGCTCCTACGCCGCCTGGGGCGGAAGCTTCCGTATCCTGCCGCTGGACCTCAAGACATCCAGCAAACTTTCCAACCTAGGTCAGTAGACAGTCGTCAGCACTTCGATTTCGCGCGGTGAGCCGGGTTGGACCTGGAACTCCCGGCTGAACACCTTTTCACCCTGCTTGGCGAGGACGAGATATTCGCCCTCGGCCAGGACGGTGGATGGGAAGGCGCCGAGCTCCGAGAAGATCGTGGCGCCATCGGCGGTCTTTACGGTCCATTCGACGTCGGCGATGGCCTCGCCGCCCGTTTCGGACACCAGTTTGAAGCCGACCTGGCTGGCGTGGTGGTAGAGCGTGGCATCGGTCAACTGACCCGCCTCGACGCGAAGGTCGGCGCGCACCACTGCGTTCACCGAGCCGAAATAAGACACGATGTGGTAGGTGCCGGCATTGAGCGTAACGATGTCGTTGGGCGCCAGGCCCTCGGCAACCATGGCGCGGTCGTTTTCCTCGCCCGCAGTGAAGATGTCGAACTTCAGCAGGCCGACGGGAATGGGAATATCACCCGTCACCGCCGAATTGAGGCGGAGGGCGCCGGCTTCCAGGATGAAGGCTTTTTCATTAGGGCCGGGCACGACAGATAGCGGTTCGCTGGTCTGCGCCCGGCCATAGGCGACGTGCACGACATATTCGCCGGGGGGCAACTCGACTGTGGGCGTGCCCAGTTCGGATTTTGCCACCAGAGCCAGTTCGCCGCTTGCATCGGGTACCGTATCGAAAATGCGCCAGACCAGGCCGTCGGGGATCGGCGCGCCCTCCTGGGTAATGCGCGCACTCAGCGTTACCGGTTGCGGCGCTGCGGTCAGGGCGGTGATGGCATCCGTTGCAGGGGTGGCCGGCAAGGGCACTGCGGGCGAGGCAGGCGTCGGCGGCAGGCTATCGGGATCAGGGCGCGGGCGCGGCATGGGCGGCATTTCGGCCGCAGCCTCCTGCGCCATGACAAAAGTGGCTGCTGGAGACAATGCGGGAACCACCACGGCCAGCACAAGCAGCAGGGCAAGTATTGGTCGCAAACGCATCGGGTCTCCCGGCCGCCATGTCCCGCGGACTGAATCAGTGCGCCTTGGTATGGCGCGATTAGGGAAAAGCTGTGTCACAGTGCTGGCGGGATGAAAACACCGATCTAGGCCACCCCTTCGATTTGTTCGCCCTTCTGGCGCCATCTCTCGCTTCGCGCTAGAGGTCGGCGCCCAAGGAGTCCTGCCCATGTCTGCCAATGCCGCCCTGCGCGACTATCTGCTTTCCCGCCGCTCGGTCGGCATCGCGTTCCTGAAGGAGCCTGGGCCGGATGCTACCGAACTCGAGCAGATATTGACCATTGCCACCCGCGTTCCCGACCATGGCAAGATCACGCCGTGGCGGCTAGTGCTGATCGAGGGTGAGGCCCGGCAACAGGCGGGCGAGCGGCTGGCACAGATTGCGGCCCGCAACAATCCTCAGATGGACGCAGCGAGCCTCGACATCGAGCGGCAGCGCTTTCTGCCGGCGCCGCTGACAATCGGGGTGATTTCTGCGCCCCAGCAGCATCCGAAGGTGCCCGAGTTCGAGCAGTTGCTGTCAGCGGGCAATGTCGCGTTCAACCTGCTCCACGCGGCCCATGCGCTGGGCTATGCAGCCTCGTGGGTGACGCGGTGGTATGCCTTCGATGCCGAGGCTGCCGCAATGCTCGGCGCGCGGTCCGGCGAGCGGTTCGTGGGTTTCGTGCATATCGGCACGCCGACAGCCACGATGGAAGACAGGCCGCGGCCGGCGCTTGCCGATGTCGTGACCCGCTGGGTGGCGCCGTCTTAACGTCTTGGTTGCATTGGTTAACAGACTGTTAGCGTTTGGCGGGCATTCTAGGCGCGTCTGCCAATCTGCGAGTCGATCCGTCCATGGGCGTCCAGCCAATTTCAGTGCCCCAAAGCCTGGCCTATGTGCTGACGGCGGCCGGTGACCGGAATGGGGTGGATTTCGACTACCTGCTGCAGACGGCCATGCGGGAAAGCAGTCTCAATCCCCAGGCCAAGGCGCAGACCTCGTCGGCGGTGGGGCTGTTCCAGTTCCTTGAAAGCACCTGGCTGCAGGTGATGAAGGAAGAGGGGCCGCGCCTGGGCTATGGCGACATCGCCAGCAATATCGAACGGTCCTCGGATGGCGATTATTTCGTGCGCGACGCGGCGAAAAAGGCCGAGATCCTCAAGTTGCGCGAGGACCCGCAGATCGCGGCGGACCTGGCGGCGGCCTTCACCAAGAGCAATGGCGACTATCTGAGCCAGCGGTTTGGCCGCATGCCCAGCGCTGGCGAGCTCTACATCGCCCACTTCCTCGGCGCCCAGGGGGCCGAGCGCATGTTTACCGCCGGTCTCCAGGATCCCGACCAGATCGCCGCCGATCTGTTCCCCAAGCAGGCTGCGGCGAATCGGGCGATCTTTTATTCCGGCGGACAGGCCAGGACGATCCGCGAAGTCTATCGCGTGCTGGTGTCCAAGCACGAGGCGGGTGACACCAACGCTCCATTTGCCGTGCAGCAAATGGCCAACCAGCCCGCCGTGCCGGAACTGCCGGTCGTGCCGTCCCGGTTCTCGCCGGACAACATGTCATTTACCGGCCTGTTCAAAAACGAGGTTGAGGATGCAACTGCGTCAGGAAGCGAAGCGGGCAGTGGTGCCTTCTTCACGCAACTTTACGCGCCCTAATGCCGTTTCTCCTGACAATCCCCTTACACGAGCAAGGGGAACCGGCGCAGTTTGATTAAAATGCGCGCTTTCTACCTGAGTAAACGCTTAACGAAGTGAAGGTGTAATCGCTGACGTAACGGGCACGGGGTCCGTGACACGCCAAGGAGGCGGATATGCGTCGGACTACTGCCGTTCTGCATGCTCAGCGTCCATTGCCACTGCCGCGCGGCTGGATCGTCCTTGGCGCCGCCCTTGCTGGCTGGGCTTTTTTTCTGGGCGCTTCGGCGACCATAGCCTCGCTGTTTTCCTGGCTCATCGCCGCCATCTAATCGGCGCGACACCTCTCCAACATGGTGAACCGTTCCTTAAGCCTTGCGCCTTAAGGTGAAATCCGCGCTGTGCGGAGAGTGGAATGGTTGCGTATCAGGAGTTCGTGTCGCTGTCCCAATCGCCTGACAGCGAGGAACGGGGCAGTGCGGCACATCTTTCGGCGCTAGCCTATCTCAATCATTGCGGACCTGCCGACGAGCAAGCGGCGCTCTATGCCGCGCTCATTGGTTTTCTCGACGATCCTTCGGTCAAGGTCCGCGCCGCTCTGGCGTATGGACTTCTTCATGCCAAGGAGGCGCCGCGGCCGATCATGCTCGCCCTGCTGCATGACAGCGCCATCATCGCGCGCGCCGTCTTGCAATATTCCCCCGTCCTGATCGATGCGGACCTGATCGGGCTGGTCAGGAATCTCGATGTCGCCATGTTGGTCGCGGTCAGCCAGCGCGCCAGCCTGAGCCCCAGGCTGGCGGCGGCGATTATTGCCCGTGGCCACGGCGCGGTGACGCTGCGGCTGCTGAGCCGTCACGAGGTGGCGCTGGAGCCTGGCCTGTTGGTGGACCTGGCCGCGGGGCAGGGCGACAATGCCGAAATGCGCGGCGCACTGCTGGCGCGCAAGGACCTGCCTGCGGCGGCCCGGCTGCTGCTGGTGCAAAAGGCCACCGAGGCGCTGCGTGGCGCACGGATCGTCAAGGGCGCGGTGGCGGAGGACCGGCTGAACCGCGTGCTGCGCGACAGCTGCGATACGGCGCTGTCGGCGATCGGCGAGCGGGAAGCGGTGCGTACCAGCGCTGCGGACTACGTGTCGGCCCTGATCGTCACCGATCGGGTCAATACCCGCGTGCTGCTGCATGGCGTGGTCACCGGCCATGTGATGTTCTTTGCCGAATGCCTGGCCGAACTGGCACAAACTCCGCGCGCCAAGGTGTTTGCGCTGCTCGAAAACGGCAGCCGGCCTGCACTCAATGCCCTGCTGGCACGATGCGGCCTGGGCGAGGGCGTGCGCAACCTGCTGGCCCGGCTGATCCTCCATGCCCGCTCGGCGGATCTGGCTGACGACGCTGCCGCCCGCCACTATGTGGTGACGGCCCTCACCGAAGAACTGATCGCCGAGCACGAGGGGGTGATCCCCGAAGAGCTCGAGGAAGCTTTCGCCTATCTCAGCGAGCAGAACATTCTGCTCGCGCGCAAGGCAGCACGGGGTGTCATGACGGCGTTCGCGGAAGACGCCACGGCGCCGATGGCCCTGCCGGAGGCCGAAATGCGGCTGGCGCTGCCGGCCGCATAGGCTGACGTGGGTCAGGCCCGACCGAACTCGTCCTCGATCCGGATAATGTCGTCTTCGCCGAGGTAGGAGCCGGTCTGTACTTCGATCAGTTCGAGATCGATCTTTCCGGGATTGGCGAGACGGTGGACGCAGCCCAGCGGCAGGTAGATCGACTCGTTTTCGTTGAGGACGGTGATGGTGCCGTCGAGGGTCACTTCTGCCGTGCCGCGTACCACGACCCAATGTTCGGCGCGATGATAGTGCTTTTGCAGGCTGAGCTTCTTGCCAGGCTTGACGAACAGGCGCTTGACCTGGAAGCGCTCGCCGTTCAGCACCGATGAGTAGCCGCCCCAGGGGCGATAGGCGGTGCGATGAATTTCGGTGAGGCCTGCTGTGTCCTTGTCGGATCGCAGTGTCTTGACCATCTGGCCAACCTTCTGCGCTTCGGACAGCCGCCCGACATAGATGGCATCATTGGTGGCGATGACGGCGACGTCGTCGAGGCCGCTGACCGCCACATGAGCCTGGTCGGAAATGACCAGGGAATTGGTGACATTGGCGAGTGTGACCGGCCCCTGTGTGAGGTTTTGAGCCGCGTCGCGGTCGGCATTCTTCCAGATCGCGTCCCAGCTGCCCAAGTCGGACCAGCCGAAGTCGACGGCGACGACCGCGGCCTTGTCGGTCTTTTCAAAGATGGCGTAGTCGACCGAAATATTGGGCGCGGTGGCAAAGGCTGCCTCGTCGAGGCGGATGAAATCGAGATCGGTAACCGCCTGGGCCACCGACTGCCGGGCCGCTTGCAGTGTCTGGGGCGCCAGATATTCGCATTCACGCAGGAAAGCCGCTGCGCCGATCATGAACATGCCCGAATTCCAGAAGTAGCCGCCTTCGGCCAGCATCTGGGTCGCCCTCTCAACATCGGGCTTCTCGACGAAGCGGTCGACGGGACGGGCACCGCCGCCGACCGTCGCATCTGCCTTGATGTAGCCGAAGCCGGTTTCAGGGTGTGTCGGCATAATGCCGAAGGTTACGAGCTGTCCGGCCATGGCGGCGCTGGCAGCTTCCGCTACGGCGGCCCAGTAGCCCTCGTCTACGGCCACGTCGTGGTCCGAAGGCAAAATCTGAAGGATGGCCTCGGGGCCGAAATGCGCCTTGGCATATTCGGCGACCGCGGCGATGGCGACGGCCGTGTTGCGGGCTACCGGTTCAAGCAGGATGCCAGACAGTTTCATCCCCAACTCGGCCGCCTGCTCGGCAACGATGAAGCGATAGTCGGCATTGGTGATGACGATGGCCGGCGCGTAGCGCGCGGTATCGGCGACACGCTGCAAGGCGTTCTGGAACAGGCTCGTAGGGCCAGTCAGCGGGAGGAACTGCTTGGGGCGCGCAGCGCGAGACATTGGCCAGAGCCGGGTGCCCTGGCCGCCGGCCAGGATGACCGGTACGATGATCTGGGTCATTGCAGGTTGTCCTCTTTGCGCCGAGCATACAGGCCGCTGACGGCAGGATGAATACGGCTGCGGCGCAACGGTTCCTTCCATTTTTTCAGGTGGTTAAGCTTGTCACAACGGTTGCGTCACGCTGAGACGTACGCACCGGAGCCACCACCGGGAGAGGCTTGAACTTTTTTTCCGCGCAATGGCCGCAACACGCATTTTCAGCCGCAAGGCAAAAGGCGCGGCGGCAGGAGGATGTCCGCAAGCGGGGCGGGGGGAGACAAATATGCCCGGAGCCCTGTCAGACGGGCATTTCGGGCACTTTTCGCACTTGATGGGAAGCCCATACCGGCCTTACTGACGAGCAGCAAATACCTGCATTTTCACCGTGCCGGCGGAGTATCGATCGAGTGACCACCAGTTCGTTGACGCATCTGCAAAGCCTCGAGGCCGAGAGCATCGAGATCTTGCGCGAAGTCGCTGCCAGCTTCGAACGTCCGGTGATGATGTATTCGATCGGGAAGGATTCCAGCGTCCTGCTGCATCTGGCACGGAAGGCCTTTTATCCGAGCAAAATCCCATTTCCGCTGCTGCATGTGAACACAACCTGGAAGTTCCGGGAGATGATCGCCTTCCGTGACAGCATGGCGGAAAAATATGGCTTCGACCTGATCAGCCATACCAATCCGGAGGGATTGGCCAACAACATCAATCCGTTCGACCATGGCTCGTCGCGCTACACCGACATCATGAAGACGCAGGCGCTGCGGCAGGCGCTCAATGCCGGGCGATACGACGCTGCTATCGGCGGCGCGCGGCGCGACGAGGAGAAATCCCGCGCCAAGGAGCGCATCTTCTCCCACCGCAATGCCAATCACGCCTGGGATCCGAAGAACCAGCGGCCGGAGCTCTGGCGCGTGTTCAACACCCGGCTCAATCCCGGCGAGAGCATGCGGGTGTTCCCGATCTCCAACTGGACCGAGCTGGATGTCTGGACCTACATCTACGATCAGGGGATCGAGCTCCCGTCGCTGTATTTCGCCAAGCCACGGCCAGTGGTGGAGCGTTCGGGCACGCTGATCATGGTGGATGACGAGCGCATGCCGCTCAATCCGGGCGAACAGCCGCGCGAGGAAATGGTGCGGTTCCGGACGCTTGGATGCTACCCGCTGACCGGAGCGATCCGCTCGACCGCCGCAACCCTGCCGGAAATCATCATGGAAATGCAGGCCAGCCGTACCTCCGAGCGCGAGGGCCGGTTGATCGACACCGACAGCGTCGGTTCCATGGAAAAGAAGAAGCAGGAAGGGTATTTCTGATGAACCTGCCGATGATCACGCCGGATACCGATATCGAGCTGTGGCTCGCGCAGCAGACCGAGAAGTCGCTGCTGCGTTTCCTGACCTGCGGCAGCGTCGACGACGGTAAGTCCACGCTGATCGGCCGGCTGCTCTATGACAGCCAGCTGATCCTGGACGACCAGTTGGCCAGCCTCAAGAAGGAAAGCCGCAACCGGACGACCGGGGACGAGGGCATCGACTTCTCGCTGCTGGTGGACGGCTTGGCCGCCGAGCGCGAGCAGGGCATCACCATCGACGTGGCCTATCGGTTCTTCTCGACCGACAAGCGCAAGTTCATCGTCGCCGACACGCCCGGCCACGAGCAATATACCCGCAACATGGCGACCGGCGCCTCCAATGCCGACCTGGCGCTGGTGCTGATCGATGCGCGCAAGGGCGTGCTCACACAAACCCGGCGGCACAGCTTCATCCTGTCGCTGATCGGCGTGAAGCATGTGGTGCTGGTGGTCAACAAGATCGACCTGGTCGACTATGACCAGGCGGTGTTTGACCGCATCGTGGCCGAATACAAGGCCTTCGCCGAGCCGCTGGGCTTCAAGACGCTGGCGACGATCCCCGTTTCTGCGCTGCGCGGCGATAACATCCTGGCGCCGAGCGAGAGGACGCTTTGGTATTCCGGCTCCGCGTTGGTGCCTTACCTCGAGACGATCGAGGTCAGTGAGGATCGCACTGCGGATAAGTTCCGCTTCGCGGTGCAGTGGGTCAACCGGCCCGATCTCGATTTTCGGGGCTTTTCGGGCACCGTCGCATCCGGCAGCATCGCCGTGGGTGATGATGTGCTGATCGCGTCATCGCGCAAGCCGGCAATCATCAAGCGTATCGTCACCATGGATGGCGACCTGCAGCGGGCCAATGCGGGGCAGGCGGTGACGCTGCTTGTCGACCGCGAGGTCGATATTTCGCGCGGCGATGTGCTGTCGCGCCCCGGCGAGACGCCAGATTTCTCTAACCAGTTCCAGGCTCGTCTGATCTGGATGAGCGAGGAGCCGGCCTTTCCAGGGCGTTCCTACCTCCTCAAGGTCGGCTCGCAACTGGTACCGGCGACGATCACCGACCTCAAGTTCCGCACCAATGTCAATACGTTGGAGCAGACGGCTGCCACCAAGGTTGATCTCAACGAAGTCGCTACCGTTACCATCGCGACCGACAAGCCGATCGCCTTCGATCCCTATTTCGCCAATCCGCTGACTGGCGGGTTCATTCTGGTCGACCGGCTGTCCAATGCGACGCTGGGAGCCGGGACGATCGACTATGGTCTACGCCGGGCGCAGAACCTCAGCTATCAGTCCTTTGACGTGAACCGCGACGTGCGCGCGCAGATGAAGGGGCAGAAACCCTCGATCGTCTGGTTCACCGGCCTTTCGGGGTCGGGCAAGTCGGCGGTCGCCAACTTGCTGGAAAAGCGGCTCACGGCCGAGGGGCGCCATGCCTATATCCTGGATGGCGACAACGTCCGGCACGGTCTCAACAAGGATCTCGGCTTCACCGAGGCGGCACGCGTCGAGAATATTCGCCGCGTGGCTGAAGTCGCGCGGCTCATGGCAGATGCGGGCCTGATCGTGCTGGTGTCGTTCATCTCGCCCTTCGAAAAGGAACGCCGCCTGGCGCGTGAAATTGCCGGCGACGTCGACTTTGCCGAGGTTTACGTCGATACGCCGCTGGCCGTCTGCGAAGCGCGCGACCCCAAGGGACTTTATCGGCGTGCTCGTGCCGGTGAGATCAAGAACTTCACCGGCATCGACTCTCCGTTCGAGCCGCCTGCCAACCCCGACCTGGTGCTGCATGGTGCCGAGGAAGAGCCGACCGCGCTGGCCGACAAACTGCATGACTGGCTGAAGCTGTAACGGTCAGGTCATGCCCGCAAAGACATCCTGATCGATCTCGTTCAGGGTCTTCATCAGGAGTCCCTTGAAGATGGGCTCCTTTTCGTCGCGGTGTGCGATGATCTTGGGCATCCCGTTGATGCGGCAGACCAGGGCACTGGCCAGTGCGGTCTTTATTTCAGACTGCATCAGGGCGAAGGCGCGTGCGCCGGGGCCGACGATCAGGATGTGGGACGGGTCGAACACGGCCATCATCCGGCTCAGCCCAAAGCCGACGGCACGGCCGGCCAGGTTGAAGGCATGGGTGGCCGCGCGGTCGCCGGCTTCGGCGCGAGCGATCAGGCCATCATATTCATGTTGCGGCACGGCCGGGGCAGGGGCGGCCGTTTCGGGCACGGAGTAGGCTGTACGCAACACGCCATAATCGGAAGCATAGGCCTCGATGCAGCCACGCATGCCGCAGCGGCACAGGGCGCCGTTGGGTTGGTGGTTCATGTGGCCGAATTCGGTGGCGCCTTCGTCGCCGCGGCCCATGATCTGCCCGCGAAAGGTCATGCCCATGGCAACCGTCGAGCCGACGAAGACGGTCGCGACGCTCGCATCGTGCAAAGCCGGATCGAGCCAGCGCGCCCCCTCGGCCAGCAATCGTCCGCGCTTGTGCAGGGCGACGGGCACCGCGAAGGCTTCGGCGAGCTCCGCCGCGAAGGGGCGGTTTGCCAGGTGAGCAATCGGAGACCACTTAAGGCTAAGGCCATCGCGGTCGAGGATGCCCTGCACCGAAATTGCCACGCGGCGGAGCACGCCAGCCACGCCGGGATTACGCGCCTGCAGCTGGCGCAGCCTCTGGGCGAAGAAGACCGCCGGAGGCGCCTCGGCAAAGGTGATGGGGGTGATCGGTGTTTCGATTCGATCCACGAGCACGCCACCGTAATCCACGAGGGAGAGCCGTGAACGGTTTACGTCGACCTCGAACAGTGCTGCCGCGCCGATATGGCGGTTGAAGCCGACCAGCGTCGCCGGACGGCCACGACCGCGACCGTCAGATTTTTCCTCGGACTGGAGTTCCGTGATGACCTGTTGCGCGATCAGGTCATGGGTGATTGCGGTAATGCTGGCGTGGCTCAGGCCGGTGCCGCTCGCCAGCGCGGTGCGCGAGAGCGAACCCTGCACACGCAAGGCGCCAAGCACCAGGCCCCGGTTCTGCCGCCGGACACTGTCACTATCGCTGACGTTGCGCGCCAACAACTTACTCCTCACTCCGGGACGCAACACACCACTCCTCCGCGATAATCGCAATCGGTATTTATTTCGAGTTCCGAAATTGAAGTTGACTTGTCGCGCCACGCCGTGGCACACCTTTTTTCGAGCAGTGAAATTAATGCTCAGGGCGCTGGTGGAGGGTGCCCGCTGGGGCAAAGCCACCGGCACGTATGCGGGTAGAGGACTGCCCGCCCAGGGAGGACAGACATGAACAAGTTTCTAGCGGTCTTGCTTTGCTCGACCGTCATTACCGGCACGGCCGGTATCGCCGCCTTTGCGCAGGACGGCATCACCGTCGGCGTGTCGTGGAACAACTTCCAGGAAGAACGCTGGAAGACCGACGAAGCCGCCATCAAGGCCGTGCTGGACGCCGCCGGTGCGACCTATATCTCGGCTGACGCCCAGTCTTCGGCCTCCAAGCAGCTGACGGACATCGAAAGCCTGATCTCGCAGGGCGCCGATGCCATCATCGTGCTGGCCCAGGACAGCGAAGCTGTCGGTCCCGCCGTTGCTGCGGCTGTCGCCGAAGGCATTCCGGTCATCGGCTATGATCGCCTGATCGAAAATCCAGATGCGTTCTACCTGACCTTCGACAACAAGGAAGTCGGTCGTCTCCAGGCTGCCGGCGTCGCCGCCGTCCAGCCCGAAGGCAACTATGTCTTCATCAAGGGCAACTCGGCCGATCCGAACGCCGACTTCCTGTTCGAAGGCCAGATGGAAGTGCTGCAGGCCGGCATCGATGCGGGCAAGATCGTCAACGTCGGCGAAGCCTATACCGATAACTGGAACCCGGAAGTCGCCCAGGCGAACATGGAACAGTTCCTGACCGCCAACAACAACGAAGTCGACGCCGTTGTCGCTTCGAACGACGGCACTGCCGGCGGCGCGATTGCTGCGCTGGCTGCGCAGGGCCTGGCAGGCTCGGTGCCGGTGTCGGGCCAGGACGGCGACCATGCCGCCCTCAACCGCATTGCCCTGGGCACCCAGACCGTGTCGGTCTGGAAGGACGCCCGCGAACTGGGCAAGAAGGCCGCCGAAGTGGCCCTGGAACTGGCAGGTGGCAAGGCGCTGAGCGAAGTCACCGGCGTCGTGCCTTTCGCCGGTGGCCCGAAGGGCGTGGCAATGAATGCCTTCTTCATCGCCCCCGTCGCCATCACCAAGGATAACCTCGACGTCGTCATCGACGCCGGCTGGGTTACCAAGGATGTGGTCTGCGCCGGCGTTGCCGCTGGCTCGGTTGCCGCGTGTAACTAAGACGCAAACATAATATCCTGACCAGAGGGTGCCGCGGCGTTCGCGCTGCGGCACCGTCGTGACGGGACCGCGCCGCCGCTCGTGGCGCAGCCCAGCGGGGGAGAGACCATTTTGGCAGAACAGCACGCCATTCCGACCAACATCCATCCGAGCCGGTTCGTGCAGAACCCGCTGCAGCGCTTCCTGATGGCGACCGAACTCGACACGCGCCTCCTGGGCATGATCGGCGCCTTGGCAATCATCTGGATCGGCTTCAATATCTTTTCGGGCGGCCTGTTCCTGACGCCCCGCAACCTTTGGAACCTTTCCGTCCAGACTGCCTCGGTGGCCGTGATGGTCACCGGCATGGTGCTGATCATCGTCACCCGCAATATCGACCTGTCGGTCGGCTCCATCCTGGGCCTGGTCGGCATGGTGATGGGCGTGATGCAGACCGATATCCTGCCGTCGCAACTGGGCCTGGGGCTTGGCAATCCGCTGATCTGGGTGCTGTCGCTGGTGGCTGGCCTTGTCGTGGGCGTCGGCATTGGGGCATTGCAGGGGACGATCATCGCCTATCTGCGAGTCCCGGCTTTCATCGTCACGCTGGGCGGATACCTGGTGTGGCGCGGGGCCGCCTGGTGGGTCACCATGGGGCGCACCGTGGCGCCAATGGACCCGACATTCCAGCTCATGGGCGGCGGTCCGGCCGGTTCGATCGGCCAGTTGTGGAGCTGGGTGGTGGCCGTGCTTGCCTGCGCAGCGATCCTGATCGGACTGTATTGGGGCCGTCGGCAGCGTCGCCGCTTCAATTTCCCGCTGCGCCCGGTCTGGGCGGAGGCAGCGCTGGGGGCCATCGGCTGCGGCCTTGCCATCGGGGCGGTCTGGGTGGCCAATGCCTATCCCTGGCCTCGCCGGATTGCCGAGAACTATGCCGAGGCCAATGGCATCGCCGTGCCGGAAGGTGGCCTCTTCATCTCGCATGGCATTGCCGTGCCGGTGCTGATTGCGCTGGGCGTCGGCGTCGTCATGACATTCATTGCCACCCGGACCCGCTTCGGGCGCTATGTATTCGCCATGGGCGGCAACCCTGAAGCCGCCGAACTCGCCGGCATCAATACGCGCTGGGTCACGGTCAAGATCTTCATGCTGATGGGCGCCCTCTGCGCCATCGCGGCCGCCATTTCGACCGCCCGGCTCAACGCGGCAACCAATGCGCTGGGCACGCTGGACGAGCTCTATGTCATCGCCGCGGCGGTGATCGGCGGCACGTCGCTGGCCGGCGGCGTCGGCACCATTGCCGGTGCGCTACTGGGTGCGCTGGTCATGCAGTCGCTGCAGTCGGGCATGGTGCTGATGGGCCTCGACAGCCCGCTGCAGTCCATCGTGGTCGGCGCGGTTCTCGTTTTTGCGGTGTGGCTCGACACGCTCTACCGCCGTAACAAACACTAGGGAGTCCTTGTCATGCTGGACACCAGAACGCCTCTCGTCGAGATGAACGACATCTCGATCTCCTTCGGCGGTATCCGCGCGGTGGATCGCGCCTCGATCGATCTATTCCCCGGCGAAGTCGTGGGCCTGCTCGGCCACAATGGTGCGGGCAAGTCGACGCTGATCAAGATCCTGTCGGGTGCCTATAAGCGCGATGCCGGTTCGATCCGCATCAATGGCGAAGATGCGGCCATCAACAATCCGCGCGACGCCAAGGCCTATGGCATCGAGACGATCTACCAGCAGCTGGCCGTGGCCGACAATGTCGACGCCGCTGCCAATCTGTTCCTGGGTCGCGAGATCACGACGCCGATCGGCACGCTGGACGATGCAGCAATGGAGTCGAAGGCCCGCGAAGTGATGGGCCGGCTCAACCCGAACTTCCGCCGCTTCAAGGAGCCGGTGAAGGCCCTGTCGGGCGGCCAGCGCCAGTCGGTGGCCATTGCCCGCGCCATCCTGTTCAATGCCCGCATCCTGATCATGGACGAGCCCACCGCGGCGCTCGGCCCGCAGGAAACGGCGCAGGTGGGCGATCTCATCAAGCAGCTCAAGTCCGATGGGATCGGCATTTTCCTGATCAGCCACGACATCCATGACGTCTTCGACCTTGCCGACCGCGTGGTGGTCATGAAGAACGGCCAGGTGGTGGGCAGCGCGCGCACCGCGGACGTCACCAAGGACGAAGTGCTGGGCATGATCATCCTGGGCAAGGTGCCCGCGGGTGCGACGCCCGGCCCGGGCGCCATAGCCGGGTAGCCGTTGCGCCCGCAGCGTGCGGCCACTAGGCTGCGGCGGGGGGATCATGGCGACAGGACGCAACCGGACGAAGAAACAACCCGGGCGGCGCGAAGCCATCGCGCTGCGCATCGCCGCGATGCGGTTGCCGCGGCACGGCACGTTCTTTATCGGGCTTGCCGGCGGGGTGTTGGCCTTTCTCATCGCGCTGTGGTGGTGGCCGGCCTTTGCCGCGCCGATCGGGGCCATTGCCACCTTTGTCATCTATCTCGGGCTGGTGGGTCTGATGCTGCCGGTGCTCACTCCTGGGTTCCTGCGCGCCCGCGCCGATCGGGCAGATACGCCCACGGTTCTGATTTTCGCTACGGTGGTCGCCATCGTCGGCGTCTGCTGCGTGAGCCTGTTCATGGCGCTCAATGGCAGGGACGAGGGGCCGCTGCTCAACGAGTTGGTGTTGAGTGTCGCTTCGGTGCTGCTGGGCTGGTTCACGATCCAGACCATGGCCGCGCTGCACTATGCCTACGAGTATTACGAGACCGAGGGAGGCGCGATTTCAGGCGGCCTAGACTTTCCCGAGGGCGACAATCCGGACGGGCTGGCCTTTATCTATTTCGCCTATGTGATCGGTACTGCCTTTGCGGTTTCGGACATCCGTGTCACGTCGGGCAAGATGCGCAAGATCGTACTGCTGCATTCCACCTTCGCCTATTTCTTCAATACGCTGATTGTCGCTGGTACGGTCAATGTCGTGGTCGCGGTGGGCGGCGCGTAGCGGTTGCCCTGAAGGCGGTCTGCATGCCACAGGTTGGCAAAGACCGTTCGAGGAGAATCCCCCATGAAGACCCGCGCCGCCGTAGCTTTCCAATCCGGCAAGCCGCTCGAGATCGTCGAGGTGGACCTCGATGGTCCCAAGGCGGGCGAGGTGATGATCGAGATCAAGGCGACGGGCATCTGCCACACCGACGACTTTACCCTGTCGGGCGCCGATCCCGAGGGGCTGTTTCCGGCGATCCTGGGTCATGAGGGCGCGGGCGTGGTGGTCGATGTGGGGCCCGGGGTGACCAGCCTAAGGAAGGGCGACCACGTCATTCCGCTCTACACGCCCGAATGCCGCGAATGCTATTCCTGCCGCTCTGGCAAGACCAATCTCTGCACGGCCATCCGGGCCACGCAGGGGCAGGGGCTGATGCCCGATGGCACGTCGCGCTTCTCGTTCGAAGGCAAGCCGATTCACCACTATATGGGCTGCTCGACCTTTTCGAATTTCACCGTGCTGCCCGAGATCGCGGTTGCCAAGATCGATGCCGCGGCAGCCTTCGACAAGGTCTGCTATGTCGGCTGCGGCGTCACCACCGGCATTGGTGCGGTGATCAATACCGCTAAGGTCGAGGTCGGGGCCACGGCCGTAGTGTTCGGCCTGGGCGGCATCGGGCTAAACGTGATCCAGGGCCTGCGGCTGGCCGGCGCCGACATGATCATCGGCGTCGACATCAACAATGCCAAGAAGGAGTGGGGCGAGCGTTTCGGAATGACGCATTTCGTCAATCCGACCGAGATCGAGGGCGATGTCGTGCCGTATCTGGTCAACCTCACCAAGCGGCGGGGCGACCTGATCGGCGGGGCCGACTACACGTTCGACTGCACCGGTAACACGCAGGTTATGCGTCAGGCGCTCGAATGCAGCCATCGCGGCTGGGGCAAGTCGGTAGTGATCGGCGTCGCCGGCGCGGGCAAGGAAATCTCGACCCGCCCGTTCCAACTCGTTACCGGCCGCACCTGGATGGGCACGGCGTTCGGTGGCGCCAAGGGGCGCACCGATGTGCCCAAGATCGTCGACTGGTATCTCGACGGCAAGATCGAGATCGACCCGATGATTACCCATACGCTGCGCCTCGAGGAGATCAACAAGGGCTTCGACATGATGCATTCGGGCGAAAGTATCCGCAGCGTGGTGGTGTACTGAGCCCGCCCGAGGTCGCAGCGTGATCGAGCGCGCCGACAATCTGTTTATCGTGACCGGCGCGCCAGGCGCCGGCAAGACGACCCTGCTCAATGCTGCATCGGCTGCTGGGATGGCCGTCGGCCAGGAGGCGGCGCGGGCCGTGATCCAGTCGCAGGCCGCTATTGATGGTCCTGCGGTGCAATGGCGCAACCCGGCCATGTTTGCCGAGTTGATGCTCGATCGGGATATCCAGAGCTGGCAGGCGCTGCGGACTGTGGTTGGTTCGGTACTGTGCGACCGGGGCATTCCCGACCTGGTGGCCTATGGCCGCATGCTCAAGCTGCCCCAGGCGGAGCATTTCGCCAGGGCCTCCATGCTCTACCGTTACAATGCCACTGTCTTCTTTGCGCCGCCCTGGCGGGAAATCTATGCCGACGACGCCGAGCGGACCGAGGGCTGGGAACACGCCCAGCGCATTTATGACCCTATGCGTGATGTCTATGTGGAACTGGGCTACCACATCGTCGAACTGCCCAAGGCTGATGTCGCCGAACGGCTGGCCTTCGTGAGGGAAGTCATCGCCCATGCCTGATCCCACCATTTTCGTCGATGCCGATGCCTGTCCGGTCAAGGAAGAGGCGATGCGGGTGGCCGAGCGACTGGGGCTGGTGGTGATGCTGGTGAGCAATGGCGGCATCAGGCCATCGCGCGACCCGATGATCAGGGTGGTGGTGGTGCCGGCGGGAGCCGACGCAGCCGATGACTGGATCGTCGAAAATGCCGTGGCCAACGACATCGTGCTGACCGCAGACATCCCGCTGGCCAGCCGCGCCATCGACAAGGGTTGCCACGTGCTGGGTTTTACCGGCAAGCCGTTCACGCCCGCATCCATTGGCATGGCGCTGGCAATGCGCGACCTCAAGCAGCATCTGCGGGAGACCGGCGAGATCAAGGGCTACAATGCCGGCTTCCGGCCGGCGGATCGCTCAGCTTTCCTCAGCGCGCTCGACACGCTGGGGCGTAGGGCTAAATCATTGGCGAGTAAGTAGTTCTTAAGCATTCGCGAGGGGAATGTTAACCATAATCGCTGAAAACTGGGCGCAGTTGTAATGGCGCTGAGTTCAGTCCCGTGTCGCTTTCGCGTTTTGTTATGAGTCTTGTGATTGCGGGCGTTGCACTGGCCGGATGTGCGAAGCCGCCAGCCTCCCAGGCGCTATCGCCGCAACTTGCCGGCACGTCGCCACTCATCACCAACAGCATTCTGCCGGCCTCGCAGCCGATTACCCAACAGCCAATGCCGCAGCGCATTTTTTCCGGCGGACACCTGGCCGGGCGCACCCTCGCCGTCGCCTCAACGGCGGACATCGTGCTGCGACCGGGTGAAGTCGTCCTGACATTCGACGACGGCCCGCGCGCGGGCAAGACACCTTCCATTCTGGCCACGCTCGACGATTTTGGGGTCAAGGCAACGTTCCTGATGCTGGGCTCGGCAGCGCAGGCCAATCCCGGGCTGGCCCAGCAGGTCGCATCCAGCGGCCATACCGTGGGCAGCCACACCTTCAGCCATGTCGACCTCGGCAATCTCAGCCGGCAGGCGGCGCTGGATGAAATTGCCAAGGGCGAGCGTGCGGTGCGGCTGGCGTTGGCAGGCGGCGGCCAGACGCTCTCGCCCTTCTTCCGCTTTCCCTACCTGTCGCAAACGGGGTTCCTGCGCACCAACCTGATCCAGGGCAGCATGGTGGTGCTCGACGTCGATATCGACAGCAAGGACTACTACAAGGACAGCCCGGCAACGATCGTGTCGCGCACGATGGACCGCCTGGAGGCGCGCGGCAGCGGTATCATCCTGTTCCACGATATCCATCAGCGCACGGTCGACACGTTGCCGCTGTTCCTGGCGCAACTGGAAGAGAAGGGCTACACGGTGGTGCGGCTCGTGCCCAAGGACAACGGCGTCTTCGGCCGTGACCTGATTACGGCCGATGGACCATTGCTGCGCGGCACGCTTTAGGTCGTTCAGCCGAAAAGCAGGTCGTCAACGAAGCGGTTGCGGAACTTGCCGCCAGGGTCGAGCCGATTGGCCAGTGCCACGAAATCCGGCAATCGCGGGTAGCGGGCTCGGACCATATCGGCGGGCAGGGTGAACACTTTGGCCCAATGTGGTCGCGGTGCGAATGGCGCCAGGGCCTCTTCCACGCAGCGCACGGCGTCAAGGGTGCGCTCCCATTCCGGCTTCCAGGTGAAATGAAAGCCGACGGCGTCCTGACCCTGTGCCGTGCTCAGCCATAGCGTGTCGCTGGCTATGGTGCGGATTTCAGAGGCAAACAGGGCGGGCGCAAAACGTGCCTGAACCGCGCGCAAGGCCTGGATCGCCTGGGTGGCGACCGTCCGGGAAACGAAATGCTCCGACTGCAGTTCGGCGCCGGCCGAGGCAAGAAAGCCGATTGGAAAGTGAAGCAGGCGTTCATGCCAGGGGCCGGCCACGCCCATCTGTGGTGTGCAATTGCCAGGATCCATGCCGGGGAGCGGGTGTCTAGGGGCATCGGCAGCGGGCGCGCCGAACAGCGTTTCAGAAGGCTCGCCAGCCGTCGCCAGCGCCTTGACCCAGACCTGATCGATGTGATCACCCTGCCAACGGGTGAACAGGCTCACACTATAGGCGGCGCCGGTAACGGCATCGAAATTGGCCAGCAGGGTTTCGAGCGGCAAGTCGAGATAAACCGTCTGGCGGATATCGAAGGCCGGAACGACATCGAGCGTCAGCGCACTGACTACGCCCAGGGCGCCGAGACTTACCGCCATGCCATCGAAATCGGCGTCGCCGCGCTGCCGGCGGATGATCTCGCCATTGGCCGTGACGAGTTCCAGCCCGGCGACGGCGGCAGCGAGGTTGCTGTTGCCATTGCCGGAGCCGTGTGTCGCCGTGCTTACGGCGCCGGCCACGGTTATATGCGGCAGCGATGCCAGGTTCTCCAGCGCGTAGCCGGCCGCGTGCAGCGCGGGCAGGAGTTGGGCATAGGTCGTGCCGCCCTCGATGGTTACGGTGCGGGCGGCATGGTCGATCTTGCGAATGCCGGTGAGCGCGGCCAGCGAGATCAACACGCCATCGGTGTCGGCGATGGGGTTGAATGAATGTCCGGAGCCGAGCACCCTGGCCTTGTCCGCGCGGTGCAGGACGTCCTGCAACTCCTCGACGCTGGCCGGGCGCTCGACGTGTCCCGTGCTGAAGACGATGTTGCCGGCCCAGTTCTGCGGTCGATCGGCCATGTTCGCGTCAATCGTCCTCATCGTCTTCTTCGACGTCGGTCAGGTAGACCGATACCTCAATGTCGATACCGCAACCGGCGATCGCTGCCGCGGCATGGGCCGGCAGTCGGGCCGACATGGCCTCGCCATGCTCGGGATAGTCGAATGCGATATCGAGTACCGCCTTGCCGATGCGGCGATCCTCGAGCATGGCCGAGATGGCGGCGCCAGAGCGTTCTGCCAGTTCCAGCAGGGCGCGGACCGGATTTTTGGTCGGTATATCGACCTGGGCGTAGAAGCTGCCTTCGGCGTCTTCGGCTTCATAGCGACTGGTCAGCTGCTTGAGGGCGGCATCAAGGTCGTACTGGCCGACGGTAACGCCCGACAGGCGCAGCGCCATGGCGAAGGGCTCGAACTGGCTCATCAGGATCGTCCTGCGGTGGCCGCGAACAGCGCGATGGCGGCGGCGTTGGAAACGTTCAGCGATTTGATCGGCCCGGGCATGTCGAGCTTGACCATCTCGTCGCAGAGTTCGCGGGTGCGCTGGCGCAGGCCCTTGCCCTCGGCACCCATGACGATGGCCAGAGGTTGATCGCCCGAGCGCGGCTTGAGCTGATGTTCCGATTCAGAATCAAAGCCCAGTACTAACATGCCGCGGGACTTGAGCTTTTCCAGTGCATCACCGAGGTTGCGCACCTCGATCATCGGCACCAGGTCCAGCGCGCCGGAGGCCGATTTGGCCATGACGCCGGTCTCGCGGGGCGAGTGGCGGGCGGTGGTGATGACGGCATCGGCGCCGAAGGCGCAGGCAGTGCGCAGGATCGCGCCGACATTGTGCGGGTCGGTTATCTGGTCGAGCACCACGACGAGCTTCAGCGGCTTGATGTCATCGAGCCCGAAGCGGCTGACCGGATCGACCTCGAGGGCTGCACCCTGGTGCACGGCGTCGGCACCCAGCAGCCGGTCGAGCTCCTTGGGCGTGGTCTCCTGGACCTGTACCTTGCCGATTTCGCCGGTTTCCTTGAGCCGCATCAGCGCGTTTGGCGTGGCCAGCAACACTTTCTTGATGCGGTTCTTGTTGTCCAGCGCGGCGCGTACCGTATGCAGGCCATAGAGATAGACCGGCCCGGTATCGGGATCGTATTTCGGCTTGGGCGGAAACTTGTTGAAGCTCATGGGGGAGGCGTATCGCCTTTGCACCGGGGCGGCAAGCGTTAGGGCACGGGCGCCGCTGCATGGGCCGTCAGGGTCGAGATGAAGCGCTTGGTCCGGTCCTGCATTGGGGCAGCGAATACCTGCCGGGCCGGACCGGCTTCGACGATCTCGCCCGCGTCCAGATAGACCACGTTGCTGGCAATGGTCGCGGCGAGACGCAGGTCGTGGGTTGCCATCAGCATGGTGGTGCCGTCGCGGGCAAGCTGGGCCAGGACCTCGACGACCTCGGTGGCCAGTTGTGGATCGAGCGCCGAGGTCGGCTCGTCGCAGAGCAGGACCTTCGGCGAGGGTGCAAGGGCCCGGGCAATGGCGACGCGTTGCTGCTGGCCGCCCGACAGGTTGGCAGGCCAGGCATCCGCCTTGGCGCTCATGCCCACGGTCGCGAGCAGTTCGAGCGCCCGCTGGCGCGCCCTGTCGCGCGGCCATTTAAGCACGGTGACGAGGCCCTCCATGACATTCTCCACCGCCGTCAGGTGGGGAAAGAGCTGGAAATTCTGGAAGATCATGCCGGTCTTGCGGCGCAGGGCCAGCACGGCATCGCGACTGATCTGGGTACCCGGGCTGAATTCGGCGCTGGCATCGTCGATGCGGATGCGCCCCGATTGAGGCTTTTCAAGCAAGTTGACGCAGCGCAGCAGCGTGCTCTTACCGCTGCCGGAGGCGCCGATCAATGCGGTGACGCCGCCCTCGGGCACGACCAGGCTTACGCCCTTGAGCACATGGTTGTCGGCAAAGCTTTTGTGGATATTTTCGAGTGCAATCATGATCCGGCCTCGATGAAGCCGCCGTAGCGCGAAAAACGCTTCTCGACGCGGGCCTGCAGGCTCGAGAGAACCGAGCTCACCACCAGGTAGATCAGGGCTACCTCGACATAGAGGATCAGCGGTTCATAGGTGGTGGCGACGATGCGCTGCCCGGCGCGGAACAGCTCTGGCACCGTGATCGCGGCGGCAAGAGAGGTGTCCTTGACCAGTGAGATGAAGGTATTAGACAGCGGCGGCACGGCGACCCGGGTCGCCTGCGGCAGGATGGTGCGACGCATGGCCTGGGCCCAGGTCATGCCGATGGAATAGGCAGCCTCCCATTGTCCCTTGGGAACGGAGACCAGCACGGCGCGGATGATCTCGGAGGTGTAGGCGCCGACATTGAGCGTGAAGCCGATCAACGCGGCCGGAAACGCGTCGAGCACGATGCCGACGCTGGGCAGTCCATAAAAGATCAGGAACAGCTGTACCAGCAGCGGCGTGCCGCGGATGATCCAGACATAGAAGCGCACGATGGCTGCGATGGGCGCCGGTGCGAAGAGCCGTGTAATGGCCGCGATGAAGCCCACGGCGAGGCCAAGGACGAAGGACAGAAGCGTGAGCGGTACCGTGAAGACAAGGCAGGCCCACAACAGGGAGGGCAGCGAGTCGATCATCAGGGACAGCCAGGGCGGCATCAGGCGATTCCGTAAAACAAGGATCGGCCGAACGTGTCGGCCGATCCATCTAAGCCAGTCGGCAGCGCGATACTACTGCGAGACGTCCTCGCCGAAGTATTTCTGCGAAATTTCAGCGTAGGTGCCATCTTCCTTGATCGAGGCAAGAGCCTCGTTGATGGCGGCCAGCAGTTCAGGCTTGCCCTTGGCCAGCAACACGCCGGAGAAATCGGCATCGGCTTCGGTCGCGACGATCTTCACATCGGCATCGGGCTGCTGCTTCTTGAAGTCGAAGAAGGACAGGCTGTCATTGATGGTGGCGTCGGCGCGGCCCTGCACGACCAGGGCAATCGACTGGTCGAAGCCTTCGGTGGGGACCAGTTCGGCGCCATAGCCTTCGGCCAGCTTGCCATAGTTGCTGGTCAGCGTCTGTGCAGCCTTCTTGCCGGAGAGGCTCTCGAAGCTGGTGATGTCGGTGTTGTCGCCACGGACCACCAGGGCAGCCTTGGAGGCAATATAGGGCTCGGAGAAATCGTACTTGGCCTGGCGCTCTTCGTTGATGCCAACCTGGTTGATCACGACGTCATAGCGGTTGGCGTCGATACCCGCGATCAGGCCATCCCATGGCCCCTCGACGAATTCGGCTTCCACGCCAAGGCGCTCGGCGATGGCGCGACCGATCTCGACGTCGAAGCCGACCAGTGCACCGGTATCATCGTGGTAAGTAAAAGGCGCGTAGGTGCCTTCCGTGCCGATGCGCAGGGCGCCAGCTTCCTTGATCTGGTCCAGGGCCGACTGGGCCAGAGCCGGGGTAGCGGCAACGGCCACGATGCCCAGTGCGAGCAACAGCTTCGAGAATTTCATTGGTG
Organism: Devosia oryziradicis; assembly: GCF_016698645.1. Classification (NCBI taxonomy): domain Bacteria; kingdom Pseudomonadati; phylum Pseudomonadota; class Alphaproteobacteria; order Hyphomicrobiales; family Devosiaceae; genus Devosia; species Devosia oryziradicis. Next base: position 2,119,434 of record NZ_CP068047.1, read on the forward strand.
TCTCCATATTCGACCGGTCACCTCTCGCGGGCCGGAATTGAGGTGGAAATTGCGCCTGGCGACGGACGCTTTCAACCACTTGGATGGATGTTTTTCTCCGGCCCGACATGCCGATAGCGGCTTGCTCGATTTTGACCGTTCCGGAGCGGGCGCTTCCCGGAATTGGGGCTGGGGCGAATTGCGCACCGGAACCAAGTATGGGGGCGGGCGATTGCATAGCCATAGTCTTTCAGGACAGGAGACAGCTATGAGCTTTCCCATTGATCCGAGCCAGCGCCAGCCAAAGGGCGACCACAATCGACGCCTTGCCCTTGGGCTCGACCCTGACGAGTTTGCGCGCGAGGCTGGCGTGACCACCGAAGAACTTCGGGACTACGAGCGCACCAGTCCCGATCATGACTTCGACCTCGAGGTCGCGCGCCGAGTTGGATTTACGTTGGAGCGGCTGGAGGCCAATCCGCCGCCAACCCAGAAAGTGGTGACCTGACATGGGTACGGAAAAGTCGAAGCCGGCGCCGCTGGAAACCGAGCCCGGCGAACAGAAAGACGACAACATCGACGACCTGGGTCGCAAGCAGGATGGAACCAAGCTGGAGCAACCCGGCAAGACCAAGCCATCCAAGACCTGAGCCTAGTCGACTGCGTGTGTCCACTCCGTTCGCTCGCAGTTGGCACAGGCGTCGGAACCCTGGTGCGCGGCGCCACAGGTGATGCAGACCAGTTTAGCGCCGCCTTCGGCCGCGCGCGGTGATACCAGTTCAGGCGGCTCGATTTGCGGCGGCGGCACGATGGGCAGTCCCGCACCATGGTCCTTGCTGAACTTGAAGACGGTGACCTTGCCGTCTTTCTCGATATAGGCGCGCCGCACTTCCCCAAGCTGTTCGATGCCATTTTCGCGCAGTTCCTGAAACAGCTCCTGCCGGCTGATCGACGCCTGGTCGAGAAAGTCGCGCACCACTACCCCATCGCGCACGGCCTCGCGCGGCTCCCCGTCGAGGAAATGCTCAGCGGGCGCGCTCTTTGCAATCACGACGTCCAGAAGCTTGTTTGCGACCACGACCAGCGTCACGACCAGCATGGCGTGGATGAGCGGTACATCTGCGTAGAACATCGCGTCGCCGACAGCCGAGCCCAGCGCGATGACGAGCAGAAATTCGACGGTCGACAATTGGCCGACGGTACGGCTGCCCAGCCAGCGCAGCAGCAGCAGGGTGTACCCATAGATAATGGCCGTGCGTATCGCGATTTCGAGCAGGAAAAGCGGCGACTCATCCCCAAACAACATGCGCTTCAAGTCGAGCGCCATAATGGCCTGATCCATGGCTAACTCCGCTTGGTCGATGTCCACGCCAGCTGCGCAAGTTCCGGGCCGAACCGTTCGACGAACGCCCGCTGGTTGCGCCCTACATTGTGCAGGTAGATGTGATCGACGCCCAACTCCATCAATTCTCCAAGCCAACCGAGATGTCGAGACACATCGGAGGATACCTTGAGGCAGCGGGCGAGGTCATCAGGACCGGCCAACTTGCCGATGCTGTCGAAATCAGCAGGGCGGCGAAGGTCCCAGTTCACCTCGCCGCCGGCGATGACAGGTCCCCATTGATCTAGCGCCTGGCCGAGGGCTTCGTCCTCGGTTTCCGCCCAGCTCAAGGCGTGCTGCAAGTAGATGGGCTTGCTATCACCCGCCACCTTCCTGAAGGCCGCGACGACCTCCCGCGTTGCGGCGATGTCTCCTCCGGAAGCCGTCAGCAGGCCATCCGCCCAGCCTGCCACGAAAGCCGCAGTTTGCGGCGTGATGGCAGCGCCAAACAGGGGCACCGGACGCTCCGGCCGGGAGTAAAGTTTGGCCTCGACCACGGTGATGCGGCCGCGATGAGTGACGGTTTCTCCGTCAAACAGGGCTCTCATAACCGCTGCGCATTCGGCCAGCCGGGCGTTGCGCTCCGCTTTTTCGGGCCAGGCGTCGCCGGTAATGGCCTCGTTGATGGCCTCCCCGCTGCCCAGCGCAAGCCACAGCCGATCGGGAAACATTTCTGCGCAGGTCGCGGCCGCCTGGGCCAGCACTGCGGGATGATAGCGGTAGCCTGGAGCGGAAATAGCGCCGAAGGGCAGGGTTGTCGCCTGCATCGCAGCGCCCAGCCACGACCAGGCAAAGCCGGATTGACCCTGCCTTTCGCTCCACGGATGGAAGTGGTCGGACGTCTTGATCGCCTGGAAGCCGGCCTGTTCGGCCAGAATGGCAAGGTCCCGCAGGGCGCTGGGAGCGAACTGCTCGTGCGAGGCGTGGAAGCCGATCGTCGTCATGAAGCGTATCTCAATTCGTCGAGGAGGTCCTGGGTGGTGCAGGTGACGAGCTGCAAGCCAAAGCGGCTTTCGAACACCCGCAGCATGGCGTCATGGGTTTCATCGGCAGAGCCGAAGACCGCATCGGTGGGCAGAACAACGCGGAAGCCATGGTCTATGGCGCCGAGCACGGCTGCGGTCACGCAGATATCGGTCTCGCCGCCGGAGACAATGATGGTATCGATTTCGGCGCCGCGCAGCGCGCCCACGAGATCGGCATTGAACCAAGGGGAGTAGACGGGCTTGTCGACGACACGGGCGGGCGGCACATAGCGTGCGAGGCTGGGAACCAGCTCCAGCAGTTCTGGCGGCAGCCGGCTTCGCGTCATCGAAGCCCATTTGCGATAGTAGTCCCGCCACGCCCCGACCGCCTCTTCGGCCGAGGCCGGCGGAATGAAGCGGGTGAAGATGGTCCGTGCCGGCAGGCGATCCACGATCGCTTCGATGGCCGGCAGGATGCAGAGCAGCCACGGCGCGTGCCACTCGGTCGGCTCGGCAAACATGCGCTGCATGTCGATGCAAAGATGTGCCGTGTGTGTCCCGGTCAACTCGCCCATGGAACCCTCGCCCACCGGCCGCAACGGCTCGGGTGTGCGGGAAATGGCCGTCGCCAAAATCGGTTCCGAGCCACAGTCATGGCGTCGCCAGAACCCATACCGGCCCCTCGGAAGAACCGATGACCGTTCGTAGATCGGTCGCAAGCGGCGCTATCGGCGAAGTGTGTCCTGCGGACAGATCGGCCAATACCAGAAGCTGGTCAGTACCGTACCGCCGACGAAATCCAAGGGTTTCCGGCCCGCAGTCCAGCGGCTCGTAGCTGCCGTGGGCAAAGAGCCGTTGGAGCCGGCGCCGCAGCGCAAGCAGGTCCCGGGTCAGCAGCAGTTTGTCGTCTCGCCCAGTGACGGGCTCGGCAAGCCTTGCTGCCAGTGCGCCAAAATCCAGGTAACGGCGGTTGTCGGGATCGACAAAGCTCTGCTCCCAATCCTCGGCGCCGCGGTAGATATCGGGAATGCCGGGTATCGTGAGCTTCAAGGCCGCCTGGATCAGGCCCTTGCGCCGGCCGATATCCTGCAGGTGCCGGCGCGTAGCATGGAAATGCTCGAAAAAACCCACATCGGCCAACAGTTGGTCGATGAATTCACTGACTGTCGCTTCATAATCGGTGGCATTGACGCCCCAGTCGCTGCGTTCGCGGGCCTCGCGCAGCGACTTGACCATCGCCCCCTTGAGGCGGTCAGCCAGGGCATCGGCCGCCCCTGCGATCGGCCATCCGCCGATCACTAGCTGAAACAGCAGATAGAGATCGTTGGGGTGAATGCGATCGCCGTGCGGTGCCAGGTCGGACCGCCATTGCTCAACCGCGCTTCGCCACACATCCGGCGCATCGGCGATGGCACTGATGATTGCCCTGGTGTCCTCACCACGCTTGGTGTCGTGGGTCGAGGTGGCGATCATGCATTGTGGATGGGAGCCCAGACGTCGCCGGTTGCTGTCGTGGAAGGCGGCGATGGAGAGCGAGAAGCGATCTGGATGAGCACCTACCTCATTGAGCGCGACCAGGCGGTTATGGCGATAGAGTGCAGTGTCCTCGAGGCCCTTGGCCATCACGGGACCGGAAAGCTGCTGGAACCGGCCGATGGCACTGGCGATGGCGCGCGGGTCGTAGCCGGTGCTCAGCGACCCGCAGAGCAGGGCCCGGACGAAATCGAACACGGGAGGCTGGATCTGGGGCTGGCTGCGCTGCGCCATTGCCACGGCTCGCGCGATTTCGCGCCCGTCGCGTGGCGCTCCACCCTTGTCATCGACGTAGGTTCTGTAAACCGCCAGCTGGGCCAGAGTCTCCCGCAAGGCCCGGCGAAGGCCGAGTTCGGTCAGGTCGCTCGTCGCGCCTGCCGACCAGGCCACCGTCGCGAAAAGGCGAGCCAGTCCCGAGAGTTCCGCCGCCAGCTCATTGTCCATGACGCGTAGCTTGCAGCGGTATGCTTCCTCGCCGGGCTCAGGGCCGTCGCCAACGAAGTCCCGGTAGGCGGCGGTAACCGCGGCTTCGGCCCTGGCGGGCGTCAGGAGCCTGGTCAGCTGGGCGCCGATTTCGTAGCCGGTCGTGCCGTCGACAGGCCAGTCGGCTCGGAGCTGTTCGTGCGGTGCGAGGATTTTCTCTACCACCAGGTAGATCGGCCGCGGCGTCCGTTCGCGCAGCATCTCAAGATATCCCTTGGGATCGAGGAGGCCATCGACGTGGTCGATGCGCAGACCATCCACCAGGCCATCGGCGATCAGCGCGAAGATAAGGTTATGGGCATGCTCGAATACGTCTGGGCGATCGATGCGGATGCCTGCCAGGTCGCTGTTGATGAAGAAGCGCCGATAGTTGATCTCGTCGGCGGCGACGGCGAAATGCGCCAAACGCCAGTGCTGGCCAGCGATGAGACTGTCGAGTGCCGCCCAGCTGCCGGCATGACCGGGCTGTCCGGTGAGCGCGGCTATCGCGGCGTCTGCGCTGCCGTAGCGTTCGAGCAGTGCCAGCTCGTCTTGCGGCCGGATCGGCAGTTTGTCGCCGTCATAGGCCCAAACGGCAAAGCCATCGCTGTCCGCCTTGAGTCGGAGGTCACCCGCTGCCAGTGCCTGGGCATAGCTGGACCCCAGGAACGGCACCAGCAGCTTGCCTTCCATTCCGGGCCTTTGCCGATGCCAGTCTATGTCGAACCACTCCGCATAGCGGCTTTGGGGGCCGTGCTTGAGCACATCGAGCCAGAGCGCGTTGTTGGCGCCGCCAACCCCCATGTGGTTGGGCACGAAATCGAGAATGACGCCCATGTCCCGCTGCTGCAGTGCGGAAACCAGGGCGCGGAACTCTGCCTCGGTTCCCAGTTCGGGATTGATTGTCGAGTGGTCGACCGTGTCATAGCCGTGGGTGCTGCCCGTCCGGGCGCGCAGGATGGGCGACAGATAGACATGGCTGATCCCGAGGCTATCCAGATAGGGCACGAGCGCCTGTGCATCGGCGAAGGAGAAGTCCTTGTTCAGCTGCAGGCGATAGGTGGCTCGGATCGAGGTCATGCCAACGCCTCGGGGGCAAATACGAGCGCGCAATCGCTTGGCAATATCCAGAACTGCGCCGGGTCGACCGGGCGCCGGCCGGCCCCGTCATAGTCGGGATGTTCGCTCGACCAGGCGACGGTCCAGCGATGTCCCGGCGGTGGGGCAAGAAGCGGTTCGGCCATCACGCCGAACTGCAGATCACGACCCAGGTTGAGGAGGAGCAGGCGATGGCCGGACGGCTCTGCCATGAAATAGCGAACCAGCAATGCGGCATCGCCGAGCACCGCCCCGTCGATGCGGCGACCGCTGGCGTGGGAAAAGGCGGGGTCGGAGCGGCGCATGGCCAGCAGATCGCGGTGAAGGGCAAGCATGGGAGAATGCAGCTCAGCTTCCGCCCAGTCCAGTTTGCTGGAGGCGAAGGTTTGCGGGTCAGCGGGGACTGGCAACCGCTCCTGCATCACGGGATCGGCGACGCTGGGGAAGTTGCTCACCGACTGCCGCCGCCCCTCGGCTCCGGCCTTCGCCTCGTCGCCTTCGAGGCCGAGGAAATAGACGAACGGGTTGGTGGCGCCGAATTCCTGGCCCTGGAAGAGGCAAGGCGTTTGCGGCCCGAGCAGTAACAGGCTGGTTACGGCTCGGACCCGGGCGGGGGACGCGAGCGTAGCCAGGCGGAAGCCACGGGCGGAATTTGCTACCTGGTCGTGGTTCTCGAGAAAATGCACGAAGTGCTCGGATGGCGTCGACAGATTGTAAGTGCCGTAGGCCTTGTCGCGCATGTCGGAGCGCTGGCCTTGGTACAGGAAGCCGTACTTCAGGGCTGAAACCAGTTCCTGCGGCGAACCTTGATAGTCACGGTAGTAGAAGTCGTTGTGGCCGGTCACCGCCACGCGCACCGCGTGCTGGAAGTCGTCGCTGACCATCGCGTCGACGCCATACCCACCGCGGTCCGGCGGATCGATCATCAGGTGTTCCTGCGGCTGGTTCTCGACCAGCACGTAGACCTGGCGACCGCCAGCCGCCTCTCGGACCGCTTGGGTGATCTCGGCGACGATGTGCTGCTCACTGGAGTCGAACATGGCCTGCACCGCGTCCAGCCGCAGGCCGTCGAAGTGGAAGTCACGAATCCAGTAGACGGCATTGCCGATGATGAAGTCGCGAACGCCGCGGGCGCCATCGTCGTCATAGTTGAAGCTGGCGCCCCATTCGTTCTCGTATCGGTCGGTGAAATAGTGCTCGCTGTAGGCGCGATAGTGATCGCCCAAGCCGACATGGTTGTAGACCACGTCCAGGATGACGCCGATGCCGCGAGCATGGGCAGCGTCGATGAACGCGCGGATGTCGTCGGCGGAGCCGTAGGGCGCAAAAGGTGCATAAGGCAGGGTGGTGTCATAGCCCCAGCCGAAGTGCCCCTTGAAGGTGCCGATGGGCATGATGTGGAGTAGGGTCACACCCAGGTTTGCCAGATGGTCGAGCTTGCCTGTGGCCGCCCGCCAGGTGCCTTCCTGGGTGAAGGTGCCGATATGCAGCTCGTAGATCACCTGGTCCTGACGGCTGACCCCGCGCCAGCCTTGGTCGGTCCAGGCAAAGGTGTTGTCCACGATCACTGAAGGACCATCATTGCCCTCCGGTTGCCAGCGCGAAGCCAGGTCCGGCAAACGCTGACCGTCCTCGATGCGAAACCAATAGCGGTCGCCGGGATGGGCATCGGGCACGTCGGCGCCAAAATAGCCGTCGCCGAGGTCGTCGAGCGCGAAGGTTCCTCGCCCTTCGATCTCAACAGAGGCGGATTGCCGCTCCCGGGCCCAGAGTGCAAAGCGGGTGCCGCCGCCATGGGGAATGGCGCCAAGGATGTCACGAGAGAGCATGGGTGGAGGCCGGGTGGTTAAGTGTAGGTCGGCAACGGGCGGTGCTCAACTTCGTTCCGGCGACGCCCAGACCACCGCGGACCATGCTGCCAGTCGCAGTACTTCGCCATGCTGGGAAAACTCCCCACTACTCACGGGCGCCGCGGTGATGACGCAGCCGATGTCGGTGGGGTGGTCCGCCGGGTTGAGTGCCATGGACAGCGTGCCCTTCTCGAACACCCAATTGACGATGATGGCGCTGCCATGCCGCGTGCTTTTGGCGTCCAGGCAGACCGACTGGAGCAAGGGGCAGACCAGCTCGAGACGATACCCCGCCAGTGTCTGGAAGCGCCGCATGGCGTCGCGACGATCCTGCCGTCCCAACTCGCCCCACGGGTACTTGGCAGACTGAAAGGTTGCGATGTCGTTCGGGTCGGGCAGGTCCCCATCCTTGACGTCCTGCTTGAAGATTTCGCGCATCTGCTTGTAGCGGTCATCGCTCTTGGCCTGCGACACGTCCTTGTCCATGTCGATGAAGTACGGGAAGGGCGACGTGACGTGCGCCTCCTCGCCCATGAAAAACAATGGGATCTGCGGCGCCAGCATAACGACGAAATGCAGGAAATCGAGCTTGTCGGCACCGATGCGGTCCGGCAGGCGCTTGGCATCGGCGCGGTTGCCGATTTGGTCGTGGTTCTGCACAAAGGACACGAAGGCGTCTGGTGGGAGCCGGCTGGCAGGTTCGTTGCGTGTATAGCCGCCACTGTCATCACCTGCCTCGCCATCATGCACGAAGCCGTCGGCAAGGGCCTTCTCCAGGTCGGCGATGGCGTCCCTGCTCGTGTCCTCGTAGCCGTTCATATCCTCGCCGGTTACGAGAAAGTTGAGCACATGGTGGATGTCGTCGTTCCATTGTGCCGAATATTTCAAAGGCTCGTCGTTCTCGTCACGCTCGAGCAGCGAGGCGATGTTCTTCATGTTCTCGACGATCAGCTTGGCCCCGCGTTTGTCCTTGCGGGCGGTCGCCGCCAGTTCGGTGAGAAACAGTTCGCGCGCTTCGGTTTTCATCTCGTGCACCGAGTCGAAGCGCAGGCCGTCGAAATCAAACTCCGACAGCCACATGCAGGCATTCTCGTAATAGAACTGGCGCACCATGGGCTGGGTGAAGTCGATGCCCGGACCCCATGGCGTTTCAACCTCAGGGTCGAACCACTCGGGCGCATAGTCCTTCATGAAGTTCTGCTCGTCGCCGAAGTGATTGTAGACCACGTCAAGGATCAGGCAGAGACCGAGCTCGTGCGCTCTGTCGACGAGCGCACGCAGGTCGTCGCGCGTGCCATAGGCGGCTTCCGGCGCGAAGATGAGGGTGCCGTCATAGCCCCAGCCGCGATTGCCGGGGAATTCGTTCACCGGCATGATCTCGAGCGCGTTGTAGCCCGCATCGCGGAAGTGCTCGAGCCGGCGCATCAGTCCGGCAAAGGTTCCCTCAGGCGACGCTGTGCCGACATGAACCTCGCACAGCAGCGTTTCCGACCACGGTCGCAGCGGCTCGTCCCGACCGGTAGGCGTGAGCCGGGTTGTGACAAGGCTCCAGCCGTCGCTGTCGCTTTCCTGCTGGCGCGATGCCGGGTCGGGCACGTCCTTGCCATCGATGCGGAACATGTATGCGGTGCCGGGTGGGCAGGACGGAACGACCGCTTCGAGAAAGCCCTCATCGACACGGCGAAGTGGAACCGGGTCGCCGTCCTTGAAGACGACGGAAACGGCGTTGGCACTGGGTGCCCAAAGGCGAAAGGTCGTGGCCTCAGCGTCGGCTAATGCCCCAAAACGATAGTCCATTGCTATACCCATGGTTTTTCACGGGTACTCAAACGACATCGGGGGTTTGGCGTTCCCGCGGCCAAATGATGTGCGTGGGAGCCTGATAACTACGCCGCGGCCGACGCGGTTAGGCAATGTCAGGAAGCCTGCCGGCCTTGAGGCTCAGGGGGCGGCGATGGTGGAGGGGACTGGATTCGAACCAGTGTACGCTAAGCGGTCAGATTTACAGTCTGATGGATTTAACCACTCTCCCACCCCTCCACTACAGCATCGTCCGGGTAGGAAAACGAAATGCCTGGGCGCTTCGTCGGGGCGGTTTATGGTGGTCTGATGACATGGTGTCAACACCCGTTTGGCCGCGCCCGCAAGAAAAGGACAATCGGCCCAGCCTAACGGCCGGATTTCTCCCTTCCGTACAGGAGGAGCATCACGATGATGACGGCACCATAGATGATCTGGCGACCGAATTCGGCGATCTGCATCACCGACAGGATCGATTGCAGCAGCGTGATCAGAATCACGCCCGCAATCGTGCCCAGATAGTTGCCCCGCCCACCCAGGATCGACGTCCCGCCAAGGACGACGGCGGCGATGGCCGGCAGCAGATAGGCATCCCCCATCGACTGGGCCGCCTTGCCGGCATAGCCAGCCAGCAATACCCCGCCGAACGCTGCCAGTCCGCCGCACAGCGCGAAGGCGATCATGACGACGCGTTGCGTCGGTATGCCCGAGAGATAGGCCGCCGCCTCCTTGTTGCCGATGCCGTAGATGGCCCGGCCGAAGGTCGTACGGCCCAGCAGGAACACGGCGACCACACCCGTGATGGCCCAAACGATGACGGCATTGGGTACGCCCAGCACACTGCCGGCGGCCAGGTAGCGCATGGCCGGCGAGGCGCTGTCCTGCGGCGCGAAGCCGCCGGTATAGGCCACCATCAGCCCCTGGGCGACAGCGTTGACCGCGAGGGTGATGATCATCGACGGGATGCGCAGATAGGCCACGCCTATTCCGTTGACCAGACCCATCAGCACCCCGCACAGGACGCCAAAGGGAATGGCGAAGATTTCGCCCATGGGCCCATAGGCGGTGGCCGCCGAAGCCATCATGGCACCCAGGGTCACGGCCCATGGCACGGACAGGTCGATCTGGCCGAGCAGGATGACCAGCATCATGCCGGTGGCGATAACGCCAAGGAAAGCGCCCACCTTGAGCTGCTGCAGCAGGTATTCGGGCGAGAGAAAATTGGGTGAGTAAAGGCTGCCGATCAGCAGCAGGACCAGGATGCAGCCGAATGCGGTGGCCACAGGCATGTCGATGCGGCTGGTCCAGCGGGGGCGGGGAGGGGTAGTGGCGTCGAGCTTGTCGGTGGTCATCAGCGCCTCAGGTAAACAGATCGAGCCGGTTGCGCACCTGGAACAGGCGCGCGGAGCCCAGCGACACAGCCAGCAGCAGGACGACGCCCTGGAACAGCGGCTGCCATAAGGGGTCGAAATCGAAGACGAACAGCAGGTCGCCGATGGCGCGGAAGGCCAGGGCGCCGAATATGGCGCCGACCGCGCTGCCGCGACCGCCAAACAGCGACACGCCGCCCAGAACCACGGCCGCAATCGAACTCAGCGTATAGGTATTGCCATTGGCGAGCGAGGCCTCGCCCGAATAGGTGAAGAAGGTCATGAACAGCCCGCCCATGGCAGCGAAGAGGCCGCTGAGGACATAAGCCACGAACTTGGCGCGCATGACCGGTACGCCCGACATGTAGGCGGCAGGTTCCGACGAGCCCACGGCGTAGACGGCCCGGCCTATCACCGAGCGGCGGAATGGCAGCCAGACCAGCAGCACCAGGGCAATCAGGAACAGCAGGCTGGCCGGAAACACCCCAAAGACCTTGCCGGTGAGGGCATCGGCAAGCTCGGCGGAAAAACCGTCGGCGCTGCCGGGGTAGGGGCGGATCCACAAGGCAATACCGAAGAAAACTGCCCCGGTGGCAATGGTGATCACGATGGGCTGGAGCCTGCCATAAATGACCAGGAGGCCATTGAGCGCGCCGCAGGCCAGGCCGGTCAGCAATACGCCGCCGACACCGAGCGCTACTGTCACCGGCGTGCCGACCAGGAGGTAGGACGCCAGGCAATTGGCAAGGATGAAGATCATGCCCACCGACAGGTCGATGCCGGCGGTCAGCACGACAAAGGTCTGGGCCATGGCGACCAGGGCGAGCAGGACGCCCTTGTTGGCGGCGGTCTGTACCACGTTGGGCGTGAAACCGGCGGGGTGGTTGGCCAGGTAGAGGGCGAACATGATGATGAAGATGGCCAAGGCCAGCAACATGCCGCGCTGCTCGGCAAAGCTGTAACGCAACCCGTTCACGCCACGGCCTCCCGAAGGTCGATATTGAGCGCCGAAGCGATCAGCGCGTGCTCGGTGACCTCGGGCCCGACCAGCTCGCGCTTGACGGCGCCGTCATAGAGCACCACCACGCGGTCGCAGCAGCCGATGAGCTCGTCATAGTCGGTCGAATAGAGGATGATCGCCGCGCCTTCCGCCGCGAGCTGCCGCAGCAGCGCGTAGATTTCCTGCTTGGTGCCCACATCGATGCCGCGCGTGGGATCGTTGAGCAGGATGATGCGCGGTCCCACCATCAGCCACTTGGCGATCACCACCTTCTGCTGGTTGCCGCCGGACAGGGACCCGACCGCGGCAGCTGGGCTCGCCGTCTTGATTGCCAGCAACTTGATCATGCGGTCGATCGCGGCACTTTCGGCGCGCTGATCGACAATTCCCGCACGCGAGATCTGGCTCATTGCAGCAAAGGAGAGGTTGTCGCGCACCGACATGGGTAGCATCAGCCCCTCGGTCTTGCGGTCCTCGGGGATCAGCGCCATGCCGATATCGGGGGCCTTGGCCTTGCGCGGGCCGTTGATGGCGCGGGACTTGCCGTCAATCAGCACCTCGCCGGACACGCCGCGCAGCACGCCGAACAGCGCCAGCAGCAGTTCTCGTTGCCCTTGTCCGTCAAGGCCGCCCAGGCCGACAACTTCGCCGGCGCGCGCCGTGATCGATACGCCGTTTAGCCGCTGCAGCCAGCTCAGGTTGCGCGCTTCCAGGACCGGCGTCGCGGCTGGATCGACATTGCTGGTCTTGGGCGGGAATACCGAGCTGTATTCGCGCCCGATCATGAGTTGGACGACCTCGTCGTCGGTCTTGCTGCCGGCCGGATAGGTGGCAATCTTGCGGCCATTGCGGAAGACCGTGCAATCGTCGGCCAATTCGGTGATTTCGTGCATACGATGGGAAATGTAAAGCAGGGCGATGCCCTCGCTGCGGAGCCGCTTGAGGACGCCGAAAACCGTCTCGACATCGGCCGCCGTCAGGGCCGACGTGGCCTCGTCGAGGATCAGGACGCGTGGCTTGCGCGCCAGTGCCTTGGCGATCTCGACAATCTGGCGGCGCGACAGGGGCAGGTTGCGCACCAGCTCCATTGGGTGAATGTCGCCACCGCCGGCGCGCTCCAGCGCCTCCCGGGCGATGGCCTGCTGCGCCTTGCGGTCGATCATGCCGAACCGCGTGGGCGGGTTGGAAATGACGATGTTGTCGGCGACGCTCAGGTCGGGGATCAGCGAGAGCTCCTGGAAGATGCAGACGATGCCGGCGGCATTGGCTGCGGCCGGGTCGGCGAAGCTGACCTCGCGGCCATCGAGCATCATTCGCCCTTCATCGGGCGCCACCACGCCCGACATGATCTTGATCAGGGTGGACTTGCCGGCGCCGTTTTCGCCCAGGATGGCGTGCACCTTGCCGGCTCGAACCACCAGGTCAGCCTTGTCGAGCGCATGCACGCCGCCATAGCGCTTGGAAACGCCTTCCATGCGGAAAAGCGGAACTTCGTCGTCCATACCGATACCCCTGCCGATCGGCCGCGGAAAATTCCCGCGGCCGTCTGTCGCATCCAGCTTACTGGTTGGCTTCCGTCTGTCCCATGATTTCCTGCGCCGTGAAATTGATGCCGCAGGTGGGGAAGGCGTTGCCGACGAAGAAGTTGTCGGATTGGTCGGCGTAGAAGTTCTCGCCATCCTTGAAGTCGGGATCTTCGACGATGGCCAGCGGCAGCTTGACCGACTGCGGCACGACCTTGCCCTGGAGCGCGTCGAGCGCCGTCTTGATGGCAACGGCCACCTGGGCCGGGCCCGTGCCTGCGGACGAGCACTTGAGGCCCTCGGCGGCATGGGCGGCGCAGAACTTGCGGAAGCCGTTCTCGGTTTCGCCACCAAAAGGCACGAAGGGATGGCCGGCGTCGATCATGGCCTGCACCACGCCGGTATCGCCACCCTGGGCAGTGATGCCATCGAACTGGCCCTGGACGGCAATGGCGTCGGCGGTGGCCTTCTGGGCGGTGCCGTCATCCCATTTGCCGACAACCTCGAACACTTCGAAAGGCTTGCCGCTCGCATCCAGGGTCTCGTGGATGCCGTTGTGGCGATCGGTATCGACCGATGTGCCGGCCACGCCGCGCACTTCGAGCACCTTGCCGCCGTCCGGCAGATGCTTGATCAGCCAGTTTGCCCAGAGTTCGCCGAGACCCTTCTGGTCCACGTTGACGTTGATGGCGTCGGTGGTGTCGAGGATGTTGTCGAAGGCGACCAGCACGATGCCGGCTTCCTTGGCACGCTTGATAACGGGGGCGAAGGCCTCCGGATTCTGTGCATTGACGACAATGGCGTCGTAACCGCTGTCGATGAAGTTATTGATGGCCGAGATCTGCGCGGCAACGTCTTCGCCCGTGGACACCACCTTGAATTCGGACAACAGCGCCGCGACGTCGGGCTGCGCGGCGTAGGCCTTGGCCGTCTGGATCATCTGGATGCGCCAGGTGTTGGCGATGTAGCCATTGGCCAGCGCTACCCGGAACGGGCCCTCCTTGGCTGGGAACTGGAAGAACTGCGTGTCTTCCGCCCATGGCACATGGCATTCGGGATCGGTGGCGGGACCGGCGACAATGGCTGGTTCGGCCATTGCCACGGTGCTGAGTGCCGTGGACAGCACCATTGCGGCGGCCGTGCCGCTGACGAGCTTGAGCAGTGCAGACGATTTCATCGGTTTCCTCCCAGAACGTTCAGCCCTCCGGAGCGATGTCGGTTTTCGGCAGCATTTTTCCCTCTGTGCCCCGATATCGCCGCGCTGAATGGCGTTAGCATTAAGCCCGGCAGGTTCGCTCATCAAGCGAATTATCATTGATATTAATTATTCGGACCGCGTTGCTGTCGCAACGGTCGTTGTTGGAAAATCGTCCGTCTGGCTAAGGGGCCGACGGCATGCGGAAGTACCCGCGATCAGGCGAGGGGAAACGCATCAAAAAGTAGGGGAGTGGAGCGGGTAGCGGGAATCGAACCCGCATATTCAGCTTGGAAGGCTGCTGCTCTACCACTGAGCTATACCCGCCCGGTCGGTGACCGACGCGTTAGCCAATAGCCCGTCATAGTCCGGGCTGACAACCCCTCGGCACCACAGAATTGTGGGTCAGCGAGTGGCCGTCGCCTGACCGGAATGGGGCTAGAGCCAGCCTGCCAGGATGCCCGCGCCACCAAGGGCGAAGGCGGCGCCGGCAAAGCGGGCCATTGTCTTGCCGAAGCGAGCAGTCAGTCCTGCGACGCCGAAAGCTGCGGCAAGGCCGGCGAGGTGGAGCAGGGCGGTTGCAGCGACGAAACCCAAGGCATAGGTCAGTCCGCCGGCCGCTCTGGGCATTTCCGCGCCATGCGCGTGCCCATGGAAGACAGCGAAAACGCCGACAAGCGCCATAGCGGCCGCAACGGGCATCGGGCGGCCCAGGGCGGCGGCTCCACCGATGACGATGCTCGACAGCGCGATGCCCAATTCAACGAACGGCATGTCGACCTGAGCGACGCCCAAGGCAAAGCCGACGATCATCATCCCGACAAAGCTCAGCGGTACCAGCCAGAGCGCCCGGCCACCCAGCACAAAGGCAAAAACGCCGACGGCGACCATTGCCAGGATGTGATCAATGCCACCGATCGGGTGCTCGAGGCCGTGGAAGAACCCGGCGCCATGGTCGATTCCGGTGTGGGCGAAGGCCAGGCCGGGGGAGCCAAGCAGAATGGCCAGTGCCAGCAAAAGACGCATCTTCATCCTTCCGGGGCCCTTCGCCCCTGAGTGATCGTGTCGGTGCCGCCGAACTTCCCTGAACTCGCAAATCCATTTATTGGCCGCGCATTGCCAATTGTAAATGGTGATCCTGATGGCGCCGTCGCGCGTTAGTTGGATAGGAAGCGGCGCTACGCCGCGAAAGTATAAGGGTATTCGTGTTGTTGCTGATCATTTTTGCCGTGCTCTTCCTGTTGCTGGTTCAGGTCGCTCTGCCGGGCCGCTACCTCGCGATCCAGGTAGGAAACGACGCGCAAATGGGGCCTCGTGATGATTTGCCCGAGCCGAGCCGCGAACTGGCGCGTGCGAGGCGGGCGCTGGGCAACCTGCAGGAAACGCTGCCGGTCTTTCTGACCCTGGCGATCCTGTCCATTGTGCTGGGCGAGCAGGGTTGGCTGTCCCTGGCAGGCGGCGCGCTGTACCTGGTGGCGCGGGTGGCCCATCTCTACTGCTACATGCAGGGGCTTACGCCCTGGAGATCTGTCAGTTTTCTGATCAGCCTGCTTGGCAATTTACTGCTTGCCGTGCCGCTCTTGCCCCATCTCTGGAGCTAGGTGCAAAGGCTCTTGCGAAACGCGCCTATTGCCATTAGACAGACCCTCGCCTGAAGGGGTTTAGCTCAGTTGGTAGAGCATCGGTCTCCAAAACCGAGGGTCGTGGGTTCGAGTCCCCCAGCCCCTGCCAGGCGTTTTTCCTAGATTTGCTGTTGTTTACGGGACTACCGTCGTGCGGAACAAGCGGTTTCGGTTAGACACCGCTAACCGACGGGTTAGCCTACTTATGGCCGCGACGTCATAGCCCATGCTGTATGAGCGATCGTTGGCGAAATTGACTCCGCTTAAAACGAATGGGTAGATCCGACAAGCCAGCCAGGAGCACCGATAGCGGGCGTGACTGTGACTGGCTGGCCAGCCGAGTTCATCGCAACGGTATGGCGACAAACCGAGCGGGAATGCCATCCAGGTCTTCTTCCTCGGCCACTGGAGATACCACTGAGCCACGACTTAAACCGGCTCCGCCACCTCGCGCGCGAGGTGGCTCTCGACCATCTGCTCTGCCGAGTTTGCCGTCAACACCGTGGAGATGGCCTTGATATTCATTGGCGTCTCCGGCGATGCTGCATGAGCCAACTACCAGATTTGGATGAACGATGGACAGACGAGATCGCGGGGCGCTGCTGGCTCTGGTCGCAATAGTCGCCGGCATCTTGTTCGTTCAGTACCTTGAGTACCTGCCCCTGCTTCAGCCGGAAGCACACAAAGCTACATTCGCTGAGTGGCTGGGCACCCTCTTTGGCGGGCTGTCCCTGATAATTGCGGCTTGGGCCGCTTTCTTGTTGCTTGGAACGCTCCAGGAAACCAGACGCATTGGTCGAGCCCAAACCCGAGCATACCTCACGGTCGAGGGGGGCAGCATCGAGGTAGGAGAGAGAGCAATCTTCTATCGGTTCAGAGTGAAGAACGTGGGGCAGTCGCCAGCACTTCGCGTAAGGGTCCGTCTGGACGTGACCCTGCCCGCCCCACGACGGTCCGACGTCAGTTTCAAAGCCATTACGTCAACGCGGCCCGCGATAGCCGCGGGAAGCGCCGAAGAAAGCACTCACTGGTTCAACAATGCAGCAATGCCAGCATTTACGGGGACAACTGGTCCGTTTCCCGAGTTGCCCGAAGAGATCTTTGCAACGGTTCTGTCAGGTGAACGGCGTCACACGTTCATTTGGTGCACACTTGCATGGATAGACGTCTTCGGCACTGAGCAACATCAGAGCTTTAGCCTCACAGAGTTGACAGGGGATGCTTCCCCCCAGTCTAGCGCCCTACGCAGGGTGGAACTTGCGCCGGGCCAAACATGGAACTACAACGACAACGTTCGACCGACGTGATAGTTACGCACCGGCTTTGGTAAACTCCGTGCCTCCGGAGCGCGGTCAGAGATGCCGGCGCGATGTAAATGCGCGGCGGTTCGTTCGGGGCCCGGTAGGACACTTTTGGAACCTGCTGATATCCATGATCATGGTAGCCACGTTTGTGGCGCTGTGGCGCGCCGGCGCTATTTCTGGTTCGCTAGCCGGCGATCCGGCGATAGAGCCGGACCATGTTCATCTGCTCGCCCGGCAATTGCCAGTAGACGCGCGCGACCATGTCCTTGCGCTGTCCGCTGCGCACGACCTCGAGCTTGAGGGCTTCGCGCACTGCGTCTTCGGGGGTGCGAGCGCCGGTGATGAGGGTTTCCTTGGGGTCGATGACGTCGCCACGTATATCGACCACCCGATAGGTGATGGCCATTGCAGAATCCTTGTCCAGGTGCGGGCGGTTAGCACCTGGACCGGTGGGGCCACGTTTAACTTTGACATACCGGGCAGAATTAACCCGCGGCTATATCGTCAGCCGGCTCGTAGCCTAGCCAGTTGCGGCCGTTGTCGAGATTCCACACAGTGCCAGTGTTGCGGCTCATGCCGTTGACGAGAATGGCCCGGCTCGGCCACGCGTCTGCGGGCGCAGTCAGGGCCTTTTCCATCAGCGCAGCGAAGTCGCGGTTGGAAAGCCACATGCCGCGGAACCATGCCAGGCCGCGGTCCATCTCCTGCTGGTCGGGCAAGGTCGGGCCAATTCGCCGCCCGGCCCCGCGAAGATCGATGGTTTGGGGGCGGTTCTCGCCAGGTTGAACCCAGCCGATGCGGACGTTCACTCCCGTCAGTGCCGAAGCCGCACAGCGTGCCGCAACGGCCCGCTCCCCCATGAGCTTGGATGCGCCATAGGCAGTGGGGGTGCGATATTCGTATCCGTCGAAGTAGCGGGTGCCGGGCCGCGGCGGCGTATCCCAAGTGAGGGTCTCGCCTTGCGGCAGCGGTTCGTCCTTGTAACCGCCCATGACATGATTTGAAGAGGCGAAGACGAAGCGGCAGGCCTTGTGCCCGACATGCTCGAGCAGGTTGAGCGTCATATCAAGGCTCTGGGCTGCTTCGGTCCAGTTCGAATCCGGCGCTGGGCTCTGGGCGGCGAAATGAACCACCGCATCGGCCGCCTCGACCGGATCGATCCAGCTTCGATCCATCGGATCGCGCAGGTCCGCAGCGACGGCGCGAAACTTGCCGTTACTGGCAATGGGCGTGGGATCGATACCGGTGATCGCAGAGCACCACGACATGGTTTGCAAATGGGCGGTGAGCTTGCCGCCGAGATTGCCACTGGCGCCGGTAATGACCACGTGCATCAAAGTACCTCCTCAAATATATGGGAGGCTAGCAAAGGCCCGGCCGTCCGGAAAGGCGGCTATTCCGCCGCCAGCGGCAGCTTGTCCGTGTGGCGGGACTTGAGGCGGTTAAGCTGATGCGCGGCGTGTGCCAGCAGGGCGGTGCGCACCTGGTTGGCGCTGACCGAACCCACGTCGGCCTTGACCTTGAGGTCGAGGTGGTAGCGCGACAGGTTGCCCATGAAGCGCTCCTCGATGATCACGCGGACGACGCCGGTCACGCGGCCGGCAATCGTCTTGTGCGGCCCGTAATAGCGGACCTCGCACCCCTTAACCTCAAAACTCGCCCCGCTCGAAGACATGCACAGCCCTCCCGCTGCCGCCTTTCGGTCACAATTGGATCAAATGCCATTGCGCGAGCGGGCGCAAGCCGGATTCTTAGTCTTGTTAATGGATCGTTAATGAAATGATCCATGTCGAGTCGCCGGTGCGGCCATCATTGTGGACGCTGCCCTGTTGCAATTGGCGGCAAGTTTCTCTAGATAGCGGCATTCCAGCCGTGCGGGATTCCTGCGCGGCCTTTGGTTTTGCACCAAAACCCAAGAGTAGATTCGCCTATGGCCCGTACGAACCCGATCCAGTTCCTGCAGCAAGTCCGGCAGGAAACAGCCAAGGTTACCTGGCCGAGCCGCAACGAAGTCCTGATCTCCACGGTCATGGTTCTCGTGCTGGTTATCGTGGCGAGCCTGTTCTTCCTGCTGGCCGACCAGGTTATTTCCTGGCTGGTCGGGCTGATGCTTTCGATCCGCTGAGCGGCGGTAACGGACACTATATTCTGGGAGCGGCGACGCTTTATGGCCAAGCGCTGGTACATCGTTCAGGCATACAGCAACTTCGAGCGCAAGGTGGCGGAAGACATTCGCCAGAAGGTTGCGCAGAAGAAGCTCGAGCACCTGTTTGAAGACGTGATCGTGCCGACCGAAAAGGTCGTGGAGGTTCGTCGCGGTCGCAAGGTCGATGCCGAGCGCAAGTTCTTCCCGGGCTACGTGCTGGTGAAGATGGACATGACCGACGAGGCGTTCCATCTGATCAAGAACACACCCAAGGTCACCGGTTTCCTCGGTTCGGACAACAAGCCGATGCCGATCTCTGAAAAGGAAGCCCAGGCCATCCTGCAGCAGGTGCAGGAAGGCGTGGAGCATCCCAAGCCTTCCGTCTCGTTCGAAGTGGGCGAGAATGTGCGTGTGTCGGACGGTCCCTTCGCCAGCTTCAACGGCGTGGTGGAAGAGGTCGACGAAGAGCGCGCCCGCCTCAAGGTGGAAGTGTCGATTTTTGGGCGTCCCACACCGGTGGAGCTCGAATACGGTCAGGTCGAAAAGGTCTGACCGGAAACTTCAGGCAAGCAGCAAGAAATCTTGCGGCATGCATGGAGAAAACCCGTGGCAGGTGATGGTGCTTTGCCGGCATCAGGAAACCGCACCACGGCTCAACTGCCGATCCCGGCAAACAGAGGATAGAAAATGGCAAAGAAAATCGTTGGCTACGTAAAGCTGCAGGTGCCGGCTGGCTCCGCAACGCCTTCCCCGCCGATCGGCCCGGCCCTGGGTCAGCGCGGTCTGAACATCATGGAATTCTGCAAGGCGTTCAATGCCGCCACGCAGGAAATGGAAAAGGGCTCGCCCATTCCGGTCGTGATCACCGCCTATGCCGACAAGAGCTTCACCTTCGAAATGAAGCAGCCGCCGGTCACCTACTTCATCAAGAAGGCCGTCAACCTCAAGTCCGGTTCGAAGAACCCGGGCAAGGAATCGGCTGGCACCATCACGGTCGCCCAGCTGCGCGATATCGCGCAGAAGAAGATGAAGGATCTCAACGCCGACAATATCGACGCCGCCGTGTCGATGATCGCCGGCTCTGCCCGCTCCATGGGCATTCAGGTCGAGGGCTGATTGAATGGCAAACGTTGGTAAGAAGATCACCAAGGCCCGCGAGGGCATCGACCGCAACAAGCTCTACAAGCTCGACGAAGCCATCAAGATGGTGAAGGCGCGCGCCTCGGCCAAGTTCGACGAAACCGTCGAGATCGCCATCAACCTGGGCGTCGATCCGCGTCACGCCGACCAGATGGTTCGTGGCGTCGTGAACCTGCCCAACGGCACGGGCAAGACCGTGCGCGTGGCCGTGTTCGCCAAGGATGCCAAGGCCGACGAAGCTCGTAAGGCCGGTGCCGACATCGTTGGCGCCGAAGACCTGATGGAAGCCATCCAGGGCGGCAAGATCGATTTCGATCGCTGCATTGCCACCCCTGATATGATGCCGCTGGTCGGCCGCCTGGGTAAGATCCTCGGGCCGCGCAACCTGATGCCGAACCCCAAGGTTGGCACGGTTACCCCCGACGTTGCCGGCGCCGTCAAGGCTGCCAAGGGCGGCGCCGTGGAATACCGCGTCGAAAAGGCCGGTATCCTGCATGCCGGTGTCGGCAAGGTCTCCTTCTCGGAAGAAGCCCTGCTGCAGAACATCAAGGCGTTTACTGACGCCGTGCAGAAGTCCAAGCCCGCCGGCGCCAAGGGCACCTACGTCAAGCGCGTTGCGGTGTCCTCGACCATGGGCCCGGGCGTGCATGTGGAGCCGGCTTCGGCTCTCTGATGAAATTCCGGGCGGGTTTGCTCGCCCGGTAATTCAGCCAGAAGTGGAGCGATCCACCCACGGTTGAAAAAGTCCTGTCCGAGACTGCCGGTGCTGCCCATATGGCCAGCTTAATGCCGCGAGGCGCCAGCATAGATGGGGAGACAAACCGGATTTTGCCCGAACGGGCAGGGGACGGTTCGATCCTAGGCCGAACTGCCTTCGGGCACGAGGTTGGCAGGCACTCTAGTCGTCGATCCCAGACCACCGGGACCGACATTTGGCAATGGCCCGGAATGTTCCGGGTCAATTCGTGGAGACTGCAATGGAAAGAGCGGAAAAGGCTGAGCTCGTCTCTTCGCTCCAGGCTGCCCTCGGTGGCGCTGGATCGATCGTCGTTGCCCAGAACTCCGGCCTCTCCGTCGCTGCCTTTACTGACCTGCGCGTGCAGGTCAAGAAGGCTGGC
Organism: Devosia oryziradicis; assembly: GCF_016698645.1. Lineage (NCBI taxonomy): Bacteria > Pseudomonadati > Pseudomonadota > Alphaproteobacteria > Hyphomicrobiales > Devosiaceae > Devosia > Devosia oryziradicis. Next base: position 2,140,920 of record NZ_CP068047.1, read on the forward strand.
GGACAGGTCAAAGTCGCCAAGAACCGCCTTGCCAAGCTCGCTCTGAAGCAAACCGACGTTGCCGACATCGCGGACCTGTTCAAGGGTCCGACGGTTATTGCGTACGCGGAAGACCCAGTGGTTGCGCCGAAAATCGCAGCTGCCTTCGCCGAAAAGAACCAGAAGTTCGTGGTTCTCGGCGGCGCCATGGGTGCAACCGCCCTTGATGCCAATGGCGTCAAGACGCTGGCCACGATGCCGTCCCTGGACGAACTGCGTGCCAAGCTGGCCGGACTGCTCGTGCAGCCTGCGGCCAACATTGCCCGCATCGTCAAGGAGCCGGGCGCAGGTATCGCCCGCGTCCTGTCGGCTCACGCAAAGAGCGAAGCGGCGTAAGGCCTCTTCTAACCAATCGAACCTGAACCCTATCAAGAGAGTACAAAAATGGCTGCTGATCTCGCCAAGCTCGTAGACGACCTTTCTGCCCTGACCGTCCTGGAAGCTTCCGAACTGTCGAAGCTCCTGGAAGAAAAGTGGGGCGTTTCCGCCGCCGCTCCGGTTGCTGTTGCCGCTGCTGGCGGTGCTGCCGGCGCTCCGGCCGCTGCCGCTGAAGAAAAGACTGAATTCGACGTGATCCTCGCCTCGTTCGGCGACAACAAGATCAACGTCATCAAGGAAGTCCGTGCCATCACCGGTCTGGGCCTGGGCGAAGCCAAGGCTCTGGTTGAAGCTGCTCCGAAGGCCGTCAAGGAAGGCGCTTCGAAGGCTGAAGCCGAAGACATCAAGAAGAAGCTGGAAGACGCCGGCGCCAAGGTCGAACTCAAGTAATTTCGACTTCTGCCTTGAAATTTGCGAAATGGCGCTTTATGTGCCATTTCGCATCCTCGTTTTCACGAGACGATTCGCCGGACCGATTGAATGGGTCCCTGGCGCCAATTTGCGGAATATATGACGATTTCGATGTCTGAGGCACGCTGACGTCCACGTGGCCCTATGGTTTGTCGACCATGGGGTGTTTGACGTTTTCTTGTCCGCCTTCCCCTGGCTCTGGAAGGTTTCAAGCATCGCTGAGCCCGAATGCACTGCCTAATCAAGGGCAAATATCCCGAGACCCGACGGCTGATGGTCGGATTTTTGGATATCTGCCTCCGAGACAAATCGCAAAGAAACAGGAGCTTTCATGGCTACCACGTTCAACGGCCGCCGCAAGGTACGCAAGTCCTTCGGTTCCATTCGCGAAGTCACGGAGATGCCCAACCTGATCGAGGTTCAGAAGGCCTCCTATGATCAGTTCCTCCTCGTGGACGAGCCCAAGGGTGGCCGTCCCGATGAAGGGCTTCAATCCGTCTTCCGTTCGGTTTTCCCGATCACCGACTTTTCCAACACGGCATCTCTCGAATTCGTGAAGTACGAATTCGAGCAGCCCAAGTACGACATCGAAGAGTGCCGTGCGCGCGACATCACGTTCGCTGCCCCGCTCAAGGTGACGCTGCGGCTGATTGTGTTCGAAGTGGACGAGGAAACCGGCGCCCGCTCGGTCAAGGACATCAAGGAGCAGGACGTCTATATGGGCGACATGCCCTTCATGACGTCGAACGGCACCTTCATCGTCAACGGCACCGAGCGCGTCATCGTTTCGCAGATGCACCGCTCGCCTGGCGTGTTCTTCGACCACGACAAGGGCAAGACCCACTCGTCCGGCAAGCTGCTGTTCGCCGGCCGCATAATTCCGTATCGCGGTTCGTGGCTCGATATCGAATTCGACGCCAAGGACATCGTCTATGCGCGCATCGACCGCCGCCGCAAGATCCCGGTGACGTCGCTGCTCAAGGCCCTCGGCATGGATGCCGAGGAAATCCTGCGCACCTACTACAACACGCTCGCCTACGAGAAGACCGACAAGGGCTGGCGCGTTCCCTACGATGCCGACAAGTGGAAGGGCGCCAAGCCGACCCACGACCTGATCGACGCCAAGACTGGTGACGTCGTCCATGAAGGTGGCAAGAAGCTCAGTGCTCGCCAGGCCAAGAAGCTGGCTGAGAACGGCCTGACGCACCTGCTGGCCGTTACCGAAGATCTCTACGGCATGTACATCGCCGAGGACCTGGTCAATCTCAAGACCGGTGAGATCTACGCCGAGGCCGGCGACGAGCTCGACGAAAAGGTGCTGACCAAGCTGGTTGACCTGGGCTTCGACGAGCTGCCGATCCTCGACATCGATCACATCACGATCGGTGCCTACATCCGCAACACGCTGGCCGTGGACAAGAACGAGACCCGCGAAGATGCGCTGTTCGATATCTACCGCGTCATGCGCCCGGGCGAGCCGCCGACCGTCGACACGGCCGAAGCCATGTTCCAGTCGCTGTTCTTCGACAGCGAGCGCTATGACCTGTCTGCAGTCGGCCGCGTCAAGATGAACATGCGTCTCGAGCTCGATGCGCCCGACACCATGCGCACCCTGCGCAAGGAAGACATCGTCGAGGTCGTCCGCACCCTGGTCGACCTGCGCGATGGCCGCGGCGAAATCGACGACATCGACAACCTCGGCAACCGTCGCGTTCGCTCCGTCGGCGAACTCATGGAAAACTCCTATCGCCTTGGCCTGCTCCGCATGGAGCGCGCCATCAAGGAGCGCATGAGCTCGGTGGAAATCGACACCGTGATGCCGCAGGACCTGATCAACGCCAAGCCGGCTGCTGCTGCCGTGCGTGAGTTCTTCGGTTCCTCGCAGCTGTCGCAGTTTATGGACCAGACCAATCCGCTGTCGGAAATCACCCACAAGCGTCGCCTTTCGGCGCTTGGGCCGGGTGGTCTCACCCGCGAGCGCGCGGGCTTCGAAGTCCGCGACGTGCATCCGACCCACTATGGCCGCATCTGCCCGATCGAGACGCCGGAAGGCCCCAATATCGGTCTGATCAACTCGCTGTCGACCTTTGCCCGCGTCAACAAGTACGGTTTCATCGAGACCCCGTACCGCAAGATCGTGGACGGCAAGCTGACCAATGAAGTGGTTTACCTCTCCGCCATGGAAGAGGCGAAGCACTACGTCGCCCAGGCAAACGTCCAGTTCAACAAGGACGGCACGCTCAAGGACGACCTGGTCGTGGCGCGCCATGCTGGTGACAACGGCCTGACCCCGAAGGAAAACGTCGACCTGATGGACGTTTCCCCCAAGCAGATGGTGTCGGTTGCTGCCTCGCTGATCCCGTTCCTCGAGAACGACGACGCCAACCGTGCTCTGATGGGCTCGAACATGCAGCGTCAGGCCGTGCCGCTGCTGCGCGCCCATGCGCCCTTCGTCGGCACCGGCATGGAAGCTGTCGTGGCGCGTGACTCGGGCGCTGCCATCGTCGCAAAGCGCAAGGGCATCGTCGACCAGGTGGACGCCACCCGTATCGTTATTCGCGCAACGGAAGAAACCGATGCGTCGAAGTCGGGCGTGGACATCTACAACCTGATGAAGTTCCAGCGGTCGAACCAGTCGACCTGCATCAACCAGCGTCCGCTGGTGGTTGTGGGTGACCATGTCAACGCCGGCGACATCATCGCCGACGGCCCGTCGACCGAACTGGGCGATCTGGCCCTGGGCCGCAACGTGCTCGTCGCGTTCATGCCCTGGAATGGCTACAACTTCGAAGACTCCATCCTGCTCAGCGAAAAGATCGCGATGCAGGACGTCTTCACCTCGATCCACATCGAGGAATATGAAGTGATGGCCCGCGACACCAAGCTCGGTCCGGAAGAAATCACGCGCGACATTCCGAACGTTTCGGAAGAAGCGCTGAAGAACCTCGACGAAGCCGGTATCGTCCATATCGGCGCTGAAGTGGCACCGGGCGACATTCTGGTCGGCAAGATCACCCCCAAGGGTGAATCGCCGATGACGCCGGAAGAAAAGCTCCTCCGCGCCATCTTCGGCGAGAAGGCCTCCGACGTTCGTGACACCTCCCTGCGCGTGCCGCCGGGCGATGCTGGTACTGTCGTTGAAGTGCGCGTGTTCAACCGCCACGGCATCGACAAGGACGAGCGCGCCATGGCCATCGAGCGCGAGGAAATCGAACGCCTCGCCAAGGACCGTGACGACGAACAGTCGATCCTTGATCGCAACGTCTATGCGCGTCTCAAGGAAATGCTGTTCGGCAAGGCGGCTACGGCTGGCCCGAAGGGCTATGTCGTGGGCACCAAGCTCAACGACCAGATGTTCGAGGCCCAGCCCCGTTCGAAGTGGTGGCAGTTCGCGGTCGATGACGACAAGGTCATGACCGAGATGGAAGCTCTTCATGCTCAGTATGAAGAGAGCCGCCGTCTGCTCGAGCAGCGCTTCATCGACAAGGTGGACAAGCTGCAGCGCGGTGACGAACTTCCGCCGGGCGTGATGAAGATGGTCAAGGTCTTCATCGCAACGAAACGCAAGATCCAGCCGGGCGACAAGATGGCCGGCCGTCACGGCAACAAGGGCGTGGTTTCGCGCATCGTTCCGGTGGAAGACATGCCGTATCTTGAAGACGGTACGTCGGTCGACATCGTGCTGAACCCGCTGGGCGTGCCGTCGCGCATGAATGTGGGCCAGATCCTCGAGACGCACCTGGGCTGGGCTTGCGCCGGCATGGGCAAGAAGATCGACGAGATGGTCCGCATCTACCAGCAGAAGGGCGACCTCAAGCCGCTCCGCAAGGAAATCGGCGAGCTCTTCGATGGTGACGAGACGGTTACCGATCTGGACGACGACGGCCTGATCCGCCTTGGCGAACACCTCTCCAAGGGCGTGTCGATCGCGACCCCGGTGTTCGACGGTGCCAAGGAAGCCGATATCGTCACGATGCTGGAACGTGCCGGGCTCAAGGGTTCGGGCCAGTCGACCGTTTATGACGGCCGTACCGGCGAGCAGTTCGATCGCCAGGTGACCGTGGGCTATATCTATATGCTCAAGCTCGATCACCTGGTGGACAACAAGATCCACGCCCGCTCGATCGGCCCGTACTCGCTGGTCACCCAGCAGCCGCTGGGCGGCAAGGCCCAGTTCGGCGGTCAGCGCTTCGGCGAGATGGAAGTGTGGGCTCTGGAAGCTTATGGCGCGGCTTATACGCTCCAGGAAATGCTCACCATCAAATCGGACGACGTTGCTGGTCGTACCAAGGTCTACGAAGCCATCGTTCGCGGCGACGACACGTTCGAAGCGGGCATCCCCGAGAGCTTCAACGTTCTGGTGAAGGAAATCCGCTCGCTCGGTCTCAATGTCGAACTCGACATGCGCGACGTGGGCGGGGACGACACCGGCCAGGCCGAAGCGGAGCTCGCACCTCCTCAGGAAGCGGCGGAATAATCCGGCACTTCCTACCCCCATTCACTTCCTGAAGGAGCGGGCCAGCGGCCCCTCCGGATGGAAAGAGGAGAGAATTGATGAATCATCATTCCCACGTCATGGACCCGTTCAACCCGGCCGTCCCGGTGCAGACCTTCGACCAGATGAAGATCTCCATCGCGAGCCCTGAGAAGATTCTCAGCTGGTCCTATGGCGAGATCAAGAAGCCCGAGACGATCAACTATCGTACGTTCAAGCCCGAACGCGATGGCCTGTTCTGCGCGCGCATCTTCGGCCCTGTGAAGGACTATGAGTGCCTGTGCGGCAAGTACAAGCGGATGAAGTTCAAGGGCGTCATCTGCGAAAAGTGCGGTGTGGAAGTCACCCTGAGCCGCGTCCGTCGCGAGCGCATGGGCCATATCGAACTGGCCGCCCCGGTCGCCCACATCTGGTTCCTGAAGTCCCTGCCTTCCCGTATCGCGCTGCTGCTCGATATGACGCTCAAGGACATCGAGCGCATCCTGTATTTCGAGAACTACGTCGTTCTCGATGCCGGCCTGACCCCGTTCACGACGCATGAGCTGCTGACCGAAGAGCAGTATCTCGACGCCCAGGACGAGTATGGTGCCGACAGCTTCACCGCCAAGATCGGCGCCGAAGCCATCCGCGACATCCTGCTCGCCCTCGATCTCGAGAAGATCGCGGCCGACCTGCGCGTGGAAATTGCCGAGTCCACCACGGAACTTAAGCCGAAGAAGCTCGCCAAGCGCCTCAAGATCGTCGAGCAGTTCATCGTGTCGGGCAACAAGCCCGAATGGATGATCATGACCGTCATTCCGGTCATTCCGCCCGAGCTGCGCCCGCTGGTGCCGCTGGATGGTGGCCGCTTCGCGACGTCGGATCTCAACGACCTCTACCGCCGCGTGATCAACCGCAACAACCGCCTGAAGCGCCTGATCGAGCTGCGCGCGCCTGACATCATCATCCGCAACGAAAAGCGCATGCTGCAGGAAGCCGTGGACGCGCTGTTCGACAACGGCCGCCGTGGCCGCACCATCACCGGTGCGAACAAGCGTCCGCTGAAGTCGCTCAGTGACATGCTCAAGGGCAAGCAGGGCCGGTTCCGTCAGAACCTGCTCGGCAAGCGCGTCGACTATTCGGGTCGTTCGGTCATCACCGTGGGCCCGAACCTCAAGCTGCACCAGTGCGGTCTGCCCAAGAAGATGGCGCTCGAGCTGTTCAAGCCGTTCATCTATTCGCGCCTCGAAGCCAAGGGCTTCAGCTCGACGGTGAAGCAGGCCAAGAAGCTGGTCGAGAAGGAAAAGCCCGAGGTCTGGGATATCCTTGACGAAGTGATCCGCGAGCATCCGGTTCTGCTGAACCGTGCTCCGACGCTGCACCGTCTGGGCATCCAGGCGTTCGAGCCGATCCTGATCGAAGGCAAGGCAATCCGTCTGCACCCGCTCGTCTGCTCGGCCTTCAACGCCGACTTCGACGGCGACCAGATGGCCGTGCACGTCCCGCTGTCGCTCGAAGCGCAGCTGGAAGCGCGCGTGCTGATGATGTCGACCAACAACATCCTGCACCCCGCCAACGGTCAGCCGATCATCGTGCCGAGCCAGGACATCGTTCTGGGCCTCTACTATCTCTCGCTGATGAACGAGGGTGAGCCGGGGCAGGGCATGGCGTTTGCTTCCTATGCGGAACTCGAACACGCGCTCGACAACAAGGTCGTGACTCTTCACACCAAGATCAAAGGCCGCGTGACCGCGTTCGACGAAAACGGCAACGAGACGACCGAGATCGTGGAGACCACCCCCGGTCGTATGCTGATCGGCCAGATCCTGCCGAAGAACCCGGCGGTGCCCTTCTCGACGGCCAACCAGCTGATGACCAAGAAGATGATCTCCAAGATGATCGACACGGTCTACCGTGGCTGCGGTCAGAAAGAGACCGTGATCTTCTGCGACCGCGTCATGCAGCTCGGCTTCAAGAATGCGTGCGATGCCGGCATTTCGTTCGGCAAGGACGACATGGTTATCCCGGCCTCCAAGTACACGATCGTGGAAGCCGCCCGTAAGCAGGTCGAAGAGTTCGAGCAGCAGTACAATGACGGCCTGATCACTCAGGGCGAAAAGTACAACAAGGTCGTCGACGCCTGGGCCAAGTGCGGTGACAAGGTCGCCGAAGAGATGATGGACGCGATCCGCAAGGTGCAGATCGACGAGGAGACCGGTCGTCAGAAGCCGATCAACTCGGTCTACATGATGTCCCACTCGGGCGCTCGTGGTTCACCGGCCCAGATGAAGCAGCTTGCCGGCATGCGCGGCCTGATGGCTCGTCCGGACGGCTCGATCATCGAGACCCCGATCACGGCTAACTTCAAGGAAGGCCTCAACGTTCTCGAGTACTTCAACTCCACCCACGGCGCCCGCAAGGGTCTCGCGGATACGGCGTTGAAGACCGCGAACTCGGGTTACCTCACTCGTCGCCTGGTGGACGTGGCACAGGACGCGATCATCGTGTCGGCTGACTGCGGCACCGAGCGTGGCCTGACCATGGAGCCGATCGTCGATGCGGGCCAGGTTGTGGCGTCCATCGGCCAGCGTGTGCTGGGCCGTACGGCCGCCGACGACATCTTCCACCCGCTGACTGGCGACATCATCGCCACCAAGGGTACGCTGCTGGAAGAAAAGCATGTGGACATCATCGAGGAAGCCCGGATCCAGTCGATCCGCATCCGCTCCCCGCTGACCTGCGACATGCGCCAGGGCACCTGCGCGGCCTGCTATGGCCGTGACCTTGCTCGCGGTACGCCCGTGAACATGGGTGAAGCTGTGGGCGTTATCGCTGCGCAGTCGATCGGTGAGCCCGGTACTCAGCTCACCATGCGTACGTTCCACATCGGTGGCACTGCACAGGTGGTCGACTCCTCGTTCCTGGAAGCGGGCGCGGAAGGCAAGATCGCCATCCGTAACCCCAACCTGGCCAAGGTCGAAGGCGGCAAGCTGGTCGTCATGGCCCGTAACGTGTCGCTGGCCATTCTTGACGCCGAAGGCAAGGAACGCGCCACCCACAAGGTGACCTACGGCTCCAAGCTGCTCGTCAAGGAAGGCGATCAGGTTCGCCGCGGCCAGCGTCTGGCCGAATGGGACCCCTATACCCGCCCGGTTCTCGCCGAAGTCGAGGGCGAGGTGGTGTTCGAGGACCTGGTCGACGGTGCTTCGGTTGCCGAAAACACCGACGAGGCGACGGGCTTCACCAAGCGCGTGGTCATCGACTGGCGCGGCAACCAGCGTGGCGAGGGCCTAAAGCCCGCAATCGCCATTGCCCGTGGCGGCGCCGTCCAGAAGGTGGAACGTGGTGGCGACGCCCGTTACCTGCTTTCGGTTGACGCGGTTATCGCTGTCGAGCCAGGCGAGAAGGTTTCGCCAGGTGACGTGCTGGCCCGTATCCCGCTGGAAAGCGCCAAGACCAAGGACATCACCGGCGGTCTGCCGCGTGTGGCCGAGCTGTTCGAAGCGCGTCGTCCGAAGGATCACGCCATCATCGCCGAGATCGATGGTACCATCCGCTTCGGCCGCGACTACAAGAACAAGCGTCGCGTCATCATCGAGCCGACCGAGGAAGGTGCAGATCCGGTCGAGTACCTGATCCCCAAGGGCAAGCCGTTCCACCTGCAGGAAGGCGACGCCATTGAAAAGGGCGAGTACATCCTCGACGGCAACCCGGCGCCGCATGACATTCTGGCCATCAAGGGCGTGGAAGAGCTTGCTCGTTACCTCGTCAATGAAATCCAGGAGGTCTATCGTCTCCAGGGCGTGCTGATCAACGACAAGCACATCGAGGTGATCGTTCGCCAGATGCTGCAGAAGGTCGAGATCGTGGATCCAGGTGACTCGGGCCTGCTCAAGGATGAGCAGCTCGACAAGCTGGACTTCGACGAGCTCAACGACGCGCTGGTCAGCGAAGGCAAGAAGCCTGCGACGGCCAACCCGGTGCTGCTCGGCATCACCAAGGCTTCGCTGCAGACCCGCTCGTTCATCTCGGCTGCCTCGTTCCAGGAAACTACTCGCGTCCTTACGGAAGCGGCCGTTTCCGGCAAGGCCGACCTGCTCGAGGGTCTCAAGGAGAACGTCATCGTCGGCCGCCTGATCCCGGCTGGTACCGGCGCCGGCATCTCTTCGGCAAGGCTGATCGCGTCCAAGCGCGACGACCTGATCCTGGACGAACGTCGCCGCCAGGCGTCGACCGTGCAGATCCCGGCACCGGCCGCCGAGTGAGCCTTGGGAAATATGTGATTGGGAAGGGGCCTTCGGGCCCCTTTCTTTTGACTAGAACAGGTTGTTCATGGCCTGTGGACCCGGCAGGGTCTTGCCGTTGGGCCGGTCCAGGGCGGCAATTTCCGCCATATCCTGGTCGCTGAGTTCAAAGTCCCAGACGTCAAGGTTGCTGGCAGCTCGCTGGGGATTGCTGGTCTTGGGCAGCACGACGAGGTTGCGCTGCAGGTGCCAGCGGATCACCACTTGTGCCGGTGTCTTGCCAGCGCGCTCGGCAATATCCTGGATCGCCTTTTCGCGCAGCAGCTCGGCACCATTACCGCCAAGCGGACTATAGCTTTCCGTCACGATGCCATGGGTGCCATGCCAGGCGACGAGATCGTGCTGCTGATAACGGGGATGCAGCTCAACCTGGTTTACCGCTGGGGCCACGCCGGTCTCGCCGATGATCCGTTCCAGGTGCTCTGGCAGGAAGTTGGAGACGCCGACAGACCGGACGCGCCCCTGCTTCTGCAGTTCGACAAAGGCCTGCCAGGTCTCGACATAGCGGCCTTGCGCGGGAACCGGCCAGTGAATGAGGAAGAGGTCGAGTGTTTCCAGGCCCAGCCTCTCCATAGTCTCGTCGAACGAACGGAAGGTACTATCCCGGCCCTGGTGGCTGGTCCGCTGCTTGGAGGTGATGAACAACTGGTCACGGGGGACGGACGCTTCGCGCACCGCCCGACCGACGCCCCGCTCATTGTCGTAACCCTGAGCGGTGTCGATGTGACGGTAGCCGGCCGCTATGGCGGCGCCGACCAGGGCAGGTGCTTCGGCGTCGGGCACGCGCCAGACTCCAAAACCAAGGCGGGGAATGCGGTTGCCGTCATTGAGCAAAATGTCTTGCGATAAAGTCATTAGCGCCTCCTGGGCGTGATGGCACGCAACGGGCGAACGAGCCTACTCGTTGCGCGCCGCAGCCTTATCTGGGTGGGAGGGCTCGGGAAGACACTTCTATTCTTCCGGCCATGGAACCGGGCAAGGTTGGCATGGGTCGTGCGTAGTCGTCCAGCGTGGTGTCGGGTAGACGGGTTTGGGAGAGTCCAGGTTGGTGTCGATGGCTTGCAGGCCAGCTCGCCCTCTCCTACCAATTCGGGCGGAGGCGCTGAAATGAAGTTCAAGACCAGCATTTTGCAGACCGGCAACAATACCGGCATCGAGGTTCCCGCAGAAGTCGTCGAGGGGTTGGGTGGCGGCAGAAAGCCGGCGGTCATCGTGACCATCGGTGACTATGGCTATCGATCGTCTATCGCCGTGATGGGTGGCAAGTTTCTTATTTCGCTCAGCGCTGAACGACGCGCCCAATCCGGGATCAAAGGTGGTGACGCCGTGGAGGTCGAACTGGCGCTCGACACCCAGCCCCGAGATGTCGCGATACCGGACGACCTGGCCCTGGCTCTGGCGGGCGATGCGGCGGCCAAGGCGTTTTTCGATACGCTGTCCCACAGCAACAAACAGCGGCATGTGCTATCGATAACAGATGCCAAGACACCCGAAACGCGCTCCAGACGCATCGACAAGGTGATGGAAGCGCTACGATCCGGCAAGAAATGAATAGGGGCCCAAACGGGCCCCTCAACGTTTCGACCTGCTGAACCGGTCACTTATAGCCGACATGCTCGGCGAACTGTCCGACCACCATGGCCCAAAGGCCGAACTGGGAGTCGAGGTATTCCGCGGAAACGCCCTTGACCAGATCGAGGTCCATTTCCACGCAGGCGTCCTTGTCACCGTCGATATAGGCGCGGCTAAAGCGCTTGTTGAAGTTCCAGTCATTGATCACCTCGAGGGTCGGCTTGATGTCGAGGAAGCCGAGATAGAAGTTGAGGTCTTCGCAATCCTTGCCATCGGTGCAGTTGCGGAAATAGATCTGATAGGTGATGCCTTCGATCTTGCCGGTGATCTGGGGGTCACCGTTGCTCTGCGTGGTCAGGTTGGCTGCGCCATACCCGCGAGCGGCATTGAGGATTTCATCGGTATCGGCCCCGGTGATAACGGTCTGTGCCTGGGCCGAGAGGGTGAGGGCAAGCGAGACTGCGCCGGCGACGAATAGGGTATTGAGCTTCATAACGTGATCCTTCCCGACTTGATCTTGCGCCGGTATTGCCATCATTGGCCCGGTCTTGGAGCCGATCCTACACAATTCGATCGGGGCAACAAATGGGTAGCTGGGCAGTTCGGTCGCTGGCGGGGCAGGGGGATGACTTTGCCGCGCCACTTCAAAACAAGACAAACCATTGCAGGCCGACGCATGGCTCCCTCGCGGATATTTCACGAAAGAATCCTTGACGCGCCGGAGAGTCGGCTCTAAACAGCGCCTACCTAAGCGGTCGGTCGTGATTGTCACACCGGGTTCCTGCCATCTCGTGCGGGCATCCAGGACACTCAAACACACTGTCGGGTAACTAGACGAAGCAAATCCTTGTGCGCATGACTGCCCATTTTGGGTGGGTGGTCCGCTGCAATTAAGGCGCCGCCGTTCCCCTAACCGGGTCGGGCGAGCGCCGTTTTGGTTTGCTTTTGCTAGACCGCAACGAATTTTGGACGATGGAAAGAGCGCAATGCCCACCATTAATCAGCTGATCCGCAAACCACGCGCCAGCAAGCCAAAGCGGAACAAGGTTCCGGCCATGGAAGCAAATCCGCAGAAGCGCGGTGTTTGCTCCCGCGTTTATACGACGACCCCGAAGAAGCCGAACTCGGCACTGCGTAAGGTTGCCAAGGTTCGCCTGACCAATCAGCGCGAAGTCATCTCGTATATCCCGGGCGAAGGTCACAACCTGCAGGAGCACTCGGTGGTCCTGATCCGTGGCGGCCGCGTTCGCGACCTTCCCGGCGTTCGCTATCACGTGCTCCGCGGCGTTCTCGACACGCAGAGCGTCAAGGACCGCAAGCAGCGCCGTTCGAAGTACGGCGCGAAGCGTCCGAAGTAAGGAGATCGAGATATGTCCCGTCGTCACCGCGCTGAAAAACGCGAAGTTATTCCGGACGCCAAGTATGGCGATCTCGTGCTGACCAAGTTCATGAACTCGCTCATGAAGGACGGCAAGAAGTCGGCTGCCGAAAGCATCGTCTACGGTGCCTTCGACATCGTGGAAGCCAAGGTCAAGCAGAACCCCGTGGAAGTGTTCCACACCGCCATCGAAAACATCCGCCCGTCGGTTGAAGTTCGTTCGCGTCGTGTTGGTGGTGCAACCTACCAGGTTCCGGTCGAAGTCCGTGCTGACCGTCAGCAGGCCCTGGCCATCCGCTGGCTCATCGAGTCTGCCCGCAAGCGCGGCGAGAACACCATGCGTGAACGCCTCAGCGGCGAACTCATGGACGCCCTCAATGGTCGCGGTCAGGCCGTCAAGAAGCGCGAAGATACGCACCGTATGGCTGACGCCAACCGTGCCTTCTCGCACTACCGCTGGTAGTAGGAGCGCACCATGGCACGTGAATATCCAATTCCGCTGTATCGTAACTTCGGCATCATGGCTCACATCGATGCTGGCAAGACGACCACGACCGAACGCATCCTCTACTACACCGGCAAGTCCCACAAGATCGGCGAAGTCCACGACGGCGCCGCGACCATGGACTGGATGGAGCAAGAGCAGGAACGCGGCATCACCATCACTTCGGCTGCGACCACGACCTTCTGGAAGGGTCGTGACGGCACGATGCACCGCTTCAACATCATCGACACGCCCGGCCACGTGGACTTCACCATCGAAGTCGAACGCTCGCTGCGCGTGCTCGACGGTGCCGTCGCTCTGCTGGACGCCAATGCCGGTGTTGAGCCCCAGACGGAAACCGTTTGGCGCCAGGCCGACAAGTACAACGTTCCGCGTCTGATCTTCGTGAACAAGATGGACAAGATCGGCGCCGATTTCTATCGCTGCGTCGAGATGATCGGTTCGCGCCTTGGCGCCCGTGCCGTTCCCGTCCAGCTGCCGATCGGCGCCGAGAACGAGTTCAAGGGCGTCGTCGACCTGATCGAGATGAACGCTCTGGTCTGGCGCAATGAAGAACTGGGCGCTCAGTGGGACGTCGTCGAGATTCCGGAAGACCTCAAGGCCAAGGCCGAGAAGTACCGCGAACAGATGATCGAAGCCGCCGTCGAACTCGACGACGACGCGATGGAAGCCTATCTGAACGGCGAACTGCCGAACAATGACACCATCCGCCGCCTGCTGCGTCGCGGCTGCATCGACACCAAGTTCTTCCTGGTGTTCGCTGGTTCGGCCTTCAAGAACAAGGGCGTTCAGCCCCTGCTCGATGGCGTTATCGACTTCCTGCCGGCTCCGGGCGACGTTCCGGCCATCCAGGGCATCGATGCGCGCACCGAAGAGCCGATCGAGCGTCACGCCGACGATAACGAGCCGTTGGCCATGCTGGCGTTCAAGATCGCCAACGACCCGCACATGGGTACGCTGACCTTCTGCCGCATCTACTCGGGCAAGCTCGAGCAGGGCATGATGCTCGAGAACACCGTCAAGGAAAAGCGCGAGCGCGTTGGTCGTCTGTTCCAGATGCACGCCAACAGCCGCGAGCAGATTACGGAAGCGTTTGCTGGTGACATCGTCGCCATCGTCGGCCTCAAGGATACCACCACCGGTGATACCCTCTGCCCGCAGAACGCGCAGGTTATCCTGGAGCGTATGGTGTTCCCTGAGCCGGTTATCGACATCTCCGTTGAGCCGAAGTCCAAGGCCGATCAGGAAAAGATGGGCCTTGCCCTCAACCGCCTGGCTGCCGAAGATCCGACGTTCCGCGTCAAGACCGACGAAGAGTCCGGCCAGACCATTATTTCGGGCATGGGCGAACTGCACCTCGACATTCTCGTCGACCGTATGCGTCGCGAGTTCAAGGTCGAGGCCAATATCGGTCAGCCGCAGGTGGCCTATCGCGAAACCATCACCCGCAAGGCCGATGTGGACTATACCCACAAGAAGCAGTCGGGTGGTTCGGGCCAGTTCGCGCGTGTCAAGCTGACCGTCGAGCCGTCGGAAGTCGGCAAGGGTCTGGAATTCGTCAATGCCGTCGTCGGCGGCTCGGTGCCCAAGGAATATATCCCGGGCGTCGAAAAGGGCGTGAAGTCGGTTATGTCCGCTGGTCCGCTGATCGGCTTCCCGATCGTTGACGTGAAGGTGACGCTGACCGAAGGCGCCTACCACGATGTCGACTCCTCGGTTCTGGCCTTCGAAATCGCCGGTCGTGCGGGCTTCAACGAAGCCCTGCGCAAAGCGGCTCCGAAGATCCTCGAGCCGATCATGAAGGTTGAAGTTGTCACGCCTGAAGATTACATGGGCGACGTCATCGGCGACCTGAATTCCCGGCGTGGTCAGATCCAGGGCACCGAAAGCCGTGGCATCCTCCAGGTCGTGAATGCCTTCGTCCCGCTCGCGAACATGTTCGGTTATGTGAACTCGCTGCGCTCCATGAGCCAGGGTCGTGCACAGTACACGATGACGTTCGATCACTACGAGCAGGTTCCGCAGGCAGTCGCCGACGAAGTCCAGGCCAAATACGCCTAAACAAGAAACTGAAACGCAAGGTTGGCCCCCGGGCTAACGAATACGGAGAAAAGCGATGGCGAAGGAAAAGTTTTCCCGCTCTAAGCCGCACTGCAACATCGGCACCATCGGTCACGTTGACCATGGCAAGACCTCGCTGACTGCAGCGATCACCAAGGTCCTGGCTGAAACCGGTGGCGCGACGTTCAAGGCGTATGACCAGATCGACGCTGCCCCCGAAGAGAAGGCACGCGGCATCACCATCAACACCGCCCACGTCGAGTACGAGACGCAGAACCGTCACTACGCTCACGTCGACTGCCCCGGCCACGCCGACTATGTGAAGAACATGATCACCGGCGCTGCCCAGATGGACGGCGCGATCCTGGTCGTGTCGGCTGCCGACGGCCCGATGCCCCAGACCCGTGAGCACATCCTGCTCGCCCGTCAGGTTGGCGTGCCGGCCCTGGTGGTGTTCCTGAACAAGTGCGACATGGTCGACGATCCGGAACTGCTCGAGCTCGTCGAACTCGAAGTCCGTGAACTGCTGTCGTCCTATGAATTCCCGGGCGACGACGTTCCGATCATCAAGGGTTCGGCCCTGGCCGCCCTCGAAGACAGCGACAAGAAGCTCGGCCACGACGCCGTTCTCGAGCTGATGCGCGCCGTTGACGAATACATCCCGCAGCCGGAGCGTCCGGTTGACCAGCCGTTCCTGCTCCCGATCGAAGACGTGTTCTCGATCTCGGGCCGCGGCACCGTGGTCACCGGCCGTGTCGAACGCGGTATCGTCAAGGTTGGCGAAGAAGTCGAGATCGTCGGCATCAAGGCGACCCAGAAGACCACCGTTACCGGTGTCGAAATGTTCCGCAAGCTGCTCGACTCGGGCCAGGCCGGCGACAACATCGGTGCGCTGATCCGTGGTATCGACCGTACGCAGGTCGAGCGCGGCCAGGTGCTCTGCAAGCCCGGTTCCGTGACCCCGCACACCGACTTCACGGCTGAGGTGTACATCCTCACCAAGGAAGAAGGCGGTCGTCACACCCCGTTCTTCGGCAACTACCGTCCGCAGTTCTACTTCCGTACCACGGACGTGACTGGCATCGTGACGCTGCCGGAAGGCACCGAGATGGTGATGCCTGGCGACAACCTGAACATCAACGTTCAGCTCATCGTGCCGATCGCTATGGAAGAGAAGCTCCGCTTCGCTATCCGTGAAGGTGGCCGTACCGTTGGTTCGGGCGTTGTCGCCCAGATCCTGAAGTAAGCCTCACTGAGACATTCGCGGCGCGCGATTACGCGCGCCGCGATCCATTTTCGCCAGGATTTACAACATGAACGGTCAGAATATTCGCATCCGCCTCAAGGCGTTTGACCACCGCGTTCTCGACGCCTCGACGCGCGAGATCGTGTCGACGGCCAAGCGTACGGGCGCGCAGGTTCGCGGTCCGATCCCGCTGCCGACGCGAATCGACAAGTTTACCGTCAACCGCTCGCCGCACATCGACAAGAAGTCGCGCGAGCAGTTCGAGATCCGGACCCACAAGCGCCTGCTGGACATTGTGGACCCGACTCCCCAGACGGTCGATGCACTGATGAAGCTCGATCTCGCCGCCGGCGTCGACGTCGAAATCAAGCTCTAAGACAACGAGTTTCCGCGCGTACCAGATAGAGGGTCCTCTGAAACCATGACCCGGTACTGCGCCAAGAGAGAAGGTAATAACCGATGCGTTCTGGATTGATCGCACAGAAGCTGGGCATGACCCGCATTTTCGCCGAGGACGGCTCGCACGTCCCGGTGACGGTGCTGGAGCTGCAGAACTGCCAGGTGGTGGGCCAGCGGACCGCTGACAAGGACGGCTATGTCGCCCTGCAGCTTGGCGCAGGCCAGGCCAAGGTCAAGAACACGACCAAGGCCGAGCGCGGCCAGTTCGCCGTTGCCAAGGTCGAGCCCAAGCGCCATGTCGCGGAATTCCGCGTCGACGAAGCCAACCTCATCGAGGTCGGTGCGACGCTCCAGGCCGACCATTTCGTCGAAGGCCAGCTGGTGGACGTCACCGGTACTTCGATCGGTAAGGGTTTTGCCGGCGGTATGAAGCGCTGGAACTTCGGCGGCCTGCGTGCATCGCACGGCGTGTCGGTTTCGCACCGCTCGATCGGTTCTACCGGTGGTCGTCAGGACCCGGGTAAGACCTTCAAGAACAAGAAGATGCCGGGCCACATGGGCGATCGTCGCATCACCACGCAGAACGTCAAGGTCGTCAAGACCGACGTGGAACGTGGCCTGATCATGATCCAGGGTTCGGTTCCCGGCGCCAAGGGCGCCTGGATCATGATCAAGGACGCGGTGAAGAAGCCGGCCCCCAAGGGCGCTGCCTTCCCGGGCTCGTTCAAGGCCGCCGCTGAAGTCGCGGGGGAAGGTAACTAAATGGAACTCAAGGTCACAACCCTCGACGGCAAGGCCGCTGGCTCGATCCAGCTCGCTGACGACGTCTTCGGTCTGGAAGTCCGCCAGGACATCCTGCACCGCATGGTTCGCTACCAGCAGCTCAAGGCCATGGCCGGCACGCACGATGTCAAGCATCGTTCGGAAGGCTCGCGCACGGGCAAGAAGTTCGTGAAGCAGAAGGGCTCGGGCGGCGCTCGCCATGGCGATCGCAAGGCTCCGCAGTTCCGTGGTGGTGGTCGTGCGTTCGGTCCGACCCCGCGCAGCCATGCCATCGACCTGCCCAAGAAGGTCCGTGCGCTTGCTCTCAAGCATGCGCTGAGCTCCAAGGCCAAGTCGGGTTCGCTGATCGTGGTCGATACCGTTGCCCAGAAGGAAGCCAAGACCGCAGGTCTGCTGGCGACCTTCGGCAAGCTGGAATGGACCAACGCGCTGATCATCGATGGTGCGGCAGTGGATCAGAACTTCGCTCTGTCCGCTCGCAACATCCCGCATATCGACGTGCTGCCGGTGCAGGGGATCAACGTTGTTTCGATCCTCAAGCGCGACAAGCTCGTCCTGACCAAGGCAGCGCTCGAAGCGCTGGAAGCGAGGTTCGCATGAACAAGCTCAGCGCATACGACATCATCCGTAACCCCGTCGTGACTGAAAAGTCGACGATGGCTTCGGAAGCAAACCAGGTCGTTTTCGACGTGGCGATCGATGCCAACAAGACCGACATCAAGGCTGCCGTCGAGCAGCTGTTCTCGGTCAAGGTCAAGGCAGTGAACACCCTGGTCCGCAAGGGCAAGGTGAAGCGCTTCCGTGGTCAGCTTGGCACGCGCAACGACGTCAAGAAGGCGGTCGTGACCCTCGTCGACGGCCAGTCGATCGATATTTCGACCGGCCTCTAAGGGATAAGAGACAGCAAAATGGCTCTAAAGACTTACAACCCCACTTCCGAAGGCCGTCGTCAGCTCGTGACGACCGATCGTTCGGAGCTCTGGAAGGGCAAGCCGGTCAAGACCCTGACCGAAGGCCTCTCCAAGTCCGGTGGTCGCAACAATCGTGGTCGTATCACCTCGTTCCATCGCGGTGGCGGTCACAAGCGCACCTACCGCATGATCGACTTCAAGCGCGTCAAGTTCGACGTGGTCGGAACGATCGAGCGCCTGGAATATGATCCGAACCGCACGGCCTGGATCGCTCTGGTGAAGTACGAAGACGGCGAACTCGCCTATATCGTGGCGCCGCAGCGTCTGTCGGCCGGCGACAAGGTCGTCTCCTCGATGCAGACCGTCGACGTGAAGCCGGGCAATGCCATGCCGCTCGAGCGCATGCCGGTCGGCACGATCGTGCACAATATCGAGCTCAAGCCCCGCAAGGGCGGCCAGGTTGCCCGTTCGGCTGGTGCCTATGCCCAGTATGTCGGTCGTGACCAGGGTTGGGCGATCCTGCGCCTCAATTCGGGTGAGCAGCGCCGTGTCCATGGTTCGTGCCTGGCCACCGTTGGCGCCGTCTCGAACCAGGATCACTCCAACACCTCGCTCGGCAAGGCCGGTCGCAGCCGTTGGCTGGGTCGCAAGCCCGTCAACCGCGGCGTGACCATGAACCCGATCGATCACCCGCATGGTGGTGGTGAAGGCCGTACCTCTGGTGGCCGTCACCCGGTGACCCCGTGGGGCAAGCCGACCAAGGGTAAGAAGACCCGCAGCAACAAGGCGACGGACAAGTTCATCGTTCGCTCGCGTCACGTGAAGAAGGGCAGGTAAGCCATGACCCGTTCAATCTGGAAGGGGCCGTTCGTCGACGGCTACATGCTCAAGAAGGCCGAGAAGGCCCTCGCGTCCGGCCGCAACGACGTGGTCAAGATCTGGAGCCGCCGTTCGACCATCCTGCCGCAGTTCGTGGGTATCACCTTCGGCGTGCACAATGGCCAGAAGCACATTCCGGTCAGCGTCACCGAAGACATGATCGGCCACAAGTTCGGCGAGTTCGCCCCGACCCGTACCTACTACGGTCACGCGGCCGACAAGAAGGCCAAGAGGAAGTAAGATGGGCAAGCCAAAAACCCAGCGCGCGCTCAAGGACAACGAGGCAAAGGCTGTGCTGCGCATGCTGCGCATCAGCCCGCAGAAGCTCAACCTTCTGGCCCAGTTGATCCGCGGCAAGAAGGTCGAGAAGGCTCTGGCCGAACTCGAATTCAGCCACAAGCGCATTTCCGGCCAGGTCAAGAAGGTGCTCGAAAGCGCCATTGCCAACGCCGAAAACAACCATGGTCTCGACACCGACGCTCTCGTCGTTGCTGAAGCTTTTGTTGGTAATTCGCTTGTAATGAAGCGCTTCACCGCACGTGGTCGTGGTCGTTCGTCGCGCATCGAAAAGCCGTTCGCGCATCTGACGATCATCGTCCGGCAAGTTGAGGAGGCCGCATAATGGGCCAGAAGATCAATCCAATCGGCTTCCGCCTGGGCATCAACCGCACGTGGGACAGCCGCTGGTTCGCCAACAAGGGCGAATACGGCTCCCTGCTTCAGGAAGACCTGAAGATCCGCACGATGCTGCTGGAAGACCTCAAGGCTGCCGCGGTCTCCAAGATCGTCATCGAGCGTCCGCACCGCAAGTGCCGCGTGTCGATCCACACCGCCCGCCCGGGCATCGTGATCGGCAAGAAGGGCGCCGACATCGACAAGATCCGCGCCAAGGTGAAGAAGTTCACCGACAGCGAAGTGCACATCAACATCGTTGAAGTGCGCAAGCCGGAAACCGATGCGACCCTGGTTGCCCAGGGCATTGCCCAGCAGCTGGAACGCCGCGTGGCTTTCCGTCGCGCCATGAAGCGCGCCGTGCAGACGGCGATCCGCATGGGCGCCGGCGGTATCCGCGTGAATGTTGGTGGCCGCCTGGGTGGCGCCGACATCGCTCGTACCGAATGGTACCGCGAAGGCCGCGTGCCGCTGCACACCCTGCGTGCCGACATCGACTACGGCACTGCCGAAGCCGAAACCACGTATGGCATCATCGGTATCAAGGTCTGGGTCTTCAAGGGCGAAGTCCTCGAGCACGATCCCACTGCCCATGAGCGTCGCGCCACCGAAGGCGCCGACATGGGTGGCCAGCGCGCAGAGCGCGAACCGCGCCGTGAGCGCGGCGACCGTGACCGCGAACGCGCATAAGAAGGTTAGTTCATTATGCTGCAACCTAAGAAGACCAAGTTCCGCAAGGCCCACAAGGGCCGTATCCATGGCGTTGCCAAGGGCGGTACCGAGCTGGCTTTCGGCCAGTATGCCCTCAAGGCAACCGAGCCCGAGCGCGTGACTGCTCGCCAGATCGAAGCGGCCCGCCGCGCGATCACCCGCGAGATGAAGCGCCAGGGCCGGGTGTGGATCCGCGTATTCCCGGACGTGCCGGTTTCCAAGAAGCCGACCGAAGTGCGTATGGGTAAGGGCAAGGGCTCGGTGGAATACTGGGCAGCCCGCGTCAAGCCGGGCCGCATCGTATTCGAGATTGACGGCGTCCCCGAGGACGTCGCCAAGGAAGCTCTCCGCCTCGGCGCGATGAAGCTTCCGATCATGACGCGGGTCGTGACCCGCATTGCCGACTAAGGACGATGAGCATGAAAGCCAGTGATGTGCGGAGCAAGACCGCAGACGAACTGAAGGACCAGCTCGTCGACCTCAAGAAAGAACAGTTCAACCTGCGTTTCCAGCGCGCTACCCAGCAGCTGGAAAAGCCCGCCCAGGTCAAGAAGGTCCGCCGCGACATCGCGCGGATCAAGACGATCCTCGGCGAAAAGAACGCAGCCAAGTAAGGAGCCGCGACCATGCCAAAGCGCGTTTTGCAGGGGACCGTGGTCTCCGACGCCAATGATAAGACGGTCGTGGTGCGCGTCGAGCGCCGTTTCACGCATCCGGTGATGAAGAAGACCGTTCGCCGGTCCAAGAAGTACCACGCCCATGACGAAGCCAACGTGGCCAAGGTCGGGCAGGTGGTCTGGATCGAAGAATGTGCGCCGATTTCCAAGAACAAGCGCTGGACGCTGGTTCAGGGTGCGGCTCAGCAGGAAGGCACCACGCCATGATCCAGATGCAGTCCAATCTCGATGTCGCCGACAATTCCGGCGCCAAGCGGGTCATGTGCATCAAGGTGCTGGGCGGTTCGCACCGCAAGTACGCTTCGGTGGGCGACATCATCGTCGTCTCCGTCAAGGATGCCATTCCGCGCGGTCGCGTGAAGAAGGGCCAGGTCATGAAGGCCGTGGTCGTTCGCACCGCTTTCGACATCCGTCGCCCCGATGGCACCGTGATCCGTTTCGACAAGAACGCCGCGGTTCTGATCAACAATCAGAAAGAGCCGATCGGCACTCGTATCTTCGGGCCGGTTCCGCGCGAGCTCCGCGCCAAGAACCACATGAAGATCATTTCGCTCGCACCCGAGGTGCTGTAATGGCTGCCAAGATCAAGAAGGGCGATAAGGTCGTCGTCCTGGCTGGCAAGGACAAAGGCAAGACTGGCCAGGTCCTGTCGGTGATCCCGACCGAAACCAAGGCTGTCGTCCAGGGTATCAACCTGGTCCGCCGCCACACCAAGCAGACCGCGTCGACCGATGCCGGCATCTTCACCAAGGAAGCGCCGATCCACCTGTCGAACCTCGCGATCGCCGACAAGGATGGCAAGCCCACTCGCGTCGGTTTCCAGATCAAGGACGGCGTGAAGACGCGCGTCGCCAAGTCGACCGGAGATTCGATCGATGGCTGAGACAGCTTACGTTCCGCGTCTTCGTAACGAATACGAAGACAACATCCGCAAGGTCTTGCAGGAGCAGTTCTCCTACAAGAACGTCATGGAGATGCCCAAGCTCGAGAAGATCGTGCTGAACATGGGTGTCGGCGAAGCGGTGAACGACACCAAGAAGGTCAAGACGGCTGCTGCCGAGCTCGAGAAGATTGCTGGCCAGAAGCCGGTCATCACCTACGCTCGCAAGTCGATCGCCGGCTTCAAGGTGCGTGAGAACATGCCCCTGGGCGTGAAGGTGACGCTGCGCAAGACCCGCATGTACGAGTTTCTCGACCGTCTCGTGAACATCGCACTGCCGCGCGTTCGCGACTTCCGTGGGCTGAACCCGAACTCCTTCGATGGTCGTGGCAACTATGCCATGGGTATCAAGGAACACATCATTTTCCCCGAAATCAACTACGATCAGATCGATCAGGTTTGGGGCATGGACATCGTGATCGCCACGACCGCTAAGTCCGATGATGAAGCTCGCGCGCTGCTCAAGGCATTCAACTTCCCCTTCCGCCAGTAAGCGGACAGGGAAGGGACAAAGGATCAGGATATGGCAAAGACCAGCTCCATCGTGAAGAACAACAAGCGCGCAGCGCTGGCCAAGCAGTTTGCTGGCAAGCGCGCCGCTCTGAAGGCAAAGACCAAGGACCAGTCGCTCCCCATGGACGAGCGCTTCGCAGCCCAGCTGAAGCTGGCCGAGCTGCCGCGCAACTCCGCCAAGGTCCGCGTGCGCAACCGCTGCGAAGTCTCGGGTCGTCCCCGCGGCTTCTACCGCAAGCTGAAGATGAGCCGTATCGCTCTGCGTCAGCTTGGTAACCTGGGCCAGATCCCGGGTCTCGTGAAGTCGAGCTGGTAAGGAGAAACATCAGATGAGCTTTTCCGATCCCATCGGCGACATGCTGACCCGTATCCGCAACGCCCAGATGCGTCGCAAGAATTCCGTTTCGACTCCGGCATCGACCCTGCGTGGTCGCGTGCTGGACGTGCTCCAGTCCGAGGGTTTCATCCGCGGATATTCGGAGACCAAGTTCGAGAACGGTGCTTCCGAGTATGAGATCGAACTCAAGTACTCGGACAACGAAGGCGTTATCCGCACGATCGAGCGCGTTTCGCGTCCCGGCCGTCGCGTCTATGCCTCCGTCAAGAATATTCCGCAGGTTGCCAATGGCCTGGGTGTCTCGATCCTCTCCACCCCCAAGGGTGTGATGGCCGACCACGAAGCCAAGGCTGCCAACGTTGGTGGCGAGGTACTCTGCCGCGTATTCTAAGGTCTGTCCTTAGGATCCGCGGTAAGACGATTACTCAAGGATTGAACTAGAATGTCACGTACTGGCAAGAAACCGGTTGCACCGGTGAGCGGCGTAACGGTCACGATCAACGGTCGTACCGTCACCGCCAAGGGCCCGAAGGGCGAACTGAGCATCGAGCTCATGGATATTGTCAATGCCGAGAGCGGCGCCGATGGCGTTGTCATCACTCCGGCCAACGACAGCCGTGAAGCACGTGCCGCCTGGGGCACCACCCGTGCTCTGATCCAGAACATGGTCACCGGCGTTTCGGCCGGCTTCGAGAAGAAGCTGGCGATCCAGGGCGTTGGCTATCGCGCTGCCATGCAGGGCAAGGACGTCAAGCTGTCGCTTGGTTTCAGCCACGAAGTGATCTACGAAGCCCCCAAGGGCATCACCCTGGCTGTGCCGGCGCCGACTGAAATCGTCGTCACCGGTATCGACAAGCAGCAGGTTGGCCAGGTTGCCGCGAACATTCGCGCCTGGCGCAAGCCGGAGCCCTATAAGGGCAAGGGTGTTCGTTACGCAAACGAACAGGTCTTCCGCAAAGAAGGCAAGAAGAAGTAAGGAGCGCCTGCAATGGCTATCAGTGCAAAAGGTGCGGAACGCCGCAAGGCTCGTGTCCGCAAGGCGCTCAAGGCTCGTGCCTTCGGTCGTCCCCGTCTGTCGGTCTTCCGTTCGGACAAGAATATCTACGCCCAGATCATCGACGATGCGACCGGCCGCACGCTGGCTGCCGCTTCGACGCTCGACAAGGACGTCAAGGCAACCGTCAAGAATGGCGGTACTTCGGAAGCCGCTGCTACGATCGGCAAGCTGATCGCAGAGCGCGGCACCAAGGCCGGCGTTGCCGAGGTCGTCTTCGATCGTGGCGGTTACATCTATCATGGCCGTGTGAAGGCCCTTGCAGACGCTGCCCGTGAGGGCGGCCTGCAGTTCTAACGCGGCGAGGAAAGTAATATGAGCAGAGACGTTCAAGAGCGCGAAAGCGAATTCGTCGATCGCCTGGTCCACATCAACCGCGTGGCCAAGGTGGTCAAGGGTGGTCGTCGCTTCGGCTTCGCAGCCCTCGTGGTTGTCGGCGACCAGAAGGGCCGCGTTGGTTTCGGTCACGGCAAGGCCCGTGAAGTGCCAGAAGCGATCCGCAAGGCTACCGAGCAGGCCAAGCGCCAGATGATCCGCGTTCCGCTGCGCGATGCGCGCACGCTGCACCACGACGTGCAGGGTCGCCACGGTGCCGGCAAGGTGATCCTGCGTGCCGCCGTTCCGGGTACCGGTATCATTGCCGGCGGTCCGATGCGCGCCGTGTTCGAGACGCTTGGCATCAACGACATCGTTGCCAAGTCGCAGGGCACTGCCAACCCGTACAACATGGTGCGGGCCACCTTCGATGCGCTCAAGCGCGTCGACAGCCCCCGCTCGGTTGCTTCGCGCCGCGGCCTGAAGGTTTCTGAACTCCAGGCTCGCCGCGGCGAGACTGCGGTCGAAGCTTGATCGCCGGTCAGGAGATAAATCATGGCTGACAAGAAGACCATTATTGTCCAGCAGATCGGCTCGCCGATCCGCCGCGACAAGGTGCAGCGCGCGACCCTGATCGGTCTCGGGCTCAACAAGATGAACAAGCAGCGCGAGCTGATCGATACGCCCGAAGTTCGCGGCATGATCAACAAGCTTCCGCACCTCGTCCGCGTCGTCGGCGAGTAAGTAGGGAGTCGATCACATGACCCGTTTGAACGAACTTCGCGACAATCCCGGCGCCAACAAGGTCCGCGTCCGCATCGGCCGTGGTATCGGCTCGGGCAAGGGCAAGACCGGTGGTCGCGGCGGCAAGGGCCAGACGGCACGCTCGGGCGTTGCCATCAACGGCTTCGAAGGCGGCCAGATGCCCCTTCACATGCGTATGCCGAAGCGCGGCTTCAACGCGCTCAACCCCGGCAACTGGAATGAAGTCCGCATCGACCGCATCCAGGCCTATATCGACAGCGGCAAGCTCGATGCCAAGGGCGTCATCGACGCTCAGGCCCTGATCGCCGCCCGCGTGATCCGTCGCGCCAAGGATGGCGTGCGCCTGATCGGCTCGACCGGCTTTACGGCCAAGAAGGTGACGTTCAACGTCAACTACGCCACTGCTGGTGCCACTGCCGCTATTGAATCTGCCGGTGGCAAGATCGATATCATCCCGGCCAAGGCGCCGTGGAAGAAGACCCCATACGCCGGTTAAGCATCGGCATGGCGCACCCGGCCGAGTGGTCGGGTGCGCTGTTTTTGGTTTGTTGCGTTTTGGGGCCGATGCATCTGCCCGTGAAGCGCTCCGAGCGCACCTGGCCTTGAAGCCATAGGAGCGATATATGGCGTCCGCAGCCGAACAGCTGGCACGTAATCTCAACTTCTCGACCTTTTCCAAGGCGAAGGCCCTGCAGCAGCGCATCTGGTTCACACTGGGCGCGCTGCTCGTCTATCGTCTGGGTACTTTCATTCCGGTGCCTGGCATCGATCCCGATGCCTTTGCGCAGACGTTCCAACAGAGCCAGCAGGGCATTCTGGGCATGTTCAACATGTTCGCCGGCGGCGCCGTTGAGCGCATGGCGATCTTTGCCCTCAATCTCATTCCCTACATCACCGCCTCGATCGTGGTGCAGGTTGTCGCCACCGCCTCGCCGCGCCTGGAAGCGCTGAAGAAGGAAGGTGGCGAGGCTGGTCGCCGCAAGATGAACCAGTACACTCGGTATCTCGCGGTCGTCTTCTGCGCCGTGCAGGCCTATGGCATTGCCGTCGGTCTCGAGGCGAGCCAGGGCGTCGTGCTCAACCCGGGCTGGTTCTTCCGTGTCTCCACGGTGATTACCCTGGTTGGCGGCACCATGTTCCTGATGTGGCTGGGCGAGCAGATCACCTCGCGCGGCGTCGGCAACGGCATCTCGCTGATCATTTTCGCCGGCATCGTTGCCAACCTGCCGACCACCTTCGTGCAGACGCTCGAGCTGGCCCGCACTGGCGCTATTCCGGCCATTGCCGGATTCGCCATGCCGATCCTGGCCCTGGTGGTGATCGCGGCAATCGTGTTCTTCGAACGTGCCCAGCGCAGGCTGCTGATCCAGTATCCGAAGCGCCAGGTCGGCAACAAGATGTTCCAGGGCGACAGCTCGCACCTGCCGCTCAAGCTGAACACGTCGGGTGTTATCCCGGTGATCTTCGGCTCCTCGCTGCTGCTGCTGCCGGCAACCATTGCGTCCTTTGCGGCGCAGGGCAATGCTCCGCAGTGGCTGCAGGTGGTGACGGCGCTATTGGGCCGCGGTCAGCCGCTCCACCTGGCACTGTTTGCCTTCTTCATCATCTTCTTCGCCTTCTTCTACACCTCGATCGTGTTCAACCCGGCCGAGACTGCTGACAACCTCAAGCGTTCCGGTGGGTTCATTCCGGGTATTCGGCCGGGCGAGCGCACTGCGCAGCACATCGACTACGTGCTGTCGCGCATTACGCTGATCGGCGCCCTCTACCTGACGGTCGTGGCTCTTATTCCGGAAGTGCTGTTCAGCCAGCTTGCCATCAGCCAATTCATCGGCGGCACCTCGCTGCTGATCATGGTGACGGTGACGCTGGACACGGTGTCGCAGATACAATCGCACCTGATCGCGCAACAGTATGAGGGGCTCGTGAAGAAGTCCCGTCTTGGGGGAGGCAAGCGTCGATGAGGTTGATTCTGCTCGGACCGCCGGGGGCGGGGAAGGGGACCCAGGCCAAGATCCTTGTGGAATCCTATGGGATCCCGCAGCTTTCAACCGGCGACATCCTGCGCTCGGCTATCCAGAACCGCACGCCCCTCGGGCTGGCGGCCAAGGAAGTGATGGACCGTGGCGACCTGGTGTCCAACGACATCGTCAACGGCATTGTCTCCGATCGGCTTGATGCGGAGGACTGCAAGGCCGGGTTCATCCTCGACGGCTTTCCGCGCACCATCGGTCAGGCCGAGGCCCTCGACGGCATGCTGGCCGACAAAGGCATGGCGCTCGACGCCGTCATCGAGATGACTGCGGACGCCGAAGTGCTGGTTGCCCGGGTCATCAACCGCGCGAAGGAAAGCAACCGCCCGGATGACAATCCGGAGGTGATCCGCAAGCGCCTTGAAGTCTACAAGAACGACACCGCGCCGCTGGTGGATTATTACCGCAAGCGGGGCCTGGTGAAGACGGTCGACGGCATGGCGCCGGTCGAGCAGGTGACGGCAGCCATCAAGGCGGCAATCACCAACTGAAATTCGGACTTGACTTCGAGGTTGACTCCTCGGAATCCAGCCCTTAATAACCGCGCCAGTCTCATGGATTATTGGGCTGGATTCGGTGTTCCACATAGTGGGGGTCGAATTCGGTCCCTTGTTGTTATAAGGGCGCCAGCCGTGACGG
The DNA here is from genome assembly GCF_016698645.1 of Devosia oryziradicis. Lineage (NCBI taxonomy): Bacteria > Pseudomonadati > Pseudomonadota > Alphaproteobacteria > Hyphomicrobiales > Devosiaceae > Devosia > Devosia oryziradicis. The sequence goes on from NZ_CP068047.1 coordinate 2,168,916, forward strand.
TTCGCGCTGAATGAAGGAGAGCAGACGTGGCTCGTATTGCTGGCGTCAATATCCCGACGAATAAGCGCGTTGTCATTGCGCTGCAGTATATCCACGGGATCGGCGACAAGTTCGCCGAGGATATCTGCGCCAAGGTTGGCATTCCGGCTGAGCGCCGTGTGAACGAGCTCACCGACGCCGAAGTGATCCAGATCCGTGAGACCATCGACCGCGACTACGTCGTGGAGGGTGACCTCCGTCGTGGCGTGGCGATGAACATCAAGCGCCTGATGGACCTGGGCAACTACCGTGGCCTGCGCCACCGTCGTGGCCTGCCGGTTCGTGGCCAGCGCACCCACACCAATGCCCGCACCCGCAAGGGTCCGGCCAAGCCGATCGCCGGCAAGAAGAAGTAAGAACCCGCTTGGGGTTCTTCGATGTAGCTACTGGGGCCGCCCGGCTAACGGTAGCGCTGATATCGTCTAGAGGAATATAATGGCTAAAGCTGAAGTCGCGCGCGTAAAGCGCAAGGAACGCAAGAACATCACGTCTGGCGTCGCCCACGTGAACGCTTCGTTCAACAACACCATGGTCACCATCGCCGACATGCAGGGCAACACGATTTCGTGGTCCTCGTCGGGTGTCATGGGTTTCAAGGGTTCGCGCAAGTCGACCCCGTACGCAGCCCAGGTTGCTGCTGAAGATGCCGCCAAGAAGGCGCAGGAACACGGCATGAAGACCCTCGAGGTCGAAGTGCGCGGTCCGGGTTCGGGCCGTGAATCGGCGCTCCGCGCCCTGCAGGCCGCTGGCTTCAATGTCACCTCGATCCGTGACGTGACCTCGATCCCGCACAATGGCTGCCGCCCGCGCAAGCGGCGCCGCGTCTAATCTAGACCGACTGACGAGCCTCCCGGCCGATTGAATGGGCCGGGAGTCTTATTGCGTTTGCGGCGGAGCGGCTCGGGCTGGAGCCGCGATTTTGAAAGGACATTACCGTGACGATCCAGAGGAACTGGCAAGAACTGATCAAGCCGACCAAGCTGGAGATTGTTTCGGGCAGCGACAACGCGCGCGTGGCCTCGGTGGTTGCCGAGCCGCTTGAGCGCGGTTACGGGCTTACCCTTGGTAACGCCCTGCGTCGCGTGCTGCTGTCGTCGCTCCAGGGCGCGGCAGTGACTGCAATCCAGATTGACGGCATCCTGCATGAATTCTCCTCGCTTCCGGGCGTGCGGGAAGACATCACCGACCTGGTCCTCAACGTGAAGGAAATCGCGTTGAAGATGGGCGGTGAGGGTCCGAAGCGCCTTGCCCTCAGCCGTCAGGGCCCGGGCGCGGTCACCGCCGGCGACATCAAGGTCACCGGCGATATCGAAGTGCTGAACCCCGAGCTGGTCATCTGCCACCTCGACGACGGCGCCGAGATCAATATCGAATTCACCGTCGACACCGGCAAGGGCTATGTCGCGGCTGACAAGAATCGTCCAGAAGACGCGCCGATCGGCTTCATTCCGGTCGACTCGCTGTTCTCGCCGGTTCGTCGCGTCAGCTACAAGGTCGATGCGACCCGTGCGGGCGAGAGCCTGGACAAGGACAAGCTGACCCTGCAGGTCGAGACCAACGGCGCGCTGTCGCCGGAAGATGCCGTGGCTTTCGCCGCTCGCATTCTCCAGGACCAGCTGTCGGTATTCGTGAACTTCGAAGAGCCCAGCAAGGAAAAGGCACAGGATGCCGTTCCGGAGCTGGCCTTCAACCCGGCTCTGCTCAAGAAGGTCGACGAGCTCGAACTTTCGGTCCGCTCGGCCAACTGCCTGAAGAACGACAACATCGTCTATATCGGCGACCTGATCCAGAAGACGGAAGCCGAGATGCTGCGGACGCCGAATTTCGGCCGCAAGTCGCTCAACGAAATCAAGGAAGTCCTGGCACAGATGGGGCTTCATCTCGGGATGGACGTGGCCAATTGGCCGCCCGAGAATATCGATGACCTCGCCAAGCGCTACGAAGATCACTACTGATCCCGCGCTGCCAAGCTTTTAGGAGACTACCATGCGCCACGGTAATTCCGGCCGCAAGCTCAGCCGAACCGCCTCGCACCGCAAGGCAATGTTCGCCAACATGTCCGCCGCGCTGATCAAGCACGAGCAGATCGTTACCACTCTGCCCAAGGCGAAGGACCTGCGTCCGATCGTCGAGAAGCTGATCACGCTGGGCAAACGCGGCGACCTGCACGCTCGCCGTCAGGCAATCGCCCAGATCCGTGACGAAGGCCAGGTTGCCAAACTCTTTGCCGTGCTTGGTCCCCGCTACAAGGAACGCCAGGGCGGCTATATCCGCATCATGAAGGCCGGCTTCCGCTATGGCGACAATGCGCCGATGGCCGTGATCGAGTTCGTTGATCGTGACGTCAATGCCAAGGGCCAGGACAGCGGTCCGGTGCAGGTGCAGGACGAATCCGAAGCCGCGTAAGCGCGGGTTTCATCTGTTTTTTGAAAAGGGCGGTCGCTGTTCAAGCGGCCGCCCTTTTCGCATGTCTGGTGCCAACCGATTTGGCCCCAGTGGACATTTGCCGCGCGCTGCGGTTCATTCCGGAACGCTGTGGCTGGGGGAATAGCGATGCAGACGGGTCTGGTTCTGGTTACCGGCGCCAATGGCTTTGTCGGCAAGTGGACCGTCATCGAACTTCTGCGGGCCGGGTTCGACGTCCGTGGCACGGTTCGGTCCGAGGGCAGGGCGGAAGCCGTACGTTCTGCGGTGGCAGGACAATTGGGTGATGCTGCTCTTACGCGATTGAGCTTCGTCCGACTGGACCTGATGCAGGACCGCGGCTGGCTGGAAGCCATGGAAGGCGTAACGGCGGTTGCCCATGTGGCGGCGCAGATCGTGGCCGAAGAGCCCAAAGATCCGCAACTGGTCATCGGCCCGGCCGTCGAGGGCACGGAGCGGGTGTTGCGCCATGCGGTCGCTGGCGGGGTCAGGCGCGTCGTCATGACATCGTCGATCGCGACCGTCGGCTATGGGCTGGGGCACGATCGGGGCAAGCGCATTTACACAGAGGATGACTTTACCGACCTCGACGGCATGCGCTTCACCTGGGCGTATTGTGTCGGCAAGACCTTGGCCGAACAGGCTGCCTGGGCCTATGCACGCTCGGAAGGGTTGGAACTGACCACGATCCATCCCGGCGCCATCCTGGGCCCAGCTCTCGACGAGGATGCGAGCATCTCGCTGGGCATGGTCACCGGCCTTCTTGACGGGTCCACGCCGGCCATGCCGAGCAACGGCTTTTCGGTCATCGACGTCCGCGACGTGGCCGCGTTGCATGTCGCTGCTTTGCAGCAGCCGACGTCCATCGGACATCGCTATCTGGCGACCTCGGATTACGTGCCATTCCCGCAGGTGGCGCGGGTGCTGGCCGACGCCTATCCCGACCGCCAGATCACCAACAAGATTGTGCCGGACTGGATCATCAAGCTACTTGCCCGCTTTGGCGGACCGACCCGCCAGATCATCAACGACATCGGCAACGAAAAGCATTTTTCGCGGGAGAAGGGCGAGGCGCTGCTCGGTCGGCCATTCATATCGGGGCGGGATGCGATCCTGGCGTCAGCGGAAAGTGCGATCAGGCTGGGTCTGCTGAAGTCCAAACGGGCGTAAGCCGACAGGATATCTCCGGCCGACCACGACCATCTCCAAACAATAGCGGCCACCCGAGGGTGGCCGCGCTGTTGCGAGTGTCCGTAAGCTCTATTCCGGCTGCTGGTCCTTGCCGGTGTAGACTTCCTCGACCCAGTATTGGTCGCGGCGGTCGAAGCCGTTGAACGGGGTCAGGGACGCCTGGGTATAGGCGCCCATCAGGCCGAATTCGATCCAGTCGTCTTCATCGATATCGGCGGGCAGGGTGAACACCTGTGGCAGCACGTCATAGCTGTCGCAAGTGGGTCCCCAGATGGTGAATTCGGAGAATTCCTGGTTGTTGTCGTGCACACGGGGGCCGCGCCAGACGCGGACCGGCGGGGTGAAGTGCATGAACTTGACTTCCATGAGGCTGCCATAGGCGCCGTCATTGACATAAACCGACTGGCCGCCGCGCTGATGCTTGACGCGCAGCAGCAGCGAGGTGGACGAAGTCACCAGGGCTCGGCCGGGCTCGATGATCAGTTCGGGCTTGTTCTTGTCGCCGAAATGGTCCGACACGGCCGTAGCAATGGTCTCGAAATAGTAGTCCATCGGCGGCGCCTCGCTGGTCGGGTAGGGGGCCGGATAGCCGCCACCGATATTGAGGCGCTTCAATTCGATGCCCGCTTCTTCGACGATGCGCGCGGCGGCGGCGATGTGGCGCTCATAGGCGTAGGCATCCTCGCACTGGCTGCCCACATGGAAGCAGAGGCTCGGCGTGAAGCCCATGGCCTCGACGGCGCTGACGATTTCGGCCGCACCTTGTTCCATGACGCCGAACTTGATGCCGAAGTCATAGGACTTGAGCGCCTTGCCGGCCTTGAAGCGGGTCGTTACCTCCACGTCGCGGCTGGGCGACACCACGGCGGCAAGCTGGTCGAGCTGCTGCGGATGGTCGATAGTGAAGCTGCGGACACCGAACTCTTCGTAGGCGCGTTCGATCTCGCGCTTGTTCTTGATGGGGTTGTTATAGTGCATCACCGCGCCGGGGGCGTGGTCGCGCACCAGTTCCATCTCGGTATTGGAGGCAACGTCGAAGGCCTTGAGTCCCTCGCGGTGCAGTTGGGCGATGATGTGCGGGGACGGGTTGCACTTGACGGCATAGGTCAGCAGCCCGTCAAAGCCCTTCCGGAAGACCTTGGTAGCCTTGTGAAGCTCGCGCTCGGAGAACAGGAATGCCGGAAAGTCCGGCTCTTCCGCCGCTATCAGGGCGGAGGTGTTCGGATAGACGTGCTTCGGCTCGGTGGTCATCGACGACTGGCCTTTCGGGGCTAAGAATGCGGAAAAGAAGCGCTGCATATAGGGCCATGCAACCCCTCGCGCAAACGATTATTTGACGGCTAATTGCGACGGCTGCGTGACGCCATTTTCGCGCCAGAATCCGGGCGTTTGCCTCTCGTCCGCGCGTGGACCGGTTTCGGCATTCAACGCGCCAGACGGAGGTAGGTTCGATGTCGATGCGCACACTGGTTCTGGCAGGTGTCGCTGTTGCTGCCCTGGCTATTGGCGGCACGTTGGCGTTCTCGCCATGGAATGGGCCTAGCCAGGCGCAGGTCGCCGTGGCGGTTGCCCCTCCGCAGCCCGCGCCCCGCGTCGTTCCCCGGAGCGACGAGCAGGTCAAGCTCAGCTTCGCTCCGGTGGTCAAGGCCGTGTCGCCCTCGGTGGTCAACGTCTATGCCACCCGGATCGAGCAGGCGCAGGCCTCGCCTTTTGCCAATGATCCGTTCTTCTCGCGCTTCTTCGGCCAGGGCCAGTTGCAAACCCGGCCCCGGGAGTCCAGGTCGCTGGGTTCCGGTGTCATTGTCGATGCCGGCGGCGTGATCCTCACCAATCGCCACGTCATCGAGGGCGCCACCGATGTCCGTATCGCCCTTTCCGACGGTCGCGAGTTCGCCGTCGATATCGTCATTGAGGATGCGCAGACCGACCTGGCCGTGCTGCGTGTCCGCGATCCCGGCAGCACCAACTTCCCCGCCATCACGTTCTCGGACTCCGACGCCCTGCAGGTGGGTGATCTCGTCCTTGCCATCGGCAACCCCTTCGGCGTGGGACAGACCGTTACCTCTGGCATCGTTTCGGCTTTGGCGCGCACAGGGGTCGAGAGCTCGGACTACGAGTTCTTCATCCAGACGGACGCCGCCATCAACCCCGGCAATTCCGGCGGCGCCCTGGTCGATCTCGATGGCAGGCTGGTCGGCATCAACACCGCCATCTATTCGCAGACCGGTGGCTCGGTCGGTATCGGTTTCGCCATCCCGGCCAATATGGCGCGCCTCGTCGCCGATGCTGGCGTCAAGGGCGGGGAGATCATCCGGCCTTGGTTCGGCGCAAAGATGCAGGCGGTCAATTCCGATATCGCCGCGAGCCTGGGCATGGCGGCTCCGCATGGTGCGCTCATCACCGAGGTGGCGCCCGATGGCCCGGCCGCCCGGGCTGGCTTTGCATCCGGCGACGTGATCCTGGCGGTCGACGGCACTGCCGTGAATGACCCCAGCGCCTTCAATTTCCGCCTTGCCACCAAGCCGATCGGGGAAACCACGGTGCTGTCCCGGCAGCGCTCGGGCGTTACCGAAGATGTCAGCCTTCAAGTCGAGGCTGCACCGGCGGTTGGCGACGATGCTGTCGCGTCCATATCGGGCAATTCGCGCTTTGCCGGCACCAGTGTGCGCCAGATCGATGCTGCACTGGCCGAAGCCAAGGGACTGCCTTACGACGCCAAGGGCGTCATCGTTACCGCCGTCGAGCCGGGCTCACCGGCCGACCAGATGGGCCTGCGTGTCGACGACGTCATCCTGTCGCTGAACGACAAGCCGATGGACACGGCAAGGGCCTTCGCCGACACGGCGTCCAACCGCGTGCGGACATGGCAAATCATCCTGCAGCGGGACGGGCGGGTGACGCGCAGCATCGTCAGCGGCTAGGGCGGCGGCCCGTTCAGCCTGCGTACATCCACACGCCCTACATGTGGGTGATCGGGAACTGCATCTGCGGAGACACCTCATGAGACGGATCGCCATCATCATCGCCCTTGCCGGCGTCGCGCAGCCAGCCATGGCCGAGGACGCAACTGTCTACGTCAATGCGGATGGCGAGATTAGGTCGGTCGCCTTGGATGCTCCGCAATATCTGCGCTATGAGTTCCAGGCGGTTCAGTGCGTGACCGCGCCATGCCCGAACTACTTCGTGCTCGCCGCCGATACCCCCACGGCGGATGGCGTCGTCGTCTGGAGCGACGAAATCCCCCCTGAGATTGTTGCCTCAAGAGAAATCCTTGCGGCGATGGAAAACCTCGCCGACGGACCTATGTGCTGGGTTATCCGTGGTGACCTGATCATGGAGGAAGAGGGCACGACGCTGCGCATCGACGAGCTGGTGGACAGCTGCTACTGACCTATTCGGCCGCTACCGTGACCGGCGGCAGTTCCATCACGGCCAATTCCTGGATGGATGTCTGCCGCCAAGTAGTCAGCCTCTCCAGGAACTGCGTTGCACCGTCCTCGCCATAGCCGCGACGACTGATGGCGAACAGAGTGACGCCCGCGCCATCCGCGGTGGGCGAGTAACGGTAGGCATTCCATTCGACGATGATTTGGCCGCTACTGGTATCGCTGAGCAGGAAATCGAGGATGAGTTCGCCGGTCGCCTCGTTGGAGATCATGTCGTAGTTGACCACCGGGTCGCCGCCCGCCTTGCGCTCGTCCAACCCTGCGATCATGGTCGCCGCGGCGCTTTCCGGATCCTGTCCTTCGGTCAGCAGGTCCACCATGAACATCTCGTCATAGGATTCCACGACCTGTCCTGCCGGCACGTATTCCTGCTTGTAGTAAGTCGGCGCCGGGTGGCTGGTCCAGGCGAGCTCGAACTTGGTGCCCTCAAAGATAATGGGGCCAGGGATGCCGAGACGTTCCACTTTCTCCTGTGCCATGACGGGCGCGATGAGTCCAAGGGCGATAGCGGCGGCGGCGGCGAAGCGAAACATCGACATGAAGGCATCCTGACAGGTTTCGCTCTGACTAGAGCCTAGTTTGCTGACGCTGTCGATTACCGCTAGAACGCTCTCATGTCCGACCTCTTCGCCGCCGATCCCGCCGACAACGATACTGCCCGCCCGCTGGCGGATCAGTTGCGCCCGCGTTCGCTGGACGAGGTGATCGGCCAGCCGCACCTGCTGGGGCCCGATGGCACCCTGCGGCGGATGATTGCCAGTGGCCGGCTGGGCTCGCTGATCCTGTGGGGCCCGCCAGGCACGGGCAAGACCACCGTGGCGCGGCTGCTGGCCGACCAGATCGGGTACACGTTCGAGCAGATTTCGGCGGTGTTTTCCGGCGTGGCCGACCTCAAGAAGGTGTTCGAGAAGGCCCGCTTCCAGCGGTTGTCGGGTCATCGGACGCTGCTGTTTGTCGACGAAATCCATCGCTTCAATCGCGCGCAGCAGGACGGCTTCCTGCCGGTGATGGAAGATGGCACCGTGGTGCTGGTTGGCGCCACCACCGAGAACCCTTCCTTCGAGCTCAACGCGGCTCTGCTGTCGCGCAGCCAGGTGCTGCGCTTCGAGTCCCTTGGCCTCGACGACCTCGAAAAGCTCGTCCAGCGGGCCGAGGCACTGACCGGCGCGGCACTGCCACTCGCGCCCGAGGCGCGACAGACGCTGCTGACGCTGGCCGATGGCGACGGGCGCGCGCTGCTTGGCCTTGTCGAGGAAGTGCTGGCTTCAGCCAAGGCGGGTGAAGTGCTCGACGCGGCGGGGCTCCTCACCGTGGTGCAGCGCCGGGCCCCGATTTATGACAAGGCGCAGGACGGGCACTACAACCTGATCTCGGCTTTGCACAAGACGATCCGCGGTTCCGACCCAGACGCCGCCCTCTATTATTTCGCCCGCATGCTGGTAGCTGGGGAGGATCCCCTGTTTCTTGCGCGCCGGCTGATCCGCATGGCCTCCGAGGATATTGGCGAGGCCGATCCGCAGGCGCTGCCCATGGCCGTCGCGGCGCGCGATGCCTATCAGATGCTCGGCTCGCCAGAGGGCGAACTGGCGCTGGCCCAGGTCGTGGTGCATCTGGCCTTGGCGCCCAAGTCAAACGCCGTCTACACCGCTTTCAAGGCTGCCATGAGCGTAGCGAGGGAAACCGGTTCGCCGATGCCGCCCATGGTGATCCTCAACGCCCCGACCAAATTGATGAAGGGCTCGGGCTATGGCGAGGGTTACATCTATGACCACGATACGCCGGAAGCGTTTTCCGGGCAGGAGTACTTTCCCGAAAAGATCGGTCGGAAGAAATTCTACCATCCGGTCGAGCGCGGTTTCGAGCGGGACCTGAGAAAGCGCATCGACTATTTCGAACGGCTGCGGGCAGCCAAGCGAGACGAGGCAGAAGGCTAGATGTATCCCTTCTTTCTCGTCGGCCTGGGTGGCGCGCTGGGCGCCATGGCACGTTTCGGCGTGGGGCAGATAATCGGCCGTTTGTGGCCGATGTCGTTCCCGCTCGCCACGCTGCTGATCAACCTCGTCGGCTCGCTCGCCATGGGTCTGTTCGTCGGGCTGATGGCCCGCTGGCTCCCAACCTGGCAAAGCGATGCACGGTTGTTCGTCGCCGTGGGCATCCTGGGCGGCTTCACGACCTTCTCGACCTTCTCGCTGGATACGATCGTGTTGATCGAGCGCGGCGAAGTGGTTGCGGCTGGCGCCTATGTGCTGTTGTCGGTTGTGCTCTGCCTCATAGGGCTTTATCTCGGGCTTTTGGTGACCCGAGGCGTGGCATGAGTGGCGTTCAACAGCGGCAAGTGGAAAGCGATGAAGACGGCATGCGTCTGGATCGCTGGTTTGCGACCCATTTCCCCCAGCTCGGCTTCGGGCGCCTGCAAAAGCTGATCCGCAACGGCGAGGTCAAAGTCGACAAGGCCAAGGTGACCACCAGCACCCGTCTGGTCGGTGGGCAGACCGTGCGCATTCCCCCCATCGACGACCCCGACGTGGTGCGCCCGCCCAAGGTCAGTGAGGCGGATGCCCAGTTCCTGCGGGAGCTGATCCTCTACGAAGACGACGACATCTATGTCTTCAACAAGCCGCATGGTCTTGCGGTGCAAGGGGGCAGCGGCACCAAGCGCCATATCGACGGGATGCTCAAGAGCCTGCCCAACAAAAAGGGCGAGCCGCCACGCCTGGTTCACCGGCTGGACCGGGATACGTCGGGCTGTCTGGTCGTCGCCAAGACCAAGGCAGCAGCGAGCCACTTTGGCACGGTGTTCCGCTCACGCTCGGCGCGCAAGATCTATTGGGCCATCGTCGCCGGCAATCCGCATCCGCAGCAGGGTGAAATCTCGTGCTTCCTCGCGCGCCAGAGCACCGAAGATGGCGAGCAGATGGTGGTGGTCAAGAACGGCACGCCCGGCGCGCAGCATTCGATGAGCTACTATTCGACCACCGACACCGCCAGCCGGCGCTTTGCCTGGGTGACGCTCAAGCCCGTGACCGGCCGCACCCACCAGTTGCGCGTGCATATGGCGCAGCTGGGCACGCCGATCATCGGCGACCCGCGCTATTTCAACATCGAGAACTGGCAGGGCGCGCCGGGCCTCAGCGAAGGCCTGCACCTGCATGCCCGCCGCATCGCCATTCCGCTGCGCAACGGTAAGCGCCTCGACATTTCCGCGCCCTTGCCACCGCATATACGGCAGAGCTTCGAGGCCCTGGGCTTCGATCCCGATCGCTACGATGTCAGCGGCGATCCGGAGGACGGGGCGTGAGCCTGGTCGTCTTCGACATGGATGGCACGCTGATCGACAGCGGCGCCGAGATCACCGCGCGCGTGCTCAAGGCCTTTGCTTCGGTAGGCCTACCGGCGCCGTCGCGCGAGACCATTCGCGCCAATGTCGGACTGTCGCTGCCGATCTACCTCAGCGCGGTGTCCGGCAGTGATGACCCCGAGGTGATCTCGGCACTGTTCGACGCGTATCGGGCGGCCGCCGCCGCCTCGCCGCCCGGCCAGATGCCGATGTTCGATGGTGCACGCGGCTTGCTGGAGCGACTGAAAACTCGGCCCGATACCCAATTGGCGATTGCAACCGGGAAGGGACGGGCGGGCCTCGACAAGACGCTGACGCAGAATGACATGACGTCCTATTTCGCCAGCCTTCAAACGCCGGACACCAACCCGTCCAAGCCGCATCCGGGCATGCTGCATTCGGCCATGGCGGCCTGCGGTGCACTGCCGCATAATACGTTGATGATAGGCGATGCCGTCTTCGACATCGAAATGGCCAAGGCCGCCAGCGTGCGGTCTATCGGTGTCGCCTGGGGCCTGCAGCCGGTCGAGGACCTGGCGGCAGCGGGAGCCACGGCCACCGTTACCCGCTTCGAGGATCTCTACGACCTCATCGATGCCCTGCTGGAGGACAAAGCCCATGCGTGATCAGCTCGAGGAAGCCCACCAGCATCGCGATGACGGCTATGGCAGGGCCCAGCATCTCAATAGGGTCGAACTGCCCAAGCGCTTCTACAAGGACGTGGCCGCGGGGCCGGTCGATGGCGGGTTCGTGGTAACGCTCGACGGCAGGCCGGTGCGGACACCGGGCAAGAAGCTGGCTGTTGTCGTCCCGGCTGCGCCTATCGCCACCGCCATGGCGGCCGAGTGGGCCGCGCAGGGCGAGTTCATCGACCCCTCGACCATGCCCATGGTGCGGCTGATCAACTCTGCAGTCGAAAGCGGCGAGGAGATGATTCCGGCTTTTCGCGAAGAGGTGGTGAAGTTCGCCAGCAGCGACCTCCTGCTCTATCGCGCCGAGAGTCCGCAGGAACTGGTTTCCGAGCAGGAGCTGGCCTGGGACAGCGCGCTTACCACTCTTGCAGGCCATTTTGGCGTCACCTTCCAGCCCACGATGGGCATCATGCACCAGTCCCAGCCCAAGGCGACGCTTGATCGGCTGGCTGATGCGCTGTCGGGAGAGAATCTGTTCGTTCTGACGGCGCTGGTCTCGATCACTGGACTAACTGGATCAGGACTTCTCGCCATGGGCTTGTGGCACAAGCTGTTTTCGCCCGACCGCGTGTGGAAGGCGGCGCATGTCGACGAGGATTACCAGATCGGTCAGTGGGGCGAGGACGAGGAAGCCGCAGAGCGTCGCGCCAAGCGTCGGGCCGAGTTCGATACAGCTGTCTCGGTGCTGAACGCGCTGCGCGCCTAACGCGGCTTGGCCGCGCACATGACGACCCAATCGGCCACATCCTTAGCGATCTGTCGCAACGGATCGAGCACGAAGTCGCGCTCGTGTGCATAGGGATGGGGCAGGGTCAGCCTGGCGGTTTTGATCTCGAACCGATCATAGGCGATCATGTCGATATCGATCAGGCGCGGGCCCCAGACCTCGGTGCGTACCCTGCCCATCGCCAATTCGATGGCGAGCAAAACATCAAGCAATTCAATGGGCTTGAGCGTGGTTTCGATGCCGATGGCGATGTTGGCGAAGTCGGGCTGATCAGTCTTGCCCCAAGGCTTGGTAGCGAAGATGCCGGACTGGGCGATGACCGTGATTGCCGGATGGTCGCCTATGCGCCGCACCGCTTCGGCAAGCTGCGTCGGCGGGTCTCCCAGATTGGCGCCAAGACTTAGCCAGGCCTTTGACGTCATTGGGCTTTCCGCTGCCGATGCAGTTCCACGCCGGCCTCACCCTGCACCATGGCAATGGGCGCCTCCGGCTTGCGGATGCGAATGATGACCCACTCTACCCGTTGAAATTTGTCGAAGATCTCGTCGACGATGTTCTGCGCCACGGCCTCGATCAATTTCATGCGCCGAGAGTCGAAGGCGGTTTTCACCACGTCGTAGATGTCGGCATAGGAAATGCCGGTGCTGAGGCGGTCGGTGGTAGCAGTGGCGGAGAGGTCGGCGCCAAGTTCCAGGTCGACGAAGAATCGCTGGCCCAGCTTGGCCTCTTCGGCAAATACGCCGTGGTAGCCATAAAAGCCGAGGTCTTTCAAAATGATACGGTCGCCCGTGAAATTCTGACCCACTTCCACTCTCCTCCCTAACGGTCCTCGGGCAGACCATACAGGGTCGCCTGGGCGACGCGAAGAGCGTCGCGGTTGGCTTTGACGTCGTGGACGCGGAAGACGTGGCCGCCATTGATGTAACCAATGATGGTTGTTGCGATGGTTCCGGCGAGGCGTTCGGCGGGCTGGTTGTCGAGCAGCTTGCCGATCATGGACTTGCGCGACGTGCCGACAAGAATAGGGCAAGCATGCCGGGAGATTGCTTGCCCAATGCCGGCGAGTTGCTGCAGGACTTGGTAGTTTTCGGCGAGTGATTTGCCAAAGCCGAAGCCGGGATCGAGGATGAGGCGGTCGCGACCTAGCCCAGCCCGTTCGGCCAGCGCGACGCTGGCCTGGAAATAGCGGACCATATCATCGAGCAAGGGAGTGCGGTGGTCGCGGTCTTTCTGCCAGTGCATGGCGATGACCGGAACCTGGTGCAGGGCGGCGACCTCGGCCATTTCGGGCGCGCCTTGCAGCCCATGAACGTCGTTGATGATGGAAGCGCCGGCCTGGATGGCCTGGTCGGCAACCAGGGGCTTGTAGGTGTCGATGGAAAGGGGCACCTCGATGCCAGCGGCGATCAGGGCGTCGATGACCGGCATGACGCGATCGAGTTCTTCCTGCACTCCCACCGGTTGCGATCCGGGTCGCGTGCTTTCGCCGCCCACGTCGATGATGGCGGCACCTTCGGCAATCATCTGCCGGGCATGAGCGAGGGCGCTGTCGACAAGATTGTGCTGGCCACCATCGGAGAAACTGTCGGGCGTGACGTTGAGAATTCCCATGACCAGCGGCGTTTGGCCAAAGGTCAACGGCGCGCGACCGGGCAGGGGAATGGTGTGCTGGGTGTGCATGGTGGCACGACCTCATGGTTCGGCAGGCTCACCAAGAGGTCTACCGATTGTGCGGAGCGGCGCAAGCCATGACGGAGGTTGTGCTGGCTAGAACGGCCACACCAGCATGAGCATCGGGACGCCAACCAGCACGACAAGCAGCGACAAGGGCGCGCCGAGCCTCCAATAGTCGCCGAATTTGTAGCCGCCTGGCCCCATCACGAGGGTGTTGCATTGGTGGCCGATCGGCGTGAGGAAATCGCAGCCGGCGCCGATGGCCACGGCAAGGAGGAAAGCCTCGGGGGCGTAGCCGAGATCGGTAGCAAAGGTGGCAGCGATGGGCGCCATGACCAGCACGGTCGCGGCATTGTTGAGAAACGGCGTCACCGCCATGGCGGCTACCATGATGAGTGCGAGGGCACCCCAACCGGGCATGGTGGCGGCAGTGGCCGACAGCCAGTTGGCGATCAGGTCGGTGCCGCCCGAGCTGCGCAGCGAATCCGAGACTGGGATCAGGCAGGCCAGCATGATGAGGATCGGCGCGTCGAGCGCCGAGTAGACGTCCCGCAGCGGGATGGAGCGGCTGATCACCATGGCGGCGGCGGCGGCAAAGAAGGCGGAGGCGACCGGCACCACGCCGAAGGCCGTGGCGCCCATTGCAACCAGCAAGATGGCCAGTGGCACCAGGCCGTTGCGCACGCTGCCCAGCCGCAGGCCACGCTCGACCAGCGGCAGGCAGTCCCACTCGCGCAGCAGTTCGGGCAGGCGGTTCATGTGCCCCTGCAGCAGGATGACGTCGCCATTCTGGAAGCGAATCTGACCCAGCCGCTCGGTGAAGCGCTGATCGCGCCGGCTGACCGCCAGCAGGTTGAGGCCCGTCCGGTCGAACAGGGTGAGTTCCCGCGCCGTGGCGCCAATCAGCGCCGAACTTTCGCCGATGACCGCCTCGATGGTACCCATATCGGCGGCGTCCTTGGTTGCGGCGCCACGCCGTTCGGAAAAGACCAGGCCCGATTGGCTCACCATATTGTCCAGCGCGTCCGCTGCGCCCTCGATCACCAGGATATCGCCAAGCCGCAGCTTCATGTCGGGCAGGGGTGTCCGCCGCTGGCCGGACGCGCCAAGAATGCGGATGACCATGGCACGGCCATCGGCATTGCGCTGGATGTCTGCCACCGTCTTGCCGATGGCAGGAGAATCCTCCGCGACGCGCGCCTCGGTGGTGTAGTTCTTGATCTCGATGGCACTATCCATGCCGGTCTCCTGCCGCTGGCGCTCAGGCAGCAGCCGGTAGCAGAGGCCGAGGAAGACGACGCCCACCACCGAAAGGGCCAGGCCGGTGGGCGTGTAGTCGAACATGGCGAAGGCCTGCCCCGTCATTTCCTCGCGGATGCGGGACACGATGATGTTGGGGGAGGTGCCGATCTGGGTCATCAGCCCGCCCAGCAGCGATCCGAACGACATGGGCATCAGGAAGAGCGACGGCGAAACGCCCGACCTGCGTGCCATCTGGAAGGCGATGGGCATCATGATCGCCAAGGCGCCGATATTCTTGACGAAGGCGCTCAGCACCGTGACCGTTATCACCAGCAGGATGAGCTGGGCGCGGGGTGAACTGACACCTGGCGCGAACCTGCGGACTGCCGCTTCCATGATGCCGGAATAGGAAACTGCGGCGCTGACTACCAAGGCGCTGCCGACGATGATCACGATATCGTCGGAGAAGCCGGTGAAGGCTTCGGCGGGCGGGACGATTCCCAGTGCGATGGCTGCGATCAGGGCCCCGACGGCGACGACGTCGTAACGCCATCGTCCCCAGATGAAGGCCAGCATCATGAGACCGATTGTCAGGAAGACGAAGATTTGAGGCAGGGTCATCGAGGTTCCACGCTTGGCGCCACGCAACACAACGCAGAACGGGTCGTATCGGCAAGTGCCAAAATCGCGTCTTTGTCGTTATGGGTATGGAACCAAAGCAAAATCGCGCCGAACGGCGGAGGAGACCGAATGAAGCAGCTTTTCACCACGCTGGGGCCGCGCTCCAAGGGCGATCTGGGTATGATCCTTCCGCACGAACATGTCTTTGTCGACCTGCGTACACCGGACCAGCCTGGCTATGCCCAGGCCGAGGCCGCAGATGTGGTGGCGCTGATGGCGCCGCAGATCGAGGCGATCAAGGCGCAGGGAATCACGGCGCTGGTGGAATGCTCGACCGGCGGCGTGGGCCTGCGGGTGGACCTCGACCTAGCCGTATCCCAGGCCACAGGTTTCCCTATCGTGGTGCCGACGGGCAATTACCGTGAGCCGTGGATTCCGGACTGGGTGAGCAAGGCTGACGAAGCCGAGCTCGAGGCGGCATTCTTGCACGACTTGACCGTGGGGGTCGGCGATACCGGGGTCAAGGCGGCCTGGATCAAGGTCAGCGCGGGAGATGATGGGATTACGCCGATTGAAGCTCGCATCCTGCGGGCCGCGGCGCGCGCGGCCAGGGCCACGGGCGCGGTAATCGGCTCCCACACAATCAAGGGGCGGGTGGTGATGGACCAGCTCGATATCATCGAGGGCGAAGGATATTCGGCCAGCCGGTTCATCTCGATTCACACGCAGGCCGAGCCGGACTTCGAAATGCACAGGGCTGTCGCGGCGCGGGGGGCCTGGATCGAATACGACAATCTGGGCTGGGTGCCGGACGAGGAGAGCGTGCCGTTGATCCTGAGGGCGTTGGAGGCAGGCCTCGAAAGGCAATTGCTGCTCAGCCACGATATGGGTTGGTTCGATCCAGCCAAGCCCGGCGGCGGTGAGCCGCGGCCCTACACGCATCTGGTGGCGAGCATATTGCCCCAGCTGCGAGCGGCGGGTGTCGAAGAGCGTGTCATTCGGCAACTGACCGAGATCAATCCGTTCGAGGCTTTTGCGCGCTAGTGCGGCCAGGCAAGGTCTAAGCAAGAAAATTCCAGTGGAGCGGGCTTCTTCGGAATGTCCAGCGCGCGCAGGCCGTTGGCTGGCCCTGGGCGGCCTGATACATCGGCGTGCGATGTCCTCGGTCTTTCCCTTCATCAAACGTTTCGTGCCTGGCCTGGCTCCGGTCAGCCTGGGCGAGCGGCTGCGGGCGTCCATTGGCGCGCTGATCGGCATTCTGGTTACCGGAGCGGTGGCCGGGCTGGCGCTGGGTGGGTCATCAGATGTGCCGCTGCTGATCGCGCCCATGGGTGCCTCGGCAGTGCTGCTATTTGCCGTGCCGACGAGCCCACTGGCGCAGCCGTGGTCCATCATCGGCGGCAATACGATCGCGGCGCTGATCGGGGTGACCTGTGCACGCTATATCGGCGACCCGATGCTGGCCGCCGCGTTGGCGGCGGGGTTGGCCATTGCGGTCATGATGGCGCTGCGGTGCCTGCATCCGCCCAGCGGGGCCGTCGCATTGACCGCGGTGCTGGGCGGCCCGGCGATCCAGGCGGCGGGCTACGGATTCGTGGTCTGGCCCGTGCTAGTCAATTCGGTGCTGCTGCTGGTTGCGGCGCTGCTGTTCAACAACCTCACGGGCCGACGCTATCCGCACCTGGCGCCGGTGCCCGGCAATCCACACAAGACGGCCGATCCGCTGCCGAGCGGGCGATTGGGCGTGACGGCCGAAGATATCGGGGCCGTTCTGGCGCAGTATGACATCGTGCTGCCGGTGGCTACCGACGATCTCGAGGACATCCTGCATCGCGCCGAGGTTCGCGCCTATGATCGGCGCTCGGGCGGAGTGACCTGTGCCGATATCATGAGCCGCGATGTGCAGTCGGTGGGGCCCAAGACCAGCCTGCGCGAGGCCCTGCGGCACCTGCGCGAGCATCACATCAAGGCACTGCCAGTCGTTGACCTGGACAACAGGGTAATCGGCATCCTGACGCAGACCGATCTGCTCGACAAAGCGGACTGGGGCATGTCGGCCACGGGCTCCGGTCTTGGCTGGCGGCTACGCTCGATCAGCAATTCGGACCGCCGGCTCAAGGGGCAGGTGGAGGATATCATGAGCGCGCCCGTCAAGGCGGCACGGCCAGACACCCACATCGCCCAGATCGTGCCGTTCATGGCCGATGCCGGGCTGCACCACCTGCCGGTCGTGGACGAGGCAGGGCACCTGGTGGGCATGGTGACCCAATCGGACGTGATGGCGGCGATGTTCGCGGTGGCGGCGAAGTCCGAGCTCTAGGCGGCGCAGAAAGAAAAGGGCGCCGTTGGTGCGGCGCCCTCTCAGTCAGATTCCAGAAAATCCATCAAGCTGCTGATTTTGCAGCGTTTACCGGTTCAGCAAAGAGGTCGTATTCGTCGCTTGAAGTGACCAGCACGTCGAGCATGTCGCCCGGCTTGATCCCCGATGCATTGGCGATGATCACCTGGCCGTCGATCTCGGGCGCGTCCCACTTGGAGCGGGCGATCGCCTTGTTGGCCTCCGGCTGCACGTCGTCGACCAGCACCTGGATGGTACGGCCGACCTTCTTGGCGAGCTGCCCGGTGGAGACGTTCTGGGCCACTTCCATGAGGCGCTCCCAACGGTCCTGCATCACGTCGTCTGGGACGATGCCTTCGAGTTCGTTGGCCGGAGCGCCGGTGACGGGCTCGTACTTGAAGCAGCCGGCGCGGTCGATCTCGGCTTCCTCGATGAAGTCGAGCATCATCTCGAAATCTTCTTCGGTCTCGCCGGGGAAGCCGACGATGAAGTTGGAGCGCACAGTCAGGTCAGGGACCTGGCGCTTCCAGTCGAGAATGCGATTCAGCGTCTTTTCCTGGTGTGCGGGGCGGCGCATGGCCTTGAGCACCTTGGGCGAGGCGTGCTGGAAGGGAATGTCGAGATAGGGCAGGACCAGGCCCTCGGCCATCAGCTCCATCACCTGGTCGACATGGGGGTAGGGATAGACGTAGTGCAGGCGGACCCAGGCGCCGAGTTGGCCCAGTTCCTTGGCCAGGTCGTAGAACTTCGCCTTGACCGGACGGCCGCGATACATGGACTCGGCAAATTTGATATCGACGCCATAGGCCGACGTGTCCTGGCTGATGACCAGCAGTTCCTTGACGCCGGAGCGGATCAGGCCTTCGGCCTCGCCAAGAATGCCGGCGGCCGGGCGCGAGGCCAGGTCGCCGCGGATCTGCGGGATGATGCAGAACGAGCAGCGGTTGTTGCAGCCCTCGGAAATCTTGAGATAGGCGTAATGGCGCGGCGTCAGCTTGAGGCCGGTTTCGGGCACCAAGTCGACGAACTTGTTCGGCACGGGCGGCAGGTGCTCGTGCACGGCGCTAACGACGTTTTCGTACTGATGCGGGCCGGAAATCGCGAGCACTGACGGATGGGTCTGGCGGATAAGCTCTTCTTCGACGCCCAGGCAGCCGGTCACGATCACGCGGCCGTTTTCATTGAGGGCTTCGCCAATGGCCTCGAGCGATTCCTGCTTGGCGGAATCGAGGAAGCCGCAGGTGTTGACGAGCACGATGTCGGCGCCGGCATAGTCGCGGCTGAACGAATAGCCCTGCGAGCGCAGGGTCGACATGATGCGCTCGCTGTCGACGAGGGCTTTGGGGCAGCCGAGGCTGACGAGGCCAATTTTTGGCGCTTGGCTCATGAGAGCGGGAATTCCAATGTTGGATGACGGTGCTCGAGGTTTCCGTCAGGTCGGCCTGCAAACGGCGCTTTCCTGCGCTTCCGGTGCTCACGTACCAAACGTACGCTGCGCGCCGGTTCTCGGAAAACACCGTTTTCGGCGCACCCTGACGAAAACCTCAGCGCACCTTTGTTGGCGGCGTCATACAGAAAGTTTGACGGTTACGCAATGTTACTGCCTCCCGCATAGCGCGGGTCAGGTGTGCGAGAGCGGGCCGAGATCGCGTTTGTGGCGAAGGCGGGGCGCGCGGAGGCGCGATTTTGCGAACAGTGTGTGCGCAAGTGAACGGTTTTGCGTCTCAATGGATTGTCCTAGGTCAGATCGCCCGGTGCCCGGCTGAAGCGGCGCCGCGTCTCAAGCCCAAGGAGCACACATGTTCAATCGTCTCTCCGCCTATGCGCCGCAGGCCCTTGCCGTGCTGCGCATCGTCACCGCGCTGCTGTTCATTGAGCATGGCACGCAAAAGCTGTTCGGCTTCCCGGTTCCCGCGGATGGCGCTACCGAAGGCCTGATGCTGGTTGCCGGCATACTCGAGGTCGTGGGCGGCCTGCTGGTCCTCATCGGGTTCTTCACCCGCCCGGTTTCATTCGTCCTGTGCGGCATGATGGCCGTCGCCTACTGGATGGTTCATGCGCCGATGGGCGTCTGGCCGGTCGCCAATTTCGGCGATGCGGCAATCCTGTTCTGCTTCATCTTTGGCTACCTGGTCTTTGCCGGTCCGGGTGCCTGGAGCGTCAACAAGCAGTAATCTTGACCCCAAAATCGAAAGGGCCGGCGAATGCGCTTCGGCGGCCCTTTTGTTTGGTTCAGGTCACGGACTTGGGGGGTGGCGTGCGCTTGGCGGTGCGGCGAGGAGCCTTGAAGACTTCCCCGGATGCAGTGGCGGGGCTGCGTGGCGCATCGGTTACCGGCGGCACATAGGGCGCTGGTTCGGTCGCGGGCGTGATGTATTCGTCGGCCTCGGCATAGTCGAGGTCGTCGCCTTCCTCGGCCAGGTCCCTGATGGCCTCGCGCACTTCGTCGAGCAACGAGGCGGAGTAGCGCGAGCGGTTGACCGTCTCGCCGCTTTGTTCATGCGCCTTGAACCACACCAGCAGGGCCTCGCAGACGATGCGCAGCCCGATCAGCGACAAGAGGCCGAAGACGAGGATTTCGAGCAGGCCCCAAAGGCCGGTGCCAAAGCCGAAGCCGAAGCTCCAGAACAGGTGGCTCACCGCCCACAGCAGGATGCCGGCCAGACCCAGCGCGTAGAGGATGGGCACCAGGCGGGGCGAGAGGATTGCGTCGAGCCGGAACAGGGTCTGGCGGGTGAACAGGCGCTTCAGGTCGTCCAGGGTCATCGCGTCCTCCGAGGCTCGATTCGATAGTTACGCAACTTGGCTATGCGCACCAGAGCTGACAAGGCCTTCCTCCGATGCAGAAACCGTAGGGCCGAAGCGGCCCTCGAAGGCGCGGCGGAGCACGGAATCGACCTCCGGCATGGAAACGAGCTGTCCCAAATCCTCGAAGCTGGTGACACCCTGATCGGTGATGCCGCAGGGGACGATGCCGTCGTAGTGGCCGAGATCGGGCATGACGTTGAGCGAAATGCCATGGAATGTCACCCACTTGGAGACGCGCACGCCGATGGCGGCGATCTTGTCTTCCTTCAGCGGGCCCTTGTCGGGGCGCTTGACCCAGACGCCGATGCGGCCATCGCGGCGTGCGCCGGAAATGTTGTGGGCTGCCAGCGTGTCGATGACCCAGCCTTCAAGCCCTCTGACCAGGCAACGGATATCGCGGCCGCGCTGGGTCAGGTCAAGCATGACATAGGCCACCCGCTGCCCGGGGCCATGATAGGTATACTGGCCCCCACGCCCGGCGTCGTAGACCGGGAATCGATCCGAGAGCAGGTCCTGCGGCAGGGCGGAGGTGCCGGCCGTATAGAGCGGTGGGTGTTCGAGCAGCCAGATTGCCTCGGGAGCCTCGCCCGCTGCAATCGCCGCCGCGCGGGTGCGCATGGCTTCGAGCGCGAATGGGTAGGGCACGGGATCGGCTGAAATGATCCATTCCACCGGACGGGCATCGGCACGTATCAGTTTGTTACTGGTTTCGCACGCATCACCGTCCAAAGTTAACGCTTCCATAACCATGCTTGCCAGAGAGTTACCGTTGAAAGATTCAGCGGCCGCATCCTGTCGGCCGGGTCGAGGTTCGCTATCTATCTATGAACACTCTAGACAATATTGAAGTGGACATCACGGTCGAGCTGGGTGCCACCACCATGCCGATCCACCATTTGCTGCGCATGGGCCGCGGCGCGGTAATCGAGCTGGATGCCAACGAGAACGATCCGCTCAACATCTATGCCAACAATACCATGATCGCCCATGGCGAAGTGAGCGTCGAGGACGGGCACCTGCGGGTGCTGATTACCGAGAAGGTGTTCCGGAGGGGCTAGGGGCGTCCGGGGGGGTCGGCGTCGAGGCCTCTCTACAGCCTTTCGCAAATCTCGATTTAAGCGCTTGAGGTTGCGGTAGACCTTTGCTACATCCCCACTCGCTTCGCCTCCGGGCGTGGCTCTACCAAAGCGTGCGGTCGTGGCGGAATTGGTAGACGCGCAGCGTTGAGGTCGCTGTGTCGCAAGACGTGGAAGTTCGAGTCTTCTCGACCGCACCATTCATCTTCTGGATGAGACAGAAAAGGCCGTCCCTCGGGACGGCCTTTTGTCTTAGGTGGCGGGTGGTGCCGCCGGGTCGGCAGGGGCAGCCGGATCGGCCGGGGCGCTGTCGGCGGGCGGGGCCGCACTGTTATCGGGGGTGCTGCCACCGCAGGCGGCCAAGGCGAGCGTCAGGGCGATGGCCAGCGGCGCAAGCAGGATTCGGGACATGGGATCTCCTTTGGATCGAACCATTGATTGATCTTGGTCTTCAAACACCTGTGAACTAAGAGCCCCAATGGGGCAAAGATAGGGCTGCCGCTCTCGCTCAGAAGCGCGCCTCGGTTTCAGCCATGAGATCCTCAAGCGCGGTGGAATCAGGCTCATAGCCACCGGTGGCCGCGTTCCAGCTGAAGGTGGCAGATGCCGCACGCGTCCCGGCGGTGACGCCGGGCAAATCGCATTCAGCAGTTTCCAGGCTGGTCGTTTCCGTGACCGTGACGGTGAACGGTGCCCAGCGATCAGTTCCGGCGGCCGGTACCGGCGCCAGGGCGGGGATCTGTTCGCGCTCGAGGCCGCAATAGCTTTCGTTCAGCGTGAAGATCGATGCCAGCTCGACGAGCTTGCCATCCAGCATCGCCAGCACGGACGTGTT
Source organism: Devosia oryziradicis (assembly GCF_016698645.1). Lineage (NCBI taxonomy): Bacteria > Pseudomonadati > Pseudomonadota > Alphaproteobacteria > Hyphomicrobiales > Devosiaceae > Devosia > Devosia oryziradicis. Next base: position 2,191,366 of record NZ_CP068047.1, read on the forward strand.
GCGGTAGCCCTGGCTGGAGTTGAAGTGACTGCTGGAAACCACCAGAGCATCGTCGCCGGTCCCCAGGGGTAGCAGGGCTGCTTCGTCGAAGCTGGTATGCTGGTCGCTTGCCACGTCGGCGATGTCGACCGGCGCCTCGGGATGGGCGGGATCGAAGATGGCCAGGACCGAAGCGCCGAGGGCGCCGGTTGTTTCGGCGTCGGCATCCAGCAGCAGCGCGACCAGTTCGGCGCCGCCGCTGGTGAATGCCACGGCGCTGGCACTGTAGAAGGACAGGGGAAGGTGGCTGACCGGCGGGTCTTCGGCAAAGACGAGGTTACGCACGGCCATGGCGAGGGTACCGCCGTAGAGACCGTCCGATGCTTCCAGATCGGGCGCAATGGCGCGCGCGAGATCGAGATAGGTCACGCCTGTTGCGCCGGGCACATTGTCGGTCAGGTCGATGCTCGTGCTCTGGGCAAAGGCCGGCATTGCCAGCGCGAGCAGCAAGGGCAGGGCGATGGTAATACGCATGAGTTCAGTCAGGGTCCGGTATTGCCGTCGGTCGCTGTGCGGCGAGTTGCTTGGGAGCCTTGAAGCGCCAGGCGTCTTCGAGACGCAACGATAGTTCCTCATCGGAGATGACTGCCAGCTGAATGAGCACGGCGGCATGGCCGACATAGTGGTCGGTCTCGAAGTAGATGTCGGGCGAAATCTCCATCAACAGCGTCTTCTGCTCGGGCGGGCAGCGCATCACCAGGGTATCGGCGTCCTTGAGCCGCACGAAGGACTGGTCACGCACCTGGAGCGCGGGCGTACCAAGCTTGGTGGTTCGCTTCACCTCGGGCAGGCCGCGCGCGGCCGCCAGTTGTTCAATGCGGCTGAATATCTGGTCGAGATCGGTCGCCATCTTGTGTGCCTAATCAACGCAAATCCCGTTTGCAGTCTGGCGCATCCCGACCCGATTGGCTACAGCTGAACCGCCCCCGAAACCCCGGACACACAAAGGGCTCCCGATGAGCACAGATCCCGAGACAGTGCCCGGCGAAGACGCCGGGATCGACGTCAACGCGCTACGCGACGCAGAAGACCGGATCAGTCCGCTCTGGCTGGAGCGGCTGCGTGCCTATCTGGCTGCGGGCAGGGATGACGATGTCGCCACCGTCATGGGGCCGCTGCATGCGGCCGACGTGGGTGACGTTCTCGAATCGCTCGATGCCGAGGAGCGGCTGCACCTGGTTCAGCTGCTCGGGGATCGCTTCGACTATTCGGCGCTGACCGAAGTCGACGAGTCGGTTCGCGTCGAGCTGATGGACGAGCTGCCCAATGCCGCGATCGCCCGCGGCGTCGCCGGCCTGGACAATGACGACGCCGTGGCAATCCTGGAGGACCTGGAGCAGGAGGACCGCGACGAGGTCCTGGCCAAGCTGCCGACCTTCGAGCGGCTCAGCCTCAAGCGAAGCCTCGACTTTCCCGAGGATTCCGCCGGGCGGCGGATGCAGACCGATTTCATTGCCATTCCGCCTTTCTGGACGGTGGGGCAGACCATCGATTACCTGCGGCGCGAGCCGGACCTGCCCGACGAATTCTTCCAGATCTATGTGGTCGATGCGTCATACCAGGTGCTCGGCACGATCGCGCTGGACAAGTTTCTTCGCGCGGCGCGGGCGACCTCGATCGAAGCGTTGATGAACACCAATTTCGTGCTGGTCGACGCCAATGAGGACCAGGAGGAAGCGGCCCGCGACTTCGAGCGCTATGACCTTGTCGAAGTCGGCGTGGTGGATGAAAGCAAGCGGCTGGTGGGCGTGCTGACCATCGACGACATCGTCGACGTCATTCACGAGGAAGCCGACGAGGACATCAAGCTGCTCGCCGGCGTGGGCGACGAGGATATTTCCGATTCCACGGTCGATACGGTGCGCAGCCGCGTGCCGTGGCTGGTGATCAACCTGATCACGGCAGTGGCGGTCTCCTTCGTCATCGGGCTCTTCGGCGCAACCATCGACCAGATGGTGGCCCTGGCGGTGCTGATGCCCATCGTTGCCTCGATGGGCGGCAATGCCGGTACGCAGACCATGACGGTGACCGTGCGTGCCCTGGCGATGCGCGAACTGGATGGGCGCCGCCTGCGCCGGCTGATCACACGCGAAATGGTGGTTGGCTGCGCCAATGGCGTGATCTTTGCCATCCTGATTGGCGTGGTGACCTGGCTGCGTTTCAACGACGTCCAGCTTGGCATCGTCATTGCCCTCGCCATGGTCATCAACCTTATCGTTGCCGGCACGGCAGGTATTCTCATTCCGTTGATGCTGGACAAGTTCAAGGCCGATCCGGCCATCGCATCGGCCGTGTTTGTGACCACCGTCACCGACATGGTGGGTTTCTTTGCGTTCCTGGGCATCGCGGGGCTGTGGTTCGGGCTGTTCTAGGCCGGTAAAATGCGAGCTTCCGTGGTGACCTGACGTTAGGGCTGGGCGATCACGCTGTTGTGGACTGTGGCAACTTCGCCGCTTGCAAAGCATTTATGACGCGGTTAACGATTTGCTACCGGGTGCGGCAGGTGGGGTACACCGCTCGGGCCCGGAGTGAACGGCTGACAAGGAGCGATCATGCGAAGTCAACCGAAGACCACCGCCACGATGTGGCGAGCAGCGACCTGGACCTTGGTCTGCCTGCTCTCAATGGGACTGGTTTTCTCCGTCGTTGCTGGCGTTTAGTTTGAAACGCTAGAGTTCTTCACTAACAGCAATTCGGAAGGGCGCCCGGGCCACTGGGGCGCCCTTCTTCTTTCCCGGGAGATACAGCTTGAAGATTCTGATCGGTAACCGGAACTATTCCTCATGGTCTCTGCGACCCTGGCTGGTCCTCAAGCACTTCGACATTCCGTTCGAGGACGAAGTGCTGCAACTGCAAGGCGAGGGCTTTCGTGACGTGCTGCCGCAGCGCTCGCCTAGCGGAAGAGTACCGGTATTGCAGGACGGGGATCTGGTCGTCGTCGAGACCATCGCCATCATCGAATATCTTGCCGATCGCTTCCCCGACAAAGCCATCTGGCCGGCAGATATTGGCCAGCGCGCCCTGGCACGAGCTGCGGCGGCCGAGATGCATTCCGGGTTCCAGGCGCTGCGCAACCACGCGCCCATGAACCTGCGCGCATCCCATCCGGGCAAGGTTAATATCGACGCGGTAGCCAAGGACCTGCACCGGCTCGAAACTCTATGGGGAGACTTGCTGCGGCGGTCAGGCGGCCCCTTCCTGTTCGGGGCTTTCACGGCTGCCGACGCAATGTACGCCCCGGTGGCGACACGGATACGCACCTATGAACTGCCGGTATCGGACCTGGCCGCCGGCTATGTCGACGCGATCTACGCATTGCCCGCCTTCCAGGATTGGTTGACCCAGGCGCGGCATGAACCCTGGATCGTTGACGATGACGAGATTGATGTGATCCAGGGCCGCGTCAAGCCGGGGACGCTTGCATGATCCATATGATCAAGCTCTGCGTCGGCGTGGCGACCCTGCAGGAGCTCGAAGACTATCGCGACGAGCGGGCCCACTGGTGGGACGCCGATTACGGCGAGGACGTACATGTCCACCGCACCCGCATGATGCCCAAGCGCGCGGCGGAGATGGAAGGGGTGTCATCGATCTACTGGGTGATATCGGGGCAGGTGGTGTGCCGCCAGCCCATCCTGCGGCTCGCCAGGTTCACCAATGCCGAAGGCATCGACTATTGCGATATCATAATGGCGCCCGACATGGTGCGCACTGTGCCCTATCCCAAGCGACCCTTCCAGGGCTGGCGCTACCTGCGCCCGGAGGATGCGCCGCCCGATCTTGGTGCAAACGAGAATGCGGAGTCGCTGGCACTGGCGGCGGACCTGGCCAAGCTAGGACTGATCTAGGCCGCCGACCGGGTGAGTGAGGCGCAAGGTGCTGCCACTTGCCGGGCATGCCCACGGCACTCATATTGTGGCGATGGGAAACAAGGATCCAATTGCCCGAACCACCGGCGGCGTGCCGCGGCAAGGCAAGGTCAGCGCCGATGTGGCTGCTTTCGTCAGCAAGGTCGCGGCCGTGGCGCGACCCGATGCAGCGCAGGATGGACGGCTGCTCTTTGCGCTCGATGCCACCATGAGCCGGCAGCCGACCTGGGACCTGGCCTGTTCGCTGCAGGCGGAAATGTTCAAGGCGATTCCCAAGGAGGCGGCGCTCCAGGTTCAACTGCTCTATTTCCGCGGCTTCGGTGAGTGCCGGGCTTCGAAATGGGTGGCCGATGCCTCTGATCTGGCACGGCTGATGACTGGCATCGACTGCCGGGGCGGCAATACCCAGATCGGCAAAGTCTTCGCCCATGCACGGACTGAACATGGCAAGCGGCGCATCAATGCCGTGGTCTATGTGGGCGATGCGATCGAAGAAAGTGTCGACGAACTGGCCGAGAAAGCGGGGCAATTGGGGCTGTTCAATTGCCCGATATTCCTGTTCCAGGAAGGTCGGGACAGTCGCGTCGAGGCCGCATTCCGGGACTTCGCGCGGTTGACCGAGGGCGCCTATGCCCGGTTCGATGCCTACGCGCCACAGGAACTGGCAGCCTTGCTCAGAGCCGTTGCCGCTTATGCCAGTGGTGGGCGAGACCTGCTGAAAGTTCAAGGTAGCGGGCCGGCGCAGGCGCTCCTGGCGCAATTGCCGCGATGACCTATGTTTTTGTCGCGGGGTTGGCCCTGCTGGCCGCGCTGGCATCCTACCAGTGGTTCCGCCGCCTAAATCCGAGCCGGCTACGGCGCAGCCTGCGGTGGATCGCGGGTGGCGCGGCTGCAGTGGTTGCCGGCTTGCTGCTTCTCGTGCGGCGCTATGACATTGCGCTCTTTGCCGGAGCCGCTGCCATCTCGATCCTGCGCTCGGGTCGGCTGGGTCCATTTTCGTTCGACAGCATCGGGCCGGCGCAGGGCAATGTGTCGCGCATCCGGAGCCGGTATTTCGCCATGGAGCTCGACCACGATACAGGGGCGGTGGTGGGGAAGGTGCTGGCGGGGCAGTTTGCCGGTGCCGACCTGATGGATCTGGGTGAAATGGACACACGGCTGCTCATTGCCGAAGTCGACGGCGATACCGACAGCATGAGCCTTCTCGAAAGCTGGCTGGATGCCAACCGCCGCGGCTGGCGCGAATATTTCGCCGAAACTGCAGACGAGCAGCAGCAGCCACAAGAGGGCTCGGATGCCGAGGCCTATGCCATACTCGGCCTGCAGCCGGGTGCCAGCGAGGCGGATATCCGCGCTGCCCATCACGAGCTGCTGAAAAGCGTTCATCCTGACCGCGGTGGCTCGAGCTACCTGGCAGCCAAGATCAATGCGGCACGCGACCGGCTGCTGCGGTCCTGACAAGCACCGGGTGTTAAGCCCCTGTTAACCATAGCGGCCCTTGTTAGCAGCAGTGGTGCATTTCACTGATTTGGGGGGCGGCGATGGCGCGTGACGGGGCGCATGTCATTGTGGTGGGCAATGAGAAGGGCGGGTCGGGCAAGTCGACCACGGCCTTCCACCTGGCCATATACCTCCTTTATGCCGGTCACCGTGTCGCGACCATCGATGTGGACGGACGCCAGCAGACCCTTACGCACTATGTGCGCAACCGGCGGGCCCATACGCGCGACAGCGGGCGCAGCCTGCCCAACACCCTGCATTTTCACCTGCCGTCGGCCTGGGGCGACTCGATCAAGGAAAACCAGAAGGCCGAATTCGACGTGTTCCGCCGTGCGGTTGGAGAGGTCGAGAACAAGGTGGATTTCCTCGTCATCGACACGCCCGGCTTTGATACCAACCTGACGCGCCTGGCGCATTCCATGGCCGACACCCTGGTCACGCCGGTCAATGACAGCCTGATCGACATCAACGTGCTGGCGCGGGTCGACGCCGAGACCGGCATACCGGTCGAGACCAGCCATTATGCCCGGCTGGTACAGCGGGCACGGTCGGAACGCATGGCCGTGGGTGGTGAAACCATCGACTGGGTGCTGGTGCGCAACCGCATTTCCATGCTGGCATCGCGCAACGCCAAGCAGGTGCACGCCACGCTCGAGGGAATTGCGGCGCGCTTCGGCTGTCGCATGGCCGACGGCATCGCCGAGCGCGTTATCTTCCGCTCGCTGTTCGCCAGCGGGACGACGGTGTTCGACCCGCTGGACGAAGAGGGGAGCGGCGAATCCTCGTCGGTGTCGCATGTGAGCGCGCGGCAGGAATACCGCAACCTGGTGGCGGCGCTAAACCTGCCGCTGCGCGGCCACGCCGCCGAGCCGGTGCGGCTTTCCGCCTGACGAGGCCTAATCCTCCTCAGCCATTGAGGCTCCGGCGCCCGCGCTGCGCGCGGCGGGGGCGACTGTTGATTTGGTAGCCATCATCGGCGGTGAAGAACTGGACCACGACCGAGAGAGGCTGGACCAGCTTGGCGAGTGCGGTGATTGCCTTGGGCATTTGAGGTCTCCTTCCGTGTCGGTGTGGAGACCTTATGCACCCCAAGAGCACCCGGGCGATAGAATGGACCTCCGGAATTATTGCACAATCCTACTCGGACCCAATTTTCTCCTGGTCGCTGGGTCTTACGGGCGGTATGTATGGAGCCACGAAATGAGGTGTTCCCATGCAAAATGTGCTTGCTGAACTTGCCAGGTCAATTGTTCAATTCTCCGACGGAGATGGTGTTCATGCAACGGCTGTGCCACGCATGACACTGGTGCGCACCAGCCAGCCCACGCTGCCGCTGCATGCCGTGCAGAACCCGACCATCTGCATCATCGCCCAAGGCAGCAAGCAGGTGCTGCTGGGCGATCGGCAATTCCAGTATGGCGCCGGCAACAGCTTCGTCGTCTCGGTGGACGTCCCCGTGATCGGGCAGGTGATGGTCGCCAGCCCCGAGGAACCGTATCTGTGCATTCGCCTTGACCTGGACCTGACGCTGCTCGGTTCGGTACTGCTCGATGTGGGGCCTGAATTGCTGGGTGGCGATGCGTATGGCGCCACCGAAGGGCTGACGGTTGCCGATGCCACGGTCGAGATCGTCGAGACCGCCACCCGCATGGTTCGGTTGCTGGGCTCACCCGAAGATATCCGTGTACTGGCTCCGCTGTTAGAGCGTGAACTGCTCTATCGCTTGCTGCGCGGTCCGCAGGCCGCGGCGTTGCGCCAGATCGCCTGGGGCGGCAGCCGCATGCAGCAGGTGAACCGCGCCATCGGCTGGATCCGGCGCAATTTCGACCAGCCGTTCTCCATGGATGCACTGGCCGAGGAGGCCCGTATGAGCGCCTCGGCCCTGCACCAGCATTTCAAGACCGTGACGGCGATGAGCCCGCTGCAGTACCAGAAGCAGCTGCGCCTGCAGGAGGCGCGACGGCTGATCCTCACCAAGACCTGCGATGCGGCGACGGCTGGACACAATGTCGGCTATGATAGCCCCAGCCAGTTCAGCCGCGAATATGCCCGCATGTTTGGTGCGCCACCATTGCGTGACATCGCGCGGTTGCGCGAAAGCGGGGCGATGCTGACGGAGGCATGACGCGTCTGCGGCCCGTTAAGGCATTAACAAATTAATCACCATGAGCACCTTGCCAGTATTCGCGTAACCACCGACAGTCCGCCGCAACGACAAAGGGTGGACGATGCCTCGGCGTGGCGTGCATGTCATCGTGGTTGGAAATGAGAAAGGCGGGTCGGGCAAATCGACCACCGCCTTTCATCTGGCCATTCACCTGCTCTACGAAGGCTTCAAGGTGGCGTCCATCGACGTGGACAGCCGCCAGCAGACCCTGACGCATTATGTGCGCAACCGGCGCGAATGGGCGCGCAGCCGTGGTCTGCGCATTCCCCACACCACCCACTTCCACCTGCCGCTTTCACGCGGCGATTCCATCCGCGAGAACCACCGTGTTGAATTCGACCTGTTCCGGCAGGCGATCTCGGAGGTCGAGCACGACGCCGACTTCCTGGTCATCGATACGCCCGGATTCGATACCAACCTGACGCGGCTGGCGCATTCGCTGGCCGACACGCTGGTGACGCCGGTCAACGACAGCCTCATTGATCTCAATGTGATGGCGCGGTTCGACCCGGTGACCGGCGATCCCACCGAGATGAGCCACTATGCGCGCCTGGTGCAGCGCGCCCGGTCGGAGCGGATGTCGATCGACGGCAAGACCATCGACTGGGTGCTGGTGCGCAACCGCATCTCCATGCTGTCGTCCCGCAATATGCGGCAGGTGCAGACGATGCTGGAGCGGGTGGCGTTGCGGCTGGGCTGCCGGGTTGCCGATGGCATTGCCGAGCGGGTCATCTTCCGCTCGCTGTTTCCGACCGGAATGACGGTGTTTGATCCGCTGGACGACGATCTGCTCGGGGGCCTGCCATCGATGTCGCATATGAGTGCGCGGCAGGAGTATCGGAGCCTGGTGGCGGCGCTGCACTTGCCGACCGCTGAAATCGCTGCCGCACAACAGGCCAAGGCAGCGCCCGATCCCATGGATTCGACCCGGCGCTTCATTCACATGATGCAGTCTGAATCCTAGGCGTCCCGTTCGCCGAAGATCAGGTCGACCGCTCGGGCGCCGCCGGGGGCGAAGACGTCGATGTCGATGGTCACAGGGTCCTGCACCATCCGGCGTGTACGGGCCGACAGTGCCAGCACCACCCCCAGCAGATCGCCGACGCTGCGCTTGCGTGGCAGCATACGCTGGGTAATTCCCGACAGGGCGCGATTGCGCACCGCCATATCGGGGGAGGCAAGGCTGGAGCGGCCGACGAAATTGGCCAGCTCTATAAGGGCAGTATTTTCGCTCATTGGGCTACTCCAAACACAGGCGCCAATTTGCTTCCCCGGGCGGCCGGCGCTCGTGGCGTCGGCTCATTTGTCGTGTCGTCTCCTAGTCGCGTTACCGCACCGGAAAACCGGTTCCTGGTGACGCTGGCTAGCTCTGCAAGGCCAGGCAGGTCATATCCTGCTGCTTGAGCTGGTTGCACATGGCCGTAGCGTCATCGCGTCCGCCGAAACCGACGAAGCGGGCACGGAAGAAGACCTGGCCGTTCTTTTCGAAGCGCTCGACGTAGGAACGGAAGTCGCCCAGCGTACCGACCTTGCCGGCGGCATCGGCCAGCATGCTGCGCGCGCTGTCTTCTGACGGACCGGCACCGATCTGGACGATCCAGCCGCCGGGCGTCGCGCCGGCATCGGCCGTGTCGACGGCGCCTGATGTCATCAGGTCGACCGGCTGGCCACCCTGCTGGGCACCGACGTCGGCGGGCGGCGGCACGAAGCCGAGCGGAGCCGATGGGGCGGTCTGGCCAAGGGCGGCGGGCGGTGCGCCCAGATTGTAGCTCTCGGAAAGCCAGGCGCCGATAATGTCCTGGCTGGGATAGGCCGGCTGCGGCGCCTGCGAGGGGGCAGCCAGGATATTGGCCGCCTGTACCGCCGGCTGCAGGCCCAGATCGGCCGGCATGGGGACCGGCTGCGGCGCAGCACTGGCCACGACGACTTCGGGCATCGGCTGGATGGCCGGGGCCTGCGGCTGTGCGCCATTGGCCGCGACGAGCTGGGCTAGGCGGAAGCCGGGCAGGGGCATGGGCATGACGAAGACCGGCTGGCTGGGCTGGGCAACCGCAACCTGCACGTTACCGCTGCCCTGCCGGCCCGGCACCGGGATCATGGCAACGTAGTCGCCACGCCGGCCTTCCGGCAGATAGGCGGCGACCAGCTCGCGCACCTTCTGGTCGCGGGCGCCGGCAGAATTGAAACCGAACGCGACCACGACGATGTGGCGGCCATCCTTGCGGGCGGCGGTCAACAGGTTGGACCCGGCCGCGTTGATGTAGCCGGTCTTGATGCCGTCCACGGCGCCCATATAGCCGAGCACGCGGTTGTGGTTGCCGTAGGTATTGCGGCCGTAGCTGAAGCTGCGGGTCTGGAAGAATTCGTAGTAGTTCGGAAAGTGCTGGTAGATGGCGATGCCCAGGATCGCCTGGTCGCGCACGGTGGTCACCTGGCCGCCATCGGGCAGGCCCGAGGCGTTGCGATAGGTGGTGTTGCGCATGCCCAGGGCGCGGGCAGTGGCCGTCATGCGCTCGGCGAACTTGGATTCCGAGCCGGAAATGTGCTCGGCGATGACGCGGGCCATGTCATTGGCCGAAAGCGTCACCAGCGACTTGATGGCGTCTTCCACCGTGATTTCGGCGCCGGCGCGCAGGCCCAGCTTGGTGGGAACCGCTGCGGCGGCATGGCGCGACACGGTCATCTTGGTCGAAAGCTTGAGATTGCCGGCGTTCAGCTCCTGGAACAGCACATAGAGCGTCATCACCTTGGCGACGGAGGCCGGGTAGCGCTTGCTGTCGGCGGCTTCCTCATAGAGCACCTGGCCCGACTTGGCGTCGACCACGATGCCGGCATATTTGCGGAGATTTTCGATGGCCTGGGCGGGCGCTGCCGTATGGGCGCTGACCGCGAGGGCGATGACGATTGCGGCAAAGGCGCGGGAAAATACGACGCGCCATGGGGTTTTCGCCTGGGAAGCCACCCGGTACTCCAACTTTTTTACCCGGGCACTTCTGTGCCCGTACGCAACTACGAAGGATGGAAATCCAGGTGAGCCCCACGCGCCCGGACGATCCACTAACGCTGGGAGAATACGGACCCGCCGTTACCATTCCGTAAAATGCGAGCGAATTTGGCGAGGGTGTGGAAGGATGGTCACGGATGGGTGAGGGGCGAGAAGACGCCGCGGTACCCACCCACCGGCCGTCACCCTCGGGCTTGACCCGAGGGCGTTACACTACGACGCGCTCGGTCAGTGTAGACCCCTCGGGTCAAGCCCGAGGGTGACGATCGAGGCTAGGATTGTGCAGAGCCGGTGGCGTGCTGCGCCCAACATTCCCGGTGCTTTGTGCGGGTCACAAAATCGAGAACCATTGCCCCTTAACACGGGCGATCTTTTGCCTACATAATGGTCCTCACCATGCTGCTTCGTTTTCCTCTACGACAGATGTCTTCCATGATTGCCAATGACCTCCTCGCTTTGACCGATGAGGCCCCGGCCGTGTTGCGGCTGGTGCCTGTGCCCGCCCATGCGGGGCCCAAGGAGGATGATCCGGGCAAGGGTGGGGACGGCAAAGGCGGCACCGAAACCGGGACGATCACCAAGACGCGTCCCAAGACCAAGCGCCCGAGCCTTTATCGGGTGCTGCTCCTCAACGACGACTACACGCCGATGGAATTCGTCGTTCTGGTCTTGCAGGATGTCTTCAACAAATCGCGCGAAGACGCCATGCAGATCATGCTGCACGTACACCAGAAGGGGGTGGGTGAGTGCGGCGTATATCCATACGAAGTGGCCGAGACCAAGGTCACACGGGTCATGGATACGGCACGCAAGAACCAGCATCCGCTGCAATGCGTGATGGAAAAGCAATAGGAACATCATATGCCCTCATTTTCCCGCGGACTTGAAAAGGCTCTGCATCAGGCGATGAACCTGGCGCGCGAGCGCAACCACGAGTTCGCTACGCTCGAACACCTGCTGCTGGCCCTGACCGACGACCGCGAGACGATCGCCGTGCTCACCGGCTGCGATGTCGATATCGACGCGCTCAAGAGCGACCTCGAAGATTTCATCAACGAAGAGCTGGACAGCCTGATCGTGGCCTCCGGCCAGGATGCGCGGCCGACCGCCGCGTTCCAGCGCGTGATCCAGCGCGCGGTGATCCACGTGCAGTCGTCGGGTCGCGAAGAGGTTACGGGTGCCAATGTGCTCGTTGCGATCTTTGCGGAGCGCGAGAGCCACGCCGCCTACTTCCTCGAACAGCAGGACATGAGCCGGCTGGACGCGGTCAATTTCATCAGCCACGGGATCACCAAGTCCGGTCCCAGCGAGGAGCGCAAGGTGCGTGGTGCCGAGGATGGCGAGAACCATGGCGAAGGCGGTGCCGAGGCCAAGAAGAGTTCGGCTTTGGCCGATTTCTGCGTCAACCTCAACGAGAAGGCCCGCCAGGGCAAGATCGACCCGCTGATCGGCCGTGACGCCGAGCTGCGCCGCACCATCCAGGTGCTGTGCCGCCGCTCCAAGAACAACCCGATCTATGTCGGCGATGCCGGCGTGGGCAAGACGGCCATTGCCGAGGGCCTGGCCCGCAAGATCATCGAGGGCGACGTGCCCGAAGTGCTCAAGGAAGCGGTGATCTACGCGCTCGACATGGGTTCGCTGCTGGCCGGCACCCGCTATCGCGGTGATTTCGAGGAACGCCTCAAGGCCGTGATGAAGGAGCTCGAAAAGCTCCCCAATTCAGTGCTGTTCATCGATGAGATCCACACCATGATCGGTGCGGGCGCCACTTCGGGTGGCGCGCTCGATGCCTCGAACCTGCTCAAGCCGGCTTTGGCGAGCGGGGCGATCCGTTGCATCGGCTCGACCACCTACAAGGAATATCGCCAGTTCTTCGAGAAGGACCGGGCGCTGGTGCGTCGCTTCCAGAAGATCGACGTCAACGAGCCCAGCGTTCCCGATGCGATCGAGATCGTGAAGGGCCTGCGGCCGTATTTCGAAGAGTTCCACAAGATCAAGTACACCGACGATGCCCTCAAGGCGGCGGTGGAGCTGAGCGCGCGGTATATCAACGACCGCAAGCTGCCCGACAAGGCGATCGACGTGCTCGACGAGACGGGCGCCAGCCAGATGCTGGTGACCGAGGACCAGCGCAAGAAGGTGATCGATGTCGAGGACATCGAGGCCACGATCGCCACCATCGCGCGCATCCCGCCCAAGTCGGTCTCGAAGTCCGATGCCGAGCTGCTTGCTGGACTCGAGCAGAGCCTCAAGACCGTGGTGTTCGGGCAGGACAATGCCATCGTGGCGCTGACTTCGGCGATCAAGCTGGCCCGTGCGGGCCTGCGCGAACCGGAAAAGCCGATCGGCTCGTACCTGTTCACCGGCCCGACCGGCGTCGGCAAGACCGAAGTCGCCAAGCAGCTCGCCGACACGCTTGGCGTCGAACTGCTGCGCTTCGACATGTCCGAATATATGGAACGCCACACGGTCAGCCGGCTGATCGGCGCCCCGCCGGGCTATGTCGGCTTCGACCAGGGGGGCCTGCTCACCGATGGCGTGGACCAGCATCCGCATTGCGTGGTGCTGCTCGACGAAATCGAAAAGGCCCATCCGGACCTCTACAACATCCTGTTGCAGGTGATGGACCACGGCAAGCTGACCGACCACAACGGCAAGTCGGTGGATTTCCGCAACGTCATCCTGATCATGACGTCCAATGTGGGCGCCATGGAGCTGCAGAAGTCGCCGATCGGCTTTGGCCGCAAGCGCGAGCAGGGTGATGACGAGGAGGCGATCAACCGCCTGTTCACGCCCGAATTCCGCAACCGGCTCGACGCGATCATCTCGTTTGCCCCGCTGCCGCGCGAAGTCGTGCGTCGCGTGGTCGAGAAGTTCGTGCTGCAGCTCGAAGGTCAGCTGGCCGAACGTGGCGTCACAATCAACCTGCTGCCCGAAGCCGCCGACTGGCTGGCCGAGCGCGGCTATGATGAACGCATGGGCGCCCGCCCGCTGGGCCGGGTGATCCAGGAGCACATCAAGAAGCCGCTGGCCGACCAGGTGCTGTTCGGCGAGCTGGTCAATGGCGGCACGGTCACCGTAGCGGTGGTCGGCGAAGGCAGCGAAGCCAAGCTCGAGCTGATCGCGGTGCCACCGCGTCCGGCCAAGCCCAAGGCCCTGCCCAAGCCGAAGAAGCCCAAGGCAACCGCCGACAAGAACTGACGCAAAAGGCCCGGAGCGATCCGGGCCTTTTATTCATCCGGCGGAATGTGACAAGACCGTCAAGGGCCTAGCTGGCCGCTCACCCCAAGGGAGTCGACGCATGAATAGTTCGAGCTGGAGTGACCTAGTCCAGAACAATGTCGAGCACTTTGGCGATCTGGTCGCAGGCATTGACCCCGCCTTGGCCGATATTCCGAAGGTCTTCGGCGCTGCCGAGTCCTGGATTTCTGACTTCGTGGATTTCACCCTCGACGCAGTCGAAGGGCAGGTCGGGTTCGTGAAGTTTCAGTCGGCTTACTTCGAGGCAAGCGGCCTTGCGGGCCTGACGGCACTCTCCGCGGGCATGAAACGCGCGCGGGAGGCAGGGATCGCCGTCATCCTCGATGCCAAGCGCGGCGATATCGGCGCCACCGCCGCCGCCTATGCCCGCGCCTACCTGACCCCGGTATCGGAGGGCGGCAGCGGCGACTTCGAGGCCGACTGCCTCACGATCAATCCGCTGATGGGGCCGGACACGCTCGAACCGTTCGTCGACTGCGCGACCCGCTTCGGCAAGGGGCTTTTCGTCCTGTGCCGCACCTCCAATCCCGGCGCCAGCTGGTTGCAGGACAGGATGGCCGGCAATCGCCTGATCTCGGATCGCCTGGCCGATCTCATCGGTGGCTATGGCAAGGGCGACCCGTCTTCGTCGGCGCTGGGCGTCGTCGGCGCCGTGATTGGCGCCACCGTACCCCAGGAAGGGCGTCGGCTGCGGCAATTGCTGCCACGCACGGTTATCCTGGCCCCAGGCCTCGGCGCGCAGGGCGGCGATCCGGCCGCCATCCATTCGCTGCGGGGCAATACGCCCGGCGATCTCTTGGTCCCGGTGTCCCGTGGCTTGAGCCGTGTGGAGGACCGAAGCATATCGCTCGCCGACTACCGCGACCTCGTCCTGGCCAGGATCGAAGGCTTCAAGACGGCCATCGCCTACGACTATTCCGGCGCACGCCTCAAGCAAGCGTAGCCAGCATTCGGTTCCTGCGGCGATGCATTCCTAGTACAGCGTCCGCTTGTAGTCCTCTTCCAGTCCATCATCGATCTTGCGCATTTCGTCATCGGCGGGGGCGACGGAGGTTTCCTCGAGGATGATCTTGATGAGCGAGGGCATTTCGGTGCGATCCTGGAAGTGGTTGGGGTCCCAAAGATGCGATCGCCGAAATGCCTTGGCGCAGTGCATGAACACCTCGCCGACCCGCACGATGATGGCGAGGGTGGGCACACGGTTGTTCACCCGCATGCTTTCGAGGATCGCCGGATCGGTCGTGAGACTGGCCCGGCCGTTTACGCGCAGGGTATCGTCGAAGCCCGGGATGATGAACAGCAAGGCCACGCTGGGATTGGCGATGATGTTGGAGAGGCTGTCGAGCCGGTTGTTGCCGGGTCGGTCGGGGATGGCCAGGGTGCGGGCATCAAGGATTTGCACAAAGCCCGGCGGATCGCCGCGTGGACTGACATCGGCCCGGCCGTCGGGGCTTTGCGTGCCCAGGCAGAGGAAAGGCGAGCGCCGGATAAAGGCCTGGGCGTGCTCGCCCAGTGCGCTCTGGAACTTCTGGATGGCCAGGGCGTGGGTGGCCTCGAACAAGCTGCGTAGCGACTGCTCGTCTGCAATGGCGAACTTCGGATCGAGCTGAAACTCGGACATTTGGTCCTCCCGTCGGTCGCCTCATGTTGTGAGGTACGTACCTCACGCTACTAGAGCCCAGTTTGGGTTGGTGTTCAAGGCCGAACGCGACGAGCCGAGCGTTGGTCAGCCTGGAATCACGCGCGCCGGTCGGCGCAGTATGAAAGCAAGACAAAAGGCGGCGTAGAGGGCGGTCGGCAGCAAAAGCGCATTCACGCCGGCCACGCCATAGCCCCAGCCGCCCAGCAGGCCGCCGACAAGCAGCGAGGCCCAGACCAGCATATGCTGAGCCCAACGCCAAGGTGGAGCCACTCCCCGCAGGGCGCGCGCCAGATCCTGACCGGCGGCAAAAAGGGTGCCCGTGACAAAGGTCGTGCCCAGCCGCACAGATCCTGTCGATGGCAGGATGGCGTTTTGGGCGCCGGCACCTGCGGCCAGAATCAGCATGAACTGGCTGGGGGCAAAACCGGCCAGAGCGAGGCCGAGCGTTGCCGCAAAACTGGCCACGACGAAAGCTGTGACGGCGCTGGCCCCCCAGCGTGGACCCGCCAGCAGCGCCAGCAGCGATCCCAACACGCTGCCCAGAAAGAACAGTGCGACCAACGATGCCGGCAGCAGGATTACCGGCCAACCACCATTGGCCATCCCGGCTCCAAGCTGGGTGGTATTGCCGCTCATGAACGAAGTGAAGTGCCCGCCCAGTTCAATGAAGCCGATGACATCGGCAAACCCAGCCGACGCCGTCAGCAGCAGGCCGAGGCTGAGTTGAGGCGTGGGCGTCATGGGTGATTCCGAAGGGGGTCAGCAAGAGTTGCAAGCCTTCCATGGGGAAGCAAGAGCGGCAGCGACGGCCCACGCTCGTTAACGCGGCGCGAACCTTTCCTAACACTTCGCTAACCAAGAGACTACAATCCCCGCTGTTCCCGTACTTACTCCTCGACAAGAACAAATAGCGAACTTATAAGAACATTATAGCAACACGGGAGATGCAGATGCTCACTTTCATCAAGGACTTCGCCGCCTTCGTTACGCTCGGTGCCTTCACCATCGGCTCACTGACCTGGATGGATGTGATCACGCGGCTGGTGTGACCAACGTGCTGTGGATTGCCACTTCCGTGATGTGGGGATCACGGTGCACCGATGCTAAAGGTCAACCATGAGCGGTCCCGGCTTTATCCATCTTCACGTCCATTCTGCCTATTCGCTGCTGGAGGGAGCCCTCCAGCTCGAAACGATCCTCAAGCTGGCCAAGGATGACGACCAACCGGCGCTTGGCATTGCTGACACCGGCAACCTGTTTGGCGCGCTGGAATTCTCGGAGAAGGCCAGCAAGAAGGGCATCCAGCCGCTGGTCGGGGTGGAACTCGCGATCGACTTCGCGGCAGCCGAGGAGCGGGTCAGCGAACGGGGACATATCGCCTGGGCCGGCAAATCCAGCGTGGTCTTGCTGGCGCAAACCGAGGCGGGCTTTGCCAACCTCTCGCGACTGGTGTCGCAATCCTATCTCGAGGGCGACGGCTCGGGCGCAGCCAAGGCGCGCCTCGACTGGCTCAGCCGCGAACGGCTCGAGGGACTGATCTGCCTTAGTGGCGGGCCCGAAGGCGCCATCGACATGGCTCTGGCACAAGGGCAGGATGCCAATGCCATCCGCCGGCTCGATCGGCTGGCCGAGCTGTTCGGGGACCGCTTCTATATCGAATTGCAGCGTCATGGCCGCATCCAGGAAGCCAATGTCGAGCCGCGACTGATCGACTATGCCTACCGCAAGGGCGTGCCCCTGGTGGCCACCAACGAGCCGTTCTTCAAGTCGGTGAAGGAATTCGAGGCGCACGATGCCTTGCTGGCGATTGCCGGCGGTACGGTGCTGGCCCAGACGGAGCGGCGAAAGCTCAACGACCAATACTATTTCAAGACGCGCGCGGAGATGACCGAGCTGTTCTCGGACCTGCCCGAGGCGCTCGACTCGACGGTGGAAATCGCCCGGCGCGTGTCCTACCGGCCGCGGACGCGCAATCCGATCCTGCCCAAGTTCGCAGCAGCGCCCGATCTCAGCGACGCCGACGCGGTTGCCGCCGAGGCTGCCGCCTTGCGGACAATGGCCGAGGACGGGCTGCGCGAGCGCCTGGCTACCGTGGGAACCGCGCCGGGCAAGACGGAACAGGACTATTGGGAGCGGCTGGAATTCGAGCTGGGCATCATCCAGTCGATGAAGTTCCCCGGCTACTTCCTCATCGTGGCTGATTTCATCCGCTGGTCGAAATCCCAGGGCATCCCGGTAGGGCCGGGGCGCGGCTCGGGTGCCGGCTCTCTGGTCGCCTACGCCACCACCATCACCGACCTCGATCCCCTCGCATACAACCTGCTGTTCGAGCGCTTCCTCAATCCGGAACGCGTCTCGATGCCGGACTTCGATATCGACTTCTGCCAGGATCGCCGCGAAGAGGTGATCCGCTACGTGCAACGCAAATACGGCACGAGCCAGGTGGCGCAGATCATCACCTTCGGAACGCTGCAGGCGCGCGCCGTTTTGCGCGACGTCGGCCGCGTGCTGCAGATGCCCTATGGCCAGGTCGACCGCATCTGCAAGCTCGTGCCGGCCAACCCGGCCGATCCATGGTCCATCGAGCGGACCATGAACGAAGTGCCGCAGTTCAAGCAGATGACCGAGGAAGACGAGACGGTCGCCGACCTCGTCGCCATCGCGCGCAATCTCGAGGGCCTGTTCCGGCACGCCTCGACCCACGCCGCCGGCATCATCATCGGCGACCGGCCGCTGCAGGACCTGGCGCCGCTCTACCGCGATCCGCGCTCGGATATGCCGGTCTGCCAATACAACATGAAGTGGAGCGAGGCTGCCGGATTGGTCAAGTTCGACTTCCTGGGTCTCAAGACGCTGACCACGGTGCAGTATGCCGTCGAAATGGTGAACCTCGATGGCGGGAACCTGCGCATCGAAGACATCCCCATCGACGACAAGGCCACCTACGATCTTTATGCAAGGGGCGACACGTTCGGCGTGTTCCAGGTGGAAGGCGCCGGCATGCGGCGCGCACTGGTCGACATGAAGCCGGACCGCTTCGAGGACATCATTGCGCTCGTGGCACTCTATCGGCCGGGGCCGATGGACAACATCCCGCTGTTCAACGACCGCAAGCACGGGCGCGAAGAGGTGGAGTATCCCCACCCCGATCTTTCCAAGGTGCTGGACGAAACCTATGGCATCATCGTCTACCAGGAGCAGGTGATGCAGATCGCCCAGCTGCTGTCGGGCTATTCGCTGGGCGAAGCCGATATGCTGCGCCGCGCCATGGGCAAGAAGATCAAGGCCGAGATGGACGCGCAGCGCGAGCGCTTCCGCGAGGGTGCCGTCAAGTATGGGCTCAAGCAGAGTCTGGCCGATACCATCTTCGACCTCCTCGCCAAGTTCGCCAATTACGGCTTCAACAAGAGCCATGCGGCGACCTATGCGCTGGTCAGCTACCAGACGGCCTGGCTCAAGGCGCACCACCCGCACGAATTCCTGGCCGCGTCGATGACGCTGGACATGGGAAATACGGATAAACTGGCCGAGTTCCGCAGCGAGGCCAAGAAGCACAAGATCGAACTGGTTGCGCCCTGCGTGAACAAGTCCCAGGTGGTGTTCTCGGTCAAGGACAAGCGCATTCTTTATGGCCTCTGCGCCGTCAAGGGCGTGGGCCGACAGGTTGCCGAGCATATCGTCGAGGCGCGCGGCGACAAGCCGTTCAAGGACCTGGGCGATTTCGCCCGGCGGGTCGATCCGCGCATCCTCTCCAAGCGGACGCTGGAAACCCTGGTCAATGCCGGAGCCTTCGACGATATCGTGCCGCGCCGCGAAGTGGCCTTTGCGGCAATCGAGGCGGTCATGGGCATGGCCCAGTCGCTGACTGCCGAGCGCAACGAGGGGCAGTGGAACATGTTCGACATGGGCGAGCCCGAGCCGGTGCGCCTGCCGGCTGGCGTGCCGCCCTGGACGACCACGGAACGGGCTGATCGCGAGCTGAGTGCCATTGGCTTCCACCTCTCGGCCCACCCGCTGGATGCCTATTCGGACCTGTTCGAGAAGCTGCGCGTGCAGCGCTGGAGCGATTTCGAGCGCGCGGTCAAGGACGGGGCCTCTGCTGGCCGCTTGGCCGGCACGATCAGCGCCCGGCAGGACAGGCGCACCCGCAAGGGTACGCCGATGATGATTCTTACGCTGAGCGACCAGAGCGGCAGCTTCGAAATCGTTGCCTTTTCAGAGCAGATCAACGAGTTCGGTGCCCTGCTGCAGCCGGGCAAGTCCGTCATACTCCAGGTTGGGGCCGACGAGCGCGCCGAGGGCATCAGCCTGCGATTGCTGTCGGCCCAGGCCATCGATGGCATCGAAGACACGATCGAACGCCGCCTCACGGTCTTTGCCGCAGACGCCAAGGCGCTCGGTTCCATCAGCGCCCAGCTCAAGCGCGGGGGCGAGGGCAAGGTGAACTTCGTGGTCATCCGGGATGGCGGGGCGCGGGAATACGAGATCGAACTCCCCGGCGCCTATCGCATCACCGCCGAAGTCGCCGGCGGCATCAAGGCGCTCGATGGGGTGACGGACGTCCGGCTGCACTGAGTTCGTCCTGGACGCCCAAAATGCGCGGGGGAGGCGAGCTTTTGGCCCTTCCTCCCTCGCATTTCGGGGCTTTCACCCTGGGCCCCGCGTCGTGGCGCGGGTCTATGGAAGCACAATGCACGCGGCCTATCTGCGTTTCCCTAACAGGTGCGTGAGCATTTTGCCGATCTGGCGCAGGCGCCGGGCAATTGGCCGGTTGTCGCCGGCTTGGTCGTCATCAAGGGTGGTGTCCCGTCCTGCCGTCGCTTCGACCGGGACAAGCGATCGGCCAAAGAATGACTTTTTGCGCGGGGCGTCCTCGGTTTCAACAGCGGGGACCGGACCGGGGTCGAGAATACCGAACAGGGGAAACATCGTCGCCTCCTACTTGAAAATGCCCTTGAGCAGACGCCCTTCGATCTCGGCGAGATCGGCGGCACCCCGCTGGCGCGGTCGTGGGTGATCGATGGTGATGTCGAGTGCGATGCGTCCCTCGTCGAGCACGATGACGCGATCGGCCAGGGCCACGGCTTCGGTGACGTCGTGGGTAACGAAGAGTGCCGTGAAGCCCTGCTCCTGCCAGACGCGTTCGACCAGTGACTGCATGGTGATACGGGTCAAGGCGTCGAGAGCGCCGAGCGGTTCGTCCATCGCCAGGAAGCTCGGCTGGCTGACCAGGGCACGGGCAAGCGCGGCGCGCTGCCGTTGCCCACCGGACAGCCGCGACGGCCACTCGCCGGCCTTCTCGGCCAGTTGAACCTCGGCCAGCGCCGTCTCGGCCTGGCGGCGGGCCTGGCGCCGGTCGATGCCTTCGCCCAGTCCCACGGCGACGTTGTCCACCACGCTGGCCCAAGGCAAAAGCCGCGGCTCCTGGAAGACAATGCGTGCACTGGGCGGGGTCTCCGCTCCGTCGGCGCCCACGAAGGTGATGTGGCCGGAAGTGGGGGTATCGAGGCCGACCAGCAGGCGCAGCAAGGTACTCTTGCCGCAGCCGCTCTTGCCCACAATGGCCAGGAACTGGCCCGCCGGCACCTCGAGGTCCAGGTCGTGCAGCACGGTCACGGCGCCGAAGCTCTTCGCAAGCCCTTCGATGCGGATGCCGACGCCGCGCTCACCCTGACGCTGCCGCGGCAGGCGTGTCTCATATTCGGGCTCGATGTCCTTGCCCCAAGCATTCTTGGTACGGACGGATGTGCTCATGTCTCAGTTCCTCACGGGCTTCTGGTAGGCGGGGTTCCACGACAGGGTCAGGCGTTCCAGCGTGAGAGCGATGACGTCGGCCAGCTTGCCGAGCAGGGCGTAGATGACGAGGGCCAGGATCACGACATCGGTCATCATGAATTCGCGCGCGGAGTTGGCCATGTGCCCGATGCCCGACGATGCGGCCATGGTTTCGGCCACGATCAGCGTCAGCCACATGATGCCGAGCGAGAAGCGCAGGCCCACGAAGATCGAGGGCAGGGCACCGGGGAAGATGACCTTGCGGAACAGGGTCCAGCCGTTCATGCCATAGACCCGGCCCATCTCGATCAGTTGCGGGTCGACATTGCGCACGCCATGCAGGGTGTTGAGGTAGATGGGGAAGAACACGCCGAGGGCTGTGAGGAACAGCTTGGCCTCTTCGCCGATACCGAACCATAGGATGACCAGCGGGATCAGCGCCAGGTTGGGGATCGTCCGCAACATCTGCAGCGTCGTGTCCGTCAGTGCGTGGCTGAGGCGCGACACGCCATTGGCGAGGCCCAGCAGGAAGCCGATCGAACCGCCGACCAGCAGGCCCGAGACGGCGCGCACCGCGCTGGCCTGAACGTCGGTGGCGAGCTGGCCGCTCGTGAGCTTGTCCCAGAAGGCCCAGACAACCTGGATGGGCGCCGGCATGAGGCGATTGGTGATCCAGCCGAACGAGGCGGCCGCCTGCCAGAGCAGCACGATGGTGATCGGCAGGAGGAAAGGCAGGAGGGCAGACGGCGATATCTGTGAGGCGCGTCCGGTCGCGCGATGGGGCGGACGCTTGGGCAGGGTGATCGGCTTGCCGAGGTCAGCGGCGAGGGTCATGTTGGCCTCCGTGAATGAGAAAGCGGGCCAGCCTGTCGCCGGCCCGACGATGTTCAGATGGCCGGGGCCTGCCAGACCGCATCAGCAACGTTGAGTTGCCTGGGGATGATCTTGAGATCGTAGAACTCATCGGCCAGCGCCTGCTGGTAGGCGATGATCTCGGCATCGAGCGGCAGGATGGCCCCCAGGTCGGCGGCCTTTCTGCCCAGGGTGATGCGGGTGATGTCCGTCGGTACGCCCGTCGAGGCCGAGATGGCCGCCGCGGTCGCATCCAGATCGGTTTGCGCCGCCGTACCCACCTTGCGCAACTCGTCGATCACCTCGGCCAGGATGGTCGGGTTCTCCTTCGCATAGGCACCATTGGCCTGGTAGAAGCCGTAGGAATCCACGATGCCCTCGGTGGTGGCGAGGACGCGGGTATCCGGATCCTGCGCGGCGATGGCGTAGTAGGGGTCCCAGATAACCCAGGCATCGATCTGGTTGTTGGCGAAAGCCGGCGCGGCATCGGGCGGACCCAGATCGAGCGGGGTGATGTCGTCCAGTGTCAGGCCGACGGTCCGCAGCGCCTTGACGATGAAGTTGTGCGAGCTGGAGCCACGCTTGAAGGCGACGCGCTTGCCCTTGAGGTCGGCAATGGTCTGAACCGGACTATCCTGCTTGACCAGGATGGCCGAGCCGTCGAGGCTGCCGGGCGTCGCCGCCACGTAGACCAGGTCGCCACCGGCGGCGTGGGCAAAGAGGGGCGGGACGTCGCCGGTGGAGCCGAAGTCGATGGCATGGGCGCCCAGGGCCTCGAGTAGAGGCGGGCCGGAGGTAAATTCGGCCCAGCTGACGGTGACGCCGCGCGCGGCGAGGCGCGCTTCAAGGGCGCCGCTGTTCTTGGCGAGGGCAAAGACGCCGCCCTTCTGCCAGCCGATGCGGAACTCCTTGGCAGTGTCTTGAGCGCGGGCAAGCGAGGGGAGGCCGAGCACGGCGGCGGCGCCGGCGAAAAGCTGGAAAGTCTGTCTGCGGGTAAACATGGTAGGCTCCGTTGGGGAAGATCAGGCCGATTGCGCCAGAAGGCCGGCATTGCGGACGGCGGCGAGGCGCCAGCCCAGCTCGTCCACCACGCGTTCGATGCGCGCCTTGAGGTTGACGCTGTCAGGCAGGTAGTCGGCGAAGTCGGGCTCGGTGGCGTAGATTCCGGTCGAGAGGATGTCGGCGGAAAAGAACGCGAACAGCGGGCGCAAGCCATGATCGACGACTAGCGCATGGCGTTCGCTGCCGCCGGTGGCGGTCAGCACGATGGGCTTGTCCTTGAGCGCCTTGGGATCGATCAGGTCGAACAGGTGCTTGAACAGGCCCGTATAGGTGCCCTTGTAGACCGGCGAGCCGACCACCAGCGCATCGGCATTGGTGATGGTGTCGATGAGATCGACCAAGTCTGGCGGCGCCTGGCGTGGATCGAGCGTCGCGCCCAGGGATGGGTGGATATCGACCAGGTCATAGACGGTGGTGCGCGCACCGGTGCGATCTGCAGTGGTGGCGACGATGGTCTCGACAAGGCTGCGGGTGCGGGAGGGGACCGAGGAACTGCCGGCAAAGCCGACGATATGAAGCTGGCTCATCAGGCGCTCCGCTGCTGCTGGCTGGCACGGGCAACGAAACGGTTGATCGGCCGCTCCAGCCCCAGGTTCTCGCGCAGGGTTGCGCCTTCGTATTCGGTGCGGAACAGCCCGCGCTTCTGCAGGATGGGCACGACCTGGTCGACGAAATCGGTAAGCCCGGTGGGCAAAACCGGTGGCATGATGTTGAAGCCATCGGCGGCGCCGTTGGCGAACCACTCGACCAGCGCGTCGGCGATCTGTTCGGGGGTCCCGACAACCGTGCGGTGACCACGGGCGGTCGCCAGCGACAGATAGAGCTGGCGCAGGGTGAGGCCGGTGCTGGCGAGGTCGGACACGAGCTTGAGGCGGCTCTTGTTGAGCTCGGTATCAGCCGGCAGGGGCGGGGCCTTGTCATCCAGCGAATAGCCGCTGAGATCCACGCCCACGTAATATTGCTTGAGAATGCCCCAGGCGATGGCGGGGTGGATCAGCGACTGGATGAACTCGTAGTTCTGCTTGGCCTCGGCTTTGGTGCCGCCCAGCACCGGGAAGAGGCCGGGCATGATCAGCAACTGTTCCGGGCGACGGCCATGCTTGGTCAGGCGCCCCTTGATGTCGGAATAGAATTCCTGGCCGTCGGCAAGCGTCTGGTTGGCGGTGAAGATGACCTCGGCGGTGCGGGCTGCCAGGTTTCGCCCGGCTTCGGAGGCGCCGGCCTGCACGACGACCGGGCGGCCCTGCGGCGAACGGGCGACATTGAGTGGCCCGGCAACGTCGAAGAACTGCCCGTGATGGTCGACGCGATGCACCTTACCGGGATCAAGGAAGATGCCGCTCTGCTTGTCGCGGATCAGCGCGTCGTCCTCGTAGCTGTCCCAGAGGTCCAGGACGAGATCGACCACTTCTTCGGCCCGCTCGTATCGGTTGGCATGGGCGGGGTGGCCGGCAATGGAGAAATTGCGGGAGACATCGGCGCCGGTCGTCACCACGTTCCACGCCGCGCGGCCCTTGCTGATGTGATCGAGCGAGGCGAATTTGCGGGCCAGCAGATACGGGTCCTCGTAGGTCGTCGATGCCGTGGCGACGAAGCCGATGTTGCTGGTCACCTGCGACAGTGCGGACCACAGGGTTACCGGCTCGAAATGCGCCGAATGGCTGACGCGGCTGCGGATTTCCGGATCGCGATCGCCGTCCCAGCCGCCGGGGCTATCGGCCACGAAGACCAGATCGAAGAGGCCGCGCTCAGCCGTCTGGGCAAGCCCCCGGTAATGATCGATGTTGTGACCGGCATCGGCATCGGCGTCGGGATGCCGCCAGGCGGCAACGTGGTGGCCAGTCGCCATGATGAAGGCGCCAAGGCGTAGTTTCCGGGGTGAATCGCTCATCTCGACCTCTCGCTATCAGCCGCACCAAATGTGCAGCGCCCCTTAAATACAGACTATCTCTATAGGTTTAGTCGAGTATTAGATTTTGCCTTGTTAGGCCGTTTTGCGGTTCGATGTTTCGCAAAACGATCAATGTGGAGTTGGCCAGTGCAGTGATGCAGCGGAAGGTGGGACCGCGACCCAGGCGGCACCTCGGTACGCCCCTTGCTCTTTTCGGTGGCTTCCCCTATATCGCCCCTGCGTTTGACTGCGCGTCAGCGCGATTTCACACACGAGGCAGGCGTTTCGAGCGATCGAAAAGCCATCCGGTGACGGGAGACCGTCGCAAGGCCTCGTGGCGGCATCAACCGGTAAACAAGGAGCAGCCATCATGGCACTGCCCGATTTCTCCATGCGCCAACTGCTTGAAGCAGGCGTCCACTTCGGTCACCAGAAGCACCGCTGGAATCCCAAGATGGAGCGCTACATCTTTGGCGTTCGCAACGACATCCACATCCTCGACCTGAGCCAGACCGTTCCGGCCCTGAGCCGCGCCCTGCAGCTGATCTCGGACACCGTTGCTGACGGTGGCCGCGTGCTGTTCGTCGGCACCAAGCGCCAGGCCGCTCCGCTGGTAGCCGAGGCTGCCAAGCAGTCGGCCCAGTACTTCGTCAACTCCCGCTGGCTTGGCGGTACGCTGACCAACTGGCAGACGATCTCGAACTCGATCTCGCGCCTGCGCGAACTCGAATCGATGACGGAAGACCAGCTCGCCCTGCGCACCAAGAAGGAGCGCCTGATGATGAGCCGCGAACAGGAACGCCTGGAGCGTGACCTGGGCGGCATCAAGGACATGGGCAACCTGCCGTCCCTGCTGTTCGTCATCGACACCAACAAGGAAGCCAACGCGATCAAGGAAGCCCGCCGCCTGGGTATCCCGGTCGTCGCCATCGTCGACACCAATTGCGATCCGGACACGGTCGACTACGCCATTCCGGGCAATGACGACGCCTCGCGCGCCCTCGAGCTCTATGTCTCGCTGGTCTCCAAGGCCGCCATCGACGGCATCGGCCGTTCGGCTTCGGGCCTGGGTGCCGATCTGGGTGCCTCCGAGCGCGCTCCGGCAGAAGACCTGCCGACCGAAGAAGCTCCGGCTGCCAACTAAGTCCGTCATTCGGACTTCATCTTGATCTGAACCATGCGGCCCCGCAAAGGGGCCGCCGAAAGGTGTTATCATGGTTGAAATTACTGCAAGCCTGGTCAAGCAGCTCCGCGACTCGACCGGCGTCGGCATGATGGACTGCAAGAAGGCCCTGGCCGAGACCAATGGCGACATGGAAGCCGCGGTCGACTGGCTGCGCACCCGCGGTCTCGCCAAGGCTGCCAAGAAGGCTGATCGCGTCGCTGCCGAAGGTCTGGTTGGCGTTGCCACCTCGGGCACCAAGGCTGCCGTCGTCGAAGTGAACTCGGAAACCGACTTCGTTGCCCGCAACGAGCAGTTCCAGGGCATCGTCGGCAACATTGCCAAGCTGTCCCTCGACGCCGATGGCGACGTGGTCAAGCTGGGCGAAATGCCGTTCCCCGGTTCGGGCCACTCGGTTTCGGCCGAGCTGACCGAAGCGATCGCCAAGATTGGCGAGAACATGAACCTGCGCCGCACCGAAGTCGTGTCGGTCGGCGATGGCGTGGTGGAAAGCTATGTCCACAACGCCGTCAAGCCGGGCATGGGCAAGATGGGCATCCTGGTGGCTCTTGAGTCGACCGGCGACAAGGCCGCGCTGAGCGCCCTGGGCAAGCAGCTGGCCATGCACATCGCCGCCACCAACCCGCTGTCGATCGACCCGGAAGACCTGGACCAGGCTGTTGTCGCCCGCGAGCGCGCCATCATCCTCGAGCAGGTCAAGGAATCGGGCAAGTCGGCCGAGATCGCCGAGAAGATGGTCGATGGCCGCATGCGCAAGTACTTCGAGGAAGTGACGCTCCTGGCCCAGACCTTCGTGATCGATGGCGAGACCAAGGTCCGCGATGCGATCAAGAATGCCGAGAAGGACGTCGGCGCTCCGATCAAGCTGACCCGCTTCGTGCGTTATGCCCTCGGCGAAGGCATCGAAAAGGTCGAGACCGACTTCGCCGCCGAAGTCGCCGCCACTGCCGGCGTCAAGGCGTAAGCCCAATATTGGCGCGCGGACCAATGGCCCGCGCGCTGCTCTCCCGGCGGCCATGATTTGGCCCGGGATCGAGCGCAAAAGCCCGCCGTAATTGCATTTCGACTGGCGTGACGCTTTCTTTTGAGAGCGCTTTTGCCTTAGTGTCGGTCGGGCGTTGCCGGATTCGGTGCCCCGCCGCGTGTTCCATAGAGGGGTTTGCCGATGGCGCCTGCCTACAAACGCATTTTGCTCAAGGTATCGGGCGAAGCGCTCAGTGGCGACCAGCAGTTCGGCATCCAACCGGAATTCCTCGATGGCGTCGCTCAGCAGATTGCCGGAGTGGCCAAGACGGGCGTCGAAATCGCGATCGTCACCGGTGGCGGCAACATCTTCCGCGGCATGGCTGTAGCGGCCAATGGCGGTGATCGAGTCACCGCCGACATGATGGGCACGCTGGGCACTGTTATCAACGCGCTGGCGCTGGCCGGGGCCCTTACCAATGCGGGTGTGAAGGCCAAGGTCTTCAGCGCCACGACCATGCCGTCCGTTGCCGACACATACACTGCTCGCGCGGCCAAGGCGGCGCTGGAAGACGGCTACGTCGTCGTATTGGGCGGCGGCATCGGCAATCCATTTTTCACCACCGACACCGCCGCTGCCTTGCGTGGCATCGAACTGCAATGCGATGTGGTGCTCAAGGGCACCAATGTCGACGGTGTCTATTCGGCCGATCCCAAAAAGGATCCGAATGCAACGCGCTACGATCAGATCAGCCACGACGACGTCATCAAGCAGAACCTGCGGGTCATGGACACGGCGGCTTTCGCCCTTGCCCGCGACAACAACCTGCCGATAATCGTGTATTCGCTGGACGACAAGGAAGGTCTGTCCGGCGTCCTGGAAGGCCGAGTCCGCAGCACGCGCGTCGGACAGCCGCTCTAGACTTGAAGGAAGAAGACCATGGCCTATGACCTTTCCGATCTGAAGACCCGTATGCAGAAGTCCATTGCGTCCCTGCGCGATGAACTCGCGGGCCTCAGGACTGGCCGCGCCAGCCCCAGCCTGCTGGAGCCCGTGACTGTCGAGGCCTATGGCTCGCGCATGCCGCTGAACCAGGTTGCGACCGTAACCGTCCCCGAGCCGCGCATGCTTAGCGTGCAGGTGTGGGACCGGCAGATGGCCAATGCGGTCGAAAAAGCCATCCGCGACAGTGGCCTGGGTCTCAACCCGATGGGGGAGGGGCAGGTGATCCGCGTGCCGCTGCCGGAGCTCAACGAGCAGCGCCGCAAGGAACTGGCCAAGGTTGCGCACAACTACGCGGAGGCTGCTCGCGTGGCTGTTCGGCATATCCGCCGCGACGGTATGGATGCGCTCAAGAAGGCGGAAAAGGATGGCGACTTGAGCCAGGACGATTCGCGTGTGCAGGCCGACCTCGTCCAGAAGGCGACGGATGCTGCGGTGGCGGAGATCGACCAGGTCCTGGCCGCCAAAGAAGCAGAAATCATGCAGGTCTAAGTCGGCTGCGCTGCGCCGGGAGGGCGTAGATGTCCATTGATCCAGCCATCAACGCCGACTTCGCGCAGCGCCCGCGTCTGCGCATTCCGGCGCATCTTGGCGTGATCATGGACGGCAATGGCCGCTGGGCACAGGCGCGCGGCAAGCGCCGCACCGAGGGCCATATCGAGGGCGTGAAGGCGCTCCGCAATCTGGTCGAGCTTTGCATCACCTACGGCGTCGGGCATCTGACGGTGTTCAGTTTCTCTTCGGAAAACTGGGCGCGGCCAAAGGACGAAATATCCTTCATATTCAATCTGCTGCGCCGGTTTGTTGCATCGGACCTGCAGCGACTGATCCGCAACAATGTTCGCGTCCGCATCATCGGCACCCGCGAGGGCCTGGAGCCCAGCCTGGTGCGGCTGATCGATGACGTGGAAGCCAAGACCCAAGCCAATACCGGGCTCGTGCTCGTCGTCGCCTTCAACTATGGCGGCAAGGCCGAAATAGCGGAGGCCGCTCGCAAGTTGGCACGCGAGGTCGCGGCCGGTCGGCTCTCGCCTGACGCTATTACCGAAGAACGGCTCGCCGGCGCGCTTTATACTGCGGGCCTGCCCGATCCGGACCTGATCATCCGCACCAGTGGCGAGCAGCGCATTTCCAATTTCCTGCTGTGGCAGGCGGCATATGCCGAGTTCGTCTTCGTCGAAGAGAACTGGCCCGATTTCAACGAGGCCAGCTTCGTACGTGTGCTGGAGACCTTCTCACGGCGCGATCGGCGCTTTGGCGGCATAGAGGCAGTGCAATCTTGACCAGTCCGGGCGATCCCGCGTCAGAGCCTGCCGCCGGTCGCCGCCGCACCTGGGCCGACCTGGGCCCCCGACTGGTCTCGGCCTTCGTGCTGATCGCCTTGACCGCGACCGCGCTCTATGTCGGGGGCTATGTCTTTGCCGCTGTGGTTGGCGCCGTATTTGCCGGCGCCTATCGCGAGTGGGAGACCATGGTTTCGCGCGCGCCGCTGACCCCGGCCGGGATGGTGCTGATCGGGCTGGTGGCGGTCGCGGGACTCATCCATCCGCTGTTTGGACCGCTCGGCACCGCCGGAGTCATCGGGCTGGCTTGTCTCGTGGCCGTCGCCATGCGTGGCGAAGGGGTGCTTTGGCGCATCCTGGGCCTGGTGATCTATGGCGCGGTCATCGTGGCGGCGCTGGCGATGCGCGGGGATACGCTGATCGGCGTCTGGGCGGGGGTCTACCTGGGGACCGTGGTGTGGATGACCGATTCCGCAGCTTTCTTCACCGGCCGGCAGATCGGTGGCGAAAAGCTCGCGCCGCAGATTTCGCCGTCCAAGACCTGGTCGGGCGCATTGGGCGGACTGGCGCTGGGAACCGGGGCAGGGTTGCTGTTCTGGATCGTGGCGACCGATTCTCCCTGGTGGATCGGGCTGGTGCTGTCGGCCGCGATCAGTGTTCTGGGGCAGCTTGGAGATCTTGGCGAGAGCGCCATCAAGCGGCATTTTCGGATCAAGGACAGCGGCGACATCATTCCGGGGCATGGCGGCTTGATGGATCGGCTGGACAGCCTCACATTCGGCATCTTGCTGGTGCTGTTGGTGGGCGCCCTGCATGCCGGCTATGGCTCGGTCGCAGAGGGGCTGCTCTACTGGTAGGGCACGGCACGCCCGTCCTGCCGCGCAATAGGGAAGACCATGTTCGATTTCATCTACTGGCTGCTGTCTTATGTGGTGCCTTTCCTCGCGGTCCTGACGGTTATCGTCTTCATCCACGAAATGGGCCACTACCTGGTGGCGCGATGGAATGGCGTGGCTATCGATGCCTTTTCCATCGGCTTCGGCAAGGAACTGATCGGGCGCACTGACAGGCACGGCACGCGCTGGAAGATTTCGGCTATTCCCCTGGGCGGCTATGTGCGCTTCACCGGGGATATGAACGCGGCCAGCGTGCCCGACCCCGAGGCGCTCGCCAAGGTCGATCCCGCCTTGGCCCCCAAGCTGTTCGCCAACAAGAATGTGTGGCAGCGCATCGCGGTCGTTGTCGCCGGGCCGCTGGCCAATGTCATCCTCACATTTGTCATCCTCTATGCCCTGTTGCTCGGTTATGGACGCTTCGTGACCACGCCTGTCGTGGCCGAGGTGGCCATGAACTCGGTGGCGGAGGAAGCGGGCATCCTGCCGGGAGACACGCTGCTTTCGGTGGACGGCTACGCCGTTCGCGGCTTCGAGGACTTCGACCGGCTGATCGCCACCAGCCCTGCACGCCCGGTGACGATCGAGTTCGAACGGGCTGGCGATCGGCAGGTGGTTACGGTGGTGCCTGACGCCAACGAGGTCAAGGACCGCTTCGGCAATCGCCAGAGGGTCGGCGATGTAGGCGCTTACCCCTTCGTCCTCCCGCCTCAGGTAGGCTCGGTCATCGAAGGCTCGCCCGCCGAGGCGGCCGGCATCGAAGCCGGCGATATCCTCGTTTCCGTCGACGGGCAGCGGGTGGGCGATTTCCAGGGCTTCCAGCGTCTTGTCGTGGGCAAGCCAGACCAGCCGGTGACACTGGAGCTGGAGCGCGCTGGGCAGCTCAAAACCGTCCAGCTGATTCCGGAAGCAACCGAGGTGGAGACCCGGGCAGGCGAAACCGAGGTCATCGGCCGAGTCGGTATTGGCTCTGGCCAGCCCGACGCTATCGATCGAACGGTTTATCGGCCGGGTCCGGTCGAAGCGCTCGGGATGACGGTCGAGGAGATCCGCTTCATCATCCAGCGCACCGCTGCGTTCCTGGGGGATTTCTTTGTTGGCCGCGGCGATGTCGAGCAGTTGGGCGGACCGGTCAAGGTCGCCAAGGTATCGGGCGAAGTGGCGACGCTTGGAATCGTAGCGCTGATCAACCTCACGGCTTTGCTGTCGCTAAATATCGGAATTTTCAACCTTTTGCCGGTTCCGATGCTCGACGGCGGTCATCTGTTGTACTATCTGGTGGAAGCTGTCAGGGGGCGTCCGCTGAGCATGCGAGTGCAGGAAATGGGGTTCCGGTTCGGATTCGCCCTGGTTCTGGCGCT
Source organism: Devosia oryziradicis (assembly GCF_016698645.1). Classification (NCBI taxonomy): domain Bacteria; kingdom Pseudomonadati; phylum Pseudomonadota; class Alphaproteobacteria; order Hyphomicrobiales; family Devosiaceae; genus Devosia; species Devosia oryziradicis. The sequence goes on from NZ_CP068047.1 coordinate 2,223,114, forward strand.
CATGGTGTTCACGCTGTTCAACGACACGCTGTTCGCCTATTTCGGGATCCTGCGTTAGCCCTTGGTTAACCTTGGTTTGTAAGGTGTTGCAGGAATACAAGTGCACCAAGCTTTTGCTAACTGCGTCGAGGCTTCCGCCTTGTCCTTGGTTAAAAAGGCGGTAAAACGGTGCAATGGAGTTAGCTTGGGGGAGCGCTGTGCATGGCGATTCTCCGGGCCTGGTCGCAGAAGGCAATAATAATATGATCCATCCCACCAAGCTGATGCGCGGCGCCCTCCTGGCGCTTGCGATACTGGGTGCCGCTCCGCTTGCCGGACCCAGCATTCCGCTTCTTGGCGCTGTGACTGCTCAAGCTCAGGAACAACTGGTCGGCTCGGTGCTCTTCGAGGGCAACCGCCGCTTCTCGGATAGCCAGCTTCTGGCAATGGTCGACGTCTCGGCGTCGGGCATCTTCACCCAGCAGCGTCTGGCCGCGGATATCGAAAGTATCCGCCAGGCTTATGATCGCGACGGGTTCCTTTCTGTTTCGGTGACCGCGCGCACAGAGCCGACCAATGACGGTCGTGTTCGGGTCATCTTCACCGTCAATGAAGGCAATCGCGCGGGTATCGCTGCGATCAACTTCACAGGTAACAACAGCTTCGGCGCCAACAGCCTCAAGAGCACTATGCTCACCAAGGAAACGGGCATCCTGAGCTGGCTCTTCAAGGACGACAGCTATGACGAGCGCAAGCTCGCCGTCGACCGCGAGCGCATCCGCCTCTACTACGCCAACCGTGGTTATCCGGACGCACAGGTCACCTCTGTGGGTGAGTACGACGCGACCAAGAATGCGTATTTCATCAACTTCACCATCAATGAAGGCCAGAAGTACGAATTCGCCAATGTCGGCATCGAGACCAGCATTTCCGGCCTGGACACCAATGCGCTCAAGGGCACGGTGCAGACCGGGCAGGGCGGTAATTATTCGGCAAGCGATCTCCAGCAGTCCATCGAGGACATGGCTTACGAAGCCGCCGTGCAGGGTTATTCCTTTGCCGACGTCCGTGCACGCCTGGATCGTGACGTTGCCAATGGGACCTTCAACGTAACCTACCTCGTGGATGAAGGTGCGCGCGTCTATGTCGAGCGCATCAACATCACCGGCAACACCAAGACCCGTGACTTCGTGATCCGCCGTGAGCTGGAGTTCGCCGAAGGCGACCCCTTCAACCGTGCACTGGTAGTCCGTGGTCGTGAGAATATCGACAAGCTGGGCTTCTTCTCGGCGGTCGAGGTTACGACCGGTCCTGGCTCGGCGCCGGACAAGGTGGTCGTCAATATCGCCGTGACGGAAACCTCGACGGGTGAGTATGGCGCCACTGCCGGTTATTCGACCGTCGATGGCATCCTGGGCGAAGTGTCGCTGAGCGAGCGCAACTTCCTGGGTCGCGGTCAGTATCTGCGTGCCGCAATCGGCGCGTCGCAGTCGGGCCGTACCTTCGACTTCTCGTTCACCGAACCGCGCTTCATGGGCCTCAAGGTTTCGGCCGGTGTCGACGTCTATCACCGCATCAGCGATGAATCGGCGGCAACCTTCTACGGTTCGGAATCGACTGGTGGTCAGTTGCGTGTCGGCGTGCCGATCACGGCCGACGTGTCGGGCACGGTGTTTGCGGGCCTCGAGCGCAAGGTCATTGTCGACAAGAACCCCGACAATTCGCTGCTCGTGGCGAATGGCCAGGAATTCTACAAGGCCTTTGTCGGTTACACGCTGACCTACAACACGCTCGACGACGCCAAGCACCCCACCGAAGGCATGCTGGCAACGTTCACGCAGCAGTATATCGGTTGGAACCACAGCCTGGTTCGCTCCGAGGCCAAGGCTCGCTACTTCATGCCGATCGTTGAGGATAGCGGTATCGTGGCCAGCCTGCGTGGCCAGGCCGGGGTGATCAACGACCTGAGCGGCAATGGTGTCCACTCCGTGGAATCCTACGTGGCAGGTTCGCAGCTCATCCGTGGCTTCGAGGGTCGTGGCCTTGGGCCGCGCATCCAGAACGGCGAGTATCTCGGTGCGATTGCCTATGCCGGTGTTTCGGCTGAAGTGCAGTTCCCGATCCCCGGCATTCCGGAGAGCTACGGACTGAGCGGCGCCGTCTGGGCCGATGCGGCCTGGATCGACGGCGTGAATGTGCCGCGCCTGGACGGCAACACGGTTGACCCCAACAGCGTGGACGTGCCGTGGCGGACTTCGATCGGCGCCTCGCTGATCTGGGAAAGCCCGTTTGGCCCGCTGCGTGGCGACTTCGCCCACGTGATCAACAAGTCGACCTCGGATCGTACCCAGGTCTTCCAGCTGACGATGTCCAGCTTGTTCTAGCCGCTGTGGCATGAGACAGTTCATTGAGCCGCGGGCGGCAAGCACCGCGGCTCAATTCTTTTAAGTGACACCTTATGGTCGACACCCGCTTTCATCGTTTTGCCGGTCCGCACCCGATAGGCACCATCCTGGCTGCACTTGAACGCGCCGACATGGTGGCCGGTCTTGCCGACGCTAACCTGTCGATTTCCGGGGTGACCGAACTCCATCTGGCAGGCGCGAACGATTTGGCGCTGGCGGCGCACACCAGCTACATCGAGGAATTGCGCGCCACCTCGGCCGGCGCGGTCATCGTCTTGCCGGCGCTACGGGACGTTGTCCCGGCGCACACCCTGGCGGTGGTTGCCGACAAGCCGCATCAGCTTTTCGCCGATATTCTGGACCACCTCTATCCATCCAGCACCCGCGCGGTGATCGCGTCGGGACGCGACGACCTGGGGGCACCTGTCTTCGAGCGGGACGTCTCGATCGGCTCCAACGTCGTGGTCGGTCCCGGAGTGGAGATCGGGCGCGGCACGATTATCGGCGCCAATACGGTGATCGGCGCCGGCGTCACCATCGGCCGGAATTGCGTCATTGCCGCAAACTGCACCATTGATTGCGCCTATATCGGCAACGAGGTGGTGATCCACTCTGGCGTGCGCATCGGCACCGAGGGCTTCGGCTGGCTCGATTTCGGGCAGTCCAACCGTAAGGTCCCGCAATTGGGCCGGGTGCTGATCCAGGACCGGGTTGAGATCGGCGCCAATTCGACCATCGACCGTGGCGCCCTTGGCGATACCATGATCGGCGAAGGCACTAAGATCGATAACCTCGTGCAGATTGGCCACAACTGCAAGATTGGCCGTTCCTGTCTCATCGCCGCGATGAGCGGGCTTTCGGGCTCCACCATTGTTGAGGATGGAGTCCTGATGGGCGGCGGCGTCGGCACCTCCGGTCACCTGACGATCGGGGCGGGCTCGGTGGTGCATGGCCGCGCGGCCGTAACGAAGAATTGGCCGCCGGGCAGCAAACTTGCCGGGGCGCCGGCGCAGGATATAAGAGACTTCTGGCGAGAGATCGCCGCCATGCGAAAACTTTCCAAGGGGGACAAGCGGGGATGACCGACAGCGCACCAGCGAGCACGGAACTCGGAGCAATGCATATTGCCGAGATTCTGAAGAGCCTGCCGCATCGTTACCCGTTTCTGATGATCGATCGGATTGTCCGCATCGACGGCGACGAGACCGCCGTGGGCATCAAGAACGTCACCTTCAACGAGCCGATCTTTCAGGGTCACTTCCCCGAAAACCCGATCTTTCCGGGTGTTCTGATCATCGAGGGGATGGCCCAGACGGCTGGAGCGATCGTCATCAAGCACGACTCGGGCACCGGCAAGAAAAACATCGTGCTCATGCTGGGTGTGGACAAAGCCAAGTTCCGCAAGCCGGCCGGGCCGGGCGACACCATCGAGTTCCACATCGCCAAGATCCAGCGCCGCCGCAATGTCGGGCGGTACAAGGCCGAAGCTATGGTGGACGGCACCGTCATCGCGGAAGCCGAAATCACTGCCATGATCGTCGAGGCCAATTCGTGAGTGACGCGGTCGTTCATCCGACCGCGATCGTCGGGGCCGGCGCCCGTCTGGGCAAGGGTGTCCGGATAGGCCCGTTCTGCATTGTTGGCGACAATGTCGTGTTGCACGAGAATGTGGAACTGGTGTCCCACGTTTCGATCGACGGCCATACCGAAGTTGGTGCGGGCAGCAAGATCTTCCCGTTTGCCTCGGTCGGGCACGTGCCGCAGGATCTCAAGTATCACGGCGAGGCTTCCCGCCTCGTGATCGGGGAGCGTTGCGTCATCCGCGAGTCGGCGACCATCAATCCGGGCACGGAGGGTGGTGGCATGCTGACCAAGATCGGCAATGACTGCCTGATCATGGCCAGCGCCCATGTGGCGCATGATGCCATCATCGGCAACAATGTCATCATGGCCAACTATGTCGGCATAGCCGGCCACTGCCATATCGGCGACAATGTGATCTTCGGCGGCACCTGCGTGGTCCACCAGTTCACCCGCGTCGGCGCGCATGCCTTCATCGGCGCCGCATCGATGGTGGATGGTGACGTCATTCCCTATGGCATGGCCGTCGGCAATCGGGCGTCACTGACCGGGCTTAATCTCGTTGGCCTTAAGCGCCGCAAGTTCGACCGCGAGGCCATCCACAGGCTGCGCGCGGCCTACCGGCTGATCTTTGCCAGCGAGGGAACGCTGCGCGAGCGCGTAGAGGATGCCACCGAGTTGTTCAAGAACGACCCGCTGGTGCAGGACGTGGTCAGTTTCATCGCGGCGGCGTCGGATCGGCCGATCCTGATGCCCCGCAACGGCCACGACGTCGACTAGATGAGCGGTTCGGCGCCGCCCGTCACCCGCGACCAGCATCTCAAGCTGTTCATCCTGGCCGGTGAGCCTTCCGGCGATCGCATTGCCGCTGATCTGGTCGGCCGCCTGAAGCAGCGTGTTCACCTGGCGCTGTCTGGCGTCGGAGGCCACGAACTGCAGGCACACGGCCTGCGTTCGTTGTTCCCGATGAGCGACCTTGCCGTGATGGGCATCAGCGACGTCGTGCGGCGCCTGCCGCTGCTCCTGTGGCGCATCGAGCAGACGGCCCGCGCCATTCGTGCCGCCAAGCCCGATATCGTCGTGCTGGTCGACTCGCAGGATTTCTCCAAGCTGCTGGCGCGTCGTCTGAAGCGCCTGGGCTATGCGGGCAAGCTCATTCTTTATGTTGCGCCTTCGGTCTGGGCCCGGGCGCCGGAGCGCGCCGCCAAGCTGCGGCCACTGTTTGAAGAGGTGCTGGCCGTCCTGCCCTTCGAGCCGGCAGTGATGGAGCGGCTCGATGGGCCACCGACCAGCTATGTCGGCCATCCCGCCTTGGGCGAGCGCCTGGTGCGGGACGGGGTTGAGCGGGGGCCGCTGGTATTGCTGCCCGGCAGCCGTGACGGCGAATTGCGCCGGCATCTGCCGCTATTCCGGCAGGTTGCCGCAAGGGTCGGCAGCCATCCGACGGTGGATGGCATCGTCATCCCCACGCTCCCGACGTTGCACGACCGCCTATCGCGCGAGGTGGCGGATTGGCCGGTGCCAGTGCGGATCGTGTCCGACCGGGCGGCCCGCGCTGCCCTCTACCGCGAGGCGGTCCTGGCCCTGGCGGTATCGGGCACCGTGACGCTGGAGCTTGCCTTGGCCAGGGTGCCGATGGTGGTCACCTACGTGCTCGATCCGCACCAGGCGCGGATCTATGCCCGGCATGGCAAGCCTCCGGTCTCGCTGCCCAATATCATCCTCCACCACGATGCGGTGCCGGAACTCGTGCAGGAAACGCCGGATGCGCAGGCAATGGAGTCGGCAGTGCGCATGCTGCTCGACAACAAAAAAGCCCGCCATGACCAGATCGAGGCCTTTGGCGAGCTTTCGATGATGATGGAAACCGGCGAGGCCGGATTTCCGCGGCAGGACCCGGCGGACCGGGTCCTCGCACACTGGCTTAGCGCGAGCTGAGCGCGGAATAGTCGCGCGCGGGGGCTCCGTCGTAGAGCTGGCGGGGGCGGCCGATCTTCTTCTGCGGATCGGCGATCATTTCCTTCCACTGGCTGATCCAGCCAACGGTGCGCGCCACCGAGAACAGCACGGTGAACATCGAGGTCGGGAAACCGATCGCTTCGAGAATGATGCCGGAATAGAAATCGACGTTCGGGTAAAGCTTGCGGTCGATGAAGTAAGGGTCTTCGAGCGCGATCTTCTCGAGTTCCTGGGCCACCTGCAGGGTCGGGTTGTTGTGCACGCCCAAAAGGTCGAGCACTTCCTTGGCCGTCTTCTGCATCACGGTCGCGCGCGGATCGAAGTTCTTGTAGACGCGGTGACCAAAGCCCATCAGCTTGAAGTTGTCGGACTTGTCCTTGGCGCGGGCAATGAACTCGGGAATGCGGTCGACCGTACCGATCTCCTTGAGCATGTTGAGCGCGGCTTCGTTGGCGCCGCCATGCGCCGGTCCCCATAGGCAGGCAACGCCCGCAGCGATACAGGCAAACGGATTGGCGTCGGACGAGCCGGCCAGGCGGACGGTCGAGGTCGAAGCATTCTGCTCATGGTCGGCATGCAGGGTGAAGATCAGGTCCATCGCCTTGGCGATGGTCGGGTCGACCTTGTATTCCTCGGCCGGGACCGAGAAGCACATGTGCAGGAAATTGCTGGCGTAATCGAGGTCGTTGCGCGGGTAAACGAAGGGCTGGCCAACCGAATACTTATACGCCATCGCCGCGATGGTCGGCATCTTGGCGATCATGCGGATCGAGGCGATCTCGCGCTGCTGCGGGTCGGTGATGTCGGTGGAGTCGTGATAGAAGGCAGCCATGGCGCCGACCACACCGGTCATGATGGCCATCGGATGGGCGTCGCGACGGAAGCCGCGGTAGAAATAGTGCATCTGCTCATGCACCATGGTGTGGCGCGTCACCAGTTCGGTGAATTCGGCCAGTTGAGTTTTGTTCGGCAACTCGCCGTAGAGCAGCAGATAGCAGACTTCGATATAGGTGCTCTTTTCGGACAGTTGTTCGATGGGGTAGCCGCGGTAGAGCAACTGCCCCTTGTCGCCGTCGATATAGGTGATGGCGCTGTCGCAAGCCGCTGTCGAGGTGAAGCCGGGGTCGTATGTGAACATGCCGGTCTTGGCGTAGAGCGATCGGATATCGATCA